>CBIHNU010000079.1:0-1575 GCA_966211585.1 uncultured Noviherbaspirillum sp. | reverse complement strand
ATGACAGCCGGCAAAATGCGTCAAAAGCTGCATTTCCAGCGCCGCGGCCCGACCTTCGAAAACGAATACGGCAATGAGCAGGCCGGCAAGTTCGAGACTGTTTTCAGCGAGTTTGCCGAGTTCATTCCGCTTCGGGGGGGCGAGCCAGTTATCGCCGCCCGGCTTACGGGCACGCAGCCATATGTGATGCGCGTCCACAGCAATACGAATTCCAGGCAAGTTTCGACTGCCTGGCGTGTCGTGGACGCTCGCGACCCTTCGCGGGTGTTTAACATCACCTCGATCGTCAACAGCGATCAGAAAAACGGCTACCTCGATATGATGGCTACGCAGGGAGTTGCGACCTGATGGCGATGAAGGCCGAACTGAAGGGCCGCGATGCCTTGATGAGGCGGCTCGAACAGCTTGCGCCCAACATTGAGAAGCACACGGCGCCGGCGAAGCTTAAGGCCGCCGATGAGCTGGCCGACGCAATCCGCTCAAAGGCGCCAACAGGTGCGACGCTCGACTACATGGAGAGCATCGACGGAGATGCGGTTGCCAATCGTCCGATTCAGGAGCGTGTCGGCATCCGTGGGTCGAAAGATCCAAGCGCCGCTGGCATTTATGCCAAGTTTATCTGGCGCTTCCTAGAATTCGGTACAGCACCGCACAGCACCGCCAAGGGCGGTGGGACAGTTCTTGGGAAGAAGAAAGCAGCCGCAGGCGAGGGGCATATGCACCCTGGCATCAAGGCGCAACCTCACATCTTCCCGACTTACCGAGCCATGAAGCCAGCAATCCGCAAGAAGATCCTGGCGGCCGTCAACAAGGCGGTGCGCGAAGCTATGGGAAAATGACATGGCGAGCGCAGAACTCGAATTGCAGAGCGCGATGCGCTCAAGGCTACGGGCGGACGCCACGGTGACGTCGCTCATCAACGGCAGAGTTCATGATCAGCCGCCAGATCCAGTGATCTACCCATATGTCACCATCGGTGAGGCTCAAACTCTACGGGCCGACGCGACATGCATTTCCGGCAGCCTCATCTACCTGACAATGCATGCTTGGTCGCAAGAGGTCGGTTACGAGGAGGTCAAGGCAATCGCTGACGCTGTCGTCGAGAGCCTGCATCTGGCGCCGATCACGCTGCCGACCAACCGATTGATTTCCATCCTCCACCAGCAGACGCGGACATTTCGCGACGCTGACGGGCTGACCAGCCACGCGGTCATAGAATTCGTGGCCAACACCGAAAAGCCGTAGCTCTTCGCGCCGGCCACCACCACACCACCACTAGGAGACCACCATGCCCGATGGCCAGCAGCTTGGCCGCCTTTTGCTGATTAAGATCAGCGATGGCGCAGATCCTGAAGTATTTTCGAACCTGTGCGGCATCAAGACCCGCAGTTTCAATCTTTCCGCCACGGAAATCGACACGACTATCCCGAGCTGCACGAATCCAGGCGGCCCGGTTCAGAAGACCAGCCGCCCCGGCATTTCGAGCCGTACATTTACCGGCTCCGGCAACTTCGTGAAGAGCGCGAACACGACCGCGTTTATGAACCGTGTCCGCGCGTCCGAGGCGTTTCGAGC
>CBIHNU010000078.1:0-3377 GCA_966211585.1 uncultured Noviherbaspirillum sp. | reverse complement strand
GGGCCGCGACAAGGAATTCCAGGCGATCCTGCCGCTGCGCGGCAAGGTGCTGAACTCGTGGGAAACCGAGCGCGACCGGCTGTTCGCGAACAATGAAATCCACGATATCGCGGTCGCGATCGGCGTCGATCCGCACGGGCCGAACGACACGCCGGATTTGAGCGGTCTGCGCTACGGCAAGATCTGCATCCTGTCCGATGCCGACGTCGACGGCTCGCACATCCAGGTGCTGCTGCTGACGCTGTTCTTCAAGCATTTCCCGCAACTGATGGCGCGCGGCCACATCTGCGTCGCGCGGCCGCCGCTGTATCGGGTCGACGCGCCGGCGCGCGGCAAGAAGCAGGCGCAAAAAATCTATGCGCTGGATGACGGCGAGCTGGCGGCGATCGAAGACAAGCTGCGCAAGGACGGCGTGAAGGACGGCGCGTGGGCAATTTCCCGCTTCAAGGGCCTGGGTGAAATGAACGCCGAACAATTGTGGGAAACCACGATGAATCCGGATACGCGACGTCTGCTGCCAGTGTCCTTGGGCGACTTCGACCTGACCGCGTCCGAGAACCGTTTCAACATGCTGATGGGCAAAGGTGAAGCGGCGGCCAGGCGCGCCTGGCTGGAGGAACACGGCAACGAAGCCGAGGCGGATATTTGATCACATACACGGCTCCTTCCCCCTTTCAGGGGGAAGGTTGGGATGGGGGTAGAGAGGTCACATCAACGCAAACGCCAGATCAAGCACTCTACCCCCACCCTAGCCCTCCCCCTGCAAGGGGGAGGGAACACGTAACGTCCTTGTTTAGAGCATACATTCCCGAACCACATGACAGAACAAGCCAACCTGTTTGAAGACACTCCGTCCAACGACGGCGAATCGCTGACGCTTGCCACCTTCGCCGAGCGCGCCTATCTCGATTACGCGATCTCCGTGGTCAAGGGCCGCGCGCTGCCCGACGTATGCGACGGCCAGAAGCCGGTGCAGCGCCGCATCCTGTACGCGATGAACGAACTCGGCCTGAACGCCGCCGCGAAGCCGCGCAAGTCCGCCGCGGTGGTCGGCGACGTACTCGGCAAGCTGCATCCGCACGGCGACCAGTCGGTGTACGACGCGCTGGTGCGCATGGCGCAGGATTTCTCGCTGCGCTATCCGCTGATCGACGGCCAGGGCAATTTCGGCTCGCGCGACGGCGACGGCGCGGCGGCGATGCGTTACACCGAAGCGCGCCTGACACCGATCGCGAAACTGCTGCTCGACGAGATCGACATGGGCACCGTCGATTTCCAGCCGAACTACGACGGCACGGCGGAAGAACCGAAACTGCTGCCCGCGCGGCTGCCGTTCGTGCTGCTGAATGGCGCATCCGGCATCGCGGTCGGCCTCGCCACCGAGATCCCGTCGCACAATCTGCATGAAGTGGCGAAGGCGGCAGTGACGCTGATCCGCAATCCGAAGCTGTCGCATGCGGAACTGATGCAGCTCATTCCCGGCCCGGACTTTCCCGGCGGCGGACAGATCATCACGCCGACCTCGACCATCGCGGAAATGTACGAGAACGGCCGCGGCACGCTGAAAGTGCGCGCGCGCTGGAAGATCGAGGACATGGCGCGCGGCCAGTGGCAGGCGGTTGTCACCGAACTGCCGCCGGGCACCTCATCGCAAAAGGTGCTGGAAGAAATCGAGGAACTGACCAATCCCAAACTCAAGCTCGGCAAGAAATCGCTGACGCCGGAGCAGCTCGCTCTGAAGCAGACGATCCTGTCGGTGCTCGATACGGTGCGCGACGAATCCGGCAAGGATGCGCCGGTGCGGCTGGTGCTGGAACCGAAGTCGAAGAACCAGGACCAGACCGAGTTCATGAACATCCTGCTGGCGCACACCTCGCTGGAGAGCGGCAGCTCGATCAACCTGGTGATGATCGGCGGCGACGGCCGTCCGCGGCAGAAAGGCCTGGGCCACATCCTGCGCGAGTGGATCGACTTCCGCTTCGCGACCATCACGCGCAGAACCCAGTTCAAGCTGAAAAAGGTTGACGACCGCATCCATATCCTCGAAGGCCGCGAGGCGGTGCTGCTGAACATCGACAAGGTGATCAAGATCATCCGCGAATCGGATGAACCGAAGCCGGCGCTGATGCAGGCGTTCAAGCTATCCGACCGGCAGGCGGAAGACATCCTCGAAATCCGGCTGCGCCAACTGGCGCGGCTGGAAGCGATCAAGATTCAACAGGAACTGGCGGAGCTGCGCAACGAGAAAATCGGCCTGCACGATCTGCTCGACAATCCGGCGTCGATGAAGAAGCTGGTCATCAAGGAAATCGAAACCGATGCGAAACAGTACGGCGATGCGCGCCGCACCGTGATCGAGGAAGCGGAAAAAGCGGTGTTCGAGCAGAAGGTGATCGACGAACCGGTGACCGTGGTGATTTCGCAAAAAGGATGGGTCCGGGCGCGCACCGGCCACGGCCACGATACGGCGCAATTCACGTTCAAGGCGGGCGACGATCTGTACGGCACCTTTGAATGCCGTACCGTCGATACGCTGCTCGCGTTCGGCTCCAACGGCCGCATCTATTCGGTTGCGGTATCGGCGCTTCCGGGTGCGCGCGGCGACGGCGTGCCGGTGACGACGCTGGTCGATCTCGCCAGCGGCACACGCCTGTTGCATTATTTCGCAGGCCCGGCCGATACACAATTGCTGCTGGCGTCGACCGCTGGCTACGGCTTCACTGCGAAGGCAGGCGACATGGTAAGTCGCGTCAAGGCGGGCAAAGCGTTCATCACGCTGGATGACGGCGACGAGCCGCTGGCCCCTCGCATCGTGGGCGATAACGCGAGTGCGATCGCCTGCCTCGCCGAGAAAGGACGGCTGCTGGTATTCGGTCTGGATGAAATCAAGACGCTGTCCGGTGGCGGGCGCGGCGTGATCCTGATGGAGTTGGAGAAGAACGAAAAGCTGCTTGCTGCACAGCCGATCAGCCAGAAAGGCGTGATCGTGTTCGGTACCGGGCGGGGCGGCAAGCCGCAGGAGCTGGCGCTCACGGCAACGACGCTGGCACCGCATATCGGCAAGCGGGCGCGCAAAGGCAAGGCACTTGAATCGCGTATCAAGGCCATCGGCTTGAGTGCGACGCCGAAGTAAAACGCATTGCTGCAGCAGAAAAAAAGGCCGGTCTCGTAACCGGCCTTTTTTCTTGTTTGTGTATCGACAGCGTCTTACGGCTTTTTGCAATCAGCCAGCAGGTAGGGCGGAAAAGCGGAGCGCCTTCCGCCGGATGTCAGCGCCTCGCATGAGACGGATAGGTGGATCGACATACGGCGGAAGGCGCTGCGCTTTTCCGCCCTTGTATTATGTTTTCAGTGAATTCGATGGAACGCTGCTGGGT
>CBIHNU010000077.1:0-3587 GCA_966211585.1 uncultured Noviherbaspirillum sp. | reverse complement strand
GGCAAGTGGCCGATGCGCGCAATGCGCTCGTGACCGGGATCGGCGTGATCCCGTATGCAAAAAACTGGGGCACCAGCTCCGCGATGATTCTGGAGGCATAAGAATGTCAGCAACAACGACCACAGCAGCAACCGCAGCAATTGCAGCGGCGCGGCCGATCCCGAGACAGAACGCGTATGTCGATACGCGGCCATTCTGGGAAGGGGTGGAGCAGGGCAAGCTGGTGCTGCAGTACTGCACCGAAGCAAAGAAGTTCCAGCACTATCCGCGGCCGGTGAGCATCTTCACCGGGCGGCGCACGCTCGAATGGCGCGAAGTGACGGGCAACGGCGTGATCTACGCCTTCACCGTGGTGCGCATTCCGGGACCGGGCCTCGACGGCCGCTTGCCGCTGTGCGTGGCGACGGTGGAGCTCGATGAAGGGGTGCGGATGATCGCCAACATCCTCGACTGCGCGCCGGAAGAGCTGGCCATCGGCAAGCGCGTCAAGCTGGCCTGGGACACGATTGCCGACGGCCAACGCTATCCGGCTTTTACCCTGGCATAGAAATTCGTTTGATAGCCATAACACAACGGTAGAACGGTTCCCTCCTCCTGAAAGGGGGAGGGTTAGGGTGGGGGTGGTAGGGTCGAGATATCGAATCCATATCTCGAGCGCACTACCCCCATCCCAACCGTCCCACGTCCGGCCTTGCAAGGCCAGACGATTCGGCCGGCGCAAAGCAATGCTTTGCGAAACACCGGTCTCATCCCTGCAAGGGCCAGAGCGGCTTCCGGTTCAACGCGACGGCAGATCGTCCGTCAATTGTTCCGCCAGAAAGTCCAGGAACACGCGGGTCTTGTTCGGAATTCCCTTGCGGCTGAGAATCAGCGCCGTCGCTTCCGCCGGCGGGCTTTCCCAGTTGGTCAGCACGCGAACCAGGCGGTTCGTCTTGATATCGTTCTGGCACATCATGTTCGGCAACATGCTGAGCCCCACGCCGCCGATCGTCAGATCTCGGGCGACGGCAATATTGTTGACCGTCACCTTGCCGCTCACTTCAATGAAGCGGTGCTTGCTCTGATTGCGGAAGGTCCATACGCCGTCCTGCCGTTGCTGATCGGTAATGATGCAATCGTGTTTGCCGAAATCTTCCACCGTGCGCGGCGTGCCGTGTTTTTCCAGGTAATCGGGGCTCGCATAGACGCCGCGGGTGATGGTCGCAAGGCGCCGGTAGGTCAGTCCGGAATCCTTCAGCGGCCCGAGCTGGATCGTCACGTCGTACGGGTCCTCGCGCGGGTTGACCAGGCGGCTGTTCACTTCAATGGCAAGGTTGATGTCCTGGTACTTGTGCACGAACGCGGCCATCGCACGGCTGATCCACGAGATGCCGAAGTCGACCGGAATGCTGACCCGCAGCACACCGCGCAATTCGCCTTGCATTTCCGCGGTCGCCAGGCCCACGTCTTCGATCTCGATGACCAGCCGCCGGCAGCGCTCGTACAGCGCGGCGCCGATATCGGTGGTGGTCAGCCGCTTCGGTCCCTTCTTCAGCAGAATTGCGCCGAGATGCTGTTCGAGCTGCGTCAGCTTTCTGCTGATGGTCGATTTCGGCATTCTCAATTGTTCGGCCGCTCGCGTAATGCTTCCCGCGTTGACGACTTCGTAATACAGGCGCAGGGAATTCAGGTCGAGGCGATCAAACATTTCAAAACCTTGGGAGCTATTCGTGTGCGTTCCATTAATGGAACGAGAGGTCTTGTTTTGAATTCTATTCCATCTGAATCCGATTGAGTAACATCAATCGACAAATACAAAACCATTTTTGCATCGACAGCGGCAATGCCTGCCGTTCACGAACACTCTCTGGAGGATGACTTGAAATCAGCAATGAAACTGGCCCCCAGGCCAGCGGTTGGCAACAGTGCCAAACCCGACGTCAAACCTGACGCCAAACCCGACAGCAAGCGCGGCAACGGGGGTGACAAGCAGCGCGACATGGTGGCGCTGATCGTCGTCATCGTGGTGCTGGGAATCTGCATGGAAGTGGCGAGCCGCTTCGTGCCCGATTACATCATGCCGTCGCCGCTTGCGATCGGCAAGGCGCTCAAGAATCTGCTGACCAACGACCTGATGCACATCGTGATCACGCTCGCACGACTGGCGGCGGCAATCGTCTTCTCGCTGGTGACGGGCGTCGCGGTCGGGCTGTTGATGGGCACGTCCAAAAAGCTCGGTCCGTATCTGAAATCGCTGGTCGTCATCGACACCGGCATCCCGGCGCTGTCGTGGATGCTGGTCGCGGTGTTCTGGTTCAAGGAGCCGGAGTCGCGCATCTTCTTCATTCTCACCGTGATCCTGCTGCCGTTCTATGCATTGAACGTGTATGAAGGCCTGCGCTCGATTCCGCGCGAATGGGTGGACATGATGGAAAGCTTCCGTCCTTCGCGCTGGCAGATGATGCGCTACCTGATCGTGCCGCATATCGTTCCGTACATTTTCCTGACCACAAAATCAGTGATCGGCTATGCGATCCGGATGGTGATTTTTGCGGAACTGGTGGCGTCCGCGGTCGGTATCGGCTCGCGCATGAGTTTTGCGCAATCCACCTTTCATATCGATCAGGTAATGGCATGGACATTCCTGCTCGTGGTTCTCAATCTAGTGCTGCAATCGGCAGCGAATTTTGCAGAGAAGCATCTGCTGAAGTGGCGCACGGAAGCGAAGGTACGTTAATGACAACCCAATCCCAACCCCTTATCGAACTGAAGAACGTCTGCAAACGGTTCGGCGACTATCTCGCGGTAGACGATCTCAGCATGCAGGTTGCCAAGGGCGAGATCGTCGCGCTGCTTGGTCGGACCGGTGCCGGCAAAAGCACGGTGATGAGCCTGCTGATGGGCACCATCGCCTGCGACGCCGGCGAGATCCGCGTGGCCGGCGCCGATCCGTCGAGCGACTTCCAGGCATTGCGCGGCAAGATGGCCGTCAGCTTCCAGACCGATCGGCTGCTGCCGTGGCGCACCGCGCGTGAAAACGTCGAGCTCGGTTTGCTGATCCTGAACCGTCCGAAAAGCGAGGCGCGCAAGGCCGCAGTCGAATGGCTCGGCCGCGTCAAGCTGGCCGGTGCCGAAAACAAGTATGTGCACGAACTGTCGGGCGGCATGCGTCAGCGCGTGTCGCTGGCGCGAGCGCTGGCGGTCGATCCGGAACTGGTGTTTCTCGATGAATCGTTCAGTCAGCTCGACCACGTGACGTCGAAGGTGCTGCGCGAGGACTTCAGCCAGATCGTGCGCGAATACGGCAAGACCTGCGTGTTCGTCACGCACCGCATCGACGATGCGCTGGAAATCGCGGACCGGATTTTCGTGCTCGCGGCACCCGCACAGGTCTGCCTCGAAATACGAATCGACGCCGAACAGCGCAAGGACGAAGCGGCGATGGCGCGACTCCATGAAGAAATCGCGCAAGCCATCGGCGGCGGCGAAGAACAATGAATCAGCTTATTCAAATTCAAATGAGGATGCGATGAAGAAGAAAGACATGGTAATTGCCGGGTATGCGGAGACGGCGATCGATTACAAGACCGGCCGCAGCGCGTACGATC
>CBIHNU010000076.1:0-3608 GCA_966211585.1 uncultured Noviherbaspirillum sp. | reverse complement strand
ACATCAAGGGCACCAACGGCAAGTCGCAAGGCGTGGTGCCGTTCCTGAAGGTGGTCAATGACACTGCCGTTGCAGTGAACCAGGGCGGCAAGCGCAAGGGCGCGGTCTGTGCCTACCTGGAAACCTGGCACATGGACATCGAGGAGTTCCTCGATCTGCGCAAGAATACCGGCGACGATCGCCGCCGCACTCACGACATGAACACCGCGAACTGGATTCCCGACCTGTTCATGAAACGCGTGATGGAAAAGGGCGAGTGGACCTTGTTCTCGCCGTCCGACGTGCCGGACCTGCATGACAAGTACGGCCGCGCATTCGAGGAAGCCTATACCGGCTATGAAGCCAAGGCCGCCCGCGGCGAATTGAAGCTGTACAAGAAAGTGCAGGCGCTCGACCTGTGGCGCAAGATGCTGTCGATGCTGTTCGAGACCGGACATCCGTGGATCACGTTCAAGGATCCATGCAATATCCGCTCGCCGCAGCAGCACGTCGGCGTCGTCCACAGCTCCAATCTGTGCACCGAGATCACGCTGAATACCAATGATTCGGAAATTGCGGTCTGCAATCTTGGTTCGGTCAACCTGCCGGCCCATATGAAAGACGGCAAACTTGATCACGCCAAGCTGCAGAAGACCATCCGTATCGCGATGCGCATGCTGGATAACGTGATCGACATCAACTATTACGCGGTCAAGAAGGCGCGCGATTCCAACCTGCGTCACCGTCCGGTCGGCATGGGCATCATGGGATTCCAGGACTGCCTGCATATGATGCGCATTCCATATGCATCGATGGATGCAGTCGAATTCGCCGACAGTTCGATGGAAGCGGTCTGCTATTACGCGTACTGGGCGTCGACCGAACTGGCGGAAGAGCGCGGCCGCTACAGCTCGTACCGCGGTTCGCTGTGGGACCGCGGCATTCTTCCGCAAGACTCGCTGAAACTGCTGGCGGAAGAGCGCGGCGGATATCTGGAAGTCGATACTTCCGAATCGATGGACTGGACTGCATTGCGTGCACGTATCAAGGAACACGGCATGCGCAATTCGAACTGCGTGGCGATCGCGCCGACTGCGACGATCTCCAACATCATCGACGTCGCCGCCTGTATCGAGCCGACCTACCAGAATCTGTATGTGAAGTCGAACCTGTCCGGCGAATTTACCGAGATCAACGAACACCTGGTGCGCGATCTGAAGGCGCGCGGCCTGTGGGACGAAGTGATGGTCGCCGACCTCAAGTATTTCGACGGTAGTCTGGCGAAGATCGACCGCGTGCCGCAGGACCTGCGCAACTTGTACGCGACTGCGTTCGAAGTCGAACCGAAGTGGCTGGTGGAGGCCGCATCGCGCCGCCAGAAGTGGATTGATCAGGCGCAATCACTGAACATCTATATGGCGGGTGCGTCCGGCAAGAAGCTCGACGAGACCTACAAGCTGGCTTGGCTGCGCGGCTTGAAGACTACCTATTATCTGCGCACGATGGGCGCCACTCATGCCGAAAAGTCGACCACCAAGACCGGCGCGCTCAATGCCGTGTCGTCCAGCGGTGGCCTTGCCGGCGGCATGTCTGCCGCGCCAGCGACAGTGGCCGCGACCGACGATATCGCTGGCCCGGCATGTATGCTACGCCCGGGAGATCCGGGTTTCGAAGAGTGCGAAGCCTGCCAGTAATCGCTCTTGGCACATGATCGAGCGCAGTGCTTGTCACTGCGCTCGCTTGAAGATCGCGCAACTGCCACTACAATACCTTGTAAGGAAGATTAGCCATGCTAAGTTGGGATGACGAAACAACGCCTGCTGCAAAACCTGCCCATGCTCCGCAACCGGCGCTCGCGACGATCGAATCGTCCGCACCTCGCTCGATGAACACCCAGTCGAACACCCATTTGACCGATACCGCGCTGAACCCGGCGCTAGTCGCCCGACCGGCCACTGGCGACAGCGCCGAGCGTCGCGTCAACGCGGCCGACAAGCGCATCATCAACGGTCAGACCGACGTTAACCAACTGGTGCCGTTCAAGTACAAATGGGCCTGGGATAAATACCTGGCTGGCTGCGCCAACCACTGGATGCCGCAAGAGATCAACATGCAGCGCGACATTGAGCTGTGGAAGAATCCGAATGGCCTGACCGAGGATGAGCGTCGCCTGGTCAAGCGCAACCTCGGCTTCTTCGTGACTGCCGATTCGCTGGCTGCCAACAACATCGTGCTCGGCACCTATCGCCATATCACCGCGCCGGAATGCCGCCAGTATCTGCTGCGCCAGGCTTTTGAGGAGGCGATCCACACACATGCCTACCAGTACATCGTCGAGTCGCTCGGCCTGGATGAGGGCGAAATTTTCAACGCGTATCACGAAGTTGCCTCAATCCGTGACAAGGACGAATTCCTGATCCCGTTCATCGATGTTCTGACCAATCCTGAATTCAAGACCGGCACGGTCGAAGCGGACCAGGCGCTGCTGCGCTCGCTGATCGTGTTTGCATGCCTGATGGAAGGTCTGTTCTTCTATGTCGGCTTCACGCAGATTCTCGCCCTCGGCCGCCAGAACAAGATGATGGGCGCGGCGGAGCAGTATCAATACATCCTGCGCGACGAGTCGATGCACTGCAACTTCGGAATCGATCTGATCAACACGATCAAGATGGAGAACCCGCACTTGTGGACCGCCGAGTTTCGCGAGGAGATCAAAGCGTTGTTTTTGCGTGCAGTAGAGTTGGAATATCGCTACGCAGAGGATACAATGCCGCGAGGCGTGCTCGGATTGAATGCCCCGATGTTCAAAGGGTACTTGCGGTTCATCGCAAATCGTCGCGCGCAGCAGATCGGTCTCGATTCGATGTTCGCTCAGGAAGAAAATCCCTTCCCGTGGATGAGCGAGATGATCGATCTGAAAAAAGAACGCAACTTCTTCGAGACACGTGTGATCGAATACCAGACCGGTGGTGCACTGAACTGGGAATAAGAAGTAGAGGATCTCGTATCGATTGGACGAGGTGAGTAGCGAGACAGCAGTCGACGAATCGGCCTCGACAGCCGACAAGAAAAAAGACTGCAAAAACCGAAGGGCTATACTCGATTTAATGGACAGTAGACGAACGTATCGATCATCTCTGTTATTGCCGCTGGCTTCGATCTTGTCGGGCAAGGCGGCGTTTTCTCTGAAAAACCTGCTGGTTTTTTTGAAACTGTATTCCGACGCCGGCTTTGTTGCCGGCGTTTTTTTTGGCTACGGCTACCGCAGCGCCTCTTGAGCGCGCGGTATAGACCTCCGTCACTGTCGACGCGCGGCGGTGATTCGACATAAGAGAGGCGTAGTCAAATGAGGCTGAAGTGCTGCATGAATGAGGTGATGCAGCAGTTCAGCTGGTGCCGAATTCATTAGCGCAAGCAGAAGCTTGCTTGTGCCGATGAATAATCCGCCGGGTCCATCGCGATGGTTCAGGCGGGTTTCCAACCTCGTAGTTTGATTTTTTCCATCACGTGAAGGAGAAACAAATGGCAACAGCCGCAAAGAAACCCGCTGCTAAGAAAGCAGCCGCCAAGAAGCCGGTAGCGAAGAAGGCAGCAGCACCGAAGAAGGCAGCCGCCAAGAAGCCGGTAGC
>CBIHNU010000075.1:0-4985 GCA_966211585.1 uncultured Noviherbaspirillum sp. | reverse complement strand
ACCACCGGAATATGCGCGAACATCGCAAAGGCAAGCATGACGACGACGTAGAACGCCATCGCTCCGCCGATCGTGCCCTTCAGCGAAAGATCCGCGAGCCGCGAGCCGACGACATTGCCGACATTCATGCCGATGCCGAACAGTGCCAGCACGACTGCCACCATGCTGACCGGCAGTCCGGCCGTGACAGTCGTCGTCGAGGCGATATAGCTGAACACAGCGAACATGCCGCCGAAGCCGATTGCGGCGATGCCGAGCGTCAACCAAACCTGGCCGCGGCCGAAAGCGCTGAGTTCGCGACGAATGCTGGCACCTTCCTGCACCTTGTCGCGCGGCTGGAAATACCAGAGCAGAACGACCGTCAGCGCGCCGATGCCGCCGACGAGGAAGAAGGCTGCGCGCCAGCTCAACACCTGGCCCATGAAGGTGGCGAGCGGGGTGCCGAGCAGCGTTGCGATCGTCAGGCCCAGCATCACGCGGCCGACAGCGCGGGCACGCTTGTTGGGCGGCACCATCGAGGCTGCGACAAGAGCCGCAACGCCGAAATAGGCGCCGTGCGGCAGGCCGGTGATGAAGCGCAGCACCGTGAATGTCCAGAAATCAGGCGCCACGGCACTCAGCAGATTGCCGAGACCGAACACGCCCATCAGCCACAGCAGCAGGGTCCGGCGCGGCAGCCGGGCGGAAAGTGCGGCGATGATCGGTGCGCCGACAACGACACCCAGCGCATAGGCGCTGATCACGTAACCGGCTTGCGGAATGCTGACCTGATAGGTGGAGGCGACATCCGGCAACAGGCCCATGATGACGAACTCACCCGTGCCGATGCCGAAGCCCCCGACGGCGAGCGCGATTTCGATCAGCGCGACGGCAAGCGGAGAAAGGGCAAGCGCTCCAGCCTCCGGACGGTGCGACGTGGAATCGTAGGAGACGGCTGAATCGGTCATATCGATTTGGATCTGCTGGATGCTGAATATGCTGATAAAAAATGCGGGTGAAGCGTTGAGCATTCACCCGCCCTGGAGGTGAGCGGGTCATCGAGATGACCTGACCCAAAGATTAGCATGTCATTGTGCATTGCGGTAGCTTTCGCCCGCCACTCTGCCATGTGTCTCGCGAATGTGTGCCTTGCAACTGGCGGGTAGCTCGATCTCGTGGAGCGCCTCGCGCGGCGAGCGGACAACCTGCCGCCCTGCCGTTGATTAAATGCCGGCGCGCAACCATTTCTCAAGTGATCCGTTGTCCCGCCGCAAAAATCGGCCCCTTTCGAAGAGAGCCCTGCATGAACCTTTATGCCGTCTTCAACCGCGATGGCGGGACATTCCGGACCACGGACATGGACGCCTATTGCGCGCATGCGCTGCGTGCGTTCGAAGGCGCGGGGCACGAGATCGAATGCCACGTCGTTTCCGGCGACAAGGTGGTCGAGACGATGGAGAAGGCAGCGTCGCTTTCCGGCGTCGATGGCCTGATCGCGGGCGGGGGCGACGGCACGATTTCGGCCGCCGCCGGCATCGCCTGGAAAAGCGGCATCGCACTCGGCGTCGTTCCGGCAGGCACCATGAACCTGTTTGCCCGCTCGCTGAAGCTGCCGCTCGATATCTGGCAGGTGCTCGATGCGCTGGCCGTCGCGAAACCGGAAAAGATCGATATCGCCAGCGCCAATGGCCGCAGCTTCGTGCACCAGTTTTCCGCTGGCCTTCATGCCCGCATGGTGCGCTACCGCAACTCGATGACCTTCGGCTCACGGCTTGGCAAGATGCGGGCGAGCACGCGGGCCGCGATCGGCGTGATGTTCAACCCGCCGGAATTCGAGGTGGAATTCACGGTCGATGGAAAGTCCAGCTATCGCAAGGTTTCGGCGATCTCGGTGTCCAACAACGAATTCGGCCGCGATCCGCTGATGTATGCCGACAGCCTCAACCGCGGCCATCTCGGCTTCTATACCGCCGATCCGCTGAAGCCGGCGGGCGTTGCCAAACTCGTCTTCGATATTCTGCGCGGCCGCCTGAAAGAGAATGCGGCGGTGACTGCCATGACCGCAGCCGAACTGGAGCTGCATTTCCCGAAGAAGCGCCACGATGTTCGTTGCGTCATGGATGGTGAGCTACTGCCAATGGACCGCGACGTGCTACTCAAGATCCATGCGGGCGAGCTGACGGTGCTGGTCAACGAACCGCAGCCGCGGCCGAGTGACGAGCGGGACGGAAGCGGCATCTGATTGCGCTTGTGGCTGGCGTGCAACCTTTCGCATAGGTGCGTTTGGAAACCGTTAACCACGTGGGTCTAACTTTCAACCGAAGATAGAGGTGTCCGCCCGGGAATGGGCCGAAAGCCAACGGTCGGACCGTTCGTGGTTCCATGCCGTGGAGGAGCGTGCGCATGACTTCGATCTCTGCCCTGTTCCCGGTCGCAATTTCTACGCCCCAGTCCGCTGCCGTGCTGCTTCTTCAACAGTCGGAAGAGGCGAAGGCGGCCGTGGAGGCGGAAAAGAAGAAAACCGCTGATCTCGTGCAGGTGGCGAACGGCATCCCCCAGGAGGCGGATAAAGCGGCCAATCGGGCGATATTTGCCGTCAGCGCCGCCTTCATCGAGCTGGACGAAAAGGGCCAGTTCATCGCCGACGTGGTCGAATTCATCGATTCCGACAAGTTCAAGATCACCGATCCGCTCGGCAGGAACCAGCTGAAGCAGCTGCTGTATGAAAAGGGATGGGAGTTCATGCAGCTGGTCAACCAGCAATACGAGATGCATGGCGGGCTATCGCGGGAAAGCCTGTATGCGCTCGCCATTCCGCAATTCATCATGAGGAACCGTGAGTTGTTCGACCCCGAGGAATTTGAGGTCGGCTTCAAGTTCGAACATGTCCCGAGCGCGCTCGGCATTGTCGTGATGATCCCCGATATCGAAGGCAACAGCACGTATCGCGAATACACCAAGGCATTGGAAGAACAGCAGGCCTATGCGGAAAAGACCGGCGATACGGAGGCGCTGAACCAGCTCAGGAACGAGTTTGGCCGTTACCAGTCGCTGATCAGCCAGGCCTTCAGCGACGACCCCAAAAAGGGCGGGCCGGCGCTTATCGACATAGCCGATCTGATCTATGCTCCCTGGATTCCGAAACCGTCGAAGCCATAGAAGGCCGCGGCCGGCGCTTAGCTCGCCACCGCAGCCGGCGGCGGCGTCTGAGCAAGAGCTGCGGATGCCGCGGCACCCGCTTCTGCCGATGCACCGGCCGACGACCGCACCGTCACCGCATTGGAGGCAAATTCCAGCCCTGCCTCCCGGAAGGCGACGATCAGCTTTTTCATCGCTTCGCGCTTGATGATGCTTGGATTGCCCGGCCGGCTGGTGAATTTGAAACGGACGATCATCGATGATTCCGTGATGTCCTGAATGCCCTGCATCTTCAGCGGTATCAGGAATTCCGACCCGTATTCCGGGTCCTCCATCATCTCCAGCCCGACCTTTTTCGTCACCTTGCGGATCATTTCCGCATCCGCATCGCGCTCGAAGCGGAATTCGAACTTGATCGTGCCCCAGTCGCGGCTGAAATTGGTGACCGAGCTGATCTGCCCGAACGGAATGGTGTGGACCGGCCCGTTGTGATGCCGGAGCCGAATCGAGCGCACCGTGATCTGCTCGACGGTGCCCTTCAGCCTGCCGGTATCGATGTATTCGCCGATGCGGAACGCGTCGTCGGCAATGAAGAAGATACCGGACACCACGTCCTTCACCAGCGCCTGTGAGCCGAAGGACAGCGCCAGGCCCAGCACGCCGAAACCGGCAAGCAGCGGCGCCACGTTGACGCCGATGGAGCTCAGCACCAGAAGCCCGCCGACCGCCAGAACCGCACCGAGCGCGAGATTGCGCACAACGGGGAGGGCCGTGACAAGCCGGCTTGTCGGCTTCTTTTCCTGATCGTCGTCGTGGCCCGGCAGCGAAATTTGCGGCGAGGGGGCAATAGATTCGAAATATTTCCAGATCAGCGTGCTGACCGCCCAACTCGCAACGATCGCAAGGCTCAAGCGCTCCAGCCAGATGAACCAGCCGGTTGCGATGCCGACATTGCCGCCCATCAGCGGCTGCCAGATTGCGGTGATCAAATGCAGGCCACCGATCCAGGCAGCACCCGATACCACGACCCGAAGACTTGCCAGCACCGCGGTCCACAGGCCCGGCGCGTAGTTCTGCTCGCTGTAGCGCACCAGTTCGTTGATCAGCGCGTGCGCCCCCAGCGCCAGGATCGGCACGGCCAGCAGGATCACCTGCGTGCTGTTGGCGGCGATGCTCCAGCGGGCGCTATCCGGCGTGCCGGCCACGAGGAAACCCGCAAGCCAGATGATGATGGCCGACACGACGTAGAAATCCGGCAGGAGATTGCCGATCACCCGCCGCACGATGCCGGGCCGTTCGCCGACAAAGGCGTCGCGGATGCCGGAACGTCCGCCGATGAACCAGGCGAGCTTTTGCAGCGTCAAAATCGTATTGCCGAGCAGGAACCAGCCGTCGACGGTGGCGCCATCCATGTTGAGCGCAATGCCGAGCCGAACGGTCTCGCTGAAAAAGGCGCTGATGACACCATAGGCGACGATCATCCGCATGTGCCAGTGGGGATGGCTGATGGTGATGAGCGCCGTGCCATTTCGCACCGGCTTGAACAGAAAGCGTCCGGCGGCCGTATAGATCAGGGAAACCACGACCGCCGTCACCACGCCGCGCGCCATCTGGTGCGAGATCGTATGCGGCTCGAGCATCCTGTCGAGCACGAGACGGCAAATCCCGACAAACAGCGCGATCGAAGCGAGATCGCCGACGATCCGCGCCAGTGCCTGACGGAACGTACCGGCGACACTCAGCACGCGTTCTCGGTGGCGATGCACGAGAAGCCGCAGCACGAAGCGCACCAGAAATGTGCCGCCGCAGGCCGCCGCGAGCGCCAGGAAAACGACGAAACTCGCCTTGCCGTAGTCGCTGCCTTCGGC
>CBIHNU010000074.1:0-6149 GCA_966211585.1 uncultured Noviherbaspirillum sp. | reverse complement strand
AGAAATGGGCCGCCTGCAAGAGCGCATCACGTCGACCAAGACCGGTTCGATCACGTCGATCCAGGCGGTGTACGTCCCTGCGGACGACTTGACCGACCCGTCGCCGGCCACCACGTTTGCTCACTTGGATTCCACCGTCGTGCTGTCGCGTGACATCGCCTCGCTCGGTATCTATCCTGCGGTCGACCCGCTGGATTCGACCTCGCGTCAGCTGGACCCGAACGTCGTCGGTCAGGAGCACTACGAAACCGCACGCGCCGTTCAGGGCACGCTGCAGCGCTACAAGGAACTGCGCGACATCATCGCGATTCTGGGCATGGACGAACTGGCACCGGAAGACAAGCTGGTGGTGGCGCGTGCCCGCAAGATGCAGCGTTTCCTGTCGCAGCCGTTCCACGTCGCCGAAGTGTTTACCGGTTCGCCCGGCAAATACGTTTCGCTGAAGGACACGATCAAGGGCTTCAAGATGATCGCTTCGGGCGAACTCGATCACCTGCCGGAACAGGCGTTCTACATGGTCGGCACGATCGAGGAAGCAATCGAAAAAGCCAAGAAGATCCAGTAATCCTGTTTGACGCCGTTCCCTTCGGGGGCCGGCGTCGGCGGGTCTGTTCTTCAGACGAACAACAAAGGTTCTAACATGGCACACACTATTCACGTAGACGTCGTCTCCGCCGAAGAGGAAATCTTCTCCGGCGAAGCCGAGTTCGTCGCGTTGCCGGGTGAGGCGGGCGAGCTGGGTATCTACCCGAAGCATACGCCGCTGATCACGCGCATCAGGCCGGGTGCGGTGCGCATCAAGGTGCCGGGTCAGGCGGAAGACGAGTTCGTTTTCGTTGCCGGCGGCATTCTCGAAGTGCAGCCGAGCGGCGTTACCGTGCTGGCCGATACCGCGATCCGCGGTCACGACCTGGACGAGGCGAAGGCAACTGAAGCAAAGAAGCTGGCGGAAGAAGCGCTGACGAACAAGGATTCCATCATCGACTATGCAAAGGCACAGGCAGAATTGGCTACCGCCATTGCACAGTTGGCGGCGATCCAGAAGCTGCGTCAAAAACGTTAAGCAGCGCAGGCAGTAAAATGAAAAGGCAGCTTCGGCTGCCTTTTTTCTTTGCCGGAGCGACTTCCCGCCATGCATGAAAACGATGAAATTGGCGTTCCCGCCCGGTAATCCGCAACTGGCGAAGCTGAAAATCGACTCGCGCCGGATGGAGCAACGCTAACCCAATCGTCGTTTCAGTTACAGGAAATTCGTATGCGCCGTTTCTTCCCCGAGTTGATCGCCTTGCCGTTGCTGCCCTTGCTGCTCGTGCAGGGAAAGCACGCCCGCCATGTCACGCCGCGTCTGCCGGAAGCGGCCGGCCCCGACGTCGGCATTGCCGGCGATGCGTATGCCGGTCCGCCGTTACGCCTGCTCACGCTGGGCGAGTCGCCGGTTGCCGGCGTCGGCGTGGCGACGCATGCAGAGGCGATTACCGGGCAGCTCGCCTGTGCCATATCGGTGCGCCAGCAGCGTCCCGTCCGCTGGCGTGCTCACGGAAAAAACGGCGCGACCGCGCGCGATGCGCTGGCACAACTGGTGCCGCAGATTTCCGCCGAGCCGGTCGATCTTGCGCTGGTCGCATTCGGCGTCAACGACACGACCGCGTTCCGTACGGTCGCGCAATGGCGTCGCGATTTGATGAACGTGCTGACCGCGCTGGATGCACGTTGCGCGCCGCGGCTGGTAATTGTCTCGGGATTGCCGCCAGTATCGGATTTCCCGGCATTGCCGCAGCCGTTGCGGTGGGTGCTGGGTCTGAAAGCCCAGGCGCTCGATCGGGGCGCGCACGAGCTTGCTGCCGGCTTGCCACGCGTGCTGTACGTGCCGCTGGCGCTCGCTCCGGATGACAGATCAATGATGGCAACGGATGGTTATCATCCGTCCGCCAAGGGTTGCGTGGCGTGGGCGCAGCTGCTGGCGGACGCGCATGCGGCCCGTCTGCTTCAAGAGCGTGCGCCGCTTGCGTAGCGTTGCCTGCTTCATATGCATTTGCGTCGCTTCTTCATGCAGCTGAACGCCTCCGACAGGGTCAGTATCGTGCCGGTCTCGCTGGAGTGATAGCCGGGAAGATTGTCCACTTCCGTGCGGAACGGCTCGGATTGCAGAATCCCGATTACCTGCGTGATCAGCGGATCGTCCAGAAGCGCTCGCGGTAGCGCGAAAAAGTAGCGTTCATTCACCAGCGGAATGAAATCCAGCCCGAAATGCTGGGCCGCCGTCTGCACGCCGATGCCGACATCGCCCATGCCGCTGGCGATATAGGCGGCGACCGCGGCATGCGTCAGTTCCGCGCTTTCAAAGCCGTTGATGTCCTTTGGCTCAATCCGCGCTCCGGCCAGCATCAGCTCCAGCATCATCCGGGTGCCCGAACCGACCTGCCGATTGACGAAATGGACGTTGCGCCGGGTCAGGTCCTGCAGCCCGCGTATCCGCTTCGGATTGTCGGCCGCGACAAACAAGCCGATATCGCGCAGCGCCACGTGGATCAGGCAATGCGTCTGCGGATCGAGCCAGCGCATGTACTGTTTCATCGCCGGGCATTCGAATTCCCCCAGCGGCACATGGAAGCCGGCGAGATCGCATTCCTTGCGCGCCAGCGCGACCACCGCATCACTGCTGTTGCGATAACGCAGTTCGATCGGCAGCTTCGCCGCGTTGATATATCGGAGCAAGGTCGCGACGGCGAAGCCGTGGCTGGCGTCGAGTCGTATCGCCTTTTGCTTCGCAATCACGGTCTTCATCAGCTCGCTTTCCAATTCCGATGCGAGGCTTTGCAGCAGCGGCGACAGTCGCGCCGCAATGCGCCGATCGGCCCAGATCAGCTTTTCGGCAAGCGGCGTCAGGCTGGTGCCGCGGCCGCGGCCGCTACGGATCAGCGCATTGCCGAACAGCTTTTCCGCGTCATGCAGCAGCCCCCACGCGTAACGATACGACAGGCCGGCCGACAGCGCGGCCTGCGCGATCGAACCGGTGTCCTGCACCGCCAGCAGCAAGCGTAGCAACACCGCGGTGTCGAGCGGAACCGCGCTGTCGCGACTGATTTCCCAATGCGGATTGATGGCCACCTGGTACATGAAACGGACTCCCTGATATGTATACGCGAAAAAAGATATGTAAAAAAAAGCCTATTTTTTGTTTCTAAATTCAGTGCTATGTTCGCGTCAGTACCAAGGATAGCAAAAATAATATATGTAAAAAAAAGCCTATTTGTAGTTCATCCCGAAGTAAAAAATGGAGGAGACATATGGCATCAACCGAGATATTGGGCGCGGATCAGGGCATCGCCGGGAATGGTTCCGGCGGCGGACTGCTATCCAGGGAACGCACCATCGCCGGACCGAGTTTCAATCGCTGGCTGGTACCGCCGGCCGCATTGGCGATTCACCTTTGCATCGGCATGGCATACGGTTTCAGCGTGTTCTGGCTACCGATGACGAAGCAGCTTGCGAACCTGAATGCGGCCGCCTGTGCGAACCAGTCGTACTTGCAGCAAATGTTCACCACTACCTGCAATTGGACGGTCCCGGCGGTCAGCCTGACCTTCACCTTGTTCATCGTCATGCTCGGTATTGCCGCCGCGCTGTGGGGCGGCTGGCTTGAACATGCGGGTCCGCGCAAGGCCGGCTTCATTGCCGCGCTGTGCTGGGGCGGTGGCCTGGTGCTCGGCGGCATCGGCGTGTCGATGCATCAGCTCTGGCTGGTGTGGCTCGGTTGCGGCATCCTCGGCGGCATCGGTCAGGGTCTCGGCTATATCACGCCGGTGTCGACACTGATCAAATGGTTTCCCGACCGGCGCGGCATGGCGACCGGTATGGCGATCATGGGCTATGGCGGTGGCGCGATGATCGGCGCGCCGATCGCGGTTGCGCTGATGAAGCACTACAGCATCGGTGGCAGCACTGGCGTCGCGTCGACGCTGATCACGATGGGCATTTTGTATTTCGTCGTGATGTCGGCCGGCGCCTTCGGCTTTCGCGTCACGCCGAACGGCTGGAAGCCGCGCGGCTGGACCGCGCCTGATGGTGCGGGCAAGGCGATGATCACGCGTAACCATGTGCATCTGTCGAAGGCCTGGAAAACGCCGCAGTTCTGGTTGATCTGGACCGTGCTCTGCCTGAACGTGACCGCCGGTATCGGCGTGCTCGCGATGGCATCGCCGATGCTGCAGGACGTGTTCGGCGCGCGCCTGATCGGTGCCGATGCGAGCACCGTGATCTCGCCGGAACAGAAGGCGGCGATCGTCGCGGCGGCGGCCGGCCTGGTCGGCCTGATCAGCCTGTTCAACAGCCTCGGCCGGCTGTTTTGGGCATCGGTGTCCGATCTGATCGGGCGCAAGAACACCTACTACACATTTTTCATACTGGGCATTGCACTGTACTGCCTGATGCCGACGCTCGGCCATATGGGCACTGCCGGCCTGTTCGTGCTCGTCGTCTGCGTGATTCTGAGCATGTATGGCGGCGGCTTCTCGACGGTGCCGGCTTACCTGGCCGACATGTTCGGTACGCAGATGGTCGGTGCGATCCACGGCCGCCTGCTCACCGCCTGGTCGGCCGCTGGCATCTTCGGACCGGTGCTGATCGCGAACCTGCGCCAGGCGCAACTCGATGCCGGCGTCGCGCACACGCTGGTGTACGACCGCACGCTGTACATCCTGGCCGGCCTGCTGCTGCTCGGTTTCATCTGCAACCTGCTGGTGAAGCCGGTGGCTGCGTCGAACCACATGACGGAGCAGGAGCTGGCACGCGAGCGCGCATTGCAGCATGAGTCGCAGCTGGCGGTGGCGAGCAATGCGGATACCGCCGCGCGCGGCAGCTTCGGTGTGGTCGGCGTGATCGCGTGGCTGGCGGTCGGCATTCCGTTCCTGGTCGGCGTCTGGATCGCGCTGGAGAAAGCAGCGGCGTTGTTCAAGTAAGCCGATAGCGCAGCAGCAAAGCAGTACGGTCAGGTGCAAGGCGGCGACGACGGGCGCCGTCGCCTTGTATCACCTGAAGAACATCAGAAGTATTGGCAGGACTTTTTGCATGAACACGCACACCTCTTTCGATATCGATGCCGTCAAGGCGCTCATCGCCGAGCGCAGCAGCATGCCCGGCGCGATGCTGCCGGTGCTGCATGCGATCCAGCATGCGCTCGGCTACATCCCGGCCGACGCGGTGCCGCTGATTGCCGACGCGCTGAATGTTTCCCGCGCCGAGGTGCACGGCGTGATCAGCTACTACACGCATTTCCGGCTGCAGCCGGCCGGACGCCATGTGGTGCAGCTGTGCCGCGCGGAAGCCTGCCAGTCGGTCGGCGCGGACGCGCTCGCAGCACATGCGACCACCACGCTCGGCTGCGACTTTCAACAAACAACGGCGGACGGCTGCTTCACGCTGGAGCCGGTGTATTGCCTCGGCCAGTGCGCATGCGGTCCGGCGATCATGATCGATAACGACGTGCATGCACGCGTGACGCCGGCGCGGCTCGACGCGCTGCTGCAAGCGAAGCGAGGTGCGCAATGAGCATTACCGTTTATGTGCCACGCGACTCGACCGCGCTTGCGCTCGGCGCAAATGACGTCGCTGTCGCGATCGAACAGCAGGCACGGCAGCGCAACATGGATGTCCGCATCGTGCGCAATGGATCGCGCGGCATGTTCTGGCTGGAACCGCTGGTCGAAGTCGCGACAGGCCGGGGACGCATCGGCTACGGACCTGTAACGGCCGATGACGTGGCGGGCATGTTCGACGCCGATTTTCTGCAAGGCGGCGCGCATCGGCTCGCGCTCGGCGTGACCGACGAAATCCCGTACCTGAAAAAACAGGAGCGGCTGACCTTCGCCCGCGTCGGCATCACCGATCCGCTGTCGCTCGACGACTATCTCGCGCATGACGGCTATGCCGGACTGCGCAATGCGCTCGGCATGGCGCCCGAGCAAATGGTGCAGCAGGTGATCGATTCCGGTTTGCGCGGACGCGGCGGCGCCGCTTTCCCGACCGGCATCAAATGGAAGACAGTGCTGGCTACATCGGCCGCGCAAAAATACATCGTCTGCAATGCGGACGAAGGCGATTCCGGCACGTTCTCCGACCGCATGGTGATGGAAGACGATCCGTTCATGCTG
>CBIHNU010000073.1:0-6614 GCA_966211585.1 uncultured Noviherbaspirillum sp. | reverse complement strand
AATTCACTGAAAACATAATACAAGGGCGGAAAAGCGCAGCGCCTTCCGCCGTATGCAGTACGTTGATGAGACTGCATACGGCGGAAGGCGCTGCGCTTTTCCGCCCTACTTTCTTACAGCGCCAGCCGCTTGCGCGCCGCCGCGTATTCCGCCTTCAGCCGCTCCACCACTTCCGCCACCGTCGTCACATCGTCCATCAATCCGACACCCTGACCCGCGCCCCAGATATCGCGCCAGGCCTTGGCCTTGCTGCCGCCGCCGGAGCCGAAATTCATCGCCGTCTTGTCGGCGACCGGCAGATTGTCCGGATCGAGGCCGGCGGCGACGATCGATTTCTTCAGATAGTTGCCGTGCACGCCAGTGAACAGGTTGGTGTACACGATGTCGGCCGCGCTCGATTCGACGATCGCCCGACGATAGGCATCATCGACATTCGCTTCCTGCGTCGCCAGCCAGCGCGAACCGATGTACGCAAAATCGGCGCCCATCGCCTGCGCGGCGAGCACTGCATCGCCGGTGGCGATCGATCCGGACAACGCGATCGGGCCGTCGAAGAACTTGCGCACTTCGCCGACCAGCGCGAACGGCGACAGCGCACCGGCATGGCCGCCCGCGCCGGCCGCCACCAGGATCAATCCGTCGACGCCGGCTTCCAGCGCCTTTTGCGCATGGCGAATCGAAATTACGTCATGCAGCACGATGCCGCCGTAACTGTGGATCGCATCCAGCATTTCCTTCGGCGGCGCGCGCAGGCTGGAAATGATGATCGGCACCTGATGCTTCACGCATACCTCGACGTCGTGCGCGAGCCGATCGTTCGACTGGTGCACGATCTGGTTGACCGCGATCGGGCCGATCTTCGCGCCCGGGTTGGCTTGCTTGAACTCGGCGAGTTCGCTCTGGATTTCGGTCAGCCAGGTATCGAGCAGTTCGGCGGGCCGCGCGTTCAGCGCGGGAAACGAACCGACGATACCGGCCTTGCATTGCGCTTTCACCAGTGCCGGTCCGCTGGCGATGAACAGTGGCGACCCGATCACGGGCAGGGAAAGGTTTTGCAGCGCGACGGGCAGGCGGTTGGTGGTCATCTTGACTCCTGTGTTGGCAATTTTTGATGCGCGTTTTGATGCGCATATGTCGACAATACGATTGCGTTTTTTTGTATTCTGTTTATGATGTTATCAGAAAAAACAATGTTTTTGTCAAACGCTTTTTAGAGTCTTTCCCCGATCATGAAAACCAGAAAAACCCCGGTCGTCGATTTCCGCCAGGCACAGGAAGATCTGCGCAGCAGCCTGCGCCAAGGCATGCTCGATGCGGCGACCCGACTGTTGACCGAAGAAGGCCCGGCCGCACTGACGGTGCGGCGCGTTGCCGATGCGGTCAACTGTTCCACCACCTTGCTGTATTCGCTGTTCGGCGGAAAGGATGGCCTCGCGAACGAGCTGTATCTGGAAGGTTTTGCGCGGCTGAAGGCGGAGTTCGCCGCGGCTTCCGCGCAGTCGTCGAAAAAGAAATCCGACCAGGACGGCCTCGCGCCGCTGCTGCTGCATGCGCGCGTGTACCACCAGTATGCGCGGCGCAATCCGAGTTATTACATGGTGATGTTCGGCGACGCGATCGCCGGTTTCGTGCCGCCTGTCGAGTCGCGCAAGCAGGCGTGGGAATCGCTCGCGGTATTGATCGATACCTTCGACGCCTGCATGAAAAACGGCACGCTGCCGCCGTCGAACCCGACCGCCGCCGCACGCCTGTTGTGGGCGGCGATGCATGGCGCGGTCAGCCTGGAACTGAAAGGCTATTACCTGAAGACCGAGCGCGCGGACGAACTGTTCGATGCGGCCGTGAACGCGGTACTGCGTTCGCTGCAGATGGAACCGGCCAGCACGCAATCGGCAAGCCAATCGGGCAGGGCGGGCACAAATCTGTGCCCGCCCTACGCATCTACACGCCGAAAAATGGTGTGCCTTGATTTACGCAAGCAATAAAAAAAGGAGACTGCCTCATGCCGTATCAATGTATCGATTTCAGCATCACCGACAAGGTCGCGCATCTGGTCCTGAACCGGCCCGCCGCGATGAACACCATGCATCCGGTGCTGTGGCGCGAACTGACCGAGGTGCTGCAAACGTTGCAACGCGAAGCGCCGGCACGCGTGCTGGTGATTTCATCGACCGGCAGGCATTTCACCGCCGGCATGGCGCTCGACGTGTTCGGCGGCAGTCCGGATGCCGGTATCGCGCTCAATGACGGCAGCGCCGGCGGCCGCGCCAATATCGTGCCGCAACTGGACGATATGCAGCGCGCGTTCAACCTGATCGAGCAGTTGCGCATGCCGGTGATCGCCGCGATCCATGGCGGCTGCATCGGCGGTGGTGTCGACATGATCTGCGCGTGCGACATCCGGCTCGCAAGCGCCGATGCGTTCTTCTGCATTCAGGAAATCAACATCGGCATGACCGCCGACCTCGGCACGCTGCAACGTCTGCCGAAGCTGATCCCGGAAGGCATCGTGCACGAGCTCGCATATACCGGCCGGCGCCTGCCGGCGCAGCGCGCGCTGGCCGTCGGCCTCGTCAACGAGGTGTTCGACTCGCAGCAGGCGATGCTCGACGCCGCATTGCAGATGGCGCGCGAAATCGCAGAGAAGCCGCCAGTCGCGATCTGGGGCAGCAAGCAGGCGATCCACTACGCGCGCGACCATTCGACGCATGACGCGTTGCAGCAGATGGGCTGGCTGCAATCGGGCATCTGGCAGACCGGCAACCTGGTCGAGGCATTCACCGCGAAACAGCAGGGACGCGCACCGCAGTACGACGACCTGCCGCCGCTGCATTCCTTCGCGGACGCCCCTTACGAGCCGAAATGATTTGTGGTTGAATGGCGCAGCCACTCACCATTCATGGAGCGAGACATGAACAATGCCCAAGTCGTCGGCGTCGGCATGGTGCCGTTCGCCAAACCCGGCAAGCAGGAGCCGTATGAAGTGATGGCCGGCAAGGCGATCCGCAATGCGCTGGCCGACGCCGGCATCGCGCTGGAAGACGTGCAGCAGGCGTATGCGAGCTATGTGTACGGCGACTCGACCTGCGGCCAGACCGCGCTGTACGGCGTCGGCATGACCGGCATCCCCGTCATCAACGTCAACAACAATTGCTCGTCCGGGTCGACCGCATTGTTCCTCGCGCGGCAGTCGGTGCAGTCGGGCGCGGTCGATTGCGCGCTCGCGTTCGGCTTTGAGGAAATGCGGCCCGGCGCGCTCGGCTCCGCGTGGGACGATCGCACCTCGCCGCTCGACCTGTTCGACAAGAAGCTCAACGAGATTGCGCCCGATGCGCCGCCCGCGCCGATCGCACTGCGCGTGTTCGGCGTCGCCGCCAATGAGTATCTGAAGCGCAGCGGCGCCAATCCGAACATTTTCGCGAAGGTCGCGGTAAAGACGCGCAGCCATGCGATCCGGAATCCGTATTCGATCTTCACGCAGCCGCTCAGCGTCGAGGAAGTGATGGGCGCGCCGGTGATTTATCCCGACCACCTGACGCGCCTTGAAGCCTGTCCGCCTTCCTGCGGCGCGGCCGCGGTGCTGGTTGCCAGCGAGGCATTTGCGAAGCGGCACGGCATCGGCAACGGCGTCACGATCCGCGCGCAGACCATGGCTACCGACCGGCCGCAAAGCTTCACCAGTGCGATCGACCTGGTCGGCGCCGACATGACGCGCAACGCGTCGCGCGCCGCCTATGAGCAGGCCGGCTTCGGCCCCGACGCCTGCGACGTGGTGGAGCTGCATGACTGCTTCACGCCGAATGAAGTGATTACTTACGAAGCGCTCGGCTTGTGCGACACCGGCGGCGCCGAGCGCTTCATCAACGAAGGCGACAACACCTACGGCGGCAAGTACGTGGTGAATCCGTCCGGCGGATTGATGAGCAAGGGACACCCGCTCGGTGCGACTGGCCTGGCGCAATGTACCGAGCTGGTGTGGCAGTTGCGCGGCGACGCCGGCGAACGGCAGGTCGAGGGTGCGCGCCGCGCCTTGCAGCACAACCTCGGCCTGGGCGGCGCGGTGGTGGTGACGATCTACGAAAAATAAGGCTGGGCTGCAGCTACGGCGGAGAATTGTCCAGTCGCCCGTCCTCGGCCATCTCGCGGATGATGCGGATCGTGTCGATGTCCGATTCCTGGTACGCGGAGCGGCGGAAATCGTCGTACATCGCGTTGGCGCTGTCGGCCGCTTCGCTGGCGAAGTCGTCGTATTCGAAGCGCACGAAAAACACCTCGGGCTGCGGTTCCTCGATCGTCATCGTCAGCCGCGACGCCGGAATGTCCTTCTGCTGCGGTACGTCATACACGACCTGCTCCCGCGGCAAAAAAAGCACCCGGTCGCGCACCACGAGCTCGCCGTAATGCAGCTCGCGCAACAGCGCGTCTTCCGATTTTTCGACGATGCGGCACTGGTCCAGCCAGGGCACGAAAGCCATCGGCGTTTCGGCGCGCAGCACCAGCCCGCGCCACAACTGCGCGCGCGACAGCGGATCGATCAGGGGATTCAGCGGGTCGTTGATTTCAACGAGATGGGCAAATTTCATCAGGCATTCCGGCGGTGAGGCAGGCGCCCAGTGTAACGCGATTGCGCGCGGCTTTCAGAATCCGGCAGCGCCCGTTACTCGCGGAACACGTACAGGCCGACGCACAGCGCGGCGCCGACCAGATACAGCAGCCAGGTGCGCGAGATTGCATACGGATACAGCATCAGCGCCACGCCCAGCCACTTGGTGTTCGGCGCGCTCATCTTCTTGCCGTAGCGATAGGCCGCATAGCCGATGATGCCGAACAGCAGTGCGCCGAACAGGTAGGCCGGCGTCGGCCATGAAAAGCCGAGCGCGCCAAGCGCTTGCAGATTGTCACCTTGCACGGTTGCTCCTCAAAAGAATTGCGACCACTCGGCGATCCAGCCGGGCACCGCGTCGCGCTCCATCGGCTTCGCAATGTAATAGCCCTGCGCATAGGTGCAGCCGAGGCCGCGCAGCAGATCCCAGTCCTCGCGCGTTTCGACGCCGACCGCCACCGAATTGCGGCGCAGTTTGCGCGCCAGATCCAGGCTGGAACTGAGCGCGATTTCCATCGCCTTGTTCTGCGCTGCGCCGGCGACGAACGAGCGGTCGATCTTCAAATCGAGAAACGGAATCCGCAACAGCTGCTGCATGTTCGAATGCCCGGTGCCGTAATCGTCGACCGACAGGCCAAACCCCTTCATCCGCAGCCGCGCCAGGTTTTCCAGGCAGACCGGCACATCGGTCATCGCAATCAGTTCGGTGATCTCGAAGTTTACGTACTGCGTGTCGATGCCGTGTTCGGCGATATGCGCCAGGATCTTTTCCGCGAGGCCGGCCTCCGCCAGCGAAGTCGCCGACAGGTTGATCGACACCGACAGCATCAACCCCTGGTCATGCCAGGCGCGGCAAGCCGCGACCGATTTCGCGATCACCGCCCAGGTCAGCGTTTCCATATGGCCGCCGGCTTCAAGCGCCGGAATGAAGGCCGGCGGCGCAATCTTGCCGTAGCGCGGATGCCGCCAGCGTACGAACGCTTCCACGCCCACCACCTTGCCGGTCGCGAGTTCGACCTTGGGCTGGAAAAAGGGTTCGAACTGATCCTGCCGCAAGCCTTCCCGTATCTCGTCCAGCGTGAATGCCGGAAGCGCCGCGCGCGGGTTGTGCCGCAGGTGCGGTGGCTGGTATTGCGCGATCAGCCTCTGCAGTATTTCGGGCGTGGCCGGCTTTTCGAACGTGCCGAGCAGATGGACGCCGTACGCCTTGGACATGGTTTCCACCGAGAACAGCAGTGCCGAACCGAGCGCGCTGGTCAGCACGATCGCGGTTGCATGATCGCTCTTCGCCAGGTGGCGCACCAGCTCGATGCCGTCCATGTCCGGCATGTTCAGATCGATGAAACTGATGTCGACCGATTGTGTCCTGTTCTGCAGGATATCGAGCGCGACGCGGCCATTCTCCGCTTCGACGACATGCTGTGCGCCAAGCTTGGTCAGCATCACCTGCAGCCAGTGGCGCTGGAATTCGTCGTCTTCGGCAATCAGGAAGTGCAAGTCCGCGATTTCTGCCTGGGTGTCGGTTTTCATGGCATGCGTCAGTAAGAGGCCCAGTGGGGATAACAACTTGCGTTGCGTCAATTATGCAACCAGTTCCTATCGGCAAGAAAGCAGTTTGTGCATTGATTTTCTATCGGCAATGCCATGTACATGCAACAAGTTTCTGTAAGGAATTATTTCATTTCGGAACCCGGCATTGTGTCTGCGGTCAGTCAGAACATCTTTCATCGTTCATAAAACGAGCGCGCCCTCGGAGCTGAAGGCTCGACGGGCCGATCGTCATTCCATTGCGGGAGCCGGTTTTGAATCGAATTACCACTCTGTCACTGTTGTCGCTAAGTGCTGCCCTTGCCGCATGCGGCGGCGGCGGTGGCGACACAACGGCAACATCGCAGACCAGCGATGCGACAACAACGGCTGCCACCTCCGCAACAGGCACCACGGTTGCTGCAAGGCCGCCAACGCCAACGCCAACGCCAACGCCAACGCCAACGCCAACGCCAACGCCAAC
>CBIHNU010000072.1:0-6896 GCA_966211585.1 uncultured Noviherbaspirillum sp. | reverse complement strand
AGCCGCACAAGCATTTCACCGGCGAGATCTATGTGCTGAGCAAGGATGAAGGTGGCCGTCATACGCCGTTCTTCAACAACTACCGTCCGCAGTTTTACTTCCGTACCACGGACGTGACGGGGGCGATCGAGCTGCCGGAAGGCAAGGAGATGGTGATGCCTGGCGATAACGTGTCGATCACGGTCAAGCTGATCAACCCGATTGCGATGGAAGAAGGTCTGCGCTTTGCGATCCGCGAAGGCGGCCGGACCGTCGGTGCCGGCGTCGTTGCCAAGATCATTGAGTAAGTCATGAATCGTCGCGCTGCGATCGTCGGATCGATTATCCGGCTTCGCGGCGTTGTCAATTCAAGTCAAGTTTTAAGCGTAGGGGTATAGCTCAACTGGCAGAGCGTCGGTCTCCAAAACCGAAGGTTGGGGGTTCGATTCCCTCTGCCCCTGCCACCGATTCAGGTGGCCCAGTGTCAGGTAATCGATGGATGGTGCGATTGATTTGGTGCCGGATCCGGCGATCGCGCTTTGCAAATCCCTCTCCACGTGCCGACTCTGTGTCTAGGGCACCGAAAGTAAAGGCGTATGTCTAATCACTCCGTAGAAACCGTCAGCACATCGAGCGACAAGATCAAGGTCGTTCTGGCTGTTTGCGCCGTGATTGCGGGTATCGTTGGATTTTATTTTCTGTCCGACAAGCCCACCGTTGTGCGCGCCGGCGCCTTGGTGGGCGGATTGATTGTAGCCATTGTCATTGCTTGGACTTCCGCGCTTGGTCGCGATTTTCTCGGCTTCGCAAAAGAGTCCGTACGCGAAACCAAGAAAGTGGTCTGGCCGACCCGGAAAGAGGCAATGCAGATTACCGCAGTTGTCTTTGGGTTCGTCCTCGTCATGGCGGTCTTCCTGTGGGGTACTGACAAGCTGTTGGAATTCGTTTTGTACGACTTGATCCTGGGCTGGAAGAAATAATGAGCGAGAACATGCAAGATAGCGGCGCCCCCGCAATGGCTCAGTCCGGCGGTAACAAGCGCTGGTACGTTGTGCATGCTTATTCCGGAATGGAAAAAAGCGTGCAGCGGGCATTGACCGAGCGTATTGAGCGTGCCGGCATGCAGGACAAGTTCGGCCAGATACTGGTGCCGACCGAAGAGGTCATCGAGGTCAAGAACGGTCAAAAGTCGGTAACCGAGCGTCGTTTCTTTCCCGGTTATGTGCTAGTGGAAATGGAAATGACCGACGAAACCTGGCATCTGGTGAAGAACACCAACAAGGTGACTGGTTTTATCGGTGGCAAGTCCAACAAGCCGACCCCGATTCCGCCGCATGAAGTCGACAAGATCATGCACCAGATGCAGGAAGGCGTCGAGAAGCCGCGTCCCAAGGTGCTGTATGAAGTGGGCGAGTTGGTTCGCATCAAAGATGGTCCTTTCACTGACTTCAACGGCAACGTTGAAGAAGTCAATTACGAGAAGTCGCGTGTGCGCGTCTCCGTCACCATTTTCGGCCGTGCCACGCCGGTCGAGCTGGAATTCGGGCAGGTCGAGAAGGTCTAAAGCCGTTTTGCGCAGAGATTTGTAGCAAGCGCCCATTGGAGCGCCGCATGCCTCGTCGGTAGCGAAATCCAAAATGCAGCAGAGAGGAGCCTCATTAGTTCGTCAGCAGACGGGCGACCAGGCGCTAATACTCAATCAATACAGGAGCCGTCATGGCAAAGAAAATCATCGGTTTTATCAAGCTGCAAGTGCCAGCTGGTAAGGCCAACCCGTCCCCTCCGATTGGCCCGGCGCTGGGTCAGCGCGGTCTGAACATCATGGAATTTTGCAAGGCGTTCAACGCCCAGACGCAAGGCGTAGAGCCGGGTCTGCCGATTCCGGTCGTGATCACCGCATTCGCCGACAAGTCTTTCACTTTCGTGATGAAGACGCCGCCGGCAACGATCCTGATCAAGAAGGCTGCCGGCATCCAGAAGGGTTCGGCCAAGCCGCATACCGACAAGGTCGGCAAGATCACCCGCAAGCAGGCGGAAGAAATCGCAACGACAAAAATGCCGGATCTCACGGCAGCCGACATGGACGCCGCCGTGCGCACGATCGCCGGCTCCGCTCGCTCCATGGGCATCACGGTGGAGGGTCTGTAATGGCTAAGTTATCCAAGCGTGCAAAAGTACTGAAGGAAAAAGTTGACCGCACCAAGGTCTATCCGTTCGACAATGCAATCGCGCTGATCAAGGAATGCGCAACTGCCAAGTTCAATGAGTCGATCGATGTCGCCGTTCAGCTCGGCGTTGATGCGAAGAAGTCGGATCAGGTCGTTCGCGGCTCCGTGGTTCTACCGGCCGGTACCGGCAAGACCGTTCGCGTTGCCGTGTTCGCTTCCGGCGATAAGGCTGAGGCAGCGAAAGCAGCAGGCGCCGATGTGGTCGGCATGGAAGACCTGGCAGAGCGTATCAAAGCCGGCGATATGCCGTTCGACATCGTGATCGCTTCGCCGGACACCATGCGTATCGTTGGTACCCTCGGCCAGATTCTGGGTCCGCGCGGCATGATGCCGAATCCGAAAGTCGGCACTGTCACGCCGGACGTCGCGACGGCAGTCAAGAATGCGAAAGCCGGTCAGGTGCAATATCGCACGGACAAGGCGGGCATTATTCACGCGACCATCGGTCGGAAATCGTTCAGCGACGCAGATCTGAAAACCAACCTGGTGGCGCTGATCGAGGCACTGAACAAGGCCAAGCCGGCCAGCAGCAAAGGCATTTATCTGCGCAAGGTCGCGATTTCGTCGACGATGGGCGCGGGCGTGCGCGTCGATCAGGCGACTCTGGCTGCTTAAGTGGAATCAAGTCCTCGCGCGGCAATATGCGCGAGGCGAATCTTTGGGCTGGGCCTGATTCGGCAACATTGAATCAGACTCAGATTATCAAAGACCGTTGGGCGGCGTGCATGAAACATGTGCACAAAGTTAAACACCGATAGCGCAAGCTTCGGCACCCAACGCAGATGGTGACCCCGAACAAGTTTTGTAGTCTCAACACTTGCAGTTTCATGAATTGCCAGTCTGAACTCCTGAACTTCGGACGCCGTGTTCGAACCGATGCAAGGTATTTTCCCTGCATCATTTTTGGAGGTTGATCTTGAGTCTCAATCTGAATGACAAAAAGGCCGTCGTCGCTGAAATCTCCGCGAAAGTAGCATCCGCGCAGACCATCGTCGTGGCCGAATACCGTGGCATCCAGGTTGGTCACTTGACGCAACTGCGCGCCAAAGCGCGTGCCCAGGGCGTATACATGCGCGTGTTGAAAAACACGCTTGCACGTCGCGCCGTTGAGGGCACGCCGTTTGCCGGCCTCGCCTCTGAAATGACCGGTCCGTTGATCTACTCGATCTCCGAGGACGCCGTTGCTGCGGCTAAAGTCGTTCACGACTTTTCCAAAACCAACGACAAACTGGTCATCAAGGCAGGTAACTATGCAGGCAAGTCGCTTGACAAGGCGGCGGTCTCTGCATTGGCCAGCATTCCGAGCCGTGAAGTCCTCATCGCCCAGTTGCTGGGTGTGATGCAGGCTCCGGTTTCCGGCTTTGCCCGCGCATTGGCTGCGCTCGCAGCGAAGAAGGAAGCGGAAGGCGTCTGAACCGCCTTCAGCACCTCTTGCGTCAGTACCGATTGGATGTAATTACCGAATCAATTTAGGAGTTTCAAATGGCAATTAGCAAAGACGATATCCTCGAAGCCGTAGGCTCGATGTCCGTAATGGACCTGAATGACCTGGTCAAGGCATTTGAAGAAAAATTCGGCGTGTCCGCAGCTGCGATGGCAGTTGCTGGCCCGGCCGCTGGCGGCGGTGCTGCTGCAGCTGCTGAAGAGCAGACCGAATTCACCGTTGTTCTGTCCGAAGTGGGCGCCAACAAGGTCGGCGTGATCAAGGCAGTGCGCGAGATCACTGGTCTGGGCCTGAAGGAAGCGAAAGACTTGGTCGACGGTGCACCGAAGCCGGTCAAGGAAGGTGTCGCAAAGGCAGATGCAGAAGCTGCAAAGAAGAAGCTGGAAGACGCTGGCGCCAAAGCCGAACTCAAGTAATTTCGGCTTGCCAGGGCGAACTGAAAAATCGCCGGAGTCAAAGCCCGCAATCCTCTTCGAAAGAGGGGATTCGGCTTTGGCTCCTTTGTCGTTTTCGTGTTTTATCGTACCTTTTTCGACCGTTGCATATCGAATCAGGTAGCCAGTCTAGTCAGGTCCGAAGGGCCGAGACTTGAGGTTTCGCAGAGTTCCGGAGCAATAACACCGAACCTCCGGCGAAATCTGAATTCTCTATCCTTCCTGTCACTCACGGAGTGTCCATGCACTACTCATTTACTGAGAAGAAGCGCATTCGCAAATCATTCGCGAAGCGCGCTAACGTTCACAACGTTCCGTTCCTGCTGGCGACCCAGCTCGAGTCTTATCTGAGCTTCCTGCAGGCCGATAAAGTACCATCGCAACGCAAGAATGAAGGTCTGCAGTCGGCCTTCACGTCAATTTTTCCAATCGTATCGCACAATGGTTTTGCTCGGCTAGAGTTTCTGTCCTACGTCCTGGGCGATCCTCCGTTCGATGTGAAGGAGTGCCAGCAGCGCGGCCTGACTTTCGCTTCGCCGTTGCGTGCCAAGGTGCGCCTGGTCATTCTGGACAAGGAATCGCCGACCAAGCCGGTCGTGAAGGAAATGAAGGAGCAGGAAGTCTACATGGGCGAACTGCCGCTCATGACGACCACCGGCTCGTTCGTGATCAACGGCACCGAGCGCGTAATCGTGTCGCAGCTGCACCGCTCGCCGGGCGTGTTCTTCGAACACGACCGCGGCAAGACGCACTCGTCTGGAAAATTGCTGTTTTCCGCACGTATCATTCCCTACCGTGGTTCGTGGCTCGACTTCGAGTTCGATCCGAAGGACATCCTGTTCTTCCGCGTCGACCGTCGGCGCAAGATGCCCGTTACGATACTGCTGAAAGCGATCGGCATGACGCCGGAACAGATCCTTGCGAATTTCTTCGTATTCGATAATTTCACGCTGCACTCCGAAGGCGCGGAAATGGAATTCGTATCCGAGCGTCTGCGAGGCGAAGTTGCACGCTTCGACATCACGGACAAATCGGGCAAGCTGATCGTCGCGAAGGACAAGCGTGTCAACGCCAAGCACGTGCGCGAAATCGAAGCCGCCGGCATCAAGCACATCTCGGTGCCGGAAGATTACCTGCTGGGTCGTGTGCTGGCGAAGAATATCGTCGATGCGGAAACCGGCGAAGTGATCGCCAATGCGAACGACGAACTGACCGAAGACCTGCTGGGCCGTTTGCGTGAAGCCGGCGTCACCGACATCCAGACCCTGTACACCAATGATCTGGATCAGGGAGCCTACATGTCGCAGACGCTGCGCATGGACGACACCGCCGACCAGATGGCCGCGCGTGTCGCGATCTATCGCATGATGCGCCCTGGCGAGCCGCCGACCGAAGATTCGGTCGAGGCGCTGTTCAACGGCCTGTTCTACAGTGAAGACCGCTACGATCTGTCGGCAGTCGGCCGCATGAAGTTCAACCGCCGCATCGGGCGCGACGAGCTGACCGGCGCGATGACCTTGTCGAACGAGGATATCCTCGCCGTGATCAAGATCCTGGTTGAGCTGCGCAACGGTCGTGGCGAAGTCGACGATATCGATCACCTTGGCAATCGCCGCGTACGCTGCGTCGGCGAGCTGGCGGAAAACCAGTTCCGTGCCGGCCTGGTGCGTGTCGAGCGCGCTGTGAAGGAGCGTCTGGGCCAGGCGGAAGCCGACAACCTGATGCCGCACGACCTGATCAATTCCAAGCCGATTTCGGCAGCGATCCGCGAGTTCTTCGGTTCGTCGCAGCTGTCGCAGTTTATGGACCAGACCAATCCGCTGTCGGAAATCACCCACAAGCGTCGTGTATCGGCACTGGGACCGGGTGGCTTGACGCGCGAGCGTGCCGGCTTCGAGGTGCGCGACGTGCATCCGACGCACTATGGCCGCGTGTGCCCGATCGAAACGCCGGAAGGCCCGAACATTGGACTGATCAACTCGCTGGCCCTGTATGCGCGCCTGAACGAGTACGGTTTCCTTGAAACGCCGTACCGCAAGGTCAACGGCAGCAAGGTGACCAATCAGATCGATTATCTGTCCGCGATCGAGGAAGGCCGCTATGTGATCGCACAGGCGAATGCCACTATCGACAGCGAAGGCAAGCTGTCCGACGAATTGGTGTCTGCCCGTGAAGCAGGCGAAACCATCCTGGTGTCGCCAGAGCGCGTCGAGTACATGGACGTCGCGCCGGGCCAGGTGGTATCGGTTGCAGCCTCGCTGATTCCGTTCCTCGAGCACGACGATGCGAACCGCGCATTGATGGGTGCGAACATGCAGCGCCAGGCAGTTCCTTGCCTGCGTCCGGAAAAGGCCTTCGTTGGTACCGGCGTCGAGCGGACTGTCGCAGTCGACTCCGGCACGACAGTGCAGGCGCTGCGTGGTGGCGTTGTCGACTATGTCGATGCCGGTCGTGTCGTGATTCGTGTGAACGATAACGAAGCGGCTGCAGGCGAAGTCGGTGTCGATATCTACAATCTGATCAAGTACACCCGTTCCAACCAGAACACCAATATCAACCAGCGTCCGATCGTGAAGGTCGGCGACCGGGTGGCCAAGCATGACGTGATCGCGGATGGTGCGTCGACTGACCTCGGCGAACTCGCGCTGGGCCAGAACATGCTGGTCGCGTTCATGCCGTGGAACGGCTACAACTTCGAGGACTCGATCCTGATCAGCGAGCGCGTCGTCGCCGACGACCGCTACACCTCGATCCACATCGAGGAACTGGTGGTGATGGCCCGCGACACCAAGCTGGGCGCCGAGGAAATCA
>CBIHNU010000071.1:0-7177 GCA_966211585.1 uncultured Noviherbaspirillum sp. | reverse complement strand
AGGACGTGTACCGTCTGCAGGGCGTGAAGATCAACGACAAGCACATCGAAGTGATTGTTCGTCAGATGTTGCGTCGTGTGCAGGTGGTCAGTGCTGGCGATACTGCCTATATTCCGGGTGAACAAGTCGAGCGTTCCGAGTTGCTCGATGAGAACGACCGCGTCATTGCCGAAGGCAAGATACCTGCGACTTACGAGAACGTGTTGCTGGGTATTACCAAGGCATCGTTGTCGACCGATTCGTTCATCTCCGCAGCGTCGTTCCAGGAAACCACGCGCGTCCTCACCGAGGCTGCGATCATGGGCAAGAAGGACGGTCTGCGCGGCCTGAAGGAAAACGTCATCGTCGGTCGTCTGATCCCGGCCGGTACCGGCCTGGCTTACCATCGCGCTCGCAAGGAAAAGGAGTCGTGGGAGGCCGAGGAACGCACTGCGCTGTTGCAGGCAGAAGAATCGGCACGCGCTGCCGAGATGGAAGCGGCGGAAACTGCGGAAAGCGGCGGTACGGCGGAAGGCGAAGCCTGATCCCGGCGTTGATGGCATAACGCAAAACGGCACCGAAGACATCTTCGGTGCCGTTTTTATTTGTGGCGGCCGTTTGTTGTGCCGCCGGCTATTTTTGCTGCGCCAGCGGCGTGCCCCGGTCGATTACTTCGCGGCAGTCGCCTTTGAACACCGCGTTGTCGTAGTCGGTCCAGCCATAGCTGTCAACATAGCGTTTGTGCTGCCTGAATTTCCGATTCAGAAAACTCCATTCCAGGTGCTCGGTGCCGTAATGAATGTCGGCCAGGTCGAGCAGGGAATGGAAGATGTTTTCGGTAGCCAGTTTCGCCCGCCTGTTGCGCAGCAATTGGGCGACCTTGGAAGGGTGCATTATCCGGTACAGGTCCGAGTACCAGACTAGAGCGGGAATATGAAACTCGTACTGGGTATTGTGGCCATGAAACGCCAGCTCGCAGCTGCCGTCATACAGAACCTGCCCATGATCCGACACATACATCATCGACGTCATCTGCTTTGACGCTTTCAGCGTATCGATCACCTGCTCCAGGAACCAGTCGGTATACAAAATCGAATTGTCGTAACTGTTATTCAGCTGCGGTTTCATTGCAACGTCAGTATAGGCCGGATTTTCGACGCCAAACAGCGAGGGCTGCCATTTGTCAAACGTCTTAGGATAGCGGTGACTGTAGTTCCAGTGACTGCCCAGCGTATGGAGCACGATCAGCTTTTTCTGGGGCGGGTCGTCGATCGCAGCCTTGAGCGGCTTCAGCAGGATCTCGTCAAAACTGGAGTTGTTCGTAAATCCGCCCAAATTCAAAAACTGGGTGACGTCGGCCTCGTTGGCAAACACGGATACCGGCGTATCGAACTGGCCGAAGGACATTTGATTCGACAGCCAGTAAGTTTTGAATCCGGCTTCCTTGAACGCAGTCAGGAAAGATTTCTCGGAAAAGCCGGCCTGCAGACTCTGCGTTGCCGGCTTGCGCGATACCAGTACGGGAACGGACAGTCGCGTGGCGGACACCGCGGTCACCACATCCGATAATGTCACCAGATTCGGCTCCTTTTTCAGCAGAGGATTGGTCTCGCGTCGATAGCCGTTCAAGCTCCAGCGATCATAGCGGGATGACTCCCCAATGATCATGACGACCACTTGCGGCAAATTGATCGTAGAACTCTGGCTTGCGCCGAATTTGAATTGGCTGCTCTTGCGAGCAAGATCTGACAGGTACTGCCGCTCTTTCCAGAAGTCGTAGCCGCGCACTACCAGTCCGAATGGCCAGGTTCTGCCGAATGTTGACGCATCGAACGGTATCTTGTGCCATCCGCTGGATTTGCCCGCGTCGGCCGCCTGCGTGCTGGCAACCAATGATGTCGATTCGTCCGACGTGGCGTCGTCTTGGCTGTTCGTACTATTGTCGACGTCCGATACGGCGAGCTTGATGCCGCTTGCTGCATGTGCGGCAAAAACATCTGGCAGTTGAACACCGTAAGTCTTTTCATACAATCTGGCTCCCAAGCCAATGGTCAGCGCGACGACCAACACCCAGCGCGAGCGCCCGGTCCAATCGAGGGAGTGGGTCGCGAAAGCCGCTTTCCAGCTGAGCAACCACCACGCGACGACACCAATCGCAATGGCGAACAGTAGCCAGACCTTGTTGCCGAGGAATTCAAGCGCCTCTTTCGGGCTGGTCTCCGCGATGATTCCCAGATGATGCGTTGATATGCCTTGGTTGTAATAAGTCTGGAGGTAAAGCTCGACGGGCAAGGCAAGGAATGCGGGAAGCAGCATCCAGTGAAACCATGCGGGACGCTTGAACAAGGCCCATACCATGAGCCAGGCGACAGCTTCCAGTCCGACAACCGAAGGGATGTTTTCCAGTGTCCTTCCAAGCAATATCGGCGCAAAGGGCGTTGCCGAAAGCGCAAAATAGGTAAAGAGAATGAACAGGTTAGCCGGGCGCAACAGAGCACGCATCATATCTGCCGCCAAAAGCGAAGCGTAAATAATCGGAGAGGGTTTTCTTGGTGCAACACAATAGTGTACGCACAGAAAGTACTCGCCGTCACCGGTTGTTAACGGTTTCGTGTCGTCCTGCCGGTAAGCCCTCGCAAGCAAGGCATGGAAGCCGGTTCAACGGGGAGAAAGGGTGAAAACTTCACGGTGTTGTCCCGATTGACTATGTGCTGCAACAGGGATATACTCGCGAGTTCTCGATTTTAAGCTCTGCAGGGCTTAAGCGTTCTTTGGTCTGTTCCCCGCCTTTTGCAACGCTTCTCCCTTTTTGTTTCAAATCGACGCGCAACGCGCACTGATTTCCCCTCTTGGTTCCGGACAATCGCTTTCGGGACTGTATTTTTATTAACGTTGTAATTTTGTTGGATTAAAGACCGATGCCAACCATCAATCAACTGATTCGCCAGCCGCGTGTGTCCGCTCGCGTCAAGAGCAAATCGCCGGCGCTGGAAAACAGCCCGCAGAAACGCGGTGTTTGCACTCGCGTTTACACAACTACGCCGAAGAAGCCGAACTCTGCGCTGCGTAAAGTGGCAAAAGTTCGCCTGACCAATGGTTTCGAAGTGATTTCGTACATTGGCGGTGAAGGCCATAACCTGCAAGAGCACAGTGTCGTGCTGATTCGCGGCGGCCGCGTAAAAGACTTGCCGGGTGTGCGTTACCACATGGTACGCGGCGCGCTGGATACGCAGGGCGTCAAGGATCGCAAGCAGGCGCGTTCGAAGTACGGCGCGAAGCGCGCAAAGGCTGCCAAGAAGTAATGGTTTTTCCGTCGGGTGTTGCACCCAGCGGAATGTGAGTCGGCCCCGAATGGGTCGAGTAAGTGGATGGTCATGATGGCCGTCCGCGAGTGTGCGGCAAAACAAATGCTGCCACTCAACTGAAGAGTGAGAGGAATCGAAATGCCACGTCGTCGTGAAGTCCCCAAGCGGGAAATCCTGCCGGATCCGAAATTCGGCAATGTTGAAGTCGCGAAGTTCGTCAACGTCCTGATGCTGTCCGGTAAAAAATCGGTCGCCGAGAACATCATCTATGGTGCGTTTGACCACATCAAGACCAAGTCCGGCAAGGACCCGCTGGAAGTGTTTACCGCTGCGATCAACAACTGCAAGCCGATGGTCGAGGTGAAATCCCGTCGTGTCGGCGGCGCCAACTATCAGGTGCCGGTGGAAGTGCGCCCGGTTCGCCGCATGGCGCTGTCGATGCGCTGGCTGCGTGAGGCTGCCAACAAGCGCAGCGAAAAATCCATGCCGCAGCGTCTGGGTGGTGAATTGATGGAGGCTGCTGAAGGCCGTGGCGGCGCAATGAAGAAGCGTGATGAAGTTCACCGCATGGCAGAAGCCAACAAGGCATTCTCGCACTTCCGTTTCTAACAGTAATTTGAATAGTGGCCTTCGCATCGTTGAAGGCTCTGCAATGTAAATCGGTTAAAACCGGGCGCATCTTTATGAAAAAGCGGCGCTCGGTTTTCTACCATTAAAGACTTAGGATTGAATATGGCTCGCAAGACTCCCATCGAGCGCTACCGCAATATCGGTATTTCCGCTCACATCGACGCCGGTAAGACGACCACGACTGAACGTATCCTGTACTACACCGGTGTGAACCACAAGATCGGTGAAGTGCATGATGGCGCAGCGACCATGGACTGGATGGAGCAGGAACAAGAGCGCGGTATCACGATTACTTCGGCTGCGACGACCTGCTTCTGGAAGGGCATGGCTAACAATTTCCCGGAGCACCATATCAACATCATTGATACTCCGGGCCACGTTGACTTCACGATTGAAGTTGAGCGTTCGATGCGCGTGCTCGACGGTGCCTGCATGGTGTATTGCGCCGTGGGCGGCGTTCAGCCGCAGTCCGAAACCGTCTGGCGTCAGGCTAACAAATATGGTGTGCCGCGTCTGGCGTTTGTTAACAAGATGGATCGTACCGGCGCCAATTTCTTCAAGGTGTACGAGCAGATGCGTACGCGCCTGAAGGCCAACCCGGTTCCGATGCAAGTGCCTATCGGCGCCGAAGAAAACTTCGAAGGCGTGGTCGACCTGGTCAAAATGAAGGCGATCTACTGGGACGACGCTTCGCAGGGCATGAAGTTCGACTATCGCGATATTCCGGAAAATCTTCAAGCTGTCGCCAAGGAGTGGCGGGAGAAGATGGTCGAAGCAGCCGCCGAAGCCACCGAAGAATTGATGAACAAGTACCTCGAAGAGGGCGATCTGTCCGAAGCTGAAATCAAGGCTGCGATTCGTCAGCGCACCATCGCGGGTGAAATCGTGCCGATGATGTGCGGCACCGCGTTCAAGAACAAGGGTGTTCAGGCCATGCTTGACGGTGTGATCGAATATCTGCCGGCGCCGACCGACATTCCGCCGGTGACGGGTGTCAGCGAAAGCGAAGAGCCGGTCAGCCGCAAGGCCGAAGATACGGAGAAGTTCTCGGCGCTGGCATTCAAGATCATGACGGACCCGTTCGTTGGTCAATTGATCTTCTTCCGCGTTTATTCGGGCGTCGTCAATTCCGGAGACACCGTTTTCAATCCGGTAAAGGGCAAGAAAGAGCGTCTCGGTCGCATTCTGCAGATGCATGCGAACCAGCGCGAAGAGATCAAGGAAGTGCGCGCAGGCGACATCGCTGCTGCCGTGGGCTTGAAAGAGGCGACCACCGGCGACACGCTGTGTGATCCGAACTCGATCATCACGCTTGAGCGGATGGTGTTCCCAGAGCCGGTGATTTCGCAGGCTGTCGAGCCGAAGACCAAGCAAGACCAGGAAAAAATGGGCTTGGCATTGAATCGTCTGGCGCAGGAAGATCCGTCGTTCCGTGTTAAAACCGACGAAGAGTCCGGCCAAACCATCATTTCCGGCATGGGCGAGCTGCATCTGGAAATTATCGTTGACCGTATGCGCCGTGAATTCAGCGTTGAGGCGACCGTCGGCAAGCCGCAGGTTGCTTACCGTGAAACCATTCGCAAGACATGCGAAGAAATCGAAGGCAAGTTCGTCAAGCAGTCCGGCGGCCGTGGTCAGTATGGTCATGTGGTTCTGAAGATCGAACCGCAAGAGCCGGGCAAGGGCTTTGAATTCGTCGACGCCATCAAAGGTGGTACTGTGCCGCGTGAATATATTCCGGCAGTAGAAAAGGGTGTTCGCGAGACGCTGACTTCCGGTGTGATGGCTGGTTATCCGGTGGTCGACGTCAAGGTCACGCTGTTCTTCGGTTCCTATCACGATGTGGACTCGAATGAAAACGCGTTCCGTATGGCCGCTTCGATGGCCTTCAAGGATGGATGCCGTAAGGCAAATCCAGTGATCCTTGAACCGATGATGGCAGTTGAGGTGGAAATGCCGGAAGAGAAAATGGGCGACGTGATGGGCGATTTGTCCTCCCGTCGCGGCATGATCCAGGGCATGGACGACATTCCGGGTGGCGGCGGTAAAGTAATCCGCGCCGAAGTGCCGTTGTCCGAAATGTTCGGCTACTCCACGACCTTGCGTTCGCTGACTCAGGGCCGCGCAACTTATACGATGGAATTCAAGCACTACTCGGAAGCGCCGAAAAATGTTATCGACGCAATCGTCAGTGCAAAAAACAAGTAAGGCAGTCCTCTATTGCAGCCCTGGCGGGCTGCAATAGATTTTTTGGCTGTATGGAAGTATCAATTAATAATTCGTTCTTTTTGAAGGAAAAGTAAAATGGCAAAAGGCAAGTTTGAGCGGACCAAACCGCACGTGAATGTGGGCACGATTGGTCACGTTGACCATGGCAAGACGACGCTGACGGCAGCGATTGCGACGGTGCTGTCGAGCAAATTCGGTGGCGAAGCGAAGGCCTACGACCAGATCGATGCGGCGCCGGAAGAAAAGGCGCGCGGCATCACGATCAATACCGCGCACGTCGAATACGAAACCGCCAACCGCCACTATGCGCACGTTGACTGCCCGGGCCACGCCGACTATGTGAAAAACATGATCACCGGCGCTGCCCAGATGGATGGCGCAATCCTGGTGTGCTCGGCTGCCGACGGCCCGATGCCGCAAACCCGCGAACACATCCTGCTGGCCCGTCAGGTCGGTGTGCCGTACATCATCGTGTTCCTCAACAAGTGCGACATGGTCGACGACGCCGAACTGCTCGAGCTGGTCGAAATGGAAGTGCGCGAGCTCCTCTCCAAATACGAATTCCCCGGCGACGACCTGCCGATCGTCAAGGGCTCGGCGAAACTGGCGCTCGAAGGCGACAAGGGCGAGCTCGGCGAACAGGCGATCATGAAGCTGGCCGAAGCGCTGGACACCTACATCCCGACCCCGGAACGTGCCATCGACGGCGCCTTCCTGATGCCGGTCGAAGACGTGTTCTCGATCTCCGGCCGCGGCACCGTCGTGACCGGCCGTGTCGAGCGTGGCGTGATCAAGGTGGGCGAATCGATTGAAATCGTCGGTATCCGCGATACGCAAACGACCACCTGCACCGGCGTCGAAATGTTCCGCAAGCTGCTCGACCAGGGTCAGGCCGGCGACAACGTCGGTGTACTGCTGCGCGGTACCAAGCGCGAAGATGTCGAGCGCGGCCAGGTGCTGGCCAAGCCGGGGTCGATCAAGCCGCACAAGCATTTCACCGGCGAGATCTATGTGCTGAGCAAGGATGAAGGTGG
>CBIHNU010000070.1:0-7347 GCA_966211585.1 uncultured Noviherbaspirillum sp. | reverse complement strand
ACATTGTGACCATCGCTTCGCGCGAAATCTATGACGCTGCTGGCTTACCGCTTACAGTGCAGCCGAAGCGGCGCCGGCGACATAGCCCGGAATTCAAGCAGAAGGTGGTCCAGGCGTGCCTGCAGCCTGGCGTATCGATCGCGGCCATCGCGCTGCACTACCGATTGAATGCCAACCTGTTACGCCGCTGGGTTTCGGCGCACGAGGTACGCAATGTGGCGGTACCTGTGCACAAGCCGATGGCCCGGCCCTCCGCGGAATTCGTCCCGCTGCCACTTCAGGTACCCCAGCTTCCGCCAGCATTGCAGGATATCGTGATCGAGCTCAGGCGAGGTGCGGCGACGGTCACCGTACGCTGGCCGTTCACGGCAGCAGCAGAGTGCGCGAGCTGGCTGCAGGGATGGCTGCGGTGATCCGCATCGACGCCGCCTGGCTGGCCGTCGAACCCCTGGACATGCGCGCCGGCACCGATACCGCGCTGGCGCGCGTGGTCAAGGTATTCGGTGCGGCACAACCGCATCATGCCTACGTATTCGCCAACAAGAGCGCCACGCGCATCAAGGTACTGGTCTACGACGGTTTCGGCTTGCGGCTGGCAGCACGCCGCCTCAACCGGGGCCGCTTCGTCTGGGCCGCTCAAGCGGATATCCCTTCCGTCGGACTCAATACCGATCAACTCGGCGCCCTGGTAACGGGCCTGCCCTGGAAGACCTTGGCGCATGGCCATGCGATCGCTGTGGTGTAGCACCGACTACACAGGGATGTAAACTGTTTCGATTCCCTCGCGGCAGCCGTTCTGGCACACTGCCGCGCATGACTTCTCCTGCCGATCTCGATCATCTTGATGCCGCACAGCTGCGCGCGCTGGCGGCGCGCCTGATGGCCGAGATGCATGCCAAGCAGACGTTGATCGACAAGCTCACGCACGAGATGGCGGTACTCAAGCGGATCAAATTTGCCGCCACCAGCGAAGCCTATACGGGCGAACAGCAACGGCTGTTGTTCGAGACGATCGAGACCGACCTCGAAGCGCTGCAGGCCGAGATCGACAAGATGACGCCCGAAGTCGCCGACCAGCGCGACAAGCAGCAACCCAAACGCGCGCCCTTGCCGGCGAACCTGCCGCGCAAAGAAATCGTCCACGAACCGGCCTCGACTACTTGCGGTTGCGGCTGTGCGTTGCAACGCATCGGCGAGGACATCGCCGAGAAGCTCGACTATCAGCCGGGCGTGTTCACGGTCGAGCGCCATGTGCGCGGCAAATGGGTGTGCAAGACGTGCGAGACGCTGGTGCAGGCGCCGGTGGCGCCGCACATCATCGACAAGGGGATGCCGACCGCCGGCCTGCTGGCGCACGTGCTGGTGGCGAAGTATGCGGACCATCTGCCGTTGTACCGCCAGTCCGGCATCTTCGGGCGGGCCGGTCTGGCAATCCCGGATTCGACGCTGGCGCAATGGGTCGGCCGCTGCGGCGTGCAGTTGCAGCCGCTGGTCGATGCCTTGCGCGAGGCGCTGCTCCGGGAGGCGGTGCTGCATGCGGATGAGACGCCGGTGGCGATGCTCAAGCCGGGACATGGCAAGACGCACCGGGCGTACCTGTGGAGCTATTGCAGCACCGGCATGAGCGCGATGAAGGCGGTGGTGTTCGACTTCGCCCAGACCCGTGGCGGCGAGCATGCGCGTGTCTTCCTGGGCGATTGGCGCGGCACGCTGGTGTGCGACGACTACGGCGGCTACAAGGCATTGTTCCGGGCGGGCGTTACCGAAGCGGGCTGCATGGCGCATGCCCGGCGCAAGTTCCACGAGCTGTGGGCCAATCACAAGAGCCAGATTGCCGAAGACGCGCTCAAGCTGTTCGGCGTGCTGTACGACATCGAGCGGCAGGCGCAGGAACTGAATGCCGAGCAGCGACGCTTGCTTCGGCAGCAGCAGGGCCGGCCGGCGGCCGACACGCTGCAGGCGTGGCTGCTGGCGCAATGTCAGCGGGTACCGGACGGCAGCGCAACAGCGAAGGCGATCGACTACAGCCTGGGGCGCTGGGGACCGTTGACGCACTATCTCGACGACGGAAACGTTCCAATCGGTAGAGTCGAGATGTGGCGCGGTGACAGTAGGCAACACATATCTGTTTCCGCCCCTTTCGTCTGGCGGTGCCTTACTAGCGTTACCATCGCTCCGTTTCCACATCCCGCTCATCGAACCGGACGTGCGGATTTCCCGCATCCGGCTCTCTTTCAGAACATCAAACCTTCGCGTTCGAACGGTCGGCGCGTTGCGGCAGGAGGCGTATCAGTCCCAGCTGTTCATAGAGGAACTGGTCGGAATACTGGCGATATCCCGTTCCCTTCTTGCCACGCTTGCGCATCAACCAGATTCGCAGACGCCGCGCGGCGTAATTGTCGATCTTCCGGTAGATCTGCTTCACGGGACCTTGGCCGAAGTAACCAGCCCAGCCACGCAACAGCGGATTCACGCGTTCGATGCGACTCTGTACGTCCAATGCATTCCATTGGCGCGACGTCGTATCGTGGATCTCCCTGACCAGCCGCTTGATGGATTTCTTTGACGGACGCGTGCCCCAGTACGGGCGACCGGCGCGTCCATGGAACTGGCCGACGGTATAGCCGAGGAAGTCGAACGTTTCATCCGGCAGCTTCACCAGACGGGTCTTCTTCTCGTTGACCATCAGACCGAGTTTATCCATCAGCCGACGCATAACCTCCATTGCTTCTTCCCCTTTGCCGTCCGGGCACAGGATCACGAAGTCGTCGGCGTAGTTCACCACCTCCGCCCGTAAATCCCGTGCATACCCGTGTCCGTACCATGCCAGCATGAAGCGCCGGAAGTACAGATTTGACAGCAACGGTGAAATTGGAGAGCCCTGCGGCGTACCGCGGTGCAGGTCTTTCGCTTCGGTAGTACGGCGTTCGCCTTGCGGCGCACGTTCGATCACCGGCGCATTCAGCCATGCACGGATCACTGACAACACCGTGCCGTCGGCAATCCGCCGTGCGACGCAGCGCATCAGATCCCCGTGGGGAATGGTGTTGAAGTAGTCGGACAGGTCGGCGTCGACGACTTCGCGCGCACCCCGTTCGGCAATGCCGAAATGGATGCGCCGCAGCGCCATCTTCGCGTCCACCCCTTCGCGGAAGCCATACTGCCATGGAAACAGGTCCGCTTCGAAGATCGGACCGATGACCAGCAGCACGGCCGTTTCGACCACTCTGTCCCGAATACAGGGAATGCCGAGCGGCCGCTCACCACCATTGGCTTTGGGTATCCACACACGCAACAGGGGCTGCGGCCGATACGTCTTGGCCCTCAACTCCTGCTGCAACCTTTCCAGCCATGTGCCCAGCCCCTGGTCTTCGATGTGTTCGAACCGCTCTCCGTCCGCGCCCGGTGCGCCGCGATTGGCGCGGCATCTCCGGTAGGCTTCATGGAGTACATCGATACGACACACCTTGTCCCACAGGCTGTAGAAGCGCGTGGCCGGTTCGTTCTTGGCTTTCGTTTGCAATGCGGTCTGTAACGTCCGAACCGATTCAAGCAAGGTTGGTAGACTCACGTCAATCCCCGGGTTCTTATCACTTTCCGACATTCGTTCTGAAACAGGGGGCCTTGGCTCCACCGGCATTACCCGGCTTCACAGCTACTACACCCCCATCCGCCATCCGTGGAGCCGACTCCATCCCTCACGGGATCGTCGTTGTCCGACTGCCAGCCGGACACCACCACGGACTTCCCTTGTTGCACGGTTGACTTCTACTCTGCGTGCTGCCACCACTACCCCGGTGGACCCGTCGGATGCGTGCCTCGCTCGCTTCTCCGACGACATCGGCCTTCCTCGTTATTATGGCGAGTCGGCTTCCACAACGACATTTCGAGGCCTGCTCAGTGTTCATTCGCATTGCGGCCCGCAGAGCCCGCTGACCTCCTTCGAGGCCGTTTCAAGAAGTGCTTCAGCCCATTTGTTACCTCCTGGACCGCCCCTTGTGCTTCCGGCCGGAGCGAGAGTTGGCCGGGTCGGATTTGCACCGACGTTTCAACCGTGCCTTCGCAAGGCACACACAACAACTGGGTGGAGAACCGCATCCGGCCAATTGCCATTGGCCGGAACAACTGGCTATTTGCCGGCAGCCTGCGTGCCGGGCAGCGCGCAGCGGCCGTCATGAGCCTGATCCAATCGGCCAGGCTGAACGGGCACGATGTTTTTGCGTACATGAAGGATCTGCTGGAACGTTTGCCGTCCTTGCCGGCTCGCTGCATCGACGAACTCCTGCCGCATCGCTGGCATCCGGCCGCGTAACTTCACGCGCCTTCAGCGTCAAGACGGGTTGCCCGGGCGCTTACCAATATCTGCCCAATTCTCGTTGATGTAGAGCGCACAAATCCGCCGTCACTTTCCTGCGTGGAAAACATGCAGAACCACCATAAGCGTAAGCGTGGTGGCAGTACCGTCTTTCAACAATCATCAGCTTGAGTGAAGCTTGCCGGCTTGGCGGGCGTCAGGTGTCCGCTTAACTTTTAAGCGGACACTTATCCACAGCGGCGACTTCAACACGCCGCAACCGGCCCTGGGTCAAAATTCAATCGGCAGGGTGGGTCAAAATTCAATCGGCGCGAACACCCATCATCCACATAGCGCGTGAAGGCTTCCCAGCGGTTGAGCGCGTACAGGATTGCCGTCGTCGTGTCGGATTTCCTCGACAGCGTTTCCATGGTCGTGCGCAACCACACCTCGACGGCATCGAGCCGCGGCCTAGCGCGCGCTTGCCGCACCTGCCGTCGCTCGTCGGGCGGCTTGCCGCGGATGTCCGCCTCAATGGCATACAAGGCCACCGATTCGTTCCAGCGCTTCCTGCGTCATCGGTAAGGGACGCGCCGCATGCAAGTCGTAGAACTTGCGCCGCGCATGTGCCCAACACGCTGCCTCCATCACCTCACTCGATTCGTATAATGTATTGCGTATTTTATCGACACTCACGCAACGACAACCGTGTGTCAAGATGATTGTTCTATGCCACGCACTGTCGCGGCCTTGGAAATGCGTCTTCCATACGAAAATCATCCGCAAACAGCCCATTGCGGATCGCGGCCTTTTTTCCTATGGCCGTTGCCCCCCAATCAAACTATCATTACCGTATCTATTGGCGAATATTGCCAGTGAAGCGAATTCGCATCCAGCATAGCAGCTCGCAGCTATGCGGCGTCGCAGTCGTTACCTGCCCCTGTCTTCCGCGCTAATCCTGTTCTCTTGAATTAGCAGTAGCTCCTCCCTTTCATGCCCTGCAATACCTCCGTCAGAATGCGTAAATAACGCATCTCCGCACTCCGCTGTTATCGCCAAGTGGATAGTCGATAGTCAATTAGACGCGCGGCCTGGCCGTCCCCGGCAATCACATTGCTTTGGCATTCCGCGCAAGTGCCAATTTCCATCATCGTTCATGGGCAAGCATCTCTGCTGCTCGTATCTCAATTCAACGTCAAAAAGCCAACAAAGCTGTGCATAGATCAACTCTATTTACATACCACCCGCCACCGATCTTGAGTCATCATGTTTATTCCCGAAACCCTCGATATTGCCGAAACTGCGGCCCTGCTTCGCGCAGAACCGGAAACGATCATGCAACTCGCCCGCAAAGGAACGATACCAGGAACGCGTATCGGCAAATCATGGGTATTTTTGCGCGAGGATGTTATCGCGTTTTTAAGGGAGGAAATTGCGAGGGATACGGAAGAGCGACGCCGGCGCCGTGCTTCATCTTCAGCCTGTGCGGTCGTGGTCGCAACGCCAAGGAAAAGCCGCAGAACGGTGTTACCTCCCTTGCCGGACCTACCGCCATCCGCTAAATATTCACCAAAGACGACCGGCTAAATCACTGCCGCGCAAGCTCGCATACCGCAACAGCATCCGTAAATTCCGGTGCCCGGTGATTTTCGCAATCAACACATCCGACAGCGTCGTCCTCTCGTACAGCCGGCACGTGGCCTCATGCCGGAGATCGTGAAAATGCAAATCAGCGATTCCCGCCTCCGCAAAGACGTTCCGGAATAGCCGCGATACTTCGCTCGTGGTGGTGTCGAGCACGTTTTCATCCAGGTCGCCATTCCAGAACGGGAACAAGCGCCCCTCTCTGTCCTGAATCTGCTGTTCATGATTTTTCATGTAATCGCTTAGCAGTGCCAACACCGTGCTCGTCAACGGTACCTGACGGCTGTCGCCGTTCTTCGTCCGGTCCAAATGGACCGTCCTTTTCTTCAAGCTGATCTGCTGGATATAAAGCGTGTAACACTCGCGCATGCGCATTGCGGATTCCAGTGCGAGAATAAAGAACGCCTTTTCATCGGCGCGCGCTTCCAACACCTGCAGAATCAGTTTCTCTTCTTCTGCATACAAACGCCGATCGCGCTCGACATCGACCTTGGGCGACTTGCCCGCTGCGATCAGCAGCTTCTTGTCTTCATCGGTGTAGGTTGCGAAACCGCGCTTGAGAAGTCGCAGCGGGTTCTGCGCCATGATGCCGGGGTGTTTCCTTAGCATCCAATCGAAGCACCGCGCCAGAGCGCCATGCCGGTGCCGGATCGTGGATGGCGACAGATTGTGCATGCGCTTCATCCCGCGAACCCAGCCCTCGGCCCAGTCGTAATTCAGGTGTCCGGTGCTGGCGATCGCCAACAACGGGCGAATCGTGTGGAGAAGCTTGATATCGGATACCGGAACAGAATTCTCGCGCAGGTATTCTGAAATGCAGCGCGACACGGTCCAGATTTCCTGACCGGTCTTGGTCCGCTCCAACAGAGATTTCGGCACGATGCCTTGCGCCAGCAGCCCTTCGAGCTGCGTGCCGTAGGCTTCCGCCTGTTCCCTGCTGTCGAAGGTTGCGTACAGTGGCTTGTCGAGCAACTGACTCGACACACGCAGTTGAAAAGTTCCGTTGGCAAAAGCCTTGATCGTCGACATAGAAAAGTATGGTTGTCGACGGGCTCCTGAACTGTCTACGGCAAATTGGCCGTTTCAAGTGTGGTATACCACACTGGCGCAGTGGTATGAAACAAAAAGGACTTAGCTCCAATTGAGCTAAGTCCTTGATTTATATGGAGGCGGGGGTCGGGATCGAACCGGCGTAAACGGCTTTGCAGGCCGCTGCATAACCACTTTGCTACCCCGCCAAGGGAAGGTATTGTAACCACAAAACAAAAAACGTGCTGCACGCGACGACCGACTTGAAATCTTCGAACCAGGCGCCTGCATGAGACGAGAAAGCCGCTTCGGCTTTCCTTCAGAATCTGGAGCGGGAGAAGAGTCTCGAACTCTCGACCTCAACCTTGGCAAGGTTGCGC
>CBIHNU010000069.1:0-8197 GCA_966211585.1 uncultured Noviherbaspirillum sp. | reverse complement strand
AAACCAGTACCGAAACCAGTACCGAAACCAGTACCGAAACCAGTACCGAAACCAGTACCGAAACCAGCGCCGAAACCAGTACCGAAGCCAGTACCGAAGCCAGTACCGAAGCACACGCGAAAGCCGACAAGGAAGCCGCATCCGTCTGTCCCGCCGCCGGAAATCGTTCCCGGGCCGTTACCGTCGCCTGCGACGCCACAACCGCCAGACACGTTACCGGCACCGGCACGAACACCGGCACCGGTCGCGCCCGCTGGACCCGCACCTGCACCGCACCTGCCGGTACGCACGGCGCCCGTCATCGATCCCAGTTTCTGTACCAAACCTGAATATCCGCCTGCTTCGATACGGTTCGAAGAAACCGGAACCGTTGTCCTGAACTTCCTGATCGACGTGGATGGGCGTGTGATTCAAAGCAGGATCGAATCGTCGAGCGGATATGAAAGACTCGACGAAGCCGCGCGGCAGGCACTTAGCCAGTGCAGGTTCAAACCGGGTACGGTAGATGGCAAGCCGCAGAAGTCCTGGCACGAATTGAGATATGTCTGGGAGCTGGGCGAGTAACCCGTTGCAATCGTATTCGTAGGCAGCGAGGCATAACAGAAAGCTGGCACAAACCCTTGCGGCCTATAAACCGAGCCGACTCCTTAACTGCGGATCTAGTAAATGCCGGGCATGCACTCTTCCTGAACGAGCGCCAACACCGACGTGTCTGGGTAGCAAGAGAGCCTAGGCATCAATGTCGAAAGGATGCGGGATACGCGTGAGCCGGATTGCATCGCACGGTGCCGCACGCAGCGGCGCTTCAGTCAACACCGGCAAACGACGAAACGTATTGACGGTAAAGAAGTACGTGCCGCCGGCAATGTTCGCTCGTCGATAATTCGGCATGCATGCAAACCGGGTAGGGTGCGCCTTGCGCACCGGTTTAAAGAAGATTGTTTACGCGGAGTGTACCCACGACGAATGCAGAAGTGATGCGCAGAGCACCCTTGCTTGCTAAGCGCGCGCCCATGTCACCGCAGAAGGACCGGCCATCTCCTGCTGACGTCGCAGCCGCTCTTCCTCCTCTTTGCGGGCAAGCGCGATTTCCCGCATCACCGCATCCACATCGGCCGGCCGATCGTCCACCGCCACCTGACCGGTCAGCACCGTCTCCGGGCGCAACAAGCCGGCACCGTAGAGCGCCCAGATTTCCTTTGCGTATTGGGTCGTCGCGAGCTGCGGCGCAAACCGGCTGAAATACGTCGCCAGATTGTCCACGTCGCGCGCGAACATCGCTTCGGCTTCCGTATTGCCGGCCGCATCGACCGCCTGCGGCAAGTCGATGATGACCGGGCCATCGGCATCGACCAGGATGTTGTACTCGGACAGGTCGCCGTGGATGACACCGGCGCACAGCATCAGCACCACCTGACGCAGCAGAAACGCATGCCAGGCCAGCGCCAGTTCCTCCGTCAGCTCCACGTCATTCAGCCGCGGCGCCACATGGCCGTCGGCATCCGTCACCAGGTCCATCAACAGCACGCCTTCCAGGCAGATATACGGCCTGGGAACACGCACCCCGGCGGCGGCAAGACGGTACAAGGCATCCACTTCCGCGTTCTGCCACACCTCTTCCTGCATCTTGCGGCCATAGCGCGTACCTTTCTCCATCGCCCGGGCCTGCCGGCTGTTCCTCACCTTGCGGCCTTCCTGATACGAAGCCGCCTGACGGAAGCTGCGCTGGCTCGCCTCCTTGTAGACTTTCGCACATCGGATTTCGTCGCCACAGCGCACCACATACACCGTCGCCTCCTTGCCGCTCATCAGTTGGCGGATGACCGCATCGACCAGACCCTCTTCGACGAGCGGCTGGATTCTTTTCGGGGTTTTCATGGAATGGCGGAGCTCGGAAAGGTGGGCAGGGAAGACAGAACGGCGGTCGGTGAAACCGTGTGGGTAGCGCAGTGTATCAGCATGCAGCTGTTCCTTTTGCGTACCGGCTTGAAGAAGATTGCTTATGCGGCATGTACCCGCGATGTCCGAGAGAGTAATGGTGCGTGGAACGCACCCTACGCCCGCTGCACCAATAACCCCAACGAATGCGATTGGGTAGGGTGCGCTCCGCGCACCGATCTGACGATAATCGACCAACCGAGGTATTTCGCTGACGGCACCGGGATTGGTGCGCCAAGCGCACCCTACGCCTTTGGGAATTTTAGCAATCCCCCAGCCACGCCTGCACCCCCAGGCCCGCGCACAAGCCACTTGCAAAGCACGCATTCAGCAGATACCCGCCGGTGGGCGCCTCCCAGTCCAGCATTTCACCGGCGACAAACACGCCAGGCAGCGCCGTCAGCATCAGGTTCTGGTCGACGCTGTCGAAGCGCACGCCGCCGGCGCAACTGATCGCTTCGGCAAGCGGGCGGGGCCCATGCACGGTGATCGGCAAGGCCTTGATGGTTGCCGCCAACGTGGCGGCATCGGCAAACTGTTCGCGGTCGAGCACTTCATGCAGCAAAGCCGTCTTGACGCCGGCAATGCCGAGCCGGCTTTGCAGATGGCTGGAGAGCGAGCGCGAGCCGCGCGGATGGCTGACGTCGGCCAGCACCCGCGCCGCGTCGCGGCCCGGCGCCAGATCCAGCGTGAAGGTCGCGTTGCCGTGGGTGTTGATGCACTCGCGCAGGCGCTGCGAAAATGCGTAGATCAGGCTGCCTTCCACGCCGTCCGCGCTGATCACCATTTCCCCTTGCCGCCGCTCGGTGCGGCCCTGCACGTCGGTGAACGTCAGCGCCACCGACTTCAGCGGCGCCCCGGCAAACTTCTTGCGCAAGTGCACACTCCATGCCGTCTCGAAGCCGCAGTTGGCCGGCTGCAGCGGCGCCACGTCCACGCCGCGCGCCGCGAGCCACGGCAGCCACGCGCCATCCGAACCCAGCCGCGGCCAACTGCCGCCGCCCAACGCCAGCACCGTCGCCCGCGGCTTGACCGACACGTCGCCACCCGGACCCGTGAAGCGCAATGCGCCGTCCGCATCCCAGCCCAGCCAGCGATGCCGCACATGGATGCGCACCCCGGCGCCGCGCAGCCGATGCAGCCAGGCGCGCAGCAGCGGCGCCGCTTTCATCTCCGCCGGGAATACCCGGCCCGAACTGCCGACGAAGGTATCGATCCCCAGCCCGTGTACCCACGCGCGCAACGCGCTCGGCGGCATGCGGTCGAGCAGTGCCTGCAGGTTAGGCCGATGGTCGCCATAGCGGGCGCAGAACGCATCGTAGGGTTCGCTGTGGGTGATGTTCAAGCCGCCGATGCCGGCCAGCAGAAACTTGCGGCCGGGCGAAGGCATCGCGTCGTAGACATCGACCTGCATGCCGGCGAGGCTCAGCGTTTCAGCGGCCATCAGTCCGGCGGGGCCGCCGCCGATGATGGCGATGTGTGGGGCGATGGAGTCGGGCACGGAGAGGGGGAGTGGAATTTCGACAGGCGCCATTTTACGCGTTGAGGAAAGCTCTCTTATGTCGTTGTCCGGGAGATGCCCGATCTGATTGTTTACATGCAGGACTGGAGCGCAGCGTGCAAAACGCACTCGACGCCGGCTGAGTCAGTGATCTATGGATGGAGTACCACCGCGATTTGAAGGCGAGCCGCCGTGCAATTGCATTGCGCGACGTCGTGGCCGAACTGCTTCGCACGCATCTGACGCCGTGCATGTGAGAGTGCCGCGGTGATGCAATGCCCTGAGCAGGGGTGTCGATAATCGTAGCCCGTCCCGGCTTGCATCCCCCGGTTCGAGGAAATTGCTTACACTCAAAGGCGCCGGCACGCCGCGACCGCATCTTTTTCCGCGATCGCCCGTCCAATCTTCAGGATGCCAGCCTGCGCGGGCCTGTCCCGATTGCTCATATCGACTCGCGTCGCCGATGCGACTTGCCCAGAGAATAAACCATGCCACTCACCACGCTTGATCCGAACACCGCCCTCGTCATCATCGACTTGCAGAAAGGCATCGTCGCCTATCCGACCGCCCATCCTTCGCGCGAAATCGCGCACCGCGCCGGCGAGCTGGCCGCCGCGTTCCGGCGCCGCAAATTGCCGGTGGTGCTGGTCAACGTCGCCGGCGGCGCGCCCAGACGTACCGAGCAGGGCCGCAAGCTCGACGGGCTGCCGGCCGACTGGGCCGAACTGGTGCCCGAACTGGAGCAGCAGCCGCAGGACCTGACGCTGACCAAGCGCGCCTGGGGCGCGTTTACTCACAGCAAGCTGGAAGAGGAGTTGCGGAAACTGGGAGTGACGCAAGTGGTGCTGGCCGGCATTTCCACCAGTATCGGTGTCGAATCCACGGCCCGCCAGGCGTACGAGGCAGGCTTCAACGTCACGCTGGCCGTGGATGCGATGACCGACACCAGTGTCGACGCGCATGAGAACAGTGTCAAGCGCATCTTCCCGCGGCTCGGGGAGACCGGTACCACGCACGAGATCATTGGGCTGCTCGAGGCAACGGATGCCTGATTCCGGCCACCCTGAAGGACGCGGCGAAGCAAGGCATCAGCGCGGCGGCGTAAAGGCAACATTCCGGTCACTGCGCAGTTACAACTACCGGATGTGGGCCGCAGGCTCCATCGTGTCGAACGTCGGCACCTGGATGCAGCGCGTGGCGCAGGACTGGCTGGTGCTGACGCAACTGACGCACCAGAACGCCACTGCGGTTGGCATCGTGATGGCGCTGCAATTCGGTCCGGCTTTTCTGCTGCTGCCGCTGACCGGGTATGCGGCAGACCATCTGGAACGGCGTCGCATCCTGTTCGCGACCCAGACCGTGATGGCCGTGCTGGCGCTCGGGCTTGGCGTGCTGACGATAGGTGGATGGGTTCGGCTGGGCCATGTGTACGCGTTTGCGTTCCTGCTCGGCTGCGCATCGGCTTTTGATGCGCCGGCGCGGCAGACCTTCGTGTCGGAGCTGGTCGGAGAAATCTCGCTGTCGAATGCGGTGGCACTGAATTCGGCATTGTTCAATACTGCTCGGCTGGTAGGGCCGGCGGTGGCGGGGGTGCTAATTGCTGCGCTGGGTACCGGCTGGGTATTCCTGGTCAACGCGCTGTCGTACTGCGCGGTGCTGCTCTCGCTCGCGCTGCTGCGCGTGCAGGACTTGACGCGAACGGCGCGGCCGGCCGGCAGTTCGCACGGGTTCGCCGAGGGATTTCGCTATATCCGCGGACGCGCCGACCTGAAGACGGCGTTGCTGATGATGTTCCTGATCGGCACTTTCGGGCTGAATTTTCCGATCTTCATATCGACCATGGCGGTCAAGACCTTCGGCGCCGGCGCCGGCCGCTACGGATTGCTGACCTCGATGATGGCCATCGGCTCGGTCATCGGCGCGCTGCTGACCGCGCGCCGCACCCGCCCGCGCATCGAGCACCTGTTGAACAGTGCCGCCGCGTTCGGCATTGCCTGCGCGGCCGCCGCGCTGGCGCCGAACGCCATCACCTTCGGTGTGGTCCTGATCGCGGTCGGTCTCGCGGCGCAGACGTTTACCACGTCCACCAACAGCCTGGTGCAACTATCGACCGATCCGGCAATGCGCGGCCGGGTGATTGCGATCCTGTTCGCCATCCTGATGGGTGCGACGCCGCTCGGTGCGCCGCCGGTGGGCTGGGTCGCCGACCGCTTCGGGCCGCGCTGGGCGCTGGTGATCGCGGCGCTGTCGGGTTTTGCTGCGGCGCTGGTTGGCGTTGCTTACCGGCGGCGGACGCGGGCAGCCGGACTTGCCTCCCAAGGAAGTGCCGGCGGATGACAAGAGCCCGGCATGCGGTGCGGCGTCGTTGCACGCCGCTTGCCGGCAATCAAATTCAAATAATTCGACCATGGCCCCGTTTATCTTCCGGGAGTCAGGAGCAGGTGCATATGATTCGTCATCAGGACGCAGGCGTGCAGGCCGCATTCGTTCTCGGCGAGCGAATCACTAGGCTAATGCAGGCAACTGGAATAGTCGTCCTCGCAAAAGGCACAGGCTTTGCGATTGTGACCGCGTTGCAGGATGTGTAGAGGGACTCCGGCGAGGTGGGCGCGCGGGCGGCGGGGTATGACGGAGCGATGACAAACGGCTTGGCTGCAAATAAATCGAGGCTGATCCTGAGCCTTCTGATGTTGCCTCGTGAACGATTGGAGCCACGGGTAGGGTGCGCTTTGCGCACCCTTGTTTGCTAACAAATACGTTCGTCAACGCCCAGCAATCCAATTGCCTTGCTCATCGTAATTCCATGATCGCTGAATTCCCGCAGCGTTCCATACCAAATCGAACATTGGCTTCAACAGTTGATGGCTTGGAGTCGCCATGTCTTCAAGAACCACGTCCGGCAGGAGGAGAGCAGCTCGATCAAATTTACCTTGTGTATCGTCTAGTCCGAACCGTTCGACTGGATTGAGCCCCAACGCAGCTTTATTGGCATGAATCAGTGAATACATAAGAACGAGCGGTGCTCCGGCACCGACGTGTTCCAGCTCGGGTTTTAATCCGTTAAGGAAAACAATCAGTTCCTCCTCATAGGCGCGGCTCGCCACGTTGTACCGCCCATCATCAAGTTGAGTCGTAAAAACACGAACTGCTTCGACACAGCCATTCCGAAACAATTGGGTATATGCCCCGCATCCCTGCGGTGTTACATTTCTGGAATGTAGTACGCCATCAATGTTCAACCGCCAATTCCCTCCCATTCCCGCTGAAACGACTGGCAACCTGCGCTCTCGCGTATAAGGCAAAACGTCAACTTCTATGCCGGGTAGCACTGTGCCTAGCGGGACGACATGCAGGATACCGATGGCACCGTCGAGCAAAGGAACAGGTGTTTCTCCTCCAATCACTTTTCCTATGCGATCGCCACGAAAATTCCGCATTTTCTCGCGCAGGGATTCGCCTTGGATCGCAATCATTCGAATTTCTGGCACGTCAAGTTGGCGCTTTCGATTTCCTTCACGAACGTAGAAATGATTGTTGGTCTTAACTCGATGCGGTGGCATCCAGCTTTGCGGCACCCGCACGACGAAGACACTTCCGCCGCCATGGAGCATCACCGCATATGCGTGAACGCCGGACAGACGCGGCTCTATCCCGTTAAGCACCATATCTTGAAGGCGCAGACACTCGTCATCTGGATTGGCAGCCTGAGCAACAATAGCTTGTGCGACGCCCTCTCCATTTTCCTCAATGCCGAATACCAGATCGCCACCTGTGAGATTGGCGAAGGCGCAGACATCGGACAGAAATTCGTGCCGAGCAGCATTGTCACGGCCCGGGAGGTCGCGCTTGAAGTCGATGGTTCGGCCTTCCGCCATCCCGGTATCGATCAGACTTCGAAGATTCTGTTCACCAATTTCATCAATTTTGACTGGAATCATTCATTCGCTCTCTTGAACGCAAGTGCGGTCTTCCCTAGGCCGCCTTTCAACTTCACACATGGCCCTACGGTAGCCAGTTCAATCCCTTTTATTTTCCCCAGCTATCCTTCAACGTAACCACCCGATTAAACACCGGCTTCCCCGGCACAGAATCCACCCGATCCGCCACAAAATACCCATGCCGCTCAAACTGGAACCTGTCCTCCGGCAGCGCGGCCTTCATCCCCTGTTCCAGATACGCCGTCACCACTTCCTTCGAATGCGGATTCAATGAAGCCAGAAAATCCTTCCCGCCCGCATCCGGGTTCGCATCGCTGAACAGCCGGTCATACAGCCGCACTTCCGCTTGCAGCGCATGCTTCGCGCTGACCCACGGAATCGTTCCCTTGACCTTGTAGTTGTTCGCGCCTTCGGTGCCGCTCTTGCTGTCGGCGAAGTAGTTGCAGTGCACGGCGATGACGTTGCCGTCGGCATCCTTGCCGCAGCCGGTGCATTCGACCACGTAGCCGTACTTCAGCCTGACCTTGTTGCCGGGGAAGAAGCGGAAGTAGCCCTTGGTGGGCACTTCCATGAAGTCTTCCTGTTCGATCCACAGTTCCTTGGTGATGGGGAAGGTGCGGTGGCCGCGTTCCGGGTGGTGTGGGTGGACCGGAGCGGTGCAGGTGTCTTCCAGTTCGTCGGGGAAGTTGTCGATGATGAGCTTGAGCGGGCGCAGCACGGCGACGGCGCGCGCGGCTTTTTCGTCGAGGTCGTCGCGCAGCGCGCCTTCGAGCGTGCTCATGTCGATCCAGCTGTCGGACTTGGCGACGCCGATGCGTTC
>CBIHNU010000068.1:0-8918 GCA_966211585.1 uncultured Noviherbaspirillum sp. | reverse complement strand
CGAGCCGCGCTTGACCTGCAGGCTGACATCGTTGACGGCGACGAATCCCTTGAATGCCTTCGTCAGGCAGCTGGTTTCCAGGATGACGTTGGCAGTCATCGCATCTCCTCTTGTCTGTTTTTGCAAGCCGCTGTTCGTTGCAGCGGCAGTCGTTGCGCGCTGCTTTAATACGCGGCTTGATAAATCGCGTGCGCGTCCTGCTCGCACAAGTCGCGCGGATTGTTCACCAGCAGCCGGGTCTGCAGCATCGCTTCCTGCGCCAGCCGCGGAATGTCGGCGGCCGTGATGCCGACCTCGCGCAGGCAGCGTTCGATGCCGGTCGCCTGCGCCATCTGCTCCAGCTGCGCGATCAGTGCGTCGGCGCGCGCTTCCGTGCTGCCGCTGCAATCCGGCAGCATGATTTCCGCCAGCTCCGCATACAGCGCGGCGGCGGCCGGCGCGTTGAAACGCAGCACGTGCGGCAGCACCAGCGCGTTCGACAGGCCGTGCGGCACATGGAAGATGCCGCCGATCGGGTAAGCCAGCGCATGCACCGCCGCCACCGGCGCGTTCGCAAAGGCCTGGCCGGCCAGCATCGCGCCGAGCAGCATGCCTTCGCGCGCGCCGCGGTCGCCGCCGTCGCGGAAGGCCGGCAACAGGTTGCGCGACAGCAGCCGCAACGCCTCGCGCGCCAGCATGTCGGACAGCGGATTCTTTTTGTGCCTGGTGGTGTAGGCCTCGATCGCATGCACGATCGCATCGATGCCGGTGGCCGCGGTGACCTTGGGCGGCAAACCGATGGTCAGCTCGGCGTCGAGAATGGTCAGGTCGGCGTAAAGCTGCGGCGAGACGACGCCGGCCTTGGTGGTGGCGCCGGTGGTGACGATGGAAATCGGCGTCACTTCCGATCCGGTGCCGGCCGTGGTCGGCATCTGGACCAGCGGCAGGCGCGGCCCGCTCACCTTGCCGATGCCGTACATGTCGGCCAGAGGCTGGCCGGAGCCGACCAGCGCCGCGATCAGCTTGGCGACATCCATCGATGAGCCGCCGCCGAGGCCGAGGATCAGTTCGGCGCCGCCGGCCTGCACCTGGCGCGCCGCCTTCAGCACGATTTCCTCCGGCGGATCGGCCACCACGTCGTCGATCACTTCGACCTGCCATCCCGCTTCATGCAGGCTGAGCAGCGCCGGGGTCAGCATGCCGCTGCGGTGCAGGAAGCTGTCGGTGACCACGCACAGGCGTGTCAGGTTGAAGCGCTCGCGCAGGATGGCGCCCAGCCGGCGGGCGCCGCCGTATTCGACGATCACGGAAGGAACGGTGCGGAATTCGAACGGAGTCATGATGCGTTTCCCGGTTGCGTGTGCCGCAGGCTTATACCTGCACGCACAGATATTTGATTTCGAGGTATTCGTCGATGCCGTGGCGCGAGCCTTCGCGGCCGATGCCGGATTGCTTGATGCCACCGAACGGCGCGACTTCATTGGAGATCAGGCCGGTGTTCAACCCGACCATGCCGTACTCGAGCGCCTCGGCCACGCGCCACGAGCGGCCGATGTCGCGGGTGTACAGGTAGGCGGCCAGTCCGAACTCGGTGTCGTTGGCAAGGGCGACCGCGTCGTGCTCGTCGCGAAAGCGGAATACCGGCGCGACCGGGCCGAAGATTTCCTCGTGCGCGAGCCGCATGTCCGGCGTCGCCCCGGCCAGCACGGTCGGCTGGTAAAAGGTGCCGCCGAGCTCGTGCGGCATGCCGCCGGTCAGCAGCCGCGCGCCGCGCTCGCGGGCGTCGGCCACCAGTTGCTCAACCTTGGCAAGCGCCGCGCCGTCGATCAGCGGCCCCTGCACCACGCCGGGCTCGGTTCCGTTGCCGACCTTGAGCGCCGCCACGCGTTCGGCCAGCGCTTCGACGAATGCATCGTGGATGCCGTCCTGCACCAGGAAGCGGTTCGCGCAGACGCAGGTCTGCCCGCTGTTGCGGTATTTGGCGGCCAGCGCGCCTTCGACTGCCGCGTCCAGGTCGGCGTCGTCGAACACGATGAACGGTGCATTGCCGCCGAGTTCCAGCGACAGGCGCTTGATGGTCGGCGCGCATTGCGCCATCAACAATCGTCCGACCTCGGTCGAACCGGTAAAGGACAGCTTGCGCACCACCGGGCTGGCGGTCAGCACGCCGCCGATCGCACGCGCATCGCCGGTCACGACCTGGAACACGCCACCCGGAATGCCGACGCGTTCGGCCAGCGCGGCCAGTGCCAGCGCCGACAGCGGCGTCTGTTCGGCCGGCTTGACGATCATCGTGCAGCCGGCAGCCAGCGCCGGCGCGACCTTGCGGGTGATCATCGCAGCCGGAAAATTCCACGGCGTGATCGCGGCGCAGACGCCGACCGGCTGCTTCAGCACGAGGATGCGCTTGTCCGCCTGCGGATGCTGGGCGACGTCGCCGTCGACGCGCTTGCCCTCCTCCGCGAACCATTCGACGAACGAGGCCGCATACTGGATTTCGCCGCGCGACTCGGCCAGCGGCTTGCCCTGCTCGCGTGTCATCAGCAGCGCGAGATCGTCGATGTTGCGCAGGATCTCATCGTGCCAGGCGCGCAGCAGGCCGGCGCGTTCCTTGGCGGTGCGCGCCTGCCAGTCACCCTGAGCAGCCTGGGCAGCCTGCACCGCGCGCCGCGTTTCAGCGGCGCCGAGCGACGCGACTTGCGCCAGCATGTCGCCGGTCGCCGGGTCGCAGACCGGGAAGGTCTGGCCGCTGTCGGACGCGATCCAGCGCCCTTCCACATAAGCCAGGGTTTTCAACAAGCCGGAGTCGGATAGCTTCATTGCATGCATCCTTTGCGTTATTCTGTTAATGTCCCGTATGCAGGACGTTATTCCGTATCAGGGACGAGTGAATGTTAGGCAAGGGCTTGCGGGTCGTCAAGAACTATTTCAGGCACGGTCGTGCGCAAAGTCGGCCAGACCTGCGGTTCCTGGCCGGAACGTCATGAGTCGGTTCGAGAAACGCGTTCGAACGCTCTCATGACGCTCTCCAGGTTTTGTTATGCTTTTTCTTTTTTGAAGGACATCGCCGTTTCCATGCCACGCACGCCTACACAAAACCGCCTCGCCGCTCCCCCGGCCGCCATCATTCCGTCGACCGGCGAAAAGAATCTTGCTCCGGCCGTGCTGAAGGCTTCCCAGGTGCTCGACGTATTTGCGCAATCCTCGTCGCCGCTGTCGCTGGCGGAACTGGTGCGCCAGCTCGACATGCCGAAGAGCACCGCGCATACGATCTGCAATACGCTGGTGCATCTGCGCTTGCTGACCCGGCTGGAAGGCGGGCAGATGGCGCTCGGCCCGCACCTGATGAGCTGGGCCAACGCCTTCGTCTCGCGCAGTGAAATCACGCAGGAATTTTTTGCCGCCTGGGATGAAGTGAGCGTGCTGCCGCAGGAGACGATCACGCTGTCGGTGCTGGACGGCAGCAGCGTGGTGTACATCGCCTGCAGGAACGGCGACCGTCCGCTGGGCGTGACCTTCCGGACCGGGATGCGGCTGCCGGCGCCGTTCACCGCGACCGGCAAGGCGATGCTGAGCACGCTGAGCGATGATGAAATACGGCAGGTATTGGAGGGACCGTGGCCGGAGCGGCTGACCGCTGCCGGCACGCCCGGACTGGGCACGCTTCTCGAACAGATAGGAGAAATCCGCCGGCGCGGCTATTCGATCGACCGCGGCGAGGTGCGCGACGGCATGCATTGCTTCGGCGCGCCGGTGTTCGATTCCAGCGGCAAGAGCGCGGTGGCCGGCGTCGCGGTCAGCCTGCTTTCGCTGGAAACCGATCCGGCAATGCAGGAAAAGGCCGGACGCGCCATCCGCACCCTGGCCAATCGCTTGTCGGAACGGCTGGGAGCGAGTCCGACAGACAGGCGCTGATCCAGAACGCGCCACAAGGTAGCGCCTGTCTTCCCTCCAACAGGCTCTTGCGATTTCTCACGCGGTCAGCCCTGCACCGCCGGTTGTTTTTTGGCCCGCTTGGGAGGCGTAGCCGGCAGCGCAAGCGAACGGGCGGCCACGGCCTTCATTTCCGAGCAGCGCAGCGCATCGAACTGCAATTCCTGGTGATCGCTGAACAGCTCCGCGACCCATTCGACGAAAGCGCGCACCTTGGCCGACAGGTGGCGGTTTTGCGGATACACGACGTGCAGCGGCACCGGATCGACACACCAGTCCTGCAGCACCCATTCAAGACGGCCTGATGCGAGATAAGGCTTGGCAACGAACAGCGGCATTTGCGCAATGCCCATGCCGGTCAGCGAAGCGGCGAGATAGGCACTCGCATCGTTGACCGCGATCCGGCCCGGCACCCGCACCTGGATACGCTCGCCGTTACTGGCGAAATCCCAATCGAAAATCCTGCCGGTCTTCGAAGAAAAATAATTCACGCACTGGTGCCGCATCAAATCATGCGGATGCGCCGGCCGCCCGTGCAGCGCAAGATAGGAAGGCGCCGCGCAGGTAAGGAAGTGCAGCGCACCGACGCGCCGCGCGATCAGCGATGAATCGGGAAGCTGGCCGCCGCGCACCGCGCAATCCACGCCCTCTTCGATCAGGTCCACCGGACGATCGCCGCAGCCGAGTTCCAGGACGATATCCGGATAGCGCTCGAAAAAGGACGGCAGCGCCGGCACGATCAGGTCATATCCGAGGCCGGTCGGCACATCGACCCGCAACCGCCCGCTCGGACTGCTGCGGGTTTTCGACAGCGAATCCTCGGCATCGCGCACATCGGCCAGGATATTCAGGCAGCGTTCGTAATACGCGGCGCCGTCGGCGGTGACGCTGACCTGGCGTGTCGTGCGGTTGAGCAGCTTGGTGGCGAGCGTCGTTTCCAGGCCGTGGATCAGCTTCGATACGGTCGCCTTCGGCATCTGCAGGTTGTCCGCTGCGCGCGTAAAGCTCCCGGTATCGACCACCCGTACGAATACTTCCATCGCCTGCAACTTGTCCATGCTTTCTCCTTATGCCGCTGCGGCGGCAGACACGCCTCTCCCATTACAACAGGACGGCGATTCATTATGCCGCAACTACCGCATTCGATTGTTCACGTTCATGAACAGTCAATTCGTTTTATGCGTGTTTATCCCTATTGCAGAAAAAAATATAGTTTGATCCGTAGAAAATAAAAAGGAGACCTCATGCAATACCACACCCCCTATTTCGCAGCGGCCATGTTTGTTCGGCACGACAACCCGATTGACATTGTCCGTATTGTCCGATGAGCGCACCAAAACACAACACGGCCGATGCCGCAGCACCCTGCCCGGAAGACGACGAAGCGGTCGGCGTCATCGCGCGTGCGCTGAATCTGCCGGGCACGCAGGGCGAGCTCGCCGCACGCCTGTACACACCGGCCTCGGCGGATGACAGCGGACTGATCGTGTTCTTCCCCGGTGGCGGGTTCGTGGCCGACTCCCTGGAATCGGGCGATCCGTTCCTGCGAATACTGGCGGCACGCACCGGCTACCGCGTGCTTGCCTCGTGCTACACGCTGGCGCAGGTAGCGCCGTTTCCGGCGGCCGTCGAAGACGCGCACTCGGTCCTGAACTGGGCCTGGCGGCACCGCAAGAAGCTGGGCTGGAACGGCGAGCGCCTGATCACCGCCGGCATCGAAGCCGGCGGCAACCTGGCGGCGGTATCCGCACTGATGGCACGCGATCGCGGCGGCCCCGCGCTCGCGGCACAGCTGCTGCTGATGCCGATGCTCGATGCCGGGTTGTCGAGCTGTTCGATGCGGATGATCTCGGGCACACCGGGCGCCGAGCGCGCGGCCGGCGCATGTGCGCACGGCTATCGCGGCTATCTGCCGCGCGCGATCGATCGCGTGCATCCATACGCTTCACCATTGCAATCGAGACGCATGAAAGGCCTGCCGCCTGCGCTGATCCTGTCGGCCGACGACGATCCGCTGCGCGACGAGGCCGAGCAGTACGGCGCGAAACTGATCGGCGCCGGCGTCAAGACGCTGGTCAAACGATTGCCGCCGATTGCGCTGGAAGACCCGAACGCGCGCTGCAGATGCGCGCACAAGGAAAGCGCACTGCAGGAAATCGCGTGCTTCATCGCGAGCCTGCAGCACATCACAGCCGAAGATTGAAAAACGCTTGTCCCTCCCGTCGTGGGAGACATAAAGCTGACGATTCACAAGACCGTCCGCCATTTACTACCAGGAAGAAAACAACATGAACAATTCATCCCCGTTGAAAACATCCGTCCATGCAGGGCTTGCGGCACTCGCCATAAGCATCGGTGCAGCACTGGTCCTGTCCGCCTGCAATGAACCGAAGGCGCAGGAAGCGCCGAAGACTGCCGGCGGGCCGCCGGTCACCGTGGCTGCCGTGCTGGAAAAGTCGATCGTCGAAACCCATGAATTTTCCGGCCGGCTGGAAGCCGTGGAGCACGTCGAAATCCGGCCTCGCGTCGCCGGCTTCGTCGCCTCGGTCAACTTCAAGCCGGGTGCGGAAGTAAGGAAAGGCGAACTGCTGTTCGTCATCGATCCGCGCCCGTACCAGGCGGAAGCAAATCGCGCGGACGCCGCCGCGGCCGCTGCCCGAGCAAAGGCGGAGCTGGCGAAAGTCGAACTGGCGCGCACCGAAAAACTGGTGGCCGAAAAAGCGATTGCGCAACGCGAACTCGATGAAAAGACCTCCAGCCTGAAGGAGCTCGACGCTGCCGCGCGCGCCGCGCAGGCGTCCGCCGAATCGGCGCGGCTCAATCTCGGCTTCACGCAGGTGCGTTCGCCGATCAATGGCCGCGTCAGCAAGGCCGAAGTCACGCTGGGCAACCTGGTCGATCCGAACGCGGTGCTGACCTCGGTGGTATCGAGCAACCCGATCTACGCCAGCTTCGACGGCGACGAGGATACCTATCTGCGCACTGCCGCGCTGGTACGCGACGGCAAGCCGGCGACAGTGCGCATCGGGCTTGCCGACGAAGCCGGTTTCCCGCATGAAGGCAGGCTGGAGTTCCTCGACAACCGCGTCGATCCGGCCACCGGCAGCGTGCGCATGCGCGCCTTGCTGAAGAACGCTGATCATGCACTGGCACCCGGCCTGTTCGCCCGCGTGCAGGTTGCCACCGGCAATGGCAGCGGCGGCGCAACAGCGACGCCAATGATCGCCGAACGCGCGATCGGCACCGACCAGAACCGCAAGTTCGTGTTCGTGGTGAACGGTGACGGCAAGGCCGAATATCGCGAGGTCAAGCTCGGTCCGGTGATCGACGGCCTGCGCGTGGTGCGCGACGGCTTGAAGCCTGGCGAAAAGATCGTGGTCGACGGCTTGCAACGCGTGCATGCCGGGGCACCGGTGACGGCGCAAGTGGTCGCGATGGAGGCCGGGTCGGATTCGGAGCGGACCGCGAAGGCGGCGGATACGGTGACTGCTTTGAAATAAGCGGATCTTCGTTTCCCGCCAGCGCTCGCAATAGCGAACGGCAGCGATGAGCCCATCGTAAAGCGCCTTCCCCCTCCTAGGGGGAAGGTTGGGATGGGGGTGTAGCGGTTGCGCCATCGTATGCGCGTATTCAACCGCACTACCCCCTCCCCAACCCTCCCCCTGCAAGGGGGCGGGAGCCGGCTGGCGGGGATCGTTGCGCCAACAATCGTTCACCGTCCGGATAACGCACGGACAAACCAAACAACAAGAGATCAACATGAACATCTCAAGATTCTTTATCGACCGCCCGATCTTCGCGGCGGTCCTGTCGATCATCATCTTCGTCGCCGGCGTGCTGGCGATCTTCAAGCTGCCGATTTCCGAATATCCGGACGTGGTGCCGCCGTCGATCGTGGTGCGCGCACAGTATCCGGGCGCCGATCCGAAGGTGATCGCCGAAACCGTCGCCGCGCCGCTGGAGCAGCAGATCAACGGCGTCGAACACATGCTGTACATGTCGTCGCAGGCGACTTCCGACGGCGCGCTCGCGCTGACTGTCACGTTCGAGATCGGCACCGATGTCGAACAGGCGGAAACCCAGGTGCAGAACCGGGTGCAGCGCGCATTGCCACGGCTACCGGAAGAAGTGCGGCAGATCGGCGTCACTACCGTCAAGAGTTCGCCCAACCTGACGATGGTGGTGCACTTGTCTTCGCCGAACGGCCGCTACGACGATGTCTACCTGCGCAACTACGCACTGCTGAACATCAAGGACCAGTTGTCGCGTCTTACCGGCATGGGTGAGGTGCAACTGTTCGGCGCGGGCGACTATGCGATGCGGATCTGGCTCGATCCGGCCAAGGTCGCGGCACGCAGCCTGACCGCCGGCGACGTGGCCAACGCGATCCGCGAGCAAAACGTGCAAGTGGCTGCCGGGGTGATCGGTGCTGCGCCGTCCACCGACGCGACGTTCCAGCTTACCGTCAACACGCAGGGACGGCTGCGCACACCGGAAGAATTCGGCAACATCATCGTGCGCACCGGCAGCGACGGCGCGGTCACGCGGCTGAAGGATGTGGCGCGCATCGAGCTCGGCTCCAACTCGTACGCATTGCGCTCGCTGCTGAACAACAAGTCGGCGGCGGCGATCGCGATCTTCGAGGCGCCGAACGCGAACGCGCTGCAACTGTCGAGCGACGTGCGCGCCAAGATGGCGGAGCTGTCACAGGACTTCCCGGAAGGCGTGACCTACAGCGTGGTGTACGACCCGACGCAATTCGTGCGCGAATCGATCCGCGCGGTGATCCATACACTGCTGGAAGCGGTGGCGCTGGTAGTGCTGGTGGTGATCGTGTTCCTGCAGACCTGGCGCGCGTCGATCATTCCGCTGGTCGCGGTGCCGGTCTCGATCATCGGCACCTTCGCACTGATGCTCGGCTTTGGCTTTTCGATCAACACGCTGTCGCTGTTCGGGCTGGTGCTGGCGATCGGCATCGTGGTCGACGACGCGATCGTGGTGGTGGA
>CBIHNU010000067.1:0-11565 GCA_966211585.1 uncultured Noviherbaspirillum sp. | reverse complement strand
AAACGCGTGGGCACGATGTGCCCACCCTACTTCGCGCTAGCGCGGCGCGACGCGTTCGAACAAAGGCTTCGGCACGTACTTCGGTTCAAAGTGGCAGCCGCCATGAAAGCGTGTCGCCTGCTGCGTGCAATCTGCGGCGACCTGTTCGGCGGTAGGCTTCCTGCCGGTATCGATCCAGCGCATCAGCGTATCGAGCAGCGCCGCATATTCGGGATCGGCCAGCTTGCTGTGCTCGTGCTCGTCGGTGAAGGTCTGCAGCAGCTTGTCCTGATTGCCGGCCTTGGCGACCACCTCCTTGTAGGCCGACTCGTATTCGACCAGCGCGGTCGGATCATCGATCGCATGCATCGTGATCACCGGTACCTTGATGTCGCCGAACATGTCGGAGTCATACGCAAGTTCCGCCACTGCTTTCGGATCGGCATCGAAACGTTCGACGCCGCGGTTCAGCGCCGCATCGTCGGACGAGCCGTGGTACACCACATGTGCATTGGCGAACGGGTTGCGTCCGCCCAGGCGCTTCTGCACCAGGTCCTGGAACAGGAAGGTCGACCACGCCATGTGGCTGACCAGCGTGCGCTCCGGCACCGGGATCACGCCGAGGATATTGGCCAGGTTGCGCTTCTGCTTTTCACTGCGCTGCGCCGCCGGCAGCTTGACGCCGGTGCATTCGTTGACGCGTTCTTCCAGTTCCTTGCGCGTCATTTTCGAATCGGCCGGCAAGCCCATCCACACCGGATACTGCGGCTCGTCGGGACGCGGATGGTTGTGGCAGTAATACTGATACACCGCGCGCAGGTCGGCGCGATGCAGATAGGCACGGGTGCCGCCGGCGATCATGCCGGAAGTCAGCATCGCGCCGTCGTAATTGTGGCTGCCGTCGGGATTGATCGCATACAGTTCGATGCCCTTGGCGGCGACGTTGCCGCCCCACGACTGGCCGTGGAAAATCGTGCGCGCCGGCTTGCCGAATGCCTGGATGAACAGCTTGCGCAGGTTCTCGGTATCTTCCGCCGCCATGCGCGCGCCGTAGCCCGGCCGCCGGTAACTGGAAGCGGCCCATGCGAAGCCCTGGTTTACCGTCACCGCGAAACGCTTCAGATCGGGCAGTTCACTGTTGCGATCGATCGCCTTGGTACGCGGGCCGCCATGCGAATGCATCACCAATACCTTGTTCCAGTTGTCCGGAATCGCGATCCAGTAAGTCGCGCCGTTCTGGTCGGTGCCGGTGTAGCACTTGGCCGGCGTCTTCACTTCTGCCGGACAGGCGGTCGCGGTCTGCGCCAGCACGGCGCTCGCGGGTGCGAACAGCAAGCCGGCGAACAATGCGGCAAGAGTGGTCTTTTTCATGCTTGTCTCCCTGATTATCCTTGCCGGCATGGCTCCGCCGACGCTGCGCAAAGTGTAGGCGCGGATTTCCCCTATGTAAAATATCTTGAAGATTGATACTTGATACTTTTTGAATATGCAGAAGCGAATGCCGGCAGCTTTCCGCGCTGCGCCAAGAGAGGTCTTTCTCATCCTGTAATTGCCAAGGCAACCGATGGGCGCGTCAATTGCCTTGGCGATGCATCACCGCCTGGAATACGGCGCAGGATAGGTGCGCTTTTCGATGTTCTGTTCGGCGATTCCTTCCCAGATTGCCTGATACGCCGCCTTGTAGGGAATATCGGCGTCGATGTCGGCGTTGCCCGTCCGGGACAACGATGCCGTGGTGACCAGGATCGGCTTGCTGACATAGCCGCTCGGCGGCTTGCCGGCAAACGCGCGGTTCAGTTCGTCGGCTATTTGCCATCCTTGAACGCCGACCGGCTCGGCCACGGTCGCGATCTGTTGCGATTTCCCGCTCCTGATCCGGCCAAGGGCGATATTCGAACCGTCGCCGGCGGATATGTTGCGGATGTCCTGGCGGCCGGCCACCATCAGCGGGATATTCATTGCGTCGAAGTAGACGTCGTTGATCGCCAACGTGTGCGTCCATGCCTTGCCATACTTTTTATCAAGACGGGGAACGGCAGGCGGGACTTCGCGGTTCGCTTCCGAGATCGGAATATTTTCCACCTCAAGAACCTTGCACCGCTGGCAGCGCTCGATGATTTCCTTCATACGGCGGGTTTTCGCATTCGCCACCGCAAAGCGGTCGTCGCTGAAAATGACTGCGCCGATATTGCCGTTGCTGCTCTGGATTGCATAATCGGCAGCCATGCGCGCGACCTCGGCGCTTTCGGTAGCGACGTTGACAAACAGATCCGGGGTCGGCCCCGGCTCTGCCGCCGCGTGCCAGCCGATCAGCACGATATTCGATTTGCGGGCAAGCTCGGCCATATCCGTAAACGAATCGACCTGAAATCCGCCGATGACGATGGCATCCTGGCGCGACTGCACCGCAGCCGCAAACTCGGCACGAATGGTTTGAGCGTCGTTCTTTCCATCGGCAACGCTGACGTCCCAGCCAAGTTCGATGGCGGCCAGGAAGAAACCGCGATAGGCCGCCGATATGCCGCCATTCCTGAAATCCTGGGAAATGAACAGTACCTTCTTGCCGCTCTGTTTTGGCGGTCCGGTAGTAGGACCATCCCACGCCGTTGCAGCGTATGCCTGTTGCGTCGTCACCGGCAGAATTTCAACGAGAGCGCATAGCAGCGCGACTGTCAGCTGGAGAATGAGTTTCATGTTCGAAAGTCCGGTAGCGCAGCCATTGCCACATCACTGAAAATGGCGTCCGGGGCAGGTGGCTGCATCCGATGCCGGAGACGCACATAGCGGGACGAAGGAAAACCGAAAAATCATGGTGCCTTTTTTCCTGCAGCAACAGGGCACGTCCAGATCCGTGAGACGGTAGTGTGGGCGGGGCATCGCGGCTGATCCGGCATGCGTGGAGAACGGAGCAAGATCAGATTCGGCGCTGCATTTCGAGATCCAATAATGTAGCAACGCGCGAGCCGATGCAATCGGAATCTGGGCCGGACTGCGTTCCCGATGCATTGCCTGCGGATACGGGCAACGCGCATGAGGCCAAGGCAACATCCGTCAGCGGAATTGGCCGGTGCACCTTGCGAAAGCGGAAGCAGGCGGCGAATATCGCTTGACCCTGACGTTGCGTCAGGCCGAACAATCGCCGAAAGGATGCATACAGGATTGCCATCCTGCCGCCTCGATCAACCGCAACGGAGACCGCCCCATGCTCGATTTCAGCTCGCCCGACAACGCCACGCCCGCAACCGATGCCGACCCGCTGCTGCAGGCCGGCCGACCCAGCCTCACCGCATTGCAGGTCGCGGTTCTGCGCGCCGCTCACCAGTTGCTGGACGAGCCCATCGTGCTGGACGATCCGCTCGCGCTGCGCATCCTCGGCGCGGAGCGCGAAGCGACGGTACGGGAAGATCCTTTCCAGTACAACGAGCCAATACCGCGTTCCCTGCGCGCATCGCTGGCGGTGCGCAGCCGGCTGGCGGAAGACGAGCTGGCGCGCGCGGTGCAGCGCGGCGTCGTGCAATACGTGGTGCTCGGTGCCGGCCTCGATACCTTTGCCTATCGCAATCCGCATCCTGGTCTGACCGTGTATGAAATCGATCATCCGGCGACGCAGACCTGGAAGCGGACCATGCTGCGCAACGCGTCGATCGCCGTGCCGGACAGCATGCGCTTCGTGCCTGTCGATTTCGCATGCAGCACCATGACGGATGGGCTGCGCGATGCCGGCTTCCATGCCGATCGGCCGGCGTTCTTTTCCTGGCTGGGCGTCACGATGTATCTGGAAAGCGACGCAGTGTTGTCCATCCTGCGCGAAGTCGCGGCGCTGCCGCCGGGCAGCGGCATCGTGTTCGACTACCAGCTGCTGCCGTCGCTGCTGAATCCGCTCGAAAAGATGGTGCTGAGTCAGATGGCGGCGCGCGTCGCCGAGCGCGGCGAGCCGTGGAAGAGTGCGTTCGATCCGGCGCAACTGGCGGACGCCTTGCGCGGCATCGGCTTCACGACGCTCGATGACCTCGGACCGGACCAGCTGAACCAGCGCTACCTGGCAAAACGCAAGGATGGCTTGCGGAAAGGCGGCGGAGGGCGGCTAATGTGCGCGCACCGATGAATCCGGCCCGGTGAATCGGGCAGGCCACACGTTTTTACGCTTTCCGCTACACTCGATTTCCTCTCATTGACGATGGAAATTCGCCATGCTGAACGCCACCCGCCCACCGCAACTGAAAACCGTCCTGATCACCAGCGGCCTGGTGCTCACACTTGCCATGGGCGTACGGCACGGCTTCGGATTCTGGCTGCAGCCGATCTCGCAGGCGCACGGCTGGACGCGCGAAACCTATTCGCTGGCGATGGCATTGCAGAACCTGATGTGGGGCGTGTTCGGCCCGTTCGCCGGCATGGCGGCGGATCGCTTCGGCACCGCGCGCGTGGTGATCGCCGGCGCGCTGCTGTATGTCGGCGGCCTGCTGTGGATGGCGCTGGTCAATGAACCGACGCTGTTCGCGCTCGGCTCCGGCATGCTGATCGGCGGCGCGCTGGCATGCACTGCATTCGGCGCCGTCAGCGGCATCATCGGCCGCACCGCGCCGGATGAAAAGCGTTCGTGGGCATTCGGCATTTCTTCCGCCGCAAGTTCGATCGGCCAGTTCACGATGATGCCGGTCGAGCAGCAACTGATTTCGCATACCGGCTGGCAGGCCGCCTTCTTCATCCTGGCTGCGCTGGTCGCACTGGTGATGCTGCCGATGGCGTTCGGCCTGCGCGAACTGCCGTCGCAAAAGACATCCGGCCCGCAGCAAAGCATCCTCGCCGCGACCCGCGAAGCCTTCGCCCACCGGCCGTTCCTGCTGCTGCTGGCCGGCTATTTCGTCTGCGGCTTCCAGCTGGTATTCATCGGCGTGCACATGCCGTCGTACCTGAAAGACAAGGGCCTGCTGGACCAGAACGTGGCGGTGATGGCGCTGGCACTGATCGGCCTGTTCAACATCTTCGGTTCCTACTATGCCGGCAAACTCGGCGGCTTCCTGCCGAAGCGCTACCTGCTGTCCGGGATCTACATCACGCGCGCAATCGTGATTGCGCTGTTCCTGCTGGCGCCGCTGACGTCGTGGTCGGTGTATGTGTTCGCCTGTGCGATGGGCCTGCTGTGGCTGTCGACGGTGCCGCTGACCAACGGCGTGATCGCCGGCATCTTCGGCGTCAAGCACATGTCGATGCTGGCCGGCTTCGTGTTCTTTTCGCACCAGGTCGGCAGCTTCCTCGGCGTCTGGCTCGGCGGCTACCTGTTCACACTGCAGGGCAACTACAACACGGTATGGGGCATCACGATCGCGCTGGGCGTGTTCGCCGCGCTGATCAACCTGCCGATCAATGAAAAAGCCATCGTGCGCGTGCAGCCCGCACTCGCATAGAAAAACATCATGCGCGAGCGCCTCAAACACCTGCTGCTCGGCGCCGCCTTCGTCGCGGTGCTGGCGCTCGCGTTCGTCGCCTATCTGCGCCCGTCGTTTGTGTTCGATCTCGCCAACCGTCTCGTCCTATGCCTCTGAATCCCGCTGCCGCAACACCATCCGCCCGATCCATCGTGCAAGACCTCGGCGCATCGCGCATCCGCGAAGTCGCCAACGCCGGCATCGGCCTCGCCGACGTGCTGCCGTTCTGGTTCGGCGAGCCGGATCAGGAAACGCCAACCTTCATCCGCGACGCCGCCAAGCAGGCGCTGGACGCCGGTGACACCTTCTACACGCACAACTTCGGCGTGCCGCCGCTGCGCGAAGCGATCGCCGGCTACCTGTCGGCGCTGCACGGCCCGCTCGACGCCGGCCGCGTCGCGGTGACTTCGTCCGGCGTGTCGGCGCTGATGCTGCTGTCGCAACTGATCATCAATCCCGGCGACCGCGTGGTCGCGGTCACGCCGCTGTGGCCGAACCTGCTGGAGATTCCGAAGATACTCGGCGCGGAAGTGGCGAAGGTGCCGCTGCAATTCGGGCAGACATGGGAACTCGACGTGCAGCAGTTGCTGGACGCACTCACGCCCGGCACCCGGGCGGTGTTCCTCAATTCGCCGAACAATCCGACCGGCTGGGTCATCACCAGGGAGCAGCAGGAAATCATCCTCGCGCATTGCCGCCGGCACGGCATCTGGATCCTGGCCGACGACGTGTATGAACGGCTGGTGTACGATGTCGGCAGCGATGCGTGCGCGCCGTCGTTTCTGGATATCGCGGCGCCGCAAGACCGCATCGTGTCGGCCAACAGCTTTTCCAAATCGTGGCTGATGACCGGCTGGCGGCTCGGCTGGGTAGTGGCGCCGCAAGCGATCATGGCCGACCTTGGCAAGCTGATCGAGTACAACACCTCGTGCGCACCCGGCTTCGTGCAGCGCGCCGGCATCGTCGCGATCGAGCGCGGCGAGGAAATCATTGCGCACACCGTGGCGCGCTATCAGGCCGCGCGCGACTTTCTGTATCAGCGGCTGAATTCGATGCCCGGCATCGCGACCCCGAAACCGAAGGGCGCGATGTACCTGTTCTTCCGCGTCGACGGCGCCGACGACACGCTGGCGCTGTGCAAGCGGCTGGTGGTCGAAGCGGGCCTGGGACTCGCGCCCGGCAATGCGTTCGGGCCCGAGGGCGAAGGCTATATCCGCTGGTGTTTCGCGAGTTCGCTGGAACGGCTGGAAGAAGGTGCAAGCCGGCTGGAACGGTTTCTGCAAACGCGTTGAGCGGATGCTGATACGGCACGCTCAAGTTATCCCACCGCGCGCTTGAACCGCTCCCGATCCAGTTCCCCCGACCACGCCGCGATCGCCACACATGCAACCACGTTGCCGATGATATTGGTCAGCGTGCGGCATTTCAGCAGCCGCTCGATACCGATGATCAGCGCGATGCTCCCGGCTGGCACCATCGGCATCGTCGCGAGGATTGCCGCCAGTGTGACGAACGCGGAGCCGGCAACGCCGCTGGCGCTTTTCGATACCAATGTCGCGACCACCAGCGCGGTCACCAGTTGCAGCGCGGTCAGCTCGATATTCATCGCCTGCAGCAGGAACAGCATCGCCGCCGTCAGGTAGACCTTGGTGCCATTCAGGTTGAACGAGTAACCGGTCGACAGCGCCAACCCCACCGCCGCGCGCGAGCAGCCGGCCTGCTCCATTTTCTCGATCAGTTGCGGCAGCACCGACATCGATGCGCTGGTGCCGATCACGATCAACAGTTCGTCCTTGATATAGCCGATCAGCCGCCACAGGCTGACGCCGGCCGCGCGTGCGGTCGTGCCGAGCGCCACCACGATGAATGCGGCGCTGGCGAGATACAGCGTGCCGAGCAGCTTCAGCAGCGGACCGATCGACAGCATGCCGTAGCGGCCGATGGTGAACGCGATCGCACCGAAGGCAGCGAGCGGCGCGAAGCGCGACACCCAGCGCACCAGCCGATAAAACAGCGCCGCCACGCGCGCGACGGCATCAGACACCGGCTTGCCACGCTCGCCCGCGAACAGCAGTGCGACGCCGGACACGATCGCGATCAACAGCACATGCAGAACGTTTGCGCCGCCGAACGCGGCGGCAGCCGAGGAAAAGATATTGGTGCTGTCGTAAGCATGCCCGGCGGACAGAATTCGCATGCCGCCGAACGAAGCCGGATCGATATCGAAGCCCGCGCCCGGCCGCAATGCCATGGCCGCCAGCAAACCTGTCAATAGCGCGATGGCCGACATCAGTTCAAAGCAGACGATGGTTTTCAAGGTCATGCCGCCGAGCTTCTTCAGCCCGCGCATGCCGGCGATGCCGCTTGCCACGGTGCAGAACACGATCGGCCCGACGCTCAGCTTGATGACAAAAACGAAAGCGTCGCCAAGCGGCTTCATGCGCACCGCCAGTTGCGGGTCCGCATAACCGAGCGCGCCGCCGACAGCCAGCGCGAGCAGCATTTGCAGATACGGAGGAATGCGCGGCAGTGAGGTCATGACAGGGAATGCAAGATGCCGGCAACGACGCGGCCCGGCCGAAATCCCGAGTCTTCGCAAATGCACCGGAAGAGTACCGACCACGTTGCGGCCGGTGCCGCCGTCAAGGATAGTGCGCATCGGCTGCAATGTAAAATATATGAAGATGAATCGTTCCATATTTGATAACTATGGACATACAGGGAGACCGATCGCATGGAACTCAGGCATCTGCGCTACTTCGTGGTGGTCGCCGAAGAGCAGCATTTCACGCGCGCCGCCGAACGGCTCGGCATGCAGCAGCCGCCGCTGAGCCAGCAAATCCGCACGCTGGAAGACGAGCTCGGTTTCGAACTGTTTCGGCGCCATCCGAAAGGCGCCGACCTCACCGCCGGCGGTACGGTCTTCCTGAAAGAGGCGCGCGCGATCCTGGCCAGCGTCGAAACGGCCTCCAGGCGCGCTGCGCAGGCGGCCGACGGCTCCGAGGGCAGCATCGCGATCGGCGTCACCAGCTCATCGGTCGCGCACCCGATCCTGCCCGACATCCTGCGCGCATATCGCGAACGCTATCCGAAAGTCACGCTGAACCTCATCGAAGGCAACGCCGCCGAGCTGACCGATGCGCTCGACAGCGGCCGGATCGACGCCGGTTTTCTCAGGCAACCGGTGCGCAAACCGCCACGCCTCGCGTTCCACCAATTGCTGCAAGAAGACATGCTGCTGGTGCTGCCGGCGGGCCACCGGCTGCTCGCAAAACAGGCAAGCAAGGCGACGCCGACAATCTCCCTGTCCGCGCTCGCCGACGAGGATTTCATCCTGGTGCGCAAGCACGGCGCGCAAGGCATGTATTCGAACTTGGTGCTCGCCTGCGAACAGGTCGGCTTCACACCGCGCATCGCGCATGAAATCGACCGCATGCTGACCAACATCAGCCTGGTCGCGGCCGGCGCCGGCATCTCTGCCGTTCCCGCATCGATGCGCGAGTTCCACAAGGAACGCGTGGTGTATTGCCGCATACGCGGGCCGCGCGAATTGCTGGTCGCGCCGATCAACCTGGTGTATCGGCACGATGAGCTGGCGCCGGCGGTGATGAATTTTCTGGGGTTGGCGAAACGGTTTGGCGGGAAGTAAGACAACCCGGAAGCACGGGATATAAGGTGCTATCTGGTCAGGCAGGATATGGCGGATCACGAAGGTCGAATCGGCTTCCTTCTGCCGTTCGCCTTGTCAAAAGGCTGCCGTCCGTTTAATCAATTGATCGCGCTTAGCAGTATTCATAAGTTGATGTTGAACGCCGAGCTGACCAGCACGCTTGCGCGCCTACGTTGAGCGTCGAGTTACGCGGACGGGCGCACAAGCAAAAGAGCAATTCCACCTATTGTCTCCACAATAAACATAACGAAAAGCGTGCCTTGAGGTGGCCCCCATTTAAATAGGGCAAGCAACCTACCAAGCGGCTGAGCTAAAACGAAGATTGCAAGCAAATCACCCAGCAAAGCGTCCCTTATCCTGTAGATGGCTATGAGCGCCAATACCGCTGTCGCAATCCAAACACCGACATATACGGCGTACAGTTCGCTATAACCGTTTGGAGCATTCAGTTTGTATCCCAGCCCCGCCGCCATCTTTTCCGGTGATAGTAACGCCCGCATTGCGATAAGAACGAACACTGCAGCGGTGATGCCGAAAAAGATTTGACGAGTAACATCACTTTTAATCAAGGAGCGTCTCCATCAGCGCTGCGTAACGTTTAAGCTGGCGTGTACTCTGCGACACCATCGAGCGGCATGTTCTACGCCAGGGAACAGATGGTTGCCAACCCGAGTCTCATTCCTACCAGGCACGCCTTAGCCGAGCTGCTCGGCAAGCGCCACAATAATGCCCTCGGGCCCGCGAATGTAGGCTAGCCGGTACCTGTCCTCGTACTGCATTTCGCCAATAAGCTCGGCCCCATGAGCGCGCATGCGCGCAATGACAGTATCAATGTCATCGACGGCGAACATGATGCGACGGAGGCCCAGCGTGTTCATCGGCGCGTCCACGGGCCCAAACCTGATCGCGTTGGGCGCGTGGAATTTGTCGAGCTCAATGCCCTGTCCATCGGGAGTCCGCATCATCGCGAGGGTAGCCCGGACATCCTTGAGACCGATCAGGCTCCCGACCAAAGGCCCTTCGACGGTCGTCTCGCCCTCGAGCTTGAGGCCCAGTTCGATGAAGAACGCCTTAACGGCTTCGAGATCGTCGACAACGATGAGGACATTGTCCATCCGTTTAAGCGTCATATCCTTCCTTGCCTCGCTTCACTGTTGATGTCCGTACTTGCTGCACGTGGCATATAGCGCCGAGATGATCGGCACACCTGGGTGACGGTGCCTATTGACGAGTTGTACAGATTATTCGGCATACCAGTGAACCTCAATACGATCTGTTTCGCTATTTGATGGCTCGCCCACTTCATAAATTTCTTCTGCGTTTATTACCGACTTTCGAAATTCTTTCGCAGCTGCTTGCTCGATTTCTGGAAAATCGGCCTTCACAATTGATATTGCCTTAAAAAAGGCCTCATCAGGATTTGCAGCATTAATGTAGCCGCTCAATTCAAAACCCATCTTACTGCCTGATCGTTCGAATCCTTCACCGAACCCAAGTACCTGCCATCTCTTTATCGTTGTCATGACTTATAACGCCTGAATTAAGCCGAGCCGCGAAGCGGCTTCGGCTTGAATGAATTGTTAGCCCTCAGCCGGCTCATACCGCAGCAGCTCAGACCCAACAAAATAATTGCCGTAATACTCAGCCGGACGCGATCCCGGGTTTGCTGCAAAGTCAATGTATGGCTCAGAGCAGTGGGGGCAGCGAAAAGGATTTAGATAGCTGTAAGAAGATCCGTCTGGAGCCAACGGCAGCTTTGACTCTAGGGCAGCGAGGTCCTCGGAATTGGGCTCGGACAGAGCGGCAGGGCTGCCCGGGATGTAACTATTGATCGTGAGGGTGTATTTGCCAGAACCAGAGTAGAAATAGCCGGAGTTGCTAAAGCCAGCGTGATACGAACGAATGAGAAATGATCGCTTGCAATGGTCGCACTCACAGGAAAGCACGACAGTGCCACTTGTTACCGTTCCGTTGAAATGCAAGCCCCTAGCAAAGAGACTTTTGCCGTATAGCTCAGAATTGCGGACTTTGGCGCCCGGCAAGAAGAAGGGCTGAAATCTTATCCCTGACGCTTTCCCGGACGCTAGAGCACTTGGATCGAAGTGCTTTGATTGGGAAATAACGCAATCCGCTTGGCATGCAAGGTTCGGGTGAACTCGGATAGAGAAGTGGTACCACCCTGAGTCAAGGCCGAGATTGTGCGAGTGGACTACTCCATCGGAGTCGACAAACTCCAGGACGCCATTGCTCTCCAAGTATTTGGAGGGCGTCACCTCGCACGGAATGTCACGCTCTGCAACACGGCAAAGCTCATGTCCGCTGATACGAACGGTCAGAAGCGGGTTTGGCTTTTTCTTGAAGATGGCGAACATGCTTTCCTGAGGGCTAACTTGAATTAGGGTGAAAAAATTTCTGTCTAACCTGGCATGCTGTGAGCCTGTCAGATTTTTTGTGTGCAAGAGGTCATGAGATGATACCGAAAGGGAA
>CBIHNU010000066.1:0-11596 GCA_966211585.1 uncultured Noviherbaspirillum sp. | reverse complement strand
CAAAAGCTGGCGGCTTGAGAACGCCGTTGGTATCCGGAAAACACGGCCAAGCTCAGTGAGCTGCCGAACCAATCCGGTGGGAAGCGGAAACAGAAGCGCAAATGTTTGAGCCGCAGGCGAGTTTTTGCGCTTCCCGCTTCGTGCCGGATTGGTTCGGGAACCCCGAAGGGGCAGCGAGCCGCGGTCGCCTTTCTTTGCTTCCTTTCTTTGGCGAAGCAAAGAAAGTGAGTGGCCCGCCGGGGCCAGTCCCGGCCAGCCCCAACGAAGTGACACACGCATCGCATCACCGGAGTGCAAACCGCCCCTCATCACACCAGAACGCGAACCGAACCGAATCACCCCTCCACCACCTGCCTCAACGCCCTCTCAAACACCTCCACCGGCTGCCCACCCTGAATCAGATAGCGATCATTGATAATGACCGCCGGCACCGAATGAATCCCCTGATCCAGATAGAACCGTTCCTGCTGCCGCGTCTCTTCCGCATACGCATCGCTCTCCAGGATTTGATGCGCCCGCACCGGGTCCAGCCCGACACCGGCAGCAAGTCGCACCAGCACCTCATGCGAACCCGGGTTTTCGCCATCGGTGAAATAGGCCGCGAACAACGCATGCTTGAGCGCCTGCTGCCTGCCTTCCAGTTCCGCCCAATGCAACAGCCGGTGCGCATCGAAGGTGTTGTAGATGCGACCGCGTTTGTCCATGCGGAAAGTGAAGCCGACGGCTTCGCCGCGCGCCCGGATCGCTTCGCGGTTGCGCGCCGATTGCTCGGGCGTCGCGCCGTATTTCTCGGCCAGATGTTCGGTGATGTCCTGCCCTTCCGCCGGCATGCCGGGATTCAGTTCGAAGGGCTGAAAATGCAGATCGGCAGCTACCTCGCCGGCGGTGCGCTGCAATGCCTGCTCCAGCGATTTCAGGCCGATCGCGCACCACGGACAGGAAACGTCGGATACAAAATCGATCTTCACTTGTGCGGCCATGGCATTTCCTTGTTCAGCGTTCTTTTTTCGGTTTCGATTCATCGGTGCCGACCGCCGCCTTCAGCCGACGCAGCCGCGCGTATTCTTCCGGGTCTTCCTTGGCGAGCTTGCTGTCGCGCCATTTGTAGAACACCGCAAGGCCGAGCATTGCCGCGGCGCCGATTGCCAGCTTGCCCTTGTGGTTGATCAACGGATTCGCACGCTTCGCGGCTGCCGGCGCAGGTGGATTCCGCTGACCGGAAGAAATTTCCTGCGAGTCCTCTGTACTTTCCGATTCCGGATTGCGTAGTTCGACAGGCGATGACCGCGAGCCGGACATTTCTCCGATGGGCATGAACTTCCCCCTTTCCTTTATGAACTTGGCATTGACTGCTTATCAAGCAATTAGTCCATAAAGTACGGTACAGGTTCATCCGGGGAATCAGGCCGATATAGTCATCGTCGGCTGGCAGCGGCCTTCACCGGGATCGCACCGTGCAGCAGTTGCGCCAGCGCGGCGCCTTGCATTACGCGAATGTGGTTGTCGCTCGCGAAGCGGCGTGCATTGTCGGTCAGTTCGCCGACCGTGACGTAAACGCTCTCGCCGGTATCGCGCGCGGTGGCTGCGGCATGCAATTCACGCAAGGGCTCGATGCCGTTGCTGGCAGCTTTCCAGCGTTTGCAGGCAACCAGCGAAACACGACCGGCCTTGATGATTTCGAAATCGGCCGCAGACCCTGCATGCCGCGCGACTTCGTAACCGTCATTCCGGAACGCCTGCTCAAGCGCGGCGGAAAAATCGCGCCATGACATTGCGCTCGCCGCCTGCAGCGTCTCGGTGACACGCGCGGCACTCGGCACGCGCCATTGTCGCGCCAACGCGATCATGCCGACCACGAGGAACGGCAGGCCGGACGATACGCCGTACACCGCCATCCCCCGCGGCAGCAGCGCGCCCGCCACCAGCATCAGCACGACGGCGATGACGACGCTGATCCACCATGGCTTGCGCATCAGTAGCGCGAACAGCGAGTGTTCCGACATCTTCAGTTTCATGCGTCACTCCGCGCGCCGTTCGCCGGCTGATAGCACCAGTGCCACGGTTCATAGATGAAGCCGAGATCATTGCCGCGCGGGTAGGACAGCGTGAAGCCGAAGCGGCCTGCGTGCTGCGTCAGCCAGCGAAACGCGTCAGTCAGCTCGAACGGTTCTTCGGTCGGCTCGCAGCCGGGTGTGTTGATGTCGATCGCGCGGCCGGTATGGTGTTCGCTGTAGCCGGGCGGCGCGCTCAGCGTGAGGATGGTTTCGATCGGCATGTCGCGCGCAAGCTTGGCGCGAATGATCCCGACCTGCCGTTCGATGTTGCGAAACGCGGAAACGATTTCGATGACGATATCGTCCTGCCGCGCGGCGGCCTTCATGTTCCACCAGGCCTGCGCCGCTTCCGGCACCATCAGATATTCCCTGCCGTCGGCATCGGTTTCGGCGATCACCAGTTGTTGCGCTTCCGGATAAAACGGCAGGCGCTTGCGCGCCACCAGTTCGCGAGAGATGCCCAGTGCGTCGTGCACCAGGTGGATGTTGTCGATGTACTCTGTAGATGACATTTGATTATCGAAAAAAGAACAGCGGGCAGACGTTTCGCTCTGCGATGACGAGCGGACATTCTAAAAGAAACCGCTCGATGGCGAGCAGATCATTTGCCCCACCGCTCCAACGGCCCGGGAACGCGGCGCATTTTGCATTCATCTAATGTGTAACGACCGCAAAAACAGGCAGGCGCATTTGCGGGCTCCACCTTTCCCAAACAACCTGGAACAGCCAATGTCCACCAGACCCGCGACCACCGCAAAAATGATGCCGCTGCATGACGTAGCGAATGACAATTTCTCCGAGCAGGACTGGCGCCGGCTGCTGACGCATCTCGGCGAAGACCCGAACCGCCAGGGTTTGCTGGAGACGCCGCAGCGCGTCGAGAAAGCATGGCGGCATTGGACATCGGGTTATGACAAGGACCCGGCGCAGATTCTGAAGGTGTTCGAAGACGGCGCCGAACAATATAACGAGCTGATCGTGGTGCGCGGCATTCCGGTCTACAGCCATTGCGAACATCATCTCGCGCCCTTCTTCGGCAGTGCGACCGTCGGCTATACGCCGAATGGAAAAATCGTCGGCCTGTCCAAGCTGACCCGGCTGGTCGACTGCTTCGCCCGCCGCCTGCAGGTGCAGGAAAGACTGACGATCCAGATCGCCGACGCGCTGATGGAACATGTCGCGCCCTTGTCGGTCGGCGTCGTGGTGCGCTGCCGCCACATGTGCATGGAAAGCCGCGGCATCCAGACCGCCGGCGAAGAGACCGTGACTTCGGCGCTGCTGGGCGAGATGCGAACCAATCTGGGGCTCAGAAGCGAGTTCCTTGCGCTGGCAAGAGAAAAAGGCTGATCTATCGCACAAGCGACCGCCATCATCTTCGTCATTCGCCCCGGTTGCCACTACCGGGGCGCACCGCATTTCCGCGCTGGATGCAACGGCAGCGATTCGCCCCGGTCGCTATAATCGCCGTATATTCAACCAAGGAAGAACCATGACCATTTCAATGTATGCGGCGTCCATCCCTGTTTTCAAACAGATGCTCAACAGCCTGAACGACGTCCTCGCAAAAGCCGACGCGCACGCGGCGGCAAAAAAAATCGAACCGGACGCGCTGCTGCAGGCGCGGCTGTTTCCCGATATGTTCGCGCTGGTGCGCCAGGTGCAGATCGCGGCGGATTTCGCGAAGGGCATATCGGCCCGTCTCGCCGGAGTCGAGGTACCGGCGTATGACGATAACGAACGGAGTTTCGCCGATCTGCATGCGCGCATCGGCAAGACGCTGGCGTTCATCGACGGACTGACAGCAGCGCAGATCGACGGCAGCGAGGCACGCGAAATCGTGCTGCGGCCCGGCACGCCGAAAGAGCAGAAGCTGAGCGGCCAGACCTATCTGCTGCAATACGGACTGCCGCAGTTTTTCTTTCACGTCACGACCGCGTACGCGATCCTGCGGCACAACGGCGTCGAGCTCGGCAAGCGCGACTTCATGGGCTCGTATTAACGAACTGATGAACTAACGAACGCCGGCGTCTCGTTCCAGCGTCTGCTTGATGATCGCCGATCCGTGTTCGACATTGGCGCGGATCGGTTCCGTCAACGCGTCCGGCAGCACGTCGGTGATCCATACCAGCCGGCTGCCATCGCCGGCATCGGCAAACACCTGCATCGACGCATTGTGATGCGCGGCGCGGCCGCCGACCGACGCATACGCGAGGCGTCGCGACGCATCGTCGATATCGACAATCAGCTCGCGCACGACCATGCCATTGGCAAAGGTGACGATGCGCGCGCCCTCTTCCATTCGCGTATCGGTCACGAAACCGGGCACCAGCCGCTGGTGCACCGCGCCGACATCGCGCACCGCCGCCCAGACCTCGTCGGGCGGCGCCGCGATTGCAATTTCCTTGCGGATCGATGCCATGATGTTTCCTCCTGTCGCCTGAAAATCCGATGTCACTCCGGCGCCGCGACGCGCACCGACGAGGTGCCGAAAATCCACGCGACGGCGAAGCCGGCCGACAGCGCGCTTTGCCGCTGCACCAGCGGGCTGTCTTCGAACACCGCACCGCCCAGATGGTCATAACGCAGGAACGCGCCGACCCAGTAGCGCGCAAAACGCTTTGACAGCGTGGTGGTCATCTGCGAGCCGGAATAGCCGCCGGATGCGGTATACGCAGGACGGCCCGGTGTGGCTTCACTCGCGCTGACCGAGTAGAAGTAGCGATTGTAGTTGCGGCTGTTGAATACCGGGCCGGCGCCGATACCCAGCCTCCAGCCGGCGAATCCGGCCGGGTCAGTGACATCCAGGTTCAGGCTCGGCGAAAACAGCGAACCGATATGCTTCGGCGACGACTCGACGGTGATCGCGGCGCGCAGCGGCGCACGAAAATCAAGCTTCATGTTGCGGTCGGCCGAATTCCACAAATGGATGTCGAGCGTGGGCCCGATTTCGACCGTCGGTCTCAGGTCGGCCATGCCACGGCGCAGCGGATTGTCGTCGCTGCTCACCGGCACCGTCGCGTTCAGGCTGAGGTTGACCTCCACCCTGTCGCTGCTGAACAGCGCGGCGCGCACGCCGTTGCGATCCGCCTTCAGGAATTCCCCGCGATACACCACGTACGGCACTGGCAGCAGATAGCTTTTGCGCCGGTCCGAGCCGCGATAGTCGGGAACGTTCAGCACGCCGAGTCCTGCGCCGACTTCCCATAGCGGTTGCAAGGCGGTGGATTCAGCATGGCACGGCAAGCCGACGAATGCCGGCACGGCGAGAGTGGCGGAGAGGATTTTTTTCATGCGTACATTGGTGTGATTGCGGGGCTCATATTCTAGGCGGAAAAAGCGGCAAGGGGCTTGTGCAAACCCGCTTTCGCCGACTTCGCACCGACTTCGATATGCGCTCGCATCATGATTTCCGCGAATCAACATCTCCCGATTCGCAGACATACCATTCCCCGACGAAAGCGGACATCATGATCGATCATTTGACCACGACTGCGCGTCGCCGATCGGTTTCAGCGGACAGCGTGAACAGGCTGGCTGACGCTACGGCGTTTCGCTTGCCTTGCGCTTTTTCTTGTCCGCATACATCGCTGCGTCAGCGTCGCTGAACGCGCGCGTCAGGTCTTTCCCTCGCTGGCGCATTGCAAGGCCGGACGACGCCTTGATGCCTTCCGCCGCCATCCGCGTCCGCAGCCGGACCAGCAGCGCGTCGGCTGCGGCGGCGTCGCATTCCACGGCAAGGATGCCGAACTCGTCGCCGCCGAGACGCGCGGCGATATCGGTCGCCCTGAGCGTGTCTTCGATCACGTGGCTTGCTGCCAGCAGCAGCGCGTCGCCCGCCGCATGACCGGATGTATCGTTGACGAGTTTCAGTTCATCGAGATCGATGGAGATGACGCACGCCGGATGGCCGTAGCGGCGACAGCGTTCTTCCTCCTTCGTGAGCAGCCGGTCCCAGCCGCGGCGGTTGTATAGCGCGGTCAGCGGATCACGCATCATCACTACTTCCGCGCGTTCGGCGCGGCGCAGCGCTTGCGCAGCGGTCAGCTCGGCATTCAGCAGCCGGTTGAGCAGGTCGGCGATCAGTTCGATCAGTTCCTGTTCTTCGGCGATCAGCGATGGCTGCGGCAAGGGATCGATCGCGCACAAGGTGCCGAACAGCGAGCCGTCGCGACGCTTCAGCGGAATTCCAACATATGCGCCGATATTCAGGTGCTCTGTGATCGGTGCCGTGGCATAGACCGGTACATCGGCAACGACGGGCGCGACACGCGGGCCGAGATTGTCGACCATGCGCGAACAGAGCGAATCCTTCCATGGAAATAACGTGCCCTCGCCGATGCCGTAGCCATGGTCCTCGGCAGTCAGCACGATCCAGTCGTTCTCTTCGAGACGGGTGAACATCCACAATGCGAAGCCATACCGCTGATGCAGAAAGTGGAGCGTATTCCGGACGACGACTTGAAAATCCTTGTTCATCTTGCTGCCCCGGTTAGCGCTGCGAAATCGCAGGCAAAGTTGTCAACACGACAAATAACAGGCAAACGGGCAACGCACCCGCCCGTCGGAGGCTGTCGTCACCGGGCAAAAGACCTCTTCCAGTGTAGACGTAATATTTCCAAGCAGCAATGAGATTGTCTGTCCCTGCCGGCCCCGCGTTTTCGGCCCGATCACAGATTCACAGTACGATGTCGGCATGAATATCCACCCGAACTTTCTCATCCGAAGCCTGGCGCCGATCCGCCGGCTGATGGCGCTGATAGCGCTGATGGCATTGGCACAGAACGTTTACGCGGACGACGTGCTGCGGATCGGTTCCAAGCGCTTTACCGAGTCCTATATTCTCGGCGAGATCGTCACGCAGAGCGCGGCGCCGTATGCGAAGACAGTGCATCGGCAGGGGCTGGGGAATACTGCGATCGTGTTCGAGGCGCTGAAATCGGGCAGCATCGATGTGTATCCGGAATACACCGGCACGATCGCGCTGGAAATCCTGAAACACCAGGGCGCAGCCTCGTTGCAGGACATCAATCGCGAACTGGCGCCGCTCGGCCTCGGCGCGGCGGTACGTTTCGGTTTCAACAACACCTATGCGCTGGCGCTGCGCGACAGCGTCGGCGCACAGCGCAACTTGCACGATCTGAGCGATCTCGCACGCCAGCCGGATCTGCGGTTCGGGCTATCGCACGAATTTCTCGGCCGCGCCGACGGCTGGCCGGGACTGGCGCACCGTTACGCACTGCCGCAGCAGCCGGTCGGCCTCGATCACGGCATCGCATACGAGGCCTTGCAGCGCGGCCAGGTCGACGTGATCGACATCTATTCGACCGATGCGAAGATCCGGCAATACGGCTTGCGTGTGCTGGCGGACGACGCCGCCTACTTTCCGCGCTACGACGCGGTGCTGCTGTACCGGCTCGACGTGCCGCGCCGCTTTCCGCAGGCATGGCACGCGCTGCTGGGATTGGCGGGGCGCATTTCGGAAGCTGACATGATCGCGATGAATGCCGCCGCCGAGATTGACGGCAAACCGTTCGACGCGGTGGCACATGCGTGGCTGACGCATGCGGAGACCCGCAGCGCGCAGCGCGGCGGCCTGCTCGGCCGGCTGTTCGACGGCAACCTGTGGCGGCTGACGCGCGAGCATGTGCTGCTGGTGGCGCTGTCGCTGGCATGCGCGATCGCGATCGGCGTGCCGCTGGGCGTGCTCGCGGCCTATGCACCGCGGCTGAAACAGGGCGTGATGGCGCTGGTCGGCCTGCTGCAAACAGTGCCGTCGCTGGCCCTGCTGGCGATGCTGATTCCACTGCTGGGAACCATCGGCACCCTGCCCGCGCTGATCGCGCTGTTCCTGTATGCGCTGCTGCCGATCGTGCGCAACACCTGTACCGGCATCGAGCAGGTGCCGGCGGGGCTGCGCATGGCGGCGCTGGCGCTGGGCCTGACACCGCGCGACCGGCTGCTGTATATCGAACTGCCGCTGGCGTTGCCAGTGATTCTGGCCGGCGTGAAGACAGCGGCGGTGATGAGCGTCGGCACCGCGACGATTGCCGCCTTCATCGGCGCCGGCGGTTACGGCGAACGCATCGCCACCGGGCTGGCGCTGAACGACAACGATATGCTGCTGGCCGGCGCGATCCCGGCCGCGGTGCTGGCGCTGCTCACGCAACTCGCGTTCGAGGCAATCGAACGCGTGGTGCAGCGCCGCCGCCCGTCTTAGTGATCCGTACAGGGGGGCGGCGCGCAAACTGATCTAACGCGCCGGCACCTCGCGTGACCGCTCCAGCTGCCAGTACATCAGCGCGGCTGCGATGCCGAAGATCAGGTGGGCGACGAAGGTTTCCCAGCCACGCATGTCGGCGAACCAGCGGAACACCTGCTCCATTACGTAAAAGTCGAACAGATAGATCAGCGCACCGAACACGGCGCCGACCAGCACCAGCATGCCGGCGCTGGAATCGAAATGAAACGGCGCGATGATCGCGGCCAGGATGATACCGAACGCGATGCCCAGCACATAATGTGTCGCAAGCGCGAGCGCCACCACGCCGATGCTGAAGTCGTTCGATTGCAGCGCGCCCGGTCCCAGCACGATCGCAGCGATCTTGTGCGAAACAATCCACGGGCTGTCACCCGGTATCAGGACCGCCCAGATCAGTTCCAGCACCATCAGGATCGCGCCGGCGACAAAGCCGGCCACCGCCGCCGCCGGCCAATCCGGCACGCGCGCCTCAAAATGATGCGACTGCATGTGAAGTTCCATGGCTCTCTCCCGAAAAATAGCAATGCACAACGTACGCCGTCACTTGCCGGCGTACGCTGTGTTTTGGTTGCGCCGGTGCACGCGAGACACCGCGGCGGTTACGGAAACACCGGAACCCGCGGGTCCTCGCCGCTGAACTGCATTTCCGGATGGCGTTCCGCAAGCAGCTTTTCCAGTTGCGTAACGCGGCGCGCAGGCACATCGGCGATCATCAGCACCTTGCCTTTTTCAAGCTCCGGATAAAACGATTTCAGTTGCGAGTTCGGCAACGCGGCTGCCACCATGCTTGCGGCCCAGCCGCCGAACAGCAGCCCGGACAATGTCATTGCCAGCACTACCGCCGCTTGCGAGGCGAGGCTGAAGTAATACACCAGCAGGAATCCCAATGCCGTGCCGAGCACTGCGCCGACCAGCATGCCGGCGCCGGCGCCATGGACCACGTCGGTTTTATGCAGGAAACCCGCTTCCGGCAGATCTTCCGGCAGCGACGCGCCGGACGTGAGAAAGCGGATATGTCGTTGCTCGATGCGATTCAGCAGCAAATCGTCGAAAGTGCGGCGCGCCGATTCGATATCGGGCAGCAAGTAATACAATCGATGTCTCATGACCGTCTCCTCCGCTCGTCGTGATTTCAGTATAGGACGCTTTTTTGATAGTCAAGAGGAACGGTAAAATCCGCCGACGATTGCATGAAGCCATTGCCCATTACGTAGTCCACGAAAGGCACGAAAAGCACGAACACCGATATTTTCACTTTGGCTGGCGCTATACCCAGGGGAATTTCTCGATGGGTTTGTTTCTTTCGTGCTTTTCGTGCCTTTCGTGCCTTTCGTGGACAAAATGTCATGCAGCAAGTCCTGCCCGGACCTTCATGTATTTGCCCTGGTAAAACCCGTCGGTTTTGCTGATTCTCAGCCAATTCTCAACCGCTGCCGCACCGGGTTCTGTTAAGGTGAAAAAAAAGGAGTGCATCGATGACCACTTCCCTCGCCCTGAAGACCGCTGCGATCCTGGCCGCAATTTCGCCCGGATTTGCGCTCGCGGAAACCGTGCTGACGCCAGCGCCGCTCGGCAGTGCGGCGACCACCGTGTACCGGCAGGTGATGCCGGACGGCCGCATCGTGTATACCGACAAGCTGCCCAAGGACGGCAAGGTCGACCAGACGATTACTGTCGAACCGCCGGCCAAGGGCAATGTATGGACCAGCGAATCCGGCACGCGCCCCGTCATCACGCCGCAGGTCGAACACAAGCCGGTGAACCGGGTCACGGCTATCCCGGATTCAAGCAAACGCAAGACTTTCGACGAAGCGAACTCGGATGTGATCCACGCGGAAATGCTGGTGGAAGATGCGAAGCGGCGGCAAAAAGAAGGCGTCGAACCCTTGCCGGGCGAACGCACCGGCAACAGCGGCGGCGGCTCCAGGCTGAACGACGCGTATCAGGCACGGCAACGCCGCCTTGCAACAGACCTGTCGCAAGCCGAAGCCGCACTCAACCGCGCAATCGCGGAGCGCGACGCGCTCAAGGGAAACCGCTGACGCCGGATTGAGAGCTGTTTTAGCCTGACTGGCTCGCCTGCCGAGCCTGCATTGCCGCAATGCGATGGCGTTGTCGATACGCGGGCCGCGCATGCGCCCCGCGTAGCGATCGCTCAATGCCATCGCTCAGTGAACGATCTCGACGCTCACCTCGTCGCCGGGACGAACGCCAACCACCAGCGCGCCGTTGAATATCTTGACCGGAACCTCGGTGCCGTCCGCCAGATGCGCGTGTAATTGCCCGTGCGGCACGTCGATGACCGGCATCGTCACGCTCAGCGGTTCCGTGCAGAGCGCGGGATCGACGGTGCCGGCCAGCCGGACCTTGACCACACTCGATGACGCGACATTCACTTCCGGCGTCAGTTGCGGCCGGCATATCCGGTAGCGCGATACATTCATGAACGTATCGGTCCACAGCTTGGATGAATATTTTGCGGCAAACGTCAGGTGCTGATTCAGGAAATTGCTCGTGATCGGGCTCCAGCCGTCGCCATCGATGCCATGGCCGGCGGCGACGTACCAGCCGCCGACCGCGACGGTATCCGCCAGTTGCGCGTTCGCATCGGCCAGCGCGTGCGCTTCATCGACGCTGTGATCCTGGTCGAAGAACACGAAATGGTAGGTGCTCTCGCCGATGTCGGTCTTGCGGACCGCGAAGTGATTCTGAAATGCGACTTTCAGCGAGCGGTCGGAATACGCATGCCACGGAAATGCGAAGGCGAGCGGACGGGTACCAAGCTTTTGCGCGATGAGTGTCTGGGCGTCGTTGATCTCGGTGTTGAGCGTCTGGTCGCTTAGCGTCGGGTCGGAGAGATCGATGGTGTGCGTCATCGAATGATTGCCGATCTCGTGCCCTCTTCCCGCCAGGTCGCGCCACATGCTCCATTGCGCGTCAGGAACGGCGCCCGCGACGATGAAGAACGACGCGCGCAATCCGTAGCTTTCGAAGATCGATGCGATGGCAGAGCTGGACACATTGCCATCGTCGAAAGTGTAGGACGCTGCGGCCTGCTTGTTGTTCTTGTATTTCGAAATCTCGACCGCACTCACGTCGAAGCATTGGGTGAAAATGTCGTGGCATCCGGTATCGGTACCGGTGCCCGTATCAGTGCCTGTATCGCCGCATGTCCCGCCAGCCGGAGCAGAACAGGTTCCACTCCCTGCGTCAGTTCCGGTTCCGGTTCCGGTTCCGGTTCCGGTTCCAGTTCCGGTTCCAGTTCCGGTTCCAGTTCCAGTTC
>CBIHNU010000065.1:0-12166 GCA_966211585.1 uncultured Noviherbaspirillum sp. | reverse complement strand
CCAGTGCTCAGTTTAAACTGTCACCGTTGGTATCCGAAATTCGCGGCCAACCTCACACAGCGGAACTTCAAAAAACAAAACCAAACCCAAAAGCAAAACCGCCAGTGCGACCGATATTCGCTGTCGATACCACTGCCGTTGATTTCGGTAAGCATTGTCTTGAGGATCGTTGTTGACTTTAAAACCCCTTGGGACGTTGCCGAAAAAAGGCAGTGCAAAGCGGATCAGAAATGAAATCTGTCTGAGCACCGAGCGCAGCGAGGGCGAGTTATTTCATTTCCCGCTTTGTGCTGGCTTTTTTCGGGAACCCGAAGGGCAGCGTCTTGGGGTCGCTTCTTTTGCTTACTTTTCTTGTCGACACAAGAAAAGTGAGTGGCCCGCCGGGGCCAGTCCCGGCCAATCTCTACGAAGTGAAATCCGTATTGCATCACTGGAGTGCAAGCCGCACTAAATCACCAAAGCAAAAAATCAAAAAGACCCTAAGTTTTCAACCGATACCCTGTCCTGAATATCCACCAAATCGCCACCAAACACCCCACCATGAACGCCAGCGTCATCCCCAAACTGATCCCCACCCCCACATCCGACACCCCGTAAAAACTCCACCGAAAACCGCTGACCAGATACACCACCGGATTGAACAGCGTCAGCTTTTGCCAGAACGGCGGCAGCATGTTGATCGAATAAAAGCTGCCGCCGAGGAAGGTCAGCGGCGTGACGATCATCACCGGCACCACTTGCAGTTTTTCCCAGCCGTCGGCCCAGACGCCGATGATGAAGCCGAACAGGCTGAACGTGATCGATGTCAGCAGCAGGAAGGCCAGCATCCACCATGGATGCACGATCGAATAATCGACGAACACGCGCGCGGTGGCGAGAATGATCAAGCCGAGAATCACCGATTTGCTCGCTGCCGCGCCGACATAGCCGATCACGATTTCGAGCGCCGAGACCGGCGCTGACAACACCTCGTAGATGGTGCCGGCCCACTTGGGCATGTAGATGCCGAACGATGCGTTGGAAATGCTTTCGGTCAGCACCGACAGCATGATCAGGCCCGGCACGATATACGCGCCGTAGCTGACGCCGTCGATGCGCTCCATGCGCGAGCCGATCGCCGAACCGAACACGATGAAGTAGAGCGAGGTCGAGATCACCGGCGACGCAATGCTTTGCAGCAGCGTGCGCAGCGTGCGCGACATTTCGAAGATATAGATTGCCCTGATCGCATGCAGATTCATGGCCGCCCCCTGACCAGGCTGACGAAAATTTCTTCCAGTGAACTTTCGCTGGTCTGCAAATCCTTGAAGTGGATGCCATGCTCGCCGAGCTGCCGCAGCAATTCCGGTATGCCGCCGCGCTCGTCCTGCGCATCGAAGGTGTACACCAGTTGGGTGCCGTCGGCCGACAGCTCCAGCGCGTATACCGAAAGTTCTGCCGGCACCTTGTCCAGCGGCTGTTGCAGCAGCAGCGTCAGCTGCTTCTTGCCCAGCTTCTGCATCAGCACGGTCTTGTCCTCGACCAGCAGAATTTCGCCTTTGCTGATGACACCGATGCGGTCCGCCATTTCCTCCGCCTCCTCGATGTAATGCGTCGTCAGGATGATCGTGACGCCGCTTTCGCGCAGGCGCCGCACCATGTTCCACATGTCGCGCCGCAGCTCGACGTCGACGCCGGCGGTCGGTTCATCGAGGAACAGGATTTTCGGCTCATGGCTGAGCGCCTTCGCGATCATCACGCGGCGTTTCATGCCGCCCGACAGCGCCATGATTTTCGATTCGCGCTTTTCCCACAGCGACAGCTCCTTCAGCACTTTCTCCAGGTAGTCCAGGTTGCGCGGCTTGCCGAACAGGCCGCGGCTGAACTTCACCGTGTCCCACACGGTTTCGAAGGCATCGGTGGCCAGCTCCTGCGGCACCAGCCCGATTTTCGCGCGCGCCGCGCGGAACTCGCGCGCGACGTCGTGGCCGTCCGCCAGCACGCGGCCGCTGCTGGCATTGACGATGCCGCAGATGATGCTGATCAGCGTGGTCTTGCCCGCGCCGTTCGGCCCGAGCAGCGCAAAGATCTCGCCGGGGCGTATCTCAAGGTTGACGTTCTTCAGCGCCTGGAAACCAGACGCATAGATCTTGGTCAGCGCATTGACGGAAATGACAGGTTGCACGCGGGCTCCTCGGTGAAACAGGCGAAACGGTGACAGCCCTCATGTTAAGGCATCGGCCGGACTTGGGTGCGCAGGCCTTCCATACGGGGTTCGACGCCGGCAACAATAACGTGTTTTAATCATGGCACGACCTTCCCTCAACTTGTCACGGCCCGCCATGCTCGACTGGTTCCTGCGCATCTTCTCCGACCCGAAAAAACCCGCTCCGCCGCAACCCGGCCGTCAGGCGACCGCCAGTCCGCCGCCAGCCAGGACACGCAGATTCGCCAACGACAGCGTCAGCGCGATGCAGCGCGACCGGATCGACTTCATGTTCGCCGGCTGGCTGTTCGAAGCCGAGAACCATCCGGACATTTTTACCAATCCGACCGAGGACGCAATTCTGGGCGCCCTCGACGAAGTGGTGAAATCCAATCGCGCCGGTGCGCACCTGGTACGCCGCATGCCCGGCGTGATACCGCAGCTGCTGCAAAGCCTGCGCAATCCCGATTTTTCCGGCACCGAAGTCTCGCGCAACATTTCGCATGACCTGGTGCTGGTGGCGGAAGTGCTACGCCTCGCCAACAGCGTCGCCTACAGTCATGGCAAATCGATCACCAGCGTCGACCACGCGGTACTGGTGCTGGGGCAGAACGGATTGCGGCAACTGGTCACCAGTGTCGCGTTCAAGCCCATCATCAACCTGCACTCCGGCAGCTTCACCCGCCGGCTCGCGCCTCGGCTCTGGTCGCAGTCGGAACGTTGCGCGATCGCCAGCCATATGCTGGCGCAGGGCATGACAGTCGATCCGCTGGATGCCTTCCTCGCCGGCCTGATCCAGAACATCGGCCTCACCGTGTCGCTGCGCGTGATCGACAAGATGACCGAAGGCCGGCAACCGGTCGGCTCGCCCACCTTCTGCAATGCGCTCGCCAGCCACGGCCGCACGCTCGCCTGCAACATCGGCAGCGAATGGCATTTCCCCGATTCGGTGACGACCGCGATCGGCGAGCAGGAAGCGAGCGACAGGCAATCGCAGTTGTCCGCTGTCGGCCGGATCCTGTTGATGGGCGATTACCTGAGCAAGATCGACATTCTGATCCGCCACGGCCGCGTCGATGCCGATGATCCGGAGGTGCTCGATGGCCTGTCCGAAAAGGAACTCGCCTGCCTGAAGGAACTCGCCGAGCTGGAAGAGCGCGACTGGGTCGCGCTTGCCTCGACGGGCTCGCGCGCGTAGCGCTGTTGCCGTCGTGGCGGAAAATGCTTTTTGATTTTCTTGCAACAAAAACACCCATTCCATCCATGAACCGCTTCGCACAGCGTCGGACATTTTTATTGGCTGCCGCATCCCTCCCTTTGTTGTCGTTCGCACTTCCATGCCGTGCCGCCGAACCGCAGGCTGCCGCGCTGGCAAAGCCCGAACTTGAAAAGCTTGAAACCGGATTTGGCGGTCGTATAGGCTTGTTTGCGTTGAACATGGCCAATGGCGCGCAACTGGCGCATCGCGCCGACGAGCGGTTTCCGTTTTGCAGCACCTTCAAGGTGATGCTGGCATCCGCCATCCTGACCCGGAGTGTGGAAGTGCCGGGTCTGCTGCAACAGCGCATCCGGTACCGGCAAAGCGCGCTGGTCAATTACTCGCCCGTCACGCAGAAGCATGTCGCTGACGGCATGACCGTCGCCGGTCTTTGCGCCGCCGCACTTCAATACAGCGACAACACCGCGGCAAACCTGTTGATCCGGATGGCGGGCGGCCCGCAAGCGGTTACCGCGTTCGCGCGGTCCATCGGCGACAGCGAGTTCCGCCTCGACCGTTGGGAGACCGAGCTCAATACCGCGATACCGGGCGATATACGCGATACTTCCACGCCCGGTGCAATGGGCCGCAGCCTGCAGCGCCTGGTTCTGGGCGATGCGCTGGCATCGCCGCAACGCGAGCAGCTGCGCGACTGGATGTACGGGAACACCACCGGCGCCGCGCGTATCAAGGCAGGTATTCCTGCCGACTGGAAGATCGGCGACAAGACGGGCAGCGGCGACTATGGCACCGCCAACGATATTGCGGTTGTGTGGCCGCCGGAGCGTGCGCCGGTTGTCGTCGCGATCTATACCACGCAAGCCCGGAAAGACGCGCAGTCGCGTGACGACGTGATTGCCTCCGCGGCGAAAATTGTTGCCGGCTGGCTTGGCTGACCTACTGCGGATGCCGCGCGGCATGCGAGCCGCGCTTGTTCCAGATCAGTTTGCACACGATCGCGGACGCTCAGAATAATCGGGACCAGCGAAATTTTTTTGCGCATGCGGTTTGTGCGCATCGATCCCGGAAGGAGCCACGCATGAAGCCGACCATCATTGCTGTTGCGATCACCGGATCCGTGCCGCGCAAGAAAGACAATCCCGCGCTTCCCGTCAGCGTTGCCGAGCAGGTCGAATCGACGCAGCAGGCGTTCGAAGCCGGCGCGTCCCTGGTGCATGTGCATGTGCGTAACCCGGACGAAAGCCCGTCGTCCGATCCCGCGTTATTTCAGCAGGTGCTCGACGGCGTGCGCACGCATTGTCCGGGCATGATCGTGCAGTTTTCCACCGGCGGCCGCGGCCGCGACCAGAACGCGCGCGGCGCGGCGCTGTACCAGCGCCCCGACATGGCATCGCTCGCTACCGGCAGCGTCAATTTTCCGACCATTATTTATGAAAACCCGCCGCCGCTGGTCGATCAGCTTGCGAGCCGGATGAAGGAATACCGGATACTGCCCGAGATCGAAATCTTCGATCTGTCGCATATCTATGCGATGCGCCGGCTGGTTGATGCCGGCCTGATCAGCGACAGGCCGCATGTGCAATTCGTGCTGGGCATCAAGAACGCATTGCCGGCCGAGGAATGCGTGATCGATGTGCTGCTCGGCGAACTGCGGCGCGTGCTGCCGAAGGCAACCTGGATGGCCGCCGGCATCGGACGCTACCAGACACCGGTGATCGAGTGGGTATTGAAGCGTGGCGGCGATGCGGTGCGCACCGGGCTGGAAGACAACATCCGCATCACGAGCGACCGGCTTGCGGCCAGCAATGCGGAACTGGTCGGCATCGCCGCGGAGTTATGCATCCGATATGACACGCGCCCGGCGACGCCGGAGGAAGCGAGAAGCCTGCTCGGACTCGGGACCGATGTCGAGCTCGCGGTTCACTAAAGAGCGCATATCCCACGTTCGCCGCAAAGCCAGTGCTTGTTTCTCACAAACATAAGGCCGATTGTGCGGACGATGGCCAATCTACGCCTGCCCTGATACAACACATATTGGTGGATAAATGCGTCTGAACAGTTGGATCACAGCTGTTTGATCCATTGAGGCAAGGCATTCAGGGCTCACCCGAAGACAACCACTCTTTACCGATGTGCGCTTATCCATTTTCGGCCTACCCATCTATCGCTTCTATATACCGGTCACATACGCCAGGAACATAACGGCACAAAAATTGACCAACTCCAATATCCGTTTTCCGCCAGCCGGCATACTGAAAACACGAAGCAATCGTGTTCCCGGGATCAAATGGATGAACGAATCTGAATTTCACCGTTGGCCGAAATCTCGGGATCGAACAGGCACGCACGCGCCCGATGACCCCGGCCAATGCCCCGCAACCCGGGAACAGCGACGATGAGTCGACCGTGGAGCAGGGGCAACAAATTCACGCTCCTGGAGAACGGCGAAGCGTTCTTCCCGCGCGTCTTCGAGGTGATTGCGACAGCGCAGCGCGAAGTGCTGCTCGAAACCTTCATCGTGTATGAAGACAAGGTCGGCAAGGCCTTGCATGCGGCACTGCTCGCCGCCGCTCGCCGCGGAGTGCAGATCGACGTCACGGTTGATGGCTTCGGTTCAGCCGGCTTGTCGGAAGAGTTCATCCGTTCGCTGACGGCGGCCGGCGTGCGGCTGCATGTATTCGATCCGCCATCGCGGCTGCTGTCGCGCCTGTTCGGGCGCCTCAACTATTTTCGCCGGCTGCATCGCAAGCTGGTGGTGGTCGACGGCATGCGCGCGTTTATCGGCGGCATCAACTACGCGGCCGAGCATCTTGCCGATTTCGGGCCGGGAGCGAAGCAGGATTACGCAGCCGAAGTCGAAGGGCCACTGGTGGCCGATATCCATCGCTTCATGCGAGCCACGATCGAAGGCGGCGAGCCGCGTGTGCGGCGCTGGTTCCGGCGCCGTGCCGCGGCGGAGATGCTTCCCTCCCCGCCGCCCGCCGGCAACGCCGCCGCGTTGTTCGTCTGGCGCGACAACGATCGCAACACCAACGATATCGAACGCCATTACCGGCTCGCGATGCGCCTCGCGCGCCGGCGCGTGGTAATCGCCAATGCCTATTTTTTTCCGGGGTATACCTTCCTGCGCGAGCTGCGCAAGGCAGCGCGGCGCGGCGTCGATGTTTCGCTGATCCTGCAGGGCAATCCCGACATGCCGATCGTGCAGACCGCCGCCGCGATGCTGTATGAGCACCTGCTGAGCGGCGGCGTGCGCATTTATGAATATCGCGATCGCCCGCTGCACGCCAAGGTGGCGCTGGTCGATGATGAATGGGCGACCATCGGTTCCAGCAACCTCGATCCGCTCAGTCTGTCGCTGAACCTGGAAGCCAACGCAATGATCCTCGACCGCGAATTCAACCGTACATTGAGCGACAGCCTGCAACGGCTGATTGCCTTCAGCTGCAAAAGGATAGAAGCGAAGGATCTGACAGGGTCGGGCCTGTGGCGCAATCTGCGCAGTTTCGTGCTGTTTCACGTGTTGCGCCGCTATCCGGCATGGGCCGGACACTTGCCCGGACATACGCCGCGGCTTGCGTCGCTGGTGCCTACGTCGGTCGACGAAAAGGCCGATGGCGAAAGTGCGCTGCGATGAAGCCGGCACCGGATTCCAGGGCCGGTTCGCGAACCAGGCACGGCATTGCATCGAAGCCATGGTGGCCATGGGCGAAGCGCCTGTTGAAGATCGCGTTCTTCGCCGCGGTCGCGTGGCTGTTGGTGCGCCAGGCGCGATCGGTCAAATGGGAGGAGGTGCTCGCCATCTTGCGCGAGCATCCGAAAGAGGGACTGCTGCTGGCGGCGCTGCTGGCGGCCGCCAGCCATCTGCTGTACAGCTGCTTCGACTTGCTGGGCCGTCACATCACCGGCCAGACAGTCGCCACGCGCAAGGTAATGACGGTCAATTTCATCAGTTTTGCATTCAATCTGAACATGGGCACGCTGATCGGCGGCATCGCGTTCCGCTACCGGCTGTACTCGCAGCTCGGCCTCGGCGCCGACGTTGTTACCCGTGTGGTCGGCATGAGCATACTGACCAACTGGCTCGGCTACCTGCTGCTCGCCGGCATGCTGTTCTGGTGGTGGCCGATTCCGCTGCCGCCCGGCTGGAAGCTCGATATGCGCGGCCAGCAGTGGCTCGGCTTCGCGCTGTTTGTCGCAGCAGTGGTGTATGTGCTGCTATGCGCAAGGGCGCGCCGGCGCAACTTCACGATAAAAGATTACGAGATCGCCTTGCCGCCGCTACGGCTGGCGCTTCTGCAATTGTTGATGTCATGTGTCAACTGGCTGCTGAATGCCGGCGTGCTGTTCATGCTGATGGAGCGCAAGGTCGCGTTCACCGAAGTGCTTGGCGCGCTACTGGTATCGGCCATCGCCGGCGTGCTCGCGCATATACCGGCCGGCCTCGGCGTGCTGGAGGCGGTGTTCGTTGCCTTGCTGTCGCAGCGCCTGCCGAGGAGCGAACTGATCGCCGCATTGCTGGCCTATCGCGCGGTTTATTACCTGATCCCGCTGGCGCTCGCCTTGCTGGTTTACCTGGTGTTCGAGTTGCGTGTAAAAGCGGCTGCGGCGTCCGGTTCCGGCTGAAGCCGGCGCTCGGCGCAATTATCCGCGTGCAACGGCGACCGATCCGGCCAATGCGTGCATAATTGCGCCTCGCCAGCCGCAGCGGTCGCTTCGGATCGATCGCGCATCATCGCCCCTTTGCATTCTCTCTCTCTGGAATTCCCATGCTCGTCATTACCATCAAACAAGGCAAGGAAAAGAACCTGCTCGACCGGCAGCCCTGGATTTACGCGTCCGCGATCGAGCGCGTCGATGGCAAGCCGCATGAAAAAATGAAGCAGGGGACGACGGCGCTGGTGCAATCATCGTCCGCCCGATTTCTCGCGCGCGCCGCGTACAACCCGCATTCGCAGATACGCGCACGCGTCTGGACTTTCGACGAAAACGAACCGGTCGATCATGCATTGATCAAGCGCCGGGTCAAGGCGGCGGTTGCCGCCCGCGGCAAACCGGGGGCAGGTGGAACAGCCGCATCGGACACGGTGCTGCATCTGGTATTGGGCGAACAGGACGGCTTGCCCGGCCTGCTGGTCGACTGGTACGGCGGCATGAACGGTTACCTGGTGTGCCAGTTCCAGGCGGCCGGCGTCGATGCATGGAAGATTGCCATCGTGCGGACACTGATCGCGGAAACCGGTTGTCGCAACGTCTATGAACGCTCGGATGAACTGGTGCGCAAGGGCGAAGGCTTGCCGGTGGTCTCGGGCGCGCTGGCGGGCGACGAACCGCCGGACCGGATGCCGTTCACCGAAAACGGCGTGCGTTATTCAATGGATATCAAGACCGGTGAAAAAACCGGGTTCAGATAGCAACGCGGCATCGGAAATGCGTCGCGTGCCGCTCCTGCATTTCACCCCTGTTGGGTATCGATATCCGCCAGCATGTCGCGTCCGCGTTGCGTAATATCGAAGCCTGTTTCCGATGCCCGCGGCACGACCAGCCCTTTCTTGCTCAGGAACGTGGCGACACCGGCATCGAGCGGGGCGAACGTATCGTTTGCAACGGCACGCAGCCCGTCGATGCAGCGTTTCACGAACAAGGTCTGCTGTCCCTTTTCCGTCAGCACAAGCTGGCCATCCCTGCCGTAGCTGATGTATTTGAGGCCGGCAAGGCGCTTCGCGTTTCGCGCCACGCATGCGCTTGCGCGTTCATGCTTTTTTGCCTGGCCGATCTGCGCGAGCGCATCGAATTCATCTTTCGTCAAACGATCATTCACGGTGATTTCCTGTAAAAAAACTTGTGGTCCGGTTCGTCACCGGCGCGCTGTAGCAAAACATTTTCCGCAACATCGCTCGCATCCGGTGCGATGCAGAACCTGTTTCGCCCCATATTCTTCGCCCTGTAGAGCTCGGCATCGGCACGATTGATCAAGGTGTTCCATGAACGGTCGCTGGCGCCGACCTCCAGCACGGCCAATCCCAGGCTTACCGTCACTGGATGCTGGTCCCGGAAACGATAGGACGCGATCGTCGCCAGCAGCCGTCCACCGACGATCGCCGCCTGTGTCGCATCGGCGCCCGGAAAAATGATGCAGAACTCTTCCCCGCCGTAACGCCCGATCAGATCGATATCGCGGCAACTCTTTTTGAACAGTTGCGCGATCTCGACGAGTACCATGTCGCCGGCTTCATGTCCCAGGCTGTCGTTGATCCGCTTGAAAAAATCAATATCGATGAACGCCACGGCAAGTGCCCGCCGATCGCGGGCCGCCAGGGTGATTTCCCTTTCACCGCCCGCAATGGTGGCGCGCCGGTTCAGCAATCCGGTCAGTTCGTCATGCGTGCCAAGATGATGCTTTTCTTTCACCATGCGCTCGAAATACAGCAGCAGCAGCCCGGTCGCATACAGCAGGATGCCGGCTAGCGGCACCAGATAGAGCGCGGTCACGCCGACGAAAGAACGGGTGGCAGGCCCGGCGGACAGGAGCCCCAGCAGTACCGCGATGTTGCGCAATACGTTGTTCACGATCAGCACTGCGATGGCGCCAAGCACGAGACGGGCGCCGAAGGTCCGTTCCGACGCCGTCCCATGCCATACCGTGCGAAAGCTCAAGGTCAGCAAGATCAGGAAAGTCGTTGCGAGCAGGAAGACACGCGGCTCCATAGGCGCGTCTGCGGCCAGCAGCAAACCGTGCAGCACGAAAAAAACCGCGCCGATAAACCAGCCGATCTTTCCCGGCTGCTTTCCATAAAAGGCCTGAAGGCCCCACCATTGCAGAATGGTGCCGCCTACCAGGCTGTTGTTTCCCAAAACGATGATCGCGTAACGCGGTGCTCCGCCGTTGAGGACAATCAGCAGTACGCCGAACGCGAGGAGCCCCTCCGCCCAGGCCCAGTAACGCGTGCACTTTTCATTCGGTGTGGCCCAATAAACACCGGCCATTACCAGTGTCATGCACAGCTGTGTTGCGATGAACGCGATGCCCGCGGTAAAAAAATTCATCGTGTCAAACCACGTCGGTCAACCACCATGCCCGGCGGAACTTGCTCAATAGTAACGGCAATTGCGTAGCAATGTGTGACCGGGTGTGCTGTTCAGATCGGTTGACAGCGCTGCCGCTCGCGCCCTCTGCTTTCCGGATTTTCAACGGATGGTGGTCATTTTTTCAGTTTGCCCGTGCGCTTCGGCGGCACATGCGGGCGCGACTTGTTCTTTTGCTGGAAAATGGTCTTTGCATCCTGCACCGCGCGTTCCTGCGTACGCATCTCGGGAAGATCGTCATGCAAGGTGAAATAATCGGCCGCTTGCGCGCGCATCACATGCTTGATCGCGTCCTCGTCGCTCATGTCGAACATTTCCGTCAACAGCGTCGTTACTTCATCCAGGTATTCTTCGTAGGTCATGAGCAGGGCGGGGCGGGGCCGGTGATGGTGACGATGGTCGGGCATGCAGTATATCGGGGTTCCGTCCTGCAGGCGGCGTGCATGGAATCAAATCGCGCGCGCGGGGTCCAATATCCATGGCTCGCAGACAGCGGGTGGGGGGCGCTTCCAAAAAGAACATTCGTCCATGGACAAGTTGGGCGATAATGCGCGCCCGTGTTTTACTTCTTTGCAGCGTCACCGGATCCCGAGATCACGATAACTTTTTTGAAAGCGGACTACATTGGCCACAACGAGAGGCAAGCGCTGGAACGGCAACTTTGACACCCTTCCGGCAGATTATCTGAAAAGCGTCCTGGCAAAAATGCTGGATTATGGCGAGAGCGTTCAATTTTCACTGATGAGCGGCGGCCCGCAACCGAGCTATCAGATCGCGAACACACTTGGCAAGAAGATGGCATTCGACAGGAACCATCACCTGCTGACGCCGCAGGACGATGAATTCGTCGGCGTCAATGCGAGTGCGGTCTTTACGCTGGATCAGATCAGGGCCGCCATTGCCGGCGTGCGCCCCGCATCGCGGACCGCTCGCGTCGCCCGCACCTCCAGTGGTGGCGGCAGCACCCGCACCACCGCTGCGCAATTGAACGAACAGTGCGCCGCCAAGCGCTATGAATATTTCAAGGAAAATCGCGCGACGCTGCCAGCGGCAATTTCCGCGCATTCCGACGAAATCACCGAGCTGATGATAAAAGGCAAGCCGGTCGAAGAAGCGTTCAGCGAGATCGTCAAAAAATATTTCTGACAGCAGGTCCGGCGCGGCAGGAAACCGATGGCGACATCGGGGATGCGTGCCTTTTCTTTTTTTGAGAGTGATTTGAATGTTGTTATTCGTACTATGGGCGATCCTGGTCGTGGGCGCCCTGGCCTGCGCCGGTTATTCGCACTACCGTTACCGTGTGGTGCATAACCGCTATTACGCGCACCTGTTCTCGCAGGATGGCGAGGCAGCCATGGTTGCCGATATCGGGCGCGATGCAAGGCGTTCCTGGCTGGTTCCCATCGTCACGCTGGTTCTGGTCGGCGTGCTGATGCCGGTATCGCTGCTGATCTGAGAGGACGGCGGACATTCCGGAACCTGCGGCGCGCGTGTCGCCGCTTGTCCTCGGTTTGCGATGATGCGCAAACATGCGCAATGCTGAAAAGAAAAAGCCCGGCTGCTTATGCCGGGCTTTTTTCGTGTCTGGTTGCGGGGACAGGATTTGAACCTGTGACCTTCGGGTTATGAGCCCGACGAGCTGCCAGACTGCTCCACCCCGCGTCTGAGGGACCGAA
>CBIHNU010000064.1:0-15218 GCA_966211585.1 uncultured Noviherbaspirillum sp. | reverse complement strand
TCATCGTCTGCGTGCTGGCGTTCCGCCGGGGGATCGTCGGCGAGCTGGTCGCGCTCACCCGGCGTTCGACAGCGCGGGCCAACAGCCACTGAGACTGCTGCTTCGGTCCGGCGAAAAGCCGGACCGATTCTCTTTTTCCTACAGCGCGGCAGCGTAGATTGCTCGCGCATCTTCGCGCAATACTTCCCGCAAATTGTTTGTCAGCAGCCTGGTCTGCAGCATTGCGTCGTCGGCAAGCCGGTCGAGATCGGATTCGGCGATGCCGACCTGGCGTAACTGCGTTTCGATACCTGTCTGCGCGGCAATCATTTCCATTCCGTCGATCAGTGCCTGGGTACGCGCTTCCGCACTGCCGCTTGCACCCGGAGACACAATTTCAGCCAGTTCCGCATAAAGTTCGGCAGCGTGCGATGCATTGAAACGCAGTACATGCGGTAATACCAGCGAGTTCGACAAGCCGTGCGGTACATGGAAGATGCCGCCGATCGGGTAGGCGAGCGCATGTACCGCGGCGCATGGCGCATTTGCGAATGACTGTCCGGCGAGCATTGCACCCAGCAGCATCGCCTGGCGAGCGGCAAGATTCTTCCCGTCTGTGCACGCAACCACAATGTTTCCAGAGAGCAATATCAGCGCTTGACGCGCCAACATGTCGGACAAGGGGTTTTTCTTATGCCTGGTGGTATAGGCTTCGATCGCATGCACCATTGCATCAATGCCAGTCGCTGCGGTTACCTTGGGCGGCAAGCCGATGGTCAGCTCTGCATCGAGAATTGCCAGGTCGGCGTATAGCTGTGGCGAAACAACGCCCATCTTGGTGGTGGCGCCGGTTGTCACGATGGAAATGGGGGTTACTTCGGAACCGGTTCCTGCAGTGGTTGGCACCTGTACCAGCGGCAAGCGGCCGCCCTTCACATTGTCGATGCCGTACATTGTTTTCAGTTCCTGGTCGCTTCCGGCCAGCACCGCGATCAGCTTGGCGACATCCATCGAGCTGCCGCCGCCGAGGCCGATGACGAGGTCGGTTTCGTTATTCCGCGCATCGGCAACTGCTTGCAGCACGACCGCTTCGGGTGGATCGGCGATCACGTTCGAGAAGATGGCGACGGCCAGACCGGCTTCGCGCAATGCCGCGATCAGTGGATCAACCAGACCGGTTTTCAGGAAGCCGGCGTCGGTAACGATCAAGGCCCGACGGGCGTGAGGAAAATGCTGGGAAACGAGAGTACCGATGCGTTTCGCGGCGCCCGGTTCACAGACGATATGCGCTACGGTGCTGAAGCTAAATGGTTGAAATGCCGAGGTAGTCATTATCTCTCCTGTGTGATTTTCTATTGTAGCAAGGAGGCGTAACTGGCGAAATGAAGCGACACCGGAAGAGAAGGGAAGTCGGTGTTGTGGATCCACCATAGCGATAATTTCCATATGGGAATACGATGATTCCCTGCAATCACGATAGATATTCCACCGAAGATGATCGCGACAAATGCCCACAAGCCAATTTCAGCTTTTCATTGAGAATGTTTCACGTGAAACCTGCCTTCGAGGTTCATATGATTGACCCATCACTGACGTTCCAGCGAACGCAAGCCGGTCGCGATGAAATTCAACAAAAGTCTTACGGGCTTACTCAAAGCGAGCGGCTGGTATTAATCATGGTTGATGGCGTGAGCACAACGCATGCCGTTCGCAGTAAATTGCCGGCGTTGACCGACGAGCGTTTCTATCGTGCCTTGGGGAAATTGCAAAAAAAAGAGCTGATAACGGAAGTGTTGTTACCGCTTGCCGAGCAATCCCCGGATGAGCTGGAGCCGGCGATAATCGATCGCTTCCTGCAACAGGACCCCATGGACCCGGTGACAATCATTCTGTTTGACCCGGAGGAATATCTGGACGTTCCTGCCGAGGCTCCGCCAGCACCCGTTCCAAAGGAGATTCTGCCATCCTTGCCAACGGAACCGCTTACGGCAGCAGACGTACTTGAGGAGTTGAACGAGCTTGCAGTGATGGTCGAAAAGGAGGTGAGGGAGCGTCCTTCGATGCCGCCGCCGAAGGAGCCGCAAAAGGTTTTTGAAATAATGCCGCAGCCGCAAGAACATTATTCCTCCAGTGAAAGCTTGGGTTTGCACTGGGGATACTGGATGATCGCAACGGGGATTGCCTTGATCCTGGGCTATTTCTTCGAGCGGCTGACACGCTAGTGGCTGTTTCACGTGAAACACATTCGCCGGGAATAAACGCGAGCGAATCCAAAAAGACTTTATAATCTCGCCTCCGGCGCAATATTCGCGCCTCTTCTTTACCGTCTCATCGAGGCGAATCATGCTTTTTCCAACAGAATTCGACGTCATTGTTGTCGGTGGCGGCCATGCAGGTACCGAGGCGGCACTCGCCTCTGCGCGTATGGGTCAAAAGACGCTACTGCTCACTCACAACATCGAAACTCTCGGGCAGATGTCCTGCAATCCGTCTATCGGTGGCATCGGCAAAGGCCATCTGGTGAAGGAGGTCGATGCAATGGGCGGCGCGATGGCGCTGGCAACCGACGAAGCCGGCATCCAGTTTCGGATTCTCAACTCGTCAAAAGGCCCGGCAGTGCGGGCCACGCGTGCACAGGCTGACCGGATTCTGTACAAGAAAGCGATTCGCGCTCGCCTGGAAAATCAGCCCAATCTCTGGTTGTTCCAGCAGGCGGTCGACGATCTGATGGTCGAGGGTGATCGGGTTGTCGGCGCGGTCACGCAAGTCGGCATCCGCTTCCGCAGTCGGGCGGTGGTGTTGACGGCGGGTACCTTTTTGGATGGCAAGATCCATGTCGGTCTCAATAATTACTCAGCCGGGCGCGCCGGCGATCCGCCGGCGATTTCGCTATCGGCACGACTCAAGGAGTTGCAACTTCCGCAGGGGAGGCTGAAGACAGGCACGCCGCCGCGCCTGGATGGCAGGAGCATTGATTTTTCCGTCATGGAAGAACAGCCTGGCGATCTTGATCCGGTGCCGGTATTCTCGGTAATGGGTTCGGCCGACATGCATCCGCAGCAGCTGCCTTGCTGGATCACCCATACCAATGCGCGCACCCATGACATCATCCGCAACGGTCTCGATCGCAGCCCGATGTACACAGGTGTGATTGAAGGCGTTGGTCCGCGTTATTGCCCATCGATCGAAGACAAGATTCATCGCTTTGCCGACAAATCCTCACACCAGATTTTTCTCGAGCCGGAAGGCTTGACCACCAACGAGTTCTATCCCAACGGAATCTCGACCAGTTTGCCATTCGATGTGCAGCTGGAACTGGTGCATTCGATGCGCGGGCTCGAAAATGCACATATCCTGCGACCGGGTTATGCGATCGAATACGATTACTTCGATCCGCGCGGATTGAAGGTATCGCTCGAAACTCGTGCGATTCAGGGGCTGTTTTTTGCCGGTCAGATCAACGGAACTACCGGCTACGAAGAAGCAGCTGCGCAAGGCATGCTTGCCGGACTCAACGCCGCGTTGCTTACCCAGCAGCGCGACGCCTGGACTCCGCGGCGCGACGAAGCCTACCTCGGCGTTCTGGTCGACGACCTGATCACGAAGGGCGTGCAGGAGCCATACCGGATGTTCACCAGCCGGGCCGAGTACCGGCTGAGTCTGCGCGAGGACAACGCCGACATGCGACTGACCGAAATCGGCCGCCGGCTCGGCTGTGTTGGCGACGCGCAGTGGGGGCTCTTCGAACAAAAGCGCGAAGCCGTGGCACGAGAGCTGGAGCGTCTCAAATCAACCTGGGTCAATCCTCGCTTGCTCGCTGATATAGAAGCCGAGCGCGTGTTGGGTAAAGCCATTGAGCGAGAGTATGCACTTACTGATTTATTGCGCCGGCCCAATGTCAGCTATGAAAGCCTGATGACGCTGAAGGGTGCCGATGGGCAAGAGCTGGCCGGTCCGGGTGTCGCTGACGACGCGGTCCGCGAGCAGGTCGAAATCCAGGTGAAGTACGCCGGCTACATCGACCGTCAGGCGCGCGAGGTAGAGCGGCACGAGCATTATGAAAACCTGAAGCTGCCGACCGAACTCGACTACATGGAAGTGCGCGGGCTGTCGATCGAGGTGCGCCAGAAATTGAACAAGCATCGGCCGGAAACACTGGGCCAGGCGTCGCGCATTTCCGGTGTGACGCCAGCTGCAATTTCATTGTTGCTGGTTCATTTGAAAAAAGGCGGATTCAAGGAATTCGCTGCCGTATCGGCGGCTGCCTGAAGATGGCCGGATCATGAGGGAATTCGACCGCAACGCTTTGACGCGCATCTTAGCCGACGGCGCCCGAAGCCTGCCGCTCGCGTTGACTGACGCACAGCTCGGCCTTTTGATTGACTATCTCGCTTTATTGTCGAAATGGAACGCCGTTTACAATCTGACGGCCGTTCGCGATCCCGCGCAGATGGTAACGCAGCATCTGCTCGACTCGCTTGCCGCGGTTCCGGCATTCGCCGGCGCGCGTAATGTGCTCGACGTCGGCGCGGGCGGCGGCCTGCCCGGTATCGTGCTCGCGATCACCTGGCCTGAAATGCAGGTATCGATGATCGATACGGTACACAAGAAAACGGCCTTCCTGACGCAAGTAAAGGCCGAGCTCGGGTTACAGAACGTCAGCATTTATACGGCGCGAGTGGAACAACTGCAACCACCGCATAAATTCGATGTGATCACGTCGCGCGCATTCGCCGAGCTTGGCGATTTCATCAACTGGTCGGCGCATCTGCTGGAAAAGGGCAGCCGCTTCATTGCAATGAAAGGCGTATTTCCCGCCGAAGAGATTGCGGCTCTGCCAGCGGGCTGGAAGGTCGCGAAAGTCCAGGCATTGCAGGTGCCGGGCCTTGATGCGGAACGACATCTGATCATGATCGAAGAAGAGGAAAAGCAATGACAGCCCTGTTTCATGCGCTCGGCATCAGCGATGTAGTGCAATTGATAGCCGCAACCATGGTGTTTCTGATGCTGCCCGGCCCAGGCACATTTTGCATTCTGACTTGCACCGGCCAGCGCGGCGCACGCGGTGGTTTCGCGTCACTGGCCGGCCTGATGCTGGGCGACGCCGTGCTGATGTTTCTCGCCGCGATCGGCGTTGCCGCATTGTTGCAGGCAAATCTGCTGCTGTTCAAAGGCATGCAGTATCTGGGCGCTACCTATCTTGGCTATCTCGGCCTTCGGCTGTTGCTGGCGAAAAGCGGGCAGGGCTGTGCAGCCGTGCCGTTCTCGAACGCAGCCGACTTTCGCCGCGGCTTTCTTGTCACCATCGTGAACCCAAAGGCGATCGTGTTTTACATGGCGTTCTTCCCGCTCTTCATCGATCCTGCGACGCATCGGGGCGGCGCGACGTTCCTGGCGATGGGCGCGGTCATTTCAAGCTGTACCTTGTTCTACGGCAGCTTGCTCGTGCTGCTCGGCAATGCCGCTGCAAAACGGCTCGCGCGCAATCGGCATATCGCCGCTTTCGCATCGAAGGCCGCCGGTGTTTTTCTGATCGGTTTCGGCATCAAACTCACCACCAATTAAAATCACATGGCCAAAATATTCTGCGTCGCCAACCAGAAAGGCGGCGTCGGTAAAACCACCACCGCTGTCAATCTCGCCGCCGGCCTCGCGCAGCTCGAACAGCGGGTGCTGCTGGTCGACCTGGATCCTCAAGGCAACGCCACGATGGGCGCCGGCATCAACAAGGCCGAACTCGCCGCCTCGGTATATGAAGTCTTGCTCGGCATGTCGGACATCAAGACCGCGCGCAAGACGTCGGAAAGCGGCGGCTTCGATGTGCTTCCGGCGAACCGGGAGCTGGCCGGCGCGGAGGTTGAAATGGTCGCGCTTGAGAATCGTGAGAAGCGCCTGAAAGATGCGATCGCCGAAGTCGGTGCGGACTACGATTTCGTGCTGATCGACTGTCCGCCGGCGCTGTCGATGCTGACGCTCAATGGACTCTGTGCCGCTCACGGCGTCATCATTCCGATGCAGTGCGAATACTATGCGCTCGAAGGCTTGTCCGACCTGGTCAACACCATCAAGAAGGTGCATGCGAAGCTCAATACCGATCTGAAGATCATCGGCCTGCTGCGGGTGATGTTCGATCCGCGCATGACGCTGTCGCAGCAGGTATCGGCGCAGCTCGAACAGCATTTCGGCGACAAGGTTTTCAAGACCATCATCCCGCGTAATGTGCGGCTGGCGGAAGCGCCGTCCTACGGCATGCCCGGCGTGTCGTTCGATCCGCTATCGAAAGGCGCGCAGGCGTATATCGCCTTCGGTTCTGAAATGGTCGCTCGCATCAAATCAATGTAACGGTAAAGAATATGGTCACCAAAAAATCCAAGGGCCTCGGACGCGGACTCGATGCATTGCTCGGCGGCTCTTCCGATATCACCGAAGCAGTCCCCGGCATACCGGGCGCGCCTTCCGCTCTGCATGTGTCGCAGATGCAGGCCGGCAAGTATCAGCCGCGCACCCGCATGGACGAAGGCGCGCTGAACGAACTGGCCGCGTCGATCAAGGCGCAAGGCCTGATGCAGCCGATCCTGGTGCGTCCGGTCGGTCACAACGGCACCGACCGATATGAAATCATTGCCGGCGAACGCCGCTTTCGCGCTGCACAGATCGCCGGCCTGACCGAAGTGCCGGTACTCGTGAAAGACGTCGACAATCAGGCCGCCGCCGCAATGGCCCTAATCGAAAACATCCAGCGCGAAGACCTCAATCCGCTGGAAGAAGCACAAGGCATTCACCGGCTAATCAGCGACTTCGATTTCACGCATGAACAGGCGGCCGGTGCGGTCGGCCGCTCGCGCAGTGCGGTATCGAATCTGCTGCGCCTGTTGAACCTCGCCAAGCCGGTGCAAACCATGTTGATGGCCGGCGATATCGACATGGGCCATGCGCGCGCGCTGCTCGCCACTGATGCGGCAACGCAGATCACGCTGGCCAATCAGATCGTCGCGAAGCGCATGTCGGTGCGTGAAGCGGAAAAGCTGGTGACGCGTGCGAGCATGGAACAGCAGAGCGGCGCAAAACCGCGTGCAGGGAAGGAAAAATCGCGCGACATCGCGCGGCTGGAAGAAGATTTGTCGGATACGCTCGCCACATCGGTCGCGATCAGGCTTGGCGCGAAAAACAAGGGGCAGCTCGTCATCGATTTCGCCAACCTCGATGCGCTGGACGACCTGATTGCGAAACTGCGCGCCTGAACGCACATTGGCACAACAATAAAAACCAATCGATGGCATACACGACGCTGATCCTTCCCGGTCTGTACAACTCCGGCGAGGGCCACTGGCAAACATTATGGGAAGCGATACTTCCTGGCGCACGACGCGTGCAACAGCGAAATTGGGACAAGCCGGACCGTGGCGACTGGGTCGCGATGCTGGATGCTGCGATTGCCGCCGAGAGCCGCTCCGTGCTGCTGGTTGCTCATAGCCTGGGCTGTGCATTGACTGCATGGTGGGCGGCCGAACATCGGAATGCGCCGCACGCCACGAAAGTCAAAGGCGCGCTGCTGGTTGCGCCTCCCGACGTCGAGCGCGCCGCCTTTCGCGAATTTGCAACGGGCTTTGCACCGATGTCGCGCATCGCGCTGCCGTTCAGGAGCATCGTTGTCGCCTCTACGGATGATCCCTGGTGCGCGTTGCCGCGTGCCCGTTCATGGGCGATTGATTGGCAGGCGCAATTCAACGAGATCGGGCCGCGCGGCCATATCAACAGCGATAGCGGTCTCGGCGACTGGCCGCAGGGCCGGCGCTGGCTCCAGGAACTCGCTGACACGAATACGTATGGAGCCCTGTAATGCGGATCTTGTTATTGATATAGAGGCTGATTTGAACAAACATGACTTTGTGCCGGAAACGCGGTTTGGTATATGGTTCCTGGGCAGTCGGACCTGGGTCAGATTCGTGCTGGAGGTGGCGGTCGCCGATCTTGCCAGGCTGATCGGCTCCCGATCCCGTCACGACCGCGGACTGGTGCTCGACGTCGGCTGCGGCCAGGGGAAATCGTTCAGATTGCTGAAACAGGCATTCAATCCGGCGACGCTGATCGGTATCGACGCCGACCCGGAAATTCTGGACAGGGCACGCATGCAAGCGGCGCAGGATGATGTGTCCGTCAACCTGATGATCGGGAACGGCGCCGACATCGCACTGCCGGATAACAGCGTCGATATCCTGTTCTGTCATCAGACCTTTCATCATCTGATCGAGCAGGAAAAGGCCATCGCTGAGTTCTACCGGGTGCTCAAGCCGGGCGGACTGCTGCTGTTCGCCGAGTCGACCCGCGCATATATCCATTCATGGATTATCCGGCTGCTGTTTCGCCACCCGATGCATGTGCAAAAAACCGCCGAAGAATATCTGGCACTGATCCGATGCACCGGGTTCCACGTGTCGCCAAAGCAGATATCGTTCCCTTATCTGTGGTGGAGCCGCAGCGACCTCGGTCTGTTCGAGCGCCTGGGAATCAGGAAGACGCCGCCTGTCGGTCAGCGTGAAGAAACCCTGCTGAATCTGGTCGCCGTCAAGCCTGAGCCGGCGTAGCTGCCATAGACGGCAATAAAGAAAGCGCCGCCCCGAGCGCACTCGCTTATCGAAGCGTGCCATCCTCGGGAGGCAACTCGTCGTCCTGCTCCTTCCGGACTTCGGCCATGCGCATCGCCTGTTTTTGCAAGCGCAGGTCCTCGTCCGATACTGGTTCCCAGCGCGGCACCTGCACGGTATCGCCGGCGCCGTCGACGGCAACAAAGACAATCAGGCAGCGCGTGGTCTTTTTGCGGGCTCCGGTCTTGGGGTCGGTCGCCGATACGTCGATCGCAATGTGCATGCTCGATGTGCCGGTATGGACCACCATTGCCCGGACTTCGACGATCTGGCCGATGAAGATCGGCTTGTAGAAGCGGATCCCGCCGACATAGACGGTGACGCAGTAATAGCCGCTCCAGCCTACTGCACAGGCATAGCCAGCCTGGTCGATCCATTTCATGACGGCACCGCCATGTACCTTGCCGCCGAAATTGACGTCGGTTGGTTCGGCCAGGAAGCGGAGAGTGATGCTGCGAGCGGCGGAGCGGGTTGGATCCATCGGGGTCGAGTCCTCTTGAAGAAAGACAGCGGCGGTGAGTTCGCAGGAGCAACTACAATACAACAACCGTGCCAGTTCGCGCCTGTTTTTCCAAGAATGCCAAACTCTTGATTTTCAAGAAAAAATCATTGCGCGCCAACATGCGTTGGAACTATGCGGTGCGGAATTCAAGAATTCCGGGCGAAAATCGTCCGGTGTTCCGCATGTTGTTTGACGGTGACTGCGGAAAACACTTATAATCCCGTGGTTTCACAAAAACGCACCACCAAGAAACATCGCGGCCCGTAGCGGGTAGCCGATGCGCGTTCGAGCGCCTGTCGGCCCCACGGATTGCACGACTTTGGACCAACATGCTGCGCGTCGTCCTTCTGCAATTTGCGACCACGGTCGTTGTCGGCCTGATTGCCGGAATGTTGGGTGGAGCGCATGCGCTCGTGTCGGCGCTGCTTGGTGGCCTGTGCTGTGTCGTGCCAAATGGCTTGTTTGCGCTGCGCCTGTTCGCGAATGCTCAAAAAGCCGGGGCCGCCAATCCGATGGCGTTTTTCATCGGCGAATTTATCAAGATTGCATTGACGGTTGCGCTATTGGGCGCAGTCGCCTGGCTGTACCGCGATTTGAACTGGCTGGCGCTGATCGCTGCCTTCATCGTGGCACTGAAAAGTTACATCATCTTATTATTTAGGCACTGACATGGCAACTGAACTGGCTGCTGAGGTAGCGAACCAGGCTACCGAACACGCTCCGACCGCGTCGGAATATATCCAACACCACCTGACCCATCTCACGACCTCCCATCAGGGGAAGATCATCGATTTTTCGATCATCAACATGGACACGCTGTTCTGGTCCGTGACCCTCGGCGTGATCAGTTGTTTCTTCATGTGGCTGGCGGCGCGCCGCGCCACTTCGGGCGTGCCGGGCCGTTTCCAAGGGATGGTCGAAATGGTGGTCGAGATGGTGGAAGACCAGTCCAAGGCTATCGTGCATGGCAATCGTACTTTCATCGCGCCGCTCGCGCTGACCGTGTTCATCTGGATATTGCTGATGAACGCAATGGACTTCCTTCCGGTTGACATGTTCCATCCGCTATTCGACATGCTGGGGCTGCATCTCGACCATCATCGCGCGGTTCCCACCGCCGACCTGAACGGCACGCTCGGCATGTCGGTCGGCGTACTGGCGCTGATGTTGTACTACAACATCAAGATCAAGGGGCTGGGCGGCTTCATTCATGAGCTTTTTTGCGCACCGTTCGGTGCCCATCCGTTGCTGTGGATTCCCAACTTCGGCCTGAACCTGATCGAATTCGTCGCCAAGACCGTATCGCTGGGCATGCGACTCTTCGGCAACATGTACGCCGGCGAATTGATTTTCCTGTTGATCGCGCTGCTCGGTTCCACTGCGACCTGGTGGGGTTTCGGCATGCATGTCGTGGCCGGTACTGTATGGGCGATTTTCCATATTTTGATCGTGGTGCTGCAGGCATTCATTTTCATGATGCTGACGCTGGTGTATATCGGCCAGGCACACGAAGGTCACTGATTTCGTTTTGAAGCAAGCGCAGGTTTCGCAGTATTTTGGTTTTTAATTTTTTGACTTTTCACTATCTAAGGAGTTTTCATGACTAACGTCGCTTTTGTTGCTTTGGCTTGTGGTTTGATCATCGGTCTGGGTGCTATCGGTGCCTGTATCGGTATCGGCGTCATGGGTGGCAAGTACATCGAAGCATCGGCTCGCCAGCCTGAACTGATGAACACCCTGCAAACCAAGATGTTCCTGCTGGCCGGCCTGATCGACGCGGCGTTCCTGATCGGTGTCGGTATCGCGATGATGTTCGCGTTCGCAAACCCGTTTGCCGGTTAATCCGGGGCCTCTGCCTACTCTCACTCTGTCGGGGATATCGTCCCCGGCACACGTTATTCTGAGAAGGAAATTACCGTGAACTTGAATGCAACATTGATTGCGCAGTTCGTGGTCTTCTTCATCCTGGCCGGCTTCACGATGAAATTCGTGTGGCCGCCGCTGATGAAAGCGCTCGACGAGCGTGCCGAGAAGATTGCGAACGGTCTGGCTGCCGCCGATCGTGGCAAGGCCGAGATGGCTGCCGCCGAAAAGCGTGCACAGGCTGAACTCGCCACCGCCCGCGACGAAGGCCAGAAGCGTATCGGCGACGCCGAAAAGCGTGCCCAGTCGATCATCGAAGAAGCCAAGAAAACTGCCTCCGAAGAAGCGGCGCGCATCATCGCCGCCGCCAAGGCGGACGCAGATCAGCAGGTAACGAAAGCGCGTGACGAACTGCGCGGCCAGGTCGCGACACTCGCGGTCAAGGGCGCCGAGCAGATTCTCAAGCGCGAGGTGAATGCAGCGGCGCATGCCGACCTGCTGAACCAACTGAAGACCGAGCTGTAATCATGGCCGAACTCGCAACGATTGCTCGCCCTTACGCAGAAGCACTGTTCCGTGTAGCCAAGTCCGGCAACCTCGCCGCGTGGTCCGACCTCGTGTCGGAAATGGCGGCGGTTGCCAGTAACCCCGATGTCAAGGCGTTCGCCGGCAATCCGAAACATTCGGACCAGCAAATCGTCGACACTTTTCTGTCGCTGTTGAAGTCCAATGTCAGCGCCGAAGCGAAAAACTTCGTTGCGATGCTGGTCGAAAACGGCCGTCTTACGCTGTTGCCGGAAATCGGCGCCCAATTCCATGACCTGAAAAACGCGCAGGAAGGCGCCGCCGATGCAGAAATCGCAAGCGCTTTCGAATTGTCCGATGCGCAGGTGAAGGATCTGGTGGCGACGCTGGAAAGCAGATTCGGCCGCAAGCTGAAGCCGTCGGTAAAAGTCGATCATTCGCTGATCGGCGGCGTGCGTGTGACAGTCGGCGACGAAGTGCTGGACTCATCGGTGCGTGCCAAGCTGCAAAAGATGCACACGGCCCTGCTGGCGTAAGCAGAGAAACAAATTTTAGGAGTTAACATGCAACTCAACCCGTCTGAAATCAGCGAACTGATCAAGAGCCGGATCCAGGGTCTTGGCGAAACCGCTGAGATTCGCAATCAGGGCACGGTGATTTCCGTGACCGACGGCATCTGCCGCATCCATGGTCTGTCCGACGCGATGCAAGGCGAAATGCTGGAATTCCCGGGCAACACCTTTGGCCTCGCGCTGAACCTCGAGCGCGACTCGGTCGGCGCCGTTATCCTGGGCGACTACGAACACATCTCCGAAGGCGATACCGTCAAGTGCACGGGCCGCATTCTGGAAGTGCCTATCGGTCCGGAACTGAAGGGCCGCGTGGTCAACGCACTGGGTCAGCCGATCGACGGCAAGGGCCCGATCAACACCACGCTTACCGCCCCGATCGAAAAGATCGCTCCGGGCGTTATTGCACGTCAGTCGGTATCGCAGCCGATGCAAACCGGCCTGAAGTCGATCGACTCGATGGTGCCGATCGGTCGCGGCCAGCGCGAACTGATCATCGGCGACCGCCAGACCGGCAAGTCGGCCGTCGCGGTTGATGCGATCATCAACCAGAAGGGCCAGAACATGACATGTATCTATGTCGCGATCGGCCAGAAAGCATCGACGGTCAAGAACATCGTGCGCGCACTGGAACAGCACGGCGCGATGGAATACACGATCGTGGTTGCCGCTACCGCTTCCGAATCTGCCGCGATGCAATACGTGTCGGCCTATTCTGGTTGCGCAATGGGCGAATACTTCCGCGACCGTGGCCAGGATGCGCTGATTGTGTACGACGATCTGTCCAAGCAGGCTGTGGCTTACCGTCAGGTATCGCTGCTGCTGCGCCGTCCGCCGGGACGTGAAGCGTATCCGGGCGACGTGTTCTACCTGCACAGCCGTCTGCTCGAGCGCGCTGCTCGCGTGAATCCCGACTATGTCGAGAAGTTCACCAATGGCGAAGTCAAGGGCCAGACCGGCTCGCTGACCGCATTACCGATCATTGAAACCCAGGCAGGCGACGTTTCCGCATTCGTGCCGACCAACGTGATTTCGATCACCGACGGCCAGATCTTCCTGGAAACTTCGCTGTTCAACGCCGGTGTCCGCCCCGCGATCAACGCCGGTATCTCGGTGTCGCGCGTCGGTGGCGCTGCTCAGACCAAGGTCATCAAGAACCTGTCCGGCGGTATTCGTACCGACCTAGCGCAGTATCGTGAATTGGCTGCGTTTGCGCAGTTCGCTTCCGACCTCGACGAAGCGACCCGCAAACAGCTCGACCGCGGTGCACGCGTGACGGAGCTGTTGAAGCAGCCGCAATATTCGCCGCTGCCGATTTCGCTGATGGCCGTGTCGCTGTTCGCCGTGAACAAGGGCTATTTCGACAGCATCGACGTGAAGCAAGTACTGGCCTTCGAATCCGGCCTGCACAACTTCATGAAGTCCAGCCACGCTGCTCTGCTGCAGAAGATCGAAGAGACCAAGCAACTCGATAAGGATGGCGAAGCAGCACTGGCCACCGCGATTGCCGATTTCAAGAAATCATTCTGATCACTGGAGCTGAAGGAGTAAATACTCATGGCTGCAGGTAAAGAGATACGCGGCAAGATCAAGAGCGTAGAGAATACGAAGAAGATCACCAAGGCGATGGAAATGGTCGCCGCATCCAAAATGCGCAAGGCGCAGGACCGGATGCGGGCCGCCCGTCCCTACAGTGGCAAGATTCGGAATATCACCGCCAACTTGTCGCAGGCCAATCCGGAATACAAGCATCCGTTCCTGGTCAAGCGGGACAACGCGAAAGCGGTGGGCATTATCGTCGTCACGACCGACAAGGGTCTGTGCGGCGGCATGAACACCAACGTGTTGCGCCTGGTGACCAGCAAGATGCGCGAACTCGAAGGCCAGGGCAAGAAAGTTGAAGCCGTCGCGATCGGCAACAAGGGGCTTGGTTTCCTGAACCGCATCGGCGCGAAGGTTGTGGCGCAGGCAGTGCAACTCGGCGATACCCCGCATCTGGACCATCTGATCGGTCCGGTGAAGGCGTTGCTCGATGCCTACCTCGAAGGCAGGCTCGACGCGGTCTACCTGTTCTACACCAACTTCATCAATACGATGAAGCAGGAACCGATGCTCGACCAGTTGCTGCCGTTGTCGTCCGAGCGCATGCAGGCCGACAAGGGGGCGCCGTCGTGGGATTACATCTACGAGCCGGACCCGCAGACCGTCATCGACGAGCTGCTGATGCGTTATGTCGAGGCGCTGATTTATCAGGCCGTCGCGGAAAACATGGCGTCCGAGCAATCGGCGCGCATGGTGGCGATGAAAGCCGCAAGTGACAACGCAGGCAACGTGATCGGCGAGCTGAAACTGGTCTACAACAAGACCCGTCAAGCCGCGATTACGAAGGAACTGTCCGAGATCGTCGCCGGTGCGGCCGCGGTTTAACGAAACGAATTTAAATTAAATATTGAAGGAACGAAAATGGCTGATGGCAAAATCGTTCAGTGTATTGGCGCCGTGGTCGACGTTGAGTTTCCGCGCAACGCCATGCCCAAGGTTTACGATGCCTTGAAAATGGAAGGCTCCGAGCTGACCCTGGAAGTGCAGCAGCAGCTTGGCGACGGCATCGTCCGTACCATTGCGCTGGGCTCGTCCGACGGTCTGCGTCGCGGCATGATGATCCAGAACACCGGCGCACCGATCTCGGTGCCGATCGGCAAGGCAACGCTGGGCCGTATCATGGACGTGCTGGGCAATCCAATCGACGAATGCGGTCCGGTAAGCAACGCGCAAACCGCCGCGATTCACCGCAAGGCGCCGGCATATGACGAATTGTCGCCGTCGCAGGACCTGCTGGAAACCGGCATCAAGGTGATCGACCTGGTGTGCCCGTTCGCAAAAGGCGGCAAGGTCGGCCTGTTCGGCGGTGCCGGCGTGGGCAAGACCGTCAACATGATGGAACTGATCAACAATATCGCGAAGGCGCACTCGGGTCTGTCCGTGTTCGCCGGCGTGGGCGAGCGTACTCGCGAGGGTAACGACTTCTACCACGAGATGGCCGATGCGAAAGTGGTGGATCTGGAAAACCCGGAAAACTCCAAGGTCGCGATGGTCTACGGCCAGATGAACGAACCGCCGGGCAACCGTCTGCGC
>CBIHNU010000063.1:0-17103 GCA_966211585.1 uncultured Noviherbaspirillum sp. | reverse complement strand
AGTACCGGTGTTAGTCCCCGGATTACTGTCACTGCTCGGGCTGACACTGGGTGCAGCAGCCTGCGTATCGGAACCGCCTCCTCCACATCCGCCCAGCAGAAATGCCGCACTCGTCAAAGCTACCGTAAGAACCTGCGCGCGAACCATATTCCCCCCTGTCATCGGCTTTTGCCGGCGGCAAAAATCCGGAAGGCTTATGGTCGAGCAATTCAAAAAATATACTTTTGACAAATGTCGAAATAACAATTGTCCGAAATCATGGCTGTAATGCAAAAACTGCGAGTGAAATAGTTGCAGAAACGCAGGGCGCGTTTATCCGGTACTGCGTTGAAGGCAACGCAAGAGGGAAATGCCGCATGGGGAAGCATGCCGGCATGGCGATGCGCCGCGCGAGAGCGGTTTCAGTTGCCGGCGGTTACAGGGCCGGCGAGCAGCGACGCGTTAGCGCGGCATAGCTCCGCGAGGCCGTCGGCCACCGCCTTGACGCGCGGCGAGCGCCGCACATCGGGATGCAGCACTATCCAGAGTCGCCGGCTTACCGGACAGGGATGGTCCGGCACCGCCGCGAGCGACGCGTCATCGTGTGCCAGAAAATGTGGCAGCACCGCGATGCCGAGACCAGCACGGCAGGCTTGATGAAGCGCGGCAAGATCGTTCGAGCGCAATGCGAACGGCCGCGCACCCGCCAGCTTTTGCAGCCATTGCTGCTGCGGCGTGTCGTACAGGCTGTCGTCATAGCCGAGGAATTCCCATTGCCCGAGCGGACGCGCGAGCCATGCGGGGTTGCAATACAAGCCGTAACCCATGTCCGCCAGCGAACGCGCCGCCAGGCCGGGCGCCTCCGGGCGCGACAGCCGCAGCGCGAGGTCCGCTTCGCGCCGGAACAGGTTCGCTTCACGTGCCTCGCCGACGATGTCGAGCGTGATGCCGGGCCAGCGATGGCGCAACGCCGACAGACGCGGCACCACGAAGTGACTGGCGAACACCGGCGGCGCCGACAGTCGCACGGTGCCGTGCAATGCGCCCGCGCCGACGCTGGCGCGGCTGAATGCGAGCGCCTCGTCCTCGATGCGGCGCGCATGTTCCAGCAGCGTCTCGCCTTCCTGCGTCAGCGCCCAGCTTTTCGGCAGGCGATCGAACAGCCGGATGCCGATGCGCTGTTCCAGCGCGCTCACGCGCCGCCCGACTGTCGAATGTTCGACCGCAAGCGCGCGCGCCGCGCCCGACAGACTGCCGTGCCGCGCGAGTTCCAGGAAATAGCGCACGTCGTCCCAGCTGAGGGCCTCGCGCGCGCCTGGATTTTCTGTGAATTTTTGCACAATTATTGTCCATTTTTTGATATTTCCGATTGATTTTGCACTTGTTACTCTGGCGCCGCAATGTGCATTCACCAGGAGATTTTCATGCGCCAGTCAGTCGTTCAGCAAGTACGCATCCACCGCCACGGGGACGCATCCGTGCTGCAAACGGAAACCCTCGAATTACCGCCGCCCGCACCGGGCGAGGCGCGCGTGCGGCAGGCCGCGATCGGCGTCAATTTCGTCGATGTCTACCATCGCACCGGGCTGTATTCGCTGCCGGCGCTGCCGGCCACGCTCGGTGTCGAAGGTGCCGGCGTGGTCGAAGCAGTCGGCACCGGCGTCAGCGATCTGCGGCCGGGCCAGCGCGTCGCTTATGCCGGTCTGCCGACCGGCGCGTATGCGTCGGCGCGCAACTACCCGGCGCAACGGCTGGTCACGCTGCCGGACGCCGTTTCGTTCGAGCAGGCCGCCGGCGCGATGCTGCGCGGGATCACCGCGCACATGCTGTTTGCCCACGTGCGCCCGCTGCGCGCCGGCGACACGGTGCTGGTGCATGCGGCGGCCGGCGGTCTCGGCCTGGTGCTGGTGCAATGGGCGAAGGCGCTCGGCGCACGCGTGATCGGCACTGTCGGCAACCGCGCCAAGGCGGAACTGGCGCTGGCGCACGGGCTGGATCGCGCGGTGCTGTACCGCGACGAGGATTTCGTTGCGGTGGCGCGCGACTTCAGCGATGGTGCAGGGGTACACTATGCGATCGACGGCATCGGCGGCGACACGCTGCGCCGCACGCTCGATGCGGTCCGGCCTTACGGCATGGCGGCCAGCATCGGCCAGGTCGCCGGTGATATCGGCATGATCGATCCGGCGCTGCTCGGCCCCGCGCGTTCGATCGCACTGTCGCGGCCGGGCGTGATGCGCTTCATGGCCGACCTGCCGCATTATCGCGAAGGTGCGGATGCGACGCTGGCGCGGCTGGCGGCCGGCATGCAGGTGCGGATCGGACAGCAGCTGCCGCTAGCATCGGCCGCGCAGGCGCATCGCTTGCTCGAAGCCGGAGAAACGGTCGGCTCGCTGTTGCTGCGCCCCTGACTTGAACAAGGAAATCGACATGCTTTACCTGATCCTGCTGCGCTACCGCGCAACTCTCGACGAAGTGGACCGACACATCGATGCGCATCGCCGCTTCCTGCATCAACAATACGCGGCCGGCCGCTTCCTGCTGTCCGGTCCGCAGGAGCCGCGCGGCGGCGGCGTCATTCTCGCGCGCGGCGGCTCATTCGAAGAGATCACGCAATTGCTGGAACAGGATCCGTTCCGGCAGGCCGGCATCGCCGATTACGAGATCGTCGCATGGACGCCGACCTTGCGGCATCAGGACATTCCGGCAGGACTGGCGCCGGACGCGGTGATCGGCGGGGCGCGCTGATGCGATCCCGCATCAGCGTCGCCTGCGCGGCACTCGTACTCTGCCCCGCATTGCATGCGGCGCCGGCACCCTGGTACAAGTGGCACAGCAAGCTGAGCAGCGAGCAGCCGTGCACGCAAACCTCGCCGGGTGAAGGCTGGGAAAAGCTGAGTGGACCGTACCGGGATGCACGCTGCGAAGTTCCCGGGAAACCGGGATAGTCACGCGCATGGCGTTGCCGCAGACCGCATAAATCGCTGTAGCTTGAGCAACGCGCAGTCAGGTTCCTTCCCCCTTGCAAGGCCAGACGTGGGACGGTTGGGATGGAGGTAGTGCGGCACAAGACCCAGCCACTCTGTCTCGAACGCACACCCCTCCCTAACCCTCCCCCTGCCAGGGGGAGGGAACCTGACGGTGGCTGCCCAAATGCAATCCGAAAATTCAAGCGTGCCGGATCACCAGGCTTTTTTCAAGACGGCTGAATCCGATTCCCGACAGTGGGCGTATATGACTGTGCAGTCTCAACTATCCACACTCAAAGGAGTCATACCATGCGCAAATTCAGTTCAGCCCTCGTCGTTGCCGCAGCCCTCGCCACCAGCGGTCTCGCATTCGCCCAGAACCCGGTCATGGTCGGCGGCCAGAGCATGTTCCCGGCCAAGGACATCATCGACAACGCGGTGCATTCCGCGGACCACACCACGCTGGTGACGGCAGTAAAAGCAGCGGGACTGGTCGATACGCTGAAGGGCAACGGTCCGTTCACCGTATTCGCGCCGACCAACGCGGCATTCGCCAAGCTGCCGGCCGGCACCGTCGACAATCTGCTGAAACCGGAAAACAAGGCAACCCTGACCAAGGTGCTGACTTATCACGTCGTACCGGGCAAGTACGATTTCGCGGCGCTGCAGGCGGAGATCAGAAAGCATGACGGCAAGGCGCAGCTCGCGACCGCCAGCGGCGGCAAGCTGAGCTTCGCGATGAACGGGATGCATAACATCCAGGTGATGGATGAAAGCGGCAACACCGCCAACATCAGTACCTATGACGTCTATCAGTCAAATGGATTGATCAATGTGATCGATACGGTGCTGATGCCGAAATAAGAGCAGAAAAACGCGCGCCGCATTGCCTCCGCATCGGGAGCCAATGCGGCGCTTGCCGTTACAGCAGCATTTGCGCCAGCGCGTCGAGCTGCGCTCGATATTCCGTTTCGTTCAAATGCTTGCGCGCGACGCCGCTCTCGTGCGCGGCGGTTGCGATCTTCGGCGTGACGCCGGTCAGCAGGCGCTTGTCGAGCAGGGTCGGCACGATGTAATCGCTGCCGAAATGCGCATCGTTGCGCGCCATCTCGGCCAGCGCCACGACGCACGCGCGTTTCATCGGCTGGTTGATGGCGGTGGCGGAAGAATCGAGCGCCGCGCGGAACAGGTACGGGAAGCACAGTGCGTTGTTGATCTGGTTCGGATAATCCGAACGGCCGGTCGCGATGATCGCGTCGGGCGCGGCTTCGCGCACTTTCTCCGGGCGCAGTTCCGGTTCCGGATTGGCGAGCGCGAACACGATCGGCTGTGCAGCCATTTTTTTCACGTCTTCCTGCTTCAGCAAGCCCGGGCCCGACACGCCGAGGAACACGTCGGCCATCGCGATCGCATCGGACAGCGTCTTCGCCTCGGTCTTTTGCGCCCACATGCGTTTCTCGGCAGTCAGCTCGCGGTCGGTGGTAAGCACGCCGCGACTGTCGCACACATAAACATTCTCGCGCTGCACGCCGAGATCGACCAGCATGTCGAGGCAGGCCATCGCAGCCGCGCCGGCGCCGGAGCACACCACCTTGGCCTGCGCCACGTCACGCCCGGTCAGGTGCATCGCATTCAGGAAGCCGGCGCCGACCACGATCGCGGTGCCGTGCTGATCGTCGTGGAATACCGGAATCGACAGCCGCTCGCGCAAATGGCGTTCGACGAAAAAGCATTCCGGCGCCTTGATGTCTTCCAGGTTGATGCCGCCGAACGTCGGATGCAGCGCGGCGATGATCTCGACCAGCTTTTCCGGATTGGTTTCGTCGATCTCGATGTCGAATGCATCGATGCCGGCGAATTTCTTGAACAGCACCGCCTTCCCTTCCATCACCGGCTTGCCGGCCAGCGCGCCGATGTCGCCCAGGCCGAGCACCGCGGTGCCGTTGGTGATGACGCCGATCAGGTTGCCCTTGGCCGTGTATTCATACGCGGCGGCCGGATTCTTGTTGATCTCGATGCAGGGCACGGCGACGCCCGGCGAATAGGCCAGCGACAGGTCGTCCTGGCTGGCGACCGGCTTGGTGACCTGGATGGCGATTTTGCCGGGCGTGCCGGCGGCGTGATAATCGAGGGCGTTCTGTTCCAGCGTGCTCATGATGTTCTGCTTTGCAAATGGTTGGTCGTCGAAGGTTCTCGTGCTCGGTCGCAAAGACGGCGCCGGCCCGCCGATCACAGGGGCGCGCAGCTTGACGGACTCTCAAATGCGAAAAGGTCGTTGGACCGGCAAATGGACATCCCTTGCCCGCATTGGTGGAAGCGGATCAGGGACGCGACACAGGGGGTGGTGTGAAACGTTCTTGACGTCATTTGCAGCGCACACAAGAGCGGGATAGGCTCTTGCGGACGGAAGCGGCAACCGCGGCATTCCCGACGGCGCTTCCGGGTTCACCCGTGGATGAGGGAGAAGGCGCAAACAGCGTGATTTCCTGCAGTCGGCGCGCATCCGAAACCCGGATCACGCCAGCACGGCAGGACGCGTAGCCTATCATATTCGACGCCGTTTTCGGCGAGATTACAGCGGCGCACGACGAGTATCTTTTGCGTATTTATCCGGCAGCGGATCAGTTACCGAAACGCCTCCGCCAGCGACATCACGCGCGGCGTCGCGCTGATGTCGAAACCGGCGAGCACCTGTTCGATCGCCTGCAGATTGGCGTTGCGCTCGGCATCGGTCCAGCCGTCGAAAATGTCGCTGCCCGTCTTCTGGTAATGCAGATCGACGATCCTGGTGCCGTCCTGGTGGGTATAAGGCTTTGCCTGCACTTGCTTGAAGCCGAGACCTTCGATCGCCTGCAGAAACGACGCGGGCTCGCTGGCGGCGTCGATCGCCATGTAGATCATGAAAGTCTTGCCGGGCGGCTTGGCCGCGATATCCACCGTGTACACACCGGGCGCGACCGGCGCCGTCGTTGTTTTCAGAAATAGCATGTACGTTCCTGTTCTCTGTTTTGTTTTGGACAGGCTGAGCCCGCCGGTTTTTCGCTGCCGATGGCAATATGCCACAAATCGTGCGGCGCTTTGCGCGCTTGCGACGGCGATTGCATGGCGACTGATATTCGCCGTGGAAATCGGCTGTACCATTTTGATAATTATTCTTCCCCTCGGAGAAACGCAGATGTTCATGGGTCATTATTCCGCCGCCTTCGCCGCAAAACGTGTCGCGCCGGCGATCCCGCTGCCTGTCTGGTTTATCGCCTGCCAGATCATCGACCTGTGCTGGGGCATGCTAGTGCTGCTCGACGTGGAAAAGCTGCGCGTGATCCCGCATTTCACCGCAACCAACGGACTCGACCTGTATTTCATGCCGTACACGCACAGTCTACCGGCAGCACTCGTCTGGTCGCTGGCCGCGGCATTGATCTTCCGGCTGCTCAGTCCACCCGCATTTCCGCGACGTACCCTTGCCACCGTGGTGCTCGGCGCCGTGGTCGCTTCGCACTGGGTGCTCGACTGGGTGGTGCACATTCCCGATCTGCCACTATGGTTCGGCGGCGCGAAAGCCGGACTGGGCCTGTGGAATTACCGTTATCCCGCGCTGCTGCTGGAGCTGGTGCTGCTGTGGCTGGGCGTATGGCTGAGCCTGCCGGCCGCGGCGCAAAATCGCCGGCGCTACCTGTGGCTGGCAATCGTGATGAGCGTGGTCCAGCTGCTTAGCCTGGCGCTGCAGCCGCCTCACGAACACGAAGTCGCGTCGCATCTGCTGGCGACCTATCTGCTGCTGACGGCCGCCGCCTGGTGGGCCGGCAAGCCGCGCGCAGCGGCCGCACGGTGAAACACAAGCGTTCTACAAAAGAAGCAAGGCGCTGCCGGCGAGCATCGCTGCCGCAAACAGCAGCGCGCCCGAGAAGCCGCCGCCGACGGCCAGCGTGACGCTCAGCGGCCCGAGAATCTGGCCCAGCGCGAACGCCGAAGTCATCGCGCCGATCAGCATCGTCGCATTGCCCGGCGCGACGCGGCGCGCCTCCTGCATCGCCACCAGCGTAATCACCACGAAGGTGCCGCCGACGCACAAGGCGGCACCGAGTATCGTCGCCAGATTCGACCACAGGACCGGCAGCGCGACGCCGATCGCCATCACGAAATGACAGGCCATCCATAGCCGGCGATGACCGACATGCCGGTTCAGGGAAGCGGCGGCCAGCGTCGACAAGGCCGCCGCCAGGCCGAATACCGGCCACGACCAGCTGAACAGTGCACTGCCCGGCAATGCATGCTTCGCCATCACCGGCAGAAACGTCGCGGGGATGATGTAACCGAAACCATACGCGCCATAGCAGGCGACCAGCCGCCATGCCTGCGCATCCCAGCGAAAGCGGGCCGGCTTCTGCGGAACAGCGGAAACGGTCTGCGCAGCGGGCGCGATGCGGCGCCATACGAACGCGGTCGCGATCAGCGACAGCACGCCGAACATCAGCCACGCAAGCCATGAAGGCGCGTCGCCGTAACCGAGCGCGACACACAGCAACCCCGCGATGGCGATGCCGGTGCCGACGCCGGCGAACACCAGACTGCCGAGTAGCGGCCGCTGGTAGCGCGCCAGCACCTCCAGGCTCCATGCCGATACCGAGATCAATACCCATGCGCTGGCGACGCCGGCCAGCAGCCGCAACAGCAGCCATGCGGCAAACGGCAGATGCAGCGCCATCGCCAGCGTCAAAACCGCGATCGCGAGCAGGCCGGTGCGGATGGCGATCGCCGCGCGCACCGGGACCATGGTCGCGCTCAGCGCGCCGATCAGGTAGCCGAGATAGTTGGCCGACGCCAGCCAGCCGCCGTCCGCGATCGACAGGCCGGCGTCGTGCAGCATCATCGGCAGTACCGGCGTGAATGCGAAGCGGCCGATTCCCATCGCTACCGCCAGCGCCATCAGCCCCGCCAGCGCGATCGCGATCGGCGACGAGTTCCCTTGTTGTTGATTTTCAGTAGTGGTCGGCATGGGCAAAGTCCGGCTCGGCCGGACCGTGTTGAAAAACACATGGTAATGCCGCGTCCGATATTGCGCACGGCAGGCAGCGGAAGCGGGCTCCGGCTCACGCCTGCCAGACGCCGTAGCCTGCTTCGCGCAGCCCGATCGCGAGTTCCACTTCCATCTCGCATGCGCCTCGATACGGCATCGGGTTATACATCTGGTAAAGCGACGGCAGCAGCCTCAGCCCGTACTCCATGACGAAGCGGTTCGCCTGGATGCCGGCCTTGTGCTTGTCGAAACGCAGGTCCGGATCCAGCCCGGTCATGCCGACATAGACGCAGGGTTTGCCGGTGACGTAATCGGGATTCGCCTTGCGGAAACGCGCTTCGTAGAGCACGTCCTGCGACAGCTCGATGACGTAGACATGGTAGTGGTAGCGGCGGGCCATCGCGCAAGCATAGAGCAGATCCAGCCTTGCTGGCTCGCCGATGCCGGCCGCGTTGGCCTCGGCACGGCGTTGCGGCTTCTTGCCGCGGCCCGCTACGGCGCGTCCCCGCGCCGCAGAATTTTCTCAAAGATCGGCAAGCGCCTGCGTCGTGTGCCGCAACACGATGCCGGATGCCGCTGCCGGCACCGGATACGGACGCGTCAAGCCGGCGCCGCGATCCTTCTCGGTACACTTGCGCAGCGTGGCGCTCAAGCGCGCGTTTTTCTGCCTGACCAGATAGGCCCACAAATCCGACACCACCGGTTTGCCGGGACGCTGTGCGGTCGGCCGTTCGCGGTACAGCCGGATTTCCATGTTCAGTTCCCAGTCCCGCTGACCACCGTCGGCACGCGCCAGCTGCTTCAGTTTTACTTCGCGCGTCACCGCCGACTCGGGCAGGAATGCGATGCCATGTCCTTCCATCGCCATCATTTTCAAGCCTTCGGCCATGTCGGTTTCGTAGCACTTTTCGAAATGCAGCGGGCGCTTCGTATCGGCCAGAATCAGATCGACCATGCCGCCAAGATAGGCATCCGGCGTGTAGGACAGCAATGGCAGCGGCGCGCCACCGCTGCCCGGCAACTGCAGCTGCGGTACGCCAAACTTGTCGCAGCGCGCGTAGGCCCGCAGCGCTTCGCTGCCGAGCACCAGCATTTCGTAGCGGCGGGCGTCGAGCTGCACCGGCTGCCGCGGATGGTGATAGCACAGCAGCAGGTCGCATCCGCCATCGGCCATCGTCTGCACCGTGTCCTGTACATTGAGCGCGATCAGGCGGCTGTATATCGGGCCGAATCCCTGGTGCAGCTCGGTCAGCCATTTCGGCATGAAGGTCAACGACAGCGTGTGCGGCACCGCGAAATGCACCGCGGTCTGTTCCGCCGGCCGCTTGTCGCGCAGCAGCGCGCGCATGTTGTTGAGTTGCGCCAGCGTTTCAATCGCCTGTTCGTAAAACAGCTGGCCGGCGACCGTGAGGCGGGTACGGTTGGTGCTGCGATCGATCAGGTCGGCACCAAGCCAGGCTTCCAGCGACTGAATACGGCGCGAGAACGCCGGTTGCGATACATGGCGCAATTCCGCGGCGCGCCGGAAATTCTGCGTCTCGGCGAGCGAAATGAAGTCTTCCATCCATTTGGTGTCCATACGCTGCTCAGCTCCGGGCAGGATGGTCAGGCGTGCCGGTGGTGGATATCCGGATTACCCGGATGCGCTGGGCTTCGGTCATGAAGAATCTCCTCGTGCAATATGCCGTCATCGGGCGGTCAGCGGCGGCGCTGCCGCATGACGGCAAGCCGTTTCGATATTATTTTTTTGAAGACAGAGTGCAGGAAGCATGCCAGCCGACGGCCATGCAAAAGGGACAGGTGCAAAGAGCGGATTTGCCGGGCAGCGCCGGGCGCTGCCCGGCAAAACGAAAGCAACGGATCGGGCGGATTTCCACACTCGGAACTTCCGGCCAGTATGCATATGCACACGCCCATCCGACAGCAGCGCCCGGCAACCATGGTCACTGCGACAACATATTGCGTCAGTTGCGGCGCACGCCGGCGCGGGAAAGTGCCGCCCGCGGCAGCGTCAAACCGGGCCGCTTGCAGAGTAGCGCCGCAAGCAGCCGGCGGCTTCGCCGCGCTCTTTGCAATCCGCGCACCGAACCCCGAGGTTACGCGTGCAACAGCGGTTGGCATGTTCCGTGCTGCGGACAACAGTTTTGCCACGCGAAGAAACAGATCTGTGCGTTGTACGCGGAATCAATTCGTGCAACAGTGTCGTACTCGCCGGCCGAACAAACAAAGCGTCGGCATTGCGGCATTCGCCGTGTTTTCGAGGTTTGAATTGCAATTCTTCCGGAAGTCGTTTGTGTCTCGATCGACGATCAATATCGCCGCCTGGCTGGGCATCCTGGGCGTCATCGCCGTTGCCGCCTATTCCGCGTATCTATGGAGCGCGCGGGAAGGCTATGCACACCTGGACAACGTGGCGTCGCATCAGCTGGACATGTATGTCGCCGGCCTGGAAAGCGAACTGGGAAAGCACGAATACCTGCCCAGCCTGATGGAGCTCGATCCCGACGTGCTGTCGCTGCTGGACGGGAAAAGCGATAGCCGGCTGGCCGACACCGTCAATCGCCGTCTCAGCAGCCTGAACGTGCGCGCCGGCTCGCTCGCGATCTTCGTGATGGACACGCACGGCATCGTGCGGGCGTCGAGCAACTGGTACCAGCCCGGGTCGTTCGTCGGGCGCGACTTTTCCGCCCTGCCCTATTTTTCGGATGCGATGCTCGAAGGCCAGGCGCGCTTCTTTTCGCCCAACACGGTACTCGATTCGCCGGAATACTATTTCGTGCAGCCAGTGCGGTACCACGGCGCCACGAAGGGGCTGGCGGTGGTCAAGATCAGCCTGGCGCCGATCGAGTCGACCTGGACCGCCTCCACCTTTCATTCGGAGAGCGAGAAGTTCCTGATCATCGACGACAAGGACGACGTCATCATCTCGTCAGTGCCGGAATGGAAATACAACCACACCACGCTGGTTTCCTCGATACTGCGCGCGAAACTGGCACGGCCGGACAGCGATGCGCCGGAAACCGTCCGGCCGTTCGGCATGGCGATCCTGCAGGCGCTCGATCACGGCAACTATCTGGTCAGGCTGCCGGCGCCGAACGCGACTTCTCCCGGCAAACTGTACGTCACACACGAGCGCTACATGGTCAGGACCGGCTGGCGCCTGGTGACGCTTTCGGATGCCTCGGATGTCCGGCTCAATGCCTTGCATACCGCGATCGGCGCCGGCGCGCTGGCCGCCTTCATCAGCCTGTTCGCGCTGTACCTGGTGCAGCGGCGGCGCGCGATCGCCAGCCGGCTGGCCGCGCGCGAGGCGCTGCAGCAGGCGCATGACGGGCTGGAACGCAAGGTCGCCGAACGCACCGCCGAACTGCACAGCATGAACCAGAACCTGGTGCGCGAGGTCGCCGACCGGAAGCGTGCGGAGCAGGTGCTGCGCGAGGCGCAGGACGAGCTGATCCAGGCCAGCAAGCTGGCGCTGCTGGGCCAGATGTCGACCGGCATCACGCACGAGATCAACCAGCCGCTGACCGCGCTGCGTTCGCTGACCCACAACACCCGTCTGCTACTGGAGCGCGGCCAGACCGACCGCATCGGCCGCAACCTGCATTCGATCGCCGCGATCACCGAACGCATGGGGCGCATTACCGCGCAGCTCAAGTCGTTCGCGCGCAAGGCGCCGCTCACCATCAAGCCGGTGCTGTTGTCGCGTTCGGTCGAAAATGCGCTGCTGCTGCTGGAGAACCGAATCCATTCCGAACATATCGTGATGCAGATTGACGTTGCTCCGGGGCTGCATGCACACTGCGATGAAAACCGGCTGGAGCAGGTGCTGATCAACCTGATTGCCAATGCCTGCGACGCAATGAAGGATGCGCCCGTGAAGGAGCTGCGGATCCGTGCGTGGGCGGCCGACGACCGTGTACTGATCCGGATCGCCGACAGCGGCCCGGGCATTTCCGCCTCCGCGATGGCGCGCCTGTTCGAGCCGTTCTTCAGCACCAAGCCGCAGGGCGAAGGCCTGGGACTGGGGCTGGCGATATCCGCCGGCATCGTGCAGGAGTTCGGCGGCACGCTGCGCGCGGAATGCGGCGAACGCGGCGCCGTGTTCGAATTCGACCTCAAGCTTACCAAGGAAGACAACCATGTTTGATGGGTTCAAGATCGTGTTCGTCGAGGACGATCGCTCGGTCCGTTCCAGCGTCACGGAAACGCTGGAACTGGCGGAGTTCGAGGTGCATCCCTGCGAGTCGGCCGAACACGCAATGCAGCACATCGTTCCCGGCTTCGCCGGCATCGTCATCAGCGACGTGCGCTTGCCGGGCATGGACGGTTTCGGGCTGTTGCGGCATGTGGTGGCCACCGACCAGGCGATCCCGGTGATCATGGTGACCGGCCACGGCGACGTGTCGATGGCGGTGCAGGCGATGCAGGAAGGCGCGTACGACTTCATCGAAAAACCGTTCGCGATGGAACGCCTGGTGGAGGTCGCGACGCGCGCGATGGAAAAGCGCGCGCTGACGCTGGAGGTGACTACGTTGCGGCGCCAGTTGCAGGACCGGCGCGGCATCGAATCGGTGATCCTGGGCCACTCTCCCGCAGTGGAAACGCTGCGCAGCCAGATCCTCAGCCTTGCCGATACCTCGGCCGACGTGATGGTGGTCGGCGAAACGGGCACCGGCAAGGAGCTGGTCGCGCGCTGTTTGCACGAGCACAGCAACCGGCGCAAGCAGAACTTCGTCGCGCTCAACTGCGGCGGCTTGCCGGAGACGCTGTTCGAGAGCGAGATATTCGGGCACGAGGCGGGCGCGTTCACCAATGCCAGCAAGCGCCGCATCGGCAAGATCGAGCATGCGAACGGCGGCACGCTGCTGCTCGACGAAATCGAAAGCATGCCGCTCGCGTTCCAGGTCAAGCTGTTGCGCGCGCTGCAGGAACGCAAGATCGAACGGCTCGGCTCGAACGAACAGATTCCGGTCGACTTCCGCATCGTAGCCGCCACCAAGGCGGACCTGAAACAACTCAGCGAACAGCAGAAGTTCCGCAGCGATCTCTACTACCGGCTCAATGTCGCGGTGCTCGAACTGCCGCCGCTGCGCGAGCGCCGCGAAGACATTCCGGTCCTGTTCGAACATTTCGTGCTGCAGGCGGCGCTGCGCTACGGCCGCGAGGCGCCGGTGGTGCACGGCCATCACCTGCGCCGGCTGATGGCCGGCGACTGGCCGGGCAACGTGCGCGAGCTGCGCAACGTGGCCGACCGCTTCGTGCTCGGCCTGCCCGGCGCCCACGAACCGGCGCGCGATGCCGCGGCGAGCGTGCCGTTGACGCTGGGCCAGCAACTGGACCTGGTGGAAAAGGCGCTGATCGAGCAAACGCTCAGGCAGCATCAGGGGCGGCCGATTCCGGTGTGCGAAACGCTCGGCATCGCGAAGAAGACGCTGTACGACAAGATGCATCGGCACGGTATCGTCATCGAACAATACCGGTCGCCGGCGGACAGCGAGGCCAAGGAAGCCTGATCAAGGCCGGCATGCCGCGCCGGCGTTTTCTACTGATAGGCGGCCGGATCGGCGGAGTCGGTCGGCTTTGCGATCAGGCGCTTGAAGGCCCGGTTCATCGGCAGCGCCAGATTGATCTGCCGCGGCGGGATCGGCGCCTGGAACCAGCGGGCATAGATGGGCCCGATTTCGCCGCTCCTGAACAGGCCGGCGATCGCGCTGTCGGCAATCTTCTTGAATTCGGGATCGTTCTTGCGGATCACCACGCCATACGGCTCGACCGACAGCCCGGTGGGCTGGATGCGGTAGTCGGACGGATTCTTCGCGCTCGCCACCAGTCCGTGCAACAGCACGTCATCCATCACGAAAGCGGCCGCCCGGTCGGTCGCCACCATCCGGAACGAGTCGATATGATCCTTGCCGACAAGGATGTTCATGTCCAGGCCGTGCGACCGGTTCAGGTTCGCCAGCAGCGCGATACTGGTGGTTCCCGCGCTGGTGACGACGGCCTGTCCCCGCAGATCGTCGAGCGAGCGGATACCGGAGGTCTTCCTGGAAACCATGCTGTTCACTGCGACAAAGGTGGTCATCGTAAACGCCACCCTTTTCTGCCGTTCCGCATTGTTGGTGGTCGATCCGCACACCAGATCGACGATATCGTTTTCCAGAAAGGAGATCCGGTTGGCCGAGGTGACCGGGGTGAACTTGATCTCGATGTCCGGCATGTTCAGCCTGGCCTTGACGGCATCGACGATATGCGAACAGATGTCGATCGAATAACCGACCGGATGCTGCCGCTGGTCGAGATACGAAAACGGAATCGATCCGTCCTGATAGCCGACCGTGACGATGCCGGTTGCCTTGATCTTCTGCAGCGTGAGCGATTCCTGTGCGCCGGCGCTACCGGCCAGCAATCCGACTCCAAGACCGAGAACGAGTAAGGCTTTCCACGTCATTTCAGATCCGCTCGATAGATGGCAATTAGATAAATCGCAGTACTGCATGCAGCGCTGCGTTTTCCGCAATGGCGCACAGTGTACACCGCGACGGGTATCGGCAAGCCGGATTGCAACGAGGGGATTGAGCGGGAAACGCGCTCCGTTACCAGAACCGTGGATCAGAAATATCGGCGTGATGGGCTGTGCCGAATGCGCCGAAAAAAAAGCCCGGACGCTCGCGCCCGGGCTAACCAGCCGATTCGCTGGAGGAGATCGCAAAGACTCACGCGCGGCGCGATCGGTCCTGCAACAAGATCAATCGCCCACTTGATCGGTCGGATAGCGGAATATCTCCCGCAACAGGTGGCTCATCGGCATGTTCATCGTGACGCCTTTCGGCGGAATCGGGTTCTTGAACCATTTGTCGTACAGCGCATAGATTTCGCCGTCATACACCATGCGCGCCATTTCCTTGTCTACGATCGCCTTGAACGCGGCATCGCCCTTGCGCAGCATCATCGCGTAGGGTTCGGCCGACAGCGCATCGCCGGTGACGACAAAGTTCTTCGGATTCTTCGCGCCGGCCCGCAGCCCGTACAGCAGAACGTCGTCCATCACGAACGCGTCCGCCTCGCCGCGCGCGACCATGTCGAACGACTCGGCGTGATCGCGGGCCTCGATGACTTTCAGATCCAGTGCGCGCACCTTGTCGCGGTCGTTCAGCAGCTTGATAGTGGTCGTGCCGCTGGTGGTGACGACGCGCTTGCCGCGCAAGTCCGACCAGTTGTGGATGCCGGAATCGGCCCGCACCACCATCTTGGCCGCGGCCACGAAATGCGGCACCGTGAATGCAACCAGCTTTCTGCGTTCGGCATTGTTCGTCGTCGAACCGCATTCGAGATCCGCCTTGCCGTCGGCGATCGCGGGAATCCGGCTGCTGGGAGTCACCATCACATAGTGGATATCGAGCCGCGGCAGCTTCAGCTCACGACGTACCGCATTCGCGACACTGTTGCACAGGTCGATCGCGTAACCGATCGGCTTGCCATGGTCCACATAAGAGAAAGGCACGGATGCCTCGCGATACGCGATGGTGATCGACTGCGTATCGCGGATATGGTCCAGCGTTCCCCCCGCATGCGCACTGGCGCCGGCCTGCAGCAGCGCTGCGAGTGCCAGGTATTTCTTCAAATGCATTTTCATTGTCCCCTCCCGAAATGATGCCTGCCGTGTTGGCCTCGATCGATGTAGTCAGCCTGAATCCGTTTTTATTTTTTCGATGCACCGGCCACATCCGTTCGCCTCGGTTCGCACGAAGCATGCCAATCGGACACATCGCTTCCGGGAAATGTATGTCATTGATTGCACTTGCTATTTTTCCTCCGGCCATGCCGAAGCGGGGCCGTCGAGTGTAGCGTTCCACACTCGGAAAAACCATCGAGGGCGAATGCGCACACGCGCGATGCCGCTGATGCGCTTCTTGCATCTGCAGATGCATGCAAAGCATTGGATTAGTTGCGCGCGCCTGTCCTAGCATGCGTCTCGCGGCGTTAAATCTATGCATGCCGGCGTTTTACCGCAAGACGCCATTTCATACTTACTTAACTAGTTTTAACAGGAGACGTCATGAAATTTTCAAAATGGATCGCCGTTCTTATCGGTGCGGGCGCAATTGCCGGTATCGCACAGGCACAGGAAAGCGGCACGCTGAAGAAGATCAAGGATTCCGGCACCATCACGCTCGGCGTACGCGAATCGTCGATCCCGTTCAACTACAGTCTCGGCGGCGTGCGCCAGGCCGGCTATTCGTATGACATCATGATGCGTGCGGTAGATGCAGTGAAGGCGGAGCTGAAGATGCCGAACCTGCAGATCAAGGAAATCCCGGTCACGCCGCAAAACCGCATCACGCTGCTGCAGAACGGCACCATCGATCTCGAATGCAGCTCGACCACCAACAATCTCGAACGCCAGAAACAGGTCGGCTTCTCCGACACCATCTTCATCATCGGCACGCGCCTGATGGTCAAGAAAGGTTCCGGCATCAAGGATTTCGCCGACCTCAAGGGCAAGAATGTCGTGACCACCGCCGGCACCACATCCGAGCGCCTGCTGCGCAAGATGAACGATGAAAAGAACATGGGCATGAACATCATCAGCGCCAAGGAACACGGGCAGTCGTTCCTGACGCTGGAGTCCGGCCGCGCGGTCGCGTTCATGATGGATGATGCGCTGCTGTACGGCGAGCGCGCGAAGGCCAGGAACCCGGATGAATGGGTCGTGGTCGGCACGCCGCAATCGCACGAAGCGTATGGCTGCATGCTGCGCCGCGATGATGCACCGTTCAAGAAAGTGGTCGACGATTCCATCGTTCAATTGATGAAGTCCGGCGAAATCAATCGCCTCTATCACAAGTGGTTCCAGGAACCGGTACCGCCGAAAGGACTGAACCTGTTCTTCCCGCTGTCGGACGACATGGCCAAGCTGTTCAAGAACCCGAACGACAAGGCATTCGACGAATAAATCGTCACTGCTGCGCGGCTGGCACACGCCTTCCGCGCAGCGTGTGCCTGACCGTCATTCCCAAAGCAGCTTCGCGGTTTTCCTGAAGGTTCAAGGACACAAGCGGAGCAAGGATTACAAGAAGAGACAATGAATTACCACTGGAACTGGGACGTATTTTTGCAGGAAGCGGCAAAGAACCA
>CBIHNU010000062.1:0-17314 GCA_966211585.1 uncultured Noviherbaspirillum sp. | reverse complement strand
GGCCTTGGCCGCATAGCTCCTACCTTCAGGCCGCTTTAAAAATGGGGGGATTACCTATCGACGTGGCGAACGCGTCGCCGGTCCGGTATTCGCCACTGCCTGATGACCCCGTTTCCACAGGGCGAAACTGCCAAAACTCACGCATTTGCTTATGCGTATTCTGTCTAACCCGGGTTTGTTAGAAACGGTGAATTATCTTAAAATACAAGGCTTTGCAGCAGGTTGCATTGCTCGCTCATTTTTTACGGCGTCCGTTTCAGCCCGGCTTCAATCCAGACCCCCGTTTCACCAAAATTCACAGATAGGACTGTTATGACCCACGTTGTGACCGAATCCTGCATTCGCTGCCGTTACACCGACTGCGTGGATGTATGCCCGGTAGATTGTTTTCGGGAAGGCCCGAATTTCCTTGCGATCGATCCCGACGAATGCATCGACTGTGCGGTATGCGTGGCCGAATGCCCGGTCAACGCGATCTATGCGGAAGAAGACGTGCCGGCCGACCAGCAGCAATTCATCAAGCTCAACGTCGACCTCGCGCGCAGCTGGCCGTCGATCACCAAGACCCACGAACCACTGCCCGATGCCGACGACTGGAAGGACGTGAAGGAAAAGCTGCACTTCCTTGAGAAATAAGCGGTCGCCGCCACCCGGCGGCGACATGCAGTCACAGAACAACCATAACAGCGCAACGCGCACCAGTCGCAGGTCTTGAAGGCCGCTCGCCGACGATCAGGAGCGCCGGCACTTTATGGAAAGCTTGAAATGAAACAGGAACTTGATAGCCGCGTCGATAGCGGCAATGGTGCAAACACATCTACCCTCGCACCCGCCGCCGTACCATCCCCCGCGCAAGGCCCGATCGAAACCGATGCCGTCATCGTCGGCGCAGGACCGGTCGGACTGTTCCAGGTATTCGAACTGGGCCTGCTGGAGATCAAGGCCCATGTGATCGATTCGCTGCCGGTCGTCGGCGGCCAGTGCGTGGAACTGTATCCGGACAAGCCGATCTACGACATTCCGGCGGTACCGGTCTGCACCGGCCAGGAACTGACCGACAACCTGCTGAAGCAGATCGAACCGTTCGAACCGACCTTCCATCTCGGCCAGGAAGTGACTGTCGTCGAAAAACGCGCGGACGGCCGCTTCAACGTCGAAACGTCGGCCGGCACCCGTTTCATCAGCAAGACCATTTTCATTGCCGCCGGCGTCGGCTCATTCCAGCCGCGCACGATCAAGGTCGACGGCATCGACCGTTTCGACAACAGCCAGTTGTTCTATCGCGTCAAGGACCCGGCGCGGTTCCACGGCAAAAACCTGGTGATTTGCGGCGGCGGCGATTCGGCGCTCGACTGGGCGCTGAACCTGGCCGGCAAGGCCGAATCGGTGGTACTGCTGCACCGTCGCGAAGAATTCCGCGCCGCGCCGGCATCGGTCGCGAAGATGAAGGAATTGTGCGACAACTATGAGATGCAGTTTCTGGTCGGCCAGGTCACCGGCTTCGAGACCCAGGACGACAAGCTGTCCGAGATCAAGGTCACCGGCGCCGATGGCGTGACGCGCCGCCTGCCGCTGGATCATCTGCTGGTGTTCTTCGGCTTGTCGCCGAAGCTCGGCCCGATTGCCGAATGGGGCCTCGACATCGAACGCAAGCAACTGAAAGTCGATACCGAAAAGTTCGAAACCAACGTGCCCGGCATCTTCGCGGTCGGCGACATCAACACGTATCCGGGCAAGAAGAAACTGATCCTGTCCGGCTTCCACGAAGCCGCGCTGGCGGCCTTCGGTGCCGCGCCGTACATCTTCCCCGAAAAGAAGATCCACATGCAGTACACGACCACCTCGCCGAAACTGCATAAGATTCTCGGCGTCGAAACGCCGGTGTTTGACTAACTGACTAACGCTTATCCGTTCAAAAAAATGCCCCGCACCCGCAACGGTCCGGGGCGTTTTCATCAGCGCCTGCCGGCACTCATCCTGGCGATCACTCCCGGCGTGATTGTGCCGGAGTAAGCGATACGTTCGCCGCGCGCATTGAACCAGTAGCTGCGCGGCATTTCCCCATGCCATGTCGGATCGATCGCGTAACGCAACTGCTCGGGCGGCGCGTCGCCGAACGCCCATGCGTTGCCGGTCATGCCGCTTGCTGCCAGTTTCTTTTTCATCAGTGCCACTGCCTGCGGATCGCCCGCGTCATCGGTAGCCAGTGTCACGACGTTGAGATCCTTGCGCTTGCGCTTCTCGCGCGCCAATGTGCTCAGGCTGGCCTGGCAATACTCGCATTCGAGCGACCAGACGACGAGCACGAAGGGTTTGCCTTTCTGGCTCGCCGCGATGCGCGTCATGCCATCCGCATCGAATGGTTGAAGAGGCGCATCGGCATGCGCGGGCGATGCAAGCAACATCGTGGCGCAAGCAAGCGCGCCGGTCATTTTTTTCCACATGTTCATTTCCTTTCAGCCAGTACCGTCCGCACGCCCTCATTCGCGGTACGCCATACCAGCACAATACCCGATGGCCCGTTCAACAATCGAGGCTGGTCTGACGCCCCTTCGGTATGCGCCAGCGTCGCATCCTGCCAGTGACGTCCGCCATCCCCCGACAGCTTCGCGAGGATCGCGGTCGATTTGCCATCGAACTGTTTCCACGCCAGCACCACATGCTCGCCCTGCACCGCCACGTCGGCATGCTCGGCCTGTGCCGATCCCAGGCGCAAGATCGGCCCCACCTTTCCTGTCGGGTCGGCGGCAGCATAGAACACGCCGCCCTCCTCTCCCTTCACATTGAACCAGACCTGATGCCGAGTACCGTCCGCGGCAAAGGCCAGCGACGGCCCATGATGCGGGCAGGCGTCGATGCGCCAGTCATCGAAGGTGACACGGCTGAACGCAGGCAGATTGCCATCCGACGTCAACTCGACCAACGCATGGTCGCGCGCGTTCGGTGCAAATATCTGCCGCCACATCGCGACCGGACGCCCTTCGGGATTCAGCGCCAGCGCGATGCGGCAGCACTCGCAGGAATGATCGGCGATCTTGTAGTCCCCCTTGAAGCTGACGCCGTCGTCGTCGGATACCGCGTAATACAGCGCAGCACCGGCATACTTTTTCTTGTGGGCGGCGGCGGCCTCGAGATCGCGCTTGTCGATCCACGCGACATATACGCGTCCGTCGCGATCGACAATCAACGAGTCGAAGCGATGGGTAATCACATCCCGGTTCGCATGCACGGTGACCGGTGCGGCAAAGGTCTTGCCGCCGTCGGTCGAGCGCACGAAGCGGATTTCGCCGGTGTAGGGTTTGGCCAGCGGCTTGGTGTATGTCACATAGAGCTCACCCTTCTTGCCAAAAGCGATCTTCGGCCGGTTTTCGCCCTCGGCCGATACCGGCTCGGGTTGGCGCTGGATCCGTTCCGGAGCCGACCACGTCTTCCCCATGTCGGCGGACATTTGCAGCACCACGTATTGCCCTTCCCTGGCAGTTTGCTTGCTGGCGATCCACAAGCGGCCCTGCGCATCGAACGCTGCCGACGTGCCCAGTTCCGTCCGTGCGGCTTTCCCGCTTCCATGCGCCATGTGTCCTTCATGCGCCGCAGCGAACAGAGGAATCCCGCCAAGCAGGAAAAGACCCAGCACGGCAAGGCCGGGAACGTTTCTTGTCCAATTCCGTATCCGATTCAAGATTTGCATCAGGTTCTCTCCATCAATATGTGAGGCGTGCTTCAGCGTAGACAGTGCGCCCCGGATACGGGTGCGGTCCGACGTAATAACGCTTGTCTGCAAGGTTATCGACGCCGACAGCCAGTCTGCCCCATTTCGCCAGCTTGTACCCAAGCTTGACATCCATCACGGTAAAGCTTGACACCGCGCCGACCGTGTTCGGATTGATATCGCTGTTGTCGAGCGTGCCGTACTGACGCCCTTCATGACGAACGCCAAGCGAAGTCAGCCACGGCCCGCTGCGATAGCTGCCCAGTACCGAAGCGCGAACCCGGGGCACGCGTGGCCAGTTCTTGCCCTCGGATGCGGCGAATGCCGGATTCTCCAGCGTCCTGGCCTGGGTGAATGCCAGGCTGGCTTCCAGATCCACCCCGGCAATCAGTACGTCGCGCCCTTGGAACGCGGTCTCGATACCGCGCGTGCGCACCCGCTTCACGTTCTGCACCGTAGTGACAGTGGTCGCACCGACGGTTTGCTGCTGCTGGAAGATCGCGTTCCGGATGTCGTCTTCGAACAGCGATATCCGGAGACTGCCACTGCCGGTCTCGCGAATGAACGTCAGTTCCTTGGCGTCGCTGGTTTCCGGCTGCAGGTTCGGATCGTTGCCGATGATCGTCGTCCCCGATCTGGCGCCCTGAAACAGTTCGGAGACGGTCGGAAACCGGACGCCGCGCGCAATGGAACCGCGCACCAGCCATTCATCGGACAGCATGTGTGACAGCGACAGCTTGGGGCTGACGCCGGAGATGTCGCGGTCGGCATAGCGGACTTGCGGCTGCGTCGTCGCCGTCGCATCGAACTGTGATCCGTCGTAGGCGCGAAAGCGCTCGACGCGCAAACCGGCGGTTGCCGTCCAGGCTGGCAGAAAATGCCATGCGTCCTGCGCGTACAAGGCCTTCTCTTCGGTCTTGCCGAAGTAATTGCTGCTGTCTTCCATGCCGGGAGCGACCGGCGTGCGCGTGCTTGCGTCGTTCCAGTCGCCGAGGCTGAAGACACGATTTTTCAGCGTGTAGTTGCTCTGGTGATAGCCGAAGGTCAGCGCATGCGCTTCGCCGGCATGCGGCGTATAGGTCGATTGCAGCTCGAAGGTATTCCAGCCGGTGCCGTCGCCCACGGTATCGCTGCCGCTGACGGGGCTGCCCGCGAGCGGGTCGGAGACGCCGGATTGCCGGGTGCTGCTGGTCAACACCTGGTAGGTCGATACTTGCAGCGAATAATTCCAGCCTCGTTTGTAATGGGTATGCAGGTGTGCGCCAAGCTGCTCATGTTCCTCGATGCCTTTTTGCGGCGCCAGCGTCGGCAGATTGTAGCGAGCGCCATTAATATTGACCGCCGTCGTGCCCGCGCCTTTCCAGACTTCAGCACCGCTGGATGCATCATGCAGCAGGGTCTGGTTATACACGCGAAAATCGTTGCGCCAGTGCGCAAACAGGGTATCGACCTGCAGCGTCGGCGTGATGTCGTATGCGAGCTTGATCCTGGCCTGCTCCTGCACCCCGCTCTGCATGTTGATGGCGCCGACGGTGACTCGTTGCGCGCCGGTCGGATCGGTATCGAATACCGCCCCGCTCACCACCGGAAGTCCGGCAACGCCGCCGCTCGCAGCGGTGGCGGTCGCGTAACCGAGCGGCTGCGAGTTGTAAGCCATCCGGTTGAGGCTGACCGACATCGCCAGCGCCCCCCAGCGGTTGCCCACATAGGTGCTTTGCTGGTTATTGCTGTAATCCCGCTTCAAACCGTAGTCGTTGTGCGTCTGCCGATAGACGCCGACATCGCTCGCCGCTTCCAGCTTGCTCGGCGTGCGGGTCGTGATTGCAACCGTGGTGCCGATCGAATTTCCTGGATAGATGGCGGAGAACGGTCCGTACATCACGTCGACGCGCGCCACTTCTTCCGGCGCGACGATACTCCAGCGGGGCGCGTCAAAACGGCCGAGAAAATTGGAGATCAGGTAGCCGTCGACATAGGCGAGGCCGCGCGCCGGCTGGGTGGTGCCGAACGAACGGCCGCCGAGATTGGCATTGCGGTCGCCGATGAAGCGCTTGCGCACCGTGGTGTTGGGTGCATAGACCAACGCATCTTCGGTATTGACATAACTCTGCGCCTGCAGCGCATCGCGGGTAGTTGAAAAGGTCGAGGCCGGCAGGTTCGGATCGAGCGGCGAGCGGGTGGCGGTCACCGTGATTGGCGCCAGCGTCTTTTCGGTGGCGACGCCCTGGGCAAGGGCGGATACAGCAACAACGGGAGAGACAGACAAGGCCAGCCAGCGGCATTTACGCGCAGGAATCTTTTTATTGTGGATATGCATCGCATTCACCATATTCTATTGACACGTGAGCAACGAGGCCGGGCGCACCGGTTGTCCGGGTCGCGGGCGACGCGCTTTTATCGATTCCGCAACGGACAGGATCGGCAAAATGGCGGCGGCCAATCAACGCCCGTGGAATGTCGGGATGACCGCTTTCCACTTGCGACTTGGCTAGGCCGGCGCAATACAGCGCCACCGGATCGTTGCGAACAGAATCAGAGGTGAACCGGAGGACCGCGTAGATAAGGAGAGAGGCGGCTGGCCGGATATTCCTGGCTCAGCGCCGGTCGAGGCGCGTCAAAAGCGACGCGGGAAGGAGAGTACAGCCCGACCTGCGTAGGCGACAGAGCAACAAGGTGGGCGACCGAGCAGACCGGGCAATGCTGCGAATGCAATGTCGTGCCTGCCGGATCGCCGCCGGCTGTGGCCACCTTTTTAATGCCGAAAGCAGTACAGATTTCGGAGAGATCACTGCCCTTGGGCGCAGCTGCATAGATGACGGACGGCAGCAAAGCCTGCAACAGGAGCGCAAATATCGCGACCCATGCCTTGCCTTTTAGCTGACTGTTCGAGTACCGCTTCATCACGTAAATTTTACAAACCGTTCCGGCAATGCGGTAAGAATTGAACTGCTGCAGCGCACGATTATCCCGCGTTTCGGGGGAAGCTGCCATTGCACTGGATAAAAACAGCAGGCACGGTTTATGCCAAGATTTCTGAAAAGAACAGGCTTGCGGACATGGCCGCCCTTCGGAAAACGGGGTCGATCCGCAGCACATAGGGATAGCGTAGCTTAATTACCACGAACTGTATTGGGCGACAGATAGCGCTTGTATGGGAAAAGAGAATTCGGGAATATCGAAAAGGTGCAAGGATATCGTCGATAAGTTGTTATTTTAGATGCGAACGCATATATAGACGATAGAAAGGAATGGACTGGTAACGTCGACTAAAGCATAGGAGGAACGCGGTCAGACGATGGATTGACGCAATGTTTGAACAGGAAGCCCAGGTCAGCCGGTAACTATTCGTATTGCTACTTATACTGCTGCCTGGAAGAAACCTGTACAGTGCAAATGCATAGGCAAAATATTTTTTTCAGGAAATTTTCGAAAATTGTATATGATGCATTGCAGCATCAAGATTTTCGCCGCAGAATCCAGCGTCACCGGTACCACTTGAAAGAGGCCATCATGCTTTACCAATTTCACGAGTTGAACCGAACCTTCCTGAACCCGCTCATCCAATGGGCGGAAGCTTCTGCCAAGCTGTTCACGAACCCGGTTTCACCACTCGCCCACACACCGTTCGCGCAACGTATCGCGGCCGGCTACGAATTAATGTACCGACTCGGCAAGGACTATGAAAAGCCCGAGTTCGGCATCAAGACCGTTCCCGTCGACGGCAAGTCCGTCGGCGTGTTTGAAGAAGTCACCGAGCAGAGGGCGTTCTGCCGCCTGATTCATTTCAAGAAAGACTTGAGCGACAAGCAATTCGCCTCGCTGAAACAGCCGACCGTACTGCTGGTCGCGCCGCTGTCCGGTCACCACTCCACGCTGTTGCGCGACACTGTGCGCAGCCTGTTGTCGCAGCACGACGTGTTTATCACTGACTGGACCGATGCCCGCATGGTGCCGATTTCGGAAGGCCCATTCCACCTGCACGATTACATCTACTACATCCAGGATTTCATCCGCAGGCTGGGCCCCGACCTGCATGTGATCTCAGTCTGCCAGCCGACCGTGCCGGTGCTGGCGGCCATCTCGCTGATGGCAACCGCCAACGACCCGAAGCTGCCGAAGACCATGACGATGATGGGCGGCCCGATCGATCCGCGCAAATCGCCGACTCAAGTCAACGATCTCGCCACCAAGAAGCCCTTCTCCTGGTTCGAGAACAAGGTAATCTACAGCGTGCCGCCGAATTACCCCGGCTTCGGCCGCAAGGTCTACCCGGGTTTCCTGCAGCACGCCGGATTCGTTGCGATGAACCCGAGCCGTCATGCGCAAAGCCACTGGGATTTCTACATGCACCTGCGTGAAGGCGACAACGAATCGGCCGAGGAGCACCGCAAGTTCTACGACGAGTACAACGCGGTACTCGATATGCCGGCCGAGTACTACCTTGAAACCATCAAGACGGTGTTCCAGGAATTCCGGCTGCCGCTCGGCACCTGGGAAGTCGAGGGCAAGCTGGTGCGGCCGCAGGACATCAAGAATGTCGCGCTGCTCACCATCGAAGGCGAACTCGACGACATTTCCGGTTCCGGCCAGACGGAAGCGGCGCAGGATCTGTGCGCCGGCATTCCGAAATCGCGCAAGCAGCATTTCATCGCTGCCAAGTGCGGCCACTACGGTATTTTCTCAGGCCGTCGCTGGCGCGAAATCATCTGCCCGAAAATCGGTGAGTTCATCCGGACGTATTCCTGATCAATATCCGCTTCGCCGCAAAGCCGTTCCGCGACCCGGAACGGCTTTTTCATTTGAAGCAGCGCAGAATTCACCGGATAATCCTGTTTTTATATTGCAAATCCCGCCGTGCCCTCCTCCACAACCTCGCCCCTGGCCGACCAGATAGAAGACCTGCTGCCACAGACGCAGTGCACGAAATGCGGCTATCCCGCATGCCGGCCATATGCGGAAGCGATCGCGGATGGCAGCGCCGGATACAATCAATGCCCGCCCGGCGGCGCCGAAGGGGTTGCACGGCTCGCACGCGTGCTCGGCAAGCCTGTCATTCCTCTCAATCCGGCCAATGGCGCCGAACGGCCGCGAGCGGTTGCATTCATCGACGAGTCGCTTTGCATCGGCTGCACGCTCTGCATCCAGGCCTGCCCGGTCGATGCAATTGTGGGAGCAGCCAAGCAGATGCACACAGTGGTCGGCGAACTGTGCACCGGCTGCGACTTGTGTGTGGCGCCCTGCCCGGTCGACTGTATCGCGATGATCGAGGCCACTCCCGGCAGGACCGGCTGGGATGCATGGTCGCAGTCACAGGCAGATGACGCGCGCGCGCGCCATGATTTCCATCTGTTCCGATTGCGGCGCGACAAGCAGGAAAATGAAGCGCGGCTGGCGGCGAAAGCGGCGGCGAAGCTGCAGGCGGTCCAGCAGGAAACCACACTGACGGCGGAAGAAAAAGCCGCGCAGGAACGCAAGAAAGCGATCATTCAGGCGGCAATGGAACGCGCACGGCTGAAGAAGGAGCAAATGATGCCGCCGGCGAACAGCGCCGGAATCGATGATGTTTCCCGCTCGGTAAGAAGCCAGATCGATGCAACCAAGCTCCGGCTTGACGAGCAGGCCAAGGACAAACGATGAACGCAGAAAAACGCCTGGAAATCTTCCGCCGCTTTCGCGAAGCGAACCCGCATCCGACCACCGAACTTGAATACACGACACCGTTCGAGCTGCTGATCGCGGTCATCCTGTCAGCGCAGGCGACCGACGTGTCGGTCAACAAGGCGACACGCCAGCTGTACCCGGTCGCCAATACGCCGGCGGCGATTCACGCGCTCGGCGTCGAAGGGTTGACCGACTATATCCGCACCATCGGCCTGTATCGCACCAAGGCCAAAAACGTCATCGAAACCTGCCGCATCCTGCTGGAGCAGCATCACGGCGAAGTGCCTCGCTCGCGCGAAGCCTTGCAGGCGCTGCCCGGCGTCGGCCGCAAGACCGCGAACGTGGTGCTCAATACCGCGTTCGGAGAACCGACCATTGCGGTTGATACCCATATCTTCCGGGTGGCGAATCGAACCAACATTGCGCCGGGCAAGGATGTCGACGAAGTGGAACGCAAGCTGCTGAAATTCGTTCCGCAGGAATTCCGGCATGACGCGCATCACTGGCTGATCCTGCATGGCCGCTATACCTGCATCGCGCGCAAGCCGCGGTGCTGGAACTGCATCATCGCCGATCTCTGCGAATACAAGCACAAGACGCCGCTGCCGGAAAAAGGCGTTTGACGCCGACCGAAGCGCTTTGCGTCAAACGATCCTGCATGCCTCGTCAAACGCCAGTCGCGGACCGCGCGGATACAGCTTGCCGTGATCGCCGTAGCCGAGGCTGCAGACGAAGTTTGTCTTGATCGTCGTGCCGGAGAAGAAGGCTTCGTCCATCCTGTCGGCGTTGAAACCGGACATCGGCGCGCAATCAAGCCCGAGCGCGCGGGCCGCTAGAATGAAATATCCGCCCTGCAATGAAGAATTGCGGAACGCCGTCGCCTCGATCACAGGCTGGTTGCCCACGAACCAGGAACGGGCATTGTTGTGCGGAGAAAGCATCGGCAGCTTTTCGTAGAACGCCATGTCCATGCCGATGACGGCTGTCACTGGAGCGGTTTTCGTCTTCTCCACATTGCCGGGATTCATGCAGGCCAGCAGTTTTTCCTTGCCCTCCGGCGACTTGACGAATACGATGCGCGCCGGCGAGCAGTTGGCGGAAGTCGGCCCCCATTTCATCAAGTCGTAGATTCGCTGCAACTGCTCGTCGGAGACAGGCTTGTCGTGCCATCCGTTATGCGTGCGGGCATCAAAGAAAAGAGTATTGAGGGCGGTATCGTTCAACATGGTGAGTCCAATCTGGATAGCTAGTCGAGGTATGCTTGCGACGTCGGCAACAGCGATGCGCGCGCTAGCATTCATGAAATGCAATCCGACATGTTAACGGAATCCCGCGCTTCCCGCGTTGCCGGCAAACCCCACGTACAATTGACAGGTTCACGAAACCCATTTTCCGCAGCCGATGTTTACTCCGTCCCAGCATGATGTGCGCCGCTTTTTTTGCGAGACTTCCCGCAAGCTGCGCACCAACGAAATCCTTACTCCGCTGGAAGCAATCGCACGCGACTGGATCGTGCAGCATCCGGAATATGACGCGCTCCTTGCCGATGAAGAAGCGGCGCTGGCCGCCGATTATTCGGTCGAACGCGGGCAAAGCAATCCGTTCCTGCACCTGTCGATGCATCTGTCGATCGCGGAGCAGATCTCGATCGACCAGCCGCCGGGAATCCGTGCCGCATTCATCGCACTCGCGCAACGCCTCGGTTCCGAGCATGAAGCGCATCATCAAATGATGGAGTGCCTCGGCGAGATGATCTGGACGTCGCAGCGCAGCGGATTGCCTCCGGATGGCACTGCCTATGTGGAGTGCGTGAAGCGGCGCTGAGAAGGCGCCTCGCCAAACAAAAAAGCCACGGAAAACCGTGGCTTTTTTGTTTGGCGAATGCTGAATATTATTTTCTTACGACCAGCGATCCCGGCAGGCTGTGGATATAGGCAGCGATATCCTGCATGTCCTTGTCCGACAGCGGCTTGGCCTGCGCGCCCATGATCGCATTGCTGCGACCGTTGGGGCCGTCGCCGCCACGCTTGTAGGCGGTCAGTGCGTGCACGATGTAATCGGCATGCTGGCCCGCAAGCTTGGGGTAGCTCGGATCGATCGGTGTGTTGAGGTTCGCGCCGTGGCAGGATGCGCAGTTGTGTGCCTGAACGGCTGCCTTGCCTGCGTCGATATCGCCGCCGGCGAACGCATTGCAGGAAATCGCTGCCAAAGACAGCACGGCAGCGGATGCCAAAATCTTTTTCATTGAGTGCCCCTTATTTCTGCTGTGCGTAATACGCCGCTACGTCGGCAATATCCTGGTCCGACAAGCCGGCCGCGATGCCGCGCATGCTCGGGTTCTTGCGATCGCCCTTCTTGTACGCATGCAGCGCGCTCTCGATGTATTTTGCCGATTGGCCGCCAATCATCGGCACTTGGAACACTTCCGGGAAGCTCGCCTTGTAATGCGGAATGCCATGGCAACCGATGCACATCGCAACCTTGTTTTTTGCCGCATTGGCATTGCCGACCACATCCGCAGCTGCAGCGAGATTGGCGAGGCTCGCGACTGCGAGAAACGCAAGTAGTTTTTTCATGTTGGCTGGGGTAAGTAATGCGAAATCGGTTCAGTGCGATGGCGGATCACCGAGCTGCAGCAACACTTGTGTTGCCCCGCTGCACCAAAAACGCTTAATTCTACCTTAAGACAGTTTTGCAGTCCACGCTGCTCGGAACAGGCTTCGGCGGATGCCGAAAAGCAGTTTTGCAGAGCGAAAAATCGAGCCCTGCCTCAGCCCCAAAACCGCAAACTCTTTCTCGCTTATACTTGATTTCATTTTTCGACACGACGGTATCCCATGCAACAAGAGACGCGTTTTGAAGGTTCACAAAGCTATGTCGCAACTGCCGACCTGAAGCTGGCGGTCAACGCGGCGTTGACGCTGCAGCGGCCGCTGCTGATCAAGGGCGAGCCCGGCACCGGCAAGACCATGCTGGCAGAGGAAGTGGCGGCGGCGCTCGGCATGCCGCTGCTGCAGTGGCATATCAAGTCCACCACCAAGGCGCAGCAGGGCCTGTACGAATATGACGCGGTATCGCGGCTGCGCGATTCACAGCTGGGCGACGAGCGTGTCAAGGACATTCACAACTACATCGTCAAGGGCGTGCTGTGGCAGGCATTCACCGCCGATCAGCAGGTGGTGCTGCTGATCGACGAGATCGACAAGGCCGACATCGAGTTCCCGAACGATCTGCTGCGCGAACTCGACCGAATGGAATTCTTCGTGTACGAAACGCGCGAGATGGTGAAGGCGAAGAACCGTCCACTGGTGATCATCACCTCGAACAACGAGAAGGAACTGCCGGACGCGTTCCTGCGCCGCTGCTTCTTCCACTACATCAAGTTCCCGGACAAGGACACGATGCAGCAGATCGTCGACGTGCACTTCCCGCAGCTGAAAAAGGATTTGCTGGCACAGGCGCTGCAGACCTTCTACGAAGTGCGCGAGGTCGCCGGCCTGAAGAAAAAGCCGTCCACTTCCGAACTGCTGGACTGGCTGAAACTGCTGCTGGCCGAGGATATCCCCGCCGAAGCGCTGCGCAGCAAGGATGCGAAGAACATCGTGCCGCCGCTGCATGGTGCGCTGCTGAAGAACGAACAGGACGTGCATCTGTTCGAACGGCTGGTGTTCATGTCGCGCACGAATCGCTGACAGGACAAGGCAGGCACCGATGAATTTTTCCGAACAACTGACGCTTGAGGGACGGCATGCGACGCTGGAGCCGCTCGGCCCGCAGCACGAGGAAGAGATCCGGCATGCGGTCTGTGACGGCGAGTTGTGGACGCTTTTCTTTACCACGGTGCCGAAGCCCGAAGACGTGCCGCAATATATTGCGGGCCTGCTCGCCTTGCGCGAGAAGGGCTCCGCATTCGCGTTCGCGGTGCGTGACAACCGGAGCGGGCGGATTATCGGCGGCACCCGTTACCTGAACATCGATGCAACCCATCGCCGGCTCGAAATCGGCGGCACCTGGTATGCGAAGAGCATGCAGCGCAGCGGCATCAACACCGAGTGCAAGCTGATGCTGCTTGCGCATGCATTCGAGCAGCTCGAATGTATCGCCGTCGAGTTCCGCACCGACTGGTTCAACAAGCGCTCGCAGGCCGCAATCGAGCGGCTTGGCGCCAAGCGCGACGGCTTGCTGCGCAACCACATGATCATGGCCGACGGCCGTATTCGCGATACCGTGGTGTACAGCATCATCCGAAATGAATGGGCAGGCGTGAAAGCCAACCTGCAGTTCAAGCTTGAGGCAGGAAATTCCCGTGCTGATTGATTTTTTCTTTACGCTCAAGGATGCGAAGATTCCGGTCTCGATCAAGGAATTCCTGATCCTGCTGGAAGCGATGCAAAAGAATGTGATTTCGCCGTCGCTCGACGATTTCTATTTCCTGTCGCGCACCACGCTGGTCAAGGACGAGGCGCATTACGACAAGTTCGACAAGGCGTTCGGCCTGTACTTCCGCGGCATCGACGCGATCTTCGAAAAGCATCCGGAAATTCCGCTCGAATGGCTGCAGAAGCGCATGGAGCGCGAGCTGACGCCGGAACAGAAAGCGGCGATCGAGAAGTTCGGCTACGACAAGCTGATGGACCGTCTGAAAGAGCTGCTGAACGAACAGAAGGAACGTCACGAAGGCGGCAATAAATGGATTGGTACCGGCGGCACCTCGCCGTTCGGCAACGGTGGGCAGAATCCGGAAGGCATCCGCATCGGCGGCGAAGGCGGCAACCGTTCAGCGGTGAAGGTCTGGGAAGCACGCGCCTACCGTGACTACGACGACGAACGCGAACTCGGCACGCGCAACATCAAGGTTGCGTTGCGCCGGTTGCGCAAGTTCGCGCGCGATGGCGCGGAAGAGGAATTCGCGCTGGACGACACGATACGCGCGACTGCCAACAATGCCGGCTATCTCGACATCAAGATGCAGCCGGAGCGCAAGAACAACATCAAGGTGCTGATGCTGCTGGATGTCGGCGGCACGATGGACGACCATATCGCACGCACCGAGGAACTGTTTTCCGCAGCCAAGACCGAGTTCAAGAACATGGAGTTCTTCTATTTTCACAACTGTGTGTACGACTACCTGTGGAAGAACAACCGGCGCCGCCACGCAGAACGTTTTCCGGCCTGGGACATCCTGCGCAAATATCCGCCCGATACCAAGCTGATCATCGTCGGCGACGCGACGATGAGTCCATACGAGATTCTGCAGCCGGGCGGTTCGGTCGAATACAACAACGAGGAAGCCGGCGCGGCATGGCTGCAGCGCTTTACCGGCACCTTCCCGAAATACATCTGGCTCAATCCGGAGCCGGAGGGCCTGTGGCAGTACCGTCAATCGATCAGCGTGATACGGCAGATCATGAACAACCGGATGTTCCCGGTCACGATAGACGGGCTGGAGCGCGGGATGCGGCTGCTCAGCAAGTGAGCAGATGAAGCTCAGCGCGCGAACGGCAGGAATTTCTGCAGCACGCTGATCAGGTGATGGCTCGCCAACGGCTTGTTCAGGAACCCTTCGGCACCAACATAACGTGCCTGCTCCACATCGTAGACAAACGGTTTGCTGATAAGGAAAATGACCACCGTCCGTACCGGCGAATTCTTTTCCTTGATTGCCCAGCACAGCCGGTAGGGATCGACGCCGGGCGTCGATGTGTTGATCATCACCATTGCGACCGGCTGCTGCTTGCACAGTTCAACCGCACGCACTTCATCGCCGGACCAGGCTACCGGCAGGTCACGGTTGGTCAGCAGATCGGCCAGATAATCGCGAAATGCCGGATTGCGGTCGACGATCAATACCGCACCCTTGGTCGGCACCTTGGCGCGCATCTTTTCATAGACGGCAGGATCGGTGAGATCCAGGTCGAGCCGGTCGCGCCGGCGCCGTTCGGGCACCTTGACGACATCGGATGCCTCCAACCGGGACAAGGTGTCGGCGCGCTTTTCGATCAGCTTGTCGAGCGCCTCGTACAACCGCTCCCACCTGATCGGGCGCTCCACGCGTGCAAACGGCAGGTCGATGGAGGGCGTGCCGACCAGCAGCGCGGGACGCACGTCGCTGGGCCGCAGATCGGCCAGGGTCACCAGCGCTCTCAGCTCGTCCGCGTTCGCGATATACAGGTCCGGGTCCTGCAAATTGTCTTCGTCGAGGCGGAAATAGCCGTATCCTTTGCCCTGCTCGACCGCAAAATTCTCTTCGAATGCGGCGATTTCGGATGCGGAAAACCCGATCAGGCGCACGGCAAAGGGAAAGATGTTGATTGGCATGGGATTTATTGTAAAGATTTTCGGATATTGCATTAGATTAATTTTTTAACGCTGCTATTCCGGCACGGCAGTATTTCTATATTGCAACGATACAATAGACACCTGCACTGAAACAATCACCTCTGAAAACATCTAACCGTCGCCCCACCGCAGGCCTGTCCGATTTTTCACTAGAATGCGGGACTTATGTTTAAATACCTTCCCCTACAGCAATCCCTGAATATCTGCATCGTCCACTGAATGGCAACTAAAAAATCCTCCGCGGCTGACTACAGCGAAGCCTCCATCCGCGTCCTCAAGGGACTGGAACCGGTCAAGCAGCGGCCCGGCATGTACACCCGCACGGAAAATCCGCTGCATATCATCCAGGAAGTCATCGATAACGCGTCCGATGAAGCGCTCGGTGGCCACTGCAAGAACATTCTGGTGACGCTGAATGCCGATGGCAGCGTCAGCGTCGAAGACGACGGCCGCGGCATCCCGGTCGGCCTGCATCCGGAAGAAAAGGTACCGACCGTCGAAATCGTGTTCACCCGTCTGCACGCGGGTGGCAAGTTCGACAAGGGTTCCGGCGGCGCGTACTCGTTTTCCGGCGGCCTGCACGGCGTCGGCGTATCGGTCACCAATGCGCTCTCGTCGCGCCTGGAAATCACGGTATGGCGCGAAGGCGGCATGCATCAGATGGCGTTCGCCGACGGCGACGTGGTGCAAAAGATGAAGTCGCGCCCGATTGCGAGAGACGAGAAAAAATCCGGCACTCGCGTCACCGTTTGGCCGAACGCGAAATACTTCGACTCGTCGGTGATACCGAATGTCGAACTGCAACGGCTGCTGCGTTCGAAAGCGGTGCTGCTGCCGGGCGTGAAGGTCACGCTGCTCAATGCGAAAACCGGCGACGCGCAGACCTGGCAATACGAACAGGGCCTGCGCGGCTACCTGGTCGAATCGCTAGCGCAGGCGTCGCATGCCGACCCGCTGATTCCGCTGTTCGAAGGCGAGCAGTATGCGAGCGCGGATGCGGAAGGCTTCGCCGAGGGTGAAGGTGCGGCGTGGGTGGTCGCGTGGACCGAAGAAGGCAACGTGGTGCGCGAATCCTACGTCAACCTGATCCCGACCTCGGCCGGCGGCACCCATGAAGCCGGGCTGCGCGAGGGCCTGTTCGGTGCGGTGAAGAGCTTCGTCGAAATGCATTCGCTGCTGCCGAAGGGCGTGAAGCTGTTGCCGGAAGATGTGTTCGCACGGGTGTCGTTCGTGCTGTCGGCCAAGGTGCTCGATCCGCAATTCCAGGGTCAGATCAAGGAGCGCCTGAACTCGCGCGATGCGGTGCGGCTGGTCGCGACCTTTACCAGACCGGCGCTGGAACTGTGGCTGAACCATCATGTCGACTACGGCAAGAAGCTGGCGGACCTGGTGATCAAGCAGGCGCAGTCGCGGCTGCGCTCGGCACAGAAGGTCGAGAAGAAGAAATCGTCCGGCGTGGCTGTGCTGCCGGGCAAACTGACCGATTGCGAATCGAGCGACATATCGCGTAACGAACTGTTCCTGGTCGAGGGCGACTCCGCCGGCGGCTCGGCCAAGATGGGCCGCGACAAGGAATTCCAGGCGATCCTGCCGCTGCGCGGCAAG
>CBIHNU010000061.1:0-17739 GCA_966211585.1 uncultured Noviherbaspirillum sp. | reverse complement strand
GTCAGGCTTGTTATTAAAAACGCCTCCAGTAGTAATGCTGGAGGCGTTTTGCTTTTTAGCGAATGTTTTCGTTAATGTCAAAACGGATAGCCAAGGCGAATCACGGCAAAATTGACGCCGTTGTTCGGGTGCTTAATCCCACCATTTGAGAAGTGCTGGATTTTCAGTCCGAGATCCGCATTATTCTGAAATACATATCCAACGCCGACATGATCGCCAAATTCAAAATTGGTGGACAGTTGACGTCCGTTGTTGTTGTACAGATCGGAGAGGTAGTGTGCGCCGATTCCCGCCTCTGCATAAAAACCTTTCAACGTATCGCCTTGGAACCGGAATACCGGTGTGATGCCGATTGAAGTAATGTTCTGTGTATTGCCAGCGGTATTCTGAAAGCGTGTGCCGCGCCATTGCGCAAGCGAGAGATCCCAATATCCGCCTATGTGCGTACCATTCGACTTCCACCACTGGTTCTCCCATTTCCATTGCAGGCCAAGGCGTGCTATCTGAGTCTTGTTGCCTGTGCCAAATTCAAACGAAGCGGAGTCGGCAGCATAGCTTCCACAATGCAGTCCCAGTAAAAGTGGAATTACTCCAATTGACCGCCAAGGTAATATCATTTTCATAGACGTTGCTCTCTGAGGGCAAAATAATAATTAAAAGAAAATATCGCTCAAGCACAGGATTTCATTGCCAAACTGGGTAAAAAATATGGCCAGGATTCTGTGTCCGAATAAGTTCCCCGGGCGTATCAGGGCGAATCCTGACATCCCGGGCATCGCAATCGCATATGCATTGTCTCGGTTGGCTTCAGCACCATTGAGGATGCATAGCGAATAGTCGTTGTATCGTCGACATAAAAGGAACTTTTTGCGATGATGCGCCATTATGCAACGAAACCGGATTTTCAAAGGAGGCAGCTTGATCCATTCCGAATCATTTCCCAGGATTGCTTTTCTGGGCATCGGGCTGATGGGAAAACCAATGGCGACGCGCCTGTTACAAGCCGGTTATCCGCTGATTGCATGGAACCGTACTTCGAACAAGACCGAAGCATTGGTTGTTCATGGCGCCTTGATCGCTGCAAGACCCGATGAAGCGGTACGCGAGGCCGATATTGTCATCACCATGCTGGAGGCCGGGCCAATTGTGATGGATGTAATGGCTCTGGCCATACCTGGTTTCAGTCCAGGGACGCTGGTAATTGATATGAGTTCAACCCGGCAATCAGAAGCGCAAGAACTGCATACGGCGCTTAAGGCACATGCTATCCACTTCATCGACGCTCCCGTATCGGGCGGCGTACTCGGTGCCGAAGCGGGGACACTGGCAATCATGGCCGGAGGTGTACTTGAAGATTTCAGTCGTGCAGAACCGGTTTTGAAGGTACTCGGACGTCCGACATTCGTCGGTCCTTCCGGTTGTGGCCAAGTAGCGAAACTATGCAATCAACTGATTGTTGGTGCCACCCTTAGTATCGTCGCAGAGGCACTGTTGCTCGCACAAGCAGCCGGTGCCGATCCGGCTGCGGTCCGAAATGCCCTGCGAGGAGGCTTTGCAGAAAGCCGGATCCTGGAAATCCATGGTCAGCGTATGCTTGACCGCAACTTTTTGCCGGGTGGACAGGTCAAAAGCCAGGCAAAGGATATGGAAAACATACTTGCTGCTGCGGCTGCAGCTGGAATACGGCTGCCCGTAACCGAACTTGTCTCCGAAACCTACCGCAGTATTCTGACACTTGTGCCAAATGCCGATCAGTCAGCCGCCCTTCTTGCCTTGGAGCGTTTGAACCCGGGACTGCGATTGGGCAATGCGCACGACCAGCTGCCCGATGGTTTTGTATGACACGATCTCAAATAACAAATATGTGTCTGTCATAACCCGGCGTTGTATTGCAATTCGCTTATTACCTGATTCTCTCTTTCATGACCGCTAAACTCCCTGAACGAACCGATTGGCGCGCTGTATGGCACCTTGTCAAACCATATTGGAGTTCAGACGAAAAGTGGAAAGCGCGCGGCTTATTGGCTGCAATCGTCGTACTGGCACTTGGCCTGGTTTATCTGGATGTCCTATTCAATGCCTGGAACAGGGATTTCTATAATGCGCTCGAGAACAAGAATTACCTGGTGTTCAAGGAACAGCTTTGGCGCTTTTCCTATCTTGCCTTTATCTACATCGCTGTTGCTATCTACCGTGTCTATCTGGCGCAATGGCTCGAGATTCGCTGGCGTACCTGGGTCACCCGACAGTATCTGGACGAATGGCTTGCCAATCAGGCCTATTATCGTATCGAGCAGACGCATACCGCTGACAACCCTGACCAGCGTATTGCCGAAGATTTGAACTCGCTCACCAGTGGCACGCTGTCACTGGCCCTGGGCTTGTTGTCCAGCGTCGTAACTCTAGTGTCGTTCATCGGCATTTTATGGTCTGTCAGTGGCCCCTTGTCATTCATGCTGGGCCAGCATGCATTGACCATTCCGGGCTATATGGTGTGGTTCGCGATAGCCTATGCCGGAATCGGTTCTATTCTCGTTTGGCGTATCGGCAAGCCGCTCGTGCAGCAGAACGTTGAACAGCAACGATATGAAGCCGATTTCCGTTTCGGACTGGTCCGGATTCGCGAGCATGCGGAAGCCGTCGCACTCTATCGCGGCGAGGCGCAGGAACAAGGCCAGGCGGCGCACCGCTTCGGGTGGATCCGCAGTAACTGGTGGTCAATCATGATCACGACCAAGCGATTGAATGTCGCATCCAATTTCTATTCGCAGTTCGCAGTCATCTTTCCGTTTCTGGTCGGGGCGCCACGCTATTTCGCCGGCAGTATTACGCTTGGCGGGCTGATGCAAATCAGTTCGGCATTCGGGCACGTCCAGGACGCGCTATCGTGGTTCATCAATGCGTTCAGTTCGCTGGCAAGCTGGAAGGCCAGCGTAAATCGTCTGGCAGGATTTCATGCCGCCGTCACTGCGGCACGCTCGCAGACTTCCGGCATTGCCGTGGCGCGCAATAATGTCGGTGCGATCCTGCTCGATCGGGTGACGTTGCAGCTGCCGGCCGGCCTGACCTTGACGGGACCGTTATCGGCCGATATCCGTGCCGGGCAACGCATTTTGGTGGCAGGGCCGTCAGGGTGCGGCAAGTCGACCTTGTTCCGCGCGATCGCCGGGATCTGGCCGTATGGCGCGGGCAACATTGAAATTCCAAGTGCTGCTCGCCTGCTGTTCTTGCCGCAAAAGAGCTATCTGCCGATCGGTACGCTCCGGGCGGCGATCGCATATCCCGCATCAGAAAACGCATACAAGGATCTCGCGATCCGGCATTATCTCGGCCTTTGCCGCTTGCCGCATCTGATGGACAAGCTGGATGACTCGGACAATTGGAGTCAGCGCCTGTCCCCGGGCGAGCAGCAGCGCGTCGCATTTGTCCGGGTTCTGTTGACGCGGCCGGAAGTGGTGTTCCTGGACGAGGCAACCAGTGCACTCGATCCTGCGACCGAGGAGTCGCTGTACGAACTGGTGTTGCGAGAGTTGCCGGACGCCGCCGTGATTAGCATTGCGCATCGGGAAGCCGTCGCCAAACACCACCAGATTCACTGGCATTTTGTACATGAGAGCGCGGTGTCGGATGGAATCCAATCGCTTCATGCTGTGCCCCGCTATACAATCCGGCAGACCGAGATGCTCGCAAAGGACGCGATCGTAGCCGTTTAGTATCGGACCGGATTGATCAACAAGCTTGCGCCGTGCGACATACTGTGTCGTACGGCATTTTTACAACCTCATGAAACGTTTGCTATTCCCGTTTGTCTTGTTGCTGAGCGTCGGCGGTTGTGCAATTCGTAATGTCGACAAGGTCATCGACCCAGCCGCCCTGCCGGTCACCGAAGACATGGTGCTGCCGCTGTTTTCCGATAACCCGGCCGGCGGTATGCCCCGTGGATGGGCGCCGCTGGTAATCCTGCGCACCAAGAAACAGACGCAATACCAGCTCGTCATCGACGATGGAAAAACCGTGCTGCATGCACACGCCATGGCTTCGTCGTCTGCAATGATGCACGAAGTCAGCCTCGATCCGACGACGCGGCCATGGATTACCTGGCAATGGAAAATCGCGGAGCTGCTGAAGTCGGCCGACAACACGCAGCGGGCGACCGAAGACTCGCCAGTGCGCATCATTCTCGGTTTCGACGGCGACAAGGAAACGTTGCCATTCACCGATCAGATTCTGTTCGAGACAGCCAAGCTGGTCACGGGACATGATTTTCCGTACGCGACTTTGATGTATATCTGGGAAAATCATCTGTCGATAGGGACTGTAATTCGCAGCACGCATAGTGCACGCATCAAGATGATGGTGGCGGCCAGCGGTCCACACGGCGTCGGACAGTGGCAGCAGTTCAGCCGCAATATTGTTGATGATTATGAAAAAGCATTTGGAGAAAAACCGGGCAGATTGATCGGCATCGGCGTGCTGACCGATACCGACAACACCGGCGAAACCGTGGATGCCTGGTACGGCGATATCCGCTTGCGTACCAGCAGGTAAATCGACGCCACCTGGGTGCCAGGCGCGCTCTATGTTTTCTTCAAATACGACTCCGCCAGCCGTACCCAATATGTTGCGCCAATCGGCAGCAGATCATCGTTGAAGTCATAACTCGGATTGTGCAAGTTGCATGGCCCCAGTCCATGGCCCGCATCACGATGTGTGCCTTCACCGTTGCCGATGAAGACATAGCAGCCCGGCTTTTCCTGCAGCATGAAAGCAAAGTCTTCCGCGCCCATGGTCGGTTCGACTTGTGCATCGACGTTATCATCGCCGACGATGGTTTTCATCACATCAATGGCGAACGCGGTTTCCTTTGCATGGTTGATCAGCGGCGGGTAATTGCGAACGAATTGAAAGTCGACCTGCGCATCGAACGCGCTCGCAGTATGTTCGGCAATGGCGCGCATCCGATGCTCGATCAGGTCCAGCACTTCGGTGCTGAACGTGCGGACGGTACCGATCAATGTCGCTTCGTCAGGAATCACGTTGGTTGCGCTACCCGAATGGATTTGTGTAATCGACAGCACGCCGGCATCGAGCGGATTCTTGTTGCGCGCCACGATGGTTTGCCAGCTTTGCGCTATCTGAATCGCCACAATGATCGGGTCGATTCCCTTATGCGGCTGCGCTGCATGCGCGCCCTTGCCTTTGACCACGACTTCGAACTCGTTCGACGATGCCATCATCGGCCCGGAGGTCACGCCGAAGGTGCCGACCGGGACTCCAGGCCAGTTATGCATGCCGAATACCGCTTCCATCGGATACCTGGAAAACAGACCATCTTCCATCATGCGGCGCGCACCACCGCCGCCTTCCTCGGCCGGCTGGAAAATCGCATAGACGGTGCCGTCGAAATTGTGATGCCGCGATAGGTAATGGGCCGCACCGAGCAACATCGCCACGTGTCCGTCGTGGCCGCAGGCATGCATCTTTCCTTCGTGTTTCGATGCATGCGGAAAGCTGTTGATTTCCTGCACCGGCAACGCATCCATGTCGGCGCGCAGGCCGATCGCGCGTTCGCTGCTACCGCCTTTGATGATGCCGACCACGCCGGTGACGCCCAAGCCGCGCACGATCGGAATGTCCCACTCGGTCAGTTTTTTCGCAATGACATCGGCAGTGCGTTGCTCTTCAAAGCACAGCTCCGGATGCGCGTGAATGTCGCGTCGGATTTGCTGTAATTCGGATTGGAATTGGGTAATCGGGTCAATCAGCTTCATGGTCTTCTCCGGAGATTCGGATTGCCGCGCCTGTTGCTTCGCGGTATGCGTGGCGCCAACAATATCGGTATATTACGCTTACATGGTTATCGTCTATTTTAACCAACACAAGGTTTTACGTACGCGATCCTGTGTCGATGCGCGCAAACTCTTTTCCCCGACCATTCTCCGAATTTGGCCTCCTCATGACGACTTCCATTGTTCGAGCAACCTGTCCACATGATTGCCCCGATACCTGCGCATTGCTGGTCACGGTGGAAGACGGCGTCGCTACGCAAGTCCGCGGTGATCCGCAGCATCCGACCACGGCCGGTGTGCTTTGTACAAAAGTGTCGCGCTATACCGAGCGCACCTATCACAAGGATCGGCTGCTGCATCCGATGAAGCGTGTCGGGAACAAGGGCGAAGGAAAATTCGAGCGCATCGGCTGGGATGAGGCGCTCGATACGATTGCAACGCGGTTGAAATTGATTGTGTCGCGCGATCCGCAGGCAATCCTGCCTTATAGCTATGCCGGCACCATGGGCCTGGTGCAGGGCGAATCGATGGCGGCCCGCTTTTTTCACCGGCTCGGCGCCTCGCTGCTCGACCGCACCATATGCGCCGCGGCCGGCGCTGCGGGCTACAAATACACGATCGGCGCGCGTATTGGTACCGATGTCGAGCAGTTTCAGAATGCCAAGCTGATCCTGATCTGGGGCGGTAATCCGATAGCATCCAATCTGCATTTCTGGATGCGAGCGCAAGAGGCGAAGCGCCGCGGCGCAACGTTGATTGCGATTGATCCGTATCGTTCACTGACTGCGGAAAAGTGCCATCAACATATTGCACTGCTGCCCGGCACCGATGCCGCGCTCGCGCTTGGCATGATGCACATACTGATTGCCGAAAATCTGCTCGACGAAGATTACATCGCGCGATACACGTTGGGCTTCGAGCAACTGAAACAGCGTGTCGCCGAATGGACCCCGCAACATACTGCCGATACGTGCGGCATTGCAGTGGCGGAAGTCGAACAACTGGCGCGCGCGTACGGCACTGCCGCCAAACGTGGCGAAGCGGTAGCGATCCGCGTCAATTATGGCTTGCAGCGCGTTCGCGGCGGCGGCATGGCGGTTCGCAATATCGCCTGCCTGCCGGCGTTGATTGGGGCGTGGCGGCATGCTGCGGGAGGCATTCAATTGTCTGCGTCCGATACGTTTCCAAAGAACGAGCGCGCGCTGCAGCGCCCGGATCTGTTGCCCCGGGAGCGCGCACCGCGCACCATCAACATGAGCACGATCGGCGACGATCTGTTGCGCGACACGTCGCCGGAATTCGGCCCGAAGATCGAAGCGCTGATCGTGTATAACTCGAATCCGGTTGCAGTCGCGCCCGAATCGCCGAAAGTCGCGCAGGGGTTTGCGCGCGAGGATTTGTTCACCGTCGTGCTCGAACATTTTCAAACGGACACCGCCGATTACGCCGACATCGTGCTGCCGGCGACGACTCAGCTTGAACACGTCGACATCCACTCGACCTATGGCCATTTATACATGATGGCCAACAATGCGGCGATCGCGCCGCTCGGCGAAGCCAAACCGAATACCGAGATCTTCCGGCTGCTGGCCGCGCGCATGGGTTTCGACGACCCGTGCTTTCACGACAGCGATGACGCCATCGCGGCGCAGGCGTTCGATTCCCGCGATACGCGCGCAATCCACTTTGATTGGGATTCGTTGAAACGCAAGGGATGGCAAAAGCTGAACGCACCGGATGCGCCGTTCGCGGCGGGCGGCTTTCCCACGCCGTCGGGCAAGTGCGAGTTTTATTGCGCCCGCATGCAGGCCGACGGACTCGATCCCTTGCCGACCTATATACCGCCGTATGAATCGCGCGCGAGTAATCCAGAGTTGGCAAGATCCTATCCGCTCGCAATGATTTCACCGCCCGCACGGAACTTTCTCAACAGCAGCTTCGTCAATGTGAAGAGCTTGCGCGATACGGAAGGCGAGCCGCACCTGGATATGCATCCGACCGACGCCGCTGCACGCGGCATCGAAGATGGCAATCAGGTACGGATTCACAATGCGCGCGGGTCGTTTGTCGCAAAAGCGCGCGTGACCGACAAGGCACGACCAGGTCTGGTCGTCGGGTTGTCGGTCTGGTGGAAGAAGTTTGCTTCCGATGGCCGGAATGCCAACGAAGTCACCAGTCAGCGCCTGACCGACATGGGCAGAGCGCCGACGTTCTACGACGTGCTGGTGCAGGTGGAAAAAATGTAAGAAGGCAGGGCATGACAATGAAGTGGCGGGCAGTGATGTTTTGTGGAGTGGCAGCCCTGGTCGGCGGCTGTTCGCAACTGGGATATTTCGTACAGGCGGCGCAAGGGCAATTCAGCCTGTTGTCGGAGGCCAGACCCATCGACGACTGGCTGGCCAGCCCGACTACCGGCGACAAGCTGCGAGACAAGCTCACGAAGGTCAAGGAGATCCGGGCCTTCGCCGCACATGAACTCGCGCTGCCGGACAATGACAGCTATACCACCTACGCGGACCTGAATCGACCCTATGTGATGTGGAATGTGGTCGCGACGCCGGAGCTGTCGTTGAAACCCTTGCAATGGTGCTTCCCGGTCGCCGGCTGCGTCAACTATCGCGGTTACTACAGCAAGGATGAGGCACGGGCTTACGCAGCCGAGTTGCGTGCCGAACACTATGACGTGGAAGTGTCGGGTGTGCCGGCATATTCAACGCTCGGTTGGTTCAAGGATCCGGTGCTGTCGACCTTCATCAAGTATCCGGACGGCGAAGTCGCGCGCATGGTATTCCATGAGCTTGCGCACCAGGTCGTCTATGTGCCCGGCGATTCTCGCTTCAATGAATCGTTCGCGGTCGCAGTGGAAGAGGCGGGAGTGGAGCGCTGGATGGCACGCTATGGCAATGACAAGATGCGCAAGGCGTATGCGGAATACGAAGCGCGCAAGCAGGATTTTCTGGCATTGCTGATGAAGCATCGCAAAACACTCGAAGCGATCTACAAGCGCAACGTCAGCGACGATGAGAAACGAAAAGAGAAGGCCGCCGTCTTCCGGGCGCTGCAGGACGATTATCAGGTTCTGAAGGCGTCGTGGGGCGGCTATCGCGGCTATGATCGCTGGTTCGAGGAGCCGCTATCGAACGCGCATCTTTCGGCGATTGCCACCTACCATGACTTTGTGCCGGCATTTCGTGCCTTGCTGGCGCGCGAGAAGCGCTTCGACAAGTTCTATGATGCGGTGCGAGCCTTGGCGACACTCGATAAACAGGACCGCTATCGTCGGCTTGCCGCACTGGCACAACCGCCCACGCTGGCGGACGGGAAGGTACATGCGGCTTTCGTGCCTTGAGGATGGAGGACGCGGCAGACGACCAATGAAAAAGCGGCCAAAGGCCGCTTTTTTGTTAATGACGGCATCGAATCATTAACTATTGATGCTGGACAACATAAGAGGCTGCTAGAAGTATTCTTCTGATATTGTTCAAAATACTTGCAAGCGAGTGAGCCGACCGATAGCATCTACCCTGTAAAAAAAGAACCGATCGTTCTTTTTTCTTCAGATCCCCCCAAAAACAAGCAGAGACAAGAGGCAGGCCATGGAAAAATTCTGGTTGAAGTCGTATCCGCAGGGCGTTCCGGCGGAAATCGATTGCACGCAATATCGTTCGCTGGTACATCTGCTGGAAGAAGCATTTCGCAAGTATGCATTACGCAATGCCTATGTGTGCATGGACAAATTCCTGACCTATGCGGAAGTCGACGAATACTCGCGGCAACTCGGCGCATGGCTGCAGAGCCGGGGGCTGAAAAAAGGCGCGCGCATCGCGGTGATGATGCCGAACGTGCTGCAATATCCGATCGCGATCGCCGCCATCCTGCGCGCCGGCTACACCGTGGTGAACGTCAATCCGCTCTACACGCCGCGCGAGTTGGAACATCAGCTCAACGATTCCGGTGCCGAAGCCATCATCATCCTGGAAAACTTTGCGACCACGCTGGAGCAGGTGATTGGCAAGACCAATGTCAAGCACGTGGTCGTGGCAAGCATGGGAGAAATGCTGGGTGGCGTGAAAGGAATGATCGTCAATTTCGTCGTGCGCAACGTGAAGAAAATGGTGCCGGCGTTTTCGCTGCCGAATGCCACCCGGTTCAAGCGCGCACTGGCCGACGGCGCCCGGATGACGCTCAAGCCGGTCGAACTCGGCCATGACGACGTCGCGTTCCTGCAATATACCGGTGGCACCACCGGTGTATCGAAAGGCGCGACGCTGACGCATCGCAACGTTATCGCCAATGTGCTGCAGAACGAAGCATGGGCGCAGCCGGTTCTCGACATGGAGCCGAAGGTCGACGCATTGACGATCGTGTGTGCACTGCCGCTCTATCATATTTTTGCATTGACAGCCTGCTGCCTGTTCGGCACCCGGGCCGGCGCAATGAATATCCTGATCCCGAATCCGCGCGACATCCCCGGCTTCGTGAAGGAACTGGCGAAATACAAGATCAACATGCTGCCGGCGGTAAACACACTGTACAACGGACTGCTGAACAATCCGGATTTCGCAAAACTGGATTTTTCGATGCTCAAGATCTGCAATGGCGGCGGCATGGCCGTACAGCAGGCCGTCAACGACAAGTGGCTCAGGGTTACCGGACGTCCGATCGTCGAAGGTTACGGACTGTCCGAAACCTCACCGGTCGCGACCGCGAACCGGCCGGATGCGACCGAGTTCACCGGTTCGATCGGATTGCCGATTCCGTCGACCGAAATCGCGATTCTGGATGATGACGGAAAACCGGTCCCGCTCGGCCAGCCAGGCGAGATCGGGATTCGCGGTCCGCAGGTGATGGTCGGTTACTGGAATCGTCCGGACGAAACCGCGAAAGCCATGACATCCGACGGCTTTTTCAAATCCGGTGATATAGGCGTGATGGACGAACGCGGTTACGTGAAGATCGTCGATCGCAAGAAAGACATGATTCTGGTTTCGGGCTTCAACGTCTATCCGAACGAGATCGAGGCGGTGGTTGCCGCGCACCCGGGTGTACTGGAATGCGCATGCGTCGGCGTGCCGGATGCCAATTCCGGCGAAGCGGTGAAATTGTTCGTCGTGCGCAAGGATCCGGCGTTGACGGCTGACGAATTGATGAATTACTGCAAAGAACAGTTCACCGGCTACAAAAAGCCGAAATACATCGAATTCCGTGACGAACTGCCGAAGACGAATGTCGGCAAGATATTGCGGCGCGAATTGCGCGACGAGAAGAAAGCAGCGTAGTCCTTCGTCTGACTATCGTTTTCCCCGCACCCGGAACCGCCTGCCTGTCAGGCGGTTTTTTTACGCGTTGCTCAGTTTGCCGCCACAACTCCGGGACGTCCGTCTTGCACCACAAAGCGCGCCACGGTCGACATTCCCGAATCGGCGCGCTGCACGTCATCGAGCGCCTGGAATTGCACGATAGCGTGCTCCGGCGTTACATTCATCATCACAAAACCGCGGCGATCGCTGCGGCCGTACTTGATATGTGGATTGTCCGCGAGGTAGCGCTCGGTGCGTGCTTGCGGTCGCGAATTCGACGTCACCGATGTGCCGCAGAATTCGGTCGCGACGATCGGATTATCGTTCGATGTCGCCCGATTGAAATCCTGTTTCAGATCGGCCGCATAGAACGTATGCACGTCTCCCGAAATGACCAGCGGATTGGATGGGCGATAGCGCGCGATATCGCGGAGCAGTCGCTGGCGTGCCGCTGGATAGCCGTCCCAGCCATCGGTCCAGAAACGGCCATCCTGCGGTGCGGCGACTGGCAATTGACTTGCCTGCGCCATCAAGGTTTGTTGCGCGACGATATTCCATTTTGCCTGCGACGTTGCAAAGCCTTGCGCCAGCCATGCCTCCTGTTGTCTGCCGAGCAGCGTGCGTGCCGGCAGCAGTCGTTCGCCGCAGCTTGAAGTGACGGAAGTGGAGCCACCGCGCCCCGCAGGCTGGCAGGCGTGATAAGACCGGTATTGTCGGCTGTCCAGCACATGGAATTGTGCCAGCCGTCCCCAGTTGAAGCGCTCGTAGATGCGCAAATGCGCAAACCGCAGCGGACCGTCCGGCAAGGCGGACAGGCGCACCGGCATATGCTCGTAGAATGCCTGATAGGCCGCCGCACGACGGGCGAGAAAGTTCGGATCAAGACGCCGATCGCGATCGTTGCCGTAATCGTTCGAGACTTCGTGATCATCCCAAGTAACGATCCACGGCGCAGCCCGGTGGGCCGCCTGCAATAGCGGATCGGCTTTGTATTGCGCATAGCGGGCGCGGTAATCGGCCAAGGTTGTGCTTTCGTTGCCATGCCCGCGCGGCGAGGGCGGATGCGCGAGATCGCAGGGGCCCCATTCGTAGATGTAATCGCCGAGAAACGCGACCAGGTCGGGCGTCGCTTGCGCAATATGTCGATGCGCCGCGTACTGGCCGAATTCCCAGTGCTGGCAGGACGCGAATGCAAAGCGCAGCGAGGAAGGCAGCGCGTCGGCTGCCGGTGCGGTACGGGTGCGACCGGTCGGGCTCGTCGCGTCGCCGAGCATGAAGCGATACCAGTACCAGCGATCGGGCCGCAATCCGGTGACATCGACATGTACGCTGTGCGCGAGCTCCGGCAACGCACTTGCGCGGCCCTTCGCCGCTATTTTCCGGAACCCGTCGTCTTCCGCAATTTCCCAATCAATAACCATGGGCAGGGGATTGACCGATTGCGCGTTCAGCGGATCGGGCAGGATGCGCGTCCATAGTACGATACTGTTCGAGCGCGGCGACCCGGACGCGACGCCAAGACTGAATGGATAAGCGCCAGAGCGGACGACTGCTCTGGCGGGAACACTTGTCGCGATTGCCGCCAGCGAGATCAGGCGTGCCGATTGTGCGAGAAAATTTCTGCGATCGCGATGCATGGGCAGGAAATGAATATCGGCATTAAGGCTTCGGACAAACGCAGGATTTTTCGATCGACCCTCGTTGCGGTTGCGGCAATATGCTTCCGCAACGACTGAACGCTTTTATAGTGCGAGCGGCGGCACCAGTCGGGGCTTGCGATCTTCCCCGGTAGCGACATACGTCAGCGTCGCTTCAGTCACTTTGACGATTTCCACCTGCAATCGGTTGCGTTCCGCATAGACCTCGACGTTGACCGTGATCGAGGTCTTGCCGATCTTGACGATATCCGCATAGAACGAAAGCAGATCGCCGACGAATACCGGATGCTTGAACAAAAACGAATTGACCGCAATCGTCGCCACGCGCCCATTGGCGCGACGCACCGCAGGCAGCGAGCCGGCGATGTCGACCTGTGCCATGATCCAGCCGCCGAACACATCGCCGTGCACATTTGCATCGGCGGGCATTGGCATCACGCGTAGTTGCGGTATTTTCCCTTCCGGCAGGCCGGCTTGATGCATATCTGTCATGTTCGTTCCTCCCGTATTTCTTGTGTGATATCAGCAGCTGCCGACGCCATCCTTCAAAACTTGAACAACAGCTGCTGGGCTACAATCTATGAGTTCCGACAGGCGGCTCTGCGTTCGCTCGTCGCCCCGGAAACCCCGCAGCCGAAGCATAAACCATTCTGATCCGACCTCATGCGCCGTTATTCTGTATCGTCTTCCGAAACCGTCCCAGCCCAAGGCCCTCGCAACGACTGGGCCACGCTCAAGACACTGTTTCCCTATCTATGGGCGTACAAGTGGCGAATGCTGCTGGCATTGTTGTTCCTGGTGGGTGCGAAGATGGCCAATGTCGGTATTCCGCTGGTGCTGAAGAGGCTGATTGATCACATGACCATCCGGACGGGCGATCCGCATGCGCTGATCGTGCTGCCGATCGGAATACTGGTCGCATACGGCGCGTTGCGGGTATGCACGACGCTGTTTACCGAACTGCGCGAATTCGTGTTTGCCAAGGTAACGCAACGCGCCGTGCGCACCATTGCGCTGAAAGTGTTCCGGCATTTGCATGCGCTGTCATTGCGTTTCCACTTGAATCGGCAGACCGGCGGCATGACGCGCGATATCGAGCGCGGTACGCGCGGCATCTCGTCGCTGGTGTCGTTCACCCTGTACAGCATCCTGCCGACGCTGGTCGAGATTACGCTCGTGATCGGTTATCTGATGCTGCATTACGACATATGGTTCGCCGGAATCACGATCGCGGCGCTGGTTGTCTACATCGCTTATACCGTCGGTGTTACCGAGTGGCGCACCAACTTCCGCCGCACGATGAACGATCTCGACTCCAAGGCGAATACCAGGGCAGTTGATTCGTTGATCAATTACGAGACGGTCAAGTACTTCGGCAACGAAGACTATGAAGCGCAACGCTACGACCACAGCCTGCAGCGTTGGGAGACGGCAGCGGTAAAGTCGCAAACCTCGCTGTCGATACTCAATACCGGCCAGGCGTTGATCATCGCGGTTGCGGTCACGCTGATCCTGTGGCGTGCGACGCAGGGTGTCATCGACGGCAAGATGACACTTGGCGATCTCGTTCTGGTCAATGCGTTCATGATCCAGTTGTACATACCGCTCAACTTCCTCGGTGTCATTTATCGAGAGATCAAGCAAAGCCTGGCGGACATGGAAAGGTTGTTCTCGCTGCTTGACCAGCATCGCGAAATCGCCGACAGCCCGCACGCGCGGCCGTTGTCGGTGCGACACGCGGAAGTGCGCTTTTCGCATGTCGATTTCAGCTACGAGGCGAAGCGCCAGATTCTGTTCGATGTGGATTTCATGATCCCCGGCGGCACCACCACCGCTGTTGTCGGTCATAGCGGTTCCGGCAAGTCGACGCTGTCGCGGCTGCTGTTCCGCTTCTACGATATCAACGCCGGGCAGATCACGATCGATGGCCAGAACCTGCGCGATATCGAGCAGGCATCGCTGCGCAAGGCAATCGGCATCGTGCCGCAAGACACGGTCCTGTTCAACGATACGATCGAGTACAACATTGCATACGGCAAACCGGGCACCAGCAAGGGCGAGATCATTGCAGCGGCCAAGGCCGCCTACATCCATGATTTCATCGAAAGCCTGCCGGACGGTTATGCAACGATGGTGGGCGAGCGCGGCCTGAAACTGTCGGGCGGCGAAAAGCAGCGCGTGGCAATCGCGCGCACGCTGCTGAAGAATCCGGCCATCCTCATTTTCGACGAAGCGACGTCTGCACTCGATTCGAAAGCGGAGCAGGCGATCCAGGCGCAGCTGAAAGAAATTGCAAAAAATCGCACGACGCTGGTGATCGCGCATCGCCTGTCCACCATCGCCGATGCGGCGCAGATCCTGGTGCTCGATCATGGGCACATCGTCGAGCGGGGCACACATCAACAATTGCTGGCAGCGAATGGTGCTTACGCGCAAATGTGGGCGCGCCAACAGGCGCGGCAAGACGATGTTGCCGGATCGCCGTCTGCCGGCGAAACGGAGACGGAAGTCGTCGTTGCCTGAGCGAGGACGCCGCCTTTGCGTATGGGGAAAAACCACACTACCATAGCCAAATGGAAACCAAATGGTTGGAAGATTTCATCTCGCTCGCGGAAACCCACAGTTTCAGCCGTTCGGCCGAGTTGCGCCATGTGACGCAGCCGGCCTTTTCCCGGCGTATTCAATCGCTTGAGGCATGGCTCGGTGCAGATCTGATCGATCGCACCTCCTATCCGACACGACTGACGCCGGCCGGCGAAGTGTTTTACGAACAGGCGATGGAAATGCTCGGCCAGATTAACAATGCACGAGCATTGATGCGTGGCAAGCGGCCGACTGCGCAAAGCACTGTCGATTTCGCCGCGCCGCATACGCTGTCGCTTACCTACATGCCGAAGTGGATGGCTGAACTGGAATCGGGCTTCGGCACCTTGCACTCGCGCCTGATCGCACTCAATGTGCACGACGCCGTGATGACCATGGTGGAAGGCGGTTGCGATCTGCTGCTGTGCTACCACCATCCACGCCAGCCGGTACAGCTCGACGCCAGCCGCTACGACATGCTGACGCTGGGAAGCGAGGCGCTGCGAGCGTATGCGCGTTGCAACAAGACCGGTATTCCCGAATTGCAGCTGCCCGGCAGTGCCAAGGCACCGTTGCCTTTCCTTTCCTATACGACCAACGCCTACCTTGGGCGCATGGTGGAACTGATCCTGTCCGATGCCAAGCGGCCGTTGCATCTTGAAAAGCGCTATGAAACCGACATGGCTGAAGGCTTGAAGATGATGGCACTGGAAGGCCGCGGCGTCGCATTTCTGCCTGAATCCGCTGTGGTTCGCGAGCTGAAGCAGAAGCAACTCGCGCGGGCAGACTCCAACCAGCCGGAATGGGAGCTGGACATGGAGATTCGACTGTACCGTGAACGTCCTTCGGCACAGCGCCCCGGCAAACCTGTCGTTGCGCGGCTTTGGGATTACCTGGTGCTGCAGCGGGAAGCAGCGGAAAAGGCCCGCATGCGCAAACGCAAAACCTTGGGCACCGATCAAACCCGGGGCTGATACTTGCCCCAAACGTTCCCGGTAGATGACGTATTATTGTTTGGTCTCTGAATGAACCGGAAGAGCCCGGCTGATTTACCGTCGGGAGCAATTCACCGCAGTTGAGCGTGCTTGTGATGATGTGGCCCACCAGGGCGTTAACAGGGGGTATTACCAAGGGAGGAAGCAGACGCACGGCAATGCAAGAAATCCGCTTTTGAAAACAATGTTTTTGATACACTAGACCAGCCAATTATTATTTCAGGAGACGTCATGAAATTCTCGAAACTCATTGTCGGTTTCATCGGCATTGGCGCGATTGCAGTATCGGTGCAGGCCGCTGAGCTGACAGGCACACTCAAGAAGATCAAGGACACCGGCACCATCACGCTCGGCGTACGCGAATCGTCGATCCCGTTCAACTACAGCCTTGGCGGCGTGCGCCAGGTGGGCTATTCATATGACATCATGATGCGTGCGGTAGATGCAGTGAAGGCGGAGCTGAAGATGCCGAACCTGCAGATCAAGGAAATCCCGGTCACGCCGCAAAACCGCATCACGCTGCTGCAGAACGGCACCATCGATCTCGAATGCAGCTCGACCACCAACAATCTCGAACGCCAGAAACAGGTCGGCTTCTCCGACACCATCTTCATCATCGGCACGCGCCTGATGGTCAAGAAAGGTTCCGGCATCAAGGATTTCGCCGACCTCAAGGGCAAGAATGTCGTGACCACCGCCGGCACCACATCCGAGCGCCTGCTGCGCAAGATGAACGATGAAAAGAACATGGGCATGAACATCATCAGCGCCAAGGAACACGGGCAGTCGTTCCTGACGCTGGAGTCCGGCCGCGCGGTCGCGTTCATGATGGATGATGCGCTGCTGTACGGCGAGCGCGCGAAGGCCAGGAACCCGGATGAATGGGCCGTGGTCGGCACGCCGCAATCGCGCGAAGCGTACGGCTGCATGCTGCGCCGTGATGATGCGCCGTTCAAGAAAGTGGTCGACGGCGCCATCGTCAAGCTGATGAAATCCGGCGAAATCAACCAGCTCTATCACAAGTGGTTCCAGGAACCGGTACCGCCGAAAGGACTGAACCTGCTGTTCCCGCTGTCGGATGACATGAAGCAGTTATTCAAGAACCCGAACGACAAGGCATTCGACCAATAGGCAGCCGTACAGGTGCGGACGGACCATGCTTTCCGCACCTTGTTTCCGGCGGCAGAAATTGCCGTCGGTCCTATGTATCCTTCTAAAAAGCGACTCACATTTTTCTGGCCGTTCAGGCGAAACAGATGGCCTGCTGATTGTTAACCCGCGTCGCATCATTTCTCCCTTGGCAAACCGCGCATGGCGCAACAAGACCGGCTGAAGCCGACAGATCACAAGAAGGGTAGCCAATGAATTACCACTGGAACTGGGACGTATTTTTGCAGGAAGCGGCAAAGAACCA
>CBIHNU010000060.1:0-18290 GCA_966211585.1 uncultured Noviherbaspirillum sp. | reverse complement strand
CAAACGCAAATGCCAGCGCGCCGACCAACGGAATCATTTTTGTAGTGAACTGCATGTCTTGTCTCCTAAATTGAACAAAGAAAAGTACTGCCAAAGAGCCTACGCAGCGATCTGCGCAGACGAAACAGAAGCGGCCTCGCGACCGGTAATCGCGATATCGAACGCGTCATCGAGCGGACGCCGCGGCGCGGGGAAAGTGCCGGCCCCGCTGATCTTCAGGCGATCGAGAGAGAACTGACGCAGATGCTTGAACACGCTCTGGTTGATCGCGATCATCGCCTGCATCACGAGCAGATCGACATCATTCGGAGCCCGTTCCGGCGCAGCCGTTTTCGTCGCGGCCCGGGAACGTCCCTGCTGCTCCACGAGCATGCAACGAAACACGTCTTCCAGTGTGATCAGGGCAGGATCGCAGGCGAGCGTCCATTTGTCGGCGGCATTCGCGGCCTGGCGCAGCAGGCCGGCACGAGTCAGGCTGCCGCATAGCTTGCTCAACTCTTTAGGGGAGCGCCCGGTCGTCTCTTCGAGCTGCGCGATATTGACGGCGCGCGGCGCAGTCGAGATCAGTCGGGCAAGGATTTCGGTGGTGGTGAAAAAACGCTGATGCAACGCGTCATTGCCGAATATGTAGTCTTCAACGGTAATCATCAATGTCTCCTTTGTGAGGTCATGTTGCGGCTCTACTCCCTCGGCTTGTGGCCGAATGTGCTCGCCGCCTTCACTCTTTTTTTATTATTTGCTTTTGTTTTTATCGTTCTTGTGAATTATGTTCTTGCTCGAATTGCACTTGAATCAAGTGCAACCTGGATGGCAACTGTAGGGACAATCCGCACGGGAGGCCATTTCGCTAGCTGGCGCGACCTGATGCTGGTTGATGCTAAAATAGCGACAACTAGTATCAGGTCGTTATTCGGCCGAAAAGGAACAGCAATGGGCTTGCCGGTCGAAAACAGCAAGGATGCACATGCGGCGCAGCGGGAATTCTGCGAAAACCTGCGCATGCTGTGCAGCTATTACCGGTCGGTGGCCGACGTCTGCCGCAAGCTCAATCTCAACCGCGCCCAGTTCAACCGCTACCTGAACGGCACCAGCAAGCCGTCCAGCCATACGCTGGAACGGATCTGCGATTTCTTCGGCGTGGAGCCTGCGGAAATCTATCTGCCGCGCGAACATTTTCACCAGATCGTGCAGGTGCGGCCGAAGCAGCGCACCGAACGCGCGGTATTTGCCGAGCACATCGCACGGCTGCAGCATCAGACCACCGGCAAGTTCGACAAATACCTCGGCTATTACTACGAGTATTATCAATCGATGAGCGCGCCGGGCAAGGTACTGCGCGGGCTGGTGCACATGTTCGTGCACGACGGCGCGGTGTATCACGAGCGCGTCGAACGGTTTCCCCAGCACGCGAACCTGGACGAAACCTACAAATGCAAATACCTGGGCTGCACCTTCCATCTGAACGATCGCATCTTCCTGATCGACTATGAATCGCTGACCGGCAACGAGATCGCGCAAACCGTGCTGTTCCCGACTTACAAGAACAAGGTGGCGCGGCTGTCCGGCCTGATGCTCGGCGTTTCGTCGAGCAACCAGCGCTCGATTGCCTGTGCGCGGGTGGTATTCGAATTCCTCGGCAAGAGCATCGATATCCGCAAGGCCATGCGCCTGTGCGGCCTGTTCGATCCTGAAGAAGGCGGAATCGACCCGTCCATCCTGAAGACGATCGACAATGCATCGCAACAGGATCAGCATCACTTCTACACGATCCCCCTTTAGCGAAGCCATGCGCAAACCCGCCCTCGTCGACCGCGGCGTCGAACCTTACGAAACCAGCTTCACCGCGATGCGTGCATTCACCGACGCCCGCACGCCGGATACGCAAGACGAATTGTGGATCGTCGAGCATCCACCGGTATTTACATTGGGGCTCGGCGCCGATCCGTCCCACATACTGGACGCGCACGATATCCCGGTGATACAGACCGACCGCGGCGGCGAAGTCACCTATCACGGACCGGGGCAGGTGGTGATCTATCTGCTGATGGATTTGCGGCGCCGGCCGGGCGCGCGACTGTATGCGCGCGAGTTCGTGAAGAAAATCGAACAGTCGGTCATCGACACCCTGGCGGCGTATAATCTGGCGGGTGAACGCAAGCTTGGCGCGCCCGGGATTTATGTGCGTGACGGCATCTGGCAAGGCGCGAAGATTGCGGCGCTCGGGCTGAAAGTGCGCGGCAACGGCTGCACCTATCACGGTGTATCGCTGAACGTGGCGATGGACCTGAGCCCGTTTTCATGGATCAATCCATGCGGCTATGAAGGCCTGGCCACCGTTGACATGAAAACCGCCGGCGTCGACGCGTCATTGCCCGACGTGCAGCTGGGACTGGCTCACAACCTGATCGATTTATTGACCGCGTAAGCGTCCGTGCTTCTGTAACGACAGGGCCGCGACGCCTGGCAAGGCCGCCGGATTCCGGCAGGTGCCGGAATCACGGAAGAAGAAGCAACCATGACCACTGAAAAAACTCCCCTCGCCTCCACTGCCTACAATCCGAGCGACAAGCAGAAAGGCGCAGGCAAGACCGCGCGCATCCCGATCAAGATTGTGCCGGCGGAGAAGCTTGCGAAGCCGGACTGGATCCGCGTGAAAGCGGCATCGCCGTCGACCCGTTTCTACGAAATCAAGGACATCCTGCGCGCGAACAAGCTGGTGACGGTGTGCGAGGAAGCCAGCTGCCCCAACATCGGCGAGTGCTTCGGCAAGGGCACTGCGACCTTCATGATCATGGGCGACAAATGCACGCGGCGCTGCCCGTTCTGCGACGTCGGCCACGGTCGCCCCGACCCGCTCGATCCGGACGAACCGGAAAACCTGGCGAAGACCATCGCCGCGCTGAAGCTGAATTATGTGGTGATTACCTCGGTCGACCGCGACGACCTGCGCGACGGCGGTGCCGGCCACTTTGCCGACTGCATTCGCCGCGTGCGCGAACTGTCGCCGGCGACCCGCATCGAAATCCTCACGCCCGACTTCCGCGGCCGCATGGACCGCGCGCTGGAAATCCTGAAAGCTGCGCCGCCCGACGTGATGAACCACAACCTGGAAACGGTACCGCGTCTTTACAAGGAAGCGCGTCCCGGCTCCGACTATGAATACTCATTGAACCTGCTGAAGCGTTTCAAGGCGCTGCATCCGGAAACGCCGACCAAGTCCGGCATCATGGTCGGCCTCGGTGAAACCGACGAAGAAATTTTGCAGGTAATGCGCGACCTGCGCGCGCATGACATCGACATGCTGACCATCGGCCAGTACCTGATGCCATCCGGCGATCATTTGCCGGTACGCCGCTATGTGCATCCGGACACCTTCAAGATGTTCGAGGACGAGGCCTACAAGATGGGCTTCGTACACGCGGCAGTCGGCGCAATGGTGCGCAGTTCGTACCATGCGGACCAGCAGGCGCATGGCGCCGGCGTGGTGTGATGCGCGCCTGACATTCACCTTCTCTCGCCATGCGCCTCCATCTCGGGAGGCGCTGTCACGTAAAGTGTTGCGCCATCTCGCGCACCGCTTGATCAAGGTAAAGAGACACTTCAGCCGATCGGCGAAAATGGCGATACCGGAGCACCTGCGGCAAGGGCCGGACGATATCGGCTTGAAGCTTGGCCCGCATCATGTCAGGTTACATGTCCGGATGAACTTATCCATGATGCGTTTGCCATACCAAGCATGATCCCATGGAACCACCTTACCCTGTTCGGCGACGTCAGCATCACGTCGCTTGCTGCGCTGGCAATCGGCGCCTGGCTGCTGGCGGAGAATGAAAAGCGGCTCGCGCTCTGGTGGGCAATCCTGTACACGGCCGGCCTCGGCGTCGTCACGGCAAGCAAGATTGCCTTCATCGGCTGGGGCATCGGCATCGCTGCGCTGGATTTTTCGGGATTCAGCGGACATGCGATGCGCATCACCGCGGTGGCGCCGGTATTGCTCTACCTGATGCTGCAAAAGAGCGCGCCATCGATCCGCGCTTTCGGCGTATTGGGCGGCTTTGCATTTGCCGGTTTGATCGGCATATCGCGCCTGGCGGTACATGCACACTCGGTATCGGAAGTGGTCAGTGGCTGGATCCTGGGCGGCATCGTCAGCATCACGTTCATCGGCATCGCCGGCTCACTGCGAAAATACATTTTCAACCCGATGCGTATCGGCCTGATTCTGCTGACACTGCTTCCCGCGCCATATGTGCAGCCGGCGCCCACGCAGAAATGGCTGACCTCGATGACGCTCTATATATCCGGGCATGACAGGCCGTTCCGCCGCGCCAACTGGAACACTTGTCAGCAACCGCTCCGACATGCCACCGAGTCATGAAAAAAAGCGCCGGATCACGGCGCTTTTTTCTTGTTGCGAAATGCGTGAATTGCTCAGGCCGCAAGCGCGGTCTCCAGCAACTGGTGCAACTCGGCAAACTCCGGCTCACCAACGTAGCGCTTGATGATATTGCCGTTCTTGTCGATCACATAGGTGGTCGGCGTCAGCTGCACATCGCCGAAGGCTTTCGCCAGAGTGCCCTGCACGTCGAGCGCGACCTTGAACGGCAGGCTGCGTGTCTGCGCATAATTCACCACATAGTTCGGCTGATCGTAGCTCATCGCAACGGCGACGAAATCGAGTCCCTTGTCCTTGTACTTGTTGTAGGTCTGGACCATCTCCGGCATCTCGTGCATGCAGGTGGTGCAACTGGTGGCCCAGAAATTCACCATGACGACCTTGCCGCGCAAGCTTTGCATGCTGATCTTCTCGCCCGACAGGCTGGTGAACGTCACCGGCGGCGCCGCTTCTTTCTTGGCCATGGAAAAATAGCCGACTGCGGCCACAGCGATTACCACGATTGCTCCGAGCACCTTGAGCCAGATGCGGTTAGCGGGAGCGGAGGTATGCGATTCCATGACTTGTTGCCCATAGCGTTGACGTGAATATGAACATTATAGTCGGCACGCGCACCCGTTGCCGAGGCGGGTCAAGTGGCGGGATGGCGAGCATCTTCTTCGTATGCTGTCAGGCAACATTCATCATGCATGGTGGCATCGGTCTCGGCCGCGGCAGAAGCGAGACCTCACATGCATCACGACTTGTGCTCAAAATTGCCAGTGATACGCCGCGTAGGTTGCCGCGACCCGCGGCGGGACCGGAGCATCGATCGCGGCGCAGATTGCGCGCAGCAGATCCGCAGTCGCAACCGGCATCGGCTCCGCATCGCCGGCAGTCGCCAGCACCGCCTTGATGAAGGCCGGCTTGGCGAGGGGTGCAAGCTGATTCAGGCGGTCCAGCGCCGCCTTCACGCTCTCGAAATTGATGGCGGACACAGCGGCCAGTTGCGCCGCCGACAGCGCAAGTTCCGGGCAATGCGCAGCACCGCGTGCGAACAGCTCGGCGGCGCCGCATTGCGCCTCACGCGCAGCGGCATGCGCGACCAGCGACAGCAGCACGATGCAATCCAGCCTGAGCTGATCCAGCTGCGTGAAGCGCACCGGCGTTGCGCGGCCGGCACGCGAGTCGAGGCGCCGCACCAGAACGGTTTGCAGCACGAATTCCGCGAGCGATATCTTGTTGTCGGCGGCAATCAATCTGTCGGTGATGGCGAGAAGTGCTGCACGTGCGGTTTGCGACAACTGTTTCAATGCCGGCATTGCCATGTCCAGCAGCGGCAGGCGCGCGCTTTTCGGCATGCGTTCGATCGCCTGCGCCAGCACTGGCACCAGCGCCGCCTGTGCCGGTGCCTCGCTGCCGAGCAGTGCAATCTGCGTATCGCGTTCGGTGCCGTTCCCCAGCAGCAGCGCATACACCATCGCGCATGCCGCCTGCGGTTCGCGGACCGCGCTATCGAGTTCCGGCGCCAATGCGGCTGGCTGCACGACACTGTTGCCGAACGCAATCCATGACGCCTGCGTCGGCTCGGCGGCAAGGCCGGCAGCGACGTAAGGGATGTCGGGCAGTGTCTCGCTTTCCGGCGCAGGGTCTCCGGCCAGTTCGGGCGCGTCGAGCAGGCTCACGTTTCTGCCGTAAATACGGCGCAGCCGCTCTTCTATCGGCGGATGGGTGGCGAACAGTCCGTTGATCAGGCTCGGCTTGGGCGCGCCGAGGAGCAGGTGCGACAACTGTTCGGCATGCGGATTGCGAATAAGCGAGCCGAGTCGCATCGAACGCGACAGGCCGCCAATCTTGCGCAACGCGCCGCCAATGCCGTCCGCATTGCGTGTGAATTGAACCGCGCTGGCATCGGCCAGAAATTCTCGCTGGCGCGATACCGCGGACTTGATGAGACGGCCGAATATGACCCCGATATAACCGATGGCCAGCAGCGCGGCGCCGACCGCGAACAGCACGAACTGCGCCGACGGCCCTTTCTCGTCGCGATCGCGCACGGTCCAGCTCTGCGACCCGAAATACATCAACTGCTGGCCGAAGCCGGCCAGCATCTGGATGCCGAACAGCAGCCCGATCAGCCGGATGTTCAGCCGCATGTCGCCGTTCAGGATGTGGCTGAATTCGTGCGCGATTACGCCTTGCAGTTCGTCGCGCGTCAGCCGTGCGAGCGCGCCGCGCGTGAGGGCAACCACCGCTTCGTTCTGGTTGTAGCCGGCGGCAAACGCATTGATCGCGTCTTCGCGGTCGAGCAGATAGACCTTCGGGCAGGCGATACCGGAAGCCAGCGCCATTTCTTCCACCACGTTCAGCAGGCGCCGCTCCTGGAAGTCGCGCGATGCCGGCGGCACCAGCCGCCCGCCCGCCATTTTCGCAACGGCATCGCCGCCTTCGCGCAAGTTATAGAGTTCGATCAGCGTACCGACGCCGATGAATGCGATCGTCACCAGCGTATTGGTGGCGAAGAAGCCGCGCGGATAAATCTGACCGGTGTAATACGCGGCGTGGCTCCAGTTCCAGATCAGCGCCATCGCGAGATTGACGGCGGCCACGATGGCGATCACCGCAAGAACGAACAGGATCACCAGCGTCCTGGTCTGGCGGCGGGCGTGATCTTGCTGTTCGAAGAAGTTCATGGGCGGCGGTTGTATTTACGCCCCGTTGAAGAAGGCGTGACAGGCGGGGTTACGGCAATGGAATCAACGCATCCATGCGCAACCACCCTACCCCCATCCCGACCGTCCCACGCCAAGCCTTGCAAGGATTGACGATTCGATGGGCGCAAAGCGATGCTTTGCGCAACCCCCATCTCATCCCCCTGTAAGGGGGAAGGAGTGAACGGATGCGCTTTGCGCATTACTTCAAAAGGAAACCTTGACTGCCTTGCGCTCTTCCGGCGATTCGGTGGCCTGCAGCAGCTCGGCCGGCCTGAACGCGAACATGCCGGCGATGATCGAGCCGGGGAATTGTTCCAGCGAAGTGTTGTATTGCATCACGCCGTCGTTGTATGCCTGACGCGCGAAAGCGATCCGGTTTTCGGTGCTGGTCAGCTCTTCGGTGAGCTGCATCATGTTCTGGTTGGCCTTCAGATCCGGGTAGGCTTCGGACAGCGCGAACATCTTGCCGAGCGATGCGCTCAGCGCGCCTTCGGCGGCGGCCATCTGCTGCACGGCGGCGGCGTCGCCTGGATCACCAGCCGCTTTCGCATTCGCGGTGACCGCCTGGTTGCGTGCAGCGATCACCGCTTCCAGCGTTTCGCGCTCATGCTTCATGTAGGCGCGCGCGGTTTCCACCAGGTTGGGAATCAGGTCGTAGCGGCGCTTCAGTTGCACGTCGATTTGCGCGAACGCATTCTTGAACTGATTGCGCATGCTGACCAGCCGGTTATACGCGCCGACCGCCCAGAACAGGATCAGCAGGGCAATCGCGAGCAGAACGATGAGTGCAATCATGGTTTCCCCCAAAGAAAAAGCCGCCAGTCGGTTCGACGTGCGGCTTTAATATAGCATCCCGGATACGGACGGCAACTCAGGATCGGATCATTTTTTGTTCTGGTTGTCAGGCACCGATGTCAGCTGCCGCAATTCCTCGTCCGAAATATATTCGAACACCTTGACCACTTTTTGCACACCACTGACGCTGCTGGCGACCGATGCGGCAAGATCGCCCTCGCGCGGCGTGACGCGGCCCATCAGGTAGACGGTGCCGCGCTCGGTGACGACCTTGATCGAGTTCGCGTAAAGATCCTGGGTGTCGACGAACGATGCCTTCACCTTGCCGGTGATCAGCGTGTCGTTGGAACGGGAGGTAAAGCTCGATGTGCCCATGATCGCGAGCTCGTTGACGATCGCTTCGACGCCTTCGATCGCGCTGACTTCGCGTTCGACCGCCGCCTTCATTGCTTCGTCGCGGACTTCCCCGGTGATCAGCACCTTGCGGTTGAAGCTGGCGACATTGACATGACCGGCATCACCCACCAGACTGGGGATGCGCGTTTCGGCTTTCACAACAATCGTCTTGTCTTCGGTTTGCGCGCCCAGAGTGCGGCGATCAGTCGCAGCCAGCGTGCCCATCACGGCACCGCCGACGGCCATCGTGAAGCAGCCCTGCAGACTGGCGGCCAAGGCACCGCACAGCACAGCGGTACTCAACGGACGTGTTATGCGCGTCCACTTATTCATTCGCATCTCCCCCGAATAGCGCGACGTCAATACCGTCGCATAAACAATGAATGGTCAACAAGTGCACCTCCTGGATGCGCGCGGTGCGATCATGCGGCACACACAGATGCACATCGGCATCGGTCAGGCGCTTGCCGATCGCTCCGCCGCCCTTGCCGGTCAATGCGACGATGCGCATGTCCCGTTCCAGCGCGGCATCGACCGCGGCCAGTACATTGGCCGAATTGCCTGAGGTGGACAGTGCGAGCAGCACGTCGCCCGATTGCCCGAATGCCTGTACCTGCTTGCTGAAAATTTCATTGAAACTGTAGTCGTTGCCGACTGCCGTCATGATCGAGGTGTCAGTGGTCAACGCCAGCGCGGGCAGCGGCAGCCGTTCGCGCTCGAACCGGCCCACCAGTTCCGCCGCGAAATGCTGACAGTCGGCAGCCGAGCCGCCATTCCCGCAAGCAAGTATCTTGTTGCCATTAGACAAAGCTGTAAACATAAGTTCCACAGCCTGCGAAATCGGCTGGGCCATTACGGTTGCGGCTTTGAGCTTGAGTTCGGCGCTTTCCTGGAAATGCGCCTGGATGCGTTGGGTAGTAATCATGCCCACGATTATAGAGCAGCGGCGCTGTGGAGGTCTTGCCGTACGGAGAAAAACTGCCTGGCGGCAATTGCTGTTTATGCCTCGATGGCGTTTTTCAGCCACTCGATCGCGCTGCCGTCGATTGCGATCACATCGAAACGGCATGCTGGCGGCATCCGGTAGCGCTGCAGGAACACCTGGGCGGCAATGATCAGGCGCGCCTGCTTGCGTGCCGTCACGCTGGCGGCCGCACCGCCATGACGCGTGTCGGCGCGCTTGCGGACTTCAACGAAGACCAGCGCACCTGGCTCTTGCATGATGAGATCGATTTCACCGCCCTTGCAACGAAAATTGCGTTGCATCAGCGTCAATCCGTGCTGCTGCAGGTAATGCAGCGCCCGGTCCTCGGCAGCATCGCCTTCGACCTGGCGTGCAGTGCGTGCGCCTGCCAGTTTTGCGAACAGGCCCACTACGGTACGACAGACGAGGAAACCACGGCGCCGTCACGATAGACCGCCCGGTCGGCCGTACGCTCGAAATGCGCGCCGGTGTGATCAAATCGCACCGACAGTTTGCCGGTGACGCCGTCGAGCTCGAAATTGTCGTTTCCCATCGCAATTTCTCGCGCAACGCGATAGGCGTCGATGCCGAGCGCATAGAGTCGCTCGATATCCGCGCTGCGTTTCTTGTCGGCGTCGACCACCAGCCGCGGATAGACCATGACCGCGGGATGATCGGCGTCGAGCTGCCACGGAATATCGAGCAGATGCGCACCATCCATGTCGGAGATGCGGTCGGCCGTCGGCCAGTCGGCGAGCGCATAGGGATTCATCTGCGAGGTGCCGTACAGCGGCGCCTCGCGACCGACCGCCTGCCGCAGCTGTCTCGCCTGCCATACATCGAGTGCAGCGAACAACAGCACAGAGGAATCAGAATGCAGCTGCGCCTTCAAGTGCGCCAGCCTGCGCCAGTCCAGATAACCATCGGTCTCGCCGATCTCGACCGATTCGACTTGAAATCCATGCTGTCGCCAGCGTGCGGCGAATGCCGCCGCCGCGCGACGCTGCCATGGCGTGTCGGTGAATACCACGAAGGCTTTTTCAAAGTTGCCGTCCTCGCTCGCCCAATTGGCAACCTGGCGCGCCTCGTCGTCGACCGACAATCCCATGGTCAGCATTTGCGGCGGCAATGCCGGCTCTGTGCCACCCGGACTGTCTGGACTGTTCAGCGCGATCGTCGGCTTGACCACCGCACCGCTACGGGCGAGCGCGGTGACGCCGGTACGCGACAACGGGCCGACGATGACATCGTATTTGGCGCTTGCAGCGGCATAGCGGTTCAATACGTCCGGCGCCGTATCATCGGTTTCCAATACGTCGACGGAAACCGCGTTACGCTCGCGCTCGTAAGCCGCCATGAAGCCCGCGCGCACGGCATCGGCGGCCTTGCCCAGCGTATCGGAACGCAGCGGCAGCAGCAGCGCGATGCTGGCTATCCGGGGCGGGGCCAGCACTTCGGCGACGCGCTCCAGCGGTCCTGTCATGCCGCCGGCGGCGGCATTCGAACCCCGTGCGCCAATAAGGGACGGCAAACCATCGGCCGATACGCCGGCAGGCGCGCTTGTGTTTGCCTCGACAGGCGCGCACAATCCGCACAGCACGCTAGTCAGCAATAACGCTTTCGCCAGTTGGCCCAACATGGCTTTCTCCTGATGACATTGCCCACATCCAGCACCCTTTCATCGCTGCCAATCATGCATGAAGTGGCGCACCAAGTTTATCCTTCGTCCACATTATATGTGGTCGCCACCCCGATCGGAAACGCAGGCGACATCACGTTGCGTGCAATCAATGTGCTATCGATCGCCGATGCTGTTGCCTGTGAGGACACGCGTAATACCGCGCATCTGCTGACGCGTTACGGGCTGTCGAAAGAACTGCTCGCCGCACATGAACACAACGAACGCGAAGTGGCGGAAAAACTGATCGTGCGGCTGCGGTCCGGGCAGCGCATCGCGCTGGTATCCGATGCCGGCACGCCCGGCGTTTCCGATCCGGGTGCCCGCATCGTCGATGCCGTGCATACCGCCGGCTTGCGCGTGATGCCGCTGCCGGGCGCTTCCGCCGCGATCAGCGCATTGTCCGCCAGCGGACTGGTGAACGACAGCTTCCATTTCGTCGGTTTCCTGCCGACGAAGGCAAGACAGCGAGACGCCGCACTGCTCGCGTTGCAGACCACTGCCGCCACGCTGGTGTTCTATGAAGCGCCGCATCGGATCACGGAAACCATCGCCGCCCTCGCCGCGATTTTCGAAGCCGAACGGCAGATCGTGTTCGCCCGCGAACTGACCAAGCTGTTCGAGGAAATTCACCGCTGCAAGCTGTCGGAAGCGGCGGCATGGCTCGCCGCCGACGCGAATCGGCAACGCGGCGAATTCGTGGTCCTGCTCGAAGGCGCATTGACGATGGCCGATGCAGACCAGGCGGAAGCCGATCGCATTCTTGCAATCCTGCTCTCCGAATGTTCGGTGAAGCAGGCGGCGTCGCTCGCCGCGCAAATCACCGGGCGTAAAAAGAACGCGCTCTACGAGCGCGCATTGCGGATGAAACCGCAGCAATAGCGCCGGTCAGCGCTGCACCACGATCGGCCTCGACGGGCCGCGTCCCTTCAGCACCTGTGCCACTGCGGCGGCCTCCGCGCGGCTCGCGTACGGCCCGCTATACAACCGGTAGAAACCGCCGTTTTCCGCCGTTTCCACAGGCGGCAGGCCGGTCGCCCAGCTTTGCATCAGGCGGCTGCGCGCCGCTTCCGCATTGGCGACCTGCGAATACGATCCAAGCTGCAGATAAAACCCGGACGCGAGTGTGCCGAACGAGGAAACCGATGCTGCCGTAACGGTGACCGGCTGCAGCTGCACAGTATCGGCTTGCGTGTTTTGTCCGGCCGCGAACAGCGCGACCGCCTTTTGGTCCGCGTCGTCGGCCACGACCTGCTGCCGCTGAACCGTCGCATCGATATCCGGCGCCGGCATGGTCTGTTCGGCGCGCGCCAGTTGCGCCTTTCTGTCGGCCGCCATGCGCACAATCTCGTCCGGCAGCAAGCGTTCGACTTCCAGTTTGCTGCTGCCCTTGCCGAGATAACCGAGTTTCAGTGCCGCCGTGTACGACAGGTCGATGATGCGGTCCGAAAGAAACGGTCCGCGATCGTTGATACGCACGATCACCTGCTTTCCGTTCGAGAGATTGGTCACCCGCGCGTATGACGGAATCGGCAGCGTCGGATGCGCGGCGGTCATCTTGTACATGTCGTACAGTTCGCCGGACGAGGTTTTCTGGCCGTGGAATTTCTTGCCGTACCAACTGCCCATGCCGCGCTGCTTGAATGGCCTGTCGTCGGTAAACGGGGTATAGGTTTTGCCGAACACGACATACGGCCGGTTGCCGCTTTTCGAATACGGTTCGATCTGCGGCTCGGCATCGGGCACGTCGAGCAGGCCAGCCGGCGGCGCATCGCCCGGGCCGTCGTCCTGGTAGTAGCCGCCGCGGCCGGAACCGGCGCGCGGCAATACAGGCGCTGCGGAACCGGACGGCGCTGCGGCGCGCGGCTCGGCGCTTGCCGGCGCACGTACTGGTGGCGCGCTGCCGCAACCAGCCAGCATCAATGCCGGCATCAGCGAAGCCAGAAACAGGGTTTGCGTTCGAAACCGCTCGCAACGGGCGCGTAATGGCATTTCCTTCCCCTTCATTTTTTGTTGACTAGTCAAGGGCGCCGATCTCGCCATGACGCTGCGGTCGATGCGAGATCAGTATTGCGATGCCTGGCGCGTCGGCGGTTGCTAACTCTGCACCAGCTTGCGATGCCGCTGAATGCTCATCAGGATGCCGGAACCGAGGCCAAGTGTGACCAGCGCCGTACCGCCGTAGCTCATGAACGGCAGCGGCACGCCGACGACCGGCAGGATGCCGCTGACCATGCCCATGTTGACGAATGCATAGGTAAAGAAGATCAGTGTGATCGCGCCGGCCAGGAGGCGGCTGAAGAAAGTCGGCGCATTGGCAGCGATGAACAGACCGCGCGTAATCAGCAGCAGGTACAGCACCAGCAGCACGCAATTACCGATCAGACCGAACTCCTCGGAGAACACCGCGAAGATGAAGTCGGTCGTGCGCTCCGGGATGAATTCGAGATGCGCCTGGGTGCCGTGCAGCCAGCCCTTGCCGGTCACGCCGCCGGAACCGATCGCAATGGTCGACTGGATGATATGAAAACCCTTGCCGAGCGGGTCCGAAGTCGGATCGATCAGCGTCATGATGCGCGCGCGCTGGTAGTCGTGCAGTACCGACCATACCACCGGCAGGCTGGCGGCTCCGGCAAACGCCAGGCCGAGCAGGATTTTCCATGACAGGCCGGCAAGGAAGATCACATAGAATCCGGCCGCCAGCACCAGCAGCGCCGTGCCGAGGTCGGGCTGTTTGGCGATCAGTCCGACCGGGATCACGAGCAGCAGTGCCGCGACCAGGAACTCCTGCCAGCGAATCAGGCCTTCACGCTTCTGGAAAAACCACGCGAGCATCAGCGGCATCGCGATCTTCATTACTTCGGACGGCTGGATGACGACGCCCACGTTGAGCCAGCGGCGCGCGCCCTTCTTCACCATGCCGAACAGAGCGACGGCGATCAGCAGCGACACACCGATGGTATAGATCGGCACCGCAAAACGCATCAGCGTTTGCGGCGGCACGATCGCCGCGATCCACATCACGACGAATGCGATCAGGATGTTGCGCAGCTGATCTTCGACCCGGCCGGGAAAATCGATGCCGGCGGAATACAAGGTCACGATCCCGACCGACAGGATCAGGAAGATGATCAGCGCCAGCGGGCCGTCGAACACGGTCAGATAGGGTTTCAATACCGCCCACAGCGGCCGCCTCTCGTGAACATGCATGATCGCCATCAGTCTCTGATCCCTTGCGTTGCGGCAGTTGCTTTCGGTGCAATTGCCGGAGCCGGCGCTGCAGCGCCGACCTTCACCACCGTGGCCTGGGTTTTCGCCGCTTCAACCGCACCGGCCGCCGGCTGGGCCTTTTCCTCCGGACGCTTGCCAAGCAGGTAGTAGTCGAGCGCCTTGCGGACGATCGGCGCCGCGGCTTCCGCGCCGAATCCGCCGTTCTCGACGACGATCGCGATCGCGATCTTCGGATTGTCGGCCGGCGCGAAGGCCGTATACAGCGCATGGTCGCGCATGCGCTCGCCTACTTTCTTCGCATCGTATTTTTCATTCTTCTTGATGCCGATCACCTGCGCGGTGCCGGTCTTGCCGCCCGAGATATAGCCGGCATTCATGAACACCCGCGATGACGTGCCTTCCTTCGTCACGCCGACCATCGCCTGCTTGACGATATCGATGTTTTCCTGCTTGAGCGGAATGCGGTAGCTTTCCTTCGGCACGGTGACGGTGCGCTCGTGCGTCACGCCGTTTTCGATGATCTTCACCAAATGCGGCTTCATCACCACGCCGTTGTTGGCGAGCGTGGCGACCGCATGCGCGATCTGCAGTGGCGTGAACGAGTTGTAGCCTTGCCCGATGCCGAGTGAAATCGTCTCGCCGGCATACCATTTCTGCTGTTCCGGTTTTTTGTAGGCGGCACGCTTCCAAGCAGTCGACGGCAGCAGGCCGCGCCGCTCGTTTTCCAAGTCGATGCCGGTGATCTGGCCGAAGCCGAACGGCTTCATGAAATCGTGGATCGCATCGACGCCGAGATCGTTGGCCAGCATGTAGTAGTAGGTGTCGCAGGACAGCACGATCGAGCGGTACATGTCGACCATGCCGTGACCGCCTTCCTTGTCATCGCGGAACCTGTGGCCGCCGAAGATGAAGTAGCCAGGATCGGAAATCGTCTGCGACGGCGTGCGCTTGCCGAGTTCCAGCGCGGCCAGCGCCATGAACGGCTTGTAGGTCGATCCGGGCGGATAGGTGCCGGAGATCGGACGGTTCAGCAGCGGGTGATCGGGAGAATTGTTCAGTTCGTCCCAGTTCTGCTGATCGATTCCTTCGACGAACAGGTTGGGGTCGAAATTCGGCTCCGACACATAAGCGAGAATGTCGCCGGTCGACGGTTCGATCGCGACCAGCGCACCGCGATGGTCGCCGAAGGCCTGCTCGATGATCTTCTGCAGTTCGATATCGATCGACAGGATCAGGTTGTTGCCGGGACCGGCCGGGGTGCGCGACAGCGTGCGTACCGCGCGCCCGCCGGCCGATACCTCGACCTCTTCATAGCCGGTGACGCCATGCAGCTGGCTCTCGTAACTTTTCTCCAGTCCTTCCTTGCCGATGTGTTCGGTACCGTTGTAATTGGCGGCGTCGTCCGATTCGTCAATGCGGTCGGCGTCGCGTTGGCTGATGCGGCCGATGTAACCGATCACGTGCGAGGCAACGTCGCCGAGCGGATACTGGCGAAACAGCCGCGCCTGGATCTCGACGCCGGGAAAGCGGTAGCGCTGCGCGGTGAAGCGCGCGACTTCCTCATCCGTCAGACGGGTGCGAATCGGCGTGCTCTCGAAATTCTTCGATTCCTCCAGCAGCTTGCGGAAGCGCTTGCGGTCCCAAGGCTGGATGCTGACCAGCCGGGACAGGTCGTCGATGACCGAATCCAGGCTGCCACTGATTTTTGACGGCGTAATCTCCAGCGTATAGGCGGAGAAGTTACGCGCCAGCACGACGCCGTTGCGATCGAGGATCAGGCCGCGATTCGGCACCACCGGCACCACCGAAATCCGGTTCTCTTCGGCGCGTGCCGCGTAATCGTCGTGCTTGGCCACTTGCAGCCACAGGAAGCGCGCCAGCAACAGCGAAAAGCAAATCAGCACGAACACGCCGACCGCGGACAGGCGCAGACGGAAAAAATACAGCTCGCGTTCGGTGTTCTTGAATTCGGTCATGCGTGGCCTGACGCGAACGGCCGCTCGCCATTGGCGTCGTTACGTTTCTCTTTCGCGTCCGCGAAAGAGGAGTCGAGTTTGAAAATGAAGAGGCGCCGCGCGCTCATGCGTTTGCCTGCCGCCTCAGATCGGACGGGTATCGTCGCGATCGGTCGCACGCCGTTGCGGTGCGAGCAGCATCCAGCTCACGAGCGGCCAGAGCACCGCCGCGACCGGGCTCTCCAGAAAATACAGCCAGCCGGGAAATTTTCCGCTGACCAGCATGCGTACCACCAGTTGCACCAGTTGCGAAAACAGCAGCAGCGGCAGGATGTGCAGCGCCTGCGTGCCCATTGGGAACCACAGCACGCGGCGGTGAATCATGATCGCAAAGTAGGACAGCAGCGTGTACGCCAGCGCATGCTGCCCAAGCAGTGTCGCGTCATGCACATCCATCAGCAGACCCATGAAGAAAGCGACGCCGATGCCCACTTTGCGCGGCTGATGAATGCTCCAGAACACCAGCACCAGCGCAAGGAAGTCCGGCACGCCGAACCACTGCCCCCATGGCAGCAGGTTCAGCAGGAATGCGCAGATCAGCGAAGTCGCGATGAAGACCGGATTGGCCGGCAGCAGAATGTAGTGTGGCCGGTTCATGGCGTCGGCACCTGTGGTTGCGGCGCGCCCGCTGCGCCGTCTTTCTTCGCCGCCGGAGCAGTCTCCTTCGTGTCCTTGGCGGGTTCGGGTTTCTTGCTCGTCTTGTTTTTCAGGTCACGCGAATCTTCCGGCGCCGGGCGGGGCGGAAGATTCGAATCGACCAGCAGGATCAGCAATTGACGATTGCGATCGATGCCGGCCAGCGGCTGGCAGGAAATGCGGGCGAAGGCATCCGACGACTTGTTCTCGACATGCACCACCTTTGCTACAGACAGCCCGGCCGGATAGACGCCGTCGATGCCCGAGGTCACGAGAATGTCGCCATTCCTGATATCGACGTTGGCCGGCATGAAGCGCAAGTCGAGCGTACCGGAATTGCCCTGGCCATATGCCACGCTGCGCAGACCGTTGCGCACTACCTGCACCGGGATTGCCTGTTCCTTGTCCGTCAGCAGCGTGACCTCGGACGTGAACGGGAATACGCGCGTCACCTGTCCCACCACGCCGACATCGTCGATCACCGGCTGGCCCGGCTCGACCCCTTGCTGCGCGCCGCGATCGAGCACGATCTTGCGCGTGAACGGATCACGCGCGTCGTACAGTATCTCGCTCATGATCGACTTTACCGGCACGCGCTCGTTGGCGGCCAGCAGCCGGCGCAACTGATCGTTCTCGGCCGATAGCTGATGCACTTGTTGCAAGGTTTGTGAATTGGCCAATTGCTGCTGCTTCAGCGCCTTGTTGTCCTTTTGCAGCGCCGACAGCGACGTGAAATAGTCACCTGCCGTGTAGACGGCGTCGCGCGGCAGCAACGCTACCGCTTCCAGCGGATACAGCACGGTGCCGATCGCTTCGCGAATCGGCACCAGCGAGCGCAGGCGAGAATCTGCCACCAGCAATATCAATGCAATCAGGGAGAAGAACACCACTTTGGCACGGGCGGAAGCGCCTTGCTTGAAGAGTGGCGGTGGACTGTATTCCATCAGGTCTATCTATTCGTTCGGCAGTGTGGCCGCAGCCATGCTCCACGCGCGCGTCCGGCGGCACGAGCTGCCGGACGCATCGTCCCTCGGCGCGGATTACTCGTAGGAGAAGATCGAGCCAAGCTTGTCCATCCGTTCAAGCGCCATGCCGGAACCGCGCACCACGCAGGTCAACGGGTCTTCGGCGACGATTACCGGCAGGCCGGTCTCTTCCATCAGCAGACGGTCGAGGTCGCGCAGCAGCGCGCCGCCGCCGGTCAGCATCATGCCTTTTTCGGCGATGTCGGCGCCGAGTTCCGGCGGCGTCTGTTCCAGCGCGTTCTTGACGGCGGAAACGATGTTGTTCAGCGGGTCGGTCAGTGCTTCGAGAATCTCGTTGCTGGAAATCGTGAACGAACGCGGAATGCCTTCCGACAGGTTACGTCCCTTGACTTCCATTTCCTTGACTTCGGAACCGGGAAATGCGGAGCCGATTTCCTTCTTGATCGCTTCGGCGGTCTGCTCGCCGATCAGCATGCCGTAGTTGCGGCGGATGTAGTTGA
>CBIHNU010000059.1:0-18462 GCA_966211585.1 uncultured Noviherbaspirillum sp. | reverse complement strand
GGATGAACGGCTACAACGTGCTGATGCCGATGGGCTGGGACGCGTTCGGCATGCCGGCCGAAAACGCGGCGATGGCGAACGGCGTGCCGCCGGCGCAATGGACCTACTCCAACATCGACCACATGAAGCAGCAGATGCAGTCGATGGGCCTGGCGATCGACTGGTCGCGCGAAATGACCGCCTGCAAGCCTGAGTACTACAAGTGGAACCAGTGGATGTTCCTCAAGATGCTCGAAAAAGGCATCGTCTACAAGAAGACCGGCACCGTGAACTGGGACCCGGTCGACCAGACCGTGCTGGCGAACGAACAGGTGATCGACGGCCGCGGCTGGCGCTCCGGTGCGCTGATCGAAAAGCGCGAGATTCCGATGTACTACGCGAAGATCACCGACTACGCGGAGGAGCTGCTCGACTACGTCGACAACAAGCTGCCGGGTTGGCCGGAGCGCGTGCGCATCATGCAGTCGAACTGGATCGGCAAGTCGACCGGCGTGCGCTTCGCCTTCCCGCATGACATCAAGGATACGCAAGGCAAACTGATCAACGACGGCAAGCTGTGGGTCTTTACCACGCGCGCCGATACCATCATGGGCGTCACGTTCTGCGCAGTAGCGCCGGAACACGCGCTGGCGACGCAGGCCGCACAATCGAATCCGAAGCTCGCTGCCTTCATCGCCGAATGCAAGCAAGGCAGCGTGATCGAAGCCGACATGGCGACGATGGAAAAGAAAGGCATGCCGACCGGCTTGTTCGTCACACATCCGCTAACCGGCGACAAAGTCGAGGTCTGGGTCGGCAACTACGTGCTGATCACCTACGGCGATGGCGCGGTGATGGGCGTACCTGCACATGACGAGCGCGATTTCGCATTTGCCAAAAAATACAGCCTGCCGATCAAGCAGGTGGTCGCCGTCGAGGGCAAGACCTTCTCGACCGACGCCTGGCAGGAGTGGTACGCGGACAAGGAAAACGGACGCTGTGTCAACTCCGGCAAATACGACGGCCTGAACTACCAGCAGGCGGTCGACGCCGTCGCTGCCGATCTTGCGGCCAAGGGCATCGGCGAAAAGAAAATCACCTACCGGCTGCGCGACTGGGGCATTTCGCGCCAGCGCTACTGGGGCACGCCGATCCCGATCATCCACTGCGCCGACTGCGGCGACGTGCCGGTGCCGGAAAAGGATCTGCCGGTGGTGCTGCCGGAAGACTGCGTGCCGGACGGCAGCGGCAATCCACTCAACAAGCACGAACAATTCCTGCACGTCGACTGCCCGAAATGCGGCAAGCCGGCGCGCCGCGAAACCGACACGATGGATACCTTCGTCGATTCGTCGTGGTACTACATGCGCTATTGCTCGCCGGGCAGCAACGACGCGATGGTCGACCAGCGCAACGATTACTGGATGCCGATGGACCAGTACATCGGCGGCATCGAACATGCGGTGCTGCACCTGCTGTATGCGCGCTTCTGGACCAAGGTGATGCGCGACTTCGGCCTGGTGAAATTCGACGAGCCGTTCACCAACCTGCTGACGCAGGGCATGGTGCTGAACGAAACCTACTACCGCGAAGACGAAGCAGGCAAGAAAACCTGGTTCAATCCGGCCGATGTCGAACTGACCTTCGACGACAAGGGACGCCCGGTTTCGGCGATACTGAAATCCGACGGCAAGCCGGTCGAGATCGGTGGCACCGAAAAGATGTCGAAGTCGAAGAACAACGGCATCGACCCGCAGGCGCAGATCGACCAGTACGGCGCCGATACCGCGCGGCTCTTCACGATGTTTGCATCGCCGCCGGAACAGACGCTGGAATGGTCGGGCACCGGCGTCGAAGGCGCGAACCGTTTCCTGCGCCGGGTATGGGCGTTCGCGCATGCGCAGTCCGCTCGTATTGCGTCCAGCACGACCGTCGATGTTGCAGCCCTGCCGGAGACGCACAAGACCTTGCGCCGCGAGATCCACAAGATCCTGCAGCAGGCCGACCACGATTTCAAGCGCATCCAGTACAACACCGTCGTCTCCGCCTGCATGAAAATGCTGAACACGCTGGAAGCGGCAAAGCTCGACGATTCGGCCGAATCGAATGCCGTCATCGCCGAAGGACTGGCGATCTTCCTGCGCGTGCTGTATCCGGTAGCGCCGCATATCACGCATGTGCTGTGGACCGAACTCGGCTTCGCAAAGACCCAGGGCGATATTCTCGATGCGCCATGGCCACAGGTCGACTCGGCTGCGCTGGAGCAGGCGGAAATCGAACTGATGGTGCAGGTCAACGGCAAGCTGCGCGGCAGCGTCAAGGTGCCGAAGGAAGCGGACAAGGCTGCCATCGAAGCGGCAGCGCTGGCCAATGAAAACGTGAAGAAGTTTGTCGAAGGCACGCCGAAAAAGATCATCGTGGTGCCGGGCAAGCTGATCAACATCGTTGCATAACCAGATTCGGGATTCACCATGCTGATCAAACGTCGCGCCATATGTATTCTCGCCCTGAGCTCCGCAGCCGCGCTTTCCGGGTGCGGCTTCCGGCTGCGCGGCTCGAACGGCGAGGCGCGCATTCCGTTCAAGACGATGTATGTCGGATTCGCGGAAACTTCGCCGCTGGGCAATGAACTGAAGCGCTACATCCGCAGCAGCGGCGACACCCGGATCGTCACCGATCCGAAGAACGCGGAAGCGATTCTTCAAGTGTTGTCGGAAACGCGGGAAAAGGTGGTTCTCGCGCTCGACAGCAATGGCCGCATTCGCGAGTACACGTTGTATTACAAGCTCAGCTTCCGAGTCACGGATCCGAAAGGGAACCAGCTGCTGCCGGCGACGCTCATCACCTTGAAGCGCGACATCAGCTTCAACGAATCGCAGATCATGGCGAAGGAACAGGAAGAAGCGCTGCTCTACCGCGACATGCAGTCCGATCTGGTGCAGCAGATCATTCGCCGGCTGGCGGCGCTGAAGCCGGCAGCCTGACGGAGACCGGCGATGCAATTGCGGCTGGACGCACTCGACGCCCATCTCTCGAAGTCGCTCGCTCCGCTCTACGTGATCGCCAGCGACGAGCATCTGCTGGCGCTCGAAGCCGCCGACAAGATACGCAAGACCGCGCGCGCGCAAGGCGTTTCGGAGCGCGACGTGCTGGTGGTCGAGCGCGGCTTCAAATGGGGCGAGCTGCTGGCGGCGAACCAGTCGCAATCGCTGTTCGGCGACCGCAAGCTGGTCGAGCTGCGCATCCCGACCGGCAAGCCGGGCAAGGACGGCGGGCAAGCGCTGCAGGACTATGCACGCGCACTGAGCCCGGACAACGTCACCTTGATTACGCTGCCGAAACTGGACTGGGCGACGCAAAAGGCGGCATGGGTCGGCACGCTGCAGCAAGCAGGCGTGTATATCGAGATACCGCTGGTGGAGCGAGCGCAGTTGCCGGCCTGGATAGGCATGCGCCTCGCTGCGCAGCGCCAGAGCGCCGACCGGCAGAGCACGGACTTCATCGCCGACCGGGTCGAGGGCAATCTGCTTGCCGCGCACCAGGAGATACAGAAGCTTGCATTGCTGCATCCGGAAGGCAAACTCAGCTTCGAACAGGTGCAGGACGCGGTGCTGAACGTTGCACGCTACGACGTGTTCAAGCTGAACGAGGCGATGCTGGCCGGCGACGTGGCGCGGCTGGTGCGGATGATCGACGGACTGAAGGGCGAAGGTGAGGCGCTGCCGCTGGTATTGTGGGCGATGGCGGAGGAAATCCGCACGCTGCTGAAGCTGAAGTCGGGCGCCGCGCAAGGCAAGGCGATCGGCATGCTGTTGAAGGAATACCGGATATGGGGACCGCGCGAACGGCTGATGGAACCGGCGCTGCGCCGGCTGACGTTGGCAGCCCTCGAAAGCGCGCTGCAGGAAGCGGCGCAAATCGATAAGATGGTGAAGGGTTTGCGCGCGAAGGCATTCGCCGGCGATCCATGGGATACGTTGTTGCAGCTTGGGTTGAAGATCGCGCGGGGCGCCTGAGCTTTTTGTAGGGCGGAAAAGCGCAGCGCTTTCCGCCAGATACCGGCATCGGTACACTCTTTCGGGATGACCTCCTGTGGCGGAAGGCACTGCGCTTTTCCATCCTACTTGGTTACATATCTATTCAAGTTTTTTCAGGCCTGGCAGAACATGGACATCAAGCACTACATGAACGACGTCGGTCAACGCGCCCGCAAAGCATCGCGCGCGATGGCAAAAGCCGATACCGGCGCGAAGAACCGCGCACTGGCATTGATCGCCGCCGCGATCCGGCGCGATGCGGAAGCGCTGCGTGAAGCGAACCGGAAAGATCTGGATGCGGCCAAGGCGAACGGCTTGGCTGAAGCGCTGCTGGACCGCCTGACGCTGTCCGACAAGGCGATCGCGACCATGGCCGAAGGCCTGGAGCAGGTCGTCGCGCTGCCCGATCCGATCGGTGAAATCTCGAACATGAAATATCGCCCGACCGGTATCCAGGTCGGCCAGATGCGGGTGCCTCTGGGTGTAATCGGCATTATCTATGAAGCGCGTCCGAACGTGACGGTCGATGCTGCCGGCCTGTGCATCAAGAGCGGCAACGCGACCATCCTGCGCGGCGGCTCGGAAGCGATCCATTGCAACCAGGCGCTGGCGAAGCTGGTCAAGGAAGGCCTGGCCGGCGCCGGTCTGCCGGAAGATGCGGTGCAGATCATCGAGACTACCGACCGCGCGGCCGTCGGCGAACTGATCACGATGCCGCAATACGTCGACGTGATCGTGCCGCGTGGCGGCAAGGGCCTGATCGAGCGGCTGATGAAGGAATCGAAGGTGCCGATGATCAAGCACCTGGATGGCATTTGCCATGTCTATATCGACGACAAGGCCGACATCGGCAAGGCGCTGCAAATCGCGTTCAACGCGAAATGCCATCGCTACGGCACCTGCAATACGATGGAAACGCTGCTGGTGGCGCGCACGATCGCGCCGCAGGTGCTGCCAAGGCTGGCGGAACTGTACGGCACCAAGGACGTGGAATTGCGCGGCGACGACGATTCGCGCAAGCTTCTCGCCGGCTATCCGCACCTGGCTGCCGCCACCGAAGAAGACTGGCACACCGAATACCTGGCTGCGATCCTGGCGGTGAAAATCGTCGACGGCGTCGAGCAGGCGATCGATCACATCAACACGTATTCATCGCAGCATACGGATGCGATCGTCACCGAGGATTACACGCGCGCGATGCGGTTTTTGCGCGAAGTCGATTCGGCGTCGGTAATGGTGAACGCATCGACCCGCTTCGCCGACGGTTTCGAATACGGCCTCGGTGCCGAGATCGGGATCTCGAACGACAAGCTGCATGCGCGCGGCCCGGTCGGGCTGGATGGTTTGACCTCACTGAAATACGTGGTGTTCGGCCATGGCGAAGTCCGGCAATAAACGCGATTATCGGTAACCAACGGAGAAGCCATGCTTTGGGTCAAATCGCTGCACATCGTGTTCGTCGTTTCATGGTTTGCCGGCCTGTTCTACCTGCCGCGCATTTTCGTCAACCTCGCCATGGAAACCGATATGCATGCAAGCACCCGGCTGCTGCTGATGGCGCGCCGGCTGTATCGTTTCATGACGATGCTGGCGATCCCGGCGATCATTTTCGGTCTGTGGCTGTGGCTCGGCTATGGCATCGGCAAGGGACCGGGCAACGCCTGGCTGCATGTGAAACTCGCGGTCGTGATCCTGCTGATCGGCTATCACCACGCTTGCGGCAGCCTGTTGAAGAAATTCGAGAATGGCCGCAACAAGCGCAGCGACCGCTGGTATCGCTGGTTCAATGAAGTGCCGGTGATCGGTTTGCTGATTATCGTGGTGATGGTTGTCGTCAAGCCGTTTTGAGACCATTCAAGGGAGCTCGCCATGGCCAGGACATGTGAATATTTTTTTGCGCCGCAGTCGCCGTGGACTTATCTCGGCCATGCGCGTTTCGTCGCCCTGGCGAAAAAGCACGGGGTGCAGGTCGATGTCAAACCCTGCGACCTGGGCAAGGTATTCGGCGTGTCCGGCGGACTGCCGCTGGCAAAACGACCGCCACAGCGGCAGGCGTACCGTCTGGTGGAGCTGAAACGCTGGAGCGACTTCCTGCAGATGCCGCTGAACCTGCATCCGAAATTCTTTCCAGTGCCGCCCGACGCAGCGGCAAAGCTGATCATTGCCGCCAAGCTCGCGCACGGCAACGATGCGGCGCTCGATGTCGCCGGCGCGATCATGCGCGGGGTGTGGGCGGAAGAACGCAACATCGGCGATGCCGATACGCTGGCCGCGATCGCATCCGTGTGCGGCCATGACGGCAAGGCCTTGCTGAAATCGTCGGAAACCGCGAGCGTGCAAAGCGAATACGACCGCTTCACCGATGAAGCGATTGCCGCCAATGTGTTCGGTTCGCCATGGTATGTGATCGATGGCGAAGGCTACTGGGGCCAGGATCGGTTGGACTTCGTCGAACGGGCATTTGCGAAATAGTTTTTGAAACAACGCGCAGTTCCGGATTGCCGGAACCTGCAAGCAACATCACAACGGATAAAGGGTTCCCCATGTCGCATTCATTTTTCTGCCCCTGCCCGCGCGGGCTGGAAGCCGCGCTCGCCGAGGAAATCGGCGAGATCGCGCAACAGAGCAAGACGCTGAAAGTCCACAACCAGGTACCGGGCGGCGTGCATTGCTCGGGCGTGCTGGCCGATGCCTGCCGCATCAATCTGCATTCACGCATCGCGTCACGCGTGCTGCTGCGCATTGCGCACGGCAGCTACGCAAACGAGAACGACATCTATGACATGGCGCTGGCCGCGCCGTGGGAAGAATGGTTCGGCGTCGATCATACGATCCGGGTCGACATCACCGCGATCAAGTCGCCGCTGAAGAGCCTGGAATTCACCACGCTGAAAATCAAGGATGCAATGTGTGACCGCTTCCGTGATTTGTATTCGGAACGTCCGTCGGTCGATACCCGCACGCCGGACATGCGCATCGTCGGTTTTCTCGATGCGCGCAATTTCACGCTGTATCTCGATACCTCGGGCGAAGCGCTGTTCAAGCGCGGCTGGCGCCAGGAAACGGGCGATGCACCATTGCGCGAGAATCTCGCGGCCGGCCTGCTGCGCGTGTCGGGCTGGAAGCCGGGCACCGTACTGTTCGACCCGATGTGCGGCTCCGGCACCATCCTGATCGAGGCAGCGCAGATCCTGGCCGGCATTCCGCCGGGCGCGCGCCGTGCCTTCGCATTCGAGAAATTTCATGACTTCAATGCCGAGGAATGGCTGGCGATCAAGGGCAGCTTCAAGCCTAACCCGCTGCCGACCACGCCGACGATTTTCGGCAGCGATATCTCGGGCGACATGATCGTCATGGCGCGCAACAACCTGCGCAACGCCGGCATCCAGTTTGAGGTGCCGCTGAAGCAGATCGAAGCACAGGAAGTGAAGCCGCCAAGCGAGGTACCGGGCATCCTGCTGACCAATCCGCCATACGGCGAGCGGATCGGTGTGCGCGGCGACAGCACGCAACCGCCGGACGAAATGGCGACCGCGTTCTATAGCGCGTTCAGCAGCACGCTGAAGCAGCGCTTTGCCGGCTGGCAGGCATTCCTGTTCACCGCCGACCTGAGCCTGCCGAAAATGCTGCGCCTGAAGGAATCGCGCAAGACGCCGTTCTTCAACGGTGCGCTGGAATGCCGGCTGTTCCGTTTCGACATGGTGGCTGGCTTCAATCGGCGCGAAGAAGCGAAACCGAAAACCTCCTGACACAATGCTGTCAGGAGCCCTCCCGCATCATGCGCTCATGCCATTTGGCATATTCAACAGGAGCGCAACATGCAAACAAAAATCAACTGGTTTGAAATCCCGTCGACCGACTTCAAGCGCGCGGTCAAGTTTTATGAAACGATCTTCGACAGCAAGCTGAAAGTCGAACAGTTCGGTGAATTGCCGATGGGAATATTCACCGCACAGGATGGCGACGGTGTCGGCTGCGTGGTGCACGGCGAGCATTTCGTGCCGAACGAAAACGGACCGCTGCTGTATCTCGATGCGACGCCGTCAATCGATACGGTGATCGCACGTGTCGGCAAGGCTGGCGGCCGTATTCTGATGGAGAAGATGGAATTGCCGCGCAACCTGGGTTTCATTGCGCATTTCATCGATACCGAAGGCAACCGTCTGGCATTGCACGCAGAAGCCTGAGCGACTGGACGCCGCGGCGGCCATTTGCCAGAATGCATTCATGCCTGCAAAACATCCATTCGATATGCGCCGCTGCGGCGTCGCCGCCTGATGCGGCGCGCCGATCGGCTGTTCCAGATCGCCCAGTATCTGCGCGGGCGTCGCCTGACTACCGCACAGCAACTGGCGGAATGGCTGTCGGTATCGGAACGCACGATTTACCGCGACATTCGCGACCTGTCGCTGTCCGGCGTGCCGGTCGAAGGCGAAGCCGGTGTCGGCTATCGGGTCAAGGCCGGATACGATCTGCAACCGCTGATGTTTTCACCCGATGAAATCGATGCATTGGTGATCGGCATGCGCATGGTACAGGCCTGGGGCGGCCCGCAACTTGCCGCCTCGGCGGCGGCCGCACTCGCCAAGGTGACACTGGCATTGCCGCGCGATAAACGCGATTTCGTCGAAGCCACCGCGCTGTTTGCGCCGTCGTTCCATATCGATCCGCTGCATGGCGAACGGCTGGAATGCATACGCCAAGCGATCGGCAATCGCCGCAAGCTGCAACTGGAATACGGCGACGTCGATGCGAAGGTTTCGCAACGCACGGTCTGGCCGCTGGCGCTGTATTTTTTCGGCGGCACCTGGCTGATTGCGGCATGGTGCGAACTGCGCGGCGATTTCCGCTCATTCCGGCTCGATCGCGTGCGCATGCTGGAACCGTCCGGCACCTATCCTGACCAGCAAGGCCGCCGCCTCGCCGACTTCGTTCGCAACGTACGGAAGGGCAATCGCCCGCATTGACTTTTCAGCACGCCCGTTCGGATTGCGCTATTCTTGTTGCTTTGCCCTGCGCATCCTGCAACAGACGAGGAGACATACCATGCTGCAACAAGTCAAAGGCCTGCCGAAGCTGAACGACGCTGCCCTGCTTCGCAATCAAGCCTATCTGAATGGCGCCTGGGTTGGCGCCGCATCCACCTTCGACGTCACCAATCCGGCCGATGGTGCGACTCTCGCATCGGTGCCGAATATGGGCGCGGACGAAGCGAAGGCAGCGATCGATGCTGCGCAAGCAGCGTTTCCCGGCTGGTCCGGCAAGACCGCGAAGGAGCGCGCGGCAGTGATGCGCAAATGGTTCGAACTGCTGATGCTGCACGCCGGCGATCTGGCGACGCTGATGACGGCCGAACAAGGCAAGCCGCTGGCGGAGGCGAAAGGCGAAGTGGTGTACGGCGCCAGCTTCGTCGAGTGGTTCGCGGAAGAAGCGAAGCGCGTATGCGGCGACGTGATGGCATCGACCTGGAGCGACAAGCGCATGGTGGTGCTGAAGCAGCCAATCGGCGTCTGCGCGGCGATCACGCCATGGAATTTTCCGATCGCGATGATCACGCGCAAGGTCGCGCCGGCGATTGCCGCCGGCTGCACCATCGTCATCAAGCCGGCTGAACAGACGCCGCTGTCGGCGCTGGCGCTGGCCGAACTGGCGCACCGCGCCGGCTTGCCGCCGGGCGTGATGAATATCGTCACCGCCGATGCGCAACGCTCGATCGAGGTCGGCAAAGTATTGTGCGACAGCCCGGTGGTCCGCCACCTGTCGTTCACCGGATCGACGCCGGTCGGCCGCATCCTGATGCAGCAAAGCGCGCCGACGGTGAAAAAGCTGGCGCTCGAACTCGGCGGCCATGCGCCATTCATCGTGTTCGACGACGCCGACCTGGACGCGGCAGTCGAAGGCGCGCTGGTGTCGAAATACCGCAACGCCGGCCAGACCTGCGTCTGCACCAACCGCTTCTATGCGCACGAATCGATCTACGATGCGTTCGTCGAAAAACTCGCTGCCGGCGCGGCGAAGATCAAGGTTGGCAGCGGTTTCGAGCAAGGCGTCGCGCAAGGCCCGCTGATCGACGACCAGGCGATCGCGAAAGTCGAAGAGCACGTCGCCGATGCTTTGGCGAAAGGTGCGAAACTGCTTACCGGTGGCAAGCTGCATGCGCTCGGCGGCCACTTCTATGAGCCGACCGTGTTGTCGAACGTCAGCAGTGATATGAAGATCATGCGTGAAGAGACCTTCGGCCCGGTCGCGCCGGTAATCAAGTTCAAGACCGAGGAAGAAGCGATCGCGGCGGCGAACGATACCGAATTCGGCCTCGCCAGCTATTTCTATTCGCGCGACATCGGCCGCGTGTGGCGCGTCGCTGAGAAACTCGATTACGGCATGGTCGGCATCAACACTGGCATCATCTCGAACGAAGTCGCGCCGTTCGGCGGCGTCAAGCAATCCGGCCTGGGCCGCGAAGGCTCGAAGTACGGTATCGATGAATATCTGGAGATGAAATATCTGTGCATGGGCGGCGTCTGAAGAATCGCGTCGGCAGATAAAAAAAGGGCGGGGAATCATTTCCCCGCCCTTTTATTTTGCTGCCTGACTGGTCGGTTGACTTACTTGCGCACTTTCGCCAGTTCGACGTTCAGGTCCTTGATCACATCCGCACCGCCGTCGGCCGCGAACTTGTCCACCGCCGGCTTGGCCTTCTCGCGCATGCGTGCCAGTTCCTTGTCGCTGACGACGCTGACCTGCATGCCTTTCGCCTTCAGGAAATCGACCGCCTTCAGCGCGGCGGCACGGCTGTCCTTGCGTTCGAAATCACGCGACGCGGCAGCAGATGCCTCGATCGCCTTCTTCTCGTCGGCCGTCAATCCATCCCACCATTTCTTGCTGACCATGACGATCCATGGGCTGTACACGTGCTTGGTCAGCGACAGGTATTTCTGCACTTCATAGAACTTGCTCGACTCGATCGTGTTGACCGGGTTTTCCTGGCCGTCGACGGTCTTGGTTTCGAGCGCGGTGAACAGCTCGGAGAACGACAGCGGCACCGCGTTCGCGCCGAAGCTGTTGAACATGTCGATGTATACCGGGTTCTGCATCACGCGCAGCTTGATGCCCTGCATGTCTTCCAGCTTCGTGACCGGATGCTTGGAGTTGGTCAGGTTGCGGAAACCGTTCTCCCAGTAGACTAGGCCGACCAGGCCCTTGTCCTGCAGGCGCGCCGCAAGCTTCTGGCCGAACGGGCCGTCGAGCACCGCATCCGCTTCCTTTTCATTGGCGAAGATGAACGGCAGATCGTACACGCCGAAGTCCTTCACGATGCCGACCAGCGTCGCGGTCGAGCCGACCATCATTTCCTGCGCGCCGCCGATCAATGCATTCTGCATTTGCAGGTCACTGCCGAGGCTGGCGTTGGCGAAGCCCTTGGCTTTCAGCTTGCCGCCGGTGCGCTTGGCCAGGTCTTCGCTGAAGAACTTGACCGCGCGGCCCTGGTTGCTGTCTTCCGCCAGGCCATAGCCGAAGCGGATGATATGCGGTTTGTAATCGGCCGCATGGACAGCGGCGGCGCTGGCAGCGAACGCCAGGGCAAGTGCGACGGATTTAACAATCTGCTTCATGACTCCTCCTAATAGATTTAACTGAACCAGGCCATCGGTACCGTGATGATCCCGGGGAAAACAATGAACAACGCAATCAGCAGGATGTACGCGACCAGGAAGGGCCAGATGCCCTTGGTTGCGCTTTCCAGTGAAATCTTCGCCACGCCGCACACGACGTTGAGCACGGTGCAGACCGGCGGATGGATCAGGCCGAGCGTGCCGACCAGCACGAACATCACGCCGAAGTAAGTCGAGTCAATACCGGCCTTGACCGCCAATGGCATCAGCACCGGCGCCATCACGAGGATGGTCGGCGTCAGGTCCATCACGGTGCCGATCGCGAGCAACAGCAGCATCACCGCGCCCATCAGCACACGCGGATCGTGCATCAGCGGCGTCAGCAGCTCGATCACCTGTTCGGGCAAATCGGCCAGCGTCACCATGTACGACGCGACCAGCGCGCCGGCAACCAGGAACATCACGGTGCTGGTGGTGCGCGCGGCGGCGACCAGCAATTCAACCAGCCCGGACAGTTTCACTTCGCGATAAATGAACAGGCTGACGAACAGCGAATACACCGCTGCGACCACGGCTGCTTCGGTCGGCGTAAAGATGCCGCCGCGCAGGCCGCCGATGATGATCACCGGCAGCACCAGTGCCCACAGGCCGTCGATCAGTGCATGGCGCCGCTGCGCCCAGCTGCTCTTCGGCTGCGGCGTTACCTTCATCTTGCGGGCCAGGATGGACCAGACGGAAACCAGCACGACACCCATCAGCACGCCTGGCGCGATGCCGGCGAGGAACAGCTTGCTGATCGAGGTATTGGTGGTGACGCCGAAAATGATGAACGACATCGACGGCGGAATGATCGGCGCGATGATGCCGCCGGACGCAATCAGGCCGGCCGAGCGCGGCACCGGATAGCCGTGGTCGCGCATCATCGGCACCAGCAGCGTGGCGAGCGCGGCAGTGTCGGCAATGGCCGAGCCGGACAGGCTGGCCAGCAGCACCGAGGCGCCGATCGCGACATAGCCGAGTCCACCCTGGATATGGCCGACCAGGCTGACTGCGAGATTGATGATGCGTTTCGAAATGCCGCCGGCATTCATCAGCTCGCCGGCCAGAATGAAGAACGGCACCGCCATCAGCGGAAAGTTGTCGGCGCCGGCCAGCAGGTTTTGCGCGACCAGCTGCGCATCGAAGAAATTAAGCTGATACATCAGCGCGACGCCAGTCAGCAGCAGCGCGAACGCGATCGGCATGCCGAGCGCCATCAGCAGCACCAGCGATCCGAGGAAAACGAAGAGCGTCATTCCGATACTCCTTCGGCGGCCATCGGTGCCATCTGGCTTTCGCCGGGAATCATCGCATCGGGGCGTTTGAACACGATACGCCACAGATTCACGCCGACGATCAGCATCATCGATGCGGCGCACACCAGTCCGGCCGACGCCATGAATGCGGTCGGGTAACGCAACACCGTCGAATAGGTATTCGTCCCGATCATGGTTTGCGACCAGCTGCCGGCCAGGAACAGCCAGAGACCGTACAGCATCAGCAGGTGGCTGACGATGGCGCAGGCACGGCGGATAGCGCGCGGCAACCTTGCCTGCAACAGTTCGACGCCCAGATGTGCATGCCGCCGCAGCGCCAGGATCGCACCGAGAAAGATCAGCCAGACGAACATCAGCCGCGATACTTCTTCGGCCCAGGCGATGCCCGAATTGAATGCGTAGCGCAGCACGACGTTGCCGAAGATCAAAACCACCATCACGGCCAGCGCCAGCGCCATCAGCCATTCGACCAGCCGTTCCACGCGAGGGAGAAGATGTCGCATCGCTCTATGCCTCCTGGTTTTGCGAAGAGAAATACCGCAACGCCTGCTCGACCAGTTCTTCGGGCGTGGCCTTGATGTTGAGCTGCAGCCCGCGTTCATCGGCACCCAGCAGTTCGAGATCGGCGAACTGGCTGTCGAGCAGCTTGACTGGCATGAAATGCCCGGGCCGTGCGCGCATGCGTGACGCGATCAGTTCGCGGTCACCGTGCAGATGCACGAACACCAGATCTGGATCACCGGCGCGCAACAGGTCGCGGTAGCGCCGCTTCAGCGCCGAGCACGACAACACCAGTCCGCGATCGGCGACAACCGCATCGCGTATGCGTGCCTGCAACAGCAGCAGCCAGCCCTGACGATCGTTATCGTCGAGCGGGATGCCGGCTGCCATCTTCGCGATATTGGCTGCCGGGTGATCGTTGTCGCCCTCGAAATGATCGACGCCGAGTCGCGCCGCCAGACGGTTGCCGACTTCGCTTTTACCGCAACCGCTGACGCCCATCACGACCCAGCGCTTCGGTAGTCCGGCGAGATTTTTTACCGCTTGCTTCATAAGGAAATCCATTGCCTTCACGCATTGAAACTTTTCTCAAGCGCCTGATTTATAATCGATGTTAGCGCTAACATTGACGGAGATTTTAGCCCTGCCCACCGGTTTGTAAAGGACTTTCGATGTCGCGATGCAGCAAAAATACCGATTCACCACGCCGCAATCCGGCCGGCAAACCCTATGCGTGCGGCGCACTCCGCTTTGAACACGAAGCCGCACGCTTTGTTGCGCAGCCTTCGCGATTCCGGTAAAACCCTCGCTCATGTCCACTCGTAAACCCCGCCCCACGCAATCCGGCCGCGTGACGCTCAGCGAAATCGCCGCACGCGTCGGCACCAGCGCGATTACCGTCTCGCGCGCGATCAATGCGCCGCACCTGGTGTCCGAAGAATTGCGCGCGCAGATCGACAGTGCGATCGCGGAACTCGGCTACCTGCCGAACCGCGCGGCGCGCGCGCTCGCATCGGCCCGCTCCGACAGCGTGGCAGTGCTGATCCCGTCGCTGTCGAACACCGTGTTTACCGAGCTGCTGGAAGGCGTGCGCGATGTGCTCGATGCGAGCGGCTACCGCATGCTGATCGGCGATACCCGCTATTCGCCGCAAGAAGAGGAAAGCCTGCTGCGCGCCTACCTCGAACATTCGCCGGACGGCATCCTGATCACCGGCGTCGACCAGACGCCGGCAACCAAACAGTTGTTGAGCAACAGCCGGGTGCCGGTGGTGTACATGATGGAACTCGGACCGGCTGCGCCGTTCGCGGTCGGTCTCAGCCAGTTCGACGCCGGTCAGGCAATCACCCGCCATCTGCTGGAAAAGGGCTATCGCCGCATCGGCTTTCTTGGCGCCCAGCTCGACCCGCGCGTGATGGAACGTCTGGCCGGCTATCGCGCCGCATTGCAGCAGGCCGGCCTGCCCTACCCTGAAGGCGAGATTCTCGATCCGACGCCGTCGTCGATCGGCCTCGGCGTGGCGCTGCTGGAGCAACTGCGCAGCCAGGCGCCGGACTGCGATGCAGTGTTCTGCTGTAACGACGACCTTGCCTATGGCATGCTGTTCGAATGTCAGCGGCGCGGCATCGACGTGCCGCGACAGCTCGCAGTCGCCGGCTTCAACGATCTCGACGCGTCGGCATGGACCTGCCCGCGTCTGACCACGATCGCCACGCCGCGCTACGAGATCGGCCATGCAGCCGCCACGATGCTGGTGCAGTTGCTGAAAGGCGAAACGCCGACGCCGTCCCGGGTCGATGTCGGCTTCTCGCTGGTGGTGCGCGACAGTAGCTGACGCCAGCCGGTGTATGGCTATTGTGGCCGCGTACCGGTATTTTCCATTTCCGCCAGTCCGCGCGCCAGCCAATCGGCCTTGCGCCACACGTCGTTTTCATCGACATAGCCGAAGTAGCGTGCGGCGCAGATTGCCGCAAGACCGGTCACCAGCGCGGCCAGCAGATCCAGCAATACGGCGATGGTCGGATCGGCCGAATGCCACACCAGCCGCGCAAGCGACGGCCAGCAGCTCGACAGGCGCGCCGGCCCGCCACAGAAATCGTTCACCATCACGAAACCGCTTGCAAGCGCGCCGTATGCGGCAATCATGCAGCCGGCCGCGTTCAAGACCCAGTATGTTTTTTCCGCGCAACCGGCGGCGGCACGCAGCCCGTGCAATTGCCGCGGGATCGTGTGCAGCACGAGAACAAGTCCGAACGGGATGATCCATAACGACAGGAATGCATAGGCCATGAGCTTGATCCGATGAGCCGCGCGACATACGCTGGCGAAGAATTGGCGTCTCGCTTTGCGATGCAAGCATAGCTCAAGTTTCTTCTTTTTTAAACCATAAAAGCTATATTTATCTTTTACGGTTGACATGCTCCGGCAACCCGTATCGCAGAATGCCCGCATGCCCACCAACGAAGAAAAAGCCGCGTTCTCCCGGCGCCTGGAACTCGCATTGCGGCGCAGCGCCGAACCGGTCAGCGGCGCGACCGAGCTTGCGCTGAGATTCAATCTGCGCCACCGGGGCAATGCGATATCACCGCAAACCGCTCACAAATGGCTGAGCGGCCGCTCGATTCCGACCAGCGACAAACTGCGCACATTGGCCGAGTGGCTGAACGTCAGCCAGCACTGGCTGCACTACGGCGCGCCGCCGTCGCACAGCTTGATGGCCGGTGAGGAACCTGCACCATATGGCGCTGCCACGGCCAAAGCGTCGCCGGCCAGACACGCAGGCAAGCCGTCGGCCGACACGATCGCGCTTGCCGTCAAGATCCAGTCGCTGCCGCCGCATCGCCGCTACCTGATTGAAGAACTGATCAAGCAATTGCAGGACGAAGCCGACTGATTTGCCAGCCGGCTTCGATGCACTAACAGTTCCCCCTCCTCCCTCATGTTGCGCCGCAATACTACTGTTGTATGCATAACCGGCATATAGCAACAAGGCTTGAATGCCTGTGTGAAATTGCTAAAATAGAAATAATTTAATTTCCAAATTGGAAAGAAAGCATGCCCTTGGTGTCTGTGCGGAAAACCTGCCGAATAGTAATTTTTCTTTCGGCCTTTCTGGGAAACTGGGGATATGCGACGGTCCTCGATCAACCGTTGCACGCGAGTGTGCACTCGCTTGACACCGGCCATGATGCGCCGGACCTGCATGGCACCCATGACGAATCCGTGCCATCCGATATTTCGCCCGATGCCGAAACCAGGACAATACAGACGCTGGTGCAAAATTTGCGCATGGAAACAACGGCGCTGCATGCCGAAGTGGCCCAGTTGCGGCAGCAAAACCTGTCCTATCAGGATACGTTGCAGTCGATGCATGATGCATCGGTTCGCTGGATCATCGGCCTCGCCGGGCTTCTGGTGGCCGGCTTCGCTGCGTTCGGAGGCATGTTGTGGCGCGTTGCCACGATCAAGCGAAGCAAGCGTGATTTCACGCTTGCAAAAGAGAACCCGGAAACCGGACAGCCGGAACCGCTCGCTGCGACAAGCCCCGCAGAAAAGCCGCAAACGCCCACACTCGCCCGCTCCGTTCCTGCCACCGGCCTCGGCGCCTTCCCTCCAGGCCGGGCAAATCCGGCCACCACGGCTGCGCCGATCAGCGCCAGGCTTCCACGCGCAGAACCGGAACACCAGCTCAAAGAGGACGAGACCACGGAAATGATGAAGCTGGTCGACACATGGATGGCGCTCAACGCGCCGGACAAGGTGCTCGAACTTCTGCAACCGTTCAACGCAGTTCGGCAGCCAACGTCGCCGCTGCCCTGGCTATGTCTGCTCGACGTTTACCGCGCGCTGGGCGACCAGCAAAAATATGAGACGGTCCTCGCTCGCATCAAAGCACTGTTCAACGTCAAGCTCGCGCCTTGGGATGCGCAGGCCAGCTTCCAGCCACCGAAGACGCTGGCCGATTTTCCCCACATCATCGACGAGATCCTCGGCCTCTGGCAGGGCACCGGCGTGGTGCCTTATCTGAAAAGCCTGCTGCGCGACGACCGCAACGGCACACGGCACGGCTTCGATCTTCCCGTGTATCGCGACATCCTTCAGTTGATTGCGCTCGCCAGCGACCCCGACCGGCTGACGACACGCGGCAAGGCCATGCCGCAGCAAGCCAGCGCGATATTGTTCGGCACCTGCTGAACGGGCGCATGATGGCACCCGTTCATTCACCTTCCGGCTGCGCTTGCGGCCGCACGATCTCCCCGCGCTATGGCCGGCGATCATCGACCTCCTTGAACTCCGCATCCATCACATCGTCCTGCTGGCGCTGCGGACTCTCGTTGCCCGGCCCCTGCTGATACGCCTGCTGTTGCGCTCCCGGCTGCTGCCTCTCGCCCAGCCTCTGCGCGGCGCTCGACAGTGCATTGATCTTCGCGTCGATTTGCGTCCGGTCGTCGCCTTTCAATGCATCGTCCAGCTCACGCAATGCGGTTTCGACCTGCTGCCTCGCGTCGGCGGGAATCTGTTCACCCTGCTCGGTCAGGGTTTTCCTCACCGTATGCACCAGCGCATCGCCGCGGTTGCGCGAATCGGTCAATTCCTTCAGTCGGTGATCTTCTTCCGCATGCATCTCGGCGTCCCGCACCATTTTCTGGATTTCCTGCTCGGTCAGGCCGGAATTCGCCTTGATCGTGATGCGGTTTTCCTTGCCGCTCACCTTATCCTTCGCGCCGACATGCAGGATGCCGTTGGCGTCGATGTCGAAGGTGACGTCGATCTGGGGCATGCCGCGCGGTGCCGGCGGAATCCCTTCGAGATTGAATTCGCCGAGCAGCTTGTTGCCGGTCGCCATTTCGCGCTCGCCCTGATACACGCGCACCGTCACCGCCGGCTGATTGTCGTCCGCGGTCGAAAACACTTCGCTGTGCTTGGTCGGAATCGTGGTGTTTTTCGGGATCATCTTGGTCATCACGCCGCCCAGCGTTTCGATGCCGAGCGACAGCGGCGTCACGTCGAGCAGCA
>CBIHNU010000058.1:0-21361 GCA_966211585.1 uncultured Noviherbaspirillum sp. | reverse complement strand
GCCTTGGCCGCATAGCTCCTACCTTCAGGCCGCTTTAAAAATGGGGGGATTACCCAGCGAGTTCCAGTTCGGTGTTAGGTGCCATAAATGAATTATATGTAAGGCTTCAGCCTCAATTTCGCACGACATACCCACTCAATGGGAGGGTCGCTTCGCACGACATTCATCGCCTTGACGAGTCATGAGTCTCGATGTTGTTGTCGTTTTGTGAGCCGTGCACCAATGACGATAACGGCCACCGCTGTGAACAGTCCCGGCACATTCAAGTCAAGGCCGACACGTGGAATGGCCAGTTCAAGGCGAGAAAAATTGGTTGAAATCCATGGCGCGACGACGACGTCCGACACGATCATGGCACCGGCCAAGTATCCCAGCAATGCAGCGCCGAGGGTGACGATAAACGGAAAATGGCTCATCAGCTTAAGAACGAGTGTGCTGCCCCAGATGATGACCGGTATGCTAACCAGAATACCGAAAACGACCAACATTAATTGGTGATCACCGCCGGACTGCTCTGCAGCGCTTGCGACAGCGACCACGTTATCGATGCTCATCACCAGATCGGCGACGATAATCGTTTTGACAGCCGATAAAAGGCGATCGCTACCATGCACCTCGCCATGGCCATCGTCATCTTCGGAAAGAAGCTTGACACCGATCCAGAATAGAAGAACGCCGCCGACAATTTTCAAATACGGCATTTGCAGCAACGTAACTGCGAACGCAACCAGGATAACTCGAATCGCTACTGCACCAACCGTTCCCCACAATATTCCCTTGAGACGCAATGCTGGCGGCAGATTGCGACAGGCGAGCGCGATGACGATTGCATTGTCACCGCCAAGCAATAAGTCGATCAGGATGATCTGGCCGACGCCCAGCCAGTTTAGATTCTGCAAGAGATCCATGCGACCTTCAAAAAATATGCGCCAAATGATACGGGGAGCCGAAGCTCCCCGCAAATCATGCCTGATTCGGCACGCAACAATAAATTCCTATCGGATTACAGTGCGGCTTTCAGCAGACGCGCCATTTCCGACGGATTCTTGGTCACCTTGATGCCGCAGGCTTCCATGATTTCGAGCTTGGCCTGCGCGGTATCTTCGCCGCCGGAAATCAGCGCGCCGGCATGACCCATGCGCTTGCCGGCGGGTGCAGTGACACCTGCGATGAAGCCAACAACCGGTTTCTTCATGTTGTCCTTGATCCAGCGCGCGGCATTCGCCTCGTCCGGGCCGCCGATTTCACCGATCATGATGACTGCATCCGTCTCGGGGTCGTCGTTGAACATCTTCATGATGTCGATGTGCTTCAAGCCGTTGATCGGGTCGCCGCCGATGCCGACTGCCGACGACTGGCCGAGGCCAAGCGCGGTCAGCTGGCCGACCGCTTCATAGGTCAGCGTGCCGGAACGGGATACGACGCCGATGCGGCCCTTCTTGTGGATGTGGCCGGGCATGATGCCTATCTTGATTTCATCCGGCGTGATCAAACCCGGGCAGTTCGGTCCGAGCAGCAGCGTCTTGCTGCCAGCTTTCGCCATGCGGTCCTTCAATGCGAGCATGTCGCGTACCGGGATGCCTTCGGTAATGCAGATGGCCAGATCCAGCTCGGCTTCGACTGCTTCCCAGATTGCAGCAGCAGCGCCCGCCGGCGGCACGTAGATGACCGAAACGGTTGCGCCGGTATTCTCCTTTGCTTCCTTCACGTTCGCGTAGATCGGGATGCCTTCGAAATCCTCGCCAGCTTTTTTCGGGTTCACGCCAGCGACGAAGCAGTTCTTGCCGTTCGCATAGTCGCGGCACATGCGCGTGTGGAACTGGCCGGTCTTGCCGGTGATGCCTTGGGTAATGACTTTGGTATCTTTATTGATCAGAATCGACATGTCTGTTTCCTCGATTATTTTCCGTTGGCCGCAGCAACGACCTTCTGCGCGGCTTCTTCCATCGTGTCGGCCGAGATGATCGGCAGGCCGGATTCGGCCAGCATTTTCTTGCCGAGGTCCTCATTGGTGCCCTTCATGCGGACCACCAGCGGAACTTGCAGCGATACGGCCTTGGAAGCGGTAATCACGCCTTCGGCGATCACGTCGCAGCGCATGATGCCGCCGAAGATGTTGACGAGGATGGCTTTCAGGCCGGGGTTCTTCAGCATGATCTTGAACGCTTCGGTCACTTTCTCGGCCGTGGCGCCGCCACCAACGTCGAGGAAGTTGGCCGGCTCGCCGCCGAACAGCTTGATGGTGTCCATGGTCGCCATCGCCAAGCCGGCGCCGTTGACCAGGCAGCCGATGTTGCCGTCAAGGGAGATGTAGGCGAGATCGAACTTGGATGCTTCCACTTCAGCAGGATCTTCTTCTTCGATGTCGCGCATTGCGACGATTTCCGGGTGGCGGAACAAGGCATTCGAATCAAAGTTGAATTTGGCGTCGAGTGCAATGACCTTGCCGTCGCCGGTCAGGATCAGCGGATTAATTTCGGCCAACGACGCATCGGTTTCCCAATAGGCGTTGTACAGACCTTGCAGTTGCTTGCGTGCGTCGGCGATGGAACCGGCTGGCACGCCGATCTTGGCGGCGATCGCATCGGCATCGGCATCGGTCAGACCGGTGGCCGGATCGATGATCACTTTATGAATCAGATCGGGATGCTTTTCGGCGACTTCCTCGATATCCATGCCACCTTCGCTGGATGCCATCAGCACGACGCGCTGGCTAACGCGGTCGGTCACCATCGAGACATAGAGTTCCTTCTTGATGTCGGCGCCTTCTTCGATCAGCAGGCGACGCACTTTCTGGCCTTCCGGAGCGGTCTGATGCGTGACCAGTTGCATGCCCATGATGGCATGCGCGTATTCCTTGACCTGGTCGAGCGATTTTGCAACCTTCACGCCGCCGCCCTTGCCGCGGCCGCCCGCATGAATCTGCGCCTTGACGACCCAGACCGGGCCTCCGAGCGTCTCGGCCGCCTTGACCGCTTCTTCAACGGAAAAGCACGGGATACCGCGCGGAACCGTCACTCCGAACTTGCGGAGGATTTCTTTGCCCTGATACTCATGGATTTTCATGCGAACTTCCCTTCAGACGCTTATTGAAAAAAACAAACCTGGTTGACTAACTGGATTCTGATTCCGCCCGCGATTCGATCGCCCAGCGAGGATAATATTGCGCGACCGCCGGGCCATCAGTGCGCAAGGCGTGGCAGCGGTCAAGTTGAAATGGCTTATGACTTTGTTGATCTGTGCTGGCGCCGTCCCGAGTATCAAATACTTCGCCGGCAAATGCCTGGATCGCGGCAGTCGGCAATATCTGCGCAAGCTCGCTCAGATGCGTGCAACCGCGGATGCCGGACAAACGCTGCTTCACGCCATCGCGAAAGCCCTTCATCAGACTCAGGCCGATCAACTGCTTGTAAGCAGGACCGATCGTATCGCAATAGTCTGGATACGGGACTGCATCAGATACGGCTTCCGCATCAACAATGTTCAATTGCGCATCGATCGTAAGACGCAGACAGAGGTCGTGCACAGGCATGCCGGCCGGCCTTGTGCCGGAGGCCAGTCTGGTCTCTCGCGTCTTGATATCGGTGATATGCGCGTCGATATCCCACAATCCGTCGTCGCGTGCGAACGCTTCGATCTGGATTGCGCGCGTGTGCTTCAACGCACGGCGGGAAGTCGACGGTGATAGGGGCATACGGGCCAAGGCCTGTGAGGCGGCAAGAATGAATGCCGCATTTGCGTGTCGTTGCCGCAGTTTCTACGACAACAGCCGCTCCTGCGGCGCTGCAAAAACCCCGGAAGTGTAGCACAGGTCAATCAGGGACAACCACTATCGCTCTTCCCCCATACCCGGCAGCCCACTTAAGAAAACTCATGCGAGGACTTCATGCAGAGGAGCGGAATATGCAAAAACGAGCGGGCTGTTTTATCAATAAAACCGGTGTTCAACGTGTTTTACTTACAACAGTCCGCATGCCGAACACTGACCTCGAAGAACACATCGACTGGATGGAGTTAAGTTGACAAATATCGCTTCGACCGGCTCTGCACCTCTCATGCCAAGCGTCGTGTATGGAAAATTTGCAAAGATGGAATGGGTAAGTCGGAAAGGAGGCAGAAAATATCCCTCCTGTCGAATCGGGGAATGACGATTTTTGCAAACCAGAAATCCAGTCAGTCTTCGTCCTTGCCTATCGCACGCATTACGCCTTGGATGGCGCCGTGAGAAAAGCCTCGCTGTAGCAAAAAGCGCATTTGCTTCGCGCGCTCGGACGCGTCGGCTGGCGCGCAGTTGAACTTCTTGCGCCATACTTCACGTGCTCGCGCAACTTCATCTTGGGCAAGAGCGGCTTTGATATCACCTAATGCATCGCCTTCGATGCCATGACTTTGCAATTCGGAGAGGATACGTTGATTGCCGAAGCGCGCGGCACGGCGATGAACCAGCGATTCGGAAAAACGTGTCTGGGACAGCAGCTTTGCTGCTTCCAGGGCATCGAGCAAGGCCTCGACATCGTCGCCATCCTGTGCATGACGAGACAGCTTTCGGGTCAACTCCAGCCGACTGTGTTCACGAGCGGATAAATACTTCAGAGCCCGCGCTTTTAGACTCATTTGCAGCTTTGCCATGGTGTTCCAGCAGCGCGGGCTCCCTCACGTGAAGTATTCTGAATGGGGAAATGTTCGTACCGAAGTCTTATTCGGCTTCCTTGATCGCGGGTGCAAGTTCGGGGACGCCGAGCGACGCACGCACCTTGTTTTCAATTTCGCGGGCAAGTTCCGGATGTTCCTTCAGGTAATTCCGCGCATTGTCCTTGCCCTGGCCAATACGCTCACCGTTGTAGCTGTACCAAGCGCCGGATTTCTCGACGATTTTCGCCTCCGAACCGAGATCGAGAATTTCGCCTTCACGCGACGTACCCTCTCCATACAGGATATCGAAGTGCGCTTCCCGGAACGGCGGCGCGACCTTGTTCTTTACGACCTTGACCTTGGTTTCATTGCCGATCACTTCATCACCCGATTTGATCGAGCCGGTACGGCGGATGTCGAGACGCACCGATGCGTAAAATTTCAGTGCATTCCCGCCAGTGGTGGTTTCCGGGTTACCGAACATGACACCGATCTTCATCCGGATCTGGTTGATGAAGACGACCAGCGTATTGGTGCGATTGATGCTGCCGGTCAGCTTGCGCAATGCCTGCGACATCAGGCGGGCCTGCAAACCAGGCAGGGAATCGCCCATTTCACCTTCGATTTCGGCACGCGGCGTCAATGCGGCAACGGAGTCGATAACTACCATATCAACGCTGCCGGAGCGCACCAGTGCATCGGTAATTTCAAGCGCCTGCTCGCCGGTATCCGGCTGTGAAATCAGCAGATCGGATAGATTGACGCCCAGCTTTTGCGCATACACCGTATCAAGCGCATGCTCGGCATCGATGAATGCACAGGTGCCGCCCAGCTTTTGCATTTCTGCAATCGCCTGCAGCGTCAGAGTGGTTTTGCCGGACGATTCCGGTCCGTAAATTTCGACAACGCGGCCGCGCGGCAACCCACCGACGCCGAGCGCAATGTCGAGACCGAGCGACCCGGTCGACACGACTTGCACTTCTTCAGCGACGGCGCCGTCGGCCATGCGCATCACCGAGCCTTTGCCAAACTGCTTTTCGATTTGCGCCAGTGCCGCGGCGAGAGCCTTGCTCTTTTCGGGGTTTTGCGCGGATTTCTTGTCGTCCATAACGAGTTCTTTCGACGGTTGAATGTTTATGTGATCTTGAAGCTCTGTCTTGAAGCCTGAATCTGAAGCCTGCTTTTCACGTTACAAGGCGTACTGTATAAAAAAACAGTGCTTTATGCAAGCGCCAATTTTAAATATCTCGAAAAGTTTATTACGATGAAGTGGTAAGAAGTGTCATTGTCGGCGTTATCCAAACGCAATAGACTACGTCAATTCGATTGCAGAGTTTCAACCATGCGTATCTTGCTTGCGGAAGATGACAGTGTACTGGCCGATGGACTGACGCGCTCCTTGCGCCAATCCGGTTACGCCACGGATTGCGTGCAGAACGGAATGGAGGCGGACTCGGCATTGGCTACCCAGGATTTCGACCTGCTGATCCTGGATCTGGGCCTGCCCAAGATGCCGGGACTGGAGGTGCTGCGGCGGCTGCGGGCGCGCAACTCGCGCCTGCCGGTGCTGATCCTGACTGCCGGCGATTCGATCGAGCAGCGGGTCAAGGGTCTGGATCTGGGCGCCGACGATTACATGGCCAAGCCATTCGCGCTATCGGAGCTGGAAGCCCGCGTGCGGGCATTGACGCGGCGCGGTGCCGGCGGCGGCCCGACCGTGATCAAGCATGGGCCTCTGTCCTATGACCAGGTCGGCCGTATCGCCTATATGAACGAACAGATGCTGGAACTGTCGGCACGCGAACTGGGTTTGCTGGAAGTGCTGCTGCAGCGTACCGGCCGCCTCGTTTCAAAAGAACAACTGGTCGACCACTTGTGCGAGTGGGGCGAGGAAGTCAGCAACAACGCCATCGAGGTCTATGTGCATCGGCTGCGCAAGAAGATCGAAAGCGGCGGCGTGCGCATCGCCACAGTGCGCGGCTTGGGTTATTGCCTGGAAAAATTCACCGACACCGCCAGCCACAGTCCTCCTCCGATCAATTGACTCGCCCATGAGCGATGCCCCCCACGTGGACGCAAGCCTTGCCGCCTCTTCCGAAGCGTCGTCTTTTCCCCCGACTGCCGAATCGGTCGAGACAACGCATGAAGAACGCGTCCAGCGCTCGTTGTTCGGAGAAATTCTCGATTGGATGCTGGTCCCGCTGCTGCTGCTGTGGCCGATAAGCATTGGCATCACTTATCTGGTGGCGAAATCGATAGCGAATCATCCGTTCGACCGGGCACTGGACGATCATGTGGTCGTGGTTGCGCAACAGGTCAAGGAAGTCAACGGCAAGGTGGTAGTCCAGTTATCCGCCTCGGCGCGCGACATCCTGCGCGCGGACGATATCGACAATATCTACTATCAGGTACTGGGACCACGCGGCGAGTATGTTGATGGTGACAGCGATATGCCGAAACCGCCGTTTGAAGACGGAAAACCACAAGCAGGCGCGGTTCAGTTTCGTGACGATACGATGCGCGGCAATGAAATCCGGGTAGCTTACGCGCACGTCGACCTGCGCCGTATCCGGGCCGGTGCCGAAGCACCGAAGGAACCTCAACTGGCCCTGGTTCAGGTAGGCGAAACACTGGACAAGCGCGCGCATCTCGCCAATGAAATCATCAAAGGCGTAATCATGCCGCAATTCATCATCCTGCCGATCGCACTTGCGCTGGTATGGTTCGCGTTGTCGCGCGGCCTGTCGCCGCTGGCGGAATTGCAGCAGCGTATCCGCGCCAGACGTCCCGACGACTTGAGCCCGATCGATTCGGGCCAGGTACCGGAAGAAATATCACCACTGGTACGTTCGCTGAACGACATGCTGGAGCGGTTGTCGCAAACCATCCAGATGCAAAAGCGCTTTATCGCCGATGCCGCGCATCAGATGAAGACACCGTTGGCCGGCATGCGCATGCAGTCCGAACTGGCGCTGCGGGAAACCAGTCACGAGGAAATCCACCGTTCGCTCGAACAGCTCTCAAAGAGCTCGGAATCGGCCACACGGCTGGTCAATCAGTTGCTGGCGCTGGCACGTGCCGAAAACCAGACGCCGGAAGCAAAATCCTTCCTGCCGCTGGAGTTGTCCGAACTGGCGCGCAACGTGGTGCAGGACTGGGTGCAGGCTTCATTCGCCCATCGTATCGATCTCGGCTTCGAGCAGCCGGGATACCCGATTATGGTGGTCGGCAATCCGCTCATGTTGCGCGAGCTGCTGAGCAATCTGATCGACAATGCGCTGCGCTACACGCCGGCGCACGGCAGCGTCACCGTCCGGGTGCGCGCCGACGCTCCGAAAGAAACAGCGATACTGGAGGTGGAAGACACCGGCCCTGGCATTCCGGCTGCGGAGCGCACGCATATCTTCGAGCGTTTTTATCGCATTCTCGGCAGTAATGTCGAAGGCAGTGGCCTCGGCTTAGCGATCGTGCGCGAGATCGCGCAACAACATGATGCGGAAATCGAAATTTTCAACAATCCCCGCTGCCATGATCCGAAATTACCCGGCAGCCTGTTCCGGCTGAGCTTGCGCATGGGACAACGCCCGGAATTCATTGAGGACATCGGCTGACATGACGCACGACATCCAGATTCGGCAGCAACGACGCGGCGAATACTGGCGCCGCACCCGCCTGCTGACAGCGATACTGTTGACGATATGGTTCACGACGACGTTCACGGTGATTTTTTTTGCGCGCGAGCTGACGAATTTCAGCTTGTTCGGCTGGCCGTTCCCGTTTTACATGGCGGCACAGGGCCTGATCCTGGTGTATCTGATTATCATCGGTGTGTATGTGCGGCGCATGAAAGGGCTGGACAAGCTAATCAAGGGCGCCGCGAACGATGGCCAATAATGCATTCTTCCGCCGGCTGGTCCGCTATTACATCCTGTACACCATCGGTTTCATTGTATTCCTGCTCGCTCTCGCCATTCTCGAAAAAGAGGGTTTTCCGCGTAGCTGGATCGGCTACATATTCATGTTTTCGACCATCGTGCTGTATGCGGGAATCGGAGTCCTCAGCCGCACCTCCGATGTGTCGGAATACTACGTGGCGGGCCGGCGTGTGCCTGCGCTGTTCAACGGCATGGCGACTGCCGCCGACTGGCTGTCGGCGGCCAGCTTCATCAGTCTTGCGGGCGGCATGTACCTGCTCGGTTTCGACGGCCTGGCCTACATTCTCGGCTGGACCGGCGGCTATTGCCTGGTCGCGCTGCTGATCGCACCGTTCCTGAACAAATTCAGCCAGTACACGCTCCCCGATTTTCTCGCCGCACGTTATGCCGGCCGCAGTGGCGGCGACACGGTCAGGATACTGGCCGTGATCGCCACCGTACTGGTGTCGTTCACCTATGTGGTCGCGCAGATCTACGGCGTGGGCCTGATTGCCTCGCGCTTCACCGGCGTCGATTTCTCGGTCGGCATTTTTCTCGGGCTGGCGAGCATTCTGGTGTGCTCCTTCCTGGGCGGCATGCGCGCGATCACCTGGACCCAGGTGGCGCAGTACATCATCATGCTGATCGCCTACATGATCCCGGTAGTGTGGCTGTCCGCGAAACATACGAATATTCCGGTACCGCAGATTGCGTACGGCTCGGCGTTGTCGAAATTGAGTGAGCGCGAAAACCAGCTGAATGCCGACCCGAAAGAGCTGCAGGTGCGCGCCATTTTCCGCAAACGCGCCGAAGAATACGATCTCAAGCTGCACACGCTGCCGAAATCGTGGGAAGACGGTCGCCTCGAAATGCAGCGCAATGTCGACGATCTCAAGAGAAGCAACGCGTCTCTGATCGACATCAAGGCCGCCAGCCGTGCGCTTGCTGCGTATCCGGCGGATGTTGATGAAGCCCGGCGCAAGTGGGCGGAAGCGGAGGCGCTCAACCTCGCGCGAGCAGAACCGGTAGTGCCGCACAAGACGCCGTTTCCTGGAAAGGACAAGGCGGCATCGGATACAAAGCGCATCAATTTCCTTGCGCTGGCGCTTTGTCTGATGATGGGAACGGCCGCGCTGCCGCACGTCCTGGTGCGCTATTACACAACGCCGTCCGTGCCGGAAACCCGGATGTCGGTGTTCTGGACACTGTTTTTCATCATGCTGTTGTATGTGACCGTCCCCGCACTGGCCGTGCTCGTCAAATACGATATCTACACTTCGCTGGTGGGCTCCGAATTTTCGCGGCTGCCGGCATGGGTCTCGTACTGGGCCAGCGTGGACAAAGTCACGCCGCTGGTAACGATCACCGACATGAACAAGGACGGCATCGTGCAGCTCGCGGAGATAGCGATGGAAGGCGATATCGTGGTCCTGGCAACGCCGGAAATCGCCGGCCTACCTTACGTGATCTCGGGCCTGATTGCGGCCGGCGGGCTGGCTGCGGCGCTGTCGACCGCGGATGGCTTGCTGCTGACAATCTCCAACGCGCTGTCGCATGACATTTACTACAAGACGGTCGATCCCAAGGCATCCACGCAAAAGCGGGTGACGATTTCCAAATTGCTGCTGCTAGTGGTGGCGCTGATCGCAGCCTATGTAGCCTCGCTGAAGCCGGGCGACATTCTTTCGATGGTTGGCGCCGCGTTTTCTCTTGCGGCGTCCACACTTTTCCCTGCGCTGGTACTGGGCGTTTTCTGGAAGCGGGCAAACTACCAGGGTGCAATTTCCGGCATGGTGAGCGGTTTCTCGATGTGCGTGTACTACATGGTGCATACCTATCCGGCGCTTGGCGGGTCGGCGCTCAACCAGTGGTTCGGCATTGCGCCGATTTCAGCGGGCGTGTTCGGCGTTCCCTGCGGCTTGCTGGCGATTTCCGTGGTCAGCCTGCTTACGCCGGCGCCGGATCAGCGCACCATGCTGCTGGTCGATCATGTGCGCGGCCCTTGAGCGGATGGCGCAAAAAAAACGGCTGCAGGGTTCGCACCATGCAGCCGTCCGATGGAAGCTCGCAGCGTTCACACCACGATGGTTTGTGCCTCGCCATTCGCGCGTTCGCGAATCTCGCCGATGCGGGTCACCGTTTCTCCCGCTGCTTTCAAATGCGCGATCGCCGCATCCGCATTTTCCTTCGACACGATCACCACCATTCCGATACCGCAATTGAACACGCGGTGCATTTCTGCGTCGGCGACACCGCCATGCTGCTGCAGCCAGCCGAACAGCGGCGGCATGGTCCACGCATCACGATGCAGAACCGCGGTCAGGTTATCGCGCAGCACGCGCGGCACGTTCTCGACCAGGCCGCCGCCGGTGATATGCGCCATGCCCTTGACTTCCAGCGTATTCATCAGCGCGAGCAGCGGCTTGACGTAGATGTGCGTCGGCTCCAGCAGCACGTCGGCCAGCCGACGGCCATGAAAATCGGCGTTCAGGTCCGGCTGCGCAACTGAAATGATCTTGCGCACCAGCGAATAGCCGTTCGAATGCGCGCCGGAAGATGCCAGTCCCAGCACCACGTCGCCCGACACGATCTTGCTGCCATCGATGAGTTTCGATTTCTCGACCGCGCCGACCGCGAAGCCCGCCAGATCGTATTCGCCGTCCGGGTACATGCTGGGCATTTCCGCCGTTTCGCCGCCGATCAGTGCGCATCCGGCCTGTTCGCAGCCCTGGGCGATACCCTTGATAACGTCGGTGGCCGCGGCCACATCGAGTTTGCCGCAGGCGAAATAGTCGAGGAAAAACAAGGGTTCCGCGCCCTGCACCAGAATGTCGTTGACGCTCATCGCAACCAGGTCGATGCCAACGGTGTCATGCTTGTTCAGGTGGAATGCGAGCTTCAGCTTGGTGCCCACGCCATCGGTGCCGGATACCAGCACCGGCTCCTGGTACTTCTTGCCGATCTCGAACAACGCACCGAAGCCGCCGATACCGCCCAGCACGCCCTCGCGCATCGTACGTTTGGCGAAAGGCTTGATCGCCTCGACCAGGGCATCGCCGGCATCGATGTCGACACCGGCATCGCGATAGGAAAGAGATACGTTGGAAGTGGAACTCATGATATGAATGGGGACAGAGGCAGTAAAATAAGCGGTTGATGCGCGCCGCGCACGACCAAACCGCTATTTTATCAAACCGATCCGCGCAAACCTTCATTCGATGCCGTTTTCTTTCTCTTCCGAGCAAAAACAAAGCCTGCTGTGGCTGATATTCGGGATTGCCCTGCTTGCCTTGCTGATGAAACTGGGGCCGATCATGGCGCCATTCATCGCCGCAGGCATTCTTGCATATGCGCTGAATCCCGCAGTGGACTGGCTGTCTTCGAAGCGAATCGGCAAATTCGGCGTGCCGCGCCAGTTGGCTGTCCTGCTCGCCATGCTGGTGGTGCTTTCGGCAATACTGGCGCTCGCGCTGATCGTGATTCCGGTCATGCAGAAACAGATCCCGCTGTTGCAGGACCAGATTCCCGCCGCACTGGCGCAGCTCAACGCAACACTCGGTCCGCGGCTGCAGGAACTCGGCATCGAACTGCGTCTCGATGTGGCGAGTATCAAGCGGATACTGACACAGTACATTGCAACCAGCGGCGACGAGCTCTGGAGCGCGATTCTCGCGTCGGTCAAGATCGGCGGCGTCGCGGTAATCGGCTGGCTGGTCACCTTGAGCCTGGTGCCGATCGCGCTGTTTTACCTGTTGCTGGATTGGCACGGATTGCTGCGCCGGATTGAAATGGCCATTCCGCGTCGCTGGGTCGGCAGGTCCATCCTGCTGGCAGACGAAGTGGATGCCCTGCTGGCGCAATACCTGCGCGGCCAACTGGCGGTCATGCTGACGCTGTCGGTTTATTACTCGGTTGCGCTGGCGCTGGCGGGATTCAACGTCGCACTGCCGGTCGGGATCATTACCGGCATGCTGGTGTTCATTCCGTATATCGGATTCGGCATCGGCCTTCTGCTTGCGCTGCTGGCTGCGGTGCTGCAATTCAACGGCCTGCAGGGATTGATACTGGTCGCCGGCATTTACGGCGCAGGCCAGTTCATCGAGGGTTTCATCCTGACGCCCAGGCTGGTCGGCGAACGTATCGGGCTGCATCCGCTCACCGTCATCTTCGCACTGCTTGCGTTCGGCCACCTGTTCGGCTTTGTCGGCGTGCTGCTGGCGCTGCCCGGCTCCGCGATTCTCGCCGTCGCATTCCGGCATCTGCGGGCGCACTACCTCAACAGCAGCTTTTATCGTCAGTCATGAGGCAATTACTACTCGACCTGGGCGCAGAAAAGCCGCAGACCATGGATACTTTCGTGGAAGGGCAGAACGCCGAGCTGCTGCAGCTATTACAGCTTTTTGTACGGCGTGCGCCACGCACGCCGTCGGAACGCTTCGTCTATGTATGGGGCGATCCCGGCGCCGGCAAGACCCATTTGCTGCGCGCACTGGAAACGGACGCGACGGCGCGCTACATCGCGACAGGGTCGCCTATCGATGCCTACCTCTTTGAAAAGAATGTCACGCTGTATCTGCTGGACGACTGTGAGCGCCTGTCAGCGGATGCGCAGATCGCCGCTTTCAACCTGTACAACGAAGTCAAGGAAAACGGTGGCCTGCTGGTCGCTGCCGGGGCCACCGCACCGGCGGGGCTGGCATTGCGCGAAGACCTGCGGACCCGACTCGGTTGGGGCCTGATCTACCAGGTGCACGGCCTGAGCGATGACGAAAAGATCGAAGCGCTGCGCCAGGCAGCCCTGGCGCGCGGTATTGGCCTGCCATCCGGCGTGTTACCCTATCTGATCACCCATTTTCGCCGGGACATGCGATCTTTGTCCGCGATGCTCGACGCGCTGGACCAGTATTCACTGGAGACCCAGCGCCCGATTACGCTGCCATTGCTGCGCAGCCTGTTGCAACTTGAAGGTGAACCGAAAGCAGAATGAATCTCGCATTGTTCGATCTCGACCATACCCTCCTGCCGCTCGACTCCGATTACGAGTGGGGGCAATTCCTGGTACGCGTCGGCGCAGTTGACGCCGACGGTTTCGCGAAGCGCAATGCCGCTTTCTACGCCCAATACGAGGCCGGCACGCTGGATCCGGTGGAGTACCTGGAATTCGCGCTCGGCACACTGGCGCAGTTCCCGCGCAAGCAACTGGACGACTGGCACAACCAGTTCATGGAAGAAGTCATCCAGCCTGCGATTCTTCCCGTCGCACGCGACTTGGTAAAGCGCCATCAGGACGCGGATGACCTGGTCGCCATCATCACCGCCACCAACAAGTTCGTAACCGCCCCGATCGCTGCAGCCTTCGGCGTAACCAACCTGATCGCCGCCGAACCGGCGCTGAATGCGGCCGGCGAAATCACCGGCCGGCTGCAAGGCATACCGACCTCGGGTTCCGGCAAGGTGATCCATACGCAGCAGTGGCTGGACTCGCGCGGCAAAACACTGGAAAGTTTCCCTCGCAGCTATTTTTACAGCGATTCGCAGAACGACATTCCGCTGCTGTCCGCCGTCACCCATCCTGTCGCTACCAATCCCAACGCCCTGCTGAAAGCGCACGCCCAAGCGCACGGCTGGCCCATCCTGACTCTATTCGATGATTAAAAAGTTCATCCGGCGCATCCTCGGTTCCAAGAAAAAAGCGGATAACTCCGACAAACCGGTCATCTTGGATCCGCAGGAACATGGCATCAACCCGCAACTGCTGTCACCGAACGCGGTGCGTGTCACACAGACCCTGCAGGAGGCGGGCTTCAAGGCGTTCATCGTCGGCGGTGCAGTGCGCGACCTGCTGCTCGGCGTGAAACCCAAGGATTTCGATGTCGCCACCAACGCGACGCCCGAGCAGGTAAAACGCCTGTTTCGTCGCGCGTTCATCATCGGCAAACGCTTCCAGATCGTGCACGTGATGTTCGGCCAGGAGCTGATCGAAGTCACGACCTTCCGCGGCGCATCGGCGGAAAGCGCGCCGAAGGACGAACACGGCCGCGTGCTGCGCGACAATACCTTCGGCGAACAGCACGAAGACGCGGTGCGCCGGGATTTCACCATCAATGCGATGTACTACGATCCGGCCACCCGGCAAGTGCTGGATTATCACCATGGCATCGCCGACATCCGCAACAAGACGTTGCGTATCATCGGTGTGCCGGAAGCGCGTTTCCGCGAAGATCCGGTGCGGCTGCTGCGCGTAGTGCGCTTTGCCGCGAAGCTGAATTTCACGATTGCCGACGACACTCGCGCCCCGATCCAGGTGATGGCCCCGTTGATCAACAATGTGCCTGCGGCGCGCGTATTCGACGAAATGTTGAAGCTGCTGATGAGCGGGCACGCGCTGGCCTGCCTGCAGCAACTGCGCAAGGAAGGCTTGCATCACGGCTTGCTGCCGCTGCTCGACGTCGTGCTGGAACAACCGCTCGGCGAAAAATTCGTCACGCTGGCACTGGCCGGCACCGACCAGCGCGTGCGGCAGGGGAAACCGGTATCGCCCGGCTTCCTGTTTGCCGCGCTGCTGTGGCATCAAGTGCTTGAAAAATGGACCGCGTATCAGGCTGCCGGCGAGTACCCGATTCCGGCGCTGCACCTAGCCGCCGACGACGTATTGAATGCGCAGACCGACAAGCTTGCGCTGCAGCGCAAGATCGCCTCCGACATGCGCGACATCTGGGCGATGCAACCGCGCTTTGACCGACGCGTCGGCAAGTCGCCGTACAAGCTGCTCGAACATCTGCGCCTGCGCGCCGGCTACGACTTCCTGTTGCTGCGTTGCGCATCCGGTGAAATCGATGCCGAAATCGGCCAGTGGTGGACTGATTTCATCGCAGCCGATGGCCCGGGCCGCGAAGAGCTGCTGGCGCGAAAGCCGAAATCCGAAAGCGAAGGCCAGGCGCCGAAAAAGCGCCGCCGCCGCGCCGGCCGCAACAAGCAGAAAAGCGCGCCATCCGAAGGCAGCACATGACTCCAGCCTGGGCCGTTTGCTACATCGGCATCGGTTCCAACCTCGGCAACGCACGCGACAATGTAGAGCGCGCGATGCAACGCCTGGCCGACGTTCGCGATACGCGCTTCGTCGGGCAGTCGAGCCTGTTTCGCACCGCTCCGCTGGAGGCGAACGGCGAAGATTACGTCAACGCGGTTGCGCGCATCGACACTCGCCTCACGGCTTCGCAACTGCTGCAGGCGCTGCAGGCGATCGAGCAGGACTTCGGCCGCGAGCGACCGTACCTGAACGCGCCGCGCACCCTCGATCTCGACCTTCTGCTGTACGGATCGCAAACCATTTCGACCGACACGCTTACCGTGCCGCACCCCCGCCTGACGCAGCGCGCGTTCGTGCTGATCCCGCTGCTGCAGCTCGATCCGTTGATCGTGATTCCGGGACGCGGACCGGCTCACGAGTTCGTGCCGGCCGTGGCCGGTCAGTCAATTCGGAAAATCTGAACATCGCATCCCCATGAGTCTCGACAAGTACAAGTACGTCGTCGTCGAAGGTCCGATCGGCGCCGGCAAGACCACGCTCACGCGCAAGCTCGCCGACAGCTTCAACGCACAGACCCTGCTCGAACTGCCGCAGGAAAATCCCTTTCTGGAGCGGTTCTACCGGGATCCGACGCGCTACGCATTGCCAACGCAGATGTTTTTCCTGTTTCAGCGGATGAACCAGTTGCGCGATCTCGCACAGACCGATTTGTTCGATACCCGTGTGATATCGGACTTCCTGCTCGACAAGGACCCGATTTTCGCCCGGCTGACGCTGGGCGACGATGAACTGAATCTGTACCGGCAGCTTTATGATCATCTGCGGCCGCAGGCATCGGAACCCGATCTTGTCATCTACCTGCAGGCGCAACCGGAAACCCTGATCGAGCGCGTCAGGAAACGCGGCCTGCCGATGGAGGCCGGCATTTCCGAAATCTACCTTTACCGGCTCTGTGAAAGTTATAGTCGTTTCTTTTATCATTACGACGCCGCGCCGCTGCTGATCGTGAACACCGAGAACCTGAATCCGATTGAACGCGATGACGACTTCGCCCTGCTGCTGAAACGCATCGACGGCATGCGTGGCAAACGGGAATTTTTCAATCTTGGGGAATGATTATGTCGGGATATCTGCAAGACGGCGAATCCGCTGCTCGTAACAAGGCGGTCACCGCACCGTCGTTGTTGGCGATGCGGGAAGCCGGCGAAAAAATCGCGATGCTGACGTGTTACGACGCAAGCTTTGCCGCACTGATGGATCGCTGCGGCGTCGAGGTATTGCTGGTCGGCGATTCGCTAGGCAATGTCTGCCAGGGGCAGACGTCGACGCTGCCGGTATCGCTGGCGGATGTTGCCTATCACACGGCGAGCGTGGCACGGGGCAACCGCACGGCCTTCCTGATCGCGGACATGCCTTTCGGCACTTATGCGACGCCGGAAGCTGCGTTCAACCATGCCGTGCAGCTGATGCAGGCCGGTGCGCAGATGGTGAAACTCGAAGGCGGCGCGTGGCTGATCGATACGGTCCGTTTCCTGAGCGAACGTGCAGTACCGGTATGCGCACACCTGGGATTGACGCCGCAATCCGTTCACCAGTTCGGCGGCTACAAGGTGCAGGGAAAAACCGTCGAGGCAGCCGAACAGTTGAAGGCCGATGCGCTGGCGCTGCAGGTGGCAGGCGCATCGCTGCTGGTGCTGGAAGCGATTCCGTCAAAGCTGGGCAAGGAAGTAACCGAGTTGCTTGCGATTCCCACCATCGGCATCGGTGCCGGCGCCGATTGCTCGGGCCAGGTGCTCGTCATGCACGACATGCTGGGAGTCTTCCCTGGTCGCAAGGCGCGTTTCGTGAAAAACTTCATGGAAGGCCAGAGCAGTATCGAAGCGGCCGTACGCGCATATATCAGCGCAGTAAAGGACGGATCATTTCCAGCGAGCGAACACTGCTTCTGATTTGATCGAGCTGCAGGCGTTTCCCTGTGCAACAGGAGAAACGCGCAGTGAACCTGCTTTCGCGGGGCCGTCAGCCGATGGAAATGCCGGTTTCGTAGCGTTCGAGAGCGCTCTGAAGCTTGCCGGCCAGTGCGTCCGCGCTACCGACGCTGAGATTCAAGTCCCGCAGCAGACCGTCGGCCAGGCCATATACCATCGCATGCACCGTCACCGACTGTCCTCGCTCCCACGCATCGCGCACGATGGTGGTCTGGCAGACGTTCACCACCTGTTCGATGACATTCAATTCGGACAGCCTGTCACGCCGCTCGCGCTCCGGCAGTACTTCTCCCAGATAGCGCCCATGCTTTTGATGCACATCCTGCACATGGCGCAGCCAGTTGTCGGCCAGGCCGACACGCGTTCCGGTAAGGGCAGCCTGCACGCCCGAACAGCCATAGTGGCCACAAACGATAATATGTTTCACACCGAGCACATCGATCGCAAATTGCAATACCGACAAGCAGTTGAGATCGCTATGAACGATCACATTGGCAATATTGCGATGAACGAACACATCGCCCGGCAGCAAACCCAGAAGCTCGTTGGCGGGCACGCGGCTGTCAGAACAGCCGATCCACATGTATTCCGGCGCCTGCTGCGCCGCCAGTTTCTTGAAAAAATCAGGATTGTCCGCAACGATCGATGCAGCCCAGTCACGGTTGCTCTGGAATAAATGCTCGAGCACATGAGTATCTTTACTTTTTTCTGCCATTTTCTTTGATCCTGCGAAAAGGAGGTGGCCACCATTTTATAGAAAATGACTATTGAAAAAAATAATAGTTTTTAAAAAGCGCCATGACAGAAGAGATGACAGAGTGGCCGACACGCGTGAAAAACACTACGGGCGGCACACCTGGAGGTGCGCCGCCCGTAGTGCGGCCGAAGAGCAGCCGAAGGAATCAGAACATGTTGCGGCTCTCTTCCTTCTGGCCCAGCAATCGCTGCTTGAGGGTCGAGTCGACCGGATCCTTGCCGATCCATATTCTCAGGATGGCGTTATAGAAAGCGATGTCAGGAATCGCTTCAGCCACCTTCTTGCCGTTCAGATGGATTGCGGTGCCGGAACCTGGAATCCAGTCAGTCGTCAATACATCTCCCTTCTTCAGTTCGGGAATCGACGCGAAGATTTCGCCGAATTTCAGCAACTGCGTGATCAGCTTCGTTGTTTCCGCACGAGTGCTGTTGTCATGGATGCCCTGCATGAAACCATGACCGAACTCTTCGCTGCCAACGTCGCGCAGCATCACGATCGTCACCCGCCTGGCTCCGGGCGCGGCAAGCACGTCCGGCACGGTAGCCTTTTTATCGGCCAGATACAGGCCGGCCACATAGACCTTGAAGATCGCCTTGTACCGAATCCCCGCGCCATTGAGCTTGAGCTCCTGGTTGGCAACCCGGGCCGTGTCATCCAGATTCACGTCGCCGATCTGGGTTGCTCCGACGGATGCGGAGATAGTCAAGGTGGCAAGAACACTGGCAAGCTTGAGCGCTCGAGTAATGCGAATACCAGAAAAATTCATTTCGACTCCGGATAGTTGCGGCGCGCAACGCGCCGGTTTAAAACGAACGAGCGTTTTATTATCCGGATAAAAACTAGAGCGAAACTTCTAAACAGAAGCTGGATTTTTTGACAATAAAAAACCGCCGATCATTGCGACCAGCGGTTTGACTTGTGAATCCACCCCTGTCTCAAGTGGGTGCGATGAAGATCATTATTCGAAGAATTCCTTGACCTTGTCCTTCCAGGATTTGCTGTGCGGACTGTGCTTCGAGCCGCCAGCGGTCATCAATTGATCAAACTCCTGCAGCAGTTCACGCTGCTTGTCGGTCAGCTTGACCGGCGTCTCGACCACCACATGGCAGAACAGGTCACCGGCATAGCCGGAGCGCACGCCTTTGATACCCTTGCCGCGTAAGCGGAAGGTCTTGCCGGACTGTGTGCCTTCCGGCAGCGTGAACGATGCCTTGCCATTCAGTGTCGGCACTTCGATCTCGCCGCCGAGCGCTGCTTTTGCGAACGACACCGGGATCTCGCAATGCAGATCGTCGCCGTCGCGCTGGAACACAGGATGTTGCTTGATGCGGATTTCAACGTACAGATCGCCTGGCGGCCCGCCGTTCATGCCGGGCTCGCCATTACCCGATGAGCGAATCCGCATGCCGTCGTCGATACCGGCGGGAATCTTGACTTCCAGCGTCTTGTTTTTCTTGATGCGGCCTGCCCCGCTGCAGGTAGGGCATGGTGTCGGAATGATCTTGCCGGTGCCATGGCATTTCGGGCAAGTCTGCTGGATGCTGAAGAAACCCTGCTGCATTCTTACCTGGCCCTGTCCGCCGCAGGTGGTGCAGGTGATTGGCGAGGTGCCGGGCTTGGCACCGGAACCATGACAGGTTTCGCATTCGTCCCATGACGGCACGCGAATTGTCGTGTCGAAGCCGTGCGCCGCCTGCTCCAGCGTGATTTCCAGGTTGTAACGCAGGTCGGCACCGCGATATACCTGCGGTCCGGCGCTGCGGCCGCCGCGGCCCTGCTGGCCGAAGATGTCGCCGAAGATGTCGCCGAACGCATCGGAAAATCCGCCGAAGCCACCTGCACCCGCACCGCCGCCCATGTTCGGATCGACGCCTGCGTGGCCGTAACGATCGTACGCTTCGCGCTTGCCCGCATCGGACAGCATTTCGTACGCTTCCTTGGCTTCCTTGAATTTTTCTTCCGCGCCTTTACTGTCCGGATTGCGGTCCGGATGGTATTTCATCGCAAGCTTGCGATACGCTTTCTTGATATCTTCTTCAGAAGCGTTTTTCGCTACGCCCAATATCTCGTAAAAATCACGCTTTGCCATCTTGTCGGCACCCTGTCATCTATTGATTCAGCACGCTCGGAACATCATTTGATCGTGCTCTGTCCTGTTCGTACCTTGTTCTCATCTACCTCTCTGAGGAGAGGACAGGCTGAGGAAAGCGGCACTCATTCTGCGCCGTATCATTAAGCGAAAACGCCGAGCCGGGGATCGCATCGCGACCGCTTTGGCTCGGCGGGTCACTGCGGCCGGAGCCGCATGACTGCAATATTACTTGTCTTTGACTTCCTTGAAGTCGGCGTCGACGACGTCTTCTTCCTTGGCCTTCGCTTCGGATTCGCCGCCGGTCGCGCCCGCCGCTCCGGCCGCACCGGCCTGTTGCGCTTGCGCGTCGGCATACATCTTCTCGCCAAGTTTCTGCGCAGCAGTCGACAATGCAGCGACCTTGGCATCGATGTCGGCCTTGTCGTTACCCTTCAGGGTTTCTTCGAGGTCCTTGATCGCTGCTTCGATCTTCTCTTTCTCGCCGCCGTCGAGCTTGTCGCCATACTCGGTCAGCGCCTTCTTCGTCGAGTGTACCAGCGCATCGCCCTGGTTGCGCGCGTCGGCCAACTCTTTCAGTTTCTTGTCTTCGTCCGCATACAGCTCGGCATCCTTCACCATCTTCTGGATTTCCTCTTCGGTCAGACCGGAGTTTGCCTTGATGGTGATCTTGTTTTCCTTGCCCGATGCCTTGTCTTTCGCGCCGACATGCAAGATGCCGTTGGCGTCAATGTCGAAGGTCACTTCGATCTGCGGAATGCCGCGTGGTGCCGGCGGGATTCCTTCGAGGTTGAATTCGCCGAGCAGCTTGTTGCCGGTTGCGATCTCGCGCTCGCCCTGAAACACCTTGATGGTCACTGCCGGCTGGTTATCGTCCGCCGTCGAAAACACCTGGCTGAACTTGGTCGGGATCGTGGTGTTCTTCTGGATCATCTTGGTCATCACGCCGCC
>CBIHNU010000057.1:0-22406 GCA_966211585.1 uncultured Noviherbaspirillum sp. | reverse complement strand
CCGGCCTCTACGTCCCGAACGTAGCGCTCTACCAGGCTAAGCTACACCCCGATTGCGACGTCGTCATGCATGTTAATGGGAGTAATCCCGCTCAATGATTTCGATCGACCGCGAAAGCGCATAATTGTAGCAGAGAATCCTTGAATTTGCCAGGTAATACGGTTGCAAGTGCGTTCTTTGCGGAGAGCGCAGCTTTTTCGGCTTGACGCCTGGTGTAATCCAAGGCGCCCGAACTGGTGATTGCGGCAAGAATGTCATCAAAATGCTGCTCATCTCCGTGCTCGATACACGCGCGAACCAGTTGGCGCTGCTCGTGCGTGCCGTGCTGCATCAGATAAATGAGGGGCAGGGTGGGCTTTCCTTCACGTAAATCGTCGCCGACATTCTTGCCGATGTCGGTTGCGTTGCCCGAGTAATCGAGCACATCATCTATCAGTTGAAAAGCCGTGCCTAGCGACCGGCCGTATTCAGCGGCAGCTTCGATAGCATGATCCGGGGCTCCGCCGATCAGGGCGCCCAATTGCGTTGCGGCTTCGAAGAGTTTTGCTGTCTTTGAGCGAATAACCTGGAGATATCGCTCTTCCGTGACCTCGGGATCATGCATATTCAATAATTGCAATACTTCACCCTCGGCAATTACGTTGGTGGCGTCGGCCAGGATCTGCATTATCCGCATATTGCCAACCGCGACCATCATCTGGAAGGCGCGTGAGTAAACGAAGTCGCCAACCAGTACCGATGCCGCATTGCCGAACAGCGCATTCGCTGTCTTCCGCCCGCGTCGCAGCGATGATTCATCTACGACGTCATCGTGCAAAAGCGTTGCGGTGTGAATGAACTCGACGACCGCGGCCAAGTCGTGGTGTGCCGTCCCGCTGTAGCCATGGGCATTGGCGGTCAGCAGGACCAGTACGGGACGAATTCGCTTGCCGCCAGCGCTGATGATGTATTCGGCGATCTGGTTTACCAATGGAACATCCGAATGAAGCTGCCGTCGAATCACCGCATTGACTGCATCCATATCGGTTGCGATTGGCTGAATGATATTGCTTTGGCTTGATGGTTGGAGGACGGCTGACAAGATGAGGCCTACGGAAGGACGTAAATTGCGTGAATTATACGATGGCGGACCCAACACGCCGTCGTACGAAATGAAAGCGACCCACATGCGCCCGGGTTTTTGCGCGGCAGTCTCTGCTCTTTGACTCTCGTGCTAAGTCTATGTATAATTAGAAGTTTTCCTGATTCTATTGCGGTGCGCCATAGAGTTGCGAGAAGAAAAATCAATTTCCATACATTCGACGAGGTTTCACATGTACGCGGTCATAAAAACCGGCGGCAAGCAATATAAAGTTGCCGCTGGCGAAAAACTCAAAGTAGAACAGATACCGGCTGACATTGGTTCCGAAATCACTCTCGATCAAGTGCTCGCATTGGGTGCTGGTGACACGATTAAATTCGGTGCGCCGCTGGTCGAAGGTGCCAAGGTCCAGGCTACGGTAGTGGCGCATGGTCGCCACGATAAGGTCAAAATTTTCAAGATGCGCCGTCGCAAGCACTATCAAAAGCGTCAAGGCCATCGCCAAAATTACACCGAATTGCAAATTGTCTCGATCAACGCTTAATTGTTGACCGAGCTAACCGGATACCAAGGAGTTTGAAATGGCACACAAAAAAGGCGGCGGCACTACGCGCAATGGTCGCGATTCCGAGTCGAAGCGACTGGGCGTCAAGGTTTACGGCGGCCAGAGCATCAATGCGGGCGGTATCATCATTCGTCAGCGCGGCACTCGCGTTCATGCAGGTGAAAATGTTGGCATGGGCAAGGATCACACCCTGTTTGCTCTGATCGATGGCAAGGTGCAGTTCACTACCAAGGGTGCAATGCAGCGCCATATGGTGATCGTTGTTCCGGCTTGAGCATTAAACGCGAAGCGGCATTAAAGGCGAAAGCCTTTTATCGAAAGGCTCTGCCGAAGGTAGGGCCTTTTTAGTTTGTAGTGGTTTGTAGTGTTTTGCGTTAGAGATTCGTTGAAGAAAAGCGATGAAATCGGCACCATGCGCCGTTGCAAGTGTTTCGGAGGAGTAGTCCTTTGACTCGTTTGCGTCTATCTAGCCTGACACCTGTGACATCGCTTCCTGTTCAATCAGTCTCCAATTCAGCACATCAGCGGCAAACATGAAATTCATCGACGAAGCAAAAATTGAAGTCATTGCCGGCGACGGGGGCAACGGCGTTGCCTCGTTTTGCCGCGAAAAATTCCGACCGTTCGGCGGGCCCGACGGCGGTGACGGCGGCAAGGGGGGCAGCATCTGGGCCGTCGCCGATCGTAACATCAATACCTTGGTCGATTACCGCTATTCGAAGCTGCACAAGGCGCGCAATGGTGAAAATGGGCGAGGTTCAGATTGTTATGGCAAAGGCGCCGACGATGTCCTGCTTCGCATGCCGGTGGGTACGCTGATCACCGACTTCAATACCGGCGAAATCGTTGCCGATCTGACCGATCACGAGCAAGTGGTGTTGCTTGCCAAGGGGGGAGAGGGTGGTTGGGGCAACATTCACTTCAAATCGTCGACCAATCGCGCTCCCCGTCAAAAGACAGACGGCAAGGAAGGGGAACGGCGCGAGTTGAAGCTCGAATTGAAAGTGTTGGCCGATGTCGGGTTACTCGGAATGCCGAACGCGGGAAAGTCGACGTTCATTACAGCCGTATCAAATGCACGTCCCAAGATCGCCGATTACCCCTTTACCACCCTGCATCCAAACCTTGGCGTAGTTCGCGTGAGCCACGAAAAGAGCTTTGTGATCGCTGATATTCCCGGCCTTATCGAGGGAGCTGCAGAGGGTGCCGGCTTGGGTCATCAATTCCTGCGGCACTTGCAGCGTACGCGTTTACTGTTGCATATCGTCGATCTGGCACCATTCGACGACTCTGTGGATCCGGTCAAGGAAGCGAAAGCCATTGCCAGGGAATTGAAGAAATATGACGCGTCACTGTTTGACAAGCCGCGCTGGCTGGTTTTGAACAAGTTCGACGTGATACCCGAGGATGAGCGTAACAAGCGGGTCAAGGATTTTGTGAAGCGTTTCGGCTGGAAGGGGCCGGTATTCGAGATTTCCGCTCTCACCAGGGCGGGGTGCGAAGATCTGGTTACCGCGATTTATGACTACCTGGCGGAGCAGCGGCAACGGGAGCACCGAGCCGAAGAAACGCAAATGCGTGAGGAAGTCCGCGATATCGCATCAATTGATCCGGACGATCCGCGCTTCAAGGTGGTTGAATAAGTTTTCCTCGCAAACATAAGAATGCGAGCCACCCGCTTTGGGCGATAGTGGCCCGATAAAGTCATGAACTCCGTCATTCAAAAAGCCAAGCGGCTCATCATCAAGGTTGGCTCCTCGCTCGTGACCAACGATGGCAAGGGGTTGGACAATGCGGCAATTGCGAAGTGGGCCGAGCAGATCGCACAGCTCAGAGCACGCGGCAAGGATGTCGTGCTCGTCAGTTCAGGTGCGATTGCGGAAGGGATGCAGCGTCTTGGCTTTGACAAACGTCCTACTGGTATCCACGAATTGCAGGCATGCGCCGCAGTGGGGCAAATGGGACTGGCACAGATTTATGAAACCAGCTTCCGCCAGCATCAGCTGCGGACTGCCCAAGTCTTGTTGACGCATGCGGATCTGGCCGATCGCGAGCGCTATCTGAATGCGCGCTCGACATTGTTCACCTTATTGCGTCTGAGAGTGGTGCCGATCATCAATGAGAACGACACGGTCGTGACCGATGAAATAAAATTCGGCGACAACGACACGCTGGGCGCATTGGTGGCGAATCTGATCGAGGCGGATGCCCTCGTTATTCTGACCGATCAGAAAGGGTTGTATAGCGCGGACCCGCGCAAGGATCCTGCAGCGCAATTCGTGCATAAAGCGAAAGCCGGTGATCTCGCACTTGAGGCAATGGCAGGCGGAGCGGGCACTGGAATCGGACGTGGCGGAATGCTAACCAAAATCCTGGCTGCCAAGCGGGCAGCGACGTCCGGAGCTCACACGATCATTGCCTGGGGCCGTGAGGACAATGTGTTGACGCGCCTGGCGGACGGAGAGGCGATTGGCACACAACTGGTAGCCCAGACTGCGCAGCTTACGGCGCGTAAACAATGGATGGCGGATCATCTGCAAACGGCTGGCAAGGTTGTGCTCGATGCTGGGGCGGTGCAAAAACTGACTGCTGAAGGCAAATCATTATTGCCTATCGGCGTAATCGAGATAGGCGGAGAATTCGGGCGCGGCGATGTAATTACCTGCACCGATCAGGCCGGGCGGGCGATTGCTCGTGGTATCAGCAATTATTCCAGTTCCGATGCGCGACGCATCATGCGTCGTGCATCGGCGGAAATATCGGCCATATTAGGTTTCGTGGAAGAACCGGAACTCATCCACCGGGACAACCTGGTGTTGATCTGATGATATTGCGCACCGGCGGAATCCCCCGGAATAAAAACAGTAATGATCGGTTGAAGCGGCGGAGCTTATCGGTCGTTCTGCGGTGCCAGAGTTCTTTTGTTCCGGATTCGATTGATCATGTCGTCCGCTTTCCCGGCGACGGTCTGTTCAAGGCAAAGAAAATCCTTTGCTAGCGCGGCCTGTGGACGATTGCCTGCATAGCCGTGAATGGTTTCCCATTTATTGCGACGCGAGCGCTCCCATGTTCCGTCTGCCTGGCCGAATGCATAGCGCTTGTATTCGTAGGTCTGGCAGCGAATACCTTCATAGCTGATATTTGTCGCGCCGGACGGGCTGGTCGATACCAGCGTGTAGCGAATTACGCCATCGACACCGACGGTCAGTGAGCCGGGGTCGATCGCGAACGTCTGCGTGGCAGTCGGGCTCACGTCGAATGGCAGCAGATTTGCCTGCTTCGGTGCGGGCGGCAACTGAATTGCCAATTCCTCCCAAGGCTTGTCACCATCGTCGAACTCTTCGTCGAATCCCGATTGCGCATGCGCGACGATGGTGCAGAAGACCAGAGCCAGGCCGGTCCATTTTCGGATGTTGCGGATGGGCGGGCGGGAGTGGGGGTGACTTGCAAGCGCGAGGGCTCTCGCGACTGATTCGTTGGGCAACATTGGTCTGTTCACTCGTCTGTCTTGGTCTTGGCTGTCGGAGGCATGGTCTCCGTAGCGCTCCGTCCGGCATGATTCTGGCGCAGGTAGCGTGCGCCATGCCGGGGCGGAGCGTTACTCGAGGGGCGTGTTAAAAAGCGCGATAACTCCTGCAACGCTCTCTGATATACGTCCCGCTTGAATTCGATGACAACGTCCAGCGGTACCCAGTAATCATGCCAGCGCCAGGCATCGAATTCAGGGTGATCGGTGCCGCGCAGGTTGATGTCGCAGTCGCGGCCGACCATGCGCAGGAGGAACCAAATCTGTTTCTGGCCCCGGTAATGGCCTCGGATTTCACGCTTGATGAACCGATCCGGCACTTCGTAGCGCAGCCAGTCGCGCGTACGTCCGATGATCTTTACATGTTCGGCTTTGAGTCCGATTTCTTCTTCCAGCTCGCGATACATGGCCTGCTCCGGGGTTTCGCCGAACTTGATTCCTCCTTGCGGGAACTGCCATGAATGTTCTCGCACCCGCTTTCCCCACCACACATCGTTGTGGGTGTTGAGCAGAATAATGCCGACGTTCGGGCGAAAGCCTTCACGATCCAGCATGTTGCACCTCAAAACTTTCTGCGGCTAGACGATCCTCATCGTTATCAATTTTGCGTGCGCGATCCCGCGCAGGCATCATGCCTGGCCCCGTCCGGGGCCATAGCGTGAATCAATTGTGTCGGGAATGGATGCATCAGCCAGCTAATCCTTTAAAATTGAGTCGATTATAACTCTCTCTTTTTAAAAAGAATTCACCGTCATGCGCGCCTCACGATTTTTTATTTCTACGCTCAAAGAAGCTCCGTCCGATGCCGAAATCGTCAGTCATAAATTGATGATGCGCGCCGGGATGATCAAACGCATCGGCTCCGGGATCTATACCTATATGCCGATGGGCTTGCGCGTGATTCGCAAGGTGGAAAAGATCATTCGGGAAGAAATGAATCGCGCCGGCGCCATCGAACTGTTGATGCCGGTGGTGCAGCCGGCTGAGCTGTGGCAGGAGACCGGGCGCTGGGACAAGATGGGCCCCGAGCTGATGCGCGTGAAAGATCGGCATGGGCGCGACTACGCGATCCAGCCGACTTCCGAAGAAGTCATTACCGATGTGGTGCGGACCGAGATCAGATCTTACCGCCAGCTGCCTATCAACTTCTATCATATCCAGACCAAATTCCGCGACGAGCGGCGGCCGCGTTTCGGATTGATGCGCGGCCGCGAATTCACGATGAAGGATGCATATTCGTTCGACCGCAATGTGGAGGGAATGCAGAAGTCGTATCAGGCCATGTATGACGCCTATGTCAGCATCTTCAGCCGTTTCGGCCTGCAATTCCGCGCGGTCGCTGCGGACAACGGTGCGATCGGCGGTTCGGGCTCGCATGAATTCCATGTGATTGCGGATACCGGTGAGGACGCGCTGGTGTACTGCCCGGATTCCGATTACGCCGCCAACATCGAGGCGGCCGAAGCGGTCGCGCTGGTTACGACGCGTGGCGCGGCGACCCAGGCGTTGAACAAGACATCTACGCCGGGCAAGGCGAAGTGCGAGGACGTGGCAGCATTGCTCGGGCTACCGCTGTCGCGTACGGTCAAATCAATTGTACTGACCGTGGAAAAGGAGGGTGCAGACCGCGAAGTCTGGCTGCTGCTGCTCCGTGGCGATCATGAATTGAATGAGGTGAAGGCGAGCAAGGTCTCTGGATTGAACAACTACCGGTTCGCAAGCGAAGCCGAGATCCTCGAATGGTTCGGGACCAAACCCGGCTATCTCGGACCGATCGGCACCAGAAAACCGGCCAAGGTGGTTGCCGACCGCACTGTCGCCAACATGAGCGATTTTGTCTGCGGTGCAAATGAAGAGGATTACCACTACACCGGCGTCAACTGGGGACGGGACCTGCCGGAGCCGATGGTCGCCGATCTGCGCAATGTCGTCGCCGGCGATCCGTCGCCGGACGGCAGGGGCGTGCTGGCGATCCAGCGCGGAATCGAGGTCGGCCATGTATTTCAACTCGGCGCCCGCTATTCCCAGGATATGAAAGCGACCTATCTCGACGAAGGCGGCAAGCCGCAGCTGATCCAGATGGGCTGCTATGGCATTGGCGTCACCCGCATCCTTGGCGCCGCGATCGAGCAGAATTTCGATGAGCGCGGCATCATTTGGCCGAGTGCAATCGCACCGTTTGAAGTGGTGTTGTGCCCGATGGGGTATGACCGCAGCGAAGCGGTGAAGGCAGAAACGGACAAGCTGTACGATGCGTTGCAGTCAGCCGGCGTCGACGTGATCGTCGACGATCGAGGCGAGCGCCCCGGCGTGATGTTCGCGGACTGGGAACTGATCGGCGTGCCGCACCGGGTAGTGGTCGGCGAGCGCGGTCTGAAGGAAGGCAAGCTCGAATATCAGGGCCGACGTGATGCCGCAGCGACCGCTGTGCCGGCTGCGGAAGTGGTGGAATTCGTCAAGGCGAGGCTGGGTGCGTGATTCGTAACGCACTGAACCGGGTTGCGGTGCTCGTCGCGATTGCCGCAATGTTGTTGTGCAGTTCTGTCGCGCTTGCCGGCAACCAGAAGGAAGAGGCGTTGGCGGATTCGGTGCGCATCGCATTGTCCCATGCGATCACTGACGCACGGCCGCCACACCCCGCGTTTTCCAATATCGACGAGCGCATCAAATATTTGCGATGGCTAGGAGAGATGTCGGAGCGGCTGAAAAAGCGCTTGCCGGACTGGCAGATGCGGCGCGAATTCCTCCAGACTGCATGGTACGAAGCCAAGCGCGCCGGGCTTGAGCCGGCACTGGTGCTCGGGTTGATCCAGGTCGAATCCGCATTCCGCAAATATGCGATGTCGCCCGTCGGCGCTCAAGGCTACATGCAAGTGATGCCGTTCTGGACACGGGTGATCGGCGACGGTGATCGCATGAAGCTGTTTAACATGCAGACCAATCTGCGCTACGGCTGTTCAATCCTGCGCATGTATCTCGATATGGAAGGCGGCAACCTGTATCTCGCACTGGGTCGCTACAACGGCAGCCGCGGACAGTCGGAGTATCCGAACGCCGTGCTTGCGGCGTGGAAGCAATGGCAGTTCAATCGATGAGCCGGTGTCGAAGAAGATTTTCGACAGGATCATAGGAGGACGGATTGCGTTATCTTCCGAGCAGCGAGCCTTTACGCTGCGTCCGCAAACAAAAACGCCCGCGCGATGCGGGCGTTTTTGTTTGGCCTCCGGAAAGACTGATTATTGCAGATGATTGGAAATGAGTTTCGTCATTTCGAACATCGACACTTGCTTCTTTCCGCCAAACACAGCTTTCAGCTTGTCATCCGCATTGATCATGCGTTTGTTTGCGTCGTCTTGCAGCTTGTTCTTCTTGATGTAGTCCCAGACCTTCTTGGTGACTTCAGTACGCGGCAGCGGATTGGCGCCGATTACTGCACCCAGGGTCGCGGACGGCGTCATCGGTTTCATGAACGCGGCATTCGGTTTGCGCGGAGTCTTCGGTTTTGCTGCTGCTTTTTTAGCTACCGGTTTTTTTGCTGCTGCCTTTTTAGCCGGAGCGGCTTTCTTGGCTACCGGTTTTGCTGCTGCCTTTTTGGCCGGAGCGGCTTTCTTGGCTGCCGGTTTTGCTGCTGCTTTTTTTGCCGGAGCGGCTTTCTTGGCTGCCGGCTTTGCTGCTACTTTTTTTGCTGCGGGTTTTGCTGCTGCCTTCTTCGCGGCGGGCTTCTTGGCCGCGGGTTTTTTGGCTGTTGCCATCTTCAAGCCTCCTTCACAAAGTGTGTTGGGAAAATGCGTCATATCACGCACCGCTAATAGTGGTGCGGTTTTCATAGCTATGCAAGTGTTTTTTGATCGTTTTTACACGATTTTGTGTACCGCCTGCCACGTGTTCTTCATAGAGGTAAACCGTCGTTGCCAAGGCTGCGTGTCATATGGTGAACAGTAGCCGTGTGCTATCGAGCCGCCGAATGGAGGCCGGGTGAGTTAGGCCTCGTTGGCCTCGGGATGTGGAAGGCCGATACTTGGGCCGACCTGCATTGGGCGCCGACAGCGAACGCCCCCGACAGATGCCCGGGCGGGTTCGTATTGCCAGAACCGACGATGCTATGGGGTGCTCGTGCGACGTGGCGATGAATGCCCCTTTAAGGGGCAGAGAGGCTCTTCGGAGAGGGACGCACGCCGAGGGGCGCGTGCATCGCCAGAGGGAGGCGCCGGCGCGAAAGAGTGTGCACTTGCTGCCGCAGCCGGGCATGAAGATGAGGAGAAGGTCGAGTTGGGCTAGCGTAGTCGCGGCAACCGATTCAGCGCATGCCGGGCAGCATGCCTTTCATGCCGCGCATCATTTTCATCATGCCGCCGCCTTTGAGCTTCTTCATCATCGATTGCATCTGCTCGAATTGCGACAACATGCGGTTGACTTCCTGCACCTGCACGCCGGCGCCAGCAGCGATACGGCGCTTGCGTGAAGCCTTGATCAGCTCGGGTTTGGCGCGTTCCTGCGGTGTCATCGAGTTGATGATGCCTTCCATCCGGCGTACCTGTTTTTCCGCTTGGCCCATATCGGCATTGCCCGCCGCTTGCTGGAATTGTGCGGGCAGCTTGTCCATCAAGCCGGACAGGCCACCCATTTTTTTCATCTGCGAGATCTGCGCCTTGAAATCGTTCAGGTCGAACTTGCCACCGACCTTGATCTTCTGCGCCAGATCCTGCGCAGCAGCCATGTCGACGCCTTTCTTTGCTTCTTCGACCAAAGCGAGAATGTCGCCCATGCCGAGAATGCGATTGGCCATCCGGCTCGGATCGAACGCTTCCAGTCCGTCAAGCTTTTCGGCAACGCCGGCAAACTTGATCGGCTTGCCGGTGACATGGCGTACCGACAGGGCGGCTCCGCCGCGCGCATCGCCGTCAAGCTTGGTCAGCACGACGCCGGTCAGCGGCAACGCGTCGTTGAATGCTTTGGCGGTATTGATTGCGTCCTGGCCGAGCATCGCATCGACCACGAACAGGGTTTCGATCGGTTTCAGCGCGGTGTGCAGTGCGGCGATCTCCTGCATCATCGCTTCATCGATGCCGAGGCGGCCGGCGGTGTCGACGATCAGCACGTCGTGGTAGTGCTTCTTTGCGTAATCCAGTGCGGCGCGTGCGATATCGACCGGTTTGTCGGTCGGTGCAGAAGGGAAAAAGTCAGCCCCGACTTGCGCGGTCACGGTCTGCAACTGGCCGATCGCGGCCGGACGATAGACGTCGGCCGAGACAGTCAGCACCTTCTTTTTTTTCTGTTCGCGCAGATATTTCGCCAGCTTGCCGACGGTGGTTGTTTTGCCGGCACCCTGCAGGCCTGCCATCAGGATGATGGCAGGCGGCTGGGTGGCGAAGTTCAGTTGCGATGCTTCCGGGCCGAGATCGGCGCCCATGATCGCTGCCAGTTCGCGCTGCACCACACCGACCAGCGCCTGGCCCGGCGACAGCGAGCCGATCACTTCTTCGCCGAGCGCCTTTTCCTTCACGCGAGAGATGAATTCGCGCACGGCCGGCAACGCAACGTCCGCTTCCAGCAGCGCCAGCCGTACTTCGCGCAGCATCTCGGCGGTATTCGATTCGGTCAGACGCGCTTCGCCGCGCATCGTTTTAACGACTTTGGCCAGTCGCTGGGTCAGGTTGTCGAGCATGAATGATGGAGTGTCAAAAAGAGGAGGGCGAGGGCAATGCGGGAACGGCGAGGCATCGCGAAACAGCAGCCATTTTACTCGATGTGGGTCGTTTTCCCGTCTGCGCGACGCGTATGGCGGAAACCCGCAATAAGATGTCTTGTCGCTTGCGGTTTTTCGCACAAGCTTGGCGGAAGTTTGATTTTTTTGAAATCAATAATTTTTAAAATCAAAGACTTATTGTGTTTCCGCCAGCTGGCACAGAGAGTGCATTGACATGCTGCAAGTTTTGTAGGGGGCGGGCGGGATGCTGGTTCCTCGCTTGTCGTGTTGAGTTGTATGGCTCCCTCTCAAGGAAAATCCATGGCCCGGAACTGGACTACATCTATTGCTGCCGTGCTGCTGGCTGGCAGTGCATTCACCGCGTCGGCCGAAAACGGCGTTACCGACAGCACGATCCTGATCGGCCAGACGGTCGCCTTGACCGGTCAAATCGCCAGTTCGGTCAAGGAAATGAACGAAGGAGCGAAAGCCTACATCGACGCGGTAAACAGGCAGGGCGGCATCTATGGCCGGCGCATCGAGATTCGCACGCTGGACGACCAGTTCAAGCCGGCGCTGTCGGCGACCAATGCGGAGATACTGATCAACAAGGATCACGTGTTTGCGATGTTCCAGAACCGCGGCACGCCTCATACCGAAGCGATCCTACCGATCCTGGCCGCAAATGACGTCCCGTTGGTGGCGCCCAGTACCGGGGCTGCAATCTTCCACACGCCGGTGAATCACCTGATCTTCAATGTTCGCGCCAAATACCAGGCGGAAGTTGCGAAGGCAGTTGAGCATTTCACGACGGTCGGCTTCAAGCGTATCGGCATCGTTCACGTTGACGATTCATTCGGAAACGATGCGCTCGCCGGGTTCAACGATGCAATGACGGCGCGCAAGCTGACACCATCAGTGATCGTCAGCTTCGATCGTGCGAAACCGGATATTGCCGCCGCTGCTGCCGCCGCCAACAAGGGGGATTCGCACGCGCTCATCATCGTCGGCTCCGCTACTTCCGTTGTCGCCTTGATCAAGACCATACGCAAGCTGGGCAATCATGCGCAGCTCATGACGCTGTCGAATAATTCGTCGCAGGCGTTCGTGAAAAGTCTGGGTGACGATGGCGTTGGCGTCATCGTGTCGCAGATTTCGCCGGCTCCGGACTTGGTGACCACCAGGCTGGGGCAGGAGTTCCAGGCAGATGCCAAGGTGACCGGCGGCACCGTGTCATATGCCGCAATGGAAGGATTCATTTCAGCCAAGGTACTGGTTGAGGGCCTGCGCCGTGCGGGGCGCAACCTGACTCGCGAAGGATTCGTTCATGCGCTCGAATCGATACGCAAGCTTGATCTCGGCGGCGTAATGATCACTTACTCCGCAGACGACCATACCGGCAGTGAATTCGTTGAAATGACGATGATCGGGCGCGGCGGGCGTTTCGTGCGCTGAGCGGTGTATTGTTTTACAGGCATCACCGAAGTGTGGCGGTGCCTGGCTGACGGAATCCCCATGCATTGAAGGCCAGGAGGTAATATTACAGTCATCGCGCAGGCTGTCGGTGTTGAACAAGTGCCCTCGCATTCCGGCAGAACTGCGCCTGTTTCCCTTATCGATGAATGCATGCAGGCAGGCACTGAAGATCGCATGAGACATAGCAAACGGATCGCCCTTGTCAGCCTGATCGCAGCATGCGCGGCCGCGATTGTGTTCGCGGTATATGTGATTGCGGCCAGCAAGGCGAGCAACGATATCCATGCAGCCGGCGACCGGCAACTGCAGATCATCGCGCTCGATCTGGAATCGGTGCTGGAAAAATTCGAAACCCTGCCGTTCGCGCTCGCGTTTCATCCCGATCTCGCGCAGGCACTGATGAATCCGGCCGACCGCGATATCATCGGACGCCTCAACCTGACCTTGCAAGCGATCCAGCGCCAGGCGAAAGTCAGCGCCATTTATCTGATGGATCGTGAAGGCAATACACTGGCCTCCAGCAACTGGGATGAGACACTCAGTTTCGTCGGCAAGAACTTCGCTTTCCGCCCCTATTTCCGTAACGCGATCGACGGCAATGCGGGGCGCTTTTACGGAATCGGCAACACGACCGGCGAACCGGGTTATTTCATCGCGCAGCCGGTATATCCGCGTGGTGCATTACACGGGGAGGCGCCGCCGATCGGCGTGATCGCTGTCAAGATCAGTCTTGTGGAGTTCGAACATACATGGAGCCGGAGCGACGACCCGCTGGCGCTGGCTGATCACAAAGGCGTGGTGTTTCTCAGTAACCGGGACGGCTGGCGATATCACAGCCTGTCGCCGCTGGATGAGCAGGACCAGCACTATCTGACCGGTACTTTGCAATATGCGGGGCAGTCGATCCGACCGATTGAGTCGCTGCCGAAATCCGTAAAAGCCGGTTTCGGCGAATACGTTGCGAAGCCGGTAGGCCGGCTCGGCTGGCAACTGATGCTGTTTCCTTCGCAGGCAAAAATCGTACGAACGGCAACGTATTCCGCACTGGCTGCCGCGCTGCTGCTGGCAATTGCGGCGATTTCGGTCTGGGCTGTCTACCAGCGCCGCCGACGCATGGAAGAGCGGCTGGCGTCGCGCAAGGCCTTGCAGCGTGCTGCTGAGGATCTCGAAGAGAAAATCGCACAGCGTACGCAGGAATTGCTGGAGGCGAACCAGAGCCTGGAAACCAAGTACGTAAAGCTGAAAGAGACTGAGCATCTGCTGCGCTCGACACAGAACGAACTGGTGCAGGCCGGCAAGCTGGCGATGCTGGGCCAGATGGCGGCCGGGGTTACTCATGAATTGAACCAGCCGCTTGCAGCGATTCGCGCGTTCGCCGACAACGCCGTCACCTTCCTGCAGCGCGGCCAAGCCGAGCAGGCGGGGACCAATCTTGCTCATATCAGCGCCGCCAGCGCGCGCATGGGCGCGATCATCGGCCAGCTCAAAGGATTTGCGCGGAAAAGCCACGACACCGTGGCAACGGTCGATCTTGCGCAATCGATTCAGGCGTCGGCCATGCTGCTGGAAAGCGAATTCCGGCGTCATGAGGTGCAGCTGGAAATCGCTCTGCTCGACTCGGTGCAGGTGGTCGGCGACGCGGTGCGTACCGAGCAGGTCCTTATTAACCTGATGCGTAATGCGCTCGATGCAGTGGAAGATGTGGAACTGCGGAAAGTGACTGTAATGCTGCAGCGCGAATCGCATGAAGCGGTCGTGCGCATTCGCGACTCGGGACCGGGCATTCCGGAACAGGTGGTGCAGCATTTGTTCGAGCCGTTCTTCACGACCAAGCCATCGGGCAAGGGTTTGGGGTTGGGACTGGCGATTTCATCGTCAATCGTGCAGGCTATGAACGGACAACTGACCGCGCACAATCATGCCCAGGGCGGTGCCGAATTCGTAGTGCGGCTGCCGCTGCTGCAGTCCAACTCATCCACGATAGAAGGAGACAAGCGTGCCAGTGCTTGAAGCGATACTCATCGAAGATGAACAGGCGGTGCGCCTTGCGACCGTACAAACGCTGGAACTGGGCGGCTTTCGGGTGCATGCATGCAGCAGTGCCGAGCAGGCGCAGCCCTGGCTGCAGCCCGGATTCGCCGGCGTCGTCGTGACCGACGTGCGGCTGCCCGGACAATCCGGCATGGACCTGCTGGCCCAGATCGTTGCTCTCGATCCCGACCTGCCGGTGATCCTGATGACCGGCCATGGCGACGTCAGCATGGCCGTCGAAGCGATGCGTGCCGGCGCTTATGACTTCGTTGAAAAGCCGTTTGCCGCCGAGCGCTTGATGGATACCGTCAGGCGGGCGCAGGAAAAGCGCTCGCTGGTACTGGAGAATCAGCGGCTGAAGGCGGCCTGGACCGGACATCCGGACATGCCTAGCCTGATTGGACAGTCGGCGGCGATCGAGCGGGTCCGCATGCTGATCCGGTCCGTGGGTCCGACTGCGGCCGATATTCTGATCAATGGGCAGACCGGGAGCGGCAAGGAAGTCGTCGCGCGCCAGCTTCACGGCGCGAGCGGGCGCAAGGGGCCGTTTGTCGCGATCAATTGCGGTGCGCTGCCGGAGACGGTATTCGAAAGCGAGATTTTCGGCCACGAGGCAGGCGCTTTTACCAGTGCGCAGAAGCGCCGTATCGGCAAGCTTGAATACGCAAACGGCGGTACGGTCTTTCTCGACGAAATCGAAAGCATGCCGGTCACGTTGCAGGTCAAGCTGTTGCGCGTATTGCAGGAGCGTCGACTGGAACGGCTCGGCGGCAACGAATCGATCGAGATCGACTGCCGCATCATTGCCGCGAGCAAGGCGGACTTGTTGCAACTGAGTACACAAGGCCTATTTCGTGAGGACCTGTATTACCGGATTGGTGTGGTAACGATCGACTTGCCGCGTCTTGTTGACCGTCGGGAAGACATTCCGCTGCTGCTTGCGCATTTCGTGCAAGGTGCGGCAATTCGTTACCAACGCCCGGTACCACAGTGGAGCGCCGCGCAGATGGCACAATGGCAGGCGCGTGACTGGCCCGGCAATGTGCGGGAACTGCGCAATTTTGCAGATCGCCTGGTGCTTGGTGTGATCGAAGAAAGCATGCATACGTCTTTCACCGCTGCGAAGGTCGATGCGGGGAACCTGCCGCAACAGGTTGACGCATATGAACGCATGTTGATTGCCGAAGCGCTTGCGGCAAGCGAAAACAGCGTCGCCGCAGCTGCGGATGCCCTTGGCGTGCCCAAAAAAACCTTGTATGACAAGCTGAAAAAATATCAACTGACAGCCGGTCGCGCGGCCGAGTAGCGCCATCGGCGCACGGGCCAAGCCGCTACAGTGCGATGCTGTCTCGCGGCGCTTGCGCGACCTTACATGGTGTAAACTCGAAATCTGCTCATCATCCGCCGGTTCGCGCAATGCTCATTTATTTTTTCGTTCTGGCCTCCCTGTTTTACGTGACCTGCGCCATGTTGCCGTCGCGCCGGCGCAGCGCGATCGCGGTCGGCACCGTCCTCGGCTGGTTGCTGCACGGCGGTGCGCTCTGGGTAGACATGGTTCGACCTGACGCCTTGCGTCTTGGTTTTGCCATCATGCTGTCGGCCACCTTATGGATTTCAGTTGCGGCCTACTGGCTGGAGAATCGTAATTTTCCACTGGATGGATTGCGCGTCCTGGTGCTGCCGTCCGCCGCCGTTGCGGTAATGCTGCCGGTGCTGTTCCCCGGCAGCCTGATGTCGCTCGAGGGGAAATCGCCTCTGTTCCCGTGGCATATCGCGATCGCAATACTGGCCTACAGTACGCTGACGATTGCCGCGTTTCATGCGGTGCTGATGGCGTTGCAGGAGTCCCGTTTGCATGCGCCACCGGAGGCTGCCCGTAGTGGTCTGCTGGCGGCTGCGGTCGATCGGCTTCCCGCCGTGCTCACGATGGAGCGGCTGCTGTTTCGGCTGATCGGATTCGGGTTTTTTCTGCTGACACTGACCGTGCTGTCGGGCGTGGTTTTTTCGGAGCAGTTATTCGGCACACCGTTCAAGTGGGACCATAAAACCGTTTTCACCCTGCTGTCCTGGGGCTTGTTCGGTTTGCTGCTGACAGGACGCGTATGGCGCGGCTGGCGCGGCAAGACCGCGCTGCGCTTTACGCTGACCGGCTTTGCAACCCTGTTGCTGGCCTATGTGGGTAGCCGCTTCGTGCTCGAAGTGATACTGCATCGGAGCTTCGTATGAAGGCACTGTTATGGGCAGTGATCGGCTTTCTAGTGGTGATGTGGTTGCTGCGCGGAAAAGCTTCGACTAGCACCGACCCGGCGACGCGCGGCCCGGCCGGCGGCGCAAATCGGGAGTCCGAGCCAATGATCCAGTGCGCCTATTGCGGTGTGCACATGCCTGGGTCGGAAGCGATCATTGCATCGACCGGCGCAGCGTTTTGCAGTGAAGAGCATCGGCTGCGGCATGCGGCGCGGTAGCGTTACTTTCGGCGAGCATGCGTTTGCTTGGCCGCTTGCACTTTTCTTTTTGATGCCGCTGCCGTACGTTCAATACCTGAAATCTCACAGTCACGCCGTCCGGATCACGGACAGTTTCAGCTCATGAGGTCCGCGCCACGGCTGCTACGTGAAGGGAATCGCGAGACCTTCTGGCGCACGCTGCAAACCTTCAGTGTCACCCGTATCGTGATTACGGTTGTGCTGCTTATCTACCTGGGTTTCAGCACAACCAGGGACTCCGGAATACCGCAGACGGAATCCCTGGTCAATTGGAAGATCTGCATTATTTTTCTTCTGCTTGCGGTCGGCTTTGCATTGCTGACCGTCTACCTGCGGAAGCGTTTCTTCCTCCAGCTGCTGGCGCAAATCGGCGTCGATATCGTTGCCATTTCGCTGCTGTATCTCGGCGCCGGTGGCGCCAAAAGCGGCCTTGCGATCCTGTACCTGTTCCCGCTTGCCGGTGGCGCCATCCTCGCGCCGCTGATCGGCGCCTTGTTTTTTGTCTCGATCGTCACGCTGATGCTGCTGGCGGAAAGCGGCTACGCCGTGCTGCATTCGGTTCCCGATGCGTCGCTGTCGCGTGCCGGCCTGTATGGTGCTGCATTTTTTTCCGCGATTTATGTTATCAACCGTCTGGCTGCCAAGCTTATCAAGCAGGAAGACCTGGCCACCAGGCGCGGACGCGATCTGCAAATGCAGGAAGCGATCAACCGGCTGGTTATTGCCGATATGGGTGACGGGATCCTGGTGTTGGGACGGAGCGGTGAAATTTTCGCCAGCAATCCAGCTGTCTCGCGCATGCTTGGCTTGTCGGTCGCCTATGGACAACCACATTACAATCTGAACGATATTCCTTCGCTGGCGCCGATCGCCGAAGCGTTTTTCGCCTGGCTCGCCGGTTCCGATGGTATTCCGTCGTCCGATTCCGCATCGGTATATGTGCTGGTAAAGCTGGGCGATGATATCGCCACATTGCAGCGGCACAGCCTGTTGCGCGATAGCCGACGCGATCTGGCAACCCACCTCAAACTGCGCTTCGCAGTCGTGCGGACGCCGGGATGGAAGGAGGAGCGGGTCGTCATCTTTCTGCAGGACGTGACTGAAATCGAAAACCAGGCACAACAGCTGAAGCTGGCATCGATGGGCCGTTTGACTGCCAGCATCGCGCATGAGGTGCGCAATCCGCTTTCCGCAATTTCTCATGCCGCATCCCTGTTGAGCGAGGACATCTCGGACCCTACGCAGACGCGTCTGCTGAAAATTGTCGGCGACAATGTGGTCCGCCTTAATCGGATGATAGAAGACATTCTCAAACTGTCGCGCAAGGCTCAGAGGCTCGGCGAGCCGATTGGCATGGCGCCATTTTTTGCGGAAATCCTGACCGAGTTCCGGGAAACGCATGCGCTTGCACCGGGCTTGATCGCGCTCGGCGACATGCAGGGTTGCCGGGTCCGATTCGATCCTTTGCATCTGCGCGAAGTGGTGGTGAACCTGCTGTCGAATGCATTGCGCTATGCCAGCGGGCGTAACGGCAGTATCCGGATCTGGATCGTGGCGCCCGCCACCGGCCGCCTGGAACTGCATGTCCAGGACGACGGCCCGAAGATTACGCCGGAAGTGCGTGCTCATCTCTTCGAGCCGTTTTACACTACATCGAGCAAAGGAACCGGGCTGGGGCTCTACGTGGCGCGAGAATTGTGTTTGAATAACGGGGCGATGCTTGATTACGAGTATCGGATAGGCACATCGAGCGCCGCACCCGACGCACCAAGCGGACGTTTTGTCATTACATTCGCGGCGCTCGACCTGTATTGAATTTTTGCCGAAAGAAAAAACTACTCTGCCATGACTGCCCCTCGTATCCTGGTCGTCGATGACGAAGCCGATTTGCGCGAGCTGCTGGAAATCACGCTCGTCAAGATGGGGCTCGATGTCGATTGTGTCGATAGCATTGGCGCAGCTCATGAATGTCTCGCGCATGCGAACTATGCGCTGGTGCTGACCGATATGCGTCTGCCCGACGGCCTCGGCATTGAACTGGTGCGCGAAGTCGCCGCCAACTACAAGAACATACCGATCGCGGTCATCACCGCGTTCGGCAGCGCCGACAATGCGGTCGCCGCATTGAAGGCAGGCGCTTTTGATTACCTGTCGAAACCGGTCGGTCTCGACCAGTTGCGGCTGATGGTGCAGTCGGCACTGCGTGCAGGCAAGGTGGAGATCGACGCCAGCGCGGCAAATATGCAGTCGGGCGCGGCGGCCTCCCGCTTGATGGGGCGATCGGCCGCCATTCAGGATTTGCGAGCGCAAATTCTGCGACTGGCGCGCAGCATGGCGCCGGTGGCGATTACCGGCGAATCGGGCAGCGGCAAGGAACTGGCTGCGCGCGACATCCATGCGCATAGCGCGCGCGCCGACAAGCCTTTCATCGCGGTCAATTGTGGCGCAATCCCGGAAGCGTTGATGGAGGCCGAATTTTTCGGTTACCGCAAGGGCGCCTTTACTGGTGCAAACGACGATCGAGACGGTTTTTTTCAGGCCGCCAACGGCGGTACGCTGCTGCTCGACGAAGTGGCCGATCTGCCGCTCGCCATGCAAGTCAAGCTGCTGCGCGCAATTCAGGAGCGGCGCGTGCGCAAGGTGGGCGCAACGCTGGAAGAACCGGTGGACGTGCGATTGATCAGCGCCACGCACCAGAATCTCGCTGAATGGGTGGAGAAGGGAAAATTCCGGCAGGACTTGTATTACCGGTTGAATGTAATCGAGCTGCGCCTGCCTCCGCTACGTGAACGACGCGCTGATATCGATCTCCTCGCGGATGCCATCTTGACGCGGCTCGCAACGCCGGATTGCCGAGCGGCGCTGTCGCCGCAGGCGCTCCAGGCCTTGTGTTCATATCCGTTTCCGGGCAATGTGCGCGAACTGGAAAATATTCTCGAACGCGCACTGGCGTTCGCCAATGACGGCGTCATCGAAGTAGCCGATCTCGCGTTGAAGCCATTGCCGAATACCGCCGCGGACACCGCATCTTTGCCACTCGGGACAAATGACGCTTCCGATGCGCGGTCGCCCGCGTTTGCCCAGCCCGCGGCGCGGCTATCGCCGGCAGAAGGCGATCTGCCGGATTCGCTGCCGGACTATCTGGATGACGTGGAGCGCGAAATTATCCGGCGCGCGCTGGGCAAGACGCGATTCAACCGGACGCAGGCGGCCGAACTGCTCGGCATCAGTTTCCGTCAACTCCGTTACCGCATGCAGCGACTGTCGATTCACGAGCCCGATTCATGAGCCGGTTTCATATCGCCGAAGATGGCTGGTGCAGCGGTGTGCAACGCTTGCCGTCGCCGAATTTCGACGCACGCCCCGCGGATGCTGGTATCGATTTGCTGGTGGTTCACAACATCAGCTTGCCCCCCGGCCAGTTCGGCGGGCCGTTCATCGCCGACCTGTTCGGCAACCGGCTCGATTGCGACGCGCATCCGTATTTCGATCGGCTGCGGGAGTTGCGGGTGTCTGCACACTTTCTGATTCGTCGCGACGGCGAAGCAATGCAGTTCGTTTCCGCAAACGATCGGGCCTGGCATGCGGGCGTATCGTCGTATTACGGACGCGAGCGTTGTAACGATTTTTCGATCGGCATCGAACTGGAAGGCACCGACGACGAACCGTTCGAGCTCCGTCAATACGATGCGCTGGCCCGCCTTGCCGTGGCGCTGCGCCAACGCTATCCGCTGACTGACGTCACCGGCCATGAGCATATCGCACCGGGACGCAAGACCGATCCGGGCCCTCACTTCGATTGGGCCTTTTTCCGCAAGTCCTTGATTCAAAAAGAACGGTCGGCACAGGTACATGGCCTGTTGCGCTTTCCTGATGACTGAAGGAAAAAAGTCAATTGCAACTCACCATTTAAATTCCGCATCTCCCATAAAAAAGATATTGCGTCCCGGGGAGTCAGGCACTAGAATTAGTCTCAATCACACGCAGGGCCACTATATATAGTGGTAGTGTGATTTCCCTTATTGGGCTGTTCAGATGGTTCTTCAATACAAGAAAATTGATTGTCGGGCGAGCGCTGAACAGCTCTGCCTTTCGGATATGTAGCGGGCAGCGCACTCGTCGGCAGGTAAAACGGCTTTGGCGACGCGCGGCACGAAACGGTCCGCATGAATACGCGAACCCTGGTTGGACCGGGCGTTCTAACAGATAACCACAAGCAGCGGCATAGCTGTCAGCGATATAGTCTAAGGAGGCTAGATGCACTCTACTCAAGAAGTTTCCCTGAAATCCCCCAGCGAATTCGGTCTGGTCTCTCCTAATACCACTGCCGCATCTCCCGCAGCAAATATGTCCATCACTCTCGGCGACTACAAGATCATCCGCCGTAACGGCGCGGTCGTCGGATTTGAACCATCAAAAATTTCCATTGCGCTCACCAAAGCCTTCCTCGCGGTCAACGGCGGTCAGGGTGCTGCATCAGCCCGCGTGCGTGAACTGGTCGAGCAACTTACGTCGAGCGTGGTAGCGGCACTGGTGCGCCGCCAGCCGGCCGGCGGCACCTTCCATATCGAAGATATTCAGGATCAGGTCGAACTGGCGCTGATGCGTTCGGGCGAACACGATGTCGCACGTGCCTATGTGTTGTATCGCGCGAAGCGGATGGAAGAGCGTGCACAACAGCAATCGACGGTGCTCGCGTCCGACGCGCCGCAACTGCACGTTACCGAAGACGGCCAGCGCCGCCCGCTTGATCTCGGCCAGGTGCGTGCGCTGATTACCGCTGCCTGCGTCGGGCTGGAAAAGCATGTCGACGCCGAAGCAATCCTCGCCGAAACCGTGAAGAACCTGTACGACGGCGTGCCGGTCGAGGAACTGCACAAGTCCGCCATCCTGGCTGCCCGCGCGCTGATGGAAAAGGATCCGGCCTACAGCAGGGTCACCGCGCGCCTGCTGATGCACACCATCCGCAAGGAAGTGTTCGGCCAGGAAGTTGCGCAAGCCGACGCGCCCGCACACTATATTGATTACTTCCCGAAATTCATCAAGAAGGGCATCGAAGCCGACCTGCTCGACGCCAAGCTCGCGCAGTACGACCTGAACCGCCTGGGTGAAGCACTGCAACCGGAACGCGACCTGCAGTTCGGCTACATCGGTCTGCAGACACTGTATGACCGCTACTTCCTGCATATTCGCGGTACCCGCATCGAAATGCCGCAGGCGTTTTACATGCGCGTCGCAATGGGCCTGGCGCTCAACGAAATCGACCGCGAAGCGCGTGCGATCGAGTTCTACAACCTGCTGTCGTCGTTCGATTTCATGAGCTCGACGCCGACGCTGTTCAACTCCGGCACCCAGCGCTCGCAGCTGTCGTCGTGCTACCTGACCACCGTTGCCGACGATCTGGACGGCATCTACGAAGCGATCAAGGAAAATGCGCTGCTGGCCAAGTTCGCCGGCGGCCTCGGTAACGACTGGACCCCGGTGCGTGCGCTCGGCGCCCACATCAAGGGCACCAACGGCAAGTCGCAAGGCGTGGTGCCGTTCCTGAAGGTGGT
>CBIHNU010000056.1:0-22935 GCA_966211585.1 uncultured Noviherbaspirillum sp. | reverse complement strand
CGTCACGCCCAAAAAAACCACGGGCCAACCCCACTAACAACCGGCCCTGTCGACCCGGCGGAGTGGCCCCGGCCGGATGGCCCCTTTCCACGCGGATGTTCAGCCGTTTGACGGCTTTCAAATGCGCCGCCGATACGCAGTGGCATATTGGTCCCTCTCCTACCGCATCGTTGACGCTTGTTATTGCACGGAACTCCCTGGATGAGGCTGATCGACCAATTCTTCGCGCCAGCGAACACCCCTTTCTCGACACAACCAGCGGCCGGCGGCATGTCCTGGCTGATCCGTTGCGCGCTGGTCGCGTTTGCCTACTACCTGCTGGCCTTCATTTCACTCGACTTCGCAGTGATGCCGGGGATCGCGGCCCCGTTCTGGCCGTCCGCGGCGGTCGCGCTGTGCGCCTGCCTGGTCTGGGGCCCGGGAATGGCGCCCGCCGTGCTGGCCGGCGCCGCGCTTTCGGCCTGGAGCGCCGGCCAGCCGCCTCCACAGGCCATGCTGAGCGGTATCGGCGATGCTTTCGAAGCGATCGCCGGCATGCTGCTGGTGCAGCGTTTTTATCATCAGCAGCTGGATTTCATTTATCGGCAGAACGTCTTCAAATTCGTCAGTATCGCTGCCATCGCCAGCGCGATCGGCGCGTCGATCGGCACACTATCGATCCTGTTCGCCCATCCCGAGCGGATCGACAAGATGAGCGTCGGCTGGCTGACCTGGTGGCTGGGCGACGCCACCGGCATGATCATCGGTGTGCCGCTGATGCTGGCATGGACCGTCGACACACGCTTTCACTGGAGCACCGCAAGAACCACGGAAGCGATCGTGTTTGCGCTGCTGTTACCGACTTTTACTATCATCGCTTTCGGCGACATTGTCGGGCGCTGGTCGCTCACCTACCTGCCGATTCCGTTCGTGATCTGGGCCGCGTTCCGCTTCAACCTGGCCGCCGTCACACTGACCACCGCGATGGTCTGCGTGATCACGGTATGGAACACCGCGCAGGGCCGGGGCGCGTTCGCCAGCGACGATCTGAACACCTCGCTGCTGCTGCTGATGGTGTATCTGAGCATTCTCGGCATCACCGGCCTGGCGCTTGCCAGCCTGCTGTATCAGCGCAACGAGGCGGAGCGCGACCTGACCGCCGAGCGCGACGAACTGGAGCGGCGCGTGCGCGAAAGAACCGATGCGCTGAGCGCGGACATCGACAAGCGCAAGCGCGTCGAACAGCAGCTCGCGGCGCGCGAGCGGCAGCTGGAAGAGGCGCAGCACCTGGCGCAGATCGGCAGCTGGAACTGGGAAACGGCCTCCGGCGAGATCACCTGGTCGGACGAGCTGTACCGCATCTACGGCGTGTCGCGCGACAGCTTCCAGGTGACGCCGGCTGCGTGCAGCGCGCTGATCCACGGCGGCGATCTGGAGCGCCTGCGCGGCATCGTCGCGGAGAGCGGTGAAAGCGGCAAGCCGTTTCATATCGAACACCGGATTACCTTGCCCTCGGGAGACACCAAGACGGTGGCCGCGCGCGGCCATGTGGTAAAGGACCAGCAAGGCAGGCTGACGCGCATGTACGGCACCGTGCAGGACATCACCGAGGCACGGCAGGCGGAGGCGGCGGTACGGGAAGCGGAAGAGCGTTACCGGATGGTGGTGGAATTGTCGCCCGACGCGATCCTGGTGCAGCAGGACGACGTGTTCGTATTCGCCAACAACGCCGCGTGCAAACTGCTGCACGTCGACAGCATCGACCAGATCGTCGGCCGGTCGCGGTTCGAATTCCTGCATCCGGATTTTCATGAGGTGTCGCGCGAGCGGATCGAGGCGCTGAAACACGGCGCCACCCTGCCGATGGCCGAAAAGAAAATCGTCGGTCGCGACGGCTTCGTGACCGACGTCGAAGTCAGCATTTCGTCGTTCCTGCACCGGGGCCGCTTCGCTTCGCTGTTCATCATGCGCGACATTACCGAGCGCAAGAAAACCGCCGCGCAGATGGCTTATCTGGCGCACTACGATTCGCTCACCGGGCTGCCCAACCGGACCCTGTTCCATCAGCGGCTGGAACATGCGCTATCGGTCGCCGAACGCCCGGGCCGCACGCTGGAAATCCTGTTTCTCGACCTGGACCGCTTCAAGAACATCAACGACACGCTGGGCCACGCGACCGGCGACATCGTGCTGCAGGAAACCGCGACACGCCTGCGCGATATCCTGCGCGAATCGGATACCGTCGCGCGGCTGGGCGGCGACGAGTTCGTGGTGCTGGTGGAAAACGTCGACGAGCCGCATCGCGGCGGCTTCATCGCGGAAAAAATCCTGGTCGCGTTCGAGCCGCCGTTCATGCGCGACCGCACGCCGCTGACCATCACCACCAGCATCGGCATCAGCAGTTTCCCGGGCGACGGCATCGACGCCGAGACGCTGCTGAAGAAAGCCGACATCGCGATGTACCGCGCCAAGGAAATGGGCCGCAACAACTACCGCTACTACTCGGCGGAAATGAACCTGCATACCGCCGAGCGGCTGGCGCTCGAATATGCACTCAGCCACGCGATCGAGCAAGACCAGTTGTCGCTGTACTACCAGCCGAAGGTGGATGTGCTGACCAACCGCATCAGCGGCATGGAAGCGCTGCTGCGCTGGCGCCATCCGACGCTGGGATCGGTGCCGCCGCAACGCTTCATTCCGGTCGCCGAGGAAACCGGCCTGATCCGGCCGATCGGCTACTGGGCGATCCGCCGCGCCTGCGCGCAGAACAAGAGCTGGCAGCGCGGCAACGCTGCCCGGCTGCGGGTCGCGGTGAATCTGTCGCCGCGCCAGTTGTCCGACGACAGGCTGATCGACAACATCCGGGAAATCCTGGTCGAGACCGGGCTGGAAGCACGCTACCTGGAACTGGAAATCACGGAGAGCGCGGTGATGGCGCATCCGGACAAGGCGATCGTGACGCTGACCACGCTGCGCGACATGGGCATCAGCGTCGCGATCGATGATTTCGGCATCGGCTATTCATCGCTCGCGTACCTGCAGCGCTTTCCGATTCGCGCGGTCAAGATCGACCAGTCGTTCGTGCAGGGAATCCCTTCCAATTCCGGCGACGCCGCGATCACCAAGGCCATCATCAGCCTGGCGCACAGCCTCGAATGCAGCGTGATCGCCGAAGGCGCCGAAACCCAGCAGCAATACGACTTCCTGCGCGAGCACGATTGCGACAGCGTGCAAGGCTATTACTTCAGCGAGCCGATGAATGCCGAACTGTTCGGCGACCTGATCAGGGTGCAGTCAAACCTGCATCTGCACTGACCTGCCGAGGCACGCCGGCGCGCGCCTGCTCGGCGAACGCCGCCTTGGTCATCGCCTGCCGGCTCGCCAGCAGGGTTTCGAGCAGCGACTGGCAATGCCTGACGATGCACGGATGGCCGGCATCGGTCGGATGCAGGCTCAGCCGCACCAGCGGGTTGGGTTGCAGCGCACGCGCCAGCAGGCTGTTCCAACCGCGCGACATGGCGCGCCGCCAGCCGCTGCGCACTGTATAGACCAGGCTTTGCGAATGCAGTGTGCGGTATTCTGGCAGCAGGTAGAAGCGCTGCAGCGTGGTGGTGTAGCGAAACGGGAAATCCGCCAGCGCGGCCCAGGCCTGCGGGCCCATCAGCCAGGCCGGCGCGACGAAACCGTGCACCGGCCAGCGGCGCCGCTGGAACCATTCGAGCCCGAGCGCCAGGCGGCGGCGCGCCTCGTCGCGATCCACTGCGTAAAACTCGCCTTCACCCCGGGTATAGACCTGCCGCGTGAAACGCTCGCGCCAGCCGGAAGCGGCGCCCGCTTCGTCGAGGTGGGTGTAACCGTGCAGCACCAGTTCGTCGCCGTCGCGCAGCCGCTGTTCCAGCACGCGGTCGTAGCGCGCGCCACCGGCCGCCGGCTGCCGGTGCCAGGCCGGCACCACCAGCAGCGACACCGGAATCCGGGCCACCGCGTGGACTGCGTGCAGCAGCCGTTCGCATTGCGGCCAGGTCGACGGCGACACGTCGTGGATCGATACGCACAAGGCACGCGGGGTTTCCATCGCGCTTTCAGTCGGGAACATACTGGGTCTCCATGCCGAAATCGGCCTGCCGGTGCGCAGCGAACAGGCCGCTGTAATGGCCCATCAGCTGCGGGATCACGCGTCGCCAGTCGTAACGTTCGAGCACCTTGCGCCGCGCCTGCTCGCCCATCGCGCGCAGATCGCGCTCGTACAACTGGCTGATGCCATCCGCCAATGCGACGCCGCTGCCGGGCGCGACCCGCACGCCGGTACCGTTGTCGATCAGTTCGTTGACGCCGCCGACCGCGACGCCGACCACCGGAACGCCGCAGGCCATTGCCTCCAGCACGATCAGGCCGAAGGTTTCCTGGTCCCCGGGATGTACCAGCGCATCGCAGCTCGCGATCAGTTGCGCCAGCGCATGCGTGTCGCGCTGAAACGGCAGGCAAGTCACGCGGTTCGAACACGGCAGCGTGTCGCCACTGCCGACCAGCAGCAGATGGTAAGGATCGCCAAGCCGGCTTACCGCATCCAGCAGCAGCGGCAGTTTCTTTTCGCGCGTGAAGCGGCCGGCGTAGATCAGCAGCCGCGTGTCTTGCGGCAGGCCGAGCGCCGCGCGCAGGCCGTCGTGCCGCCGCCGCGGCGCAAAGGTATCCGTGTCGACACCGAGCGGCTGATGCCGCACCCGGATGATGCCAAGATCGCGCAACTGGCTGGCCATCGCCACGCTCGGCGCGAGCACCAGGTCGAACTGCCGGTACAACGTTCGCATGTAGCGGTTCGCGATGCGCTGCGCAGCCGGGCCGAAACGTTGCGCAATCAGGCGCGGCAGATCGGAATGGCAGAATGCGACCAGCGGCACGCCGGTGCGGTCCTTGACGCGCAGCGCGGCCCATGCGAGCTGATACGGATCACCGACTTCGATCAGGTCCGGCTGCAGCCGCTCGATCTTGTGCGCGGCAATGCGGCTCGACAGCGGCATCCGGTAGCCTTTGGCATACGGAATCGGCACGCTCGGCACGCCGATGAAGCCGGCACTGTACTCATGGTCGATGCGGTCCGGTGCGACGACGATGTGCTCGATGCTGGTCTGGCGGGCGAGCCATTGCTCCTTGGCGGAAAGATAGGTTCGCACCCCTCCGCTTTCCGCCGTATAAAACATCGTGACATCGACAAAGCGCAATTTTTGCTTGATGTGAAAGGTCGTCAATACCTTCAACGTAGCCGATGTCGCCCCGTCGTGCGTTGACCTCTCTCAACCGGGGCAAACGGCCGGCACCGTCGATGCCCGGCGCCAGAGCAGCAGCCGGTTGTTGGCAGGCATCGGATGGTCGGCGGCGAGCGCCAGTCCATGTTCGGCGGCAAGCCGGTTCACTGCCTCGAAATCGCGAATGCCCATGTGCGGCGCCTGCGCCTTCAGCGCCGCATCAAACTGCGCATTGCTCGCGCTGGTGGATTGCCCGCCGTAATTGAACGGGCCGTAAATACCCAGTACACCGCCCGGCTGCAATACGCGGCCGATGCCGGCGAACATCGCGCGCACTTCCTGCCACGCCATGATGTGGCAGGTGTTCGCGCTGAATACGGCGTCGTACGGTCCCGGCGGCCACTCGCCGCCGGCGACGTCGAGCACAAGCGGCGGCAACAGGTTCGGCCGTGCCGCATCCTGCTGCCAGGCAAGGATGCTCGGATGGTTGTGCGGAAGGTCGCTGGTTTGCCAGACCAGGTGCGGCAATTGCGCGGCGAAATACGCGGCATGCTGGCCGGTGCCGCTGCCGATTTCAAGCACACGGCGCGATTCGGCAAATGCATCGCGCAGCACGGCAAGGATGGGTTCGCGGTTACGTTCGCAAGCGGCGGAAAATTGTTTGGTCATGGGACGTCCAGGATGGATGCCGGAGCGGCGGTCGCGTCATTGTGTCAGACATTGTCGTCCGCATGACGCAGCAACCGTTCCACCCGCGCCCGCATGCGCACCACATGCGATCCTTCCCAGTACACCTGCGCGCAGCAGTCGCATTCGTAAAAGCGCTCGTACACATGGCGGCTGTGCTGCGGCACGCGATGCTCGATCTCGCTCTTCTCGACCACGCGCAGCACGCCGTTGCAGCTCAGGCAGCGGCTCAGCGCGCGCACCGACGGTGCCAGGTCGAAGCGCCGCATCACTTCCTGCACCTGTTCGTCGGCGGTCAGCGCATGCAGGTAGCAGCCATGCACGATTTCCTTGCGGATCAGCAGATCGCGGTCGCGCGTGAGAACGATGCGGCCTTCGGCTGCGGCGATGCGCGCGACTTCGGCATCGCTATAGTCGTTGCGATACAGCACATCGAAGCCGAGCATGCGCAGATGCTTCGCGAGCTGGCCGAGGTGGGCGTCGGCAATGAAGCGTTTGCCGGGCGCGGGCGGCCGCAGCGGCAACGGCGAGACGATACCGAGCGCGGCGAAGCAGGGATAGACGCTGACCCGTTCACCATCATGCAGCCGATGCGAAAAGTCGACCGGCTCGCCGTTCACCAGGATCAGTTCGACTTCGGTATGCGGTACGCCGAATGCCTCGATCATGTGCTTGACCGACGCATCGCGCGAACAGACGCGGCTGAAGCCGCGTTGCCGCAACATCGGCGCGAGGAAATCGTTCAGCTCGGCATAAAAACGGAAGTGCGCAGTGACCACGATCGCCACTACCGGACCGGACCAGCGCTTGCGGGTCGGCGCAGTAGCCCTGGCCGCAAGGCAACGAATACCGGATCATCAAACAGACTCATGCGGCTCTCCTGGTTGCTGCGCCTTTTGATTTTATGTGCCGGCGCAATGAATTCAAGAGTGTCGCGTCCGGCTGCCTTTCCGAAACCAGGAAGTGCCGTGCGACAAATATCCTGCTTTGACGCGAATCAAATTTCGACGTTCGTCTTCCGGTTTGCCGATAGTTGCCCGGTCTAACGGATACGGCACGGCCACGATCAGTGGAAGCAACGCAAGGAGTGCAACATGTCGTACAAGACCGTGCTGGTGCACGTCGACGAATCGATTCATGCCAGCGAGCGCATCAAGATTGCCGCGGCCATTGCGATGGCGGAGAGCGCGCACCTGATCGGCATCGCGACCACCGGCGCATCGCGCTACCTAGTGCAGACGCGGATGCTGGCGGAACTGGACCCGAACCTGGGCGAGCATCTGCGCTTCCTGCGTGAGCGCGCCGAGCGCGGGCTCGACGAATTCGAAGCGACCGCGCGCAAGATCGGCATTTCCTCGTTCGAGAAGCGATTGGTCGACGACGAAGCGGGCGGCGGCATTTGCCTGCAGGCACGCTATGCCGACCTGGTGGTGATCGGGCAAAACGATCCGCACGAAATCTCGCCGGTGGTGATGCCCGATTTTCCGCAGTACGTGGTGCTGAATTCCGGCCGGCCAGTGCTGCTGGTGCCGCACACCGGGTGCTTCGACAACATCGGCAACCGCGTGCTGGTCGGCTGGGACGCGAGCATGGCGGCGACCCGCGCGGTCAGCAGCGCGATTCCGCTGTTGCGGCGCGCACACCGGGTCGAGGTGGCAATGTTCAATCCGCCGGCACAAGGCGGCGCGCCCGGTTCCGAGATCGCGCTGTATCTGGCACGGCACGGCATCAAGATCGAAGTGCTGCGACGCAAAAGCGATCAAGGTGTCGGCCCGGCGCTGCTGGCACTGGCAGGCGAACTGAACGCCGACCTGATCGTGGCGGGCGGCTATGGACATGCGCGCTTTCGCGAAATCATGCTCGGTGGCGTGACGCGCGCGATACTCGAAACGATGACAGTACCGGTGCTGATGGCCCATTTAGGCCGGCCAAACCCACACAAACCAACAATAAACCCGTCCCGCGGGGGCTGCGGCTGGTTCGCGCCGGCCCCGGCTGAACGCACATGGAGCCCTTGATGGAAACTTTCGCCGGCATCGACACCACCCTGCTCGCCCGCATCCAGTTCGCGTTCACCATCAGCTTCCACATCATTTTCCCGGCGTTCTCGATCGGCCTGTCGGCGTTCGTCGCGACGCTGGAAGTGCTCTGGCTGCGCACCGGACAGCCGCACTACCACACGCTGGCGCGCTTCTGGACCAGGATCTTCGCGGTGTCGTTCGCGATGGGCGTGGTGTCGGGCATCGTGCTGTCGTACCAGATTGGCGCCAACTGGAGCCGCTATTCGGAAGTGGTCGGCAATACCATCGGGCCGCTGTTCGGCTATGAAGTGCTGACCGCGTTCTTCCTCGAAGCCAGTTTCCTCGGCGTGATGCTGTTTGGCTGGAACCGCGTGCCGCCGTGGCTGCATACGCTGGCGGCGATCATCGTCGCGTTCGGCACCGCGCTGTCGGGCTTCTGGATCCTGTCCGCCAACAGCTGGATGCAGACGCCGGCCGGATTCGAGGTGCGCGACGGCATCACCTATCCGCTGGTCTGGTCGGAGATCATTTTCAATCCCAGCTTTCCATACCGCTTCACGCACATGATGATCGCCACCTATCTGACCACCTCGCTGGTGGTGCTGGCGGCCGGCGCGCGCTATGTGCTGGCGTCGCGCTTCGAACGCGAGGCGCGCACCATGATCCGGATGGGACTCGGCATGGTGGCGCTGCTGGCGCCGTTGCAGATCCTGGTGGGCGACCTGCACGGCCTGAACACCCTGGCCTACCAGCCGGCCAAGATCGCCGCGATCGAGGCGCACTGGGACGGCTCGCAGCCGGCCGGGCTGGTGCTGTTCGCGTGGCCGGAAGTAAAGGAAGAACGCAATCTCGCCGAAATCGCGATTCCGAATCTCGGCAGCCTGATCGTCACGCACGACCCGAACGGCCGCTTTCCCGGCCTGACCGATTTCAAGCCGGAAAACCGGCCGCCGGTGGTGCCGGTGTTCTTCATGTTCCGGCTGATGGTCGGCCTCGGCCTGCTGATGCTGACCATCGGCGTGGTCGGCGCGTGGCTGTGGTGGCGCGGCCGGCTGTTTCACACGCACTGGTTCCTGAAACCGGTCGGTTACTGCTGGCCGCTCGGCTTCATCGCGATCGTCGCCGGCTGGATCGTCACCGAAGTCGGACGCCAGCCGTGGGTCGCGTACGGTGTGCTGCGCACTGCGGACGCGACCTCACCGATATCGGCGGTATCGGTCGCGATCTCGCTGGCCCTGTTCGTGCTGGTGTATTTCGTGGTGTTTTCGATCGGCATCTATTACATTCGGAGCATGATCCGCAAGGGGCCGCAGCCGGTCGTGCCTGCAGTGCAGCCGGAAGCGCTGGCGAACCGCCCGCTGTCGGCCGCGCAGCCGCCGATGGAGGACAAGCCATGAGCAGCCTCGGCTACACCTTGCCGATCGTGTGGGCGCTGCTGATCGGCTTCGCGGTCGCGATGTATGTGGTGCTGGACGGCTTCGACCTGGGCATCGGCATGCTGTTTCCGTTCTATCACAAGGAACAGGAACGCGACCAGATCATGAATTCGGTCGCGCCTTTCTGGGACGGCAACGAAACCTGGCTGGTGCTGGGCGGCGTCGGGCTGTGGGTCGCATTTCCGAAAGCCTACGCGATCATTCTGCCAGCGCTTTACCTGCCGGTCATCGTGATGCTGCTGGCGCTGATCTTTCGCGGCGTCGCGTTCGAGTTCCGCTGGATCGCGAAACCCGATCACCGGCGCTGGGATATCGCGTTCGCGGCCGGCTCGACGGTGGCCACGTTCGCGCAGGGCGTGGTGCTGGGCGGCCTGCTGCAGGAAATCAAGGTCGAGAACGGCCGCTTCGCCGGCGGCATGCTCGACTGGCTGACGCCGTTTTCGCTGATGTGCGGCGCGGCGCTGGTGATCGGCTATGCATTGCTGGGTGCGACCTGGCTGATGATGAAGACCGGCGGCGACGTCGAGCGGCATGCGCGCCGGCTCGGCGTGCCGCTGCTGCTCCTGCTGCTGGCGGCAATCGCGCTGGTCAGCCTCTGGACGCCGCTGCAGATCGCGCGCATCGCCGAGCGCTGGTTCAGCACGCCCAACTTCTATTACCTGTCGCCGATGCCGCTGGCGACGCTGCTGCTGGCCTGGCTGTGCTGGCGCGGCATCCGGAACGACAAGCCGATCCAGCCGTTCGCATCGGCGGTCGGGCTGTTCCTGCTGGCCTATATCGGCCTGGTCGTTTCCAATGTGCCCTACCTGGTGCCGCCGTCGATCACGCTGTGGCAGGCAGCGGCGTACCCGGCGTCGCAAGTCTTCTTCCTGATCGGCGCGGTGATCCTGCTGCCGATGATTCTCGGCTATACGGTGCTGGTATTCTGGCTGTTTCGCGGCCGGGTGCAGGCGGGCGAAGGCTATCACTGATGCCATGACACATTGATATCAATTTGCCCGCGAACTGTTTGCGCTGGGGCAAGTCCTGATAAACTAGCGGCCCGACAATTATTCTCTTTACAAGTCGCGTGGTTTAAACGCAAGCGATTTCATCCCGACCGGAAGCGTGTCGATTCCGGTCGCGGCCACCGCAAACCGCGGGGCCACCAAAACTCCGAGTGCTTCATCCCGGCCCATGTGCGGCCCGGCGACGAAGTGCGGCATGTTCAGCAAGGCGAGCGCGCGGATCGAACCGCGCCCGCCGGTTTTTCAGTTACCGAGGAATCAATGACGCAAACGACCCTGATCGAATACGCCGGCGCCACGCTGTTTGCCGTGGCCGTGCTGCATACGTTTTCCACCAAGTGGTTCGAGCATCTGGCGCACACCAGCAAACGGCATGCGGGGCTGTGGCATCTGCTTGGCGAAGTCGAGGTGGTGTTCGGTTTCTGGGCACTGGTGCTGGTGCTGTTCATGGCTGCCACCATCGACGCGAAAGGCGCGGTGCACTACCTGGAATCGCAGGACTTCACCGAACCGCTGTTCGTGTTCGTGATCCTGGTCATCGCCGGCACCCGGCCGATCCTGAACCTGGCGAAGCGGCTGACCGACCGCGCCGCGCGCCTGCTGCCGCTGCCGGAGCCGATGGCTTACTACCTGCTCAGCCTGTCGCTGGTGCCGCTGCTCGGCTCCTTCATCACCGAACCCGCCGCGATGACGCTGGCAGCGCTGATGCTGCGCGACCGCTATTTCAAGGCCGGGATACCGGAACGGCTGAAATACCTGACGCTGGCGGTGCTGCTGGTGAATGTGTCGATCGGCGGCGTGCTGACGCCGTACGCGGCGCCGCCGGTGCTGATGGTGGCTGAAAAATGGGGCTGGGGCATCGGTTTCATGTCGGCAACCTTCGGCTGGAAGGCCGCACTCGCCGTGACCGTGAACGCGGTTGCGCTGACCCTGCTGTTCCGCCGCGAACTGCTGGCGCTGCCGGCGCCGGCCAGGACAGCGGCCGACGCCGACGTGCCGTTCCCGGTGATCCTGGTGCATCTCGCCTTCCTGGTGCTGACCGTGATGTTCAATCATCACCCGGTTGTCTTCATGGGCCTGTTCCTGTTCTTCCTCGGTTTCACCGAAGCCTACCAGCGCCATCAGGACAGCCTGATGCTGCGCGAAGGCCTGCTGGTCGCGTTCTTTCTCGCCGGGCTGGTGGTGCTCGGCGGCCAGCAGCAATGGTGGTTGCAGCCGATTCTGAGCGGCATGGACGCGACCGTGCTATTCTTCGGCGCCACCGCGCTGACGGCAATCACCGACAACGCCGCGCTGACCTATCTCGGTTCGCTGGTGGCGGGCATTTCAGATAGTGCCAAATATGCATTGGTGGCCGGCGCCGTCACCGGCGGCGGCCTGACGGTCATCGCCAATGCGCCCAATCCGGCCGGATTTGCGATACTGGCCGAATCTTTCAACGAACAATCGATCAACCCGCTTGGGTTGTTCCTCTCGGCGCTCTTGCCGACCGCCGTTGCGGCGCTGTGCTTCATGCTGCTTTGAGCGCCATGCCACGATTACCTTTGGGAGCGACATGACGACACCAGACTTTTTCCCCGATCTGCCCGACACGCTGAACCTGTTGACCGCGACCGGCCTGATCCTGCTGGCGGGCATTCTCGGTTCGCGCCTGGTCTCGCGGCTGCTGCCGGTGCCGGCGATCACCGGCTACGTCCTGACCGGCCTGCTGATCGGGCCGGCCGGGCTCAACCTGGTCAATGCCGCCACGCTCAGCGAAATCGGCCCGCTGGTCGACCTGGCACTCGGCCTGGTGCTGTTCGAGCTCGGTCGTCGCGTCGATTACAAATGGCTGTTGCGCGAAAAACACCTGCTCACCACCGCCGTCGTCGTCAGCCTATGCACCTTCGTCGCGCTGTTCTGGGTACTGACCGCGCTCGGCATCGGCAAGGAAGTGGCCGGCATGGTCGCCGCGATGGGCATGGCCACCTCGCCGGCGGTCGCGCTGAACGTGGTGCGCGAAGTGAAAGCCGAAGGCCAGCTTACCGAGCGCATGCTGAATATCGTGGTGATCGGCAACCTGCTCGCCTTCGTCGGCCTGTCGATCGGCCTGTCGGCGCTGCACCTGGAATTCCAGGCCGGCTGGAACAAGTATCTGCTACATCCGCTGTATCTGCTGCTCGGTTCGACGCTGCTCGGCTGGCTTGCAAGCCGGCTGCTGATCTGGATCGGCCACTGGCTCGGGCGCGACACCCAGGCACAACTGGTGGTCGTGTTCGCGCTGATTGCCGCCACCGTCGGCGCTGCGGTGATGTTCGACCTGTCGGCGCTGATCGCGATGCTGGCGTTCGGCATCGCCAGCCGCAGCGAAGACCACCGCCATGCGCTGGTGGAACCGGATTTCAGCCAGTTGAGCAGCCTGCTGTACGTGGTGCTGTTCGTGTTCGCCGGCGCCCGCCTGGAACCGGCCTATCTGGGCACCTTTGCCCTGGTGGCGCTGGCCTTCATCGCCACCCGCCTGCTGGTGACGACCGGCCTGACCGCCCTGCTGGCACGGGCCAACGGCATCAGCGTGCGCAAGGGGGCATTGCTTGGTCTCAGCCTGGTGCCCCTGTCCGGCTTCAAGGTGATTCTGGTGCAACATGCGGCAGGCTTTTATCCGGAATTCGGCTCGCAGATGTCCGCACTGATCGTGGCGATACTGGTCATACTCGAAGTCGTCGGCCCGATCTGTACACGCCTTGCGCTGGTGATTGCCGGCGAAGCGAAAAATTAACAGGCTGTATCGCCAGGAGAAATCATGCTGGAATTCACGCAATCGACCCCGTTGACGATGGGCGTCGAACTGGAACTGCAAATCGTCAACCGGCGCGACTACAACCTGACGCGCGGCTCCAGCGACCTGCTCAATCTGTTAGACCAGCAGAAACACGGCTATGACATCAAGCCGGAAATCACCGAGAGCATGATCGAAATCGCAACCTCGGTGCATAGTCGGCATGATGAAATGTTGGCCGAGCTGCAAGCGATGCGCAAGCTGCTGACCAGCGCGGCCGACAAGCTCAACCTCGGCCTGTCTGGCGGCGGTGCGCATCCGTTCCAGCACTGGGAAGACCAGCGCATCTTTCCGGCGGAACGCTACCGGCTGGTGTCGCAGCTGTACGGCTACCTCGCCAAGCAGTTCACCGTGTACGGCCAGCACGTGCATATCGGCTGCGCCAACGGCGACGAAGCGGTGCGGCTGGTGCATCTGCTGGCGCGCTACATTCCGCATTTCATCGCGCTGTCGGCGTCATCGCCGTTCTATCAGGGCGTCGACACCAGTTTCCAGTCGTCGCGGCTGACCAGCATCAATGCCTTTCCGCTGTCCGGCTACATGCCCTTCGTCGCCGATTGGGAAGGTTTCAACACCTATTTCGAAAAGATGAAGCGGCTGGGCATCGTCGCCAGCATGAAAGACTTTTACTGGGACATCCGGCCCAAGCCGGAATACGGCACGGTCGAGATCCGCGTCTGCGACACGCCGCTGATGATCGAAACGGCGGTTGCGCTGGCCGCGTATGCGCAAACCCTCGCCAAGTTCATGTTCGAGCAGCGTGAGCAGACGCCGGCACAGGACATCTACCTGACCTATTCATACAACCGCTTCCAGGCCTGCCGCTTCGGCATCGGTGGCACGCTGATCAACCCGATCAGCGGCGAGCAACTGCCGTTGCAGCAGGACATGCTCAATACCTTCGACATGCTGGGCGGCGCCGCGCAAGACCTCGGTACGACCGATGCGATCGCGCTGCTGCGGCAGCGGCTGCTGGATCACCAGTCCGACGCGGAATGGCTGCGCGCCAGTTATCAGAAGAGCGGCTCGCTAAGCGACGTGGTGCGCCGGCAGAGTGCGCTATGGATGGGGGGAGAAAAAGAAGCTGGAGCGCCGGGTGGAGATTCCGGATTCCGGTAAGGGAAACTGCATGTGCAGCGCTCCAGCAAAGAGACAACAGGAGACAACGGAAATACGAACATTGCTGTGCGCCGGCATCATCATGGATGCCGGCGCATCAACTTCTAATCTCCGGCCAATTTCGTCGGATGCCGGTCACAGACCGACATTTCCACCTGCGGCGCCTGCTGCACCGAGCCCATGACTTCCGCCATCGGATGGCATTCGTCGTTCCAGCACAAGGTGTAATCCATCGTGTAGGGCGAGCGCGCCAGCAGTATGCTGGGCAACGGCGCGATCTTCGGCTTGTAATGCCAGACGCCGTCCTTCAGCACCGCCCCCTCGGGCGGGTCCATGCCGGCGCCGGAACCGCGTATGCGGGAGTCAACCACTTCCAGCTTGTGGCCGACGATCCGGTAATCCTCTTCCCACCGGATCTTTTCGATCGAATGGGTCCAGGCCAGCGTGAAGGTATGCGCCGGCAGCACCACGGTCATGGCAGCTGCCGCCAGGCAAAGCGCGCTCATGCGACTGCGAGCCGACGCTTCTGCATCACGTGCCACACGATGAACGCGACCGACATCGCAAAACCGATCTCATCGGTCATCGGCGCCGCCGCCACCAGCAAGCCTGCGGCGATCACGGCAAATACCCGTTCCGCAGCCTTCAACGGTGCCCACAGGTAACCGACCACCGCACCGCCCCACAACCCGATCGCCAGCAGCACCTTGGCGACGATATACACGACGCCGAGCACGGTCCAGTCGCCCTGCAACATCAGTCCCGGGTCATACACTGCCATATACGGAATCGCGAAGCCGGCGATCGCAATCTGGGTCGCCTTGAAACCGATCTTCATCGGCGAGTCCTTCGCGATCGATGCTGCCGCGAACGCTGCCAGCGCGACCGGCGGCGTCAGGTCGGCCATGATGCCGAAATAAAACACGAACATATGCGACACGATCAGCGGCACGCCGAGCTTCAGCAGCGCTGGCGCGGCGATCGAGCTGGTGATGATGTAGTTCGGAATCGTCGGGATGCCCATGCCGAGAATCAGGCAAACGATCATCGTCAGAACCAGCGACAGGAACAAGCTGCTGGCACCGACGTTGAGGATGAAGCCGGCGAAGCTGGATGCCGCACCGGTCAGCGTCAGCACGCCGATGATGACACCGACGATCGCGCAAGCCAGACCAACCGGCAGGGCCTGCCGTGCGCCGTCCACCAGGCTCATCTTCAGCACATGCAGTGTTTTGCGGCCGCCCTTGATGTAGACGAAGCAGACGAGACACATGACAGCAATCAACGCCAGCACCGGGTAGATGCCGAACTTGCCGAACAACGACGCAGCCAGACCGACGGCCAGCCAGAAGACATAGCGGAATGCCTGTTTCGAGATCTGTGCGGCAATCGCTGCGCCGAGGATCAGGATCGCGGTCAATGCCAAACCGGTCAGGCCGGCGAACATCGGTGTGAAGCCGTGGAACAGCATGCCGACCAGCGCCGCCAGCGGCAGGGCCAGGTACCAGTTCTTCTTCAACGCGGCGAGCGGATTCGGGCACTGATCCTTCGGCAGGCCGGTCAGGCCGGCGCGGCCGGCTTCCAGATGCACCATCAGGAACGCGGTCGTATAGTAAAGAACCGCGGGAATGACGGCCGCCTTGACGATATCAAGGTAAGGCACGTTCAGCGTCTCCGCCATGATGAACGCGACCGCGCCCATCACCGGCGGCATGATCTGGCCGCCCATCGATGCGGTCGCCTCGACCGCGCCGGCGAACACCGAGCTGTAACCGAAACGCTTCATCAGCGGAATCGTGAACTGGCCGACGGTCAGCACGTTGGCCACGCCGGAACCGGAGATCATGCCCATGAAGCCGGATGAAATCACGGCAACCTTGGCCGGGCCGCCCTTTGCATGGCCGACCAGCCCGAGCGCAATCGCGTTGAACAGGTTGATCATGCCGGCATGTTCCAGAAATGCGCCGAACAGGATGAACAGGAAGATATACGTCGCCGATACCATGGTCGGAATGCCGAAGATGCCTTCGGTGCCGGAATACATCTGATCGATGATCTGGCTAACATCGAACGGACGATGCGCGATTACATCCGGCAGATACTGGCCGAACAGCCCGTACAGCAGGAAGGTGCCGCAGACGATCGGCAATGCCGGGCCGAGAATGCGGCGCACCGCTTCGAACACCATCACGACCATGATGGCTCCGACGATCAGGTCGGGCATGGTCGGGTTGCCGGCGTGCTCGATCAGGTCGGCTTCAAAAATCCATTGATAAGTGCCGAGCGCGAAACCGCCGATAGCCAGCACCCAGTCATACCAGGGAATGCTGGTGTGCGAGCCTTTCTTCAAGGCGGGGTACAGCAAAAAACTCATCATCAGCAGGAAGCCGACGTGCAACGACCGCATGACCAGGCTGGACAAGGGGGCGAAAGCGGCGACGATGAGTTGGTAGGTAGAGAACACCAGCGCGATGGCGACGATGATCTTCAGCGCCATACCGCCGAGATCACGCTTCCTGCCGTGCTCTTCGAATTCTTCCGCCGAAGCCGGGGCTTCACCCGGCACAGCGGCATGGAGATTAAATTCAGACATTATGTTGCTCCTAGATGGAAATGGCGCGGGTCAACGCGGCGTTGCCCGCGCTCTTTTTAGTGGAGATTTACTTCAATACACCGATTTCACGATAGTACTTTTCAGCGCCCGGATGCAGCGGCAGCGGCATGCCGGTAGCGGCGGCTTCCTTGCGGATCGACTTGGCGGCGGCGTGCGCAGCCTTCAGCTGATCGAGGTGCTCGAACAGCGACTTGGTCATCGTGTACACCATGTCGACCGGTGCGTCGGCGCGGGTAACCAGGAAGTTCTGCACGTACGCAGTCTGCACGTTGGTGGTCTGGCCTTCATAGGTATTGGCCGGAATCACGCCGGACTGGTAAGCCGGGTCGCCCACCTTCAGGACGATATCCTGCGGAATCGGCACCACGACCATCTTGATCGAGGTGGCGAGGTCGCGCAGCGACGACACGCCCAGACCGGCGGATTGCAGCGTTGCGTCGAGCTGGCGGTTCTTCATCAGTTCAACCGATTCGCCGAACGGCAGGTACTCGACCTTGGCGAAATCGTTATAGGTCAAACCGGCAGCCTTGAAGATCGCACGTGCATTCAGTTCGGTGCCGGATTTCGGCGCGCCGACCGCGATACGCTTGCCCTTCAGGTCAGCCAGGGTCTTGATGCCGGAATCGGCCGATGCAACGATCTGGATGTAGTTCGGGTAAATGCCCGCGACGCCACGCAGCTTTTTCAGCGGCGTCTTGAAGCCCGCATCCGCATCGCCCTTCCATGCATCGGATACCGTATCACCAAGCGCAAATGCGAGTTCGCCGCGGCCGGACTGCAGCAGGTTCAGGTTTTCCGCGGAAGCCTTGGTTGCCTGTACCGACACCTTCGCATTCGGGATCGCCTTGCTGTAGATCTGAGACAGCGCCACACCCATCGGGTAGTACACGCCACTGGTGCCGCCGGTCAGGATATTGATGTATTGCTGTTGCGCATGCGCGGGACCTGCTGCCAGCAGCGCGACGCCCGCGAGCGTCAACAAACGGCGTAGAAATACAGAAATCATTGCTCTCTCCTATTAGATGATTATCGGTCGGGGCAAACACCGCAACCCCCACCATGGTGAAACACATCCGGGCATTTGCCAATTACGGATAACCACTAGCCCGAATGCCTCGAACGCCCTGCAAAGGGTAACGCAAGAACAAGTCGAACGCTGTGCCGCGCGCATCCCTGTCCCCGTGGTCTTGTTAGCACTTGCCGTGCCAGCTCGCACGCCAGCTCTAACGCGTTGAAATGGAAGAAGATTTTTGTTTTCGATGCGGCACTGCAGCATCGAATTGGATGAAAACCCGGACGGCCTCGCCGATCCGCATTGCGGGAAAGGTGAAAACGCGACTCGAGATTTTCCGTTCGGAATCAATGATGTCGCGCCTGTGGCCGGCCGTCATATTGACCTTGAATCGGCGCGCGGCCCGCTATGGGGCCACACACATGCAGGGCGAACGAGAAAAGGAAATGCCGGCGCGCGGCCGGCAGTCGTCTGCGTCAGATCGCCAGATACTGATGTCGCAGTTCGGTGTTGTCGATCACTTCCTGCGCGGTGCCGTCGAACACGACTTCACCCATGTCGAGGATGATCGCGCGGTCCGACAGGTGCAGCGCGGCGATCGCGTTCTGCTCGACGATGATGGTGGTGAAGCCGAGCTTCTTCACTTCTTCGAGAATCTTCTCGATCTCGTGCACGATCACCGGCGCCAGCCCTTCATACGGTTCATCGAGCAGCAACAGCTTGACGTCGCGCGCCAGCGCACGCGCCACCGCCAGCATCTGCTGTTCGCCGCCGGACATCGTGACCGCTTCCTGCCGGCGCCGCTCGGCCAGGCGCGGGAAATGCTCGTACAGCCGCTCGATCGACCAGCCGCGCGGCTCCTCGATCTGCGCCAGTTGCAGGTTCTCTTCGACGGTCAGGCCGGGAATGATGCGGCGGTCTTCCGGCACCAGGCCGACGCCGTTGCGCGCCGCCTGAAATGCCGACATCGTGTGCAGCGCCTTGCCGGCGAGCCAGATCTCGCCCTGCTTCAGTTGCGGGTCGGCCAGCCGCGCGATGCTGCGCAGCGTCGACGTCTTGCCGGCGCCGTTGCGCCCCAGCAGCGCGACGATCTCGCCTTCGCGCACATCGAAACTGACGCCCTGCACGATATAGCTTTCGCCGTAATACGCATGCAGGTCGCGACAGGAAAAATAAGGCTGCGCGGCAGCGTCTGCAGTTCGCTGCGTCCGTTCAGCCATCAGCGTTTCCGTCATAGATGTGCTCCTCCGAGATAGGCTTCCTGCACGCGCGGATCGCCCTTGATCGATGCCGGATCGCCTTCCGCGATCACGGTGCCCTGCGCCAGTACGCTGATGCGGCTGGCCAGCGAAAACACGACATGCATGTCGTGCTCGATGATGATCTTGGTGACATTGCCGCCGCCGATCCGTTGCAGCAGGTCGATCGTGTTGTTGGTATCGGCGCGCGACATGCCGGCGGTCGGCTCGTCCAGCAGCAGCAGCTTCGGGTCCTGCACCAGGCACATCGCCAGTTCCAGCCGCCGCTTGTCGCCGCGCGACAGGCTGCCGGCGATCATGTCCTTCTTCGCGATCAGGCCGACGTCTTCCAGCATGTGCTCGGCTTTCTCGCGCACCTCGGCCTGCGCATCGGTGCGCGACCAGGCATTGATCGCGAACGCGCCGTCGCGCCGCGCGAAGGTCGGGATCATCACGTTTTCCAGCAGCGTCAGGTCGGCGAATATCTCCGGCGTCTGGAACACGCGCACCACGCCGACCTGGTTGATCTCATGCGGCGTGCGCCCGATCAGCGAATGGCCGTCGAACATCACCGAACCGACATCCGGCGTCAGGCGACCGACGAAGCAGTTCAGCAGCGTCGACTTGCCGGCGCCGTTGGGGCCGATGATCGCGTGCACGCTGCCGCGCTCCACCGTCAGGTTGACATCGTTCAGCGCGCGCAGGCCGGCGAAGCTCTTGTTGACGTTTTGTACCTGCAGGATCGTCATTTCGCATACTCCTGTTTGACTTTTCGCACCGGCGGTGCGGGAGAGCGCGCGAACAGCGCACCGATTCGCCGTATGCCTTCCATCACGCCACCGGGCAGGAAGATCACGATGATCATGAACAGCACGCCGAGCGTCAGTTGCCAACCTTCGCCGACGAACAGGCTGCTGATCGAGACGGCGATGTTTTCCAGCGTATCCGGCAGGAAACCGAAGAAATGATGCAGCGTCTGGCTGTTGAACGACGAGAAGATGTTTTCGAAATACTTGATGATCGCAGCGCCCAGCACCGGCCCGATCATGGTGCCGACGCCGCCGAGAATGGTCATCAGCACCACTTCGCCGGAGGCGGTCCACTGCATCCGTTCGGCGCCGGCCAGCGGATCGGTCACCGCCAGCAGCGAGCCGGCGAGGCCGGCGAACAGCCCCGAGATCACGAACGCGGCGAGCGCATACGGCCGGGTGTTGATGCCGGTGTACTTGAGGCGGTTCTGGTTCGACTTGATCGCCTGCAGCATCACGCCGAACGGCGAGCGCGTGATGCGCAGCGCGACATAGAACGCAAGGATCAGCAGCACCGCGCAGAAGTAGAAGCCGTTGTAGCCGCTGATGTCGATGCCGAACAGGTTCACGTCGGGGATCCCCGGCTTCACTTGCGTGAACAGGTGATCGACGATGCGAGGGTCGTTATGCTCGACCTTCAGGCCGGTCTCGCCGTTGGTGATCGGCGTCAGCACCGAATACGCAAGGTTGTACGACATCTGCGCGAAGGCCAGCGTCAGGATCGAGAAATAGATGCCGGAACGGCGCAGGCTGATGTAGCCGATCAGCAGCGCGAACACGCCGGCGGTCAGCGTGCCGAGCAGCACCGCCGGAATCACGTTCATGCTGAGCAGCTTGAAGCTCCATACCGCCGTGTACGAACCGACGCCGAGAAAGGCCGCATGGCCGAACGACAGATAGCCGGTAAGGCCGAACAGGATATTGAAGCCGATCGCGAAAATCGCGTAGATCGCGAACTTCTGCAACAGGTCCGGATAGCCGGCCCCGATCAGTTTCATCCACAGCGGCATGGTCAGCACTGCCGCCGAGAAGCACAGGAACAGGACGCGATCCTGGCGTGCCGAATTGGTTTTGATCATGCCTAATCCTCCATGACGCCCTTGCGTCCCATCAGGCCGCGCGGTCGGACCAGCAGAATGACCACGGCGACAAGGTAAATGATGATCTGGTCGATACCGGGAACGATGCTCTTGATCTCGTTCATCGATGCGAATGACTGCAATATGCCAAGCAGGAAACCGGCCGCGACTGCCCCCGGCAGCGAGCCCATGCCGCCGACCACAACCACGACGAACGACAGCACCAGGAATTCCATGCCCATGTGATAGTCGGGCGGCAGGATCGGCGTGTACATGGTGCCGGCCAACCCGGCCACGATCACCGCGATGCCGAACACGATGGTGAAGCGGCGCTCGATATTGATGCCGAGCAGCCCCACTGTTTCGCGGTCGCGCATGCCGGCGCGCACTACCATGCCGAAGGTGGTCAGCTGGATGAACGCGAAAACGGCGGCGATCAGCGCGGCCGAGAAGCCGAAATACACCAGTCGCCACCACGGATAGGTGATGGCGCCGGCGTGACCGAGCAGCGCGCCGATATCGGCGCTGCCGGCGACGATCGGCGGCGCCGGCGTCGGGATCGGATTGGCGCCGAAATACGCCTTGACCAGTTCCTGCAACACGATCGCGAGACCGAAGGTGACCAGGATCTGGTCCGCGTGCGGGCGCCGGTAGAAATGCCGGATCAGGCCGCGTTCCAGCGCAAGGCCGACCAGCAGCATCACCGGGATCGCCAGCAGGATCGACAGCGGCACCGCATAGTCGATCATGGTCTGGCCGGCATCGCCGAACCAGAGTTGAAGATAGGGAATGTCTTTGTATGCAACGAAAAACGTTACGCTGTCGTCTCTGACGTGCTGCGAGATCGTCATCAGCTTTTGCAGGCCGACCGCGCAGAATGCGCCGAGCATGAACAGCGCGCCGTGCGCGAAATTGACGACGCCGAGCGTGCCGAAGATCAGCGTCAGCCCGAGCGCGATCAGCGCATATGCGCCGCCCTTGTCGAGCCCGTTCAACAGTTGAAGGATGATTGCGTCCATGATTACTCGCTCCGTTGCCGGCAAGCCCTCGTAAATCCTTGAAAAGGCTGGCCAGCCCGATCCCGGGCCGGCCAGCGGAAACGACAGCCGCCCATTACTGGTCGGTTGGCCTGCCGCCTTGAGGAACGTCGCTCAGACCGTGTATGGTCCGAGATTGCCGCCGAACATCTTCGAGTCATATTCGACCTGCGAACGCGGCACCACTTGCGTGACGTCGAGCAGATCGAACTTGTTGCGTGGCTTTTCCTTGCCACGCACCACCAGCACGTCCTTGAAGCACTGGTGATCGTCGGCACGGTACTCGGTCGGGCCGTTGCCCATGCCGTCGAACTTGAAACCTTCGAGTTTCTTGATGACTTCCGGCGGATAGAAGGTGCCAGCCATTTCGCACGCATTCGCATATAGCAGCGTCTGCACATAGCAGGTATGGGCAGCCTGCGACGGCGGCGTGCCGTATTCGGCACCGAACGACTTGGCGAAGGTGTTGGTGCCGGCGTCCGGCAGTTTCCAGTCCCAGTTCGCGGTACCGAAAATGCCTTTGATCGCATCGCCGGCGCCCTGCGCCATCAACTCGGAGAACAGCGGCACCACGATCTCGAACTTCTTGCCGTTGACTACCTTGTCGCGCAGGCCGAACTGCACCGCCTGCGTGATCGAGTTGATCATGTCCTTGCCGTAGTGGTTCAGGATCAGTACGTCCGCGCCGGAGTTCAACACCGGCGTGATGTACTGCGAAAAGTCGCCGGCACCGAGCGGCGTGCGCACCGCCTTGACGGTATGCCAGCCCTGCTTTTCGGTGAACTTCTTCATCGACTCTTCCTGGGTCCAGCCCCAGGTGTAGTCGGCGGTCAGGTGAT
>CBIHNU010000055.1:0-22962 GCA_966211585.1 uncultured Noviherbaspirillum sp. | reverse complement strand
CGCTGCACTGAGATTTTTTAAACCGACCTCAGCACACAGAATTTCTGACACTACCCATGCTGTCCGCCTATCCTGGTGTGGCAATTCGCCCGAAACCGTTGGTGAGCCTGGCTTTCGGCCTTCCGCTGCAAATGCATCCAGTACTAAATAACCGGGAAAGGCAAGCAGTTGCCATAGGGATCGAGTGTATGACTTAAATGGCAACTCCTCAACCTGTCCCTGCCAGTCTCCCTGCCGAATGGCAACCGCTTCAAGGAGGCTCCGCACATGGCTGCTTCTGGCCAGGCGCACACTTGCTCTGGCAAGCTCGGGTTTCGATCAACTCCAACCAACCATCCCTGACAAAAACCAGCAATTCCCAACCGTCTCACATCGTCCCTTCGCGACAGTATGTTCAAGCAAACGCATACACTCAGGTAGCCACTGAACACTGAACGAGTTCCCTCTCTGCCGGCTTCCCTGCCCCTTGCCAGCAACCATTCGCGCAAGCCTCAACATGATTCATCCCCGAATCAATGGAAAACAGATAAAGCCACCGATTCTCAATCAGAGGCCGCATCACTTCATGCTTCGCGATCGCCGCTTCGATTGCGGCATGTGGTCTCTCGATGAAAACCGACGTCCGCTCGCACCGCACGTTGTCACGTACAATAATTCCATGGACCTCACCCTCGCAGAGCTGGAACAGGCGATCAACTATTGGCGCGCGCTGCGTCCTTCGACCGGCGAGGAACGTGCGTTGTCGCCTGAAGTCAACGCGCTGGCGACTGTCTATGCAATGATGATTTTCCAGCACGCCAGAACTGTTCCGTTTGAGTCGCTTCCCACTGCGGTGCAACAATTGATCGAGTCCTGGCGCCGACAGGCGGTCTGAGCTTCATTTTTTCACCAGGTTTTTTTGGGATGGCGGCCGTACCGTGTCGTGGTGAATTTTGCTGCGGTGTGCACCTGTCCGGAAGGTTTTCTACAGTCACGCAACTATTGCTTTACGGCATCATTTTGCCGTGCGAAGATAGTTCGGACTCTCGATCGAATTGATATGCCGATTCCGCGGCAACCGATTTTCCGGCATAAAAAACGAGGCACTTATGACAAGCACCGAGGGGGGTGACTTGATGTACGACAGGCTTGACGACGTGTCCGCCGTGGCCGGACGCGCGCTTGCCTGCGCGGGCAGCAGCATTCTCATTGCCGACGCGACAAAAGCCGGCTACCCCATCGTCTATTCGAACCCTGCCTTCTGCCGCCTGACCGGCTATGTGCAGGAAGAGGTTCTCGGCCGGCATTACGACTTCCTGCAGAACGACGATGCCGACCAGCCCGCGCTGTCTGCGATACACGAGGCGCTTGCCCGGCGCGAAGAGGTCCGTGCGGTCCTGCGCAATTACCGCAAGGACGGCTCACTATTCTGGAATTACCTGCAGATTTCGCCGATCGCCGACGAGAGCGGCGAGGTCACGCATTTCATCGGGGTGCAAACCGATATCACCGAACAGAAGCGCCACGAACAGCAGCTCGCATTCCTGGCCGGGCATGACCTGCTTACCGGATTGCCGAACCAGCAACTGATCAAGACGCATCTGGAACAGGCAATACGCGATGCGTCGGCGAGCCAGGGCATCGTCGCACTGCTGGTGCTGACGATCGATCACTTCAAGCTGGTCAACAGTACGATCGGCTACGAAGGCGCCGACGCGCTGCTGAAAGAGGCTGCGGAGCGATTGCGCGCTTGCATCGGCGATCGGGACAGCCTGTCACGCCACAGTGATGAATTCACGATCGTGCTGCGCGCCGTCACTGCTTCGTGCGATGTTGCCGCCGTCGCAGAAAGGCTGTCGGCCGCAATGGCGGCGCCGTTCCGAACCGACACAACCAGCATAGGCGTCACCTGCAGCATCGGCATCGCCCTTTACCCGCAGGACAGCGGCGATGCCGCGGCCCTGCTCCGTTCGGCCAACATGGCGCTCCACCGCGCCAGGGAACTTGGCCGCAACAATATGCAGTTCTTTTCGCGCGAAATTTCCGAGCGCTCGCTGGAGCGCGTAAAACTGGAGACGGCGTTACGTGCCGCTGTCGAGGCCGACAGCCTGACCGTGTTCTACCAGCCGCTGGTGGATCTGCAGACTGGACGGATCTCCGGGCTTGAGGCGCTGTTGCGCTGGACCGATCCGGAACTGGGCGCGGTGCCGCCCACGCGCTTTATCGCGATCGCCGAGGAGTGCGGCATCATCGAACAGCTTGGCGAACAGGTGCTGCGCCGTGCCTGCCAGGATATGCGCGCCTGGGAGAACGCCGGCATTGCCGGGATCCGGGTCGCGGTGAACCTGTCGCCGCGCCAGTTCCGGGATCCGCAACTGGCGGAAAAGATCGGCAGCGCATTGGCCGCTGCCGGCGTCGAGCCACGGATGCTGTGCCTGGAAATCACGGAAAACGTGCTGATGCTGGACACGCCGACCAGCCAGGCAACACTGGCGCATCTGCGTTCGCTCGGCATCGATCTGGTGCTCGACGATTTCGGCACCGGCTATTCATCGCTCAACTACCTGAAGAAATTTGCGTTCGACAAGGTCAAGATCGATTGCTCCTTTGTCAGCAACATCACCACCACGGATTCGAATGAGGGGGCGATCGCGACAGCGGTCGTATCGATGGCGCACAGCCTGGGTATCCGGGTGGTTGCGGAAGGCGTCGAAACCGAAGTGCAATGCGATTTCTTGCGACGCAACATGTGCGACGAGATCCAGGGTTTTCTTTTCTCGCCCGCCTTGTCCGCCGATGACACCGCTGCCCTGCTGCGCGAGGAACGCCGCCTGCCGGGCCATCTGCTGCGCCTGAACCGGCCGCAGCGCACGCTGCTGATCGTGGACGACGAAGTGAATATCGTTTCATCGCTGAAGCGCCTTCTGCGCCGGGACAACTACCATATCTTCACGGCGAACAGTGGCATGGAGGGCCTGGAGGTGCTGGCGCGCAATGAGGTCGATGTGATCGTGTCCGACCAGCGCATGCCGGGCATGACCGGCGTCGAATTCCTCGGCAAGGCGAAGGAGATTTATCCGGACACGGTACGCATCGTGTTGTCCGGTTATACCGAACTGCAATCGGTCACCGACGCGGTGAACCAGGGTGCGATCTACAAGTTCCTGATGAAGCCCTGGGACGACACGCAATTGCGCGAGCATATCGATGAAGCATTCCGGCGCAAGGAAATGGCCGATGAAAACCGGCGCCTGACGCTGGAAGTCCGTACCGCGAATTTCGAGCTGGCGGCGGCCAACCGCAAGCTGGAAGAGGTATTGCAGCAGCAACAGCAGCAGATCAGGCGCGATGAAGTCAGCCTGGATGTGGTGCGCGAGGTGCTGCAACAGGTGCCGGCGCCGGCGATCGGCCTGGACGAGGACAATTTCGTCGCGTTCGTCAACACGGCGGCGCAGGCGCTGTTCCGCGACGAGGGCATGATGCTCGGCGCGGATGCGAGGAGCACGATCCCGGACGTGCTGCATGCGATAGACGGCATCAGCGACGGGCAGAGCTGCAGCATCGAGCTCAAAGGCAGCGTGTACCGGATACGGTCCCATTCGATGGGACAGGGCTCCGAGTCGCGCGGCAAACTTCTTACGCTAACGCGAGACTGAGGGCGCAATGACAGGCCGATCCAAACAGCTGGACCTGAATGATGTCGAAGCCGGCATGGTCCTGTCGGAGGCGGTGCTCGACGCGCATGGCGACGTGCTGCTGAAGGATGCCACCGTCCTGAACGACACGATCCTGACCTCGCTGCGCCGGCGCGGCATCGAGACCGTTTTTGTCATCGATGACACGGTCTCCGAAGAAGATCTGAAAGCCGAGCGCGAACGCGTGCACGCGCAACTCGCGCACCTGTTCCGGAAGTGCCGGGCGCAGGGCGCGAGCGATGCGTTGCTGCAAAGCGTGACCGAATACCGGACAGGCGGTGCATGATGGGCACGATCGTGCTGGCCGATGTGATCCGCAGTGTGCGCGACCTGCCGTCCCTGCCGATGGTCGTGATGGAAGTGCTCAACAGTTTCGAACAGCAGGATGTCAACATCGGAGAACTGGCCGACAAGATATCGAAGGATCAGGCGCTCGCGGCCAAGACCATGCGCCTGGCCAACTCCTCGTTCTACGGCTTGCAGCGCAAGGTCACGACCATCCAGCAGGCGCTCACCATTCTCGGTTTCGACAGTATCAGGGCATTGATCACCGCTGCGGCAGTGACCGATGTTTTCGCCGGCAAGACACAGGCCGGATTCGATTCGAAGGCATTCTGGCGGCATTCGATCGGTGCCGCGCTATGCGCCAAAATGATCGCGCGGCATCTGAAGCTGAATCAGGATTATGCGTTTGTATCGGGCCTGTTGCATGACGTCGGCAAGCTGGTGCTGGTGACGCGCTTTCCCGCGGAGTATGCGGAAGCGATGCGCTACCGGGCACAACACGACTGCTATCCGATGGACGCGGAGCGCGCGGTGCTGGGAGTGGACCATGTCGCGGCCGGCAAGGCGCTCGCCGAATACTGGAAGTTTCCGCCGATGATGCTGACCGCCATCGCGAATCACCACGCGCCGGAGGCCAGGGACATGGGCGAGATCCCGGCGGTCGTGCATGTTGCGGAAGCGATTGCACACGCGCTGGGCCTGACACATCATGACGATGACCTGGTTCCCGTCGTTACCGATGCGGCATGGAACAGCTTGCGTATCGAGCCCGTGGCCTTCAGGCAGATATGCCGGGATATCGAAACGGAATTTGAAGAAGCGTGCCAGATTTTAGCCCGATGAGCAGCCGCGACATGAACGACTTACCCCATTCAGCCTCGCCGCACACCATCACCGACCGGTGCGACACGGTGCAGCAGCCGGCAGCCAAGGCGCCGGCCATCTCCGCCTATTTCGACGGCTCGCCGGTGCCCGCGTTTGCAATCGATTCCAATCACGTGGTAACGCACTGGAACAAGGCGTGCGAAAGAATTACCAGTATCCCGGCGGACCTCATTGTCGGCACGCCGGATCTCTGGACCGCGTTTTACAAGCAAAAGCGGCCTTGCCTGGCGAATCTGATCGTCTCCGGCGATTCGGAAGAGTCGGTCAGCCAGTACTATGCCGGAAAATGCCGGCGTTCGTCGCTGATCCCCGGTGCATTCGAGGTCGAGGATTTTTTCCCCCGCCTCGGTGAAACCGGCCGCTGGCTGATCTTTTCCGCTGCGCCGTTGCGCGACAGCGAAGGCCGGATCGTGGGCGCCATCGAAATGCTGCAGGATGTCACCGAGCGCAAGTTCGCCGAAGCCGACCTGCACAACGTGCGGCTGCAGCTCGAAGAACTCGTCAAACGCCGCACATCGCAGCTGGCCCAGGCCAACCAACGGCTGGAAGAAGACATCAAGCGGCGGGAAGCCATCGAAGCGGAGCTGGTAAGGCGCAATAACGAGCTGACCGAAGTGAACGACAAACTATCGCAGGCGCAGGCACAACTGGTGCAGTCGGAAAAGATGGCCTGTATCGGCCAGCTTGCCGCCGGCGTCGCGCACGAAATCAATAACCCGATCGGTTATATCTTCTCCAATTTCGGCTCGCTTGAAACCTATATTTCAAAGTTGTTCGAGATTCTGCAGGTGTATGAAGAAGCCGAAACGGAGATCGCTTCCCCGAACACGCTGGCACGCGTGAAGGCGGCGCGCGAACGTATCGAACTGGATTTCCTGAAGGACGATATTCCGGCGCTGATGGGGGAATCGAAGGAAGGTATCTCGCGGGTGCGCAAGATCGTGCAGGACCTGAAGGATTTCTCGCGGCTGGAAGTGACGCAGGAGTGGCAATGGGCCGACATTCATCGCGGCATCGACTCCACGCTGAACATCGTCAGTAACGAGGTAAAGTACAAAGCCGACGTGATCAGGGAATACGGCGATCTGCCGGAAATCGAATGCCTGCCGTCCGAGCTCAATCAGGTCATCATGAACCTGGTGGTGAATGGAGCGCATGCGATCAGCGGCAAGCGCGGCACGATCACCATCAGTACCGGCATGCAGGACGAGCAGGCCTGGATCAGGATCAGCGATACCGGTTCGGGAATTCCCGAGAATGTGCTGCCGCGCATTTTCGATCCGTTCTTCACCACCAAGCCGATCGGCAGCGGCACCGGGCTCGGCTTGTCGCTCTCGTACGGTATCATCCAGAAACACAACGGGACGATCACGGTGGAAAGTGAGGTCGGCCGCGGCACCGTGTTTCAGATCACGCTGCCGCTGCGGCACATCGCATCGCCGGACCAGAAGGATGACGCAAAATGAGCGTAGCGACGACGACCATGGCAGCAAGGATTCTTTGCGTCGACGACGAGCCGAATATCCTGTCGTCGCTGCGCCGCCTTTTCCGCGCGCAGGGATATCAGGTGCTGACCGCGGAAAGCGGCAAGGACGGCCTGAAAATACTGGAAACGGAAACGGTCGACCTGGTGATTTCCGACATGCGCATGCCGGAAATGGACGGCGCGCGTTTCCTCGAACATGTGCGCGAACGCTGGCCGGGCACGCTGCGCCTGCTGCTGACCGGCTATGCGGATATCCAGTCGATTCTGGACGCGATCAACCGCGGCGAAATCTATCGTTACATCACCAAACCCTGGGATGACAACGACATACTGCTGATCGTGCGGCATGCGCTGGAACGCAAGGCGCTGGAACAGGAAAGGCAGCGGCTGGAAGCGCTCACGCAGGCGCAGAACGAAGAGCTGACGCTGCTCAATGCCAGCCTGGAAGCCAAGGTCGAAAAGCGTACTGCCGAACTGAAGCAGGCGCATGACGAACTGATCGGCTTCAACGAAAAGCTGAAGAACAATTTCCTCACCTCGATCAAGGTCTTCTCCAACCTGATTGAAATGCGCGGCGGCAATCTCGCCGGCCATTCGCGCCGTGTGGCCGATCTCGCGCGCCGGATTGCGACGCGCATGGAACTGGATTCGCGCGAAATCCAGGAGATTTTCATTGCCAGCCTGTTGCATAACATCGGCAAGATCGGTTTTCCCGATGAGCTGCTGACGCTGCCGGTATCCCTGATGAATGGCGAGCACCTGAGCGTGTACCGCAAATACCCGGTGCACGGCGAGCAATTGCTGATGCCGCTGGAAGATCTGCAGGCGGCCGCCAGGCTGGTGCGCTCCCATCAGGAACGCTTTGACGGCGAGGGCTTCCCCGATCATCTGTCGGGTTTCAACATCGCGGTCGGCGCGCGCATTCTCGCGCTTGCCAGCGACTATGACAACCTGCAGATCGGTACTTTTTCGCAACGCCGTCTGCGTCCCGACGAAGCGGCGACACTGATCATCCAGGGCCGCGGCAAGCGCTACGACCCGTCGGTGGTGCAGGCTTTCGAGGAAGTCATCAGCGGCAAGACCATGCGCGAGCCGGTGCAGGAAGAGCCGTTGACGCCGGCGCAGTTGCGCCCCGGCATGATCATCGCGCGCGACCTGGTCGCCCGCGATGGTTTCCTTCTGCTGTCGGCCGATCATGCATTGACCGACCGCCTGATCCAGCAGCTGATCGATTTCGAGATGACGTCGCGCGCACCGCTGACGGTTTACGTTTGTATGGAGAAAGCCAAACCATGAGACGGGTCTTGTTACTGGATGATGAAGTCAACGTGCTACATGCGCTGAACCGGCAGCTGCGGAATTGCTTCGCCGGCATTGACCTGCAAATCGAGATTTTCACCGATCCGGAGCGGGCCTTGCTGCGCAGCGGGGAGACGGTCTTCGACGTGGTGATATCGGACTACCGCATGCCGGCCATCAATGGCGTCGCCTTCCTGAAGATGATGAAAGGCATACAGCCGGATGCGGTGCGCCTGGTGCTGAGTGCGTCGACCGAGTTCGATGCGATCATGAATGCGGTCAATCAGGCCGAAGTGTTCCGCTATATCGCCAAGCCATGGCAGGAAGCCGAACTGAAGGAGGTCGTCCAGCTGGCATTCGAGCGTCATGACCAGGCCGTCAAAGACGGCGGCCTTGCCGAAGAATCGCGCACCTCGCAGAGCGACCTGAGCGCGCAGGAACTGGAAGCGCAGCGGCTGGAAGCGGAAGAGCCGGGCATCACGAAAGTGAAGTGGGGTCCGGACGGATCGGTGCGGCTGGACGAATAAGGCGCGCCGCGCCGCCGTCAGCTACCGGTTTGCGGATCGATCGGCAGATGCACGGTAAACGCGGTGCCCTTGCCGAGTTCGCTTTGCACCTCGATGCGTCCGCCGTGTTTTTTCACGATGTTGTAGGAGAGTGACAGCCCCAGCCCCGTCCCTTGTCCGACGGGCTTGGTGGTGAAGAACGGCTCGAAGATGTGCGACATGTGCTCCGGCGCAATGCCGACGCCGGTATCGCTCACGGTGACCCATACCCAGTCGCCGTCCACGCCGGTCCGGATGCTGATCACACCCGAATCCACGATCGCATGCGAGGCATTGACGATCAGGTTCATGAATACCTGATTGAGTTGCGACGCCAGGCATTTCACCTGCGGCAGCGGACCATATTGCTTGTCGATCGTTGCCTTGTACTTGAAGCCGTTGTTGGCGATCGTCAGCGTGCTGTCTATCCCTTGATGCAAGTCTGCCATTTGCCAGTCGGTCTCACCGACATGCGAGAAATCCTTCAGCGACTGCACAATGTCTTTTACGCGCTTCAGCCCATCCATCGACTCGCGCACCAGGTCCGTCACGTCGTCTTTCAAAAACACCAGATCCGCCTGTTTTTTCATCTCTTTGGCCGCGGCCACGATCTCCGGATGGTCGCCGGCACCTGTCAGCAACTGGTCGTAGTCGTCGATCAGTTTCATCAGCGTTTCGACATAGCCGTGCAGGCTGTTCATGTTGGAGTTGACGAAACCGACCGGGTTATTGATTTCATGCGCCACGCCGGCAGCGAGTTGGCCGATCGATGCCATTTTTTCCGACTGCAGCAGCTGCGCCTGTGCCTGCTGCAATTTCTCGATCAACAGGTTCTGTTCCTCGCCGGTCTTCTTCAGCGCCTCTTCCATGTTGCGCCGGTTGGTGATGTCGGTCAGCGAGCCGATCACTTCCAGCGGATTGCCGTCCGCATCACGTATCAGGCGCAGCGTATCGTGCATCCACAGGTAACGCCCGTCGCTCGCGCGAAAGCGGTACTCATAGGTACGCTGCCCTTCCACGAACACCATCGCGAGGCTGGAAAAGATGGTCGGAATATCGTCTGGATGAATATGCTCGAACCAGAAATTGGGGTCGGCCACCATGTCGGCGGGATCGTAGCCGAGTACGCGCAACGCATTGGCGCTGACGAAGTTCATCTTGAAGTCGCCGCTCGGAACGCTGCTGTAGATGATCGCCGGCGTGTCCGCGATCAGGGATTCGAGCCGGGTATTTTCCTTGGTCAGGCGCTGCAGTTCCGCCGTCCGGTCGACATCATCTTGCGGCATGCCGCCACCGGTGCGCATTTGCGCAAGCAGCGCCTGCAGGTTTTTCGCCAATACCGTGAGCTGGTCATGTCCGTCCAGCGGCAAGGGCGCATCCAGGTTGCCTTTCAGCGCGGCATCCACGGCCGCTGACAGAGCCCGGAAGCGCGCCGCCACAGGCTGAGCAGCAACCTCTGCGGCAGCCGGCTCAGGCTGGCAATTCGCCGTGCCGAATTCTTCAAACTTCATGTCCATAGACGGAGCCCGGGAGGTCGATGCTTGCGGATGCGCTGCAGGCAATTCTGCATCAAGAGCCTGTCTCAGCAGATTCTAAGGACAATTATTGCGAATATCGGGTTGAGCGGCAAATTTTTTTACGCCGCGCTGCAACTCTGTATTTCAAACAACACCGGTTCCCTGCTTACGCCACCAGGTGTCGTGCCTGTCGCTGCGGTGCCGCATCGGTTTTCCCGTCCCGCTTGCGTTGCGGCGCCGGCTTGTTCGTCTGTCCCGCGTAATCGCCGCCGAGCGCAGCCGCGACCGCTGCGGCGTCATGCCCGCGGCTGCGCAGCCATTGCCCGACCAGCGCGGTCAGCCGTTCCAGTGCGATGCGGTGCGTCGCATCGGTATGTGCATACAGCCAATCCGATAGCGCCATGAAATTCGCGAACGGCGCATCGCCGAGAATCAGCGGCAGCGTGTTGGCGAAACGTCCAGAGTTGGCCACCAGGTCCCAGTAACGGGCGAAGCGGGTGAGCCGCTGCATGCTGGCGAAATCGATACGATCGGTGGCGAGAATGGCATACGGCGGATACGGGTCGAACACCAGGCCATACGCTTCGGTATGGCGGATGATCGGCGTGCCGCGCAGCCGCTTCAGGATGCCGAACTGGATTTCATGCGGATTCAACGTCACCAGCCGGTCGAAGCCGCGCGCAAAACTGGCGATGTCTTCGCCGGGCAGGCCGGCGATCAGGTCGACATGCAGGTGCGCATGCGAATGCGCGCGCAGCCAGCGAATGTTGTCGGCCGCTTTCTCGTCGTTCTGCCGGCGGCTGACCAGCGTCTGCACTTCCGGATTGAAGCTCTGGATGCCGATCTCGAACTGCAACGTGCCGGGCGGGAATTGCGCAATCGCTTCCTTCAGCGCATCGGGCAGATGGTCGGGCACCACTTCGAAATGCGCATACACCGGATCGGCCGGATGCGCGGCCAGCTTGTCGAGAAAGAAGCGCATGATCCTCAGGCTGGACTTGACGTTCAGGTTGAAGGTGCGGTCGACGAACTTGAACAGCCGCGCACCGCGCGCATGCAGCGTTTCCAGTTCGGCGAGGAACGCGTCGAGCTCGAACGGCCATGCAGTCTTGTCGAGCGAGGACAAACAGAATTCGCATTTGAACGGGCAGCCGCGCGAGGCTTCGACATACAGCGTGCGGTGCGCGATGTCTTCGTCGGTGTAGTGCGCGTACGGCAGTGCGATCTCGGACAGCGGCGGCTGCGCACCGGCATGCACTTTCATCAACGGCTTGGGGCCGTGCAGGATTTGCCGGCACAGCTGCGGAAACGTGACATCACCCCAGCCGGTGACCAGGTAATCGGCGAGCTGCACAATGCGCTGCTGCTCCGGCTCGTGCGACACTTCCGGGCCGCCGAGCACGATGGCCACGTCCGGTGCGACACGCTTCAGCAGCGCCACCACGCGCTCGGTTTCTTCGACATTCCAGATGTAGACGCCAAAGCCGATGATCCGGGGTCGCGGCTGCGACGCGAGCAGGCGCTCGACCACGTCGGCGGTCTTCGCACCGATCACGAATTCCTGCAACCGCGTGATGCCTTGCAGCTCGCCCATGTTGGCAAGCAGGCAGCGCAGCCCGAGCGACGCATGCGCATAGCGGGCATTGAGGGTGGAAAGCAGGATGGTCATCGGGAAACGCGAACGGTCGGCAACGCGTCATTTTACGCTGCCTGCCGCGCGCTTCCCGGCGATTGTTCAGGCTGTCAGCGGTGCTTTCTTCACCGGCGCGTGAAAGCCGATCGCGATCCGGTTCCACGCGTTCATTGTCGCCACCGCGAAGCCGAGTTCGACGATTTCCTTGTCAGAAAAATGCTGCTTCAGCGCGTCAAGCAATTCGTCCGACGGATGGCGGCGATTGACGCCGGTGACCGCTTCGGCCCAGTCTAGCGCGGCGCGCTCGCGTTCACTGAAAAAGTCGGTTTCGCGCCAGGTGACGAGGCTGTTGATACGCTGCAGTTGTTCATCGTGCCGCAGCAACTCGCGTGCATGCATGTCGACGCAGAACGCACAGCCGTTGATCTGCGATACGCGCAGACGGATCAGCTCGATCAATTGCATGCCGAGGCTGGACTGTTCGAGTGCGCCGTTGACGCTGGCCAGCGCGCGATACGCTTCGGGCGCAAGGGTGGAAAAGGAAAGGCGACGTGTTGACATGGTTGCTCCGTTTGCAGGTTAGGGGGATATCAGTAACTTGAGCGCCGGGTTCGCGGGCTTGTTCCCTTTTCTTGAAGAGGAAACAATTCCTGCGATCGTCGCTTGGTGGTTCGTTGCAAGGACGCGAAGTATTCGCTCCTTATTGCAAGACGGGCTGAGGTGTGCGTTTGTGACAGCGTGGTGTGTGCAATTCAAATGCGGCAAACGAGAACCGGCTTGAGGGGAATATGTCAGGTTTTATCGAGGCCTGATGCTATAACGAGGGGCCGGTCTCGGCCATAAGCGGCCATACGCGGGATGATGTTTCTACTCCATAGCGGCCATCGAGTAGCGGCTGGGGTAGCAGATCGCCGCGACAGTGCATAGCGGCGGGTGTTTTGGGAGGTTGGGCGGCAGTGCGGGGTATTGTGGGATGAAGTCGGCAGCATTTACCCGACCGTATTGAACGACGCAACGACGTCGACAAGCTGTTGCCTGACCCAGATATGGGCAGGGTCGCCGTGGAAGCGCTCGTGCCAAATCATGGCTGGCGACAAGGGAGCAACTTGTAGCGGCAAATCCAGGAGCACGAGCGGAAGCCTTTCCGCAAGTTGGCGCGCCAAACGGCTTGGCAACGTGAGAATCATGTCACTATCCGCCACCAGCATTGCACCAGCAAGAAAGTGGGGAACGCGCAGCGCGACGTGGCGAGTGAGCCCCAGTATCGAGAGGGCGACGTCGACCGCACTCTCTCCCACGCCGGAAATCGTCACGGTAACGTGGCGTAGGGTCACATAACGTTCCAGGCTGAGTCCGCCTGCGACACCGGGGTGATCGGGTCTCACCACGCACACCAAGCTGTCAGTGTAAAGGCCGCGCCGATAGAGGCTGCCGGGCAGCGCCTCGAAAATACCCAGTGCCAGATCTGCTGTCCCCTGCTCGACGAGCCGCACGTTATCCCCAGCAGGTTGTGCGATATGGAGACTTAGCGCAGGCGCATGGCGCTCGAAGCGGGCGGTCAAACCGGCAAGGACCAGCAAGCTCAGGTGATCGTGTGCAGCGATCGTGATCCGCCCCGTTGCAGATGCGGGATCGAAGACGGCAGGCGAGACGATACCTCGGGCATCGTCTAGCAACCTAGCCACCGGACCTGCCAGCGCTTCACCGCGTGGCGTCAGTTCCAGTCCGAACTTGCCGCGGACTACCAGGCGATCACCCAACATCGCGCGCAGTCGTCCCAGCGCGCGGCTGGCGGCCGGTTGGCTCAAGCCCAAGCGGAGGCCTGCTTGAGTGACACTTCGCTCCCGAATGAGTGCTTCGAACAGTTTTAACAGGTTGAGGTCGACGGCAGATAAATCCACTTGGTGCATTTTCACTATGTCTTTCATGTCATTGATGCATGTCGAGCAATCATGCACCCTTCTGATTCGTCTTAACAGGAGATTTTTGTATGACTGCTTCTTCACCCCTTCCTTACGTTGTGTTCGGCGTGACCGGCCGTACTGGTGCCGCTGCCGCCGATGCGCTTTTACGCTCCGGCCACTCTGTGCGCGTCGTGGTGCGCGACCCGGCCAAGGGCCGCACGTGGGCCGAACGCGGCGCAGAGATTGCGGTGGCCGACCTGACAGACCTGGCTTCGATGACCAAGGCGCTCGGTCGGGTTCAGGGCGCCTATGTCGTCAGTCCGCAACACTACAACCGTGAAGACCTGTTCGAGAGGGCCGACTTGATTGCCAACATCACTGCGCGCGCTGCGGTTGCGGCGGACGTGCCCAAGCTTGTGGCCCTTTCCTCGGTGGGCGCCGACCGTGAAAGCGGAACGGGATGGATCAGGATGAACCGCATGTTCGAGCAGCGTTTAGGAGAAGCAGGTGTTTCCACCATCTTCCTGCGCGCGGCCTATTTCATGGAGAACTGGGTGCCGATGGTCGGACAGGCCATACACACCGGCACTCTGCCGACGTTTCTGGCACCACCACAGTGTCCTCTCCCGATGGTGGCGACTGTGGATGTCGGTAGCACCGCGGCTGCTTTGCTGCAAGAAGAAAGGACGGGTACCCACATCGTCACTCTCTCGGGGCCCAAAGACTATGCCCCGAACGATGTCGCCGCCATCGTTTCAGCCACGCTCCAGAAGCCTGTCGACTTGGCAGTCCTACCGGAAGCAGAGTGGCCCAAAGCGCTGGCGGGTGCCGATTTCTCAAAGGCCGCACTTGCAGGTTTCACCGAAATGACCCGTGGCCTCAATAGCTCGCATATCGACATCAAGAGCGATCCCGGCGCGGTCGAACGGGCAGGAACGACTCCGCTGGAACGAGTCATCGCCGAACTGGCACAGCGTCAGCGCTAAAGGCCAGAAGGGGTTATTCGGCTTCGCCAAACGGCTAAGGAGCCGGCCAAGGCCAATTCTCCCCAAGATAGTCCCCACTAAAATTTGGTGGGGACTACTTTGCGTCTATCACTGTCGTGTGTCTAGACGGTGCTGGCTGGACGCTTACTTGCAGCCCAAATGTGGTTCCATTCTGCGTAACCCGCAGTTTTCCCAACTTCGCCAGCCCCTAGCCGGAATCCAGGCATGAATGTCCGCTTTCGGGAAAGCCGTAAGGCAGGTCAGGGTCGCAAGACGACAAGAGCCACTCGCCGCAAGTCACCCTGACTACTTCAGCGACTTCACGTGCGCCACAAACTGATCGAGGGCGATCTCGGTCCCCTGCAGCCAACCCGACGCTTTGTTTTTCTCAAAGTCGGCTTCATCCCGGTGAAGCGCTGTAAAGACGTAGCGAGTTCCGGTTCCCACGGTTTCCATCGTAACGATGGCAGTGATCGGAATGTCGTCAAAAACTGCCGGGCGATAGCCGGGAAACAACATGGAGGTCCAGCATAGCCGCTCCATCGGAATGACATCCAGGAAACAGCCGAGATTGGGAAACACCTGACCGTCTGTTGTTGCGATGTCGATGCTGAAGATGCCTCCCGGTCGCACGTCCATTTCGCAATTCGCAACAGAGCCCCAAGTCTTGGGCATGTACCACTCCTTGAGGTGTTCCGGTTTCGCCAACGCATCCCAGACGAGATGCTTGGGAGCGTCAATGAACCGTTCGAGAACAACATCAAGTTTCGGATTGATCGTGAACTGCTTGTTCATGATTTTGATTCCGTTTTCTTTAGTTGTTTGACGTATTCGTCGAATCGGTCCAATCGGACCTCCCATAACTGACGCTGCTTGGACAGCCAGTCCTCAGCGACCCTGAACCGTTCGGGCACAATTTCATAAGTCCGCACACGCCCCTGCTTCGTCGACTTCACCAGCCGGCTCTGTTCAAGTACCGATAGGTGCTGCACGAACGAGGGAAGTTTCATGTCGAACGGTGCTGCCAGCTCGCTCACGGTGGCGGGTCCGCCACACAGTTGCTCCAGGACTTTCCGCCGAGTCGAATTGGACAAGGCATAAAAAACATCATCAGCGACTGTGGATTGAACCATTTCAAGACCGTTCGATTGGTTAAGTGCTCGATCTGACGGAGATCCTATCACCCCATAATACCAAGGTAAATACCTAAGTATTGTCTCTCGCATACAAAGGCGATCGAAGTCGTGTGGAAACTCAAGCTCACACTGCTCACCGTCCGCTCGAACGTCCGCTTTGGGTCGAGGCTGTGTGAAAACGTCGTTTTGCCGTAAGGCCAGCGCGATATGAGGGAATAAAAGGAGGTGGCACTCCGAGGTGCTGTGGTCGCCTCATTCGATTCTCACGTTTTCATACAGCCTCGGTCGATTTGAGACATTCACAATCTGATACATCCTGTCAGACCAACTCCTGCCTTTTACAATTCAGCCTATGCCCCTCAGCTTGTCCGGATTGCGCACCGTATACAACGCAACGATCCGCTCGCCATCGGTCACGCAGGACAGCGTCGCATCAAGCCTGCCATCGATATAGCGCAGCAGCCCCGGCTCGCCGTTGATATCGACATGCCGGAACGTCATGCGCTCGCCGTAGCGGCGCGCGGTCACGTGGTACAAGCGGGCAATGCGGTCGGCGCCATACAGCACCTTGAGGGCGGATATCGCCTTGCCGCCGCCGTCGCCGGTCAGCGTCGCATCTTCGGCGAACAGGGCTTCCAGTTGCTTGCGCTCGCCGGAACGCGCGGCCGCGGTGAATTTCTCCAGCAGGCGCAGATGCGCGTCGCGGCTTACCGTGAAGCGCGGCTGCTCGCGCCGCACGCGTTCGCGCGCACGATGCACGATCTGCCGGCAGGCGGACTGGGTCTTGCCGAGCATGCTGGCGATTTCCGGGTAGTCGAGGTCGAATACCTGGTGCAGCAGGAACGCGGCGCGCTCTTCCGGCGCGAGCCGCTCCAGCACCATCAGGAACGCGACCGACACATCGCTCGCCAGTTCGGCCGCCGCCTCGGGCGACATGGTCTCGGCCGGCACCAGCGGCTCCGGCAGCCATGGGCCGATGTAGGCTTCGCGCTCGGCCTTGGCGCTGCGCAGGCGGTCGATGCACAGCCGCGTCACCACGGTTACCAGCCAGGCTTGCGGCGTGCGTAGCGCGGCAACATCGGCGTCGTGCCAGCGCAGCCAGGCGTCCTGCAGGATGTCCTCGGCCTCGGCGCGCGAACCGAGCATGCGATAGGCGATGCCGTACAGCCGTGGCCGGTTGGCGTTGAAGTCGGCGGTTCGCGGGTCCAAGCTACGGCGCTCCTTTCTGATGAAAAATCGGGTCTGGCTGCCGTCCGCAGGACGGCGCAACCTGAAGACGGATCAGCGGCGCCGCTTGTGACACTGTTTGTGACACCGCATCAGGGTTCCGCCAGGCTTTCTTCCGGTTGCAGCTCGTGCAGCACCACACCGACGCCATCCTCGACTTCCTTCATCCATCCCGCCTGCTCGATGCCGCGCAGCGCGTCACGATAGCCCTGCTCCCAGCGCCACGTGATCGAACCTCTCGAAAAATTGATGTCCTTGGCCGACATGTGCCAGTCCTGCCCGCCGTACGGCAACCGCACGATGTGCATGATGCCGGTGCGGTTCATATTCTGCGGCAGGCGTGCCTTCATCGCGGCCTGCCGGGCCGGCGGCAGTTGTTCGACCAGCTCGCGCACCATGCCCTGCAGCTGATGCATGCGCAGGTAGTCGTCGATATGTCGTCGCGACCGCGACGCGAACATCACATCCTTCTGCCGCGTTTGCACTTCTTCCAGCGTGGTCGGCTCCGGGCCGTCGGCGTTCCACAGGTCGACCATGAAGCACAGGGTATCGACCACGGGCTCGTCGTCGAGCACGGTTTCCAGCGGCGTGTTCGAATACAGGCCGCCATCCCAGTACAGTTCGCCATCGACGCGCACCGCCGGAAAGCCGGGCGGCAACGCGCCGCTGGCCATCACGTGCTCCACGCCAATGTCCTGCTTCATACTGTCGAACTGCACCAGTTCGCCGCTGGTGACCTTGACCGCATTGACGGTGAGACGGATTTCGTCCGCCTCGTTCAAATAGTCGAAGTCGACCAGCTCGTGCAGCGTCTTGCCCAGCGCGGCGGTGTCGTAAAAGCTGGCCGCTTCCGGGTCGACCGCCATACCGAACGGGAACGGGCTGAACATGCGCGGCGCAAAAAAGCCCGGCACGCCGCGCAGCATCGCGTCGGAAGTGACCAGCGCAGCGTTCATGCGGCGCGCCTCATCGACCACATGTTCCAGATCGGCGCCGTCGCGATGCGAGATGCGATCCCAGAATTCCTTCAGGCGCGCGAGCCGGTTCTCACGATGGTTGCCGGCAATGATCGCAGCATTGATCGCGCCGATCGAGGTGCCGACCACCCAGTCAGGCGCCAGTTCATGTTCATGCAGCGCCTGGAACACGCCGGCCTGATAGGCGCCGAGCGCGCCGCCGCCTTGCAGCACCAGCGCGATGCGGCGCTGGGGGGAATGAGAGCGGAGCGGCGTCCTGGCGGTTTTTTTCTTCATGGGTGAGTGCTCATTGATAAGAGGTTGGGCCGAAGCCGGTCATCGTTGTTGCGACATCGACACATGATCATGCATGCGCAGTACGCAGGGGAGAGAACGAGCGAGATGAGATAAGGCAATTATGCGGCAGTTGGCGATGCGTTGCCGGCAAAATCCGGCATGTCAGCGCTCGCCATACGCTCTGCCATATCCCTGTATATCAACGCATTGATAGGAGACCGCGAATTTGCCGTTACAGTAAGTGTTCCCATGCGGCAATATCACTCACTTCCTGCCTGACATGGCGTTGTACCTCGGCCCCATACCAGCGATGAAAGGATTTGCAATGAAAAAATTACTCACGGCGACCTCGGTTGCGCTGTTCGGTTTCGGCATGCTGGCGCCGCCCGCACAGGCCAAGGAAGTGAAGATGATTTTCGGGCTGGCGCTGCCGCCCTATGTGATCCAGGAAAGCGCCAGCGGCTATGAGCTGGAAATCATTCGCGCCGCACTGGCGGTAAAGGGACACACGCTGAAGCCGACCTTCGCGTCATTCCTGCTGGCGCCGAAGTTGTTGAAGGAGCACCAGGCCGATGCGGCTCAGCGCGGCAATCCGGAACTGGTGGACGGCAATGGATTTTTTTATGCGGACGAACCGACAGTGCTGTACCAGGATGCCGCGATCTCGCTGAAGAAGAACAATCTGAAGATCGACAGCGCGGCCGACCTGAAGGACAAGTCCGTGGTCGGCTATCAGGGTGCGCAACAGTTTCTCGGCACGGCGTTTGCCGCCGCGGTAAAGGGGAATCCGAACTATCAGGAAAGCAGCGACGAACGGCGCAAGCTGAAGATGTTGTATGCGCACGGGACGCAGGTGTATGTGGGCGACATCAACATCTTCAAGTATTACCGGTCAACAGTGAAAGCCGATGTCGATACCACGCAGGAAACGGTGTTCCACAACATTTTCCCGGCCAGCACCGACAAGACCCACAATGCGGTGTTTCTGGACAAGCAGATACGCGACGATTTTTCCGAAGGGCTGAAGCAGATCAAGGCCAGCGGTCAGTACCAGCAGATCGTGCGGAAATATATTGGGAACTGAGTGGTAACTGAACAGTAAGCGCGGCAGCAGTGCGGAGCGGCGCGCAGGCCACTCCGCATAGCCATTACTTGCCCAACTCCTTCTCCTGCAGCGAGCGCCACATCACCTTGCCGGTTGCCGACTTCGGCAGCGCCTCGACGAACTCGACCATGCGCGGCACCTTGTAGGCGGCCATCTTCTCGTGCGCCCACTGCATGATGTCCTGTTCGGATGCATCGACGCCCGCCCGCTTCACGATCACCGCCTTCACCGTCTCGCCGCGATACGGATCGCGTGCGGCGATGATGCAGCATTCCTGCACCGCCGGATGCTGGTACATCATCGCTTCGACCTCCGCCGGCCATACCTTGAAACCGCTGGCGTTGATCATGCGCTTCAGCCGGTCGGTGAAGAAGAAAAAACCTTCCTCGTCCATGTAGCCGAGGTCGCCGGAACGGAAGAAGCGCTTGCCGTCCAGTTCGGCGAACGCCTCCGCGGTTTTCTGCGGATCGTTCCAGTAGCCCTGGAATACCTGCGGGCCGTTGATCCAGATTTCACCGGTTTCGCCGGGCGGCAGTTCCTTCAGCGTAACCGGATCGACGATGCGCGAATCGACGTTCGGATACGGCACGCCGAGGCATTGCTGCTTCATGCGGGTCGACGGATTGACATGCGTCGCCGCCATCGTTTCCGACAGGCCATAGCCTTCCATGTATTGCTGGCCGGTCAGATCGAGCAGCTTCTGCGCGATCGCCGCCGGCATCGCGGCGCCGCCGCCGGATACGCGGCGCAGGCCGGAAATGTCATATTCCGCCAGTCGCGGATTGGACAGGAAATCGATCATCATGGTCGGGATCAGCGTCCACGTCGTGACCTTGTAGCGGGTGATCAGCTGGCCGGCGGCGTCGCGGTCCCAGCGCGGCAGCACCACGATCGCACCGCCGCAGTAGATCATCGAATTCATCACCGACTGCATGCCGGTCACGTGGAAGAACGGCAGCACCGCCAGCGTCACGTGGTCGGGCACCACCGGCCCCGACCAGAGCGGGCTGGCGACCGAATTGAAGATCACCGAACGATGCGTGTGGATGCAGCCTTTTGGCTTGCCGGTGGTGCCCGACGTATACGGCATGCAGGCCAGGTCGTCCGGGCCGGCCAGATGCGGGTGCGGCGCCTGCTGCTCTTCGATCGCGTCCTTCCATGCGACCACGCCGGGCAGCGCCGGCACGTCGCGCGGCGCGCGCACGAACTCGGGAACATTGAGATCGGTCGGCGCCGTCAGATAATCGGAATAGGTGGCGACGATCGCCTGCTCCAGGCCGCTGTTGCCGACCAGCGGCGCGATGCGTGGAAAGATTTCCTGCGACACCAGCGCGACTTTCGCGCCGCTGTCTTCGATGTAATGCTTCAGCTCGTCGGTCATCAGCATCGGATTGACCGGCACCACCATCGCATCGGCACGCATGATCGCGTAATAGCCGATGATGAACTGCGTGCTGTTCTGCATGTTGAGCAGCACGCGGTCGCCGCGCTGCACGCCGCAGACCTGCTGCAGATAGCCGGCCAGCGCCAGCACCTCCGCATGCAGTTGCGCATAGCTCAGCACCGTGTCGTAAAAAATGATCGCGGGGCGATCCGGATAGCGGCGCGCGGAAATTTCCAGGTTCACATACACGCTGGTGTCGGGCGTGCTGATTGCGTACGGAAGGCCGGCGGGCCAGCAGGCGTAATGGGTGGTATTCAAATTGTCTCCATTGTGTTTTTGTAATGATGAATCCTGATTATATGAGCGTCCCTGGAACGCTGCAGCGACGGCGCCGACAGAATGTCCTTTCCTGTCTTAAAATCAAATCGCATCGAACGTGCATGATGCAATCCGGCAAGGTCGTTTTTCCCGACGGATTTTCCCGATCTCACCAATAACGACAGGAATTTGATGAAACTCTATTTCTCTCCCGGCGCCTGCTCTCTGTCGCCGCATATCGTGCTGCTCGAAGGCGGCTTTGCTTTCGACGTTGAAAAAGTCAATCTGGCCGACAAGAAAACCGCGAGCGGCGCCGACTTCCGCGCAATCAATCCGAAAGGTTACGTGCCCGCGCTGCAACTCGACAACGGCGAAGTACTGACCGAAGGACCGGCGATCGTGCAATACCTGGCGGACCAGGTGCCGAGCAAGCAGCTGGCGCCGGTTGCCGGCAGCATGGAGCGCTATCGACTGATGGGGTGGTTGAACTTCATTTCCACCGAGCTGCACAAGACGTTCAGCCCGCTGTTCAAGCCGACCTCGACGGAAGAGATGAAACAGGCGGCACGCGGCACGCTGACCGCGCGGCTCGACATCATCGAACAGCAACTGCAAAAGCAGGACTACATCAACGGGAACCAATTCAGCGTCGCGGATGCCTATCTCTTCACTGTGCTGGGCTGGGCCCGGCACGTAAATTTCGAGCTGGGCCGCTGGCCCGCGGTGCAAGGCTATTTGCAGCGCCTTGCCGCGCGCCCGTCGGTACGGTCGGCGATGATGGCCGAAGGGCTGATCAAGGCGTAATTCCGCCGACCGCCGCCGCGCCGCTCGCGGACCACGGCTTGCAATACCCGACATCTTCGATCGAGATTGCAAATTCATGGATGCGAAATCTGACACAGGCGCAGCAACAGGCGCGGAAGCAAGCGCGAGGGCGGCGGGCACGCATGCAGGCGGCAAGCGGCCGCGCGTAGTCTTGGTGTTGCAGGGTGGCGGTGCGCTCGGCGCCTATCAGGCCGGCGTCTACCAGGCGCTGGACGAACACGGCTTGACGCCGGACTGGGTGGTCGGCACCTCGATCGGGGCGATCAATGCCGCGATCATTGCCGGCAACGAAGACGGCACGCGGCTGGCGCGACTACGCGAATTCTGGGACACCGTCGCGCACAGCGACCTGCTCGACATGCGCAAGGTGCCCGACTCGGCGCGCCGGCTGAACAGCATGCTCATCACGGTCGATTCGATGTTCGCCGGCGTGCCGGGCTTTTACGCGGCACGCTGGTTCAGTCCGTTCTTCATCGGCTGGCCGGTGCCGGCCGATGAAGCCAGCTTCTACGATACCGGGCCGCTGGAAGACACCTTGACGCGACTGGTCGATATGGATTGCCTCAATGTATCGAGCGGCATCCGGTTGACGGTCAGCGCGATCAAGGTTCGCTGCGGCGTGCTCGAACATTTCGATACCGCACATCAACAGGTCACTCTCCGCCATGTGATGGCGAGCGGCGCGTTGCCGCCCGGTTTTCCACCGGTGCGCATCAACGGCGAACTGTACTGGGATGGCGGCCTGTATTCGAACACACCGCTGGAAGCGGTGCTGGCCGACGAACCGCGGGTCGACACCGTATGCTTCATGGTCGACCTGTGGAGCGCCGAAGGGCCGGAACCGCTGACGCTGGAACAGGTGCAGACGCGGCAGAAGGATGTGCTGTACGCATCGCGGTCGCGACGGCATATCGACGCCTACCTGCGCGGACACCGGCTGCGGAAACTGGTGCGCTCCTTGCGCAAGAAAATCCCCGTTGAGCAGCTCAGCGCCGAAGAACTGGCGGAGCTGGAAGCGGTCGGCAGCGAAAGCACGATGCACATCGTGCGGCTTGCGTATGCGGGGCGCGACTGGCAGATGGCGTCGAAGGACTTCAATTTTTCCAAGGGATCGATCGACTGGCGCTGGGATCAGGGTCACCGGGATGCGCTGCGCGCGATCAAACGCGGCGCGTGGAGGATTGATGCGCCGGAGGGGTCCGGGGTGCTGGTGCATGAGATCGGGCCGGTGTCGGAGTGTGATGAACGGACGTCGCCGCGGCGGGGGCTGGAGGCGCGGGTGTTGCGGGGGTAGCGCGGAGGGATGGTTGGAAGGGGTAGAACGGTTACGGTTTGCGCTTTGGTGCTTCGATGCGGTTTGCGCTCCGGTGATGCAATGCGGTTTGCACTCCGGTGCTTCGATACGGCTGGCACTTCGTGGTTAGTAGCCGGGACTGGCCCCGGCAGGCCACTCCCTTTCTTTGCTTCGCCAAAGAAAGGAAGCAAAGAAAGGCGACCCCA
>CBIHNU010000054.1:0-23002 GCA_966211585.1 uncultured Noviherbaspirillum sp. | reverse complement strand
CGATCAAGATGGAAATGCCGGAAGACAAGATCCGCAAGATCATGAAGATCGCGAAAGAACCGATCTCCATGGAAACGCCGATCGGCGACGACGACGATTCGCATCTGGGCGACTTCATCGAAGACAACAACACGCTGGCCCCGGCTGATGCGGCGTTGCATGCGTCGATGCGTGGCGTGGTCAAGGATGTGCTCGATTCGCTGACGCCGCGCGAGGCGAAGGTGCTGCGCATGCGTTTCGGCATTGAAATGTCGACCGACCACACGCTGGAAGAAGTCGGCAAGCAGTTCGATGTCACGCGCGAGCGCATTCGCCAGATAGAAGCCAAAGCGCTGCGCAAGCTGCGCCATCCATCGCGCTCCGACAAGCTCAAGAGCTTTCTCGAAGGAAGTTAATCGGTTAACATTGTCGGAAATTTTTTGGGCGGGTAACACCGCCCAAGATTTTTCAGCCGCAAGAAAACTGGGCCTCTAGCTCATGCTTGGTTAGAGCAGCGGACTCATAATCCGTTGGTGCCGTGTTCGACTCACGGGAGGCCCACCAATAAAATAAAGAAAGGGGTTACGTAAAGACGTAACCCCTTTCTTTATTCTGGAAATGATTGGTGGTGCAATTTCGGGACAGTGTGAGCCGAAAGCACTGCATCGGAGTATTGGATTTTCGGACCAGGCATTCTGAAAGTAAAAAAGGCCGGGTATTGATTCCCCCGCCCCTTTTTGTTTGCACAGCAGCGTTGCTTACTTGCGCATCGCTTCCAGATCGTGTTGCAATTCCTTGATCAGATCGACGTGGCCGTCGGATGCGAATTTCTGCATCGCCGGCCTGCTGAGTTCACGCATGCGGCCAATCTCCTTGTCACTGACCACGGTGACCTGCATTCCTTTTGATTTCAAAAATTCGACTGCCTTGGCGGCGGCTTCGCGGCTGTCTTTGCGCTCGAAATCGCGTGCGGCATTGGCCGATTCCTGAATGGCCTTTTTCTCGTCGGCGGAAAGCTTATTCCACCAGATTTTACTGGCCAGAACAATCCATGGGCTGTAGACATGCTTGGTTATCGACAGGTACTTCTGCACTTCGTAGAACTTGCTTGACTCGATGGTATTGACCGGGTTTTCCTGACCATCTACCGTTCCGGTTTCCAATGCGGTGAACAGTTCCGAGAACGGCAGTGGCAGCGCATTGGCGCCGAAGCTGTTGAACATGTCGATGTACATCGGGTTCTGCATCACACGCAGCTTGATGCCCTGCATGTCTTCCACTTTGGCAACCGGATGCTTTTTATTGGTCAGATTGCGGAAACCGTTTTCCCAGTAGACCAGGCCGACCAGGCCTTTGTCCTGCAGGCGGGCCGCCAGTTTCTGGCCGAACGGGCCGTCCAGCACGGTGTCCGCTTCATGTTCGTTGGCAAACAGGAATGGCAGGTCATAGACGCCGAAATCACTATCGACGCCGACTAATGTACTTGTCGATACAACCGCAAGTTCCTGCGCGCCACCGATCACGGCATTTTGCATCTGAATGTCGCTGCCAATACTTGAGTTGCCAAAGCCCTTGGCTTTGAGCTTGCCCCCGGTGCGCTTGGCCAGGTCCTCGGCAAAAAATTTGACTGCACGACCTTGGTTGCTGTTCTCGGCCAAACCGTAGCCGAAGCGAATGATGCGTGGTTTGTAATCGGCAGCGTGGACCGCGGCCGCAGCGGCGCTCAGCGTCAGTGCGATGGCGACAGATTTTACAAATTGCTTCATGACTCCTCCTTTAAAATTATTAACCAAACCAGGCCATCGGCAGCAGGATGATCCCGGGAAAAACAATGAACAACACGATCAGCATGAGATAGGTCAGCAGGAACGGCCAGATCCCTTTGGTGGCACTTTCCAGCGAGATCCTGGCGACGCCGCAGATGACATTAAGGACAGTGCAGACCGGCGGATGGATCAGGCCAAGGGTGCCGACCAGCACGAACATCACGCCGAAATAGGTGCCGTCGATACCAGCCTTGACCGCCAGCGGTATCAGCACCGGCGCCATCACTAGGATCGTCGGCGTCAGATCCATCACGGTGCCGACCGCCAGCAACAGCAGCATGATTGCCGCCATCAAAATGCGCGGATCGTGCATCAGCGGTGCCAACAGATCGATCAGCAGCTCCGGCAGATCTGCCAGCGTTACCATGTACGACGACACCAGCGCGCCGGCCACCAGGAACATCACCGTGCTGGTGGTCTGGGCCGCAGCCACCAGCAGCTTTTGCAGGTCATTGAACTTCACCTCGCGGTATACGAACAGACTGACCAGCAGCGAATACACGGCCGCGACCACTGCCGCTTCGGTCGGTGTGAAAAAGCCGAAGCGCAGGCCGCCAATGATAATGACCGGCAATATCAATGCCCACAGGCTGTCGATCAGTGCATCGCGCCGCTCGCTCCAGTCTTTTTTCGGCTGCGGCCTGACATTCATTTTTCGTGCGAGCAACATCCAGACCATAACCAGCGCGACACCCATCAGAATGCCCGGCACGATTCCCGCCAGGAACAACTTCGAAATGGAGGTATTGGTGGCAACGCCGAAAATGATGAACGACATCGACGGCGGAATGATCGGCGCGATGATGCCGCCGGACGCGATCAGGCCAGCCGAACGCGGTACCGGATAGCCGTTGTCGCGCATCATCGGGATCAGCAGCGTCGCCAATGCGGCGGTATCGGCAATCGCCGAGCCGGACAGGCTGGCCAACAGCACCGATGCGCCGATCACGACATAGCCGAGCCCGCCCTTGATATGGCCGACAAAGCTGACCGCGAGGTCGATGATGCGCCTGGAAATGCCGCCGGCATTCATCAGTTCGCCGGCCAGGATGAAGAACGGGACCGCCATCAAGGGAAAGTTGTCGGCGCCGGAGAGCAGGTTTTGCGCGACCAGTTGGGCATCGAAGAAGTCCAGGTGGAACATCAGCGCAACGCCGGTCAGCATCAGGGCGAAGGCAATCGGCATGCCGAGTACCATCAGCAGTACCAGCGATCCGAGAAATACGGCGAGCGTCATTCGGCGGCTCCCTGATGGATGATTTCGCTTGGCGAGGCGGTGGCGTTGCCCGGGATCATCGCGTCCGGATGGCGGCGGACGATGCGCCACAGATTGAGTGCGACGATCAGCATCATCGAAACCGAGCAGACCAGTCCGGCGGAAGCCATGAAGGCGGTCGGGTAGTGCAGCACGGTGGAATAGGTGGTCAAGCCGATCACGGTCTGGGTCCAGCTGCCGTACAGGAACAGCCACAGTCCGTACAGCATCAGCAGGTGGCTGACGACTGCACAGATGCGGCGCGCCTTGAGCGGCAGGCGCGCCTGCACTATCTCGACGCCCAGATGCGCATGGCGGCGCAGTGCCAGGATCGCGCCGAGGAAGATCAGCCAGACGAACATCAGGCGCGCCACTTCTTCCGCCGCCGCGATGCCGGTATTGAACAGATAGCGCAGCATGACATTGCCGAACACCAGCGCTACCATGACGGCCAGTGCCAGCGCCATCAGCCATTCGACGAGATGCTCCAGTCGTGGAACCGGTGGTCTCATTGTTACGTCTCCTTTTATGTAATCAAATTTTTTATGACCGTCAGGACTGCAACGGACGGGCTGGCCACGCCCGGAATATTCAGTTGGCGCGCTGCCTCACCGCGGCATGAATGTTGTTGTTCTTGAGCGGGTCCGGTAACAGCGCATCAGGAAAATCCTGGTAACAAACCGGCCGCAGGAAGCGCTCGATCGCCAGGCTGCCTACCGATGTGCTGCGCGCATCCGAGCTGGCGGGAAACGGGCCGCCATGCACCATCGCATGCGCCACTTCCACGCCGGTCGGAAAACCGTTGACCAGGATGCGCCCGACCTTTTGCTCAAGCAGCGGCAACAAGGCGCGCGCCATGTCCAGATCCTGCGCTTCCATTTGCACGGTGGCAGTCAACTGGCCCTCAAGTCCGGCAAGCACCTGCTGCAGCGTCGGCAAATCAGCGCAGCGGATGACCATCGATGCGGCGCCAAATATTTCCGCCTGCAGGCTGGCGTCATTCAAGAAGGCCTGCGCGTCGATGCTCATCAAACGCGCCTGACATTGGTTGGGGCCGGTACACGCCTGACCTTGCGCGACCTGCTGTACCGCCTTGTGGTGCGTCAGTGCGTTGATCTGTGCGTCATACGCGGCATGAATGCCCGGCGTCAGCATGGTCGTGGCCAGACTGGCAGACACCGCCGCCTTGGCCGCAGTCATGAAATCATCGAAGTCTGTGCCATCCAGAGCCAGTACCAGGCCCGGATTGGTACAGAACTGGCCTGCTCCCAGCGTCAGTGATGCCGCGAATTCCTTGCCGATCGCACTGGCCCGCGCAGCCAGCGCGCCCGGCAACAGGACGACCGGATTGACGCTGCTCATCTCTGCATAGACCGGAATGGGAATCGGGCGCGCTGCCGCAATTTTCATCAATGCCAGACCGCCGGCACGCGAGCCGGTGAAGCCCACCGCCTTGATGCGCGGATCGGCAACCAGAGATGCGCCGAGTTGCGTGCCGGCGCCTGTCAGCATCGAAAACACGCCTTCATGCAGGTTCATCTGCATCACCGCTTCTTGCACCGCGCAGCCGACCAGTTCGGATGTGCCGGGATGTGCCGGATGCGCCTTGACTACGACCGGGCAGCCCGCAGCGAGAGCGGAAGCGGTGTCGCCGCCGGCTACCGAGAAGGCCAACGGAAAATTGCTGGCGCCGAATACCGCTACTGGGCCGAGCGCAATGTGGCGCAGCCGAAGATCCGGACGAGGCGCCGGTTTGCGCTCGGGCATGGCATCGTCGTGGCGCACGCGCTGCCATTCACCGGAACGGACCACTTCACCAAACAGGCGCAATTGCGCCACGGTCCTGTTGCGCTCGCCTTCGAGGCGGCCTCGGGGCAAACCGGACTCCGCGGATGCGCGATCAATCAACTCATCGCCCAGCGCGAGTATGTTCTCTGCGATCCGGTCGAGGAAGGCTGCGCGCAGCACGGCGTCGCTTTCACGATAACTGTCGAATGCCGCCGCCGCCAGTGCGCAGGCTTGCGCCACTTCGGTTTCGCCGGCAGTCGAAAACGCCGGTTCCATCGTTTCGCCCGTGGCCGGATTGACGGCCTTGAAGGTCGTCCGGTGGTCAACAAGTGATCGCGAGCCGATCAGCATTTTCCCGGTAATGGCCATGGGTTCCCTGGTAAGCAGTACTGCGTTAATGATTGTGTCGCGGCAGCGCGTTGCCTACGCTGCGATACTTGAGCGCCAGCTCCATGCAGCCGCCGGAATCCAGCTGGCCGACGGTGGCCCGGTAAATTTCCTGCCATGGTGTCTGGCTGGGACGAATCGCCGGAATCCCTTCGGCTTTGCGGCGCGCGAATTCTTCATCGCTGATCAGCACGTCACAACGACCGGCATTCACGTCGATGTGTATCCTGTCGCCGGTGCGCAGGTAGGCCAGCCCGCCTCCGACCGCGCTTTCCGGCGACGCATGCAATATCGACGGGCTATCCGAGGTGCCGGACTGTCGCCCGTCGCCCAGCGTCGGCAAATTGGTAATGCCGCGCTTGAGCAGCGCGTCCGGCGGCTGCATGTTGACGACCTCCGCCGAACCCGGCCAGCCGACCGCGCCGGCGCCGCGTACCACCAGTATCGTGTTCTCGTCGATGTCGAGCGTGGGGTCATTGATCCTAGCGTGATAGTCGTCCGAACCCTCGAACACCACCGCGCGGCATTCAAATGTGCCTTCGCTGCCGGGGATGCTCAGGTAGCGCGCCCGGAACTCTTCCGAAATCACGCTGGTTTTCATGATCGCGAAATCGAACAGATTGCCGGTCAGGACCAGGATGCCGGCGTGCTCCTTGAGCGGCTCTTGGTACGGATAAATCATTTCGCGGTCGGCGGTTTGCCGCCCGACCAGATTGGCTTCCATCGATTGCCCGGTCACGGTCGGCCGTTGCGCGCGCAGCTTGCCGGCCTGCAGCAATTCCCACATGACGGCGGGCACGCCGCCGGCGCGATGAAACCGTTCGCCCAGATACTTGCCGGCGGGTTGCATGTTGAGCAGAAGCGGCACGTCGTAACCATAGGTCATCCAGTCGGCCGAACTCAGTTCGATGCCGGCATGGCGCGCCATCGCCATCAGGTGCGGCTGGGCATTGGTGGAGCCGCCGATCGCCGCATTCACGACGATGGCATCGAGAAAGGCTTCGCGTGTCAGGATGCTGGACGGGCGTTGATCGAGGTAAGCCATCTCGACAATCCGGCGACCTGTTTCATAGGCGATCTGGCCCCGCTCGCGGTATGGTGCGGGAATCGCCGAGCAGCCGGTAAGCGACATGCCCAGCGCTTCGGCCAGCGCGTTCATGGTGGACGCGGTTCCCATCGTGTTGCAGTGGCCCGCGGAAGGCGCGGACGCCGCGGCGATCTGCAGGAACTTCTCTTCATCGATATCGCCTGATGCCAGTTGGCGGCGGCCCTTCCAGATGGCGGCACCCGAGCCCACCAGTTCACCATCCATCCAGCCATCCAGCATCGGGCCGCCGGACAGGACGATGGCGGGAATGTCGACGGTGGAGGCGGCCATGATCTGCGCCGGCGTGGTCTTGTCGCAACCGGTGGTGAGCACGACCGCATCGATCGGGTAACCGTGCAGGATTTCGACCAATCCGAGATACGCCAGATTACGGTCCAGCGCGGCAGTCGGCCGGCGGCAATTCTCGAACACCGGATGCAAGGGAAATTCCATCGGAATGCCGCCGGCATCGCGAATGCCGGCACGTACCCGCTGTGCTAGTTCAAGGTGTATCCGGTTGCACGGACTGATATCGCTGCCGCTTTGCGCGATGCCGATGATCGGCCGGCCGGAGCGCAGCTCGTCGGGCGTAATGCCGTAGTTCATGAAGCGTTCGAGGTACAACGCGGTCATGTCGATACGGTCCGGATTATCAAACCAGTCCTGCGAGCGAAACCGGCGGGGAGTGCTATTGCTTTGCTTCACTTCGATTTTCCTGACTGCGTGACGAGCAGGCCGCGCTGGCCCAGATTCCGGTACAACGCGCGTATGCCGAAGGTCCACGGCGGGATGGCATCGCAACGCTGGACCTGATTCACCAGCGCACCGAGCAAGGAGCTGGAGATGGTGACGCGGTCGCCCACGTGATGGGTGAAGCCGGCGCCGGTCGCATCTCTATCCTTGATCGGCGAGAACATCGTCCCGAGAAAAAGCATGAAGCCGTCCGGATATTGATGGTGGCTGCCGCATGTCTGCTGCACCAGGTCGAGCGGGTCGCGGCTGATTTCGCGCATCAGGCTGACGCCATCAAGACGGAAGCCATCGTCCTCGCCCTCGATCACAAGCGAGACTTCCGCGTTCCGTATGCTGTCGAGCGTGAAGTGCTGGTCGAACAAGCGGATGAACGGCCCGATCGCACAAGAGGCATTGTTGTCCTTGGCTTTGCCCAGCAGCAGTGCGCTGCGCCCTTCGATGTCACGCAGGTTCACGTCATTGCCAAGGGCCGCTCCCACCGCTTGCGCGCGGCTGTTTATCGCCAGAACGATCTCGGGTTCCGGGTTGTTCCAATGCGATTCGGGATGCAGGCCCACTTGCGCACCCAGACCCACGGCCGACATCGGCTGGGATTTGGAAAACACTTCGGCGTCCGCGCCGATGCCGACTTCCATGTATTGCGACCACGCACCGCGTGCGATCAGGTCCTGCTTGAGCCGCTCGGCGGCAGGCGAACCGGGCCGTATGGCGGACAGATCGGAACCGATCATTTGCTGTATCGAACTGCGAATCTCTGCGGCCCGCGTCACGTCGCCGCCCGCCTGCTCTTCGATCACCCGCTCCAGCAGGCTCACGGCGAAGGTCACGCCGCAAGCCTTGATCGCCTGCACATCGCACGGCGCGAGCAAGCGCGGCGCGTTCGGGTGTGATTGTGGATCGAGTGTGCCGTCGATCAGGCTCAGAACGCTACCCAGGGCTTCGCCCTTGGCATGACGTGCAACATCGAGCACGTCTTCCCGATCCAGCAAATCAGCAACCGTCGGCACGGTGCTCGATATGTCAAAGACTTGTCCGTCGCGTACCACGATGACGCAGGGGCCATTGATATCGCCATACCGCCATGCCCGCCCGATCAGCAAGGCGCGCGGCAAATCAACCGGCAATAACGACACTGTGGAGATAGGTTGCATAAGGCTTTCCAATGTGATGATTGGCTTTTGTTCAATATTGTTTTTGGTGCTCAACTCAGGCTGCTTTTGTCGCTGACCGGGCACTCGCTCAGTGGGCAGCGAAGTGCTAGATACTAGACAGCAGATGGATATAGAACAAATGAAATAATTGGCTATATCTATATGAATTCTTGTATGCTTTAGCGCAGTGAACCGCAGTAACTTCTGCTGCTGTACAAGCCCGGACACTGCAATCAAATGCCGCATTTGCCCCTGGATAGTCCCTCCACAAACAATCAGGAAGCCGACTGGTTGCTTCGCACGCGCCTGAAAATGCGCCAGCTGCTGCTGCTCGTCGCACTCGATGACGTACGAAACATCAATGGTGCAGCGGTCTTGCTCAACATGAGCCAGCCTGCGGCGTCAAAGCTGTTGAAAGATCTGGAAGAAGTGTTGGGCGTGTCGTTGTTTGAACGCCTGCCGCGCGGCGTAAGACCGACCAGTTATGGCGAAACAATGATTCGCCATACACGCATGGCGCTGACCAGTCTGGCGCAGGCGCAAGAGGATATTGCGTCACTGAAGGCCGGACTGTCCGGGCAGGTGAATGTCGGCGTGATCATGGGGCCAGGCATGTTGTTGATGCCGCCGGCAATCGCCAGGATGGAAAAGCAATCGCCGTTACTACGCATTGGTATTGAACTGGAAAACAGCAATGTCCTGATGAAGCGGTTGAAGCAGGGTGAACTGGATTTTTTGGTCGCTCGCATCCCCGATCATGAAGACAAGGCAGATTTGATCTACGAAGAACTGTCGGACGAACAGATCTGTGCAGTCGTGCGCGAAGGTCATCCGCTCCTCTCACGAAAGCAATTGAGCCTGCAGGAGTTGGCAGCCCTGAGCTGGATATCGTCGCCACCGGGAACCATACTCCGCCATCGCTTCGACATGATGTTCCGTCGAGAAGGGCTGGAACCGCCATCCACGGTCGTCGACACGACGGCAGTCATGGTGGTGATCGGTTTGCTGCAGCAAACGGACTTTCTGTACCTTGTGCCGAGCGATGTTGCGCGCGGCTACATGGATTTTGGAAAGCTGTGTGTCCTGCCTATCGATCTGCCTTGCAAAATGGATGGATTCGGCATTATTACCAGGCGCAATCACCTTCTGTCGCCCGGTGCAAAAATCCTGCTGCAGACGGTACGCGACGTTGCTGCAGATATTTATAGTGATTACTTCCGAATGCAGCATCAAGACTGACCCGGGACAATGATGCGTATAGACAGCGTGTAGCGGTGTTGTCGAGACAGGCTCCAAGCGGCATCAGACTGGAAGGAAAAAAGGATTGCGCTTTCTCGCAATCCTTTTTTCTTTTCTTGACCGTTCCTAAAGTGGAGAACGCATCAAATCGAGATGGAGGGCGAAAACTGCGGCTTATAGAAATAGGCCGCGGCGATGCTCGTTGAATTTTCTACGGTAAATGGCGCCGCGCAATCAATACCGCATTATTCCCGCCGAACCCAAAGGAATTGGACATGACCACGTCGAGCGTTTCCAGTTTGCGGGCGCCTTCGCTGACATAGTCCAGATCGCATTCCGGATCAGGGGTGAACAGATGCGCTGTGGGTGGAATGGATTGCGTGCGCAGTGATTCCAGTGCCGCCACGAATTCGACGGCGCCGGTAGCGCCCATCAGGTGGCCGTGCAGTGCCTTGGTGGCGCTGACGGGAATCGCGTGTGCATGCTGGCCGAACACCTGCTTGATCGCCTGGGTCTCGCTCAAATCGCCGGCCCTGGTGCCGGTGCCATGCGCGTTGATGTACTGAATCTCCTCGGGCGCTATCGCTGCCTGGTCGATCGCCATGCGGATCGCGCGGGCCTGGCCGCCCGCCTCGGGCTGGGTGATATGGCTGGCATCAGTGGTGTTGCCGTATCCGATGATTTCCGCAACGATGGTTGCGCCCCGCGCGCGGGCCGATTCCTCTTCTTCGAGAACCAGCGCGGCAGCGCCTTCGCCGAGCACGAATCCGGAGCGATCGACGGCAAACGGACGGCACGAAGTCTGCGGTGATTCGGGATCGGGTTTGGCAAGCGTTTGAAGCGATTCCCAGGCCTTGACTACGCCCTCGGTCAGCAGCGCTTCGGCGCCGCCGGCAATGGCTGTCTTGACGAGGCCGAAACGGATCGCGCGAAATGCCTCGCCGATCGCAACCGCAGATGACGAGCAGGCCGATGAATAGGTATAGCTCGGTCCGCGGATGCCGAATTCGATGCCGATTTGCCCGGTCGCCGCATTGTTCATCGCGGCGACGATCGTATTCGGTCGCAGGCGCGGCGCCTGATTGATCAGCAGATCGCGGTAGGCGTTTTCCAGCGTGTTCGCGCCGCCCATGCCGGTGCTCCAGTAGATGCCGGCTTGCTCGCTGTTGTCCGGATCGAGAACCTGGCCGGATTGCTGCATCGCCTGCCGTGCCGCCAGCAGTGCAATCTGCGTGACGCGATCGAGCGACAGGCGTTTGATCTTCGAAAACGGGCTGTCGACATCAGCCTGCAACGGCGCTGCCAGCGCCCGGCCCCAGGTGAAATCGTGATGACGGATTGCCGATTTCGCTGCCAGCAGCGACGCAAAAAAGGTTTGCACGTCCGAGCCGAGCGGCGTAATCACGCCAACGCCTGTCACGACAACGCGTTTCACGACGCATTGGCTCCTTGCTGAGCCAGCAGGCCGTCTACTTCACGCGCGATGTCGTCGACGGTCTTGACGGCGACCGGTTCGCCCGGCATGGTGAGTTTGAACTTTTCCTCGATGAGGAACATGAATTCAATCGTGGCCAGCGAGTCGATGCCCAGTTCCTCCAGCAAGGCTTCGGGTTTGACCTGGTCGGCGGTCAGGCCGAATTCTTCAATCAGCAGTTGCTGGATGGTGGGTAGTGAGCTCATGGTTATCGGGTAGTGGGTGGTCATGCCACCCTGGTGGTGGTATCCGGTGCGAAGCGACGTGCGACAAAATTCAGGGTCTCTTCAACGACAAGTTCCTTGTCGTTGTCCATCGTGATCATGTGATAGCTGTTTTCGAGGATGACCTTGCGGAGAATCTCGGAAGACACGTTCTGTTCGACCAGGTCCGCGCTGCGTAGGCTGCTGGTGTCGTCTTCTCGGGCATGCAGGATCAGGGTGGGAGCGGTAATGCGAGACAGGTTGGCGTGCAGGTAACGCAACATCCGCTCCGTCTGGTAGATCCCGACCATCGACAGCTTTGCCGCTCCCGCCGCGGTTTCGCCTCCCTTTTTCATCTGGGCGGCGATCCATTGGCGAATGCGCGTGTCCTTGAGTCCGTAGGGCGGCTTCTCGTGGAAATACAGGAAATATCGTAGCGGCGTGTAATAGGCCAGGGTCCTGAGCACGCGCAAGCGGGTGATGTTCCAGCCGTCGAAGAACAGCGTCGTCGCATACAGGCAGAGGCTGTGGATGTCGGCGCTGCGCTTGACCGCCAGCGTCAGGGCCAGGTCGGCGCCGGCGCACAGACCAGCGACGCTGACCTGGTCGTATTCCTTCTTCAATGCGTCGAAGTGCGTTTCGACCTGCTGCGACCAGTGTTCCCAGCGGGTGCGCCGGGTCCGCCACGGATCGTCGCCGACGCCGCAGCCCTGGATGTAGGGGATGTGCACCGCATAGCCAGCCTTGTTGAGCTTGCGCCCTACGTAATGCATCTCCTGTGGGGTCCCGTACAGACCGTGGAGCAGCAGGAACGCATGGCGGCCTCCCGGCATCCTGATTTCATTTGTGGCCACTATTTCTTTCAATGCTCGGCTAATTTATTTGAACTGCGTATTGTAGCCGTTGGCGATGGCTTTTTTTGTGCCTGTTGTCGTGGTCTGAAAATCTTTTTTGAAGTTGTATTGTCATTTAATTCATATTTTCTTTGAGGGGACAGGCGGGCAGGATTTCGGCGTCTTAGGCTGCATGCGGCTACCGGCAAGCGCCTGCACATTCGTTTGCGCGGCCCGCCGCATTTGCCGGCTGCAGTAGTTGCGAATTTCCGGACGGACTGTAGTGGTTTTTCTTGCCTTCGAGAAAAAATCACTTTTAAAACAGAGACTTGTCAAAACCCCATTGCTGGCACGGAACCTGCGGAGAAGCGACAAAAAGCGGGTGACACCACAAGATTCATTACTGGGGGATAGACAGAATGTTCAAGCTGAACAGCTTCAAGATCGGAAGCCGCCTCGCCGTCGGATTTGGGATCGTGCTCCTTTGCGCGGCGAGCGTCATCGTGCTCGGATTATGGCGGATGGGCGCGCTGCAACAGAGCACTGAGCAGATCCTGTCCGAAAATGTCGGCAACCAGGTGAACGCAATGGAGATGCGAGAAATCGCGCAGTCTCTCGCGCTCGCCTTGCGCGAAGTGGCGGCACCCTTGAGTGCCGTGGCGGCGCAGAGGGAAAGCAGGCATGTCGACTCCCTGCTTGCCGCCTATATGCGGGCGGAAGCCGCGATTCAAAAGCATGCATCGTCGCCCACCGGCTCGGTTGCGTTGAAGAGCACGGTGGCGGCGAAGACGGCAGTGCTGCCGGTGATCATGAACATCAAGTCGAGCGGTGACGGTGGCGATTATTTCACCGCCTCTTCGCTGATCAAGACGGATTTTCCGCCGCTGTATGACGCATGGATGGCTAGCCTGACCAAACTCGCGGACCACCAGCGTGCGGCAATGCACGCGGCCGACGAGGCTTCGGCTGCCAGCTACCACGTTACCCGGATCGAAATGCTCGGCGTCGGTTTGGCGACTCTCCTTCTCGGCATTCTTGTCGCGGTGCTCATCACGCGCAGCATCACCGGCCCGCTGAAACATGCGGGCGACTTCGCCGACGTGATTGCTCGCGGCGATCTGACGGGCCACATCGACGTGGCGACAACGGACGAGGCCGGCCGCCTTGTGCGCTCGCTCTTGACGATGCGGGCGAATCTCGTCAATACCGTGAACGCAATCAAGCAGAGCGCCGAAACCATTTCCATCGGATCCCGGGAAATCGCCGCCGGTAACGCCGACCTTTCGGCGCGCACGGAATCGCAGGCGGCATCGCTTGAGGAAACTGCGTCGTCGATGGAAGAGCTCACGGCGACGGTCAGGCAGAACGCGGAAAATGCGCGGCAGGCAAGCCAGTTGATGGCATCGGCAACCGGTGTGGCGCAACGCGGCGGCCAGGCGGTGGAGCAGGTGGTGCAGACGATGGCGAAGATCAAGGACAGCTCGCGCGAGATCGCGGACATCATCGGCGTCATCGACGGCATCGCGTTTCAGACCAACATCCTGGCATTGAATGCGGCGGTCGAAGCGGCGCGCGCCGGCGAGCAGGGGCGCGGCTTCGCAGTGGTGGCTTCGGAGGTGCGCCAGTTGGCGCAGCGATCGGCGAGCGCGGCGAAGGAGATCAAGCAGTTGATTGGCGATTCGGTGCAAAAGGTCGATGCAGGCAGTAAGCTGGTCGACGCGGCGGGCAGGACGATGGACGAGGTAGTGACATCAGTGCAGCATGTCGCCGACATCATGGCGGAAATCACGGTGGCGAGCGAGGAGCAGAGCAGCGGGATCGAACAGGTGAACCTGGCGATCGGGCAGATGGATCATGTGACGCAGCAGAACGCGGCACTGGTTGAGCAGGCTGCCGCTGCGGCACAAAGCATGCAGGACCAGGTCGGCAGCTTGAGAAATTCTGTCGCCCTGTTCAAACTGAACGACATGGCAAAACAGATGTCGAACGCCGACCCGGATGCCAGTGTGGCCGAGCCGGAGCAATCCGCACGACGTCTGCCCGGACGAACGCCGCCCCTCATCCCTGGTCGTCTCCCGCACTGACTCTCTGAGAAAATTCGCCCCGGCGCCAAACCGGATCTGCTTGACCGAGATCAAACAATTTATGTTTCCTGCTTGCTACAGGACACCGGAAATGTCCGGGGCTGACGGTGCTTCCAGAGCGTTCCCGGTCGCCGGCTGGCAGCAGCGATCCGGCGAATTGCCGGCCCCAGCGGGAAGGATATCGCGCTGTCCGGCCAGAAAACAGTCTTGAAATCCGCGGCCAGGGGCAGGACTTTCCGGCCACCGATCTTGCCGCCAAGCCTGTGGGCGAGCATGCGGGATGGGCAGGCGTATAATGGAAGGTTGTTCTTGCAAGTGGCGCCTGCGGGACCTGCCGCTACTCTCGCTTAACTTCCGGCCCTTCTTCCGAGGGCTCATTGGTACATCAGGTACATCATGTCAGACACCCAGCCAGCATCCACGCAAACTTCCGCTCCCGCGGTCCGCTTTGAAGACTTCGGACTGTCCGCCGATATTTTGCGCGCTCTCGCGGATCAGGGTTACGTGCATCCGACGCCGATCCAGGCGGAGGCGATTCCCATCGTCCTGCAGGGCCGCGACGTAATGGGTGCCGCGCAGACCGGCACCGGCAAGACCGCCGGCTTTTCGTTGCCCATCATCCAGTTGCTGCTGGCACATGCCAGCAGCAGCGCCTCGCCTGCACGGCATCCGGTCAGGGCGCTGATCCTGACGCCGACGCGCGAACTGGCGGACCAGGTGGCCGACAACGTGAAAGCGTATTCGCGCCACACGCCGCTGCGTTCGACCGTGATCTTCGGCGGCATGGACATGGCGCCGCAGACCGCGGCGCTGCGCGCCGGCGTCGAGATCGTGATTGCCACGCCGGGCCGCCTGCTCGACCACGTACAGCAAAAGACGCTGAACCTGTCGCAGACACAGATCCTGGTGATGGACGAAGCCGATCGCATGCTCGACATGGGTTTTCTGCCCGACCTGCAGCGCATCATCAACCTGTTGCCGAAGCAGCGGCAGAACCTGATGTTCTCTGCCACGTTTTCGCCAGAGATCAAGAAGCTCGCCAACAGCTTTCTCAACGATCCGGTGATGATCGAAGTCGCGCGCAGCAATGCCACGGCCGACAATGTCACGCAGATCGTCTACAAGGTCGACGACGAAGCCAAGCGTGACGCGGTTTCGCATATCATCCGCGAGCGTGGGCTGAAGCAGGTAATCGTATTCTCGAACACCAAGATCGGCGCGTCGCGTCTCGCACGGCACCTCGAAAAGGAGGGCGTCAAGGCTTCCGCCATTCACGGCGACAAGACGCAGGCCGAACGGATGGCGGCGCTGGAAGCATTCAAGCAGGGGCCGATCGAAGTTCTGGTTGCCACCGACGTTGCCGCGCGCGGACTGGACATTGCGGAATTGCCATGCGTGATCAACTTCGACCTGCCGTACAACGCGGAAGACTATGTGCACCGCATCGGACGCACCGGCCGTGCCGGCGCATCGGGCGACGCGATTTCATTGTGCACCGACAAGGATGCGCGTCTGCTGACCGATATCGAGAAACTGATCAAGCACAAGCTGGTGCCGGTGCCGCTTTCCGGATTCATGGTGCAGCGTTCTAGCGAGCGTTCCAGCGAACGCCGTCCGCGCCGTGAAGAGGCAGAGGAGCGCACGCCGGCCGGCCGCGGCGCCCAATACGGGCGCAGCACGCATGCGCCGCGCAAGGAAAAGATCGATCCGTGGTTCCTGAAACCGTATGAGCCGGCCGAACCGGCGCCGCAATCGAACGACAGCGAATCGACGGCGCAGGGTTCTTCCGCCAAGCCGCAGAAAAACAAGGTCGCGGCATTGCTGGGCGGTACCCCCAAGCGCTGAGCGCCAGTCCCCGGTTCTCCGGTCGCGCTCAACCCGGAGCGAAGCGCGCCGCCCATGCGGCGATCGCCTTGCTCCAGAATGCATCGAGCGATTGCACTTCCTGCAGCTGCAGGCCAAGGAACCGGGCTGCCACCATCAATTCATTCGCCGATTGCAAGGGATCGAGCGCCAGCGCGCCGGTCTGCTTCGACAACTTTTCCCCGTTCGCATTGACCACGACCGGCACATGCAGATAGCGCGGCGTCGGCAGCCTGAGCAGATGCTGTAGATAGATCTGGCGCGGCGTCGAATCGAGCAGGTCGGCGCCGCGCACCACATGGGTTACCTGCTGGTCGGCATCATCCACGACGACCGCCAGCTGATAGGCCCAATAACCATCAGCGCGCTTCAACACGAAATCACCGACTTCCGCCGCCAGATTCTGCGCGACCGGGCCGAACCAGCGATCGTCGAACGTAATGTGCGTACTCGCATCGTTCGGCACGCGCAGCCGGAATGCGCGCGCCGTCTTTCCGGGCGCGAGGCCGGCGCGGCAGGTGCCGGGATAAATGGCCGCACCATCACTCGCGATGCCGATACGCGAATCGGCAATTTCGCGACGCGTGCAGCCACACGGATAGGCGTGCCCGTCCAAACGCGCGAAGCTCGCCTGGTACAGCGCGGAGCGCCGGCTTTGCCAGACCACCTCGCCGTCCCATTGCATGCCGAATCCGGCAAGGCAGCGCAGAATCGCTTCCGCAGCGCCGGGCACCGTGCGCGCCTCGTCCACGTCTTCGATGCGTAGCAGCCACTTGCCGTGATGCGCCTTTGCATCCAGATAGCTGGCCAGCGCGGCGACCAGCGACCCGCGGTGCAGCGGGCCGGTCGGGGAGGGCGCGAAACGGCCGATGTAGGAAGTTGTCATGTCTTTGAAGGCATCCGGAAATGATGCGCTGTTCACATACATCGCAAAATTCCATACGACCTGACCGAACAACGCGGTACGGCTACGCTGCCGTGCTTTCCTTCTTGCAATGCGGGCAGGATTTGCCGGGGACGTAATACGGCGACAATTGTTCGCGCGGCGTGACCACGGCGCGGCAGGCAAAGCACTGCGTGGTTTCGGTCGCTTCCAGTTTCGGATTGAGCGCGGTACGGTAATCGAATACGAAGCAATCGCCGGTGTAATGCGCGCCGCCGACTTCTTCGAAATATTTCAGGATGCCGCCTTCAAGCTGATACACGCTGTCGAAGCCGATGTTCTGCATATGGATCGCCGCCTTTTCGCAGCGGATGCCGCCGGTGCAGAATGTGACCACCGTCTTGCCGGCGAGCTTGTCCCTGTTCTGCGCAATGACCTCGGGGAATTCGCTGAACTTGTCGATCCGGTAATCGATGGTGTTGTCGAAGCTGCCGACATCGACCTCGAATGCATTACGGGTATCGATCATCACCACCGGCTTGCCGGCGTCATCCTGTCCCTGGTCCAGCCAGCGCTTGAGCGTCTTTGCATCGACTGCCGGCGCGCGTCCCTGTTCCGGCTGGATCAGCGGGTTTTTCATCGTGATGATTTCACGCTTGAGCTTGACCAGCATTTTCGTGAACGGCTGCCGGTCCGAGTAGCTTTCCTTGACTTGCAGATCGGCGAAGCGTTCGTCCGCGCGCAGCCATGCGAGGAAGCGGTCGATCGGTTCGCGCAGGCCGGCGAGGAACAAGTTGATGCCTTCCGGACTGAGCAGGATGGTGCCCTTCAGGCCAAGCTCCTCGCATAGCGCGCGGAACTGCGGACGCTTCTCCGCCGTGTCGTTGAAGGTGATGAATTTATAAGCAGCGATGTTGACGTAGATTGGTGCGGACTGCATGAGCGGAAATTCCGGTAAGTCTTTGATTTACCGATATTATAAACGCCAGCTGCCTGTGGTGGCGGGGTGCGCGTCAGCTATTCGAAAACATCCGTATTGCCGAAGGTGCCGCCATGCTGATCCCTGGCTGATAGCAATGGTTGTCCTGTTATCGGCCAGTCGATCGCCAGAACCGGATCGTTCCAGATGATGCAGCGCTCGCTGTCGCGAACCCAGTAGTCGGTGGTCTTGTACAGGCACTCGGCATACGCGGAGAGCACGACGAATCCATGTGCGAAACCCTCCGGGATCCACAGCTGCTTCCTGTTTTCCGCGCTCAGCACCTGGCCCACCCAGCGGCCGAATGTCGGCGAATTCCTGCGCAGGTCGACCGCGACGTCGAACACTTCGCCGGCGGTGACCCGGATCAGCTTGCCTTGTGGCCGAGTGAGCTGATAATGCAGTCCGCGCAACACGTTTTGCCCGGAGCGTGAATGATTGTCCTGCACGAAGCAGGTGTTGCGTCCGATAACCTGTTCGAATTCGCGTTGATTGAAACTCTCAAAGAAAAAGCCACGGCTGTCGCCGAATATGCGCGGCTCCAGCAACACAACATCGGGGATCGCGAGCGGAGTGGCGTTCATGATGTGATGGCGGTCGGAAGGCGCATTGGCGCAATCAGAATATTTTTTCGTTCAGCAGACGCAGCAGATAGCGGCCGTAGCCGTTTTTCGCAAGCGGTTGCGCCAGTTGTTCGAGTTGCGCCGCATTGATCCAGCGCTGCCGGTAGGCGATTTCTTCAGGGCAGGAAACTTTCAGGCCTTGGCGGTTTTCCAGTGTGGCGATGAATTGGCTCGCATCCAGCAGCGATTCATGGGTGCCGGTATCGAGCCATGCATAGCCGCGTCCCATGATCTCGACGTCAAGCCGGCCCTGTTCCAGATAGAGCCGGTTCAGATCGGTGATTTCGAGGTCGCCGCGAGCTGACGGTTTGAGGCTTTTCGCCATGTCGACTACCTGCGTATCGTAAAAATACAAGCCCGTGATTGCGTAGCTGGATTTCGGTTGTGCCGGTTTTTCTTCAATGCTCGTCACTTTGCCGGCGGCATCGAACCCGGCCACGCCGTAGCGCTCCGGATCAAGAACATGATAGGCGAACACGCTGGCGCCTGCCTCGCGCCGCATCGCATTGGCGAGTAGTTGCGGCAGGTCGTTCCCGTAAAAGATATTGTCGCCCAGGATCAGTGCACACGGATCGTCGCCGAGAAACGAAGCGCCGATCAGGAACGCCTGCGCCAGTCCGTCCGGAGACGGCTGCACCGCATATGACAGATTCAGTCCCCATTGCGCACCGCTGCCAAGCAGCTGTTCGAAGCGCGATATGTCCTGCGGCGTCGATATGATCAGGATGTCGCGAATCCCGGCCAGCATCAAGGTACTGAGCGGGTAATAGATCATCGGCTTGTCGAACACCGGCAGCAACTGCTTGGAAACGGCCAGCGTGGCCGGATACAAGCGCGTGCCGGCACCGCCGGCGAGAATGATGCCTCTGCGTTTCGGTATGCTCATAGCGTGCCCTGCGCGGCGAATTCGTCCACCAGACGCCGTACATGATATTGCCAGTCCGGCAGTCGCAGGTCGAACGCGCCGGCGAGCTTGGCCGTGTCGAGTCGCGAGTTTTGCGGTCGCCTCGCGGGCACCGGATAGGCGTCGGTTGGAATTGGCTTGACGTCTTCCGGACCTGCTTTCAGATCGGCACCACTCGCACGCGCGCACTTCAGCAGATATTTCGCGTAGTCGCACCAGGTGGTGGTTCCGCTTGCGGCGAGATGATAGGTGCCGGCCAGCCGAGCGGCATCCGCTGTCTGCGCGATGCGATACAGCGCCAGTGCCGTGACATCGGCAATCAGCGCCGCGCTGGTGGGAGCACCATGCTGGTCGGCGACGACCGACAACGTATCTTTTTCTCGCGCCAGCCGCAGCATGGTTTTCGCGAAATTGCCGCCGCGTGCCGCGTAGACCCAGCTGGTGCGGAATATCAGGTGGCGCGCAGCGGATTGCCGGACCAGCTGCTCGCCCTCCAGCTTGGTGCTGCCGTAGACCGACAGTGGTCCGGTCTTGTCGTCTTCCAGATAGGGCGCGGGCTTGCCGCCGTCGAATACGTAATCGGTGGAATAGTGGATCAGCCACGCACCGCCGGCATCCGCCAAACGCGCCAGTGCACCTGCGGCCAGCGCATTGATCGCGCGCGCCCTGTCCGGTTCCGATTCGGCCTTGTCCACCGCAGTGTAGGCCGCCGCATTCACGATCACGTTCGGCCGATGATGCTCGATCAGACGACGTAATCCGTCGAGGTCTTCGAGATCCGCTTCGCTGTGCCCGAACGCGAGCAGTTCGCCCAGCGGGGCCAGAGAACGCTGCAATTCCCAGCCGACCTGGCCATCCTTGCCGAGCAGGAGGATTTTCATGCGGCGTATTGTCTTTCGATCCAGTTGCGATAGCTGCCGCTGGTGACGTTCTGTACCCACGCCTGATGTTCGAGATACCAGCGCACAGTCTTGCGGATGCCGGTGTCGAAGGTTTCGGCCGGGCGCCAGCCGAGTTCGCGCTCGATCTTGCTTGCGTCGATCGCGTAGCGGCGGTCATGGCCCGGGCGGTCTTTGACGAACGTGATCTGTGCCGCATACGACTGTCCGTCCGCGCGCGGACTTTCCTGATCGAGGATCGCGCACAGCGTACGCACCACGTCGATATTGGTCTTTTCGTTGCAGCCGCCGATGTTGTAGGTTTCGCCGATGCGGCCCGCTTCCAGCACGCGCCGGATCGCGCTGCAGTGATCGGTCACGTAGAGCCAGTCGCGGATCTGGCGGCCGTCGCCATAGACTGGCAGCGGCTTGCCGGCCAGCGCATTGTGGATCACCAGCGGAATCAGTTTTTCCGGAAAGTGATAGGGGCCGTAGTTGTTGGAACAGTTGGTGGTCAGCACCGGCAAGCCATAGGTGTGGTGATAGGCGCGCACCAGATGGTCGGACGCCGCCTTGCTTGCCGAATACGGACTGTTGGGTTCGTAACGATGGGTCTCGCTGAAGGCCGGCGCGTCGGCATCGAGTGAACCGTATACTTCGTCGGTCGATACATGCAGCAGGCGGAACGCCGAGCGCTGCTCTTCGTCCAGGCTGCTCCAGTAACTGCGCACCGTTTCGAGCAGATGAAAAGTGCCGACGATGTTGGTCTGGATGAAATCCCCGGGGCCATCGATCGAGCGGTCGACATGGCTTTCCGCGGCAAAGTTGAGGATGGCGCGCGGCTGATGTTCCTGCAGCAGGCGCGCGACCAACTCGCTGTCGCCGATGTCGCCGCGGACAAAGCGATGCTTTTCGTTGCCGCTGGCCGAAGCCAGGTTTTCCCGATTGCCGGCGTAGGTCAGCTTGTCGAGGTTGACCACGGTTTCGTCGCTGGCCTGCAACCAGTCGAGCACGAAGTTGGAGCCGATGAATCCGGCGCCGCCGGTAACGAATATGGTCATATTGAAAACGCCTCGGTTGTTGCACTATCGTAACAGCGCAAGTCATTGATTCGCCGAGATTATAAACGCAGGCTTCGCAGGATCGTCAGCGCTGCCGTACGAAGCGTGTGTAACACGCAGTGGATTGCTCGGCGGCAGCAAGTCATCGGGGTAAAATAAGCCGATGACTTCACCCCATTTCATTCACCTCCGCCTCCATTCCGAATACTCGATCGTCGACGGCCTCATGCGCATCGACGATGTTGTCAAAGCCGCAGCAAAAGACAGCCAGCCCGCGCTGGCCATCACCGATCTGGCCAACCTGTTCGGCATGGTGAAGTTTTACAAGGCTGCGCGCGGCAAGGGTGTCAAGCCGATCGCCGGCTGCGATGTCTGGATTACCAACGACGACGACCGCGACAAGCCGTCGCGGCTGTTGCTGCTGGTGAAAAATAGTGCCGGTTATCTGCGGCTGTGCGAATTGTTGTCGAACGCATGGCTGACCAACGTGCATCGCGGACGCGCCGAAATTCGGGCCGACTGGCTGACAAACGGCGGGGCAGAGGGATTGATTGCGCTGTCGGGCGCGCATGCGGGCGACGTCGGCATTGCGATTGACAACGGCAATCTTGCGGCCGCCGAGCGTTGCGCGCAGCGCTGGGCGGAGATTTTTCCCGGCCACTTCTATATCGAGGTGCAGCGCTACGGCCAGCCGAACATGGACAACCATGTGCGGCATGCGGCGGCGCTCGCGGCCAGGCTGACACTGCCGGTGGTGGCGACGCACCCGATCCAGTTCCTGACGCCGGACGAGTTCACCGCACATGAAGCGCGCACCTGCATCGCGGAAGGCGAAATCCTGGCCAATCCGCGCCGTGCCAAGCGCTTCAGCCAGCAGCAGTGCTTCAGGACCCAGGCCGAGATGGTCGAGCTGTTCGCCGACATGCCGGCGGCGTTGCAGAATTCGATCGAGATCGGAAAGCGCTGCAACCTGCAGCTCGAACTCGGCAAGCCGAAGCTGCCGCTGTTTCCGACACCGGATGGCTTGTCGCTCGACGACTTCCTCATGATGCAGGCGAAAGAGGGCCTGGAACAGCGACTGCAGCAATTGTTCCCCGACGAAGCGAAGCGCGCAGCGGAACGGGCCCGTTACGAAGAGCGCCTGAAGTTCGAGACCGACACCATCATCAAGATGGGCTTCCCGGGTTACTTCCTGATCGTGGCGGACTTCATCCAGTGGGGCAAGAACAACGGTGTGCCGGTCGGACCCGGCCGCGGTTCCGGCGCCGGCTCGCTGGTCGCGTATGCGCTGAAGATCACCGATCTCGATCCGCTCCAGTACAACCTGCTGTTCGAGCGCTTCCTGAATCCGGAACGGGTATCGATGCCCGACTTCGATATCGACTTTTGCCAGGAAAATCGTGACCGCGTGATCCAGTACGTGAAGGATCGCTATGGCCGCGACGCGGTATCGCAGATCGCGACCTTCGGCACGATGGCGGCGAAAGGCGCGGTACGCGACGTCGGCCGCGTGCTCGACATGGGCTACAACTTCTGCGACGGCATTTCCAAACTGATCCCGTTCAAACCCGGCAAGCTGGTGACGATCGCCGATGCGCTGCAGGAAGAACCTCTGCTCGCGGAACGACAGGAAAAGGAAGAAGAGGTCAAGCAGCTGCTCGAACTCGCGCAGCAGGTCGAAGGCATCGCGCGCAACATCGGCATGCACGCGGGCGGCGTGCTGATTGCGCCCGGCAAGCTCACCGATTTCTG
>CBIHNU010000053.1:0-26126 GCA_966211585.1 uncultured Noviherbaspirillum sp. | reverse complement strand
CGACGACTGCATCAATTGCGACGTGTGCGAGCCCGAGTGCCCGAACGACGCGATTTATATGGGGCCGGAAATTTACGAGATCGACCCGAACAAATGCACCGAGTGCGTCGGTCATTTCAGCGAGCCGCAATGCCAGCAGATCTGTCCGGTGGACTGCATTCCATTCAATCCCGCGTGGCGTGAGACCGAGGAACAATTGCAGGCCAAGTATGAGCGGCTGCAGAACGAGCCGAAGACTTAACAGTCCGCGCTGCTTTCACTGATAACGCGATTGCGGCCGTTTTCCTTCGCGCGATACAGCGCCCGGTCGGCGTGGCCCACGAACTTTCGCACCGTTACTTCCACCGTTTCCTCATGCTCTTCCGGCTGCAGCGATGCAACGCCGATCGATACCGTCACGTCGAGTTTTTCCCCGCTGCGCAAGACCAGCGGCTGCTCTGCAATGCTCAAACGGATGCGTTCCGCGACGTTGAGCGCATCGGCCGCTTCGGCATCGATCAGCAGCACGACGAATTCCTCCCCGCCGAAGCGGCCCAGTGCGTCGCTTAATCGCAGCTCCGCCTTGATCCGTTCCGCCACGCCGCGCAGCACCTCGTCCCCGCCTTGATGGCCAACATGGTCGTTGATCCGCTTGAAATGATCGATATCGATATACATGCACGACAGGCCGCAACCATGGCGGCGGCTGCGGCCGATTTCCTCCAGCAGGCGGCGCTCCACATAGCGCCGGTTGTGGATGCCGGTCAGCGGATCGGTCAGACCGATATGCTTGAGCCGTTCGTTGTTAATGACGTTTTCCAGGCAAAGCGCGACGATCGATGCCATGTGCTCGATGAAGTCGGTACCCATGTTGTGCGCGTAGCGGCTGCCGTCGGCACTGCCGAGATTGAGACAGCCGATCAATCTCTGGTGCCGTATCAATGGCACCAGCGCGACACTTGCGGGGGGAGCAAGCGGTTCCGGGAACATCTGTCCGTGCAGCTGCTCGCTGTAAAAGCCGAGCACCGGCTTGCAAAGCTGCCTGTGCAGTTCGCCGAATTCGGTTTCGTCCTGCAGGAACAGCAGCCGCGGCAGTTCACTCGGATTGATATGCAGTTCGACGAGCATGCGCCGGATGTCATATGCCGGATCCAGCAACGACATGGTCACCACATCGAGCCCGGCACTTTCGGCAAAGGTATGAAAGATAGTGTCGATCAGTTCCCTGAAGCTGCCCGCGCCGATCAATTGCAGATCGTAGTCATGGTAGCGCTGGAGCAGGCGCTGGTTCTGCTGCGCCTGCTCCAGCAGTTGCGCCAGCTGCTTGCGCAGCCGCAGATTTTCCGTGGCCAGCTCATGGGACATCGACTTGTGCTCCATAGGGGGATAGCGGAATGCCGAACGACTGGGCATGCGCGACTGGACGAATACTACCTTGTCACTCTTGCTGCGGCAATATGCGGCTTCCGTGTATCCGCGCTCGCGGTAGCAGTACCTGGATCAGGTAGTCGGATGAATTGATAACAACGGGAGTCCGCTGCTGCCGACGTCAAGTGCAGGCGTGATCGCACGGTCCTTGGCGATCATGCCGCAGACCTTGGCCGCGATCAGAATGCGAGATCGACGCCGACTTCCTGGCCAACGCGCAGCACCTCGCCTTCGCCGTTCAGAACAATCGCGTTCATCCCGAACGTCACCGCACCGTCGAGCTTCGGATTGGCGCGATAGCTTTGCAGGATATCCAGCGGATCCGGGCCTCTGACACCGGTGCTCTGATCGACCGACGGGATCGGGCAGCGCGGGCAAGGTTTCACAGGCTTCAGCGTCGCATTGCCCAGCCGGATCGAAGCCATGTAGTCCTCTTCGAAGGCTTCGACGCCGTCAATCACGAGACTGGGGCGGAAACGGTTCATCGGTAGCGCATCGCGGCCTTGCGCGGTCAGCTTGCCATTCAGGTCTGCCAGCGAAGCCTGCGAGATTACCAGCACCGGATAGCCGTCGGAGAATAGTGTCGGCGCTTCGACGCCGCCGGTCCATGCGGTGCTTGCGAAGCGTTTGGCATCCACATGAAAGCGTACCAGCCGGCACGGCACACCGAGAAATCCCGAAAACCACGCGGCGGTGGTTTCGTCGCAATCGAACGCCTTCACCGTGTCATCCCATACACGCACGTCCAGCACCCGCGCGTCTTGCGGATCGGGCAGGTCGAGCGGAATCTCCAGCCGCAACATGCCCGGCGCACGCAACTCCAGCGCCTCGGCCTTGAGGCGCGGCGTGATCAGCGCCATCTTCGGATGCTCGCGCTGCGTCATGAATGTGCCGTCCGCATCGACCACCATCCATTCGCGGTCATAGATGTGCTCGCTCATCAGGCCGGCTTCGGTCAGTGTCGCTTCGCGCAGTGCAATGCCGGCGCAGGATTTGATCGGATACAGATTCAGTTCAGTGAGAGTCGGCATGCTGTGCGGTATACGTTTTGAAAGGAATTGATATGATGCGGCCGGAGTGTCAGACGTTGAACAGGAAGTTCAGTACGTCGCCGTCCTTGACGACATACTCCTTGCCTTCCGCGCGCATCTTGCCCGCTTCCTTCGCGCCCTGTTCACCCTTGTAAGCGATGAAGTCCTCATACGCGATGGTTTGCGCGCGAATGAAGCCGCGTTCGAAATCGGTATGGATCACGCCGGCCGCCTGCGGCGCGGTGTCGCCGACATGAATGGTCCATGCGCGCACTTCCTTCACGCCGGCGGTGAAATAGGTCTGCAGGCCGAGCAGTTTGTAGGCGGCGCGGATCAGGCGGTCGAGGCCGGGTTCTTCCATGCCCATATCGGCCAGGAACGCGCCCTTGTCTTCATCGTCGAGATCAGCGATTTCAGCTTCGAGCGCCGCGCAGATAGCCACCAGCGGTGCATTCTGTTCCTTTGCGTATGCGGCCAACTGGTCGAGCAGCGGATTGTTGGTGAAGCCGGTATCGGAGACATTGCCGACATACATCGCCGGTTTTGCGGTGATCAGGCACAGCGGCTTGATCAGCGCGATCTCTTCCGCATCCAGCCCCATCGCACGTACCGGCTTCGCGTCGTTCAGCTGCGGCAGGATACGCTCCAGCAGGCTTACCAGTTTGGCGGCTTCCTTGTCGCCGGAACGGGCTTTCTTGTTTTCACGATGAATCGCCTTTTCGACGGTGCCCATGTCGGCCAGCGCCAGTTCGGTCTGGATCACCGCGATGTCGTCCAGCGGGCTGACCTTGCCGGCGACGTGGATCACGTTCGGATCTTCGAAGCAGCGCACGACATTCACGATCGCGTCGGTTTCGCGGATGTGCGCAAGGAACTGGTTGCCCAGGCCTTCGCCTTTCGACGCACCGGCGACCAGGCCGGCGATGTCGACAAATTCGACGACCGCAGGAACCACCCGCTCCGGCTTGACGATCTCGGACAGCGCTTTCAGGCGCGGATCCGGCACTTCAACCACGCCGACATTCGGTTCAATCGTGCAGAACGGATAATTTTCGGCTGCGATGCCGGCCTTGGTCAGCGCATTGAACAGGGTGGATTTGCCGACGTTGGGAAGGCCGACGATGCCGCATTGGAGACTCATACAATTCTTTCTAAATCAGCAGTCCCGATCAGGTTTGCGCCACATGGCGAAGCCGTCGAGGAAAGCGGGGGACGACAGGTGCGACAGAGCCAGGATGCGGCCTTCCGGCCGATCATCCGGTTTTGTCGAAAGACCGTTATTGTACCTTTCGCAGCGGCCCTCTCCAATGGCGCATCCTGTCAGATCGGCTGCACCATCTCCATGTCCGGCTTGTCGACGAATGCCGCGAATGCGTCACGCAGTCTTTCGCCTTCGCCGATCGCGAGCCGCCAGTTGAGCGTGCGGAATGCATGGTTCGAGCCGTAGTAGTGAAAATCCTTGCGATCCGGCAGCTTGCCGCGCGAAAGCGTTTGAACGAATTCACGGGACGGCGATACCAGCACGACATTGTCGAGCCATTTGCGAGTGTGGCTGAAACCGGCACGGCGCCAAGGCAAGCTTTTATCGAACCACCCCGGCACGATCTGTCCGCTGAAATGCGGATACAGCACCAGTCCGCCTTGCGGATTGCCGGCCACGCGAGAGTAGGGCAGGGCCAGATGGTAGTCGATCAGGCCGCCGTCCCAGTAGGTGCCGGCCGGTGCCAGAGCGATGTCACGCACCGGCTCCATCGTGAATGGCAGCGTGCCCGATGCCAGCAGTGCGTTTGCCGTGTTCTCCGCAGACAGCGGTGCGAACCGGGTGTCGAATGCATCGAACTTTGCTTTCAGCCAGAACATCGGATCGCGCGTATCGCCGATCACCACGCGCGCAAGGTGATGCGCGAGTTGAGCGCGGGAAAAAAGGTTGCGCGATATGGCGATACCGAAGCCGGCCGCGATCGCCAACGGATTCCGTGGTGCGTCCAGCAAGCCGTGGCCACGCGATGCGAGTATATGCAAGCGGAAATGCGGATGACTGACGATCTCGTTTTCATGACCGTCGAGAAAGCCGGCCAGCAGATCCTTGCAAGCGGTGGACACGAATTTCGCCGACGGTCGGCGTGGATAGCATTGCGCGGAATACAGGTCGGCGAGGCGTTGGAACGCAGCAACCGGATCGGCATGGCACGCCGCCGCCATGCGCCAGGCGCCGATCGACGCGCCGATCAGGCTGCGTTCGCGCGGTGCCGACGGCAGCCAGGTACCGAACAGCCATTGATCGAGTTTCTGGAAGATCAGTCCCTTTGGCCCGCCTGCCGCAGCAGGGATGATCGCGACGTCCGCAGCACGCAATCCGTGTTCGCGCAGGCGCGCAAGCGCGCCGGGGCCGGCGTGAATCGAGATTGCATTCATCGTCCGCCGCAATGATGTCATGCGAACCCCGAAGCAGTATTCATTTCATTTGGCCGAGTGAAGCCGCATCATCGCGGCTTCGAACTTGCCTTCACACAGCAGGGGTATCTCGTCCAGGCTGCGCGCGATCGCGTCGTTGATCAGCGCCTGCTCTTCCTTGCGCGGGCGGTGCAGCACATAATCGGCAACCGCCTGCTGGCTATTCAGGTTGCGCGGATGTCCGATGCCGATACGCAGCCGCCAGTAATCCTGCGTGCCGAGCGCGGCGCTGATGTCTTTCAGGCCGTTGTGGCCGCCGGATGAGCCGCCTTTCTTGATTTTCGCAGTGCCGGGCGGCAGATCCAGTTCATCGTGAACGACCAGGATGTCGTCCGGCACGATTTTGTAAAAGCGGGCCAATGCACCAACCGACTGGCCGGAGCGGTTCATGAACGTTTGCGGTTCCAGCAACCAGACTTCATGGCCGGCAATCGTGGTTTTGGCCGCCAATGCGTTGTAACGCGATTCGCGCGTCAACGGCATGCGCGCCAGATTATCGACCAGCCAGAAGCCGGCGTTGTGGCGCGTCTGTTCGTATTCGGGGCCAGGATTGCCGAGGCCGACAATGAGACGGATTGGCATGGTGTTACACGGTCATGTCTGAAGGGAAAAGCCGATTATCCCGGATGTGGTCGCTTGTCGTCCATCGGCGGAGCGAGTTCTATCGGAATCGATTAGCAAGCTGTTCATGTGGCCATTCAAAAAGCAGAAAACCCGCCACGAATGGCGGGTTTTCCAGAGCAGAAAATTTCTTGAAAAATTCCTGATTACTTCTTCTCGGCAGGCGGCGTTGCTTCGGCAGCTGCAGCAGCCTCTTCCGCCGCAACCTGGCCTGCCGGTACGCTGGCGGTTGCGATGGTCGGGTTTTCCTGACCGTGCAGTACTGCGGATACGCCCTTCGGCAGTTTGATATCAGCCAGGTGCAGCGATGCGCCGGCTTCCATGTTCGCCAGGTCGACTTCGACAAACTCCGGGAGATCGCCCGGCAGGCAAGTTACATCCAGCTCATTCATCACATGGCTGATGACCGCGCTGTTCAGTTTTACCGCCGGCGAAATTTCCGCGTTCACGAAATGCAGCGGCACTTTCACGTGAATCTTCTGCTTGGCGTCAACGCGCTGGAAATCGGCGTGCAGCACGATCTGCTTGTACGCGTGCATCTGGAAATCGCGCAGCAGGACTTTCTCGACCTTGCCTTCGATTTCCATGTCGAGAATCGACGAATGGAACGCTTCCTTTTTCAGTGCATGGTAGAGCGCGTTGTGATCGAGCGCGATCGTGGTCGGTGCAGCAGTGCCGCCGTAAATGATGCCAGGCGTCTGGCCAGCATTGCGCAGGCGGCGGCTCGCTCCGGACCCCTGCTCAGTGCGTGGGAATGCGATTACTTTCATTTTAAAACTCCAAAATAAGCAAGGTACGGCCTTGCGGTATGAATCCCCCGCGACCAGGGGATCCGAAAACCCTTCTCTTCAACAGCGAAGGGGAAAACCTCAAAAATCTAATCGGCGAACAGCGACATCACGGAATCGCCCTTGGTGATGCGCTTGAATGTTTCAGCCAGCAGGTCGGCGCAGGTAAGCTGGCGAATCTTGCCGCACACCTTGGCTGAATCGGACAGCGGAATGGTGTCGGTAACCACCAGTTCGTCCAGCGGCGAGGTCGCGATGCGATCGATCGCCGGTCCCGACAACACCGGGTGCGTACAGTAGGCAACCACCTTCTTCGCGCCGCGTTCCTTCAGCACTTCGGCAGCCTTGGTCAGCGTGCCGGCGGTGTCGACCATGTCGTCCATGATCACGCAGTTGCGGCCTTCGACTTCGCCGATGATGTTCATGACCTCGGACACGTTCGCTTTCGGGCGGCGCTTGTCGATGATGGCCAGATCGCAGTCGAGCCGCTTGGCCAGCGCACGCGCGCGCACCACGCCGCCTACATCGGGGGAGACGACCAGCAGGTCATCGTAATTCTTGGCAACCAGGTCGCTCAACAGAATCGGCGATGCGTAGATGTTGTCAACCGGGATATCGAAGAAGCCCTGGATCTGGTCGGCGTGCAGATCCATGATCAGCACACGTTCGACGCCGGCTTCCTGCAGCATGTTGGCGACCACCTTGGCCGAAATGGCGACGCGCGCGGACCGCGGACGGCGATCCTGGCGTGCATAACCGAAATAGGGAATCGCCGCGGTGATGCGACCAGCGGATGCACGCTTCAGTGCATCAACCATCAGGATGATTTCCATCAGGTTGTCATTGGTCGGCGCGCAGGTCGACTGCAGCACGAATACGTCCTTGCCGCGGACGTTTTCGTTGATTTCCACCATGACTTCGCCATCGGAGAACTTGGAAACCACCGCCTTGCCGAGCGGAATGCCAAGTTGCCTGGCAACCCCGGCGGCCAGCTCCGGATTTGCGTTGCCGGTAAAGACCATCAGGTTTTCAAGCGCCATGGGACACCCTGGTTGCAATCGCGTTAAAGGTTGAAAGCCGCCAATACCTGACTCGTCGTCTTGCATTGGCGGCTTGGGAATGTTGTTGTTTTATTTAATGGCAGGGGAGGAAGGATTCGAACCTTCGAATGCCGGAATCAAAATCCGGTGCCTTGACCAACTTGGCGACTCCCCTACACAACTGGTTGCCTGTCGTGATATTCAGCGTTCATGCTGAAGACAACGCCACGCGAATTCTAGCTATGACTGCAACAAATGCGAGAGCGGATGCCGCTCGATCGCCCTGGCTTTCCAGACCTTCCAGCCCGACGCAACGCTCCTGCGCGCTGCGTCAATTACTTCGCTGGCTTGCTGCTCTTGCGAAAACGCGCAGAACACGCAAGCGCCTGAACCGGTCATTCTTGCTTCCCCGTACTGCTGCAGCCATTCAACGGCTTTTGCTATGGGTGGAAACAGTCTGATTGCCACGACTTGCAGATCGTTTTTTCCAAAGCCGATTGTTGCTTTGGAAAAGTCCGATATTTTGACCGGTTTCGAATTCCTTGTCAATTCCGGATCGGAAAATATGGCGGCGGTCGGTGCCGATACGCCGGGCTCGATCACCACGTACCAGCAATCGGGCGTTGTCAGCGACTGCAAGGTTTCGCCGATTCCTTCGGCAAATGCATTGTGTCCGAACAGGAAGAACGGCACGTCGGCACCCAATTGCAAGCCCAGCGTCATCAGTTCGGTGCGCGTCAACCCGGTTCGCCACAAGTGATTCAACGCGATCAGCGTGGTGGCGGCATCCGACGATCCGCCGCCGAGGCCGCCGCCCATCGGCAGTCGTTTGTCGATCGCGATCTCCGCGCCGAGCCGCACCGATCCTGCCGCTGATTTCAGCAGTTGTGCCGCGCGTACGACCAGGTCGGACTGCTCGGGCACGCCGGGGATTTCGGTGCTGCGACGAATGTTGCCATCGTCACGCGTTTTGAAATGCAGCAGATCGCCGTAATCGATCAGCTGAAAAACCGTCTGCAGCAGATGATAGCCGTCTGGTCGGCGACCGGTAACGTGCAGGAACAGGTTCAGCTTCGCCGGCGCCGGGCAATTATTCAGCGTGTCTGCCATGTGTCGATGACGATTCGGATGGCGACCTCGCCGGCCTGTTGCGTGCTGCGCTCCAGGTCGATGCGTCGCGGGCGCTGCGGCGCTGTCGACGGCGCATTGTCCTGCCAGCTCGCATAGTGGAGGTGCCAGCCGTCGCGCGTGACGACATCGGAGGATTCCGGTGTCGCGACAAAATGATGGCCGCCGGCGTCGATCGCAAATCCTTGCAGCCAGTAACGCAGGCCGGATATCGGCAACGGCCAGCCGAGAGTTTCGGCGGTCAGCGTGTCGACGTCCGCAGCCGCGCGCGGCGGCTGGCCGGCTTGCGTCAGTGTGGCGCCGTCGGGCGTCAGGTCGATCACGGCAAGCGTCTGGCCCAGTGGCGACATCAGCGTGACAGTCGTTTGTGCCGGCTGCTGCGCCCAGGTGAAGCTGCCATGCAGCGCTTCATCCTTGTAGGCGCTTTGGTAGCGTACCGAGAGCCTGCCCGTGAGATCGATGGCATCCTGGAACGAACGCGAACGCATCGCTTGTTCGGCCTGCGGTGTCTCGGCCGGCCGGGGCGTCAGGCCGGCGCATCCGGCCAGCAGCAACACGAGCGCCGCCAGCGCGGCGCGCGATTGGATGCGACCGGTCATAAGCGCACGTTCAGTCTTGCCAAGGTACTCTTAAGCGTATCGTTTTGCGGATCCTTGGTCTGCGCATCGCGCCAGAACTTTTGCGCGTCGTCCTTCTCGCCTCTGACCCACAATACCTCGCCGAGATGGACTGCGATTTCCGCGTCGGGGCGCAGCGAATAGGCGCGGCGCAACAGAGTCTCCGCCTCCTTGAACTTGCCCATCCGGAATTGAACCCAACCCATGCTGTCGATGATGAATGGATCTTCCGGCGCCAGCATAAGCGCCTTGTCGATCAATGCATACGCTTCCTGCAGCCGCATATTGCGTTCTGCCAGCGAATAGCCGAGCGCGTTATATGCCTGCTGGTTATTTGGCGCGAGTTCGATGACCTTGCGCAGTGCCTTTTCCATCACGTCGAGCTGATCGCTTTTTTCCGCGGTCATCGCATAGTCGTACAACAGGTCGGTGTTATCGGGAAAACGCTTGAGGCCGGCCTGAAATACGGACATCGCATCCGGCAGGCGATTTGCGTCGCGCAGTATCTGGCCTTCCGCGATCACGATTTGCACCTGTTCCAGTTCTCCTGTCGCATTGAGTTCATGCAGCAGCCTGCGCGCGCCTTCGATATCGCCGCGTTTCGCGATGATTTGCGCGCGTCTCGTCTGTGCGCCCAGGTACGCTTCACCGGGTTCGACCTGTCCGAGCCATTTAAGCTCCGCGTCGCTGTCCTTGCGGTCTTCCGCGATCTGCGCAAGCAACAGCAGCGCTTGTGTCGAATCGCGCTCTTCGTCCGGATTGGCAGCCAGTACCTTCAGGTAAGTGGTCAGATAGTTTTCGGCGGCTTGAAGATCATTCGTCTGCAGGCTGAGCACACCGAGTGCGTACAGGCTCGTCAGGTCTTGCGGCTGCTCCTTGAGCAAGGTTTCAAATTCGCTGCGCGCTTTCGCATATTGCTTCTTCTCGACGAGCACCCGCGCATAAGCGATCCGTACATTGCGCGCGTCCGGATAACGGTGCACGAAGTCGTCGAGCGATCGGGCAGCTTCGGTCTTGTCCTGCATGACTTGCGCCAGCGTCAGTGCCGCGAGTTCCGAATCGGGCTTGGCCTTGAGCGCGATATGCGCTTCGTTTTGTGCGCGCTCGTTGTCACCGTGCGCGAATGCACTCTGCGCCAGGGCGATATGTGATTCGGGCAGGTTGAGGTAGGGTGCCAGCAATTCTTCCAGCACTGCAAATGCAGCGTCTTTGTCCTTGGCGCGAGACAGCAGCCGCTGGATCTGAAAGATCAGTACACTGCGCGTCGGCGGACGTGCTTCCGCCAGGCGTTGCTGCAGCAACGGCTTGGCTTCATCCAGCTTGTCGCCCAAGACCAGGAAACTCAGGTAATACTGGATCGCTTCTTCGGAATGCGGTGCCAGGCTGTGCCACAAACGAACCGCACTCAGCGCTTCATCCGCCTGCTTGGCGGCCAGTGCCATTTCTGCCGCACGGCGGGCCAGTCGCGGATCGCGCGTCTGCTGCGCAACGCTGAGTGTCGTGACGTAACCGGTCTGCCAGTCGCCCTGTTGATAAGCGATTTCGGCGGCGAGCAGTTTGTAAAGCAGATCTTCGGTCAGCTCGACTTCAGGCAACGGATCTTCAATTCTCGACTCAGCCGGGCTTGTACTTGTCTTGCGAACCACGGGCTGGTTCTGCGCCAGTTGCGGCTGTGCTGCAGGAGCCGCCGCTTGCGGTGTGGTATGCGACTGCAAGGTTGTGCAGGCCGACAACCCGATCGACAGAGTTACAATGAGAAGAGTGTTTTTCAAGGGATGATCCTGACAAATCAAGCGGGTTTTAATTCTACGCTCAACCACACGACTATGCGTGGTGGTAAGACTGGCCGGAGCGTATTTTACAGATGTCATCAATCGTCAGGCCTCAATGTCGCGTACCTGTGCCAGTCATATCACGCGTTCTCCGTTTTCAACTTGTGCTTATGCAAATAAACGCTTTGTCCCATGCCCGAATTGCCTGAAGTGGAAGTCACCCGACGTGGTGTCGCTCCTTATCTTGACGGTCAAAGAGTGACCGCGGTTGTATTGCGCCACACCGGCTTGCGCTGGCCATTCCCGGCCGATCTGCCAGAGAACCTGAACGGGCGAACGATACGCACGACGCGTCGCCGCGGCAAATACCTGCTGATCGATTTCGACCACGGCACGCTGATCGTGCATCTCGGCATGTCCGGCCATCTGCGTATCTTGCCGCCGGCCACGCCGCCGCAAAAGCATGATCATGTCGACCTCGTTGTCGGCGGGAAGTTGCTGCGCATGACCGATCCCCGCCGCTTTGGCGCCGTGCTGTGGCACGCGCACGAAGACGGCGCCATCGAAGAACATTTGCTGTTGCGTGGCCTGGGCGTGGAGCCGCTGGAAGATCGGTTTTCCGCGCAACTGCTGTATCAGCAAACCCGCAAGCGCAGCATGTCGATCAAGCAAGTGCTGCTGTCAGGCGACATTGTGGTTGGGGTCGGAAATATTTATGCGTCCGAGAGCCTGTTCAAGGCCCGCATCAATCCGAAGACGCCGGCGCACCGCATCGGCCTTGTGCGTTATGAAAAGCTCGTGCAGGCGATTCGTGAAACCCTGGCGGCAGCGATCGAGCAGGGCGGCAGTACGCTGCGCGATTTTGTCGGCGTGAATGGACAGTCCGGATATTTTCAGCAGACCTATTTTGTTTATGACCGCCCCGGTCAGCCATGTCGGGTTTGCAGTGCGACGGTGCGTCAGATCAAGCAGGGCCAGCGCTCCACGTTTTATTGCGTAAATTGTCAAAAATGAGCATGGATGCTAGATTCGTGGGTATGGGAAAGCACAACTGGGGATAACGTGAGCAATCTGGTCCAGAAGTTTCAGGAATACAGCAACTGGCGCAGCGGGGTTGTGACTGCGCTGGAGCGCTATCGGGCATGGATCGGTGCAGCGGATCTTGCCGATGCGGCAAGTGATCAACGTTTCTCCCGGATACGAACGCGCCTGGCGGACGATAAATTGTCGATCGCATTTGTCGCCGAATTTTCGCGCGGTAAATCGGAACTGATCAACGCGATCTTTTTTGCCGACTACGGACAGCGCGTGCTGCCGTCGGCGGCGGGACGCACGACGATGTGTCCGACCGAGCTGCTGTACGACGAGACCTTTCCGCCGTCGATCCGGCTGCTGCCGATCGAAACCCGCGCCGAAGCGCAATCCACCAGCGACTTCAAGGAACAGAGTCAGGTCTGGACGGTATTGCCGCTCGATATCTCATCCGGCGAAGGCATGCTCGAAGCGTTCAAACAGGTCAGCCTGACCAAGCGCGTGCCGATCGAGGAGGCGAAGCTCTACGGCTTGTACGACGAGACCGACGAAGATGCCGCAATGTCGGTCGGCCCGGACGGGCTGGTCGAGATTTCGCAATGGCGACATGCGATCGTGAACTTTCCGCACCCGTTGCTGAAGCAAGGTCTTGTCATCATCGATACGCCGGGCCTGAACGCAATCGGCACCGAGCCGGAATTGACGCTGAACCTGATTCCGAATGCGCATGCGGTGCTGTTCATCCTCGCCGCCGATACCGGTGTCACCAAGAGCGACATCGACGTGTGGCGCAATCACATCGATGCCGGACCCGGGCGCATGGTGGTACTGAACAAGATTGACAGCATGTGGGACGAGTTGCGCACACCCGAAGAAATCGAGCGGCAGATCAGCAGTCAGGTTGCCAGTGTCGCGCAGACGCTGAATCTGTCACAAGATCAGGTGTTTCCGATTTCCGCACAAAAGGGATTGGTCGGCAAGGTCAATCGCGATGCCGAGCTGCTTGCGAAGAGCCGCTTGCCGGCACTGGAAAATGCGCTGTCCGGCGAACTGATCCCGAGCAAGCAGGAAATCATTCGTGGTCAGCTGAACTTCGAAATGAGCGAACTCGCCGCATCCAAGCAGGCCTTGCTGGCGGCACGGCTGCGCAACGTGGTCGAGCAACTGGTGGAACTGCGCAGCCTGCGCGGCAAGAACCAGAATATCGTCGAGCACATGATGAAGCGCGTCGAGCTGGAGAAAAAGGAGTTCGACGGCAGCCTGCTGAAACTGCAAGGTACGCGCGCGGTGTTCACGCGCCTGTCGACCGAGGTGTTTACCAGTCTCGGGATGGATATCCTGAAGGAAGACATTCGCAATACGCGCGATGCTATGGAGAAGAGCCGGTTCTCGTCCGGCTTGCGGCAGGCAGTGAAGAATTTCTTCGCGCAAATCCAAAACAACCTGATGCTTTCGGGGCGGAAGACGGAAGAGATTTCCGCGATGATGACCGTGATGTACCGAAAATTCTCGACCGAACATGGCCTGGCATTGTCGACGCCGATGCCTTTCTCCCTCGACAAATACCGCAAAGAGATCGAAATGATCGAAGGCGTCTATCACAAGCAGTTTGGCACTGCCGCAATCATGACCACGCCGCAAGTGGTGTTGATGACGAAATTCTTCGATTCGATCGCCTCACGCGTAAAGCAGAGTTTTCTGCAGGCCAACCGCGACGTCGAAGCTTGGCTGAAGGTGGTGATGGCGCCGCTGGAAGCGCAAATATGGGAACACAAGGCGCAACTGAAGAAGCGCAGGCAGTCGATCGAAAGAATTCACGTGGCGACCGACAGCTTGGAAGAGAAGGTCGAGGCGCTCGAAAAAATGCAGGCCGATCTCGAAGAGCAAAAGAAAATGCTGCTGCAGCTGGAAGCCGAACTGAAGAATGCGATTACCGCCGATCTTGCAATGCTGAGAGCCGCGGCCTAGCGCCGACGTTACGATGAAACGACTGTCAGATGAGGCGGCCGCCGGGACGGCCGCCCTGCAAGATTTTTCCGATCCCGGTTTTTCCGATGCAGTCATCCACTGGCAAAAACAGCACGGCCGCCATGCGCTTCCTTGGCAAAAGACACGTGATGCCTATCGCATCTGGCTGTCGGAAATCATGCTGCAGCAAACCCAGGTTGCTGCAGTCATTCCTTATTATCAGCGCTTCCTGATCCGTTTCCCCGACGTGTCGTCGCTGGCTGCTGCCGCTTCCGAAGAAGTCATGGAACATTGGAGCGGCCTTGGTTATTACTCGCGTGCGCGCAATCTGCATCGCTGCGTGCAACAGGTGGTTGCCGAATACGGCGGCGTGTTTCCGTCCGATCCGGCCTTGCTCGCGCAATTGCCCGGCATCGGCCGCTCGACAGCTGCGGCGATCGCCGCGTTCGCCTATGGCGCTCGTGCCGCTATCCTCGACGGCAATGTCAAGCGGGTGTTTTGCCGGGTATTCGGCATCGACGGATTCCCGGGTTCAAAAGCGATTGAGGATGATTTGTGGCGGCGTGCGGTTGCGTTGCTGCCGGAACGCGGGATCGAAGCCTATACCCAGGGATTGATGGATATGGGCGCCACCTTATGCACACGCAGCAAACCGTCCTGTACCGTTTGTCCGCTGGCACAACGCTGCGTGGCACTGGCAAGCGGACGCGTGCATCAGCTGCCGATGCGCAAGCCGAAAAAAAAGATTCCCGAAAAGCATACCGCGATGCTGGTCATTACCGATGGTGGTCATGTGTTGCTCGAACAGCGTCCCGCCAGCGGCATCTGGGGCGGGTTGCTGTCGTTGCCCGAAGTGGATGACTTGAACTGCTCGACTATCGGTGCGACTAGCGGCACGAGGCATGAATTCGATGCAATTGTCGAGCAGACGGTTGCGCCGTTCGGTGTGCTTGCTTCATGCGAGCGACTGCAGCCGTTTTCGCATGGCTTTACCCACTTCAAACTGCATGTGGTGCCGTATCGGGTGCGACTGGTGCGTCGTCTCGATCTCGCCGGCGAGAGAACCCATGTCTGGCTTTCGAATGACAAGCTGGCGAGTGCCGCATTGCCGGCACCGGTGAAGAAACTGCTGATCGCATTGTTCGGCGAAGCGGATCTGTTGTCCGTCGAAGCCTGATCAAGGATCGCTCAGGAATAAAATGCGCCTAAGCGTCGATCCATTCCACCCGGTTACGCCCGAGCTGTTTCGCTTGATACAGAGCGGCATCCGCACGTGAAATCAGGTCGATAATTTTCTCGCCGTTGCGATATTGGGCTACGCCGATCGACAGCGAAATGTGCTTTTGCGCGAGGACTTTCTGGAAATCCAGGAAGTGCGCGTAGACGCGCAGCCGCTCCGCATGCATGACGGCGCCTTTCACGGCCGTATTCGGCAGGATTTGCAGAAACTCGTCTCCGCCGTAGCGTCCCAGGATGTCGCTGTCGCGAATGCTGTCATGCGCGACTTCAGCGAATTCCCGCAGGATGGTGTCGCCTGCCAGATGGCCGTTGCTGTCGTTGATTTCCTTGAAGTGGTCGATATCGATCAGGCAGATCGAAAAGGGTACGCCGACCGCGTCCGCCTGCAGCTTCGCCTGATCCAGTTCGGTCTGCAACTGGCGCCGGTTGTAGAGGCCGGTCAGTTCGTCGCGGATCGACTTTTCTTCATAATGTTTGAGTTGATGGTGCGTCACTCTCAACAGCTGCCGCAGGTTTTGTATCTGTTTTCCAACCAGGATCATGCCCGGCAGCGTCAGCGCAAGCACGAACCACTGCATCAGATCGGCACGAAAATTCATTGCGTAGCCGTCGTGATGGCCGCGCAAAATGATGATGGCGAAGTACGCGCACACGCAGCCGATCGACAGCAGCACGAGCGTTGCGGTCGACAAGCGGAAGATACCGAACGAAAACGCGATCAGGATGAACGGCACCAGCGCGATCTGGGTGGTGCGTTCCAGGTAGGCGACGATTAGCATGATCAGCAGTGCGGCGACGATCTGCGGCAGCATCATGCTGGGATCGGAGAGGCTGTTATTGAATCCGAACCTGAACGCGCCGTAGAAAAGCATTACGCAGCTCAGTACAGCCAAGGCGACGCCGACGAAGGTGAGGCCGCTGATAAAGCCTTGTTGATAAAAAATATATAGGCTGGACGCGTATAGCAGTGAGATCAGGCTGATCGGAGAAAGCGGCGGCATGCGGGCCGACTGCGTTGATTTGCGCCGGTCGATCGATTCCGGGCGCAAGGCGTCGCGTGCATCATTCATTAACATACGAAAGTCAGCGCTCAAAATGTTGTCAACCGTGCCAATTGCCGGATAGGGAAATGCCGAAAACCGAGCCGGCTTCCGTATTTATCGTATGAATACTTGTGGTTGATATTGCGCGTTGACAAACTGGCGCAAGAAAGCATGCTCAGGCGGATGCCCGGAGTCGCATGCCAATAACAGTTTGGTATGTTTTTCGGTGTAACGGAAAAGCGGTGAAGCCTGAATCCGCCCTACGACAGCCTAGATGATTTGATGCTGCTGCAAATACTGATGGACGATCGTCAGCCGGCTTTGCGGGTCGTCGAGTTCCATCAGTCTCTGGCGTGCCTTCAACGGGATCGGCAGGATTTCGCACCAGCGATTGGCCACCCAGCCGGCGCTGTCGAGCCGGATCGGACGCGCGAACCCGGCACCCGGTTCGGCTTCTCCCTTGGCTTCGAGATCGTTGATCACGATCTTCAGCGTCTTCGCGCAGTCGACATGCATAGTACTGACGGGGATTTCGTTGTCAGCCTCGATCATCTCCACACGCGCCTCCAGTCGATTATCGGCCAGCACCCGGGTTTCGAGAATGCGAAAGCGTTTTCCACCCTCGGTGCGCAGCATCATCACACCGAGGTTCGGCATGTCCCACTGTGAAATATGTGCGAAGCAGCCGACGGCTTCCGGGTCGGCGGGCGCGCCGACTTCCTGTCCCGATTTGATCAGCACGACGCCGAATGGCGCTTCGCGCTTCATGCATTCGCGGACCATATCGATGTAGCGTGTCTCGAATACCTTCAACGGCAGTATCCCGCCCGGAAACAATACGGTTTTCAGCGGAAACAGCGGCACCCAGGTATCGTTTTGCGGCATGGTCGATGTCAGAAGAGGAAAGGAAAATCTCTGGTGCGAGCGGCGCGCATCCTGCCCGTCAAGCCAGCTCGCGATGTCGCAGCAGCACATGCTCATTGGTGCCGAAGTACCGGGCAAGTTGTTCCACCATGTACACGGATCGATGCTGGCCGCCTGTGCAGCCGATCGCCACTGTCAGGTAACTGCGGTTATCGTTCTTGAATGCCGGTAGCCATTTCTCTACAAAAGTGCGTATGTCGGCCAGCAATTCGGCGACATGCGCCTGAGCGTCGAGAAAGGCGATCACCGGTTCATCGCGGCCGGTATAGGGGCGCAGCGCGATGTCGTAGTAGGGATTCGGCAAAACCCGCACGTCGAATACCAGATCCGCGTCCAGCGGAACACCGAACTTGAAAGCAAACGATTCGAACAACAGTGTCAGCGGCGCACGTTCCGTTTCCACCAGGTCCTTGATCCAGCCGCGCAGCTTGTTTGCCGAGAGGCCGGACGTGTCGATCACATGGCCGAGCCCTTCAATTGCGGAAAGCATTTCCCGCTCTTTCAGGATGCATTCGGTGAGTGTCGGCTGGGCTGCGGATGCCAGGTCCGGACGCTTGCGGTGCGACAAGGGATGGCTGCGGCGGGTCTCGGAAAAGCGCGCGATCAGCGATTCGGTCTTGGCGGTGAGGAACAGGACCTTGACGTCATGTCCGTCTTCCCTCAATTGCTGGATATCTGTATTCAAGCCCGTCAGTGAATCGGCGCTGCGCGCATCCATCGCAACTGCCAGCGGCTGCGCGCCTTCTTCCTCGTTGCGGGTGGCGACCAGTTGCTTCAACAGCGTAGGCGGTAGATTGTCGACACAGAAATAACCCGCGTCTTCGAGTGCATTCAGCCCGACCGATTTGCCGGAGCCCGAGATGCCGGTGAGGAGAATGATGCGCATGTGCGGATGATACCGCAAGCGCTACCGGATCGCAGCCTTCGCGGAGGCTGTTCATGCGCGGACCGTCTATTCGTTGTCCATCGCCTTTTGCTGCCGCTCCATGAATTCCTTGAGCGTATCGATGCCGCGCAATTGCAGGATGGTATTGCGCACCGCGGCTTCGAGCAGCACCGCGAGGTTGCGTCCTGCTTCGACCGGGATCACGACCTTGCGTATCGCCAGTCCCAGCACTTCCTCCGTTTGCGAATGCAGCGGTAGCCGTTCGTAATTTTCTTCCAGCGTGCTGCGGCGGACCAGATGCACGATCAGCTTCAGCCGCATCTTGCGCCGCACCGCGGTCTCGCCGAAGATGGTCTTGATATCGAGCAGGCCGAGGCCGCGCACTTCCAGCAGGTTCTGCAGCAGCGGCGGGCAGCGCCCTTCGATCATGTTGGGAGCGATGCGGGAAAACTCGACCGCATCGTCGGCAACCAGGCCATGATTGCGCGAAATCAGTTCCAGCCCCAGCTCGCTCTTGCCGAGTCCCGATTCTCCTGTGATCAGCACGCCGACACCGAGCACGTCCATGAACACGCCGTGCATCGTGATGCGCTGCGCCAACTCCTTCGACAGGTAGACGCGCAGGTAGTCGATCACCTGCGCTGCTGGCAGCGGCGTCGAGAACAGCGGAATGTTTTTTTCGTCGCAGATCGCGAGGATGTAGGGCGGCGTTTCCAGCCCCTGCGCAATGATGAAGGCGGGCGGTTCGCCGGCGACCAGTTCTTCGGTCTGATATTTGCGCGAGGCGGGCGACAAGCGGTTGTAGTACAGAATTTCCTGATGACCGAAGACTTGCAGGCGTCCGGGATGGATCAGGTTCAGGTGGCCGACCTGGTCGGCGGCTGAAGTTGCGTCGCCCGAAATACGGCGCTCCCCACCCGGAAAACCGGCAAACCATCCAAGTTGCAACGCTTCGCGCGTGTCGTCGTAAAGCTGCTGGATGGTGAGATGGGTGGAGGCAGGCATGGCGGCGCTTTGCGCTCAGTCAGGCATGCACGCTCGGTTGCCACGCGACGATGCGGGTATGCACCGAGGTCGGGTCCGCATCGGTGGCGAGCGTGTTGCGAAAACTCTCATCGGAAAACATTTCTGCGATTTCCGACAGAATTTCGAGATGCTGTTGCGTGACTTGGTCGGGAATCAGCAGAAACACCAGCAGGTTCACCGGCTGCCCGTCCGGCGATTCGAAAGGAATGGCTTCCTTCAGGCGTACGAACGCGGCCAGCGGCGCTTTCAATCCCTTGATGCGGCCATGGGGCACTGCAACGCCGTGACCGAGTCCGGTCGAACCCAGGCGTTCACGGGCGAACAGATTGTCCGAAACCATCGAACGGGCAATGCCGCAGTTGTTTTCAAAAATCAGTCCGGCCTGCTCGAAAGCGCGCTTCTTGCTGGAGACTTCTAGGTCGAGCACAACGTTGTTGGCCGACAGGATTTTCGCGAGATTGGTCATGTTGCAAAATTATGGTGCGCCGCACAAAGCAAACTTTCGAGTCGCATTATAGGCCTCTTTGAAGGATCTGCAATGCGGGAGCATAAGATGACGCGTCGCTTTCGTCATTGACTGGGAGCAGGAACCGGTTGCAAGGAAACTACCGGAAACCATCATCGCACCGAACTCGCTCCCGGCACTGGCATTCCGGCGGGCGGTTCACGCCTTGATTAGTAGTGCGCGGGGGATAAAAGTTTCCCGATGGAATAAAAATTCCGCGCAAATATGCAGCCATGGATATTCGTCTTTATTGCCGGGCGTTGCGCAAATTGGACGGGCGCTGGCCGGTAGTGAAGTTGCTGCGCCACGGATTGATGTCGAGCCCGCCCCGTCGCGTATAGCGCGCATAGACCGCAAGTTTCTGCGGATGGCACTGGCGCAGGATATCCATGAAGATCCGTTCCACGCATTGTTCATGAAACTCGTTGTGGTTACGAAATCCGATCAGGTATTGCAACAGTCTCTCCTGATCGATTTGTGCGCCGACATAACGGATCTGCACGCTGCCCCAATCCGGTTGCCCGGTGACCAAGCAGTTCGATTTCAGCAAGTGAGAAACGAAGGTTTCCTCAACGACCGCTTCGTCATGATTCGCTTTCAGCAATGCCGGGTTGGGCGAGTAGTCGGTAACCTCGATATCGAGGCGATCGAGCAGCAAACCCTCCAGTTCGCCCATCCTCAGGCTTGAAAACGTATCCGGCGTCGTCAGCTTGATCTGGACAGGAGTGCCGAAGCCATTCGCCAGGTCGGCGCGCAAAAGTTCCAGCAAAGCGTCGGTGCTTGCCAGCCTGGTCTGGTTGAACGAATTCAGATACAGTTTGAATGATTTCGATTCGATGATGTTCGGAGAATCTGCCGGCACCGTGAAGGTGGCGATTGCAATCTGCGGCTTGCCGCGCAGATTCAGCCACGAGACTTCATAGGCGTTCCAGATGTCGACACCGAAAAAAGGCAGCGTGCCGACGACGCCGATTTCTTCGCGCTTTTGCCGGCGCGCGATTGGAAACAGCAACGACGGCATGTATTCGGCCTGGTACGCAACGGGTTTGCCGAGCGGAGAAGACTCTGGCAGATTGGATGTGGTCATGATGCGAGGTGGCGGATATGCCACGAAAAATCAGAATGAATGAACGGCAATGAAGCTGGTGATTTCTATGACAATTTGCCGGCCGACGGGTTCGGAAACCCTCTGTATCCTGAGCGCCTATGCGTTTAGCTTGAACGGGTTGAAATCGATGCCGCGATCGTAGAAATCTTCATTTGAAATGCCGGTTACAGGAACAGCTTGTATACCGGATTCTCGCTTTCGTCCCAATGACGATAACCGAGCGTCGCGAGGAATTCGCGGAAGGATTTCATTTCCTTCTTCGGCACCTGCAGGCCGACCAGGATGCGGCCGACGTCGCCGCCCTGGTTACGGTAATGGAACAGGCTGATGTTCCAGTTCGGCGCCATGCTGTCGAGGAAGCGCATCAACGCGCCCGGCCGCTCCGGGAATTCAAAGCGATACAGCAGCTCGTCCTGCGCGAGCGCGCTCTTGCCGCCGACCAGATGGCGGATGTGCAGCTTGGCCAGCTCGTCGTGGGTCAGGTCTAGCGTACGGAAGCCGTGCTTCTCGAAATGCTTCGTGATCCGGTCCGGTTCGTCGCGATTCGAAATCTGGATGCCGACGAAGACATGGGCGATTTTTTCGTCGCTGATCCGGTAGTTGAACTCGGTCACGTTGCGCGGGCCGATCAGTTCGCAGAAGCGCTTGAAGCTGCCGCGCTCTTCGGGGATCGTCACCGCGAACACCGCCTCGCGCGCTTCGCCGACCTCGGCACGCTCGGTGACGAAACGCAGGCGGTCGAAATTCATGTTGGCGCCGCAGGCGATCGAGACCAGGGTTTCGCCCTTCAGCGGTTTCTTTGCCGCTTTCGCGCGTTCGATATACTCCTTCGCGCCGGCAATCGCCATCGCGCCGGACGGTTCGAGAATGCTGCGTGTGTCCTGGAATACATCCTTGATCGCCGCGCATACCGCGTCGGTATCGACGACGATGATCTCGTCCACATATTGCTTCGCGAGGCGGAAGGTTTCCTCGCCGACCAGCTTGACCGCGGTGCCGTCGCAGAACAGGCCGACATCCTGCAGCGTGACACGGCGCCCGGCCTTCAGGCTGCGCGCCATCGCATCCGAGTCGGTGGTCTGCACGCCGATCACCCTGATCTCGGGCCGCACCGCCTTGATGTACGCGGCCACGCCGGAGATCAGGCCGCCGCCGCCGATCGCGGCGAATACCGCGTGAATCGGGCCGGTATGCTGGCGCAGGATTTCCATGCCTATCGTGCCCTGGCCGGCGATCACGTCGGGATCGTCGAACGGATGCACGAAGGTCAGCTTCTGTTTTTTCTCCAGCGTCAGCGCGTGGTTGTATGCGTCGGTATAGGAATCGCCGAACAGCACGACTTCGCCGCCGCGCGCCTTGACTGCCTCGATCTTGACCGGCGGTGTGGTGGTCGGCATCACAACCACCGCGCGGCAGCCCAGCCGTGCCGCGGACAACGCCACCCCCTGTGCATGATTGCCGGCCGAAGCGCAGATCACGCCGCGCTTCAGTTGCGCCGCCGTCAAATGCGCCATCTTGTTGTATGCGCCGCGCAGCTTGAAGCTGAATACGCTCTGGATGTCCTCACGCTTCAGGTAAATGTTGTTATCCAGCCGTTGCGACAGCGTAGGCGCCAGTTCGAGCGGGGATTCAATCGCGACATCGTAGACGCGGGCAGTCAGGATTTTCTTGAGGTAGTCGGTCGTCATAGGCTCGTATCGAAAACGCGTATGCAATCGGGCGCACGCGAGATAACTGATCATTATAATGGACGACCCCGAGCCATATGCCGTTATCCGTCCGCCTCGCACTGCCGGCGCAACCCGGCATTTACCCTGCAATCGATGATCGAATCCGCAATTCACTGGCTGCTGAACGTATTGGCGGTGCCGAACGCCGGCTTGAGCGCTGTCTTTATTGTCAGCTTTGTCGCGGCCACCTTGCTGCCGTTGGGTTCGGAACCGGCGCTGTTCGCCGTAATCAAGACAAATGCCGCGCTGTTCTGGCCGGCGCTGCTGATTGCGACAGTCGGCAATACGCTCGGCGGCGCGCTTGGTTACTGGATGGGATACGCGGCCCAACAGGCGTTTGCCAGGGAGCGTTCGACGCGCTGGTTCGGGTGGCTGCAGCGTTACGGCGCCAAAACCATGCTGCTGGCGTGGCTGCCGGGAATCGGCGACCCGATCTGCACGCTCGGCGGCTGGCTCAAACTGCCGTTCTGGTCTTGTGTTTTTTATATGGCTGTCGGCAAGTGCCTGCGCTACGCAGTGGTTACCTGGTTGCTGCTGGAAGTGCCGGACGGCTTCTGGCGCCAGGTAGCGCAGTGGCTCTCATAGGCTGATTTCGGCCTGGATCTTAAGCCGCATGAAAAGTAAGGCTGTTGCCTACTGGTGCATTGCAATAAGCTAAAATGCGCCTTTAAGGGTCAGTCCTAAACCATCGATGAACGCCCCCGCACAAATCCAGGCTTTGCTTTCCGATGCCCCGAGCGGCACAGCACCCACGCGCTTGCGTGAAATCCCCTACAACTACACCTCGTTTTCCGATCGCGAAATCGTGATCCGGCTGCTCGGCGAAGCAGCCTGGCCGATCCTGGACGAACTGCGCGGCGAACGCCAGACCGGCCGTTCCGCGCGCATGCTTTATGAAGTGCTGGGTGATATCTGGGTGGTGCGGCGCAATCCGTATCTGCAGGATGACATGCTCGACAATCCGAAGCGGCGCCAGGATCTGATCGATGCGCTCAACCATCGTCTGTCCGAGGTCGAGAAGCGCCGGCTCACCACCGACCTGGCCGATGTCGGCGACGCCCACGCGAAGCATCGCAGTGCCAATGTCGAATTGCTGGTGAAAGCGGCACGCAAGGCGGTGGCTGATTTCGGCGAGGAATTCCGCAAGACTTACGATTTGCGCAAGCGCGCAGTCAAGGTGCTCGGACGTTATACCGCGAAGGACAACATCAAGTTCGACGGCCTGTCGCGCGTCTCTCATGTGACCGACGCGACCGACTGGCGCGTCGAATATCCGTTCGTGGTGCTGACGCCGGACAGCGAGGACGAGATGGCCGGCCTGGTGAAAGCCTGCATCGAACTCGGCCTGACCATCATTCCGCGCGGCGGCGGCACCGGCTATACCGGCGGCGCGATTCCGCTGACGCCGCTGTCGGCCGTCATCAATACCGAAAAGCTGGAACAGCTCGGCACAGTCGAAATGAGCGCGCTGCCGGGCGTCGACCGGCCGTATGCAACGATTTACTCGGGCGCAGGCGTGGTGACCAAACGCGTATCCGATGCCGCGGAAAAGGCCGGCTTCGTGTTCGCGGTCGACCCGACCTCGGCGGAAGCATCGTGCATCGGCGGCAATATCGCGATGAATGCCGGCGGCAAGAAAGCCGTGCTGTGGGGCACTGCGCTCGACAACTTGGCAAGCTGGCGCATGGTCGACCCGAACGGCGATTGGCTGGAAGTCACGCGCCTCGAGCACAATCTCGGCAAGATCCACGATGCGCCGGTTGCCAAATTCAAGCTCGAATGGACGCATCCGTCCGACAAGGGCCGAGTCAACGCGCCGTTCAAGACCGAAATCCTGGAAATCGAAGGCCGCCGCTTCCGCAAGGAAGGACTGGGCAAGGATGTCACCGATAAATTCCTCGCCGGCCTGCCCGGCGTGCAGAAGGAAGGCTGCGACGGACTGATCACGTCGGCGCGCTGGATTCTGCACAAGATGCCGAAACATACGCGCACCGTCTGCCTCGAATTCTTCGGCCAGGCGCGCGATGCAATTCCGTCGATCGTCGAGATCAAGGATTATCTCGATGCGGAGACGAAAAAGGGCGGTGCGATCCTCGCCGGCCTCGAACATCTTGACGAACGTTATCTGCGTGCGGTCGGCTATGCGACCAAATCGAAGCGCGGTGTGCTGCCGAAGATGGCTCTGTTCGGCGACATCGTCGGCGACGATGAAGAAGCGGTTGCCCGCGCAGCGTCCGAGGTGGTCCGCATCGCCAATACCCGTGTCGGCGAAGGCTTCGTCGCGGTCAGCCCGGAAACACGCAAGAAATTCTGGCTCGACCGCGCGCGCACTGCAGCCATCTCGAAGCACACCAATGCGTTCAAGATCAACGAAGACGTCGTGATCCCGCTCGACCGGATGGGCGAGTACACCGACGGCATCGAGCGCATCAACATCGAGCTGTCGATCCAGAACAAGCTGCAACTGCTGGACGAATTGCGCGCATGGTTCGCAGCCGGCCATCTGCCGCTCGGCAAGAGCGACGATGCCGACGCCAACGATATTCCTCCGGAAGAGTTGCTTGGCGATCGCGTCGCGCAGGCGGAACAATTACTGGCGCTGACACAGGCGCGCTGGTCCTATCTGCTGTCGAACCTGGACAAGCCGCTGCGCGATGCGCACGACGAACTGGCCGCGTTGCAAATGTCGATGACCTGGATCGACGAGCGGCTGTCGCGTCAGCCCGATGCCACCGTATTCCACGTGGTGCAGGACCGCACGATCCGCGTTTCGTGGAAGGCCGAAGTACGTGCGCAGCTGCGCCAGATCTTCAACGGTGCCGCATTCAAGCTGATCCTCGACGAATGCAGCGCGCTGCACAAGCAGGTGCTGCGCAGCCGCGTATTCGTTGCGCTGCATATGCATGCCGGCGACGGCAACGTGCATACCAACATTCCGGTCAACTCCGACAACTACGCGATGCTGCAGGTCGCGCACGGCGCGGTGGTGCGCATCATGGCGCTGGCGCGCTCGCTGAACGGCGTGATCTCGGGCGAACACGGCATCGGCATCACCAAGCTGGAATTCCTGACCGAAGACGAGATCGGCGATTTCCGCGCATACAAGCAGCGCGTCGACCCGGAAGGGCGCTTCAACAAGGGCAAGCTGCTGAACCTGCCTGACTTGAGCGCCGACCTGCGCAATGCGTACACGCCGTCGTTCGGCCTGATGGGCCACGAGTCGCTGATCATGCAGCAGAGCGATATCGGCGCGATCGCCAACAGCGTCAAGGATTGCCTGCGCTGCGGCAAGTGCAAGCCGGTATGCGCGACACACGTGCCGCGCGCGAACCTGTTGTACTCGCCGCGCAACAAGATCTTGGCAACCTCGCTGCTGGTCGAGGCTTTCCTGTATGAAGAGCAGACCCGGCGCGGGATCTCGATCAAGCACTGGGAAGAATTCGAGGATGTCGCCGACCATTGCACCGTGTGCCACAAGTGCGTGACGCCGTGCCCGGTCGATATCGATTTCGGCGATGTGTCGATGAACATGCGCAACCTGCTGCGCAAGATGGACAAGAAGTCTTTCAATCCTGGCACCGCCACCGCGATGTTTTTCCTGAATGCGACCGATCCTGCCACCATCAACGCGACGCGCGCGGCAATGACCGGCCTCGGCTTCAAGGCGCAACGACTGGCGAACGATGTATTGAAGAAATTCGCGAAGAAGCAGACCAAGGCGCCGCCGGCCACCCATGGCAAGCCGCCGGTCAAGGAGCAGGTGATCCACTTCATCAACAAGAAGATGCCGGGCAACCTGCCGAAGAA
>CBIHNU010000052.1:0-26289 GCA_966211585.1 uncultured Noviherbaspirillum sp. | reverse complement strand
CGTCGATCGCATAAACGGCTTTAGGCGTCAACCACGGCCGTCAGACGACGCTTACCTATCAAACGCCCCTACATCATCGAAGAGCCGATAGCCGAAATCGCGGGCATAAACGCACTTTACCCTGAGAATGACCTACGTAAGCTGATAGTCATTGACCTGGAAGAAGAACTGAAGTCTTTCAAGGAACAGAACATAGACACCATGTCGTACGAAAAGCTGGCTTATTGGAAGAAGTGGGCCACGTCTGTCGATCGCACGCTGGAAGCGGCTGCTGATTCCGTCGCGGCTGGCCAACGCCTCCTCCATCCCAAGAATCTTATCCACTTTCTTAAGATCCTTGAAAAGGAAGTCGACATTCAACAGTTCGAAGCCTACCTGGCCTCCGTTGGGGCCCGATAGCGGGTGCGAAGGTACATGCATTGGAGTGCGTCCTGCCGTGTGTCTTACGTGTCTTGGTTCCCCTCCATAGGTCAGCCAACAAGCCCGAAATGTACCGCGCCGGCTGCAGGCCTGATATGGTCATCGAATGGCCAACATCAATTTGTCGCTGATGCCAATCACTATATTCAGTTTGACCGCCCCGATATGGTAATCGCGGCGGTACGTTTGGCGATCGAAAGAATGCGAGCAAAATCCGCGTCATAGGCCTAGCGGCAGAGCCGTAAGCTTTTCCCTCTATGCGAACTCCAGGGATAGCTTGACAGGCAGCTTTGGGTCGAGGCTGTGTGAAAACGCTGGCAAACGACGGCGGCAAAAAAATCGACCCACCAGAACGCGCTGTAATCGGCGATCTCCCTCTGGGGAAGGGTAAGAGGACCCCTGAAAACTTGCCGCGCTCATGTTTTCACACAGCCTCGGTCGAAAGCAGACATACACCGCTGGCCGCTATCGACCCAAAGCCGCCTTTCCTCGAGCCATTGTATGGATACAGCAGGCAGCCAGCCAAATCGCAATCTCTCCTCTGTTCTATTGCAATGGCTCTACTTCTTCTACTTCCTCCGAACCGGACATTTCTCGAAGCCAGTTGATCAAGATATTGCGGGTCACTTGTACAAATAGGTTGAGATTTATTGGCACGTCATCTGCTGCCCATGTACCTCCATGGCCGTGCATGGCAAGAGCCACCAATCCACGTTCGGTGGGTATGCCGTTTGAAGATGCAATGTAAGGAGGTTCACACATTGGAATCGGAAATGGAATACCGACATGTAGTGCTTTAGAGCGGTAGCCGTACACTTTGTTGAAAATCTTTTTCCAGTTTTTTTGTGACCAGTCGATACGTAACCAGTCTTCGACTGGACGGTGATCGGGCGCAGACGGCAAGAAGTGAAGGCAAAAGGTGCTGAATTTTTTTGTTGCACCAATGGAGTCGCCTAGAAACGAGGACACTTTCCTTAACATCGTTCTTCCGCCACTACACAGGAGGAATTTCGACAGGTCACGCTTCGACTTCACCATTTTTTGCCATGGTTCATAATCCCCCTTTGACCAGCATTGCGCTCCACTTTCAAGTGCAGAGACGAGCATAAGCCAAGCGAGCTCCGGTTCACTCTCTCCGATCCAGAGAGCATCTTTGAAGAGTCGAGCAGCGCGTATTAATGCCACGGCCTGTTGTTGGTTCAGTCTCGTAACGCTATTCAAAACAAGTAGATCGCCAAGGTTTGTCTGGGTCCTTGCACTCGGAATTATTGGCTGATTAGCAGCAATATTTAAAACCGGAGGCACTCGACGTCCCCAGCCTTGCGGGCGACCAAAAGGATCATTTGATTTGAGATTAAATTCTCGTGAACAATCGCCAGCTTCAACCCGCACACCAAGCACTAAAGATGACAGAGCAGATATTTCATCGACAAGAGAACCCCCATGAAATCTGGCAGTATCAGTCTTTAATCGATTTCGCAGGTCGCCATCACCAATATCGGTGACGGCGATTCGTACAATGAAACCTGCCCTTACACGTTGATCTGGGTGGTCGCTAACGAGGTTTAAAAAGGAATACGGCCCACATTGGCCCTTGACCTCTCCGAGAATGCGTGCGTCCGTATACAGAGGATACTCATAGACCATTTGCGGCTTCTTTCCAGCCTGTTGGGCCAGCCAGTTCGCCACAAATGGAATGTTATCGATTTTCTGATCGAGGTTTATTGTCACTCTTCTCTCATTGATTGCCGATCTCGAACTATTATAAACAACGGGTCGGTTAGCGAAAATCGAACCGCCTCCCATGCGATGAGATGAAACAAAGGTCAGCTTTTTGGCGACTTGGCGCCCGCCGACAACTTGGCACTTTCGACCCAATTCGGACGTAGAATGCATGTGGCAGAATTGTGCAAGAAAGACCGGTATAGTCTTTCTCTCAGTACCGCCCTTATATGTCGCTAATGGATTCATCAAACGAGCGCAAGCCCAATGTTCAGCGCACTTTCCGCGATCTGTCCCAAGAGGAGGTCGCGGACGTTGATATGGTATCGATGCTGGCCCAGATGGGCTGGTCGGGGGCTTTTGATTGGAACACACTGCTTAAATCTCAGCGTGTTCTGATTATCTCGGAAGCCGGTGCCGGAAAAACCTACGAATGTCGCACCCAGCAGCAAGCGCTGTGGAACCAAGGCGAGCCTGCCTTCTATCTCGATCTGGCGCAGCTCGCGACCAACAATCTGCGGGAGCTACTGTCGGCAGACGAAGAGACAAGACTCGAAGCATGGCTCGCAGCGCAATCCGATGTCGCCACCTTTTTTCTCGATTCGATTGACGAGCTCAAGCTAACCCTCGGCTCGTTCGAGACCGCGCTAAAGCGTTTGAGCAAGGCCATTTCCGGGCAGCTCGGCCGCGTGCGGATCGTCATTACAACGCGTCCGATCGCAGTAGATCAGCAGCTTATCCAGCAGCATCTGCCAGTGCCCAATCCGGTGGAACTGATTGCGAGCGGCGACGCCTTTGCCGATATAGCGATGGGCCGCCAGAGACAGGGTTCCAGCCAGGAGGAACAGGGAGCCGCGCCGGTGTGGCGTAATGTCGCCTTGATGCCGTTGTCCGACGAGCAAATCCGGGAAATGGCTGTAAGCGAGGGCGTCGATGATGCCGACGCACTGCTTGCAGATATCCACGCGCGCAACGCGGAGGATTTCGCACGCCGCCCGCAAGACCTTATAGAGCTTTGTGCGGACTGGCGCGAGCATCACCGTATCCGCACTCACCGTGAGCAGGTGACGCACAATATCCGCGTTAAACTCAAGCCGCGCACCGACCGGCGCGAACAGGCGCAGTTGTCACCCGACAAGGCGTTCGACGGTGCGAGCCGGCTCGCGCTCGCCGCGCTGCTCACCCGCAAACTGACCATCCGGCTCAGCGTGGATGCAGACCGGAGGGGCGAGCCCGGAATCGCGCTCGACCCTGCGACAGTCCTGCATGACTGGACTCCCAAGGAGCGTGAAACCTTACTCGAGCGCCCCCTGTTCGGGTTCGCGAGCTACGGTCGAGTCCGGTTCCATCATCGCTCGGTGGTCGAATTCCTCGCAGCGCAGCGCCTTGACAATCGCTTGGGTCAGGGTATGCCGATCAAGGCCGTTAAGCGGCTGCTGTTCGCTGATACCCCGCAGGGGATCAGAGTCGTCCGGCCGACAATGCGCCCGATCACGGCATGGCTTGCGGCGTCTCAGCCGAGCATTTTTTCCGAAGTACGCGACTGCGAGCCAGAAGTGCTGCTTGACCATGCCGATCCGGAATCGCTTCCGCTCCCGCAACGCGTTGACGCGTTGCGGTCCTATGTCCGGTTTCACGGTAAAGGCGGGTGGCGTGGGATGCACGTTCCGCGGGTGCAGGTGCATCGTTTCGCCTCGCCCGACTTGGCGAGCCACGTGCTGGATCTGTGGCAGGCTGGCATCGAGAACCACGAGGCCCGCGAGCTGCTGCTCGAACTAATTGCCGCGGGACCGATGCCCGCATGCGCAGATGTTGCTTATGCCGTTGCGAATAACAGGGCGGCTACGCACGGCGAGCGACTAGATGCGATTGCTGCGCTAGTGCGCCTAGATGATCCGCGAGTCGAGGCACTCACGCAATCGATTGTGGATGCGCCGGCACTCTGGCCGGATCCGCTTGTACGCGGCGCGGTCGTCAGGCTGTTTCCGAAGCACATCACCCCAGATCGACTCTGCGAGATCTTGAAACGTGTTCGGGAACCGGCGAACACGATCGGGGAGCTCGGATGGGTACTGCCGCGTAATATTGCTGAAATCGAGTTCGCTCCGGGATATCTGGCGGCGCTGCGTGCGGGCTTAACTAACTTGGTTACCGAGGGTCTCGTCTGGAAGAAGGAATGGCCCCATCTGGTCAGCAAACGCTCGCACCTCCTTTCTGCGCTCGCCGCGGTCTGCCTAAGACAAATCCGTGCGGGCGAGACGGATACCGAGGTCCTGCGTTCTTCGGTGATCGCGCTACGCCTCCAACAGGACGACCATACCCGCGATGAACCCGCGCAGAACCTGCGCAAGGCACTTGCCGAGCTGCCGCCGTCGCTGCGCGAGGCGATCTTCTGGGCCGACGATGCGTTCAGCGAAAGCCTGCATCCCGAGGGCGATCCCTGGCAGCGACTTTTCCAGGCTTCGTACCACGGCCCACTCAACCTCAATTACTCGCAGGACGGTGTTTGGGTGCGGCGCATTCTGGCCGATCCCGACCGCCCGCTATCGGAGCGAGCGATGATGCTCGTAGCCTCGATGCGCGGCATTTGGGATGACGCCAGCAATCCGCGCGATTATATTGAGGCTCTTAAGCAGCATGTCGCCGATAAGCCAGAACTGATTGCGCTGATCAACCGCTACCTCGCTCCACGAGAGGTCGATCCCGATGAGGCCAAGCTCGAGGCGCGGGCCAATCGGCAACGCAAGGCCGCCGAAATGCGCGAAGCGAAGAATCATGCGGACTGGGTGGCATTCTGGCGTGAAGTTGCCGAACATCCCCAGACCGCCTTCAGTCCCGATCGCGAAGGCAATACCGCCTGGAGCCTCTGGCAGACCATGCGACGCTCTGGCGACGAAAGCCGCGGGTCGGGCTGGAATCGCCGCTTTATCGAGCATTATTTCGGCAAGGAGGTAGCCGACCGGCTACGCACAAGCATGCGGTCGATCTGGCGCAACGATCGACCGACGCTTCGTTACGAGAGACCTAAAGAGGAACGAGGAACGCTTCTCATTCGTTGGCAGCTCGGGTTGGCCGCAATCGCCGCTGAGGCCGAGGATCACGACTGGGCACGCAAGCTTTCGGTCGAAGAAGCTGAACTGGCTGCGCGCTACGCGCCAATCGAGTTGAACGGCTTTCCTGCATGGCTCGAAGCGCTCGCCCGCGAGCATCCGGTTGCGGTCGAGCGGACGCTCGGACCCGAACTGACTGCGGAACTCGATGAGATCGCTGCGCAGGGTTCATTCGGCATCTTGCTTCAGGACGTAAGCCATGCCCCAGCCACGGTCATACATTTATTTCTGCCGCGCCTGCGTGCCTGGCTTTATGGCCATACCGGCAAGCTACGCGACGGTGAGGACATGATAGCTGCTGTGGGACGGCTACGGCGCGTGCTCGAAACTCTTCTCAAGCATGGCGACGATGAAGCAAGGGGCCACATCCGCGGCATGGCTGAGGCTCAACTGAAGGTCGCCAACGATGGACCATTCACGCAAGTTTGGCTGACGACACTAATGCGCCTCGATCCGGCCGCAGGGACCGACGCACTTGAACATCTGCTGGCACCGCTTGAGCCCGCAGCAACTGGTACCGCCATCAATGTCTTCGGTATCATGTTCAGCGACCGCCATGGCAATTTGCTCGTCGACCCGCGGAAACCCGGCTTCACTCCAGCGCTGCTCCTGCGTCTGGTCCGGCTAGCCTATCGGTATGTGCGCCCCTCCGACGACATCACCCACGAAGGAACTTATTCGCCAGGACCCCGCGATGAGGCGCAGGATGGACGGAACGCGGTGCTGGGCGCGATCCTCGACGCCAACGGCACTGAAGCTTGGGCGGTTAAGCTTGAGATGGTCGCAGACCCGTTGTTCGCCCATTTCCGCGACCGGCTCGCCTTGCTTGCCCGCGAAAAGGCCGCAGATGAAGCCGACAGCGTCGCCTTCACTGAGGCCGAGGTGGTCATTTTAGACCGCTATGGTGAAGCGCCGCCGACGACCCGCGACGACATGTTCGCGGTACTTGTCGACCGACTTGACGATCTTGATGATTTGCTTCTCCAGGATGTCTCTCCGCGTGCTGCCTGGGCCATGATAAGCGATGAGAAGGTGATGCGCCAACAGATCGCGCTGCAACTGCGGAATGCATCGAATCAAGTCTACACAGTTGATCAGGAGGCAGTTACGGCCGACGAGAAGGAGACTGACATCCGCCTGCGGGTGGCATTGTCAGGTCAGCAAGGCACGATCGAGCTCAAGATCGGTGAGAGCTGGTCAGGCCGCGAACTGCGCGACACAATTAAGAACCAGCTCGTCGCCAAATACATGGCCGCTGAAAGCTGCCGCTCCGGCTGTCTTCTCGTGACTGTCGCCAACGATCATCGCACTTGGGAACATCCAGACACCGGAGAAACCCTCGACATCAACGGGCTGCGGGCCATGCTCTATGCTGAAGCCGCTAAGATCGTCGACGACATGGGCGGTTGCTTACGGATTTCGATCAAGGTGCTTGATCTCCGACCGCGCCTCGCTGCCGAGTCTAAATTGAAGGTCAAGGCGGGCGGAGGGCGCAAAGGGCGCGTCATCGGCGCGTCCTGAATTGTTTCTGCTTTGCGTCGATCAGCGTCGCAGGGCGAATGGTGATTGTGACGAAGCTGCTCATCAGAGCCAACTTTTCATGAGAAGAAGCATCTGCGAAGGTCTGTGGTCGTATGACCGCTCTTGGCCGAAGGCGGACGGTCCCGCAGGGGCACCCCAACGAACGCCTCCTTTTTTCTTACCTCCCGGAAATAATCCCCATGAGGAGAGGCTACTCTTAGGACCTGGCACGTCATGCCCCGCCCGCGTCCCTCGGGACACTGCCACTACATTTGATTCAAATCAGGCCACACCGGCTTAATGCGTTTCTATGAAGGGAATCTGCTAAGGTGTGCTCCTCGTTTTGGCCGTGTCGAGGGGCCGGGCTCTGCCGGAGGCTTTGTCGAGCGCAGGCAGTTCAAAGTTAAATGGAAAAAGTTCAGAGTTAAAAGAATTTCGACAGCAGATATATCAATACAAGATTGCATCCTTCCGACTTGAAAAAACATATTGCCGCCCCTATACTTAGCACTCGTCAATGGAGAGTGCTAACAACTCTCCCTTGACCCTCCAACTTTTCCGTGCGGTTGAACTGCACTGTGAAGAACGCTTTGCAGCAGTTCTGCCGCAAAAATTATAACTTGTTGAATTTAAAGGAGTTTGTATGAACCTTCGTCCATTGCACGATCGCGTCATCGTCAAGCGCCTCGACCAGGAAACCAAAACTGCGTCCGGCATCGTTCTCCCGGAGGCTGCGGCCGAAAAACCGGATCAGGGCAAAATCCTGGCCGTCGGCAACGGCAAGATCCTGGAAGACGGCAAAGTCCGCGCACTCGACGTCAAGGTCGGCGATCTCGTGTTGTTCGGCAAATACTCCGGCCAGGCCGTCAAGGTCGAGGGCGAAGAGCTGCTGGTGATGCGCGAAGAAGACATCATGGCAATCGTCCAGAAGTAATACGAATATTCAACGAACAGATTAAGGAGCTACGAACATGGCAGCTAAAGAAGTCGTATTTGGCGATTCCGCCCGTGCCAAGATGGTCGAAGGCGTGAACATTCTCGCCAACGCAGTCAAAGTCACCCTCGGCCCGAAAGGCCGCAACGTCGTGCTGGAGCGCTCATTCGGCGCCCCGACCGTCACCAAGGACGGCGTCTCGGTCGCGAAAGAGATCGAACTGAAAGACAAGCTCATGAACATGGGCGCGCAGATGGTGAAGGAAGTCGCTTCCAAGACCTCCGACAACGCCGGCGACGGTACCACCACTGCAACCGTGCTGGCCCAGGCAATCGTGCGCGAAGGCATGAAATTCGTCGCTGCCGGCATGAACCCGATGGATCTGAAGCGCGGCATCGACAAGGCTGTTGCAGCCACCGTCGAAGAGCTGAAGAAGATCGCCAAGCCCTGCACCACTTCCAAGGAAATCGGCCAGGTCGGTTCGATCTCCGCCAACTCCGATGCTTCGATCGGCGAGCGCATCGCTGAAGCAATGGAAAAAGTCGGCAAGGAAGGCGTGATCACCGTGGAAGACGGCAAGTCGCTGAACGACGAACTCGACATCGTCGAAGGCATGCAGTTCGACCGCGGCTACCTGTCGCCGTACTTCATCAACAACCCGGACAAGCAAGTCGCCGTCCTGGAAAACCCGTTCATCCTGCTGTTCGACAAGAAGATCTCGAACATCCGTGATCTGCTGCCGGTACTGGAGCAAGTCGCAAAAGCCGGCCGTCCGCTGCTGATCATCGCCGAAGACATCGAAGGCGAAGCACTGGCAACGCTGGTGGTCAACAACATCCGCGGCATCCTGAAGACCTGCGCCGTCAAGGCACCGGGCTTCGGCGACCGTCGCAAGGCCATGCTGGAAGACATCGCGATCCTGACCGGCGGCCAGGTCATTGCTGAAGAAGTCGGCCTGACCCTGGAAAAGGTCACGCTGAACGACCTCGGCCAAGCGAAGCGCATCGAAATCGGCAAGGAAAACACCACCGTGATCGACGGCGCCGGCCAGGCTGCCACGATCGAAGCGCGCGTCAAGCAGATCCGCGTGCAGATCGAAGAAGCGACTTCCGACTACGACCGCGAAAAACTGCAAGAGCGCGTTGCCAAGCTGGCAGGCGGCGTTGCAGTGATCAAGGTTGGCGCAGCCACCGAAGTCGAAATGAAAGAGAAGAAGGCCCGTGTCGAAGACGCGCTGCACGCAACCCGTGCCGCCGTTGAAGAAGGCATCGTTCCCGGCGGCGGCGTTGCACTGCTGCGCGCTCGCGCCAACATCTCGGTCAAAGGCGACAACGCTGATCAGGACGCAGGCATCAAGATCGTCCTGCGCGCGATGGAAGAGCCGCTGCGCATGATCGTTCAGAACGCCGGCGACGAAGCATCGGTCGTCGTCAACAAGGTTCTGGAAGGCAAGGGCAACTTCGGTTACAACGCTGCCAACGGCACTTATGGCGACATGGTGGAAATGGGCGTGCTGGACCCGGCCAAGGTAACCCGTTCGGCACTGCAGAACGCAGCGTCGATCGCGTCGCTGATGCTGACCACTGACTGCACCGTGACCGAACTGGTCGAAGACAAGCCAGCTGCAGGCGGCATGCCGGGCGGTATGGGTGGCATGGGCGGTATGGGTGGCATGGACGGCATGATGTAATTGCCATCCGGCACAGGAAGGCAGAAATGCCTTCCGCTGCTCCGACTGTAAAAAAGCCCGCTTCGGCGGGCTTTTTTTATTGAATACAGCTACAGCAATTCAATGTCCGGCAGGTTGACGTGCAATTGCTGCACAGTGCCGTATCTGGTCAGTGCATCGACCACAACAGTCAGCGGTTCGGGCCAGATTTCCGGCAAGTCCCTCTCCTCCTTGCGCAGAACCGGAAACGCCAGTCGCTCTTTCGGCGGACAGAACGCCGCATTCACGCCGGGCTTGTTGCCGCGCGCATCGATCCGGTACCAGCCATGCTCTTTCAAAAACACCGCGTTCAATCCATGCAGGCAAAACGGCGGCCCGTCGGTTCCGACAGTCAGGCGCTGATAGCACAAGCCGGCTGGAACACCGTTTGCGCGCAACAGTGCCGCCAGCAGATGACTCTTCGCATAGCAATAGCCAGTGCCGTGCAATAACACGTCGGACGCTGCGCAGGTCACCGGATTGCGCTGATCGTCGCCGCTGTGCCGGATCTCGTCGCGCACGAATTCAAAACAGCGCTTTACCAGATCCTCTTCGGAAGCGGCACCGACAGCGAGTTGCGCAGCTTTTTCGGCCACTGCCGGATGATGCCAATCGATATATCGGCTCGATGCGAGATAAGGGAAATGAGATGTCATGACAAAGAGTCTCGACGCTCATCGTCGTCGATTTCGTTTTCCATCTCCTGCGTTTCGCCAAGAGAGGGCTCGGGCCGGTAACTGGCCAGCAGCGCAATCCTGCTCTCCGGCGTTTCCAGGCTGATGCGGCCGAGCGCGCCGCTGCGATAATCCTGCAGCAGTGTGTGTGCTGCTTTTTCCAGATCCAGGCCGCCGCCTTTCAACAGGAAACTGCGCCGCCTGGCGACGCCTTCGACCACGCTCACGCCGTCAATGCCGTCGGTGGAAAAGCCATAGCGCGCGGACAGCAGTTGCGGGTAATGCAGCAGCAACTGATCCGCCAGGAAGGTCGCGACCTCTTCCTCGATCAGCGCGTTGGTGCCGATCGCGTGGCTGGCCGCCAGCATCAGGCCGTCGCTCGGATGCTCGATCTTCGGCCACATCATGCCCGGCGTATCGATCAGCACCATGTTGTTGCCGAGGTAGAGCCGCTGCTGCGTCTTGGTCACCGCCGGTTCGTCGCCGACCGCGGCAACGCGCTTCTTCAGCAGCGCATTCATCAGCGTCGACTTGCCGACGTTCGGAATGCCCATGATCATGATACGCAGCGGCTTCAGCGCGGTACCGCGATGCGGCGCCAGTTGCAGGCAGAGCTTCGGCACTTTCGCGACGTCGGCCGGCTTCTTGCAGCTCAGCGCGACTGCATGCACGTCCTTTTGCGCGTTGAAATGCGCGATCCATTTCTGGGTCGCGGCGGCATCGGCGAGATCGGCCTTGTTCAGGATTTTCAGGCAGGGGCGCTGGCGGTGCTTGCGCAACTGCTCGATCATCGGATTGCAACTGGCCTGCGGTATGCGCGCATCCACTACCTCGATGACGAGATCGGTCTTTTCCATCGACTCCGCCGCTTTCTTGCGGGCGGCGTTCATGTGACCGGGGAACCATTGTATGGACATGCGGGAATCTATCGTGAAAAGGCAAGCCGCTATTCTACCCGCTGGCTGCCCCGCGACCGGCATCCGTCAGCGGCGCCGAGGCCTCAATCGATCTCGGCCAGGGCCTTTACATGCGCAACCACGCTGCGGCCGAGCGCCGACAGGTTGTAGCCGCCTTCCAGGCAACTGACGATGCGCCCTTGCGCGTGCTCCTTCGCGACCGCAACGATCTGCTGCGTGATCCATGCATAGTCCGCCTCGACCAGTCCCATCTGGCCGAGATCGTCCTCACGATGCGCATCGAATCCGGCGGAGATGAAGATCATCTCCGGCTTGTGCGCATGCAGCGCCGGCAGCCATTTTTCGGTCACCACCCGGCGTACTTCGTCGCCTTGCGTGTAGGCGGGCATCGGTACGTTGACCATGTTCGGATCATTATGCAATTCGGTGTACGGATAGAACGGATGCTGGAAGAAACTTACCATCAGCACCCGCGGCTCGCCGAGAAACGCCTCCTCGGTGCCATTACCGTGATGCACGTCGAAGTCGACAATCGCCACCCGCTGCAAACCGTGCACTTCAAGCGCATGCCTGGCTGCAATCGCGACATTGCCGAACAGGCAAAACCCCATCGCCTCGGTCGGACGCGCATGATGTCCCGGCGGACGGATCGCGCAGAACGCGTTGTCGAGTTCGCCGGCAATCACCGCATCGGTCGCCGCCACCGCGGCGCCCGCCGCCCGCAACGCGGCGTTCCAGCTATGCGGGTTCAATATCGTATCGGCATCGATCGGATAGTAGCTGTCCCCGCCCGCCAGCGATTGCACGTTTTCCCGTATCCGCGCAATGGCCTCTTCGGTATGCACGCGCATGATGTGCGACATCTCGGCCTGCGGCGCGTCACGGTGTTCGAGAAATGCGTCGATGCGACTAGCAATCAGTTGATCTTCAATCGCCTGCAGTCGCGCGGGGCATTCCGGATGCCATTGCCCCATCTCGTGGCGCTTGCAGTCCGGGTGGGAATAAATGGCGGTGGTCATTTGAACGAAGCAACGTGAATGTGAGCGATCTCGAATAGAATCTAGCACGCGTTTCGGCGATATCAACAGCAGCAAGGCAGCAGTAGGACGACGAAATGCGTTCTAATAGTGTAACGAAGAAAATCGTGGTTTACCGTCATTTTATTGACAGTATCCGCAACCTCGGTTTGCGGCCACACAATAGCCGTCAAGACGCTTTTCATTTCCCCATTATCCGGAAAATCCATGTTTGCAAGACTTCATGCGGCCGCAAGGCAAGTCAGCCAGATCGTCGTCGGCAAGGATCTGCAGATCCGCCAATCGCTCGCCTGCCTGCTGGCCGGCGGACACCTGCTGATCGAAGACGTGCCCGGTGTCGGCAAGACCACGCTGGCGCATGCGCTGGCAATTTCGCTCGGACTGAAATTCAATCGCCTGCAATTCACCAGCGATCTGCTGCCGGCCGACGTGGTCGGCATCTCGATTTTCGATCGCGAGAAAAACGGCTTCGTGTTTCATCCCGGTCCGGTATTTACGCAAGTGCTGCTGGCAGATGAAATCAACCGCGCCACCCCCAAGACCCAGTCCGCCTTGCTGGAGGCAATGGAAGAACGGCAAGTGACCGCCGATGGCATCACCCGTGACCTGCCGCAACCGTATTTTGTGATTGCGACGCAGAACCCGGCCAACCAGATCGGCACCTTCCAGTTGCCGGAGTCGCAGCTGGACCGTTTCCTGATGTGCCTGTCGCTCGGTTATCCGGATGCGGCCGCCGAGCGCGCGCTGCTGATGGGCGACGACCGCCGCATCATGCTGAAATCCTTGCCGACTGCGATGCAACCGGAGGAATTGCTTGCCGCGCAAGCCGCATTGAAAGACATTCACGCCTCGCCGGCGCTGATCGATTACGTACAGGCGCTGGCGCTGGCGTCGCGCCAGAGCGGACTGTTCGCCGAAGGCATGAGCCCGCGCGCCACCATCGCGCTGCTGCATGCCGCACGCGCCTGGGCGGCGCTGGAAGGACGCAACCACGTGATCCCAGAAGACGTGCAGGCGGTTCTGGTGCCGGTCGTCGCGCACCGCCTCAAACCGCTGAAGTCGGGCGGCAGTTCGGCGCTCGGCAGCCGCGACCTGGTGCTGCAAATGATGAAATCCGTTCCGGTCTGAACCATGGCCATGCTCAGCGCGCTGGAACACGGCATCCGCAAGCGGGCCAACAAATGGCTGTTCCGCCTGCGCGACGCCGAACCGGGCGAGGTGTTCCTGCACCAGCGCCGGGTGTTCATCGTGCCGACCCATCCCGGCCTGATTTTCGGCGTGATGCTGCTTGCGCTGTTCATCGGCTCGATCAATTACAACCTGAGTCTAGGCTTCGGCTTCACCTTCCTGCTTGCCGGTTGCGCGCTGATCGACATGCATCTCACCTTCCGCAATCTGGCGCATCTGCATCTGACAGCCGGCCGCGCTGCGCCGGTCTTCGCCGGCGAGGAAGCGCGCTTCGAGCTGCACCTGATCAACCGCCGCAAGCATGACCGCTATGCGATCTGGCTCGATTTCGTCGGCGACGAGCGTCCCGATGTGGCGCAGGCGGCCGATGTCGCGGCACATGGCAACTGCAGCGTGACGCTGTCGACGCCGGCGCGCGAGCGCGGCTGGCTGCCGGCGCCACGCGTACGCCTGCAAACCCGGTTTCCGCTTGGCCTGCTGCGCGCGTGGAGCTACTGGCAACCGGATGCGCAAGCGCTGGTCTATCCGCGCCCCGAAGACGGCACACCGCCGCTGCCGCTTTCCGGCGGCGACAACAGCGATGGCCGCGGCCACGCGGGACAGGATGACTTTGCGGGAATTCGCGGCTATCAGGCCGGCGATTCACCGAAACGACTCGCATGGCGCCAGATTGCCCGCCTCGGCAGCGACGCCGGCGGTGCGCTCGTGACCAAGCATTTCGAAGGCGGCGCGGCGACTGAAATCGTATTCGACTTCGCAGCGCTGCCGCGCGGGATGGACACCGAAGCGCGGCTGTCGCGCATTGCGCGCTGGGTAATCGATGCCGAAACGCGCGGCCTGCCCTACGCATTCCGCGTCGGCGATGCCGATTACGCGGCCGCGCTGGGCCCGGCACATCGTGACGCCTGTCTGCGCGCACTCGCCCTTTATCCGCAAAACGCATGAAGATGCCGCGCTTCACATCCCCTGTCGGGACGCTGATCTCCGGTGCTACACGCCCGATGTCGCGCGCAAAATCCGATACCTTGTTGCTGCTGGCGACCTGCACGCTGGTGCTGTTGCCGCATCTCGGCCATTTGCCGGCCTGGGCGATTCCGGTATGTGCAGCGCTGCTCGCCTGGCGCGGCTGGGTCACGTTTCGCGGCAACCGCATGCCACCGCGCTGGCTGCTGGTATCGATCGCCGCGCTTGCGATGGGCGGCGTGTTCGCCACCTACAAAACCTTCTTCGGGCGCGAAGCCGGCGTCACGATGCTCACGCTGCTGCTGGCCTTGAAGCTGCTCGAAATGCATGCGAAACGCGATCTGTTCGTCGCGCTGTTCCTGAGTTTCTTCCTGATCCTTGCCAGCTTTTTCTACTCGCAATCGATAGGCACCGCGCTGATCACCGTGGTCGCCGTGGTTGCGATCCTGACCACGCAGTTGTCGTTTCAATACACCGGCGCAGTACCGCCGCTGGGGAAACGGCTGCGTCTCGGCGCCATGATCGTTGCGCTTGCCGCGCCGCTGATGCTGGTGCTGTTCGTCCTGTTCCCGCGCATCCAGGGGCCGCTGTGGGGCTTGCCCAGCGATGCGCAGTCGGGCCACACCGGTCTGTCCGACACGATGGCGCCGGGGAATATCTCCAGCCTCGCGCAGTCCGACGAGATTGCGTTTCGCGTCAAGTTCACCGATCCTGTGCCGCCCAAGTCCGCGCTGTACTGGCGCGGCGTGGTACTGGGCAATTACGATGGCCGCACCTGGTCCCGGCTGCGCGCCCGCACTGACGCCAGCCGCGCGATCACCATCAAGCTGCGCGGCGCGCCGATCCGCTACCAGGTCACGCTGGAGCCGCATGACAAGCGCTGGCTGTTCGCACTGGAAATGCCGCAAGCCATGCCAATCGTGCAAGGAACACCAGCCACTGTCTCCGCCGATCTGCAACTTCTCGCATCGCAACCAATCAATGAGCGGGTGCGCTACGACGTCGTGTCGCATATTGATTACGATTTGCAACCGAATGCGCCGGCATCGGTCTTACAGCAATGGCTGCAGTTACCGCCCGGCTTCAACCCGCGCACACGGGAATTCGCCGCACGCTTGCGCACCCAGTATGCCAATGATGCGGAAGCGATCGCTGCTGTGCTGCGTTTTTTTCATGAACAAGACTTTCGCTACACACTGGAGCCACCGCCGTTGGGAGAACATGTGGTCGACGAATTCCTGTTTTCGACACGCGCCGGCTTTTGCGAACATTACGCCGGCGCGTTCGTGGTGCTGATGCGCGCAATGGGCATTCCGTCGCGCGTCGTGACCGGCTATCAGGGTGGCGAAATGAATCCGGCCGACGGGTTCATGACGGTCCGACAATCCGATGCGCATGCATGGGCGGAGGTCTGGTTGCGAGGCCGTGGCTGGACGCGTGTCGACCCTACTGCGGCAGTCGCCCCCAGCCGCGTCGAACGCAATATTGCGAGCGTGATTCCGCGACCGTATCTAGGCGGCCTGATCACACTGAACGCCGGCCGCAATACCTTTCTGACCGGGCTGCATCGCCTGCGGCAGAATTGGGAAGCGGTGACCAATGCCTGGAATCAGCGCGTACTGAACTACACGCCGGAAAAGCAGAAAGACTTGGTACGGTCGCTCGGCTTCGATCATGTCGACTGGCACACATTGACTGCACTGATGTTTTTGCTCGGCAGCGTGGTCACCGCTGTCATGGTGCTGCCGCTGATCGTCAACCGGCCGCGCGTTGCGCCGGCGGACGCCGCGTATCACGCGCTGTGCCGCAGCCTGGAACGTCAGGGCATGCCGCGCTCATTGCATGAAGGTCCGCGCGCTTACTGCGCGCGCCTGACCGCAGCCGACTCGCCACTCTCCACCGAGAAGAAAGCGGCGGCCGCCCGCTTTCTGGAGCTTTATGAAGCGCTGCGTTACGGCGCTTCCGGCAAACCGTCGGCAGCCGCCGTTTCACAACTCAAATCCTGGTTAACCGAAATTCGATGAACTTCCGCTCGCACGCCAAATATTCCGCCCTCCTGTCCGCGCTGCTGCTCACGTTTGCAGCGCATCCCGATGCCGACGCCAGATCGACGGTCCGGAAATCCGCCGACCACGCAACCGCACGCAAGATCGCAATGACGCCGGACGACGCCGGCGAATTCGCCAACTTCACGCAATGGAAAGACGTCTCCGACTTCATCGACCGTATGGCTGAAAAGCACGGCTTCGAACGCGCCGCCCTGGAATCGGTATTCCGCGAGGTGCGCTATGTCGACACCACGATCCAGTTGATCAAGCCGGCGCCGCCCGGCAAACCGAAAAACTGGCAGGCGTATCGCGCCCGTTTCGTCGAACCGGTACGCATCGACGCCGGTGTCGCGTTCTGGAATCAGTACGCGGATGCCCTTGCGCGCGCCGAAGAACAATATGGCGTACCAGCCGAAATCATCGTCGGCATTCTCGGTGTGGAAACGATCTACGGACGCAACACTGGCAACTTCCGTGTGCTCGATGCATTGACCACACTGGCCTTCGATTATCCGGACACGCCGACCCGAACCGCGCGCATGGCGTTTTTCCGCGGTGAGCTGGAGAACACCCTGCTGTTCGCGCGTGACTCGAATATCGACCCGTTTTCCCTGCTTGGCTCGTATGCCGGCGCGATCGGCTTGCCGCAATTCATGCCGAGCAGCATCCGCAACTACGCTATCGATTTCGATGGCGACGGCAAAATCGATTTGCGCAATTCGCCGGTCGATGCGATTGGCAGCGTCGCCAATTTTCTCGCCGAACATGGCTGGAAACGCGGCGAGCCGATTGCCTTTCCCGCCACCGTATCGAACACCGAAAACAATCGAGGCTGGGACATGTTCATTGGTCAGGGACTGGAAGCGAAATTCAGCGTGGACGAGTTGAAAGCGGGCGGTGTCGTGCCGACGGTTGAACCGCCGACCGATATGCTGTATGGCCTGGTGGATTTGCAGAACGGCAGCGAACCAACCGAATACTGGCTGGGCGCACGCAACTTCTTCGCGATCACGCGCTACAACCGCAGTTATTTCTATGCGATGTCGGTGGTGGATTTGGGCCGTGCGGTGCGCGTGGCGCGCGGCAGCGGCAGTTGATCCCTCATACGATCAGGATCTGGCCTTGAACGTGGCCAGGTCGATCTGCACGCTTTGATCGCCCCCAGTCATCCAGATCTGACCGTCCTGTATCGTGCATTGCAACTGCATCGTGCGTTGCGCCAGTTTCGCCAGTGCGCTACTGGCCGCCGGCGGAACGCTCAGAACGCGCAGATTTTTTGCACGTTCGACCTTGGCCCCGGTCTGGTTCCACCAGACGTTGCCGGTGCTGCCATAGCTGTACACGACGACCTGTGAAGAACGCCCGCAGGACTTGAGCATGCGCTTTTCATCGGGTTGCCCGACGTCGATCCAGAGATCGATCGCACCGGTCAGATCCTTTTGCCACAGATCGGGTTCGTCATCGGTGCTCAATCCGCGCCCAAATGCAAGCATCTCGTGCGCATGCAATGCAAACGCCAGCAAGCGCATCATCATGCGCTCGTCGGTTTCCGACGGATGGCGTGCAATGGTCAGCGCATGATCGCCGTAGTAATGCCTATCCATATCCGCGATCTGCAGATCGGCCTTGAAGATGGTTGCCTTGAGTGCCATTGGTAAATCGCGACCGGGTTTTCAACCGCCGCGCTTGGATAGCGCGACAGCAGGCGGTCACCGTTATCAGGTGGAATGAGCGGCAAATGTACAGTAAAGCGGGTAGCGACGCCAACTTCGCGGCGTACGCCAAGCCGCATGCCCTATAAAATGCAAGGATCAGGGAATCGAGGCACCAGAGAATCAGTGTGCTTATCGACTTCTCGCTTGGCTCAAGACGACGAACATGACAACGGGAACAAACTGTATGGACGCTGCTGACGACGCATTCGCACAGGAGGTAATCGCGGCAACGCAACGCTGGATCGAAGCCGCAGTCATCGGTCTTAATCTGTGCCCGTTCGCGAAGGCCGTTTATGTAAAGCAGCAGATACGTTATGTCGTCAGCAATGCCCGCTCGCCACAGGAACTGCAAGCCGATCTCGTCACTGAGTTGCGCGATCTGCAAGCGGCGGATCCGGAAAAAATCGACACGACGCTGTTGATTCATCCATGGGTATTGAATGACTTCCTCGTCTATAACGATTTCCTGGATATCGCCGATGCATGCATCGACACGCTGGATTTGGCCGGTCAGATCCAGATTGCGAGCTTCCATCCGCATTACCAGTTTGCCGATGCGGGATCGGACGATATCGAGAACTATACCAATCGGTCGCCGTACCCGATGCTTCATTTATTGCGAGAAGCGAGCATCGATCGCGCGGTGGAAGCGTTCCCCGATGCGGCGGATATTTTCAACAAGAATATGGAAACCATGCGCCGACTGGGCCATGAAGGCTGGCAAGTGCTGCTTGCGATGCCTGAGCGCAAGAAGAACTAATGGTCGCAGCGTGGCTCCAATTGCGGCCACGACCAAATAGGAGTCAGGACCGAACGAGGAGAAATTTCGGAAAAAGCCCGATTGTGCATTATCAAGATAATGCAGGGGCGCTTCATTAGAATGAAATTGGATAAACGCAACTCGCTACTGCGGCGTCTGCATGTTGAAAGACTTGCGCACAACTGCAGTCCTCGCTCCTCTTGTATACGGACCACCGAGCCAACAATCATTGGCGGCAGACCCTTCGTATTTCGAACCAGCAAATACGATTTTTAATATTGCTTTTTTGAAATTCTTTCACTATATTGCATATATGCAATTCCATGTAATTTATACATTAATTGCCTATATGAAAATATAATTTGTTACTGATTAAATATCTTCATTCAAGAGTGATGCTTTAAGAAAACATTGTCAGTATTTCTCTGTACAATAAACTTGCAATATGGAATTATTAAGACTATGACTACTCAATCAGGCAACAATATGAACAGCACACGACTCGCCGATCAGGTCGCTTATGACCCCAATAATCTATTGGATGCACTGATCGAGAAACTGAACCTGAAAAACGATGCAGCGCTGTCGCGCGCCTTGGAAGTGGCACCGCCGGTGATCAGCAAGATTCGCCATCGCCGTCTCCCGGTAGGTGCCTCGCTGCTGATCCGCATGCATGAAGTCAGCGATCTCAGCATCAAGGATTTGCGTATCCTGATGGGAGACCGCCGCGACAAGTTCCGTATCAGCGACAAGCAGTTCAAGCCGAAGGAAGCCGGCTCTTCCGAGAACCTGGAATAACCGGGTTCTGCTCTTCCCTGCTAAGCGGGGAAGATGCCGGTGGACAAATAGCGGTCGCCGCGATCGCAGACGATAAATACGATAGTGGCATTCTCCACCGTTTGCGAAATGCGTAATGCCACTTCGCAGGCACCGGCAGCCGAAATTCCGCAGAAAATCCCTTCTTCCATAGCCATCCGGCGCGCCATACGCTCTGCCGCAGCCTGGCTGACGTTTTCGGTCTGATCGATACGCGACCTGTCGAAAATCTTCGGCATATAGGCCTCGGGCCATTTCCGGATACCGGGAATCTGCGACCCTTCTTCCGGTTGAGCGCCGATGATGCGAATCTCCGGATTCTGCTCCTTCAGGTAATGGGACACGCCCATGATAGTGCCGGTGGTTCCCATCGCACTGACAAAATGCGTAATCCGTCCGCCGGTATCGCGCCAAATTTCAGGCCCGGTGCCTTCGTAATGTGCCCGTGGATTGTCGGGATTTGCGAACTGGTCGAGAATGATCCCCTGCCCGTCTTTTTGCATCTGCTCCGCGAGATCCCGGGCATACTCCATCCCGCCTGTCTTCGGCGTCAGCACAATCTTCGCACCATATGCGGCCATGCTCTGGCGCCGTTCTTCGCTCAGATTTTCCGGCATCAACAACACCATCTTGTAGCCGCGTATTGACGCGACCAAGGCCAGCGCGATGCCGGTATTGCCACTGGTGGCCTCGATCAATGTGTCGCCCGGCTTGATCTCGCCGCGCTCCTCGGCATGCTTGATCATCGATAAGGCAGGACGATCCTTTACTGAACCTGCGGGATTATTGCCCTCGAGCTTGCCTAGGATGACGTTATTGCGGCGTACCGCATCATCGCCAGGAATTCGTTTTAGCTGCACCAGAGGGGTATTGCCGATCGTGTTTTCGATAGTCGGATAAGGCATGGTTGGGTCAAAGCCTTTAACAAAACCTTCATTTTAAACGGAGACGCAACCGCAGGTATGCCAGCAGGGTGTGAATTACATTCAATAAAAAAACCCCGCGGCTCTCGCTGCGGGGTTTCTTCCGACAAAAAGCGGTTTATTTTTTGGTTTCTTTTTTCTTGTCTTTGGCTTTTGCGCTCTTGTCTGCATCTGCCTTTTCAGACTGGGCTGCCGATGCCGATTTCGCAAGCGGCTGCCCATTGACGGTCAAGCCGGCATTCGACAGCTTGGCCGCGTTTTTCTCGCCGATACCCTTGACGCGCTTTTCAAAATCCGTCCAGTCCTTGAAATCGCCGCCCTTCTTGCGTTCATCGATAATCGCCTTGGATGTTTTCGGCCCGATTCCCTTGACGCTGTCCAACGCAGCCTGATCGGCCTTGTTGACGTCGACCTGGGCGAATGCAAAACCCATCGTTGCAATCAGAACCGCAATCGCCAGCAAAAGTTTTTTCAACATTTCAATATTCCTCCATGCAGGTTGAAGTATGCGGGCGGAGAAGCCTACAGCCCGGGGTACTTTAACGCATTGGCGGCCAAATGGTTGACAAAATATCATCTCCCGTTCAACATTTACTCGGGCTATGAAAAAAGCTCTTCCCTGGTAACCGTCGCCGTACCCAGTTTCCCTACCACAATGCCACCAGCACGGTTTGCAATGGATACCGCTTCGATGATCGGCACGCCCGCGCCAACCATGGTTGCCAACGTCGCGATGACCGTGTCGCCAGCACCGGACACGTCGTAGACCTCTCTGGCAACGGTCGGGATATGAATGACATCGCCTTCGGTATAGAGCGTCATGCCTTCTTCCGAGCGCGTCAACAGAAGCGCTTCCAGCTCCAGCGCTGCACGTAACTGCTGCGCCTTCACCGTCAGTCCTTCCTCGCTTTTCCAGGAGCCGACCACTTGTCGCAATTCCGACTTGTTCGGGGTCAGGATCGACGCTCCCTTGTAACGACTGAAATCCTCCCCTTTCGGATCGACGAGGATGCGCTTGTTCAGGCGTCTGGCCGCTGCAATCATCTGCACCACATTGATCAGGCTGCCCTTGGCGTAGTCCGACAGCACGATCACGTCATACTGCGGCAGCAGCGCATTGAACTGCGTCAGTTTGTCGCGCAAAACCGTATCGGCCGGCGGACTTTCGAAATCGACCCGCAGCAATTGCTGCTGCCGTCCGATGACACGCAGCTTGATGATGGTGGAAATCGATACGTCACGATTCAAATAACTGTTGACGCGCAATTCAGTCAGCAGTTGCTCGACGGTGTCGCCCGCCTCATCCTTTCCGACCACACCCAGCAAGCCGGTGTGCGCTCCGAGTGCCACCGCATTGCGCGCAACATTGGCGGCGCCGCCCAGGCGCTCCTCGCGTCGCTCGACGCGCACCACGGGGACGGGCGCCTCGGGTGAAATCCGGTTTACTTCGCCGAACCAATAACGGTCAAGCATCACATCGCCGACGATAAGGACACGCGGTGCATTCGAAAATATCATTGCACTGCTCCCGCTTGCGTCAGCACAGAGCGGCCGATTCCGTGATATTCGATGCCGGAATCAGCCATGATCTGCGGCTCGAACAGGTTGCGACCGTCAAAAATGATGGGGGCCTTCAGCAGCGATTTGACCTGATCGAAATCAGGACTGCGAAACGCCTTCCACTCGGTGACAATCGCCAATGCATCGGCCTCCTGCAGCGCGTCCATCGCGCTAGCGCAAAAACGAATGCGCGACAATGCATCACCGGCGCCGGCGAAATCCTGCGAAAGTACACGCATGGCTTCGTCCATCGCGACCGGATCATAGACGGCAACCGATGCGCCGCGCTCTATCAGCTGTCGCAACAAGACGCGCGACGACGCTTCGCGCATGTCATCGGTATTCGGCTTGAATGCCAGTCCCCAGAGCGCGAACCGCTTCCCTGCCAGATTCTCGCCGAAGCGATCAACTATTTTCTTGCCGAGCACATGTTTCTGCTGATGATTGACAGCTTCCACCGCGCGCAGGATCAGCAAGTCCTGCCCATAGTCGCGTGCGGTGCGTTCAAGTGCCTGCACATCTTTCGGGAAACAGGAACCGCCGTAGCCGCATCCGGCATAGAGAAAACTGTAGCCGATGCGTGGATCGGACCCGATACCGTGACGCACCGCCTCGATATCCGCGCCAACCTCGTCCGCGAGATTGGCGAGCTCGTTCATGAATGAAATACGGGTCGCCAGCATCGCGTTCGCCGCATATTTGGTGAATTCGGCCGAACGCACGTCCATCCAGAATGTGCGCTCGTGATTGCGATTGAACGGCGCATACAGCTTCCTCATCAACGTACGCGCCTGCTCGCCTTCCGGCGTCTCGTCGCAACCGATCACGATGCGATCGGGACGCATGAAGTCCTCGACCGCGGCGCCCTCCTTCAGGAATTCCGGATTTGATACAACCGAAAACTGCACGCTGTTGTCGCGCGTCTGCAATTCGGCCTGAATAGCCGCCCGCACCTTGTCCGCGGTCCCGACCGGCACCGTCGACTTGTCGACAATGACCTTGAAACCGTTCATGTGTTTGCCGATGTTGCGCGCTGCCGCCAGCACGTATTGCAGATCAGCGGAGCCGTCTTCATCCGGCGGCGTGCCTACCGCGATGAACTGTATCTCTCCGTGTGCGACGCTGGCCTTCACGTCGGTCGAGAATTTCAGTCTGCCCGCGACGCGATTGCGTTTCACGATGTCTTCCAGGCCCGGTTCATGGATTGGAATGCCACCGCCATTCAGAATGGCGATCTTGTTCTGATCGAGGTCGAGGCAAAACACGTCGTTGCCGAGTTCGGCCAGGCAGGCCCCGGTGACCAGGCCGACATAGCCAGTACCGATAATCGTTATTTTCATGATGATTCGATGGTAGGGTTCGCCACAGTGGTGGCTGGCGTTAATTCATTACGTTCAGTTCTTCTGTACGGCGCGGCGGATAGGTTTCCCACTGGCTGCAGCCGGGGCACTGCCAGTAAAACTGACGCGCCTTGAAGCCGCAATGCGTGCACTGATAACGCGCCAGTTTCTGCGCGTAGCCATGCACCAGATTTTTCACCAGGGACAGTTCCGGGCGCACCTCCGGGCGCGCATCCATCAGACGCGCTTCCAGCAGTTTGTCCAGGCCCAGCAGTGTAGGGGTACGGCGCAGTTCATCGCTTACCAGCTGGTTCGCCGCATCGACACCGTCGAGCTCGATCACAGCCTTGAATACGACTTCGAGCAGGTCAATCGATGGTGCCTCGGCCAGGTAATTCTTCAGCAGATTGACGCCCTCCTGCGACCGGCCGACAGCACGATATCCGTCCATTAAACGCTGCGCGACCAGCGCCACGTGCGGCACGCTCTGATGTTCGACCCGGCGCCAGGCAAGCAATGCCCCTTCGACATCTCCGTTTGCCAGGAACACATCCCCGGTCAGCATCGTTGCCCGGACGTTGTTGCGGTCCGCCGCCAGTGCTTTTTCCAGCATTGACAGCGCGGCATCGGGATGAGTATGCACCAGTTCGTCCTGCGCCAGTTCGCAATAAAACTGCGCAATTTCCTTTTGCCGCCCTCCGGCACCGGACTCCTGCAGCGCATGCGCGGCATCGATCGCGCGCATCCATTCCTTTTCGCGCTGATAGATTTCGAGAAGCGCCCTACGGGCCTGGGCGCCGTATTGCGTTTCGACGAGGTAATTAAAGGTTTCCTCGGCTCGATCCAGCAGTCCTGCCTTCAGGTAATCCTGACCCAATTCATACTGGGAATGGATCTGGTATTCGAGCGGCAGATCGGGACGTGCCAGCAGATTCTGGTGAACCCGGATCGCCCGCTCGATTTCGCCGCGACGACGGAATAGATTGCCGAGCGCGAAATGCAGTTCGACGGTTTCCGGATCCAGCGTGACAATTTCGATAAAAGCGTCGATCGCCTTGTCGGGCTGCTCGTTCAGCAGGAAGTTGAGGCCTTTGAAGTAGCCGCGCGGAAGGCTGCGCGATTCCGACACCAGCTGTTTGATATCGACGCGCGCGGCAATCCAGCCAAGTCCGAAAAAGATCGGGATACCGAGCAGCCACCAAGTTTCGAATTCCATGCAGTCTTGATCTTGTTATTGGGAGGTATCAGCGCTTATTCACTGACGACGCCGTCGGGCTGCGGCGGCTGCATGCGAGCGAATCGCTGCGTTTCGGCTTCTTTTTCCATCGTGGCGATCTTCTTTTTGTGACGCGACAGATCGCGCCGATGACGGAACACTGTCGGAATCATTGCCAGCACGCCAAGCGCTGCGCCGCAGACGAAAAAGACAAGCAATAGCAGAACCAGCGGCGCGTTGATTTCATAATCGAAAAAAAACCGGAGCGCGACTTCCTGCGTATTTTTAAGGGCAAAGCCGAAGAAAACAACAAAGAGAATCGCCGCGAGGATTCTAAATACGTATTTCATGGCGCATCCCTTTATTGAGCGTAAGCATTGCGGTAAAGCCCATTTTCATTGTCGAAAACAAGGTGAAATTGTACGTGAAAAAAAACGGCATCCGAAGATGCCGTTTTGATTTCCTGCAAATAACTCAGTCTTCCTTGATCGGTTGTCCAACCATCGCATCCACCCGTTCGCGCAGCTCCTTGCCCGGTTTGAAATGCGGCACCCGTTTTTCCGGCACCATCACCTTGTCACCCGATTTCGGATTGCGACCGATGCGCGGCGGGCGGCTGTTCAATGCAAAGCTGCCAAAACCGCGAATCTCGATGCGCTGGCCATTGGACAACGCATCGGCCATTGCATCGAGTATGGTTTTGACCGCGTAATCCGCATCCTTTGCAACCAGTTGCGGATAACGCTCGGCCAAGCGGGCAATCAGCTCCGACTTTGTCATTTATAGACTCGACCTTATTGCTTGTTGTCGAGTTTTGCTTTCAGCAGCGCGCCGAGGCTGGTGGTGCCGGAAGCCGCGTTCGACTCAGCCGACATCTTCTGCATGGCTTCCTGCGTCTCGACATTGTCTTTCGCCTTGATCGACAACTGGATGCTGCGCGCCTTGCGATCGATGTTGATGATCATCGCTTCGACCTTGTCGCCGACCTTCAGATGCGTACCCGCATCTTCAACGCGATCACGCGAGATCTCGGAAGCGCGCAGATAGCCTTCGACTTCGTCGGACAACTGGATCACGGCGCCCTTCGGCTCGACCGATTTGACGGTACCGGACACAACCGCGCCCTTGTCGTTCATCGCAGCGAAGTTGTTGAACGGATCGCCTTCGAGCTGCTTGACACCCAGCGAAACGCGTTCGCGCTCGACGTCGATCGCCAGCACGACGGCTTCCAGCTCGTCGCCCTTCTTGAACTTGCGCACGGCCTCTTCGCCCGACTCGGTCCACGACAGGTCGGACAGGTGCACCAGACCATCGATGTTGCCCGGCAGGCCGATGAACACGCCGAAGTCGGTGATCGACTTGATCGCGCCCTTGACCTTGTCGCCCTTCTTGTGCGACATCGCGAAGTCATCCCACGGATTCGGCTTGCACTGCTTCATGCCGAGCGAGATACGACGACGCTCTTCGTCGATTTCCAGAACCATGACTTCGACTTCGTCGCCCAGCTGGACAACCTTGTTCGGCGCGACGTTCTTGTTGGTCCAGTCCATCTCGGACACGTGCACCAGGCCTTCGATGCCCTGCTCGACTTCCACGAATGCACCGTAGTCGGTCAGGTTGGTGACCTTGCCGAACAGGCGGGTGCCTTGCGGATAACGACGGGACAGACCGGTCCACGGATCGTCGCCCAGTTGCTTGACGCCCAGCGAAACGCGGT
>CBIHNU010000051.1:0-26444 GCA_966211585.1 uncultured Noviherbaspirillum sp. | reverse complement strand
TTGGATTAGAGAAAATTCTACTTTCAATGCCGCTTAATTTCCGGGGGGATTACCGGAGGAACTGCCGTTCGCATTGCTATTGTTGGCCCTGTTTCCGTTGACCGGTCCGATGTATTTTCTGTGGGGCGTGGGGAACTGGCTCAGCAACAAGACGGCAACCCCGATTGCATGGCCCGATCAGGTGCTGCAAGCGATTGGGCCGGTTCAGAATCAGGGATGATCAGCGGCTGTGCCGACCAGAATCCCGCCGCGACTCGCACACAACTCAAGCGAATCAGCCGAATACAAGGTGTCACCGTTGTCGACATCTTCGAAGAGATCTTTTCCGATTGACGAGGTCAAGGCAAGCTGGTCCCCAGCTGGCGCTTCGCGCTGGCCGATGCCGGCCAGTATCCGCGACATGACATACGCACCCAGTTCGCAGAAAGCGACTGGGACAGCAGCGATGGCCGGCACGCACCAACTGGTGATCGGCGACCACAACGGCGCCTTCACTCCCAATGCGCAATCCGCGATTCGTTTCCACCGTGCTGCCGCCGTCGAGCACGCCGACAGCATCACCGTCCGCACGCTTGCCCCCGGCGTCACCTCCGTATGTCTTCCGTCGCAACGGCAGCGTGCGATCCGTTCCCTGGAATGCCGTGTGCCCGTGTGGCCGCAAGAGGTGGAACAGAATAAGAGATCAGGAAATAATCTCTGACTTCAGAAAATAGTCTTTCGCTTCCCGCATCGCATTCCGCTCCACGCTCTCCGGCAGCGCCGTCCGCAGCGCTTCGATGATCGCACCGCGCACCGCGCGCCAGTGCGCAGCGCCTTCATGCACATGGGTCTGGTTGATCTCCAGTTCGATGCCGAGATAGTGCTCGGCCGCGAAGCGCTTGCGCAGATACACGGTGAAACCGTCGGCGGTGCCGGCGTATGGATAATTCATGCGCGCCTTCAGCACGCCGGCATAGGCCTTCAGCGCGATGCGCCAGCGGCGGCACAGGCCGGCTTCGGCTGGGCGCGACGGGTTGTACAACAGGCCGATGTCGGCGTCGCGCGGCTTGCCGTTGAGTTCCGGCGTGAAGCTGTGACAGGAGATATGGATCACTCGGGCGCCGCTTTCGATCGCCTGCGCGATCAGGGTTTCGGCCTTGCTGCGGTAGGGGAGATAGTAGCGGGCCAGGATTTCATGGCGCAGTTCCGGCGCGATGCCGCGCGTTGCGTCGGAATACAGGTGTGGATGGCCGAGCGAGCGGTTGAGGTCGATCAGCAGGCGGCTGACGGTGGAGGCGAGCAGCGGCGCGCGCAGCGCTTCGGACAGTTCGCGCGCGATGCGCAGGGCGCCGGCGTCGTAGCCGCGATGGGTGCGCAGCAACGCTTCGCGGCCGATGAAAAAATCATGGTAACGCGACGGAATGCGGTTGCCGCCATGTTCGCAGGTGATGAGGAAGAAGTCGTCGGTGGTCAATAGATGTGATGTCCCATGTTGGTTGCGGATTGCGGCGTGCGATTCGGTGCAGGGCGCGCGCTGTCGTCCGCGGTTGAAAACATCTGGCCGCGGGCAAGGCAATCGCACAGCGTCCAGTATACCGCGTGCAATCGGGTGTGCGAATAATCGCCGCCGACCGCGTGCAAAATCCGGCGCGCCAGCGGGCCGTGCCGCAAGATCGTTTGCAGCGGCTCTTTCCACTGGCCCGCATGCTCGGCGTCATCGTTCAGCATCCGTTCGATCAGCAGCCTCCACAGCTCGCCGGCGCTGCATTCATGGTCGGGATAGCCGAGCAACGCAAGATAGCGAGCATCATCGATCATGCTGAGATCGGCATCGCGGATGCAGGCCTGCAGGATCGCGGCCAGCGCGGCGGTCGGCATTTCCTGCTGTTCGACCAGGCGATGCAAGCCGGCGCGGTACAGCATTCGCACGACATACACGACGGCGGCGGCGATCGCGAGATCGGCGCGCGGGCATTCCTGCGTGTCGGCGATGCGGATCTCGATCGTGTTGCGGTCGAAGCGCGCGATCGCGCCACGCGAGTTCAGCCATTCGTGCCGCAGCACCTGTTCCGGATCATGTGGTGCGATGTCGCGATACATCGGTGCGAGTATCCGCGCTTCATAGGCGGCGCGGCTGGTCACGGTTTCCGGGATCACCATGCCGGCGATCGATGGAATCGCCTGCGCGTTGTCGCAGTACACATGCATCCGGTAATCGGCCCAGCCGGTGGCGTTGCCGTCGGCGATTGGCGAACTGGCGGCGAGCGCCGGCAGGATCGGCAGCACCAGCCTGATCGCCGCATGCAGCCGCGCGAATTCCGCGTCGCCGGAGAACGGCAGATTGATGTGCATGCTTTGCAGATTTGCCCAGCCGTGGCTCCGGCTGTCGAAAATGCGGTCGTAGGCGCGGTAGATTTCGTGGTTGTCGTGCGGCCAGAGCCGGGTTTCGCTGCGCGGGTCCATCCACGGATGCATGCCGCCGGGCATCAGGCGCGCATTCATCGGCGCCAGCAGCCGGTTGATGGCGTTGACCTCGGTCTGGAATGCGTCGGGCAGCATGTTCAGCGACGCGGTTGGGCGCAGGTTTTTCACCTCGATCAGGTGCAGCACGATCTCGTTCGACCAGCCGAGCAGGCCGCGCTGCACTTCGCTGCCGCTGCTGCCATGTGCGCTGCGCAGCAGCAGGTCGGCGGCCGGCAGCACCGACAGCCGGTCGCGGTCGACGATCATGTATTCGAGTTCGATGCCGTAGCCGGCGAACGCATGCAGTTTCGGAGAATTGCCTTTGCTCATGATGCGATGCTCCCCTTGCGGGCATCGATGCGCTTGCGGAACACGCCCATCACTTCACGGTACAGCGCATCGCCCAGCACCGCGTCTTCGTTGCCCGCATCGACGTTCGGGTTGTCGTTGATTTCGATCACGTAGTACTGGCTGCCGACCTGTTTCAGGTCGACGCCGTAGAAGCCCTCGCCGATCAGGTTGGCCGCCTGCACCGCGATCTGCACCACCTCGTCCGGCGCTTCGCCGACCGACAACGCCTCGGTGCGGCCTTCACTCATGCGCTGCTGTTCATGCTTGATGATCTGCCAGTGCCCGGGCGCCATATAGTACTTGCAGACGAACAGCGGGCGCCGGTCGAGCACCGCGACGCGCCAGTCGAATTCGGTCGGCAGGTATTCCTGCGCGAGAATCAGTTCCGATTCCTGCAGCAGCTGGTCGACCTTTTCCAGCAACTGCTGTTCCGATTCGATCTTCACCACGCCGAGCGAGAACGCGCCGTCCGGCTGCTTCAGGATGCAGGGCAGGCCGAGCGTCGCCACGATCTGGCCGACGTTGTCCTTGTGCACCACCATGGTTTTCGGGATCGGGATGTGATGCCGCGTCAGCAGCTCGCTCAGATAGATCTTGTTGGTACAGCGCAGGATCGAATCCGGATCGTCGATCACCACCATGCCGGCTTCGGCCGCCTGGCGCGACACTTTATAGGTGTAATGGTTGACGTTGGTGGTATCGCGGATGAACAGTGCGTCGAACTCGTCGAGGCGGCGCGTGTCGTGCGGCCCGATCAGTTCGGCACGCATGCCGAGCATCGCGGCCGCGTCATGGAACTTGTGCATCGCTTCCGGATTGGACGGCGCTTCCGGCCGTTGCGGATCGACCAGGATCGCCAGCGAAGGCCGGGCGGATGCCGGCGTGCTGCTGCGGATCTTCTGTTCCTTCAGATAATCGCTTGCCGCCTGCAACGCGAATTCGCGCTGATGAAACGGCAGGTCGCGCACACTGCCCGCATGAATGCTGCACAGATGCCAGCGCTCGAGCGCGCGCTCGAAGCGCACATGCAGGATCGGCGAGCGCAGCAGCAGAAACAACTGTTCGCTCAGATGACGGTGGCCGCAGGCCGCATCGCGGCCAAAATAGATATCGAGGTCGACCACGTCTTCGATGACGCGTGCGAACGAGCAGTCGATCAGGTCGCCGAGTTTCTCGGTGACATCCTGCACCAGCGTGTCGGACTGCAGCTGCTTGATCGCCTCGACGTTGGGCAAGGGCTGGTGACCGCGCACTTCCGCCAGCAGCGACACATAGTAGCCGTGACTCTGGTAGCGCGTGCTGCGGCAGAGGTTGATGACTTTGGTGGAACTGCAATCTCCGTAAGCGGGGTCCATCAGATAGGTTTGCGCGGGTACGACGGTGACGCCTGGAATGTCGCTGGGCCAATCTTGCTGCTGACTTACGACGAAAAGAATGTTCATGGTACTTCCTGTCGCTTCGAGCGCGAGGGGTGAATGATGAGCAGGTTTGCGTCATGGGTCACGATGCCGAGCAGCACCGCGCCAAGCACCCGATGCAGGCTGAGCCAGTATTCGTGGCTGCTCGCATACGGATTCGACTGATACGGATCAACCACCAGCACTCGGCGCCGCTCGCTGTCGTAGCCGGCAAGCACGACGAAATGGCCGGACGGCAGGCCGCGCACGTCGTCCGGCACATCGTCCGGACCGAATTCGCGCGGCACGCGGTACAGGAAGGTGGAGCTGAGACCGGTGATGATCGGGATGCGCCGCCGCAGCACGCCGTGAATCAGGCCGCGCGACAGGTCGAGCAGCCGCAGCCGGCCGCCGAGCGCGAGAAATTCGAGATAGCCAGTGGTCGCATGCTGCAGCCGGTAATCCATCTTCACCTCGCGTTGCCGGCGCAGCCGCTCCGCGATATCGACATCGCGCCGCGTGAACCAGCTCGGGTCGAACACGTTCAGGTTGTAGGTGTAGATGGTGGCCTCGTAGCCGCGGCGCAATGCATCGCAGGCGAGAAACACCGCGAAGGTGCCGCCGTGTTCCAGCCGGCCGGCGCGGCCGATCACCTCATCCAGCGATTCGTTGTCGTCCCAATAGCGGTACACCGCCTGCAGGCAGGTCGGCCCGCAGGTCGTTTCGTCAGGCTGCGGCAGTATCTTGACGGGCAGGCGCAAGTGGGTCGTGGGCACGGGAGAGCGCTCTGGTCCTGGATTGACGAGGGGCGAAGGCGTCGGCTGCCCGCCCGGTATTGTTGCGGTCCTGCACGAGACATGCGTCGCAGAACGAGAAATGGGATTTGCGGCGGTTCGCACGTTTAATTCATTCTGCATTCGAATACCGGCATCTAGCATTTTCGATGCCAGCTTCGTCTGCGGCAGCTAGCCCGATGCTCGCTACAAAGACTGCCGATGCGTGTAAAAGTTTCCAATACTGTTCGCGCTTTGTCATGCTGTCGGATGCGGGATGGCAGCGGGCAGGAAACTGGGCATGGATGATGCATGAGCAATCCGTATATCGAGCGCGACGCGCGGTCTGCGCTGCATTTGTTTTGCCGTTGCGCATCTTCCCTGTGCCAGCATTCCTGAAGGAGATTCCGAGATGAAAACGACCACGGCGTTATTGATTGCGATCGGTCTCGCATCGCACCCCGCATGGGCGCAGTCGCAGAGCGCGAGTCCGCAAGGGCAGAGCCTGCAGGCGCCGGATTCCACCACACAGCCGCAGGTCGAAACGCCTTCGTCGTCCGGTATGTCCGCTGCGCCGGATTCATCGGGCGCGTCCGGCACGTCCGGCGGCATGCAATCGGAAGCCGGCATGGAATTCAACAATGCGCCGCCCGCCATGTCGCTGCCGCAAGAACAGACACAGAACGATGTCGCCTATCTTTGCGGCGGCGTCGGCCAGGAGGAGGCGAGCTACATGAAACAGCAGGCGCGCAATTACGATCTGGCGCTGACCTTCGCCACCCGCACCGGCGCTTATCTGGCCGATGTCGACGTGAACATCAAGAATGCGAAAGGCGATGACGTGCTGCAGGCCAAATGCGACGGGCCGATGCTGCTGGTGAATCTGCCGAAGAGCGGTACCTACCGGATCCGCGCGGAGACCAGCGGCTATTCGCTGAACCGTACCGCGAAAGTCACCGCAAGCAAGAACAAGGCGCAGCGCGTGGCGCGTGTCGCGCTGGTATGGCCGAACGAGGCCGCCGGCACCGGCGCCCCGGAGACGGCCAGCGGCAGCAGCGGCACCGAGTCCTCCGGTGCCGGCAGCGAAGCCTATCGTAACGGCAGCGGCGGCGGCGCTAACGACAGCAGTGTCTGGCGCGACCACCGCAGCCCCATGCAGCCACGCGACGGAGGCAACGCCAGATGAGCGCGCGCGCGGACCTCGATCCGCGCTCCGAAATACCGCCGTCCTCGCGCAACGGCTTGCCGCGCACCGCAGCGGCCGGGCCGGTGCTCGACGCCGGCAGCGGGCCTTATCCGCCGCCGCCGGTGCCCGGTACCGCGCCGCCTTCTCCCGCTGCGCAGCGCTTCAGCGACAGCCAGTTTTTCCGGCGCAGCATCCTGGTCGTCAGCCTGGTGATCGGCGCCAGCCTGGTGCTGGCGCTGATCTGGTTTGCCAGCGAGGTTTTCCTGTTGCTGTTCGCCGCGATCATGCTCGCGGTGTTGCTGCGCGCGCCCGTCAACTGGCTGGTGCGGCGCACCCGGATGCCGGAAAATGCCGCGCTCACCCTGTCGATACTTCTGTTCAGCGCAGTGCTCGGCTTGCTGATCTATCTGTTCGCGGTGCCGATGGCGGAACAGGTCACGCAGCTGTTTGATACGCTGCCGCAAGCGATGGCCCGGCTGAGGAAATGGATGTGGCATTACAGCTGGGCCAAGCCGTTTCAGCCGCTGGTCGCGGAGCTCGGTCGCCTGCGGGTCGACACCCAGATGCTGGGCCGCGCCACCGGCTTCATTTCGTACACCATCGAAGGGCTGGCCGGCATACTGGTGATGCTGTTCATTGGCGTTTATCTCGCCGCGCAGCCGCGCCTGTACCAGCGCGGCTTCATGCATCTGCTGCCGCGCAAGGCACGCAGCCGCGCCGGCGACGTGCTCGATGAAATCGGCTATGTGCTGCGCTGGTGGCTGTTCGGCCGGATGATCACGATGACCGTGGTCGGCGTGGCGGCCGGCATCGGCCTGTGGTGGCTCGATATTCCGCTGGCTTTCACGCTCGGCGTATTGAGCGGCTTGCTGGAATTCATTCCCTATCTCGGCCCGATCCTGTCGGCGGTGCCGGCGCTGCTGGTGTCTTTCAACGTCGGCCCGACCGAGGCGTTCTATGTGCTGTTGTTGTACGTCGTGATACAGAGCGCGGAAAACTATCTGCTGTCGCCGCTGATCGAGCAGCGCACAGTATCGCTGCCGCCGGCACTGGTGCTGTTTTCCACCTTGCTGCTGGCGGCGCTGTCTGGTCCGCTCGGCGTGATACTGGCATCGCCGCTGACGGCGGCCTGCATCGTCGCGGTCAAGCTGCTGTACGTGGAAGACGTGGTCGAGCAGCCGGTGAAAAAATGAAGCGTTGCCGGACCGCTGCAGGCATGGCGAAAACATGAAAAAAGCCGGCGCATCCCTCGTGCCGACTCTCTTGCAGGCCGGTGCGCCGGCCCGATCGCTAGCTGGTTGCTTGCTGCTTGTTACTTGTTTTTGTCCGCAGCGTTTTGCACTTTTTCGCCGCCGCGCTCGACGTCCTGGCCAAAGCCGTGCATGGTGTTGCACGCTGTCAGCCCCAGCGAGAACAGCAGAATACCGATTGCGGAGATGGCTTTTTTCATGATTTTCCTTTCTTTCAGATTGAACGAATAAAACGGACTTTCTCCGGAACAAAGGCAGGGCTCCAGACTGCAGGTTCGAGGGTTCGTCGCTGCTCCGGCAGCTATCGCCGCGTGTGGCGTGTGCGGCTCCGTTGCGCAAGCTGTTGCCCCGCCAATGCTATGAGTCGGCTGATCATGTCAACGTTCGCCTGATTGCGCAGCGTCAATGCACCGACCATGCCGCTGCTCTTCGCTGCGGTGCGCACCAGGCGGCGTGGTCCGATCACAACCACCGCCGCAACCGCGAGCGCGCAGGCGAGCGGGTGACGGGTAAGCAGCTTCATCGTCGCGCTGCGCGGGAAGGGGCGCTCGCGCGCCTGCGCACGGGCCGGATGATGCAGCGATGCCGATGCCGGTTCATGCTGCAGATCGGCCACCGCATGCCGCATCTCGTCTTCGTCGTCCGACAGCATGTGGCGAAAGCCGGTACGGCTCATCTGCATCCGGTCCAGGATCGAGTTGCGTTCCGATTCGAGCGAGTGAAGGCTCATATGCTTTCCTTGATGACGTCGATGTCGCGCTGCAACTGGCTGCGCAGTGTGGTGGTCAGCGGCTGCGAGCGGAAATGCTTCACGCACACGCTGTAGCTGACGCCTGCGATCGCGCCATACAGCACAACCACGAACCAGGCTGCCAGCACGCGATAGTCGGTGCTCCAGAAACTCACGATGATCGCGAGGCCGAAGAAGACGGTGGCCAGCAGCGTGAACAGGACCGCGACCGTGAAGCCGGCGATGCGTATCGCGAGCTGCTGCTCGCGGATCTTCATTTCGACCCGCAGCAGATCCAGATAGTCGCCGATCCGCTCCAGCGTAATGATGTAGAGCTGTTTGGATTTGTGAAGGGCTGAAAGCATCGCGGTTCTTCCCACGGCAAGGTCAGAGATATCGAACGGCGCCACGCCGGCGTCGCGCGAAAATCCGGCCACGCTCCTGTTGCCGATGGTGGCCGGACCTGGTCGCCGACGCGACTCGTCGAACGCGACTAGCGCCGCCCGAACAACATGCCGAGCAACAGGCCGGTGCCGACCGCGACCGCGACCGACTGCATCGGCTTGTCCTTCACGTATTCGGTGGTGGTTTCCATGCCGCGGTTCAACTGGCGGCTGGCTTCCGTCGCCATGCCCTTGGCAGCCGAACGCATCGAGCTGAACTTCGCCATCATCTGCGCATGGGCCTGGCTCAGTTCCTCATCGGACAGGCTCGACGAACGGGATACCAGCGCATCCAGATCGTTCTTCAGATTCGACAGTTCGCTGCGCAGTTGCTCCGAAGTGCGCCGGGCCGCGCCCTTGAAATCGCGGTAAGTCTCCTTCGCCGCCGAAGATGCCGCCGACGTCTTGTCGCTGCCGTTGCCGGTTGGCTGAGAGGAATAAGTGGTTTCCATGAATCGCTCCTTGATGAGGTTGTATCAAACAACATTGAAATGCAGTGCAGCAGGCGGTTAGAGCCACAATGAAATCGGCCGCAATGAAATCACCACGGGCGTCACAAACGAAGCGCTGCATGCCTGCGGCACCGGCATGCGCAATCGGTCGCAACACGATGGCGTGCTGTAACTTCGGATTCCTTTGACGGTTTGTGCAAGTCTTACAGCAAGGCGTGTGCCAAGCGGCGCAATGATTTTTTCGCGGCAGCGGCCTTTGTTTTCGGCAGGGGGCTTTCCGCATGCCATGCAAGATCGCGAAAAAGACGCTCTTCCGATCAGCTATTTTTGTACACGCTGCATGTAATTCTTGCATCGTCATTTTTCCCATCCCCATCGCGCACGGATGCCGGTGATCGTGCCGCCGATCCTGTCTCGCCAAGACAGTTACTTCCCGTTACACGGTTGCGCCTTTTCAATTACGGTGCAGGTTTTCCGGCAAAAATTTCTTGTTGTAATGACAGGCGCACGGGCGCTTGTGACAACGCAAAAGTACGGACTTTTCCCCTCGTTAGATTCAGTGCACCGCTTGCCGCCCATCTCGCAGCACGGTGCGTATTTTCACAATCTGAATGGAGAAGATCCGATGCTCGAACGCCCCTATCTGAAAGTCCTGCCTGCCCTTTTACTCACGCTGCTGAGCGGTTGCGGCGGCGGTGGCAGCGATGTCACGACGTCGACTGCGGCGTCGGGTACGCCGTCGTCGGCCTCCGGTACAAACGGCGCGGTGCAGCTGGCCGCCGCGACCGTGCTCGATGACGGCACGCCGGTCGGTACCGCGAACTGGAGCGCCGGTTCCAGCGCAAACGGGGGGCAGGGGCAGGTGGTCGACGGGCTCGGCTGCAGCGCGCCTTCGAATGCATACACCTATGCGCATCTGTCGGTTTTTCAGGACGGCAAGCAGCTGGCTGTTCCTGCGGACGTCGGGGTGGTCGGACCGACACTCGCGGCACAGACCGGATGCGTCTATCCGCTGCACACCGATGACGCATCCGGAAAAATCCGTATCGATGCGGGAGCGAGCACGCCGATGACGCTGGGCCAATTCTTCGCCATCTGGGGGCAGGGCCTGAGCGCGACCAATGTTGCCGGCCTGGGCGCGCAGACAGTGACCGCGTATATCAACGATGGCGGCACGCTGACGAAATACAGTGGCGACCTGGCTGCCATTGCGCTGCAGCCGCATCGCGAGATCACGCTGCTGCTCGGCTCGGTGCCGGCGCAGATTCCGACCTATCAATGGTCCGACCCGCCGCCTTTGGCGACGACGCCGATCGTGCTGGACGAAACCAGTGTCGGCACCACCAAATGGGCCGATGGCGACACCGCGGCCGGCGGTCATGGCGAGACGATCGACGGCATTCAATGCGGCAGCATGACCGAGAACTACCATGTGCATGCGCATCTGGCGATCGTGCAGAACGGGCAGCTGCTCGCGATACCCGGGCAGATCGGCATACCGGGCACCTGCAATTACGAGATCCATACGCATAATCCGAGCGGCGAGCTGCACATCGAAACGGACACGTTCAAGCGCTTCACGCTCGGCCAGTTCTTCAAGATATGGGGGCAGCCGCTGTCCGCCACTGGCGTCGCGGGCTTGAGCGACCAGCCGGTGAAGTTCTACGTAAGCGACAACGGCGACCTGCGCCAGTACGTTGGCGACCCGGCGGAGATCGAACTGACATCGCATCGTGCAATCACGATCCAGATCGGTTCCGCGCCCGCCGCCGTGCCGACCTACACCTGGGATACCTCGCAATAATTTGATTTGTATTGAATTTCTTGTTTGAAACCCGGCTGCGCGCGCCCGATCATGACATTCTGTAGTGCAGGACGCATGCGGCCGGAAACGGCGGGTACCGATCGGTACCCGCGCAGAACCCGGTGCTAATGCGTTGCAAAGGCGGCGTTGCAAGAGCGGAATTTTTTCGGAAACTTGAACCGCTGCTTCAACTTGCTGTCTTTCCAACGGATGCACTTTGGCGTGTAGCGATGATCTCCTGCATGCAATGCGGCGATCGGAGCGGCAGCGCACGGCGGCAGGTGTTGGTCACGCTGCAAATCTTCCTCAATGCCGCATGCGAGTCTGCGCAGGCGCGGTGAAATTTCCTGCCGGTACCTGAACCTGCGTTCGGCCGGCCGCTCCCGGCAGGTGCTTCCGTCCGACGTCGCCGCTGTTTCAACAAGACGCGGAGTGCACAGACATGAACAAAGAGCAGAACGGCGCCACTTCCGATTTTCTTTCCTCCGGTATTTCCGGGCTCGATCGCATTCTCGGCGGCGGGTTGACCCGCGATCGGCTTTACTTGGTCGAGGGCGAACCCGGCACCGGCAAGACCACGATGGCGCTGCAGTTCCTGCTTGAAGGCGCATGGTGCGGCGAAACCGTGCTGTACATCACGCTGTCCGAAAGTGTGGTCGAGCTGCGCGCGGTAGCCGAATCACACAACTGGTCGACCGAGGCAATCCATATTCACGATGTGGTTCCGTCCGAAAGCCTGCTCAACCCGGAACAGCAGTACACGATCTTCCATCCATCCGAAGTGGAACTCGGCACCACAACGCAGGACATCGTATCGGCGATCGAAAAACTCAAGCCCAGCCGCGTGGTGCTCGATTCATTGTCGGAACTCAAGCTGCTCGCGACCAATTCGCTGCGCTACCGGCGCCAGGTGCTGGCGTTCAAACAGTTCTTTGCCAGCCGTTCCTGCACCGTGTTGCTGATCGACGATTGCGCCGCGCCGGACGGCGATCTGCAAGTGCGCAGCATCGCGCATGGCGTGATTTCACTGGAACAGACCTTGAATTCCTATGGCTCGACGCGGCGCCGGGTGCGCATCGTCAAGTACCGGGGCATGCAGTTCCGGGAAGGCATGCATGACTACACGATCAAGCGCGGCGGCCTGGTGGTATACCCGCGCCTGGTGGCATCCGAGACGCGGACGATGTTCCATCCGACCCAGTTCGCCAGCGGCCTGAGTGCGCTCGATACCTTGCTCGGCGGCGGGCTGGAGTACGGCACCAGCACGCTGATCGCAGGGCCGCCCGGCGTCGGCAAGTCGTCGCTGGCGGCACAATTTGTCGCAGCCGTGGTACAGCAGGGCATGCGGGCTGCGCTGTTCCTGTTCGAGGAGTCGTGCAGCAATTTCCTGAATCGTTCCGACGGCCTGAATCTGGGCCTGCGCCAGGCGATGGACCTTGACCAACTGGTGATGCAGCAAATCGATCCGGCCGAACTCGCGCCCGGCGAATTCGCCGATGCCGTGTGCCGTGCGGCCGACGGCGGCGCACGAATGATCGTCATCGACAGCCTGAATGGTTACCTGAACGCGACTCCCGATGAACGCTTCCTGACCACGCATCTGCATGAACTCCTGATGTACCTGGGACAGCGCAAGGTATTGACCATTCTCGTTGGCGTGCAGCAGGGCATGCTCGGTAGTGGCATGACTACTGCATTCAACGTCAGCTACCTGGCCGACAACGTGGTGATGCTGCGCTATTTCGAATCCGAAGGCGAAGTGCGTCAGGCAATATCGGTGTTCAAGAAACGCAGCGGCGCGCATGAGCGCACGATTCGTCAGTTCTCGATGGCGAACGGGCATATCGAAGTCGGCCCCGTGCTGCGCAAGTTTCACGGCGTGCTGACCGGGGTGCCGACCATACTCGACAACCTGATCGGGGATGCGGGTATCGGCGAAGTCAAATAAGGTCGTTTGCATGGAACGCAGAATCCTGATTCACGCGCCGGCGGGGAAAGACGCGCTGCTGGCATCGAAAGTGCTCGAAGGCGCAGCCTTGCCTTCATGCATTTGCGACAGTCCGGGGGCCATGTTGCGCGAACTGGAATGTGGCGCCGGCGCGGTGCTGATTGCGGAGGAAGGGCTCGCTGCCGATATGATGAGATCCCTTGGTCATTATGTTGCCACGCAGCCCGCATGGTCCGACCTGCCGATTCTGCTGCTCACAAAATACGGCGCCGATCCGGTCGGCCTCGACGACGTGCTCGACATACTCGGCAACGTTACTTTCCTGGAGCGGCCGGTGCGTGCCGCGACACTCACCAGTGCCGTACGCTCGGCATTGCGGGCGCGGATGCGGCAGTACCAGGTACGCGAGCTGGATCGGCGCAAGGACGAATTCCTTGCCAGCCTGAGCCATGAACTGCGCAACCCGCTGGCACCGATCCGTTCGTCGATGGAGGTTCTGAAAACCACGTGCCGACGTGACGACGGCGTGCAGAAAGTGCGGCAGGTGGTGGAGCGGCAGGTAAGCTATCTCGGCCGTCTGGTTGACGATCTGCTGGACGTGGCGCGCATCACCAGCGGCAAGATCGTGCTGCGGCGGGAGCGCGTCGCATTGTCGACGATCATCGACCATACCGTCGAAGTCTGCGCGCCGCTGCTCGACGGCGGCAACCATACGATCGAAGTCGCACAGCCGGCACAGCTGTGCTTCCTGAACGTCGACCGCACGAGGCTGGTACAGAGCCTGTCGAATATACTCGGCAACGCCGTCAAGTTTACGGCCGAGCCGGGGTCGATTTTTTTTCGCGCGTCCGTTGACGGCGAGTGGGTCTGCTTCACTGTCAAGGACCATGGGCGCGGCATGGAAGCCGCGTCGCTGTCATTGATTTTCGACATGTTCGCCCAGAGCGACGGCATACGCGACCAGGCGATGGGCGGCCTCGGTATCGGCCTGAGCCTGGCGAAGAAATTCACCGAAATGCATGGCGGGTCGATCGACGCGCAAAGCGCCGGACTCGGTCATGGCAGCGAATTCAACGTCCGCTTGCCGGTCGTGATCGAGACCGTCGATGAGCCGGAACTGAACAGGAGAGATGCCGTGCACAAGCAAACCGAAACCATGGCACAGCGCCGCATACTGGTCGTCGACGACAACCGGGACGGCGCCGACATGCTGCAAATGCTGCTGGAAGCCGATGGTTTCCTGGTCGCGACCGCCTACGGCGGACACGATGCGGTGAAACTGGCGCTGGAATGGCACCCCGATACGGTGGTCATGGATATCGGCCTGCCGGACCTGAACGGTTACGAGGTTGCGCGCCGCATTCGCGCGCAGTCCGGCGGCGAGGCGATCATGCTGATCGCGCTGACTGGATGGGGCGATGCCGATTCGCGCCGCCGCACCATCGAGGCGGGGATCGATCATCACCTGGTGAAACCGGTGAGTCCTGATGTGTTGCGCCAGCACCTGACGCCGGTCGAGGACCGAGCCGCATGAGCTGAATCAACGGCGGCTGGGCGACCCGGCGAACATCGCGCCGTCTCGCCCAGCCTGTTGAGACTTCAGGGGGCGCCGGGTTCAGCCCTTCTTCAGGCACTCGCTCATGAACTTCTTGCGCTCGTCGCCTTTCTTGCCCTTGGCATCGGCGTTGCAGGATTTCATCTTGTCCTGCTGCGCCTTTTGCGCGGCGCTGACCTGCGACTTGGCGGCCGGTTTCGCGCTCAGGCACTCCTTCATGAACGCCTTGCGTTCATCGCCTTTGCGGTCGCCGGCTTCCTTGTTGCAGGTCGTCATTTTCGATTGTTGTCCAGTGGCCGCATGTGCAGTCGTCAGCATGAACGGTGCGGCCAGCAGCATTGCAGCAAACAGTTTCTTCATGATGTTTTCCTTTGTCGACAGAGTTGAGAAATGTGTTGAGAAATTGATACCGGGTCTTGCAGGCAGGAGTGTCGCAGATGTGGCCGCAAACTGCTTGCGGCCAGCGCAACGCGTACATCGCTAGTCGCGTCGCCAACCGTCATGGTCATGATGTTCGTGCCACTCATGTTCACGCCACTCATGTTCCCGCCATGCATGTTCGCGGCGCCAGCCGTAATACCCGCGATACTCGACCACCGGCGCTTGCCGGTAAATCACGCGCGGCTGCGCATAGACCACTTCCGGCTGTGCGTAGACGACCTCGGGTTGCGCATAAACGACTTCCGGCTGCCGATACACGACAGCGGGGCCGCCGACCCCGATACCCACCGACAAGTGGACACTATCGTGTGCCATCGCGGATGTTGAAAAAAGCATCAGGCCGGCACTGATCACCAGTCCGCCTAGGCTGGCGCGACGCAGCAAGTGGGTTATTGCAATTTTGTTCATTTGTTCGACCTCCAGTGTTGGAACGATTACAGCAGGACGCTCCTTTAACGCGATCAGGGAGCGCTGCGACGACAAGAAAACGTGGTGACTTTGTAACGGGCTGTGACAGCGGCGGAAAGGCGTGTTGAGGCAGCGGATTCTTGCAATGGGCAACTTCAGTCGCATATGACTGTCTGAGTTGCTGCGAGGAGCCGAGCATGAAAAGACTGTTGCTGATTCTGTGGCGCATGAGTCGAACCGACCTGCGCCTGTTGTGGTTTGCATTGCGGCATCGCGATCGTCCCGGCTGGCTGTTGCCGGTCACGCTGATTCTCGGACTGTATGCGATCGCCCCTTTCAACTTGGCTGTTCCGGTGCTGGGTGTGGTCGACGACCTGGTGCTGTTGCCATTGGTGCTGCATTACCTGCTCAAGCTTTTGCCGCCGCACATTATTGGTCGTTTTGCCCGACCATCGGCCGTTTCCCGTTAAAGCGAATTATTCGATAAAGCTGTCGCCGATCAGGCTTCTCAGCCATTGATTGCCGCTGTCCTGGTTGAAGCGGCGATGCCAGAAGACGCTGGTGCGCAAGACCGGAAGACGCAAGGGCGGCCGCGCATGATCGAGGCCGAACGGTTCCGACGCACGTTGCGCCAGTTTCTCCGGCACGGTGACCACCATATCCGTGGTGCCGACGATATACGGCACCGAGGTGAAGTGCGGCACTCGGAACTGCGCGGACCGGCTCACGCCGGCCTTTTCCAGTCGGTCGTTGATCTGGTCGTAAGGGCTCTCGCGCGTCGCGACGATCAGATGCCGCGCTTTCAGGAAAGCCGCCAGCTCGATTTTCTTGTCGCTGAACCGGTGCCCGCGGCGGAACATGGTGACATAGTTCTGGCTGAACAGCCGGCGGTGATACAGGCTTGCCGGCACATCGGTAAACGCGCCGATCGCAAGATCGATCCTGCCGGTCTCGATTTCTTCCAGCCATTGGATGCTGCTGATCCGCACCGCGCTGATCCTGACGCCCGGCGCCGCCTCGCTGCAGCGCTCGACCAGCGTCGGCATGAAATGGATTTCACCGACGTCCGTCATCGCAATCACGAAATGCCGCTCGCTGGTCGATGGATCGAACTGTTCCTGCTGGTTCAGCGCCTGCTTGACGTTCAGCAGCGCGTTCGCGATCGGCTCGGCGATCTGCTGCGCGTACGGCGTCGGCTGCATGCCCTGCGCCGTCCGCACGAACAGCTCGTTGCCGAACGCCTGCCGCAGCCGGGCCAGCGCATTGCTGATGGTCGGCTGCGACAGCCCGAGTCGCCGGGCGGCAAGCGACACCTGCCGTTGCTGGTAGACCTCCTGGAAAACGATCAGAAGGTTCAGGTCGATATCCGCCGGATCGCGCATTATTTGCTTTTTCAATAGAAGTTATTTTTGTATTTCTATTTTAAAGGAATCCGCGGCGATCTATAGTGCAAGTCACAACACGGCATTCACCGGACCGATCATCATGACCACGACCAGCGCAACAACCACCGATTCCCCAACGAATCCGGCACGGTATCAATCCGGTTTCGGCAACGAGTTCGCCAGCGAGGCGCTGCCCGGCGCATTGCCGGCCGGGCAGAATTCGCCGCAGCGCGCGCCCTACGGCTTGTACGCGGAACAGTTGTCCGGCACCGCCTTCACCGCGCCGCGCAGCCACAACCGGCGCTCCTGGTTGTATCGCATCCGTCCCGCGGCGATGCACCGGCCGTTTCAGCCGCTGGCGGCACCGACGATCGTGTCCGATTTTTCCACTGTGCCGCCGACTCCGCCCAACCAGTTGCGCTGGGATCCGCTGCCGATGCCGGCCGCACCCACCGATTTCATCGACGGCTGGGTCACGATGGCTGGCAACGGTACGGCGGACGCGATGTCCGGCTGCGCGATTCACCTGTACGCAGCGAACCAGCCGATGACCGGCCGTTTCTTCTACGACGCCGATGGCGAGCTGCTGATCGTGCCGCAGCAGGGCCGCCTGCGCATCGCCACCGAACTGGGCGTGCTCGACGTCGAGCCGCAGGAGATCGCGGTCATCCCGCGCGGCATACGGTTCCAGGTGACGTTGCCGGACGGGCAGGCGCGCGGCTACATCTGCGAGAATTTCGGCGCGCTGTTGCGCTTGCCAGACCTGGGCGTGATCGGCTCCAACGGACTGGCCAATCCGCGCGACTTCCTCACGCCGCATGCCGCATATGAAGAGGTGGAAGGCGAGTTCGAGTTGCTGGCGAAATTCAATGGCCGCTTGTGGCGCGCAGCGATCAACCATTCGCCGCTGGACGTGGTGGCCTGGCATGGCAATTACGCGCCGTACAAGTACGACCTGCGCCGTTTCAATACCATCGGTTCGATCAGCTACGATCATCCGGACCCGTCGATCTTCCTCGTGCTGCATTCGCCGAGCGACACGCCGGGCGTCGACGGCATCGACTTCGTGATTTTTCCGCCGCGCTGGCTGGCAGCCGAGAATACCTTCCGTCCGCCGTGGTTCCATCGCAATGTCGCCAGCGAATTCATGGGCCTGATCCATGGTGCCTACGACGCCAAGGCCGAAGGCTTCGTGCCCGGCGGCGCCAGCCTGCACAACTGCATGAGCGGCCACGGTCCGGATGCGCAGACCTTTGAAAAGGCGTCGGCAGCCGATACGTCGAAACCGAACAAGGTCAGCGACACGATGGCCTTCATGTTTGAAACGCGCACCATCATCAAGCCCACCCGCTTTGCACTGGAAACCTCGCAACTGCAAAGCGACTATTTCCAGTGCTGGCAAGGCATCCAGAAACACTTTTCTCCGGACTCCAAATGAACGATCCCGTCACATCAGCACAACGCAGCTGGATAGAAAGCGCCAATGCGCCGGACTGCGAATTCCCGATCCAGAACCTGCCGTATGGCGTGTTCCGCACCGCGAACGCGGCGCCGCGCGTCGGCGTCGCCATCGGCGACCAGATCCTCGACCTGGCGCTGCTGGCAGATGCGCAATTGCTCCGCTGCGAACCGGGTGTGTTTGCCCGGCCGGCACTGAATGACTTCATCGCGCTCGGGCCCGACGTGTGGCATGACGTGCGCGAGCAGTTGAGCGAATTTCTGTCGGCATCGAACCAGGCGCTGCAGCGCAATCCCGCGCTGCGCGAGAAGGCACTGGTGGCGCAAGCGGACGCCAGCATGCTGCTGCCGGTGGCGATCCCCGGCTACACCGATTTCTATTCGTCGAAGGAGCACGCGACCAATGTCGGCATGCTGTTTCGCGACCCGAAGAATGCGCTGCTGCCGAACTGGTCCGAAATGCCGATCGGCTACAACGGCCGCGCGTCGTCGGTGGTGGTGAGCGGCACGCCGATCCGGCGGCCGAACGGGCAGATCAAGCTGCCGGACCAGGAGCGGCCGGTCTTCGGCGCCTGCCGCAAGCTTGACCTGGAACTGGAGACCGGCTTCATCGTCGGCGTCCCGAACCAGCTTGGCGAGCCGATTCCCTGCGAAGAAGCGGAACGGCACATCTTCGGCATGGTGCTGCTCAATGACTGGAGCGCGCGCGATCTGCAGGCCTGGGAATACGTGCCGCTAGGCCCGTTCAATGCGAAGACCTTTGCCACCACGATTTCGCCATGGGTCGTGACCATGGAGGCGCTGCAGCCGTTCCGCAGCGCGCAGCCCGCGCAATCGCCGGAGCCGCTGCCTTACCTGCGCCATGCCGGCGAGCATGCGTTCGACATCACGCTCGAAGCACAGCTGAAACCCGCCGGCGCGGCACAACCGACCACCATTGCCCACACCAATTTCCGCTACATGTACTGGACCATGGCGCAGCAGCTTGCGCACCATACCGTTTCCGGCTGCAACACCCGGGTCGGCGACCTGATGGGCTCCGGCACCATCAGCGGGCCCACACGCGATTCGCTGGGTTCGTTGCTGGAGGCGACATTGAATGGGCGCGAACCGCTGACCTTGCAAACCGGGGAGCGGCGCGCATTCATCGAGGATGGCGACCAGCTGACGCTGCGCGGCTGGTGCCAGGGCGCCGGTTACCGTGTCGGGTTCGGCGCCTGTGCCGGCGTGATCCTTCCTGCCGTACCGGTGGACTAATCAGGTGCGCCCGACGATCGCCGCAGTCGCCATCAGATCATCGATCAGCGCCAGCGAATTCTTTCCCGACATCGTGTGCGGATTCAGTTCCGGCATATCGGAAAAGCGCAACAGGGTCGATGCGTTGATCTTTGCCAGATTCGCCTGGCCCATGGTCCAGCCGGCGTAGCGGCGTTCGTTGATCTCTTCGTAGTGCAGCAGCACCACGTCGGTATGCCGCGGGTCGCGCAGAATCCTCGCATACAGCGCATTGACGGGTTCGCGCCCGCCTTCCAGCACCTGCATGTACACCTTGTCGTTGTGGCACAGGATGCCGGTAATGCCGTGCCGCGGATTGTGCTCGCGCGACTGGCGCAGGATTTCGTGAAGGGCGGCGGACTGCGAATCGCTGATGGCATGGCTGGCGTACAAGAGGCGAACGAGCATGATGCGCTTTCTCGGTGGGTTAGCGTTTGATCAGGGAAAGAAATTCGCGGCGCAGCGTCGGGTCTTTCAGAAACGAACCGTGCATCACGCTGTTGACCATCTGCGCGTCCATGTCCTTGACGCCGCGCCAGTGCATGCAATAGTGATCGGCTTCCATCACCACCGCGAGGCCGTCCGGCTGCATCTTTTCCTGCAGCAGGTCGGCCAGTTGCACCACGGCTTCTTCCTGTATTTGCGGACGGCTCATCACCCAGTTCGCGATCCGCGCATACTTGGACAGCCCGATCAGGTTCGAGTGCTCGTTCGGCATCACGCCGATCCAGATTTTGCCGATCACCGGACACAGATGATGCGAACAGGCACTGCGCACGGTAATCGGGCCGATGATCATCAGCTCGTTCAGGTGCGCAGCGTTGGGAAACTCGGTGACCGGCGGCATGCTCGTGTAGCGGCCGCCGAAAACCTCGTTGATGAACATCTTCGCGACGCGCTGCGCCGTGTCCTGCGTATTGTGGTCGCTGTCGGTATCGATGACCAGGCTTTCCAGCACGCCCTGCAGCTTGCCGCTCACTTCCGCCAGCAGCTCGTCGAGTTCGCCGGCTTCGATGAAATCGGCAATGTTGTCGTTGGCATGGAAGCGGGTGCGGCTGGCGACTAGGCGGCTGCGGATGCGCTCTGAAACCGGGACGCTGACGGATTGGTATGCGGAAGTTGATTCAGCGGACATGCGAAGATCCTGAAAAAGATGTTGAGACAGATGCAGACGCGATTATCGCCCAAGGATAAAGCGTTTCCGGCAATGGAAGGGCCCGCGGCGCAAATGAACCTGTAATGCGGATTATAGGATGTCAGTTACCGAGCGGTATTTGACGAGTGGAATGAGTCAAAAAAACGCGGTTTGGTGGAGACGGAAAACAGAAGCGACGCAAGTCGGAAGCGCAACTTGACGAGTGCCGAACGGCATCTGCTTCAGGCTTTCTTGCTTGAATGTCCTGGGGCGACGAGGACTCGAACCGGCAACAACAGCAATCACCTTCCTGTCAAAACCCCATTTCGCGCTGAACCGCCGTAAACAAATGATGCAGCGGCCTGCCGATCAAACTGCTGCCGCCACCTTCCAGGTGCGCGACACCGCGCAACTCCGAAGGCGGTGACGCACCGCTGCCGCAATCGTCCAGCCGTATGCGGAATAGCGCCTCGGTCGGCACCAGGGCTCCGCCATAGTCGTGTTCCACCGCGATCGGGCCGCCATAGACGGAGGCTAGAGACAGCGCATCGAGGTTGCTCAGATTGATACGGTCGATGTCGCCTGTCTTGCAGTGGACGGCCCCATGTTCCGGCGTATCGGCGATGAAGGTGACGTCATGCCTGCCGTCGCGCAGGCGCTTCATGTCAGACTCGCCGGTGAACGCCTGTCCTTTCATCCCGGAAGTGCCGGTCAACACGAAAAGTCTTTCCCGTTCTGCAACCCATGCACCTACCGCCATACCGTCATTGGCTTCCGCCACCCGTCCGGCGAATGGTGCGCGCACGATTAGCCGGTCCGCTGCCTCCTTCAATGCCCTGGTTTCGGCGGCAGCCTCGGCCCAGCGCTTCTGCAGCGTTGCGCCATCCTGGCGCAGCTCGGCGTCGAACGACTGCTGTTCCAGCATCTGGCGCAATACCTGTTCGCGGTTGTTGTGGTTTGCACTGAGACATCCGGATCGCCCTCGCTGGCTATTGCCGGTCAGCGTGGTTCTCGGTCTTTATGCGATTGCGCCGTTCAACTTCGTTCTTCCCGTGCGGGGAGTAGTGGACGATTTTGTGCTGCTGCCCCTGGTATTGCACAGCCTTCTCAAACTGTTGCCGCCGCGGTTGCTCGACCGATTCGCCACGCAGTCCCTTGCGTCGCGTTAGCAAGATCATCGCTGCCTCTGAATCGCTTGTCGATTAGCAAGTTGTAAATGATGGTTGAGAAGAGAGGAAGTTGAATTGCCGGCGGTCGCTGCAAGCTGTGCGCCGACTTCCTCAGATGTGCGTCAGAGATGGCCTTCCGCTGCAGATGCGGAGGGCCGTGTTGTCGTCATTTCTGATAAACGCGGACATAATCCACCTCCATCTGCACCGGGAAGATGGCATTGTCGACCGCGCCGCCCAAGTCGCCGCCGATGGCCAGGTTCAGCAACAGGTATTGCGGGTTGTCGAACGGCCAGGTCGAGCTGCCGGCGCCCGTGTTGGCATAGGTGTAGTACACATTCCCATCCACGCCTATCGCCAGGCTTTGCGGTGTCCACGTTAACTGGTAATTGTGGAAATTGCTGCAGGCATCTGTCACGGTTGTCTGCGCCCCGGTACCCGTGCCTCCCGACAATTGCGTATGGACGGTACCCAGGATCGTGGTCGGCTTGTTGCCGGCCTGCTCCATGATGTCGATTTCGCCGCCGGACGGCCACTGGCCGTTCGTGTTCAACATCCAAATCGCCGGCCAGGTTCCCAAGCCGCAAGGCAGCTTGGCCCGGACCTCGACGAAGCCATAAGTCCAGCTTGCCAGGCCGCGCGTGATCAGGCGCGCCGACGTGTATTGCTGGCCGCCGTAGTCAGGTTGCGTGGTGAGCGCTTCCTTGCGCGCGGTGATGATCAGTTTGCCGCCTGTGACGTTGGAATTTTCCAGGCGATTGGCGGCGTAATACTGCAATTCGTGATTGAACCAGCCAGTGGCATTGGCCGAGGTGTCATACGCCCACTTGGATGAATCCGGCAGGCCGATGTTGTTGAACTCGTCGGACCAGACCAAGGTGTAACCGGCCGGCGGTCCGCTGGTCGTGGCCGCTGTCTGACTGGCGCCTCCGCCTCCTCCACCACCTCCTCCGCAGGAAGTCAGTCCGAGTATGGTGGTCAGCAGCAGCAATCGAGTTTGGTATCGCATTATTCATCCCGCCCTGGAATGTCCTTGCCGGAGATGTCCGGCTGATTGTTTCTCGTCCGCGCCACAGCATGCTTAAGGTCATCGCAGGGGCAAGACATTCTGTAAAGTGTAAGGGACTGTTCCAGCTGCAAAGAACACTTTTTTGTACAAGGAAAGAAATTGCGGGAAATGTCTGCACGAGCCCACAAAACAAAAAGCCCAGTCCGTCGGACTGGGCTTTTTACGTGAATTTCTTGGGGTGGCTGACGGGACTCGAACCCGCGACAACAGGAATCACAATCCTGGACTCTACCAACTGAGCTACAGCCACCACTGGGGGATCTTGCCCGGCTAGAGACCAGGCAAGCCCGAAATTATACAAATTTTATCCGGCGCTGGCAATGTAAAAGAATTGCCGGCCGGTCAACGCGACGCAGGGCTACCAGCCGCCGCCCAGCGAACGGATCAACGCCACAGTGGTGGTGGCGCGCAATCCGCGCAATTGCACCGCGCTGCGTTCCACCGTCACCAGGTTGCGCTGCGCGTCGAGCACGTCGAGATAGCTCGACCGGCCGGCTTCGAACAACTGGTTTGCCAGTTGCGCCGAGCGGCTCGCGGAAGCGGCCGCGTCGTCAATCGCCCTGGCCTGGCCGGCGAGCGTGCGCAGGCCGGCCAGATTGTCCTCGACCTCGGCGAACGCCGTCAGCACGTTCTGCCGGTAATCCGCGACCGACTCCTCCAGCGCCGCTTCGCTGCGCGCGATGCCGGCCCGGGTGCGGCCGCCGTCGATGATCGGCAGCGACATCAATGCACCCAGTACCCAACTGCGGCTGCTCCATTTGAACAGATCGGACAGATCTTCCGATTCGCCGCCGCCGGCAGCGGTGAGGCGCAGTGCGGGAAACATTGCCGATTTCGCCACGCCGATGCGGGCATTGGCGGCGATCATCGCGCGCTGCGCGGCGGCGATGTCCGGCCGGCGCTCCAGCAGCGCGGATGGCAGGCCGGCGGGAATTTCGGGCAGGGCGGCCGATGCCGGCAGGGGATCGCTCGGCAGATTGAACGCGGCGGCCGGCTTGCCCAGCAGCACGGCAAGCGCGTGTTCGAGCTGCGCGCGCTGCCGTTCCAGCGCGATCTCTTCCGCGCGGGTGGTCGACAGCTCGGTCTTCGAGCGTGTCAAATCGAGTTCGCCCAGATCCCCGAGATCGAAGCGGCGCTGGTTGATGCGCACGTTTTCCTCGCGCAGCCGCACCGTCTGACGCAGCAGCGCAAGCTCGGCATCGGTCGCGCGTTCGCGGAAATAGGTCTGCGCGACGTCGGCCTGCAACGCCAGCAGCACCGAACGATAGATGGCTTCGCTGCCCGCCGCATCGGCCTGCGCGGCGCTGATGCTATTGCTGACGCGACCGAACAGGTCGACTTCATAGCTGGCGGTCAGCTTGCCCTGCCATGCGGTCACCGGCCGCACCGGCGTGCCTTGCGGCAGGCCGAGCGACACGTCGGACGCCTGGCCGCGCTGCGCACCGAAGCCGGCGGTAACCGATGGTACGCGATCGGCCTCGGTGATGCCGGCCAGCGCGCGCGCCTGCTTCACGCGTGCGGCGGCGGCGGCGAGGTTGGCGTTGGCGCTGGTCGCCTGTTCGATCAGGCCGTCCAGCGTGCTGTCGTGGAAAGCTTTCCACCATTCGCCGCGCGGCTGCGCCTCGGCCGGCTGCGCCGGCTTCCAGCGCGCCGTTTCCGTGGCAAGGTTTTCCTTGTAGCCGGCAGGCATGTCGATCTGCGGCGGATGCAGCTCGGGCGCGGCGCAGGCGGACAGCAGCAGCGCCAGCAGCGGTACCGTGAATTTCAGTTGTTGTAATCGGTAAGACATCATGCAACTCCTTCCGGCTTCGTCAGTGCGACAGCCGGCTTGTGTTTTTCAAAACGCTTTGCGAAAGTGCGCAGCAGCACATAGAACACCGGCGTCAGGAACAGCCCGAAGAACGTCACGCCGAGCATGCCGGCGAACACCGCCACGCCCATCGCATGCCGCATCTCGGAACCGGCACCGGAAGAGAACACCAGCGGCACCACGCCCATGATGAAAGCGATCGAAGTCATCAGGATCGGCCGCAGGCGCAGGCGGCAGGCTTCCAGCGCCGCCTGCATTACCGTACGGCCATGGCCTTCCAGTTCGCGCGCGAACTCGACGATCAGGATCGCGTTTTTCGACGCCAGCCCGACCAGCACGAACAGCGCGATCTGCGTGAAGATGTTGTTGTCGCCATGCGTGAGCTTGACGCCGAGCAGCGCGCACAGGATCGACATCGGCACGATCAGGATCACCGCCAGCGGCAGCGTCCAGCTTTCGTATTGCGCGGCGAGCACCAGGAACACCAGCAGCACGCACAGCGGGAACACGACCACCATGGTGTTGCCGGCCAGGATTTCCTGGTAGGTGAGGTCGGTCCATTCGAAGCCGACGCCCTTGGGCAACACTTCGTGCGCGATTTTTTCCATCGCCGCACGCGCTTCGCCGCTCGATACGCCGGGCGCGGCGGCGCCGTTCAGGTCGGCCGCGACATAGGCGTTGTAGCGCTGCACCCGGTCCGGACCATAGCTGTCCTTCACCCGCATCAGCGACGACAGCGGAATCATCTCGCCCTTGTCGTTGCGCACCTTCAGTTGCGCCATGTCCTGCGCATGCGAGCGGAACGGCGCATCGGCCTGCAGCAGCACCTGGTAGGTGCGGCCGAAGCGGTTGAAGTCGTTCACGTACAGCGAACCGAGATTGATCTGCAGCGTCTGATAGATGGTGGTCAGCGGCACGCCGAGCTGCTTGGCGCGCGTGCGGTCGATGTCGGCGAACAGTTGCGGCACGTTGATCTGGTAGCTGGAGAACACGCCCGCCAGTTGCGGCGTCTGCCACGCCTTCATTTGCAATGCCTGCACTGCGCTGTACAACTTGTCGTAGCCGACGTTCGCGTGGTCTTCCACCATCAGCTTGAAGCCGCCGATGGTGCCCATGCCGTTCACCGGCGGCGGCGGGAACACCATGATGAACGCATCCTGGATCGCGCCCAGCTTCTGGTTGATCTGCTGCGCGATCGCGGCACCCGATTGCGACGGCGAAGTCCGCTCGTCGAACGGTTTCAGCGAGAAGAACACGATGCCGGCGTTCGGCGCATTGGTGAAACCATTGATCGACAGGCCAGGGAAGGCGATCGAATCCTGCACGCCCGGCACCGACTTCGCGATGTCGGACATGCGGCGGATCACGGTCTCGGTACGATCGAGCGACGCCGCATCCGGCAGCTGCGCGAAACCGACCAGGTATTGCTTGTCCTGCGCCGGCACGAAGCCGCTCGGCACCGCCTTGAACACGAATATCGCAGCGACTGCCAGCAGCGCATACACAGCGAGCGCTGCCGTCTTGCGTCCAAGCACGCCCTTGACGCCACTTTCATAGCGGTGCGATGCGCGTCCGAAAACACGGTTGAACCAGCCGAAGAAACGGCCGAACACCTTGTCCATGCCGCGCGTCAGCGCATCCTTCGGCGCATCGTGCGGCTTCAGCAGCGCAGCCGCCAGCGCCGGCGACAACGTCAGCGAGCTGAATGCGGAAATCACGGTCGAGATCGCGATCGTCAGCGCGAACTGGCGATAGAACTGGCCGGTCAGGCCGGTCACGAACGCGATCGGTACGAACACCGCGCACAGCACCAGCGCGATCGCGATGATCGGGCCGCTGACTTCCTTCATCGCCTGCACCGTCGCATTGCGCGGCGTCAGGCCGGACTGGATGTTGCGCTCGACGTTTTCCACCACCACGATCGCGTCGTCGACCACGATGCCGATCGCCAGCACCAGCCCGA
>CBIHNU010000050.1:0-26765 GCA_966211585.1 uncultured Noviherbaspirillum sp. | reverse complement strand
GCCTTGGCCGCATAGCTCCTACCTTCAGGCCGCTTTAAAAATGGGGGGATTACCCTCCCAGAGCCATCCCCAGAACGTATCGCCTTTCGATGCCGGGAAGATCGCACATAGGCTTTGCCAAAAGGTGTGGGGCCGAGCGGTTTCGGCTAGTACGTCACCCGGCGGCAGGTGCGGACCGGCTTCTTCCATGAAGCGGCGGATATGCTCCCACACCGGTGCAACGGTAGTTTCTCCCAGCACCAGGCTGCTGCCGATGGTGAAGGAATCCACATAGGTCGGATCATTTGGACTCCGCCGCACCAGGAACACCAGTGCGTGGTAACGCGTGACGGTGGAGCCGGTGGTGATGACCTTGGCTTCGTGCTGGGCATCGATCAAATCCCAGTCGTAGCTGGCATAACGCAAGGGCCAGCGTCGGAACAGGCCGCGCAAGCCGGGATGCACGTCGCGCAATACACGGTAGACCTTGCGGTTCTTGCGGTCGAAGATTGTCGGTTCGTCGGAGGGACTCCAGAGTTCGAGACGGAGGCACCAGAGGAGAATGCAAAGGGTAGCAAATGTGAAACCCATGCCAACTAAGATTCCGACGTACTCGATAAATCCTACTTCTTTCCTTTCCAAAGTCTCTAACACCATCCAGAGCAAGATTGGAATAAGCAATCCTGCTTGAAAAATTCCCCAAAAGAATAGCAATCCACGTGCTGCCGGCGGTCCAATCGTATATTCGATTGCGCTTTTGTATGTCGCCTTGACCCATCCGAACGTCCTCGGCATGACAAGCAAGCGCTGATTCTTTTTTTCGAACCGTGCGACAGGCCCATCGAGCCTATCCAAGACCGTCTTCTTTGATACAGAAAATGGTGGGAGCGGCTCTTTTCGTACGTTGCGTCGTGCGCGAGAATTACGTGTTGCATTCATGCTTTTCCTTCCGTGACTTCCTTAAGGGCTTGTCGAAGGCCCGCGTATTCGACTTTCCAATCCCCTTTCGGAAATTTGTCGTCACCAGTGCCGAAATAGCTCCGGCTAACCCATTTCTGAAGTGGCGTTGGCGTGACGATTGCAGCACCTACTTGAAGAATGATACCTGCGCCCAGTAACACCAGTCCCCAACCTGTCAGCGACAGACCCAACATCGGCGCTGCCATCCGAGCCGCTGCTGTTGCTGCAGCACGTTGCACAGCAATGCTCCCAATTTGACGTGCTACAACCCATTCTGCAAAAACTCCGACGCCTCCTCCGGCCGCTGTGAGCGATGTTCCAATAAAGGCATAAGATGATAAAAAATACATGTTAGATGCACTCTTGTTTCCTTTCGCAAGTTCATCTTCAGATTTCACCCGTGCATGCACCGCATTCACCGCACCGCCCACCATCCCCGTCACAAACCCCGCCACCCTTAACCCCATCAGCTTGGTGCTTTGCTTCACGATTTCGCTTCCCACCGTTGCTTCCATGCGCACCGCGTACACCACCACCCACATCTCCATCAGCCCGCCTATCATGCCTGCGGCGCTGTCGCTTACGCCATACCACGCATCGCGCACTTCCTTCATGTCCTTGTTGTTGAGATTGCCCAGATTGCTCAGCAAGCCCAGTGTCTGAATCATCACGCAGCCGATGGCCAGACGGCCATCCAGGCCTTTGACCACGGCGCGCATATCGTCGAGGCTGTCCTTGATCGCTCTGGCAGCCGTGGAGGTCATCTTGGCTTGCTGTTGATAGAGCCGTGTGAATTCATCGGCGGTGACCACGGCCGTGCCGCTCAGCGCTTGTACGGTTTGAGCGTTTTGTGCGCGGGCGGCTCCGCCCATTTTTACTTGCGTGCGTTGGTCTTGCAGCAAAGTGGATAGTTGCCCTCTGACCTGCGCGACCGCATGACTGTCGGTGAGCAGACTCAATTCGATTGTGCCCTGAGATCTTCGCAGACGCCTGAGTTGTGTGTGCGTCGCTCCCAGATTTTGCCCTGTCCGGTCTCTGAGCAGTTGCATGGCCTCATCAATCGGCAACCGTATCTTGACCAGCACAGGAACCCTGAAACTGCCGCCTTGCAGCGTGGATTGCAACGCCAGATCAACGGCTTGCTGCACCATACCCAGGCCTTGGATGCGATTGAACAACCAGTTCCAGCCTTGTATGGATTGCGGGGAACGGGCGATTGCCGAGGTAAGTGCTGCGACGGCGCTGCCCCAGATGCCCAGGGAATAACCGCCAACCACATCCCCCATCCAGCTATACCTGTTCCTCCGGGCGCCATGCGCGGCTTCTTCCGCCTTGGTCACCAGGCCTTTCATGAAATCGAAGAGCTTGTCGCTCTTGTTGCTGTCGATTTCGGAAGCGATTTGACTGATCGCCCATTGCTGATTGGCCACCATGGCGCGCAGTATCACGGTCTTGTGGTTGGTGATCGGCGCTTTGAATTGGGCCAGATACCCGTCGAGCACATCGTCGTGTGTCTGTGGCGCAGGCGTATAGGCGCGATGGACTTCCGCTGCGTACACTGTGCCGGGGCTGTGGTGCTTCAACGGATCGTTCGGATCGGCGGGGTCGAAGTGGTCTTTGAAATAGGACAGCGTGTGAACGTCCTGCATCGAGGCTAGCCAGTCCGCTTCGCATTTGGCTAACGGATCGTAATGCTGGCTCTTCATCCGAGCTTCAAATGTTTCCATCCATTTCTGGCGCGCGGCTTCATCGTACTTCCCCGTAAACTGGCTCCATGTCTTTTCGGTCTGCTCTTGTGCCCAAGCCGCCGCGCGCGCTTCGTGGTCAGGATAGATGACGCGACCGATGTTTTCCTGCTCGAAGACTGCTTTGTAAGGACTTTTCAACGCCGAGATGAGCCAGTTATCTCCAGAAGAGGCTTTAATGAGTGCTTGTCGTTGCTCCGTGGTGAGAGCCTGCCATTCGGTGCCGGCTGGCCATTCCTTGGAGTGGTCAAACGCAGCCTTCGTGCGCAGCGGGCTGACTTGTTCGAAACTGCTCGCAAGATTTGCATCAAGGACTGTTTTCTTGAGCCCCATCAGCGCATTCATCACCTACCTTTCGTTTCTCAATTGTCGTTCTTGAGATCATTTATTTAATACAGCAATGTAAAATAAACAACACTATTCCTCAATAAAAATTCTCATGCTCCTTTCTTTCCAAACCTGCAGAACAGTTGTTGTGACACTTGGCCTTGTGCAACTGGTCAGCGGCTGCCACGCCCAATCCGAAAAGCCAGACCTTGCCGAGGTAGCCAGCAAAGTCAAGGCACTGACACAAAAGACGACGACAGATCTAGTTGAAGTGCAAGGCGGCGAATTCCTGATGGGCGATTTCGGTGAAATCCATTCGGAAGACAAGCTGCCCTATACCAGCGAACTGGATAACAAGCCGCTGCACAAGGTCAGGCTGTCCGATTATGCGATTCAGAAATACAAGGTCACGTATGGGGATTTCGATACTTATGCATTGGCAAAGGGATTGCCGTTGCCATACACCAGCCCAACTACCGGCCCTTTTGAGAAGGAAATTCGCCAGCATCCAAAAAGCGAGTCGTTTCCAATCGGCGTTGATTGGTATCAAGCAAAGAACTATTGCGAATGGCTGGGCGAGCAGATCGGACGAAAAATGGATTTACCAACCGAGGCGCAGTGGGAATATGCGGCACGGGCGCGAGGGCAGTTCTTGATTTATCCAACGGATAACGGCTTGTATGAAGAGGGGCGCAATATTGCTTCAGAACGCGAAGCAAAAAAACTGGGCGGAGGGTGGGGAACACCAAATCCGATAGGTCTTTACCCGCCCAACCCGCTCGGCCTCTACGACATGGCCAAGAACGGTTTTGAATGGGTCAAGGATTGGTATGCGGAAGATTATTACGAGCATTCGCCGGTGCAAGACCCGCAAGGCCCGGGCACAGGTACGAAGAAGGTGCTCCGGAGCCGGGAAAATGGCGAAAGCTATGCCGGAATGACAATGGAGCGAAGCAATTATCAACCGAAAATCAAAGAAGGCGACGAGAACGCAACCGCGATTGCCAATGATTTCCGCTGCGTTGCCGTGTCCTTGACAACGCAGTGACGCTCACAACGACTCAAGCAAGCCCGGTATCGACACTTGAGCCAGTGCCGTTCAATGGCTCCAGCCGTTCCGCCATCGCAAAGTAACGGCTATCCGCCGTGTACATTCGGTACTCATGCGAATCGTTCGCGGCGATCGCATAGCCGCGCGCGGGATTGAACTTGAGCCGCGCTTCAATCCTGTTCAGTTCGTCGCTCATGTCAATGCCGAGATTCAAGAAGCGTTTGACATGGCCGCGCGTATCGTCCTGTGTTCTGTCGCCCAATGGTGTCATGTGCTGAAACACGTTATCCCATTCAGCGCGGGTTTGCACCCAACGCAGGATCGCGATTACTGCCTGTTTACGGTGGCCATAAGGATCACTTCCCGCATAATTACCGGCGTCGATCCAATCCGTTTTACCATGACGGGTGAGCTGGTAAATTAGCATGCCTTTTGTTTCAGGGGTACTGTATCGAAGCATCGGAGGTTGGGTCAGAATGCGTGCGGCAAGGTCATCGCGCTTTTGAGAATTTACAAAATTGAGCAGCACTTTTTTGGTATGCGTTTGGATCAGGCCAACGGTTTGATCCATAAATGCCTCCACCTTTCCCCCGCTATGAATCATCAAAAATTGAATGTTCTTCACTGTATCAAAAGCTGATTCCGCTACAAAGCTCAAGAACTCATAATTCGCATGATAGAGCTGGTAAAAGAACCAGACGATGAATTCTTCCGCCAGCACGGCGTCCGCTTCGCAACCGATCTTGCCTCGCGCGCCCAAGCCAATACACAGGCTGGCCGCCATCACAATCCGAAATTTTCCGCGTTCATACGTGACTTCAAACTTGGCGCTGCCACCTACCCCCGCCATGCCACTCACGCCCGGTGCCAGCTTTACGAAACTCTTAAATTCCTTCTTGGTATTTTCCGGATTCAGCCATTGCACGGCGCCACTTAATTCAGCATCCGCCTTGGCGCCGGCAAAGACACCAAGTTCGCCTTTAAGTGGCGTGATTTCAGCTTCTTTTCCGTCGATCTCGACCCCGCTGTCCTTGTCCATTGTAAACAGCTTCTTGGGTGGACAAGGCACGCCTTTATAGCCGACCTTCTTGGGACTCAAGGCAATCTCCGCGCCCAGTTCCGCCACCGCACTGGCACCGGCCACACCGGACAGCGCCAATCCGAATTGGCCGCGAATGGCGCCAAGCGGATAAACCACGCCTTCCTTGCCGGCGAATTGCAGCACCCAGCCGATCCGGTCCGGCACATAAAGCGTCATGCTGCCCTTGGCCTCGGCCAATGCAAATTCGCCTTTTGCTTCCGCCTTGAACCCCGCTTTGCCCTCCAGCGGTGCCCATTCGGCTGTGGCGCCAACGCCAGCCATGTAGCGCATGAGTTGCGCTTGCGCCGATACATCGACGTTGTTGGTGCCGAAACTGCCGATACCTTGATGGTCGTAGTGCAGTGTCTTGTTCCATGCGGCCGCCCAGTCTCCCAGAACGCCACTGACCGAGTGCTCGTCAAAATCGAAAAACTCGGCCTTGATTTTCGGTTTGATCTCCTTGATCTGCTTGTGAAGCTTGCTGATGTCGATCTTGTTTTTGCCGTTTGCATCCTTGGTCAGCACGCTTTTGTTTCCGGACTGGGTATCGGCTTTCGACGTAAGGTCGTAAGTGCGCCAGTGACTCTTGATTTTGTCCGAGCGCACGAATGTCATTTTCTTGCCATATTGCCGCTGCAGTGGCTTGCCATTTTTGTCGGTGACTGGCTTGCCGCCGCTGGTCACTTTGCGGATAGGGATCAATTCGACAATCGAGTTGCCGCTGACAGCAAGCTTGTCCAGAGGTTTGATTTTTTCCTTCAGTGCCAAATTTGCCTGCTCAAGCTTTTTCCGTGCGGCGTCGATGCTGTTTTTGGCATACTCCCTGTCTCTCGGGTCCGAAGCATCGGAGCGCTCCGCATAGTGACTGATCGCGTTGCTCATCGCGCTGTTGGCAAGATGCAGATCATCGACCGCCTTGCACATTTCCTTGCCATGTACTTCAAAAGGGCCCGCTTCGTCCTTTGGAATCAGGAGCAGTTCGCCGGTTTCCGGTCGAAAGTAGAGTTGCGTCGGCTTGTAGTGAACCACAACCTGGCTGCCGCGTTTGGTGTTGAGCTGCCCTTCTCCTGCCGGAGTTTGCGTTTCAGACATGACAATCCTTGCTGACGTCGAAGACTAGTCGAAATAAATCTTGATTTTTTTATTCTTGGCATGGGCAATGCGCTCGGTTTTCCCCTGCGCATCGGTGACACCATGGAAGGTATCGCCATCGTCGGTAACGAGGCGATAAGCGGCGTATGCGAGCGGTTCTCCGGAATGCTCGTCCTTGACCACGAACTGCTCGTCGTAGAGCGGCTTTGACTTGGGTAATTCAGCCAGTTCCGGCGTCATGCTGGTCCCGCCACTCAAGTCCTTCATCGCCGCCTTGAACTGCACGCTGCCCGGCGCATGGATTTCGATGTTGCCGCCGGCGATCTTCAGGTATGCGCCGCCGGCGGTCAGCAAGATATGCGTCTTCGCGCTGGCTTCGACCTTCGCATGCGTGCTGTCGATCTGCAGGTCCCGGTCGGCCGCCGCCTGCAGTTGCGCGCTTTGCGCCTGCACGTCGACCTTGCCGTGTGCCGCATGCAGCTTGATGCCTTTGTCGCCCTGCCCCTTGCGTTTCGCTTTCGCGTCACCATAGGTGAACAGCGTGATGCCGGAACGTGCCGCGACCGCGAGGTTGCGGCCCATCGTCGCGCTGACGTCGATGCCGCCGGTCAGGGTGATCGAGGCGCCTGCGGTGGTATGCAGGTCGGCCGGCGTGAGCAGCGCAACGCCGGCGGGGGCGGAGACGATCAGGTCGGGCCGGCCGAACGCGGGGACGGTGCCGGCGCCGCCGCCGGCCGCGCTGCCGGTACCGGCAGCGGTTTGCGCGAGCGACTCGATCGGGCGCGCGAGGACGGTTTCGGGCTGGCTGTGCTGGTCCTTGTCGAAGGTCTGGCCGGCGAACGCATGGTGCTGTTGCGCGGTGTCGGCGAGCGCGGTCTGCAGCGCGTGCGCCTGCTGCAGTTGCTGCTGCGCTTCGCGCGCATCCATCTGGGTCGAGCCGGCATTCGGGCGGGCATCGGCGGAAATCAGCAGGCCCTGGCCGGCACGGATGGCGCCGAATGCCTGGGTCGCCAGTTCGGCGCCGTGGCCGTGGCTTTGCTGTCGGGCGTTGTCTTGCTGACGCTTGATGTGGCCGAGGTTGAGTTCGGTGGCGTGCTGCGTGGTCTGCAACCGCGCGCCGACTTCGCCGGTGCTGTCATCGAGGATCAGCGCGTTGTAGCCGCCCTGCCCGTCCTGGCTGTTGCCGATTTCCTGGGTCTTGAAGCCGGCGAGGATGGCGTTGTGCGCATGCGCGCCGCTGCCGCCGGCGAACCAGGCGGGGGCGTTGCCGGTGGCGCCGCCGGCACCTTGCGCGGCCTGGTTGCCTTGCGCATCGTCCATGCCGCGGCCGTTGTACAGGCTGCCGATCACGACCGGACGGTCGATGTCGCCTTCCAGGTAGTCGAGCAGCACTTCCTGGCCGATCCTTGGCGTGAAGCTGCTGCCCCAGTTGGCGCCAGCGGCCGCTTCGGCGACGCGCACCCAGATATAGGCGCCGGCGTGGCCGGGGGCGTTGTCGGCGCCGGTCGGATGCGCGCGCCGGTTGCTGCTCCTGCTGCCGCGCTGCCAGTGCATCTGGACCTTGACGCGGTGGTCGCGTTCGGTGGTCAGGTCGTCACCGTCGTTGCCGACCACGATCGCGGTTTGCATACCGCGCACGGTGGGTTTCGGATGCAGCCGGGCGCCGCGGCCGTCTTCAGTCAGCGGGCGCCACGGGATGTCGGCGCGCAGTGCGGTGAAGCGGTTCTGGTACAGCGGTTCGTCATCCGGGGGGCTGGTATCGGAAGCGGTGCTATTGGCGAAGACATTGTGCGACAGTGTGCCTGCCGCCGAACTGAGGTTGTTGCGGCCGCGATGGACGACGCTGATGACGGCGAAGGTGGCGGCGCTGTCGTCGCTGGCCAGCCGGTCGGCATCATGGATCGGGTGGTCGGTGAAGACGAAGGTGGTGCCGGCGGCGAGCGTGCGCACCGTGCTTTGCCCGTTGTAGGTCTTGTTGCGCGCTTCGAGCGCTTCGAGCTGGCGCCGGGCCGCTTGCTCGGCTTGTGCGCGACTGTGGAAGCGGCGCGGGCCAGGGTGGTCGGCCAGCGTGAGCACGGGCAGGTCGCCGTTGTCGTGGGTGGTGTCGGCTTGCGCCGTGATGTTGACAACTTGTCCTTCGTGCCAGCTGCCAATGACGATGCGGTTGGCGGTCCAGCGGCGGGTCGCGTGCCAGGCGGTGATGCTGTCGGCGTGCTCGACGGCGGCGGCACGGTGGAAACGAATCGCGGATTGCGCATTGGGAGTGAAGGCGCCGTTGTGGTCGCCGATCACCAGTTGGTGCGCGCCGGCGGTATCGCTGCCAGGGTCGACGCTGTGTTCGAACCAGTAGAACAGGCCTTCGTCGGCGAGCAGGCGTTCGATGAAGGCCCAGTCGCTTTCTGCGAACTGGGTGCGGACCTCATGCCGCGGATACTGGCCGGCATCGGCCAGCGCGAAGCGCCAGCTGGGGACCAGCTTGCCCTGGCCTTGGTAATCGGAAAAGACGTCTTCCAGAATCTCGATGACGGTCGCGTCTTGCCACACATAGGCATCGAACCGGTAGCGCAGAAAGGCGGTCCAGGGTTCGAGCACCAGGCGGTAGCGGGTGAAGCCGCCGTCGGAACCGAGCCGTTCGCAGGCGCTGATGTGGCCGTGGACCGGCCGCAGGTCGGTACGGCTGTGCTGGGTCAGGATTTCCAGCAGCGCTGGCTGCCCGAGCAGACCGTCGAGGTCGATGCGGGGGTTGGAGGAGAGCGCGATGATGTCAAAGCGGTATGCCTGGCTCAGCCCTTCGCGGCCTTCGATGCGCTCGACCAGCAACGGGTCGGGTCCCAGCGGTGTCGTCAGGCGCAGCAGGCGGGTGTCTTGCGTGTATTGCGTCAAAGGGGCACGCAGGGCGGCCGCTGCGTCTGGAACGGCGGAATTCATCGAAGTGCCTTTCTGGATAAGAGTTTCCGCATTTTGTGGAATGCCAAGGCTGGCTGTGCCGGGCAAACCGGAGGAAGGAAATTATTAAAAATGCAATATTATCAAAATATTAAATTCTTGGTGATTGGAATTGGCTTTTCTGGCAAGAAAATACTTGCATGGATAATCTTGCCGCCAGAACAGATTCGGCCTGACTGATCCGTTCAGCGCCGCCGGATTTTGCACGGCCATTTGCCGGGGGTTAAACTTTACGAAGCCACATTGTTGTCGGCGCTCCCGTCCTCACCACCAAGGTACACAACGCGATGCTCCCTTCCTCATCCCCAGCCCTGCCGGCCATTTTTTCGTTCATGCAGGAAAGCACTCCGCCGTTGCCCGGTGCGGAATGGCCTTATCTGGAAATTCTGGCACGACTGGCGCTGGCGTTGGCGCTGGGGCTGCTGATCGGCATGGAGCGCGAGCGCCGCGGCAAGGAGGCCGGGCTGCGGACCTTCGGCTTCGTGGCCCTGCTCGGCGCGATGGGCGCGTCGCTGGGCGACGGGTATGCGTATCTGATCCTGCTGATGACCGGCATGCTGACGATTTTCCTGAACCTGCAGAACCTGCGCGCGCATGAAGGCACCGAGCTGACCACGTCGGCGGCAATGCTGGTCACCTGCATGGTCGGCATCCTGTGCGGTAAAGGCCATACGCTCACGCCGGCGGCCATCATGGTGAGCGTAACGGCGCTCCTGGCATGGAAGGACCGGTTGTCGGGCTTCAGTATCGGGCTGACCGAAAGCGAACTGCGTTCGGCCCTGCTGCTGGCGATCCTGGCGATCGTGATCTACCCGGCATTGCCGGTCGGCGCAATCGGCCCCTGGGGCCTGGTCGAACCGAGAGCCGCATGGGGAACGGTGATCCTGATCGCCGGCATCGGCTTCGTGAACTATGTGCTGTGGAAAATGTACGGTTCGCGCGGTGTTGCCATCGCGGGCTTTCTGGGCGGCCTGGTAAACAGCAGCGTGACGGTGAATGAATTGGCCGCGCGCGCCAGGGAGCATCATCACGACCACGTGGTCGGCGCGACGTATCGCGGCATCCTGCTGGCGACCACGGCCATGGTCAGCCGCAACGCGGTGCTGCTGTTTCTGCTGGCGCCGCGCAGCGCAGTGGTGGCGCTGATTCCGTTCAGCCTGATGCTGGGGGTCAGCGCCGGCTGGGTATTGTCGAGCTTCCGTTCCAACCAGTCGGACGAAAACCGGGCATCTTCCGACGTCGTGCTGGCACTGCCGTTTTCATTATGGGCGGCGCTGAAATACGGGCTCATCTTCCTGGTCCTGCACGTGGCGGGTATCCTGACGCAAACCGCGTTCGGCGATATCGGCTTCTACGTGGTCAGCCTTGTCGGCGGCATTGTATCCAGCGCCAGCGCGGTGGCCGCCGCCGCGAGCCTGGCGGGCGGCGGCGCCATTTCTTTTCATGTCGCGGCAGCCGGCGCGGTGATCTCGTCGCTCACCAGCGTGCTGGTCAATCTGCCGTTCGTGTTGAAGGCCAACAACCGCGGCCTGACGATGCGCCTGTCGCTGGCGATGATGACGATTGCCCTCGTCGGCGTCGCCGGCATGCTGTTGGAGGAAAAACTGGCATCGCTCCTGATCGAGCGATTCCCGGGTATTTTTTAGCGGGAAACGCTTCGGCGCGCGGAAGCCTGGGGCAGTTTGAGTATCCAGGAATGCACTGATCGCCACGCCTTGTGCCGAGGGCACTCCGCCTCGGCCTCGACTGAGCCGTCAGGCCGAATCGGCTCCGATCGAATGTGCGATCGCTATCGCAATCGCGCATGCACATGCTGCAAAAACCATGCGCGCGTCAGGCGCGCGACGACTTCCGGATTGCCGGCTTCTTCGAATGTCTGGGTCGCACCGGGAATCACTTCCAAGCGTTTCTTGCAGCGCAGCGTGGCAAAGGCGGTGCGGTTCATCCTGATCCCGCTGTTGTCGAGTCCGCCGACGATCAGCAGCGTCGGCACGGCAACCTTTTCCAGCATGCCCTGGCCGGCAAGCTCCGGACATCCGCCGCGCGAGACGATCGCCGAAACGCCATGCCCGGCTGCCGCAGCCAAGTGCAGCGCAGCGGCGGCGCAGCTGCTGGCGCCATACAAACCCAGCGGCAAATCGGCGGTGGGCGCATGCTGGCGCAACCAGTTGCATGCGCCACCCAGCCGTTCCGCCAGCAGCGGCACATCGAAGCGCAATTGCCGACTGCCCGCTTCCGCGTCGTTCAAAAGCGTCATCCTCAATGTTCCGAGACGGGCATCGCGCAGGGTACTCGCGACATAATCGTTCGGCTGGCTTACCCGATTGCCGATGGTGCATGTGGCAATCAGGATCACACCGCTACTGTCTTCCGGCAACGCCAGTGCGCCGTTCATCTCGGCCTTGTCCGTCTGGATTCTCACCTGTTCGTTTTGCATCAATACCGTCATCATCCGCCTCCATGGAGCGCCGGGCTCTGGTCGTCCGGCTGCTTACCAGCCTTGATGACTCGCCTTCCGGATGCCGGGATTGCGGCACGTCGGCCTGGAACGGACCACGAATACGAGGCGCACATGGCGCACACAGGGGTCGGACCGGTCGCGTGCGGGCGCATTGCGGCGGCGGCCGCAAGCATGCATTGCACTCGGGGAAATGTAACGAATGCCCGTGGCCAAGGGCCGGCGTCTGCCGCGTACGACTGCCTTTTCAATCCGTACCGGGAACCGGGTGCGGGAACCAGGCAATGCCAGCGATATGAACCTGTGCTGCGATGCTGCCGTGAACAACATATTCGTCAGCCCTGTTGCGAGTATCAAAAAAACTTTTTCTGACCCTACGCAAGCATCGTGCCATTCAGCCGCGCCTTGGCCCATCGGCAGCGCGCCCTACATCCAGCCCGCCGGCGCTGCCTTCAGCCGCGCATGCAATCGCAGATCGGCGGTGGCGAGGTAAGCGCCGGAGATGGGCATGGTGACCGGCCGCGGCACCGTGGATGGCGGATTGGGGCCATGCTGCCGTTTGCCGCAGGCGCCCGTGACAGCGATCAGCGCCGCTGCCAGCAGCACGCTCTTGCAAGCGGTAGAGAAACGACGAAACCGCGAAGCTGGATTCATGATGGCATCTTCATCTGGTTGACTGGACGATTCCTGCGACTGCCGAGGCGCGCTGCGCAGGCATTCTGGAATGCACTGCGGCAGCAGCGGCGGCCTCTTCCGGCATCGCGCGCAGCGCGTGGAAATAATCGATGGTGCGGCTCAGCCCCTCGCTCAAACCGACGCGGGGCTCCCATTCGAGAATGGTGCGCGCGAGCGAAATATCCGGGCGGCGGCGGGCCGGATCATCGCTCGGCAGCGGCTTGAACATGATGGTCGAGCGCGAGTTGCATAGCGCAATGATGCGTTCCGCCAGTTCCAGCATCGAGTGCTCGACCGGGTTGCCGAGATTGACCGGCCCGCAGAAGCCGTCGGGGCTTTGCATCAGCCGGTCGAAGCCGGCGATCATGTCGTCGACGTAACAGAACGAGCGCGTCTGCGAACCATCGCCGTAGATCGTCAGCGGCTGGCCGGCCAGCGCCTGCATGATGAAATTGGACACCACGCGGCCGTCGTTCGGATGCATGCGCGGTCCATAGGTATTGAAGATGCGTGCAATTTTTACCTGCAGATTGTGCTGACGACGGTAATCCATGAACAGGGTTTCCGCACAACGCTTGCCTTCGTCGTAGCAGGAACGCACGCCGATCGGGTTCACATGGCCCCAGTAGTGCTCGGTCTGCGGATGTATCTGCGGATCGCCGTAGACTTCGCTGGTCGATGCCTGCAGGATTTTCGCCTTTACACGCTTGGCCAGGCCAAGCATGTTGATCGCGCCGTGCACGCTGGTCTTGGTGGTTTGCACCGGATCGTTCTGATAATGCACCGGCGACGCGGGACAGGCGAGGTTGTAGATTTCATCGACCTCGACATACAGCGGAAAGGTCACGTCGTGCCGCAGCAACTCGAAGCGCGGATGCGCGAGCAGCTGCGCGATGTTGCGCTTGCTGCCGGTGTAGAAATTATCGACGCACAACACGTCGTGGCCCTGCGCCAGCAGATGCTCGCACAGATGCGAGCCGAGAAAACCGGCGCCGCCGGTGACAAGAATGCGCTTGCTGTCGATTTCTTTCATGGCTGCATTTCCATTGTCTGTTGATCGAGAAGCCGCGCCGCCAGCGCCGCGACCGTTTCCGCCGTAACCTGCAGCGCGCATGGATGGCCGATCGGGCAGGCCTGGTGCATGCAGGGGCGGCATTCGACATCGGCGCTGATGACCCTGTGCAGACCATTGTCGAGCGGCGCCCAGCGTTGCGCATCGGAACCGCAGGACACGATCACGCTGGGCGTGGCAACCGCCGCCGCGACATGCGAGATGCCGGTATCGTTGGACACCACCAGCCGCGCCTGCGCGATCAGCGCCGCCAGCGCACCAAGTTCGGTGTGGCCGCACAGATCGAGCGACGGTCTGCGCATCGCGCGCCGCACCTCGCGCACCACCTCGGCCTCGGCAGGCGAGCCGGTCAGCACCACGTTCAGCCCGCTGGCGGCGAGGCGGTCGGCAACCTCGGCGAAGCGCTGCGGCAGCCAGCGCCGCGACGGCAGCCGTGCGCCGGGGTGGATGCAGACGTAACTGCCCGGCGCCGGCAGCTGGTAAGGACTGCGCTGCAATGCGCGATAGTCGGCATCGGTCAGCGGGAATTCCAGCTGTTCGCCGCGCGGCGCGATGCCGAGAAATGCCATCAGCCGCAGATAGCGCCGCACTTCATGTTCGCGCTCGTCCCAGCGCAGGAAACGTTGCGGATCGGGACAATGCTGGCCAAACTGATAAAAGCCGGCGTTGCAGCCCGCGCCCAGCAGCTCCGTCAGCGGATTGCTCATGCCGCCGCTGCCATGCATCTGCAGCGCGATGTCGAAGCGCCGACGCTGCGCCTCGGCAAGAAAATTCGGTATCGCGTGCAACTGCACCGGCTGTTCCGGAAAGCCGGGGAAGCCGGGAAACACCAGCAGTTCGTCGATATAGTTGCCGTAGCGCTTGGCGAAGGCCGTCGCCCACGGCAGGCCGATCAGTGTGATCTGCGCCTGCGGGGCGGCGGCGCGCAAGGCGCGCAGCGCAGGCACTGCGCACAGCATGTCGCCCAGCTGCAGCGCGCGGAACACCGCGATCTTGCGCGGCGGCGTGCCGTCGAACGGGTTTGCGAGTGGAGCCGGGGTCGGGCCGGCGCTCATCCGGCAACCTGCTTTTCGACAATGAAGGAACCGATCGCGAGCGCGTCGAGCGGTGTGGTACAGAACGATTCGACCGCATCGCGCGGCGTGCACACCACCGGCTCGCCGCGCGTGTTGAACGAGGTATTGATCAGCACCGGCACGCCGCTGCGCCGCGCGAACGCTTGCAGCAAATCGTAATATCGTGCGTTCTGCGCACGGTTGATGGTCTGAATACGGGCGGTGCCGTCGACATGCCGCACCGCCGGAATCCGCTCGGCCTTGTCGGGCCGCACGTCGTACACGAACACCATGAACGGCGATACGCCGCCATTCACGAACCATTCGGCTGCTTCTTCCTCCAGCACCACCGGCGCCACCGGGCGGAAGTCTTCGCGGTCCTTGATCTGATTCAACCGCTGCTGCATCGAGGCATCGAGCGGCGAGGCCAGGATGGAACGCGCACCGAGCGCGCGCGGCCCGTATTCCATGTGGCCCTGGAACCAGCCGATCACCTTGTTTTGCAGTAGCAGTTCGGCCACTTCGGCCGACAGGTCGGCGGCGCGTCGGTAACGCAGCCTGGCCTGCTGCAGGAAGGCTTCGATCTCCGCGTCGTCGTAGGCGGGACCGAGAAACGCGTGGTCCATTTGCCACATGCGCTTCGACATGCCGCGCTGCTGGCCATCTATCCACAATGCCGCGCCGAGCGCGGTGCCGGAGTCGCCCGCCGCCGGCTGCACCCAGACCTGCTTGAATGGACCATGGTCGCGCACCCGTGCATTCATCACGCAGTTGAGCGCGACGCCACCGGCCATTGCAAGATTGTCGGCGCCGGTTTCCTCGTGCAGCCAGTGCACCATCTTCAGCACTGTTTCTTCAAGCACGACCTGCAGCGACGACGCAATATTCATATGATGCTGCGTGAACTCCGCACCGCGTTCGCGTGCCGGACCGAACAGCCCAGTCCATTGCGCGGGTCGCACCTCGTAATCGCCGTCGCCGCGATATTGCAGCACTTCATGGAATTGCTCGGCATATACCGGCTTGCCGTACGACGCCAGCGCCATCACCTTGTATTCGTCCGACGAATGCAGGAAGCCGAGGTAATCGGTGACCGCTTCATACAGCAGGCCGAGCGAATGCGGCAGGTTCACCTGCTTCAGCCGCCGGTAGCGGCGATCCTGGTAAATGCCGTAGCTGGTGGTCGCGCGTTCGCCGCGGCCGTCCATCGTCAGCACTGCGCATTCGTCGAACGGCGCGGCAAGAAAGGCACTCGCTTCATGCGCGAGGTGATGCTCGACGAAATGCCACTGGAACGGCCCGTCGTGGCGCACGCCGTGAAAGCGCTTGCGGATATGATGCGGCGCGCCGCCGGCAAGCTGGCGCGGCGCGTTCACGATGGACGACAGGAACAGCGGGTCCCATGGCGACAGCCACTCGCCGCTGTCATGGGCGGACGGCTGCAGCGGCAGCGTGATGCTTGCATCGTCCGCATGCTTGCCCAGCAGCAGGTAGGGATCATACGAATAGGCAACGTGGCCGACGTCAGCCAGCATGATGCCGGCTTCCTTCAAACAGTAATCGATCGCATGAAACGGCAGCTGCCAGGTCGAGAACGGTACCGGACGCTTGCCGTGCTTGATGCGAGTGAAGCGCTCTTCCTCGGCGGCGGCAACAACGTCGCCGTCGCGTATCAGGCAGGCCGCACAATCGTGATAGGCGGCGTTGATTCCAAGCGTATACAAGTGTCCCTCCGAAATGCGGCGGCATTGATCCCGCTTGTGCAATAAGCAATTGACATACCTGTTCGCTGCACGTAGGCATGCGCCTGCAAAATACGGAGCGTTGTACGGAGGGTTGTAAATTCGAAAAATTGCAGCGCAGTTTTTACCTGCGCGCGACCGGCGGGATGGGTTCGCCTTCCGGCTGGCCACCGCGCTGCGCCAGACGGCGGTTGCGCATGTAGATGACCTCGCCGGTCACCGCCGTCAGGAACATGAAGAAATTCGTGCAAACGAACACCATGTTGTCGACCAGATAGCTGTACACGGTAAAGCCAAGCGAGGCGGTGAGTTGCCCGATGAACAGCCATTTCGACACGCCGCCGATACTGCGGCTGCGCCACTGCGTATAGACTTGGCGCGAAATGGTCAGCGCGAGAATGACGGCGCTCAGCCATCCGACGATGTCGGCAAACATGCGGCTTCCTTTCAGCTGCGTCTGCGAAGGCGGTAATAATGTTCCATCAACGGGGTCGCGGTGACGCCGTGTACCAGCACCGACACTGCGAGTACGGTCAGTACCAGCGGCACCAGGCGCTGCTTCAGGTCGTCCTGCCATGGATATTGCAAGGCGAATACCAGGTAATAGAACGAGCCGATGCCACGGATGCCGAACCAGGCGACCAGCCAGCGCTGCATCCGCGTGGCGTGCTGGCCGGCCAGCGCGACCGCCGCCGCCGCCGGACGGATCACCACCAGCAGCAGCGCGGCGACCAGCACGCCTTCGAATGAAAATCCGGTGGCCGACAGCATGATGCCGAGCAGCAGCACCATCACGAATTCGGCGATGTGTTCCAACTGCTGGTTGAACCCGAGCACGGTTTCCGCCATGTACGCCGCACCTTTCGACGGATGCGCGGCAACCGCCGCTTCCGCATCCAGCGGCACCGCACCGAGGATCGATCTCGGCCTGGCCTCGCCGCTGCTGCGATGTTCGATATCGCGCATCGCGACGCCGGCGGCGAACACCGCGACAAAGCCGATGCCGTGGATCAAGTGCGCGACGCCATATGACAGCGCGATCAGGCCGAGCGTGAAAAATTCTTCCAGGCCCAGCGCCTGCCGGTAGCGCTGGCGCAGGTATAGCGCGAGCGCGACCACGCCGCGTCCCAGCAGCCAGCCACTGAGAAGCCCGCCGGCGACGCCCCACAGCATGAATGGAATCGCCCACGGCCCGCCGTAGATTTCCGTGCCGGGTGCGTCGAGCAGGTACAGCCCGAGCATCACGAACGGATAGGTGGTGCCGTCGTTCAACCCGCCCTCGCCGCTCAGGCTGAAACGGATACGGTCGCGGTCGCCGACGTCCTGGATCTGCACGTCGGACGCCAGCACCGGATCGGTTGGCGCGAGCATCGCGGCCAGCAACACTGCGCCGCCGAGCGACAGTCCGACCAGGAAGAAATTGGCACAGGCCAGCAGCGCGATGGTGGCCAGCATGCCGATCACGCCCAGCCGCACCGGCAGCCGCCACATCGGATCGTTGATCGCGACGCGCAGCCGCAGGCCGACCGAAAACAGCGAAATCAGCAACGCGACTTCGGCAAGCTGCGTCAGCCAGTGCGCGTCGTGATACGGGTCGAGCGTGACCAGCGCGATGCCCGACGGCCCGAGCGCGATGCCGATCGCGAGGTACAGCATCGCAGGACTGAGCGGCAACCGCTTCAGCACCGACCCCGAGAGCCCCATCAGGATCAGCAGCGCGCCGATGATCAGGTACCAGATTGTTACCGTATCGATTTGAGGCGCTCCATCGTTCACGATCCCTGGATGTCGATGCGCCGTCCGGGCCGCGTGTCGGGCGTGACCGGCACGGTCACTTCCAGCACGCCGTCCTGCATCGACGCGCTCGCCGCATCGTCATCCGCGCCTTCCGGCAGCGCGATGACGCGATGGAAATGACCGTATGCGCGTTCCGAGCGGCGGAACTGCGGCTGCGGCTCCTGCTGCGGCTGGCGCGGGCGGCGCTCGCCCTGGATCGTCAGCCGGCCGCTGCGGATGTCGATCTGCACGTCTTCTCGCCGCACGCCGGGGAGCTCGGCGCACACCACGAAGCGATTGTCGCGCCGCGCCACCTCGACGGTCGGCGTCCAGTCGGTCGTGCCGCCGCTGCGCGCGCGCACGCCGAAGGCCGGCCGGCCGATGAATTTCTGCGCCAGCTGGTCCACCTCGTCGGACATCCTGCGCATCGCGCCGACCGGATCGTTCCATGCCTGCAGCAGATTGGGCAACCGTACCGATGCGCGCCGGCGCCGGTCCCTGCCGCTGCGCTGTTCGACATACGCGTTGGCATTCTGTCCGTGCTGCGACGCGGCGCCCTGCCCGGCGCCGGCACGCGATGCGAATTCCGGTTCGCCGCCGCTAGCGCGCACCCCGGCGTGCCGGCCATCGCCGCCCTCGTACATGCTTTCCGCGAACTTCTTGAAGCGCGCCAGGTCCTGTTGCGTGCGGTGCGCCAGCGCATCTTCCTTGAGTTCCTCGTTATCGACCGCCCCGGCAACGGTGCCCGGCACATGCGTGCCCGGCTCGGGCTCGCTGTCCAGCGTCAGCGTGACGCGAGTCCGGTCCGGCCCGACCGACTGCAATTGCACGCGGCCATGATTGCGCGGGCCGCCGACATCGCGCCACGCAATGCTTCGGTCCGGAACTTGTTCGATGATCTCCGCATCCCATTCGATGTCGCGCTCGCCCATCCTGGTATGCCAGCGCAGGCGTCGGTCGTCCAGCCGGCGCACTTCTTCGACGCTTTCCATGAAGCGCGGATATTGTTCGAAGCGCAGCAGTTGTTCATAGACCGCATGCGCCGGTACGTTGATGTCGATCGACTGCTCGATGATTGCCATGGTGAACCTCCTCCTCGTTGCAACGGGTATTGCCTGACAACATGCAGCGCGGCATGCCGAGGTGCAGACGGCGTGGAATAAATAGTGCTAATGCTTTGCCGGACGCGGCCGGCATGCAGGCGCGCGGCGGATAACAGGGATATGGCAGGTGCAAGTTCCATACCATTCGGGCGCAGTGACATGTTACGGCGGCAGGTACGCGTACTTGCGGAACAGAAAATCCGGACGCAGATTTTGCAGCCGCGTGTTGTAAGTATTACAGCTGGCGACAGATCCGCATTGCCACAGGACACATAAAACACACGGAACAATTCGTTTCCCTCTTGAGGTTATTTTTCCGAATGGCGAACCAACAACAAGCCGAAACCGGCAACGGCAATGTAATGCGGGACTTGTGGCGTGTCGTCGGTACGTTTCGCTGGCGTGTGGTCGCGGCGCTGGTATTCCTGATCCTGGCCAAGGTGGCGGTGGTCTCGGTGCCGCTGGTCCTGAAACGCATCGTCGACGCGCTGTCGCGGCCCGATCAGCTCACTGCCTTGCCGGTATTCCTGCTGGCCGGTTATGCGGTGCTGCGTTTCGCCAGCACGCTGTTCAACGAATTGCGCGATCTTGCGTTTTCGCGCGTCACCCAGCACACGGTCGCGAGCTATGCACTGAGCACCTTCGCGCACCTGCACGCGCTCGGCTCGCGCTTTCACGCGCAGCGCCGCATCGGCGGCCTGCTGCCCGATATCGACCGCGGCACCAACGGCATCGCCTTCCTGCTCAGCGTCGGCCTGTTCACGCTGGTGCCGACCTTTCTCGAAATCGGCATGGTGGTGGCGATCATGGGCTCGCGCTACAGCAACGGCTATACCGGCATCGTCGGCGTGACCTTCCTGATCTATTGCGGCTTCACGCTGGTGTTCACCGCGCGCCGCGCGATCTTCCAGCGCCGCGTGAACCGGCTCGACTCGAATGCGAAAGGCCTGCTCACCGACAGCCTGATCAATTACGACACGGTCAAGTATTTCACCAACGAGAAAAAGGAAGCCAGCCGCTTCCAGCACATCATGGACCACTGGGCTGAAGCGGTGGTGCAAAACCAGCGCGCGCTGTTCGCGCTGCATGTCGGCCAGAGCGCGATTATCGCGATGGGCGTGGCATCGGTGATGCTGCTCTCCGGACAGGATGTGATGACGCACCGCATGACCGTAGGCGACCTGATCCTGATCAACGCGTACGTGATCCAGATCTGCCTGCCGCTGAACGCGCTCGGTTTCGTCTACCGCGAAGCGAAGGATGCACTGGTGAATGCGGAAAAACTGTTCCAGCTGCTGCGCGAAAAGCCGGAGGTGGAGGAACCGCCCGGCCTGCCCGCGTTGCGCGTGGTGCATGGCGAGGTGGTGTTTCACAACGTCAGCTTCGCCTACGAACCGGACCGGCCGATCCTGCATAACGTCAGCTTCCGCATTCCGCCCGGCAGGACGGTGGCGGTGGTCGGCGGCAGCGGTTCCGGCAAATCGACGCTGGCGCGACTGCTGCTGCGTTTCTACGATGTCGGCAGCGGCTATATCGACATCGATCACCAGGATATCCGCTCGGTCAGCACGCGCAGCCTGCGCGAAGCGATCGGCGTGGTGCCACAGGAAACCCTGTTGTTCAACGACACCATCGGCTACAACATTGGTTACGGCCGCAACGACGCGACGATGGAACAGATCATCGCCGCCGCCCGCGCCGCGCACATCCATGAGCTGATCGATTCATTGCCGCAGAAATACGACACGCCGGTCGGCGAGCGCGGCGTCAAGCTGTCCGGCGGCGAGAAACAGCGCATCGCGCTGGCGCGCGCGATACTGAAGAATCCGCCGCTGCTGATCTTCGACGAGGCAACCTCGGCGCTCGACCTGCAGTCGGAGCGCGCGATCCAGGCCGAGCTCGACCAGTTGTCGCAAGACCGCACCGCACTCGTGATCGCGCACCGGCTGTCGACCGTGGTCGGCGCCGATGAAATCATCGTGCTCGATCGCGGCCGCATCATCGAACGCGGCACTCACACAAGGTTGCTGCAGCAGAACGGCGCGTATGCGCGCTTGTGGCAGTTGCAGCAACGCGCGGTGACCAGCGAAACGGCGGCAGAGGAGCCGAGCGTGCTGTAGCAGGTACGTTTTTTCGATGGGGCAACGGGCTTGAGCAACATCAAGCATCGTCGCTGGAATGGGACTTGCATTGCAGAGACATTGCCTACGCTGTTCGCAGGCCGGACCGCATACCCGCCTTCTGTTTTATCAACGTTTCACCAACGCCTTTCCAGGACCGCACTCATGTCGAAAGTCATTGCATTCAATCGAGACCGCAAACGCAACAGTGCGATCAACGAGGCCGAAAACCGGTATGACGACAGCGTCAACGCGGATCGCCGCGCGAACGGGCCGACACCCTCTTCAGTGTCCTTGCATCCGCGCACCGACCGGCGGCGGCGCTATCCGGCCGAGTCGATCATCGCGGCGTCGATCGTGGTGCCGACCAAGGGCCGGCCGCAATTGCTGAATCGCTGCATCGCCAGCCTGGTGCTGCAGCGCTTCGATCGGGAACGCTTCGAAATCATCGTGGTCGATGACGGGCCGAGCGACGAAGTGCGCGATGTCGTCTCGGGCTGGATCGAGCACACCGCCGAACAAGGCCCGCACATCCGCTACATCGGCTCGACCGGCCCGCACGGCCCCGCCGCCGCGCGCAATCACGGCTGGCGTGCGGCGCGCGGCGCGATCATCGCGTTTACCGACGACGACACCATCGCGCGCGCCGACTGGCTGGCCAACGGCCTGCGCGAATTCGGCGATGATGTGCAAGCCGTCTGCGGCCGCATCATCATGCCGCTGGCGGGCACGCCGACCGATTACCAGCTCGACGCGAAAAACCTGGAGACCGCCGAGTTCGTCACCGCCAACTGCTTCTGCCGCAAGGAAGTGCTGGAAACGCTGGGCGGATTCGACGAACGCTTCCGCTTCGCCTGGCGCGAAGACTCGGACCTGCATTTCCGTCTGCTCGACCACCATGCGAACATCGTGCATTCGACGAAGGCGGTGATGATGCATCCGATCCGGCCGGCCGGCTGGGGCATCAGCCTGTCGCAGGTGAAGAAGATGCAGTTCGACGCGCTGCTGTACAAGAAGCATCCGGTACTGTACCGGCAGCGGATACGCGCGATGCCGCGCTGGGATTTCTACCTGACCGTCACGGCGCTGGCCGTCGGCATCGTCACCGCGTTGACCGGCATGATGTCCGTGGCAACGATCGCCGGGCTGACATGGCTGTTCATGACCGCGCGCTTCTGCGCGCAGCGGCTGCGGCGCACCTCGCATGCGCCGTCGCATGTGCTGGAAATGGCACTCACGTCGGCGCTGATTCCGCCGCTGGCGGTTTTCTGGCGCGCGGTCGGCGCGTGGAAATTCCGCGTGGGCCTTCTATGACGGCGCTGCCGCGCTTCGTGCAGATCGAGCCGGTCGGCCAGTGCAACCTGCGCTGCCGCATGTGCCCGATCCAGTTTCGCGACGAAGGCGCGCCGGGCCAGCCGCGCGCCTTCATCGACTATGCGGTGTTCTGCCGCCTGATCGACCAGTTCCATGGTGTCGAAGAACTGCAGTTGCAGGGCCTCGGCGAACCGCTGCTGCATCCGCGCTTCTTCGAGATGGTACGGCATGCGGTGGCGCGCGGCATGCTGGTGTCGACCAATACCAACATGACGATGATGAGCGAGCAAGGCGCGGAAGAATGCGTGCGCAGCGGCCTGCACACGATGCATGTCTCGCTCGACGGCGCCAGCGCCGAAACCTACCAGGCGATCCGGCTGCGTGCACGCTTCGAGCGCGTGCTGCGCAACCTGCGCCGGCTGATGCAGGCAAAGGCGCGGCTGCACAGCGCGCTGCCGGACGTGCGTCTGGTCGCAGTGGTGATGCGGCGCAATCTGGGCGAACTGCCGGACCTGGTGCGGCTGGCGCATGCGGAAGGCATTGCATCGCTGTCGGTGCAGCACCTGTGCCACGACTTCGGCGAATCCAGCCTGCCGCAACGCTATCGGCCGATGCGCGCCTTCGTCGATGACGAGACGCTGCTGCACGAAGATCCGCAGCGCGTGCAGTGCTATTTCGACGCCGCACGTGACGCCGCTCGCGAACTGGGCATCGGCCTGCGGCTGCCGAACCTGCAGCCGCGTACCTATCCGCCCGACATGTCGGGCAGGCAGCGCTGCGACTGGCCGTGGCGCGGTTCCTACATCAGCTATGACGGCAAGGCGATGCCCTGCTGCATGGTGGCGACGCCGGACCGGATTCATTTTGGTGATATGGCGCAAGACGGCGTGGCACAGGTCTGGAACAATCAGGCGTATAGCGCATTCCGCGAACAGCTGGCTTCCGCGACACCGCCGGAAGTGTGTCGCAGCTGTGCGATCTATGCGGGCAACTTCTGAAGATCCGACCATGCCGCGACGACTGAAAATCCTGACCTGGCACACGCACGGCAGCTATCTGCACTACCTGACGCAGGCACCGCACGATTTCTACGTGCTGTCCAAGCCCGGCCGTCCGCCCGGCTACGGCGGCCGCTGCGGCCACATTCCATGGGGCGACAACGTGATCGATCTGCCGGTCAGCGAAGCCAAGGACACCCGGTTCGACTGCATTCTGTTCCAGGATGATCCGCAGTACCTGACCGACCAGTACCTGTATTTGAGCGAAGCGCAGCGCCGGCTGCCGAAGATCTACCTGGAACACGATCCGCCGCGCGAGCATCCGACCGACATGCGCCATCCGGTCGACGACCCCGACATGCTGCTGGTGCACGTCACGCCGTTCAACGCGCTGATGTGGGACAGCGGCCGCACGCCGACGCGCGTGATCGAGCATGGCGTGATGGTGCCGCCCGACGTCAGCTATCGCGGCGACCGGCCGCGCGGGCTGGTGGTGATCAACAACATCCTGCAGCGCGGCCGCCGGCTCGGCGGCGACATCTTCCTGCAGGCGCGCGGGCAGGTGCCGCTCGATCTGGTCGGCATGGGCGCGATGGAAGCCGGCGGCATTGGCGAGATCGAGCATGCGCAGCTGCCGGCGTTCGCCGCGCAATACCGCTTCTTCTTCAATCCGATCCGCTATACCAGCCTCGGCCTCGCGGTGATCGAGGCGATGATGATCGGCATGCCGATCGTCGCGCTGGCGACCACCGAGATGACGACCGCAATCGACAACGGCGTGTCGGGCTACACCGATACCAATGTCGCGACGCTGATCGAGCGCATGCACGGGCTGATCGCCGATCCCGACCACGCGCACCGGCTCGGCGAACATGCGCGGCGCCATGCGCGCGAACGCTTCAATATCGAACGCTTCGCCGCCGACTGGAGCCGCGCCTTTCTCGACATCGCGTGACGGGCCGGCCAATCGTCGCGCATCTTTTCCCCTTCAACAAGGAGCATCCATGGCATCTTCGGGCAGTTACTTCGTCGACCGCGCCGCGGCCGAAAAAGCGGTCGGCATGAGCCTGCCGCTGATCCGCGAAGCGATGCGGCACAAGGAAGTCGGCGAAAGCGGCTTTCTGTATATCGTGGTGATGGACCCGGTGCGCATGCCGGACAACGCGTCGTTCGAGGAAGCGATCCTGTACGAACATGCGATAGGCGACCGTGAAAAATGGGACGCCGATTATGCCGGCTTCGCCCGCGCCAAGGCCAGGCTCGCCTGGCGTACCGGCATCGACAGCCACCTGGTGCAGGAGCTGCGCCCGCAACTGCTGCGCGCCGGCGACACGGTGCTGTGGGGCAGCGCGGTGGTCGACGGCATCGTGGTCGGTGTCAGCGGCGCCAATCCTTGGTACGACGAAGCGTTTGCCGGCACGGTGGCAATGTGCCTGCGTGCGATCGCAAAAGCAGACGCGATCACGCAGCGCCGGCAAGCATTGTTCCTGCCGGAGGCCGATGCCTGATCCTGATCTTGCACAGGACGGCGGCCGCCAACCCAGCCGGCCGCCGCATCAATCCAACCGCATCAATCCAGCGTATAAAACACCAGCCGCGCGAGCGCCGGGTCGAAATACACCCACTGCCACGGAATCGCGATCATCGCGCCGCTGGCATCGAGCACCATCAGGTAGCGCAACTGCTGCGTGACCGCATCGACCATCAGGTGATCGACCTCGCCGACATGCAGGCCGCTGGCGCTCATCACCGGGCAACCGTGCAACAGCTGCGCGCTGCCTGACCCATGCGGATACACCCGCTTGAAGCGCGCCGGCCGCTCAAGTGTGCGTCCGTCGCGTGCCCTGTTACCCGTCGTGTGCTGCATGCCATTCTCCTTCTCCGCCTGCCGCGGCTTTCACGGCTGCTGCGGCGTGGTTCCGCCGGCCCAGCTCACGCGGCGCGCGCCGGCAGCGCCCATCGCGCCGCCGCCGATGCCGATCGCCAACGCCAGCGCCACCGCAAAAAACACCACCCAGGCGGCAGCCCCGGCGCCGTGCAATGCGGTATCGGCCGCCTGCCGGCTTTGCGGTGAAGCCGCCTGCGGCGAGCCGGTAATGATCAGCGCCTGATCGACCACTACCGCGGCGCGCGCCGGATCGACGCCGCTGCTGCGGCTCATAAGCTGCACGGCCTGATCGCGCTGGCCGGACTGCAGGTACTGCTGCAATTGCCGCAGCGTCGCCGCATCCATGTTGATGTTCTGTGAACGCATCATTGCCGCCAGCGGCGAACCGCCGCCTGCCGAACTGGCGCTGGCCAGCTGGCTCATGTTGCTGAAGACGCTGCTGACCAGCGTGCCGCCGATCGACGTCGCCAGCACCGCGAACAGGATGGTGGTCACTGCCCACGACACTGCGCCGTGCAGCACGCCGTCGGTCTTGCGCTTCAGGCCCGACATGCGCGCGGCGACATAGCCGCCGACGAAAGCCGCGACCAGCATGCTGAAGCCGGCCCACAGCAGCGGCCCCATGCCCAGGGTTTCGCCCTGGCTGACGTCGGTGGAAGTCAGTCCGGTCGCGATGCCGAGCAGCGTCAGCGCCAGTTGTACCGAGATGCCGACCGCTACGCCGGCCAGTACCGCGCCCCAGCGGATTGCCGGAAACAGCGGCCGGCGCGTATACATGGGAGAGAGCTCGGCTTGCGGTGGCAGGTTTGTTGTGGTGGAGGTGTAAGTTTCGTTGATCGCCATGGTGATTGCTCCTGTAAAACGTTGGCCTGTGCGTACGCATGGCACGCGCGTCGTGTAGATCACAGTGCCGATAAACGCAACATCCATGCCCGTTGCAACGCTGCGAAACGGGTCACGGCCTCGTCCGGACCTGCCCGTAGAACGCGCGCCGGCGCAGCGACAAACGCGTAAGGAATGCACGCGCGTGAAAATTCCGCGCTTGTTCTCTCCTGTTATCTCTGCGTCTCTTCGAAGCTTTTACATGGCAGTTTGCGTACGCCGCGTCCGCTTTCCCGGCAGGACACCTATGTGCTGGCAAGCGCCTTTGATCCCGACATGTTCCGGGTGCCCGCCGGCATAGCCCCGCATCGGCCAGCCCGGTTCCTGACGCAAGAACTGCCCGGTTGCCAAAGAGTTTTATTGCAATTCAATTAACTATTGTGATTAAATTAACAGTTCCCCCCAGCATCCATTTTCCCGTGCCATGCCTTCACCGCTGCCTTCCCTGTTTCCCGAGTTGGCTCGCTTCCCGGCCGACACCCGGCTGTACGCGCTCGACAC
>CBIHNU010000049.1:0-27966 GCA_966211585.1 uncultured Noviherbaspirillum sp. | reverse complement strand
GAGAGATGAGATTATGCAGCACTTCCTGTTTCCCGTCAACTGCTTTGCTCGAAAAACTCGAAATCGCTTTGACGTTGCTTTTGCTAATCTCCCCCTTGTTTCCGCGTCATTTTGCCAAGAGAGAATTACCTTTTCTTGCACCGTGTCGCGACGGGAGGCGAACTATATCAAAGGTTGCGGAAGCTTGGCAAGCGTTTCTCGACAAATGCCGCCATTCCTTCTTTTTGATCCGCTGTTGCGAAGGTGCTATGGAACAAACGTCGCTCGAATTGAACTCCCTCCGAAAGCGTTGTTTCGTACGCGCGATTAATCGATTCCTTGATCATCATTACTATTGGCAAGGACATGCTTGCGATCGTTTTCGCCGCCGCAAGCACTTCGTCCATTAGCTTGTCGCTCGCAACAACACGCGACACCAAGCCTGCGCGCTCGGCCTCACTGGCGTCCATCAGACGAGCGGTTAGGCACATGTCCATTGCCTTGGCTTTAGATATTGCACGCGGCAGGCGTTGCGTCCCCCCGGCTCCCGGAATCGTAGCGAGCTTGATTTCTGGCTGCCCAAATTTCGCTGTATCTGCAGCGACAATAAAATCACACATCATGGCAAGCTCGCAACCACCTCCAAGCGCATAACCGGCGACGGCTGCAATGACCGGCTTTCGTATGCGCCGGATCACTTCCCAGTTCCTGGTGATGTAATCGCCTTTATAGACATCCATATAGGAGAAATTTGCCATCGCACCGATATCGGCGCCTGCCGCAAATGCCTTTTCGCTGCCCGTCAAAATGATGCAGCCCACGTTTTCGTCTTGATCGAAGCGCAACAACGCGGCACCCAGCTCATCCATTAATTGATCGTTTAGAGCATTCAAGGCCTTCGGTCGATTCAACCGGATCAAGGCCACTTTTTCGATTAGTTCGATCTCGATATTTACATATTCCATCTTGAGACTCCCGGAAAAAAGAACTCGGCAATTGTACCGCCGCGAACTAAAGTTCTTGCTCGGACGATGTGCCCACTAATAAGTGGGAAGAACACATCACAGGTTTGATCTATCTCAAGCCCTCGTCATATTTGACCACTACGATAAACAACCTGAATTGGCTCACCTGATTCAGGAATACGTTCGCCATGGTTGCAGCATTAGAATCGCCGTTCCACAACACCAATGACGTATTCGCTTTTCCAACTCAGTGCGTAATAAACCGAATATTCCCAATCATCCGGAACTACCGAGGAGGCGCAGACAATGCTGGGAATACCAGAGCTGCCAGAAATCTCGTCCGGCGTACCCGCGATCGACCGATTACATCAAGATCTGTTTGATGCATTGAACACGGTGACCAAGGCCAGCGATCAAGAATTTTGCGACGAATACTTGGCGTTTATCAAAAAACTCGAATATGTCTTCCGACAAGAAGGCGAATGGATGGAGGAAATTGATTTTGCAGGTATCAAATCCCACCAAGAACAACATGCGCGTGTATTAGGCGCTTTGCATAATACTTTTGCACAAGTCTTGAATGGCGATCTTTCTTTGGGGCGAAGAGTAGTCAGCGTTCTCCTGCCGCAATGGCTCCTCTTCCATATAGCTACGATGGATACTGCACTAGCGTTCGGGGTCGAATTGGCAAGGACGGAAAGAAATCAATCCAATTCACTTATCGCAAGTTTTGCCTTGGCGCTATAGCCGCCATACCCGAACAAGCTATCAGATTCGATCAATTACCTGCCACGGAATTCGGGATAGTTTTCGGCAATAAAAGCCACATCATTCCTCGCTGCTTCATCTTGCCCGCCTGTTCCCCGGCCTCCGCGCCGAATCCCCAGAAAAAATCGGCTCTCACCGCGTTACGAATCGCGCCTCCCGTATCTTGTGCCATTACCAAACGCTGCAACGGCACTGCGCTGACTGGATAAGTGGTTGCAAGAAAAACCGGCGCTCCCAGCGGAATGAATTGCGAATCTACGGCAATCGAACGCTGCGGTGTAAGTGGCACACCGAATGCGCCTTTCGGCCCTTTTCGCGGATCGGTCAGTTTCTCTTCCTTGAAAAACACATAACTAGGATTTGCATTCAATAATTCCTGCTGACGCTTCGGATGAGAGACGAACCATGCCTTGATGTTTTGCGCAGATGCCTGATCAAGCGTCAACTCGCCTTTGTCGATCAAATAACGCCCGATCGATTTGTACGGATGCCCGTTTTGATCCGCGTACGCAACGCGCACGGTTTCCCCACTATCAACCAATTGCACCCTGCCTGATCCTTGCACCTGAAGAAAGAACGCATCGATCGGATCGTCGACCCACAGTAGTTCTTTTCCCGTGAATGCATTCGCTTGCGCCATTTCACTACGCGATAGATATGGGACCACCTTGTTACCCACCAAGCGCCCCCGCAACCGCATTCCCTTCAGTTCCGGGTACAACCCGGCAAGGTCTACAGTGAGCAAGTCATCCGGTGCCCGGTAAAGCGGCGTCTGAAAAGGGCCGCCCCGCTTACGCGCACCATGCAAAAGCGGCTCGTAATAACCGGTAACCAAGCCGTTATCGGATCCGTCAACGTTGAATACTTGATACGGAGTGAAAAACGCTTCGAAAAACACGCGTACCGTCTTTTTGCTGGAAGCATCGACTTCACGGGCGACGTTGCAGGGCTCTTTCCAATCTGGCTTCTTGACAAGCACGTCGCACGAAGCCATGAATGCAGGCCACACTTCGCGCAGATCATCTTTATCCCAACCAGGCAACGCGGCAAATGCGGCGGGCCGCAAGATCTCTTTCGGCGTTTCTGCTGCGTTGGCCGGAGCCGGCCGGGAGGAGGAAGATTCGAGTGGTTTATTTGTTGAAACAGTGGTGCATGCGGCTAAAGCGAGTACGGTGGCTACTGATACGAGTAAACTAAGTCGTGTAAATAACATTGAAGGTAGCGAATATGTGGTGGGTATTTGTACTTGAGGCAGGCGTAGCGCTGTTCTTACTGGTTTTCATCGTCTGGTGGACCATGTTCTCGGGAAGAAAACCACCCTCTTCCATGCCACCGAAAAAGGACGATACACAAGCTTGAATCAGTGCAGTGTTCGTGGCAGTGACAGAATGAATTCGGCAATTTTTGCTTCAAACTGCTCGCCGTCTTCCGCCACGCAAAAATATTTGCCGGCCATCGAGCCTTGCGGTGTCGCCAACGCGGTACCGCTGGTGTACTCGAACTGTTCTCCTGGCCGCAGCAATGGCTGATGCCCGACCACACCGAGTCCCCGCACTTCTTCCACCCGGTTATTGGCGTCGACAATTACCCAGTGACGTGAAATGAGTTGTGCGGCAACCTGGCCCGTGTTCCTGATGGTGATGGTGTAGGCGAATACATAATTGGATTGTTCCGGATCCGACTGTTCTGCCAGGTATTGCGTCCTTACGGACACGGTAAATTCATAGGCTGCCATGAGATTCCCTTGTTGTTCTTTGCGCCGGATAAGCACGGCCGGTTCATTGCACACGAAAACGTGCATGGACGCAATACGTCGAAGGCTGTCGAGAAGGTAAAATAGCGCATCCTTTTGATCACCGCCTGACATGCCCACCTACCGCATCGCTCCCAGTATCCTGTCCGCCGATTTCGCCCGCCTGGGCGAGGAAGTACGCAACGTCGTTGCCGCCGGGGCAGATATTATCCATTTCGACGTAATGGACAACCATTATGTTCCCAATCTGACAATCGGCCCGCTCGTGTGCGAGGCAATCCGCCCACATGTGCAGGTACCGATCGACGTACATCTGATGGTCAAGCCGGTCGATCGTATCGTTCCCGATTTCGCCAAGGCCGGTGCCAACATCATCACCTTTCATCCCGAGGCATCGGAACATATCGATCGTACGCTGCAACTGATTCGTGACAACGGCTGCAAGGCGGGCCTGGTGTTCAATCCTGCGACACCCTTGCATTATCTCGATCACGTGATGGACAAGCTCGACATCATCCTCATCATGTCGGTCAATCCGGGCTTCGGTGGCCAATCCTTCATTCCGGAAGCACTGCGAAAAATCGCGGCAGTTCGTCAACGCATCGATCAATCCGGTCGCGACATCATGCTTGAAGTTGACGGTGGCATCAAGGTCGAGAACATCGCGGATGCGGCGCGCGCCGGCGCCGACACCTTCGTTGCAGGCTCGGCGATTTTCGGCAAGCCCGACTACAAGGCCGTGATTGACGCGATGCGCGGTCAACTCGCACAAGTATGAGCCTGTCGGAGCGTGCGGCGCTGGCAGGCATTCGCGCTGTCATCGTCGACCTTGATGGAACCATGGTCCATACTGCGCCGGATTTCCATGTGGCGGTCAACCGCATGCGCCACGACCTGGAACTACCGCCGCTACCCCTCGAAGCCATTACCGATTTCGTCGGAAAGGGAACCGAAAATCTGATGCGACGGGTGTTGAGCGTCGATTTCGGAACGCAAGAGGTTGAAGCCCGTTTTCCACAGGCGCTGGCATCGTATCAGCGGCACTACTTCTCGATCAACGGCGATTATTCATCGGTTTATCCCGGCGTACGCGAAGGCCTGGACGCGCTACAGGTAAAAGGACTGCGGCTGGCGTGCGTGACCAACAAGCCGATCGCATTTGCGCTGCCGCTGCTGGAAAAGACCGGCTTGCGCGAATACTTCGAGCTCGTATACGGGGGCGATTCCCTGCCCAAAAAGAAACCGGATCCATATCCATTGCTGCAGGTGTGCGAAGACTTCGCACTTCGGCCGCCGCAAGTGGTCGCAATCGGCGACTCGTCCAACGATGCACAGGCGGCACGAGCCGCCGGCTGCCGCGTTCTCAATGTTCCTTATGGTTACAACCACGGCGAACCTATACAAAAAGTCGATTCGGATGGTATAGTTTCCACGCTACTCGATGCAGCTCGCATCATTTCCGCATAACGCAACTCACATGTTTCTCGACAAAAAACGTAACGTGACATCGCCCGGCCTGTTTGAGGCTTGGCTATGGCGACGCTGGCAATCCTGGGCTGAATAACCCGATCGCCATCGGCCGTCCCTGTTCGGCTGACAACGTTTTTTGAACAATCACCCCCGCTATTGCAGCTCGTTCTACAATAGCGCCCGGAGAGAAACATGACCGAACTCGAATTCAAATCGCTGGCCACGCAAGGCTACAACCGTATTCCGCTGATCGCCGAAGCCTTCGCCGATCTCGAAACACCGCTCACGCTGTACCTGAAACTGGCGCAGACGCAGAATGCCGGCAAGAACACCTTCCTGCTCGAATCCGTCGTCGGCGGCGAGCGCTTCGGCCGCTATTCGTTCATCGGCCTGCCGGCCTCGACGCTGATGCGCAGTTTCGGCACCAGAACCGAAGTGGTAAAGAACGGCCTCGTGACCGAGACCCATGAAGGCAATCCACTTGAATTCATTACCGAGTTCCAGTCACGCTACCGGGCAGCGCTCCGTCCCGGCATGCCGCGCTTCTGCGGCGGACTGGCCGGTTACTTCGGTTATGACACGGTACGCCATATAGAAAAGCGGCTGGCGCATACGGCGCCCAAGGACGACCTGGGTTTGCCCGATATTCAACTGCTGGTGACCGAGGAACTCGCCGTCATCGACAACCTGTCCGGCAAGCTCTACCTGATCGTGTACGCCGACCCGACGCAAACGGAAGCGTATTCGAAGGGACGCCAGCGCCTGAAGGATTTGCGCGCAATGCTGCGCCGCGCGGTCGACGTGCCGGTCACATCCGCGTCCGTACGTACGGACACGGTTCGCGAATTCAGCAAGGAAGATTATCTGAAGGCCGTCGCACGGGCGAAAGAATATGTGATGGCGGGTGATCTGATGCAGGTACAGGTCGGTCAGCGCCTGAAAAAATCATACGTCGATTCGCCGCTGTCGCTGTACCGCGCGCTGCGTTCGCTGAATCCTTCGCCGTATATGTATTTCTATAATTTCGGCGACATGCAGATCGTCGGCGCCTCGCCGGAAATCCTGGTGCGCAACGAACAGCTCGACGACGGCAAGAAAAAGGTCACCATCCGCCCGCTGGCCGGCACCCGCCCGCGTGGCGCGACACCGGACAAGGACGCGCAACTGGCCAAGGAACTGCTGGCTGATCCGAAGGAAATCGCCGAACACGTGATGCTGATCGACCTGGCGCGCAACGATATCGGCCGCATTGCCGAAACCGGCAGCGTCAAGGTGACCGACAAGCTGGTGATCGAAAAATATTCGCATGTGCAGCACATCGTGTCGAACGTCGAGGGCATGCTGAAGCCGGAACTGTCGAACCTGAATGTGCTGAAAGCGACTTTCCCGGCCGGCACTTTGTCGGGTGCACCGAAAGTCCGCGCAATGGAAATCATCGACGAACTGGAACCGACCAAGCGCGGCATTTACGGCGGCGCCTGTGGCTATCTGTCGTTTGGCGGCGAGATGGATCTCGCAATCGCAATCCGTACTGGCGTCATCAAGGATGGCACGTTGTATGTGCAGGCCGCCGCGGGAGTCGTCGCCGATTCGGTACCGGAAATGGAATGGCAGGAAACCGAGAACAAGGCGCGCGCCGTACTGCGGGCCGCCGAGCAAGTGCAAGACGGACTGGACGGGGAGATCTGACATGCTGCTGATGATAGATAACTACGACTCCTTCACCTATAACCTGGTGCAGTACTTCGGCGAACTCGGTGAAGAAGTGCAGACCTTCCGCAACGACGAAATCACGCTGGAACAGATCGCGGCACTGAAACCGGACCGCATCTGCATTTCGCCCGGCCCCTGCACGCCGCATGAAGCAGGAGTCTCGGTGCCGGTACTGAAAGAGTTTTCTGGGCAGATCCCGATTCTCGGCGTCTGCCTTGGCCACCAGAGCATCGGTGCCGCATTCGGCGGCAAGGTGATTCGCGCCAAGCAGGTCATGCACGGCAAGACTTCGGTGATTACGCATACCGGTGTTGGCGTGTTCAGGGATTTGCCGAGCCCTTACACCATCATCCGCTACCACTCGCTGGCAATCGAACGCGAATCCCTGCCGAATTGCCTGGAAATTACCGCGTGGACCGATGATGGCGAAATCATGGGCGTGCGCCACAAGGAATTCAAGGTGGAAGGCGTGCAATTCCACCCGGAGTCCATCCTTTCCGAGCACGGCCATTCCCTGCTGAAAAATTTCCTGACCGCCTGATGGGGAGCCCTATGTCGATCACTCCGCAAGAAGCGCTGCTGCGCTGCATCGATCACCGCGAAATCTTTCACGATGAAATGCTGTCGCTGTTCCGCAAGATCATGGGCGGCGAAATGTCGCCGGTCATGATCGCAGCGCTGACCATGGGCTTGCGCGTAAAAAAGGAAACCATCGGCGAGATCGCGGCAGCGGCACAGGTGATGCGCGAATTCGCCACAAAAGTGCCGCTGAAAGATACCGACAATCTGCTCGACATCGTCGGCACCGGCGGCGACGGCGCGCATACGTTCAATATCTCCACTGCATCGATGTTCGTCGCCGCTGCAGCCGGCGCGCGCGTGGCCAAGCATGGCGGACGTAGCGTCTCGTCGTCGTCCGGCAGCGCCGACGTGCTGGAAGCGCTCGGCGCCAACATCAATCTGAAGCCGGAACAGGTTGCGCAATCGATAGAGGAAACCGGCATCGGATTCATGTTCGCGCCGAATCACCATGCGGCGATGAAGCATGCGGCGCCGGTACGCAAGGAACTCGGCGTACGCACGATTTTCAACATTCTCGGCCCCCTGACCAACCCAGCCGGCGCACCGAATATCCTGATGGGCGTGTTTCATCCGGATCTGGTGGGTATTCAGGTGCGCGTGCTGCAACGTCTCGGCGCACAACATGCGATCGTGGTGTGGGGGCGCGACAATATGGATGAAGTCTCGCTCGGTGCGGCGACGATGGTGGGCGAACTGGTCGATGGCGAAATCCATGAATATGAAATCCATCCGGAAGACTTCGGCCTGCAGATGGTTGCCAGCCGCAATCTGAAAGTATCCGGCGCAGCGGAATCAAAACAAAAGATTTTCGAAGCGCTCGACAATACGCCGGGCCCGGTACGCGACATCGTCGTGCTGAATGCCGGCACGGCACTGTATGCGGCGGGCTTGACTGCGTCGATCGGCGACGGCCTGATGAAGGCACGCGAAGTTCTTGCCTCAGGCGCAGCCCGCGCCAAGCTGAATCAATTCGTGAAAGTAACCCAACAACTGGGCGCTGCCTGATTCGTCATGTCCGATATTCTGAATAAAATTCTCGACGTCAAGGCAGACGAAGTCGCTGCGGCGAAAAAGCATCGCGATTTTGCCAGCTTGCGACGCGATGTCGAAAGCGACGCCGAAGGACGCGCAACTCTGCGTGGATTCGAAGCCAGCCTGCGCAATAAAATCGCGGCCGGTCAGGCTGGCGTGATCGCGGAAGTCAAAAAAGCTTCTCCATCCAAAGGTGTCTTGCGCGAAGATTTCCGGCCGGCGCAGATTGCGCAAAGCTACGCGGAATACGGCGCAGCCTGCCTTTCGGTACTCACCGATGTGCAATTCTTCCAGGGATCTCCGGAATACCTGAAGCAGGCGCGTGCCGCATGCGAAATTCCAGTATTGCGCAAGGATTTCATGGTCGACCCGTACCAGGTCTACCAGGCGCGCTCATGGGGCGCGGATTGCATTCTGCTGATCGTCGCCGCACTCGATCACGGCCTGATGGCCGAGCTTGAAGCATGCGCGCACGAACTCGGCATGGGCGTGCTGGTGGAAGTGCATGATTCCGCGGAACTGAACGCCGCACTGAAGTTGAAAACGCCGCTATTGGGCATCAACAATCGCAACTTGCGTACCTTTGACACTTCGCTGCAAACCACGATCGATTTACTGCCGCGCATTCCACCCGAGAAGCTGGTCGTTACCGAGTCCGGCATCCGGACCTCGGACGACGTCAAGCGCATGCGCGACGCTGATGTGCATGCATTCCTGGTCGGAGAAGCTTTCATGCGCGCGCCCGAACCGGGCGTCGAGCTGCAACGCTTGTTTGAATAAACGGACCAAGCGAAGTACTACGCCTGGCGGCGCTCGTTGATCACCCGACCGGCCAGGAATCCCAATGCAAGCGCGCCGTAGATCGTCGCCAGCGCTTTCCCGGAAACGCGTTTTTCAAAACCCGGCGTCAACCGCTTCGGAACCAGGTAGTAGTCGGTGATGTAGGCGCCAGCCGTCACTGCGGCGGCGCCTACCAGCGGCCTGAGCGCAGACCGCTGCAAGTCCTTGCCGAGGCGCGGAGCAAACCACTTCTCGTAGAACCCCGCCCAAAACATCGCGGCGGCGCTATTGAACAGCAAGCCCATACCGGTAAATTTCAGCGACGCGTTATCCTGCCGTGCCGCGACCTCGCCCCATGCCGCATGGCTGGTTGCATTCAGCGGTGCCGCGTAAGAACCGGCTTCCCGCTTGCCGGCCACCAACGCCGTTACAGTCGTCGCAATTCCTGCCGCGGCGCCGGATACCAGCGTACGTCCTACCAAATCCCCGTCGATGCGCATCTGAATGCCTCCATTTTGTCTCCGGTCGACACAATGCCGTTCCGCCAGGCGTTATGCGTTATGAATAGCGACCGGCAACACGAACTCCCGACACTGCAAAATATGCACTGCTTTGCATAAGTTGCCGTGCGCGTGCTGCCGCTTCACTCGCAGTAGTCATAGAGCGACCAAGCGCGGCGTGCGGCTGCAAGCTCCGTGCCACGCGAAGGATGTCCTCAAAGAATTGCGGCGCCACGCGGATGCGATTCACATATCCGGGAAAATGGTGGTGTCATGACGACTGCGCCAGCAGCCATTTGTTGCGCTTGCGAACGTTGATCGCCGGCTTTGGCTGCGCACTCAGCGCTATCTGTGGTGTGTCATCCGGTGCAAGCGTTGCCGCAAACGTCATCAGTTCGTCGCGCCGGAATACATGCAGCGTGACTGTGTCGCCGAAGCGATAACGCGATAGCACCACATCGAGCTTGCCTGCCACTACGCGCAAACCGTCAACCGCGATCAGCACATCTCCGGCCGACAAGCCGGCCTGATGCGCGGGTCCGCCTTCGAATACCTGGCTCAGCTTGCAGTCGTTGCCTTCCTGCGCGGTCCTGGCGCCGAGGCCGGGCTTCGCCTCTTTCCGGTTATCGACGAGCGCGACGCCGAATGGTGCCAGCAGCTTGTCGAACGGCAGATCGTCCACGCCGCGCACGTATCGATCAAAAAAACGTTTGAGCTTGAGTCCGGTCACCTCATCGAACAAGGCTTCCGCGGCGGCCTCGTCAACTCCCATTCCATGGGCCTGGCCGGAATAAAAATCACGGCCGTAACGTTGCCATAGCGCGCGCATTACATCGTCCAGCGATTTCCTGCCCGCGGTCTTTCCCCGGATCGTCAGGTCGAGCGCAAGCGCGATCAGCGAACCCTTGGTGTAATAACTGACGATCGCGTTCGGCGCATTTTCATCCTGCCGATAATATTTCACCCATGCATCAAAGCTCGATTCCGCCACGCTCTGCTTGGTGCGGCCGCTGCCGCGCAATACGCCATTGATCGTTTTTGCCACCAGCTTGAAATATGCCGCTTCATCGATTGCGCCGCTGCGCACCAGCATCAGATCATCGTAATAGCTGGTGAAGCCTTCGAACAGCCACAGCAGCGACGTGTATCCTTCGACGCGCAAATCGTAGGGTGCGAATACCGAGGGTTTGATGCGCTTGACGTTCCAGGTATGAAAATATTCATGGCTGCATAAACCGAGAAAGGTGCGATAGCCGTCGCTCATCTCTTTCCTGCCTTTTACCGGCAAGTCGGCACGCGAGCAAATCAACGCGGTCGATGCGCGATGTTCGAGTCCGCCATAGCCATCGCCGACCACCATCGTCATGAAGACATAACGATCGACCGGCGCGCGCTTCGTGTTCGGCTCGAACAGCGCGATCTGCGCTTCGCAGATTTTTTTCAGGTCGGCCGTCACGCGCGCCATGTCGAGATTGGGCACACGACCGGTGATCACGATATCGTGCGGCACGCCGTGCGCCTTGAAGGTCGCGAGATCGAACATTCCCATCTCGACCGGATGATCGATCAGCTCGTCGTAATCCGAAGCGATGTAGGTGCCGAAGCCGTAACGCTTCGCTTTCAGTTCAGGCAATGCAGTCGCGACGCGCCATTGCTTGCATGCGGCATCGTCGGGGTGACGGATGTCGACTACGTGCGGCAGTTTTTCCTGTCCGCTCACGCTGAGAAAAACGCTGGTGCCGTTGAAGAAGCCATGCGTCTGGTCGAGGTGCGCGGCGCGTACCGACAAGTCCCACGCATAGATTTCATACGTTACGACAAGGCGACGTTCGCAGGGTGCGGCGCGCCAGGTATGTTTGTCGAGCTTGCTGATTGCAATGCCGTGTCCGGCCGATTCCGCCTTGATCCGTACGATGTTTCGTGCAAATTCGCGAATCATGTAGCTGCCGGGTATCCACGCAGGCAGCGCCAGCACCTGCCCTTCGGGATCGGGAGCATCGACGGTCAGCGTGACTTCGAACAGATGGGCCGCTGGATCTTTCGGAAAGATCGCGTAGTGAATCGCGTTTTTCATTCGGAATTTATTCAATATCAAGCGAAAAAAAGGATTGTTCTAGCCGCGCGCATTAGCTGCAATGACGGTCAACGCCAGTGCCGCGACTGCCACGCAAGTCAATTGAAAGCGCAGCGCGATCAGCCACTCCGGCATCCGGTACCACGCGAACATTCGCTTGTCGACCTGGTAAGCAGCAATGAAGCCAGCCATCAGCACCGCAAAGCCGAAGCCGCCGGCCATGGTCGCAAACCACGCGATCAATGCCGGCATGACGCTCCAGATCAGCGCACGCCGCGTTTGTTCTATCGACAATCCTCCCGACATCATGGTTGCGCCCCAATGGATGCCGCCGAGAAATGACAGTATCGCGATGCCGTAGGCGAGCTGGCCTTTGATGAAATCACCGAGCCAGTCAGGATGCACAACCCAACAGGCAAGCGCGAGCACGACAAACGGAATCAGGCCGGCGAAACCGAGCAGGTGCGCGAGACGCTTGTTCAAAAAATGTGTATTCATTTCAAAAGAAGTAAAAGACAACCAGCTGCGACGGCAATGCAATGCGTTGCAGGGATGCAAAAGCATAGTGTAGCGGGATTGATGCTGCCGTACTCAGCGCAATGACGGAAGATCCGACGGGATATCGATATCCAGGATGATTCCGGCGTCATCGACGGGAACGTCGACCACAGGCAATGACTGCAGCAGACTGCGTGCGCCTTGATCGCCGCCCAGTTGCAACAAATCGGGCAAATGCCTGCGACTGAATGCGACCGGATTGCCGCGTCGACCATGATAAGACGGAGCGACAATGCCACTGTCCTGGCCGAGCGCGGCGATCAATGCCTGTATCGTGGAGGGCTGCACAAATGGCATATCGCCAAGCGCGATGAGCCATCCGCTTGCATCGGCCTTGCTGGAAATTGCATGCACGAGCGATTCACCCATGCCTGATTCGGCGCTCGGGCAGACCGTCACTTCACAGCCGAGTGCCGTCAACACGTTGACGACAGCGTCGGTGCCGGGGCGCACCACTGCTATTACCTGCGGCAACACGGCGAGCAGATGCTTTGCGGCAGCAGCAACCACGACGTCGCCATCAGGCAGCGGCTGCAGCAGCTTGTTTTTTTTACCGTCGGAGTCGAAACGGCTCCCCTTGCCCGCCGCAAGAAGAATCCCGACGAATCCGGTCTCGGCATTGTCAGCTCGCATGCGCTTTTTCAGCCGATATTCCTGCGATGTGTTTTCGATCGATCTTCAAATTGACCTGATTCAGGCAATGGCCTTCGCTGCATCCTTGATCGCCGCACGGATGCGCTGATAGGTCCCGCAGCGACAGATGTTGCCGCTCATCGCCGCGTCAATGTCGGCATCCGTCGGATTTTTTCTACTCTGGAGCAATACGGTTGCACTCATGATCTGGCCGCTCTGGCAATAGCCGCACTGAGGCACATCATGTTTGATCCACGCCTGCTGAAGCGCTTTGCCGACAGGATTATCGGCGATCGCTTCGATCGTGGTGATGCTTTGCGCGACGGCGGCGGAAATCGGCGTCACGCACGACCGTATCGGCTGCCCGTTCAAGTGCACAGTACAGGCGCCGCACAAGGCCGCACCGCAGCCGAACTTGGTTCCGGTCAGGTTGAGATGATCGCGCAGCACCCACAGGATAGGTGTGGAAGGATCGACATTGATCGCCGTGTCCTTGCCGTTGAGCTTGAAACTGACCAATTGCCTCTCCTCGTTATCGGATATGCGTGCTATGGCTCACAAGTATTGCAGTCGGGTCAGGCGTTGACATTGACCACCAGCCGTCCGCGCACTTTCCCGGCGAGGATCTCCGGCGCCTTTTGCAGCGCCTCGCCCAGGCTGATTTCCTGTGTGATTCTGTCCAGCTTTGCCGGGTCGAGATCGGTCGCGAGCCGGCTCCAGGCGGCGAGCCGTTTTTCTTTTGGTGCCATCACGCTGTCGATACCGATCAATCGAACAGCGCGCAGAATAAACGGTGCGACCGACGCGGGAAAATCCATGCCTTGCGCAAGGCCGCATGCCGCGACGACGCCGCCATAGCGGGTTTGTGCTGTCGCGTTGGCCAGCGTATGCGAACCGACCGAATCGATCACGCCGGCCCAGCGTTCCTTCTGCAACGGCTTGCCGGGCGCGGACAACGCAGCGCGGTCGATTACCTCCGCGGCACCGAGCGACTTCAGGTAATCCGTCTCCGCCAGCTTGCCGGTCGAAGCAACCACGCGATAGCCCCAGCCGGATAGAATTGCAATCGCAACGCTGCCCACGCCGCCGGAGGCGCCGGTGACGAGAATCTCGCCGCTGTCGCTGGTCACGCTCTGTTCCTGCAACGCCATTGCGCACAGCATTGCGGTGTAGCCTGCGGTGCCGATCGCCATTGCGGTCTTTGCCGACATGTCGGCGGGGCGCGGGATCAGCCAGTCGCCGTTGAGCCGGGCGCGTTGCGCGAGGCAACCCATATGCGCCTCGCCGACACCCCAGCCATTCAGGATGAATGCATCGCCCGGCTTCCAATCCGGATGCGACGATGCGAGAACTTCGCCGGCGCCGTCGATGCCGGGCACCATCGGCCATGTGCGCACCACCGGCGACTTGCCGGTGATCGCCAGCCCGTCCTTGAAATTGATCGTGGAATAGTCGACGCGCACGGTGACATCGCCATCCGGCAATTGCGCGTCATCGAGTTGCGTGAGCCTGGCGTCCGTCGTGCCGTCGTCTTTTTTATTGAGCAGGATCGCGTTGAACATGAAAGTCTCCTGAATAGGAGTTCCGATTATAGTTCGCGGTGAAAAAGTCCGTTTTCATAAAAAATAACGCGCGCCCTTTTACGGGTCGCGCGTCTGTGCGAAGCAGAATCGTTCGTTTATTTGATCGAAGCCAGTTTGCTTTCCAGGGCTTTTGCATCGATCGCACCCGGGATGCGCGTGCCGTCGGTAAAGAAAATCGTCGGCGTGCCGGTAATTTTCATTTTCTGTCCAAGTGCCAGAATCTTGTCGTTGGGCGCGGTGCAGTTGGCTGGTGCTGCAGGCGCTTCCTTGCCGTTCAGCATCCAGTCGTCCCAGGCCTTGCCGCGATCGGCCGAGCACCAGATATTGCGCGATTTCACCGCTGAATCAGGCGCCAGAATGTTGTACATGAAGGTGTAAACCGTCACATTGTCCATATCGCTCAATGTATGCCGCAGCCGCTTGCAATAGCCGCAGTTCGGATCTTCGAACACCGCGATCACACGTTTGCCGTTGCCCTTGACCACTTTCACTGCAGAGTCGAAAGGCAGGTCGGCGAACTTGATCTTGGTGACCTCGTCGACGCGCGCCTTGGTGTAATCCTCGAAGGTCCTGGTGTCGACAATGCGGCCGACGAACAGGTAATTTGCCTTCGCGTCGGTGTAAAAAATATCGCCGCCGACACGCACTTCGAACAGGCCGCCATAAGGCGTCTTCGTGACCGAATCCACCTTCACATTCTCACCCAGCCGCGGTTCGATGGTTTTCTTGATCGCCGCTTCCTGCGGCGTCTCGGCAAATGATGTGCCGGCGACGAGCCCGAGCAGCATGATGGCGAGGAATTTGGTCAGTTTGATCATGGCTTCCATTTCGTTGAAATCGTTCTACGGTTATCTTCCCATTGCATGGGAGATGAGTTTGCGCTTTATGACAGGAAACTTGTTAACCAAGTTCAATCCGATGTTGCGCACCGCCCGCAACGGCTCGAAATCCGTGGCAAACAGGCGTTCAAGACCATCGGTTGCCAGCTGCATCAGCAGTATGTCTTCCTTGCGCATGCGCGCGTAGCGCGCGAGCACGCGCTCGTCGCCACAGGTACGGTGCGGCTCGCGCGCCGCAATCGTTTTCAGCAAGGCCGCCACATCAGCAAATCCGAGATTCATTCCATGGCCTGCAAGCGGATGAATGACATGCGCGGCATCACCCACCAGCGCAACGCGCGGCGCAACGAGCGCATGCGTACGCAACAGGCTTAGCGGAAATGCGCGGACCATTTCCGGCTGCAACGGATGCAGCTCGCCCAACTGATATTCCGACACGGCCGCGACCCGTTCGGCCAATCGCGCCGGCGGCTCATGCAGCAGGGTTTCCGCGAGCGCTTCCGGCGCCGACCAGACCAGTGACACACGTTGCCCCGGCAACGGCAGCAACGCGACGATGCCCTCCGATGAGGTGAACCATTGATACGCCGCGCCCTGGTGCGGCTTGCCGCACTCGAAATTGGTGACGATCGCCCGTTGTCCGTAAGAGCGGTAGTCGATCCCGATATCGCACTGATTGCGCACCCACGACTGTCCGCCATCGGCACCGACGATCAGCGACGTCGTGACGATATCGCCGTTCTCCAGCCGCAGCGTCGCGCCTTCGCTATCGATATCCAAGTCCGTCGCGCGTCCGGTAACCAGCCGCGTATTCGGGGCAAATTTGAGCGCCGCATCCAGCGCCGCATTCAGATTGCGATCCTCGACAATCCATGCCAGCGCGCCGGTACGCGCGCCATATGCATCAAATGCCAATTTGCCTGCGCGTTCGCCATCGCCATTGACGATCATTGCATCGACCGGCGCAATGCGCGTAGCATCCAGCGCGTCCCACACTTTCACGGACGACAGTAAATCATGCGCAACCTGATTCAGCGCATACACCCGGACATCCCATGAAGCGGATTGCCCGGCCTGTGCGCCGACGTTTTCAGGAAGGCTTACCAAGGTCACACTGGCGCCAGCCTGTGCAAAGCCGAGCGCGGCAGCCTTGCCGATAGCACCGTTGCCGATGACGCAGATATCACTTTGGAGATGCATGGGGCGAGCGCTTGATAAATATGGAACACACAATCGCGTCCATTATAGCGATTGTCGACCAGGCTGGCCGCGCGAAAGCCTTGCATAATCCGACAGTTTTGCTATACTTGCGCGCCTTGGCCTGGTAGCTCAGTCGGTAGAGCAGAGGATTGAAAATCCTTGTGTCGGTGGTTCGATTCCGCCCCGGGCCACCAGATTTGATGCGGGTTAGCGGTGAATAACGGCTAACCCGCATTTCTACAATTGAGGCTGTTTTTCTACAATTCCTCGCTTGAAGTGAGCTCGACAATTCCCTGAGTTCGGGTCGGCGTGTTACTCGCCTATGATGGATTCTGCTTTGCGCGCAGCTCGGCGTAGAGGCTTTACGAGTTCCCCCCGTCGCTCTCTTGTATAAATTTCCGTTGTGCTGCAATTCTTGTAGCCCAGAAGCCTTTGTACGTGTGCCAAATCGTCTGTATCCGTTGCCGTCTTGGCGCGTAAATCCCGAAATTGAAAACTCGTCCCGGCAACCTCGCGGGCCTTGTCGAATCGGCGCGCACTCCCTGACAAGCCGTCGGCTGTCCCGCTGGCCCAGCGAATCCCCAAGGACGAAGCCGGAAAGGCATCGTCAGATAGCGAGCGCGGGCTCGTCGACCCGCCCGTGCCTCTGTCATTCCCTCCTTCACAAACGGCGTCTCAGGCAATGGCGTTTGCATGCTCACGTTCATCATGTTGAAGACATGAATGGCCCCGACCGCCAAGGTGATGTGGGCGATCTGAATGTCATCGAAGTGTTTTCGCATCTTGTGAAACTCAGCGTCACTCGGGCCTCGCCCAGGAATGGCGTTCACCGCTTCAACCCAAGCCAGCGTCGCCCGTTCCAGCGCGCTGAAGAAACGATGTGCTTCGCGCCAGCCCGCGAGTGCGTACAGGTGCCACGCAGGCACTCCCTGTTTGGCAAGCGCGGCCGCATGCATGTCGATGCAAAACGCACAGCCGTTGATCTGCGAGATGCGCAGGTTGATGAGCTCATGCAGGCGCTGATCAATGCTCAGGGTCGATGCGAAAGCGATAAGCGCCTGGATCGTTTTCTCAGGAAGACAGCCGGCTCGCCCTGCGCTTGAGACGTGCCGGAGCCCTTGTTTGTGACGTAACCGTGGACTTTGTCGAACGCTTTTCTGACCGAAATGCGAGCTGTCGCTTCATCAATCGAGTCAGCCGTCACGCGTGATCCCTCGTAAGGGGCGTGCTTGCTGGGTTTCGCAAATGGCTTGCGCACCGTGCCGGGCTCCCAAATGCGAGTAGAAAATACGAGCTATCGCTCGTATTATTTCTCCAGGTGGCGACGCATGAACAAGCATCATTGCTCGCCGATCTGACAAAGGAAGCAGAAGTCACACCCAAATAGGAGTAGCTATGAGCACTGGGAAAATATCGTCAACACAACGGATTGGTCGCGCCGGTCGCAATCATGGAGGAGCGCCTTTCGTGCTCCGTCAACCTTACGTTCAGCTTATTGCCATGAAGCGATGGGCCGATCGCGGCCTCTATGAAGCAGCTAGCCGGAATCTCAACCAGCTGTCCCCCGAGGATGCCTCGATCATGCTTCGCATCCTCGACCATATGCATGTCGTCGACAGAATTTTTCAGCACCACTTGCGGGGATTGCCACACACGTTTCGGGCCGCGCGGTCTGAAGTAATGCCGGAATTGCAGGCGCTCGCGAACAGTGTGCGAGATGTCGACGACTGGTACGCATCGTATGTAAGTAGTCTGACCGAGGAGGACTTTGAGCAGCCGATCGACTTCGTCTTCACCAGCGGAAAGCCGGCGCGCATGCGGCGAGGTGAAATCCTTCTGCATGTGTGCCTGCACGGAAATTATCACAGGGGCAATGCCGGCGCCGTTCTTCAATTGAAAGGCATCACACCAAGTCGGGATGGAATCACGGATTTTCTTGAAGACGCAAGTTGAATACCGGCTGTGCAGCAGCATGCGAATCGGGCAATCGTGGATCAAATTCCACGTCCGATCAAGCAATTAAGCCCTCGCTTGCTGCGAGTCGGCGCCAACGAGATATCGGATGAAGTTCAACATCAACATGATCCACCACGCGGGCCTGATTACCGCCCAACTTGATGATGTCATCTCACAATACGAGCGATTGGGATTAACGTTCACGCCTCGATGTTCATCGAATAGGCGCGATATCGACGGCGACTATTGCAAGTATCCGACCACCAGGCGCGTGGTCTCGTCGGTGAGCGTCCTAAGCGCTTTCTCCGAGAGCATTTCAGAGCGGTGCAAAACCGCAGTATGAGCTAGCGCTTCTATCGACGTGACGCACATGAAGGCAGCAAGTCCCAAGTCGATCTCCCGCAGTTCAGCGCTGTGAGCCTCAAGATAGGCCATGAAGAAGGCATAGGTTTCACGATTGAAGCTTTCCAGACCTTCAAAGCGTCCCGTACGCGGGATCTGCTCCGCAAGGACGCGATGCAGCTTGGGGGCGATGCGATGCGCCTCGATCGCTACCGCAACAAGCCTGCGCACCGCCTTCTCTATCGGCTGCGAGGCGACCTCCGCCATCGCGTCGCGGACGACTCGCATGATCTCCTGACTGTGACGATCGATGACGGCCGCAACGAGCGACTCTTTGCTTGGGAAATACTGATAGAGCGAGCCAATGCTCACACCCGCCTCTTCCGCAATCCGGTTGGTGCTGGCTTTGTCGAAACCTTCCCTGACCAAAATGCGAGCGGTCGCCTCGACAAGCGCGTCAACCGTCACGCGCGATCTCTCTTGAGAGGCGTGCTTCCTGGGTTTCGTAAGTGGCTTACGCGCCATGTCAAAGTTTCAGATGCGAGTAAAAAATATGAGTCATCACTCGCATTATCTCCCGAAGAGTGATCAATGAACAGAGGCACTTGCTCGCCGGGCTTACAGAGGAAGCGGAGTTCGCGCGCAAATAGGAGAAGCCATGAGCGTCGGGAAATTATCATCAATGCAGCAGATTCGTCAGGATAGGAAAACTTCGCAGGAGTCGCTGTTGGGCGATGCCGGGTCGCCAAGCCATACAATACGGCTGCTTCCTACCATTACCCGCAAACCATGCGCATCGCCGTCCTTGCCATTGATCGCAACCAATCAACCCTCCTGTGCGAGGTGCTCAGCCACGTCGGCCACCACTGCCATGTCTTTTCGAGCGACACGGAATTGCTTGCGCAGTTGCGGCGCGAAGATGACGACCTGCTCATCATAGATCTGCCGCCAGGACATGCAGCCGATACCTTGGTTGCCGCAATCCGGGCTGGCGCCACACGCGACTTACCGGTATTGCTTCTGGCAAACCGCGCGGAAGAAGATGCGGTCGCCGCGGCACTGAACGCGGACATGGTCGATTACCTCGTCAAACCGGTTCGGCGCGGTGAACTTGCGATGCGGGTTAGCGTGCTGCTCAGGCGCGCCTATCCTGATCAGGAACGGGCGGAGACAATCGTGTTCCGACAGTACGCTTTTGAGACACAGGATGGCGGCGTAACGATAGCCGGCCGGCCGGTTGAACTGACCCGCAAGGAATTCGATCTGGCGCTGCTGTTTTTCAGCAACCTTGAGCGCCCCCTGTCACGTGCCTATATCCTGGAAAAGGTGTGGGGGCATGACATGGACGTGCCTACCCGCACCATGGACACTCATGTCTCACGAGTCCGCAACAAGCTTGCGCTACGTCCGGAAAACGGGTTCCGGCTGGCGCCTGTCTACAGCTATGGCTATCGTCTGGAACAGATTGCCGACTGAACGGATCAAATCGGCATGTGCTTGCAATAGAAGCAGGAAATCGCGGCCGCACCCGGATCTCCGAACATGGCCGAAATGTCTTTGTGACAACGAGAACGCCGGCCTTATGCCTGATTGCAACGAGCTATAATACGCGGTTGAATTGACTGGAAATTTCAAACGGAATGCAGCTCCTGACCGTCGGCCTCAACCACACCACTGCGCCGGTATCCCTGCGAGAAAAGGTGGCGTTTCCCGCTGAACGGATCGGCGAGGCCGTGGCGTCCGCACGTGCCTGGTTTGGCGATGCGGCAGCGACCGGAACGGCGGACGAGGCTGCGATACTTTCCACCTGCAACCGCACCGAACTCTACGCTGCAAGTCACCTGCCGGGCGGCGTCGACGTCGCCATCGATACCACCGCGCATTTCCTCGCCAGCTACCACAAGCTGCCCTACGCCGAATTGCGGCCCTACCTGTACGCGCTGCCCCAGGATAACGCAGTGCGCCACGCGTTTCGCGTCGCATCGGGGCTGGATTCAATGGTATTGGGCGAGCCGCAAATTCTCGGGCAGATGAAGGATGCCGTGCGCAGCGCCGAAGCGGCCGGCGGGCTGGGCACCTATCTGCATCAGATGTTTCAGCGTACCTTCGCGGTTGCGAAGGAAGTGCGCAGCACCACCGAGATCGGCGCGCACAGCGTGTCGATGGCGGCTGCAGCGGTTCGCCTGTCGCAGCGCATCTTCGACAAGATATCGGAGCAGCACGTACTCTTCATCGGCGCGGGTGAAATGATCGAGTTGTGCGCGACGCATTTCGCCGCGCAAAGCCCGAAGACACTGACGATCGCGAATCGTACGCTGGAGCGCGGCGAAGCGCTTGCGCACCGCTTCAACGGTCGCGCGCTCCGACTCGCCGATCTGCCGGACCAGTTGTCGAAGTTCGATATCGTTGTCTCGTGCACCGCATCGTCGCTGCCGATCATCGGCCTGGGCATGGTCGAGCGCGCGATCAAGGCACGCCGGCACAAGCCGATGTTCATGGTGGATCTGGCGGTGCCGCGCGATATCGAATCCGAAATCGGTCGCCTCGACGACGTGTTCCTGTACACGGTGGACGACTTGGGCAGCGCAGTGCAGACCGGCATGGAAAACCGCCAGGCCGCCGTCGCACAGGCGGAAGCCATCATCGAGACGCGCGTGCAATCCTTCATGCACTGGATCGACAGCCGCGCCGTGGTACCGATCATTCAGGATCTGCACGAAACCGGCGAATCGATGCGCATGGCAGAACTGGAACGCGCGCGCAAGCTGCTCGCCAGAGGCGAAGATATCGAAGCGGTGCTGGATGCGCTGTCCAAAGGTCTTACCGCCAAGTTCCTGCACGGCCCCCAACAGGCGCTGCACAACGCGCAGGGCGATGAGCGCGCGCGCCTGGCCGCACTGCTGCCCCAATTGTTCCGCACCAAGCGCTAGCGACGCTTCCTCCCGCATCGGCCACACAGCCGAATCCTGCGCAACAGCGATTCACCGGCAGCGCCAATGACAGTGCTGCACCAGCAAAATTTCAACATTCGCGATATCACATGAAACCTTCAATGCTCGCCAAACTCGACCAGCTGAGCGAACGACTGGAAGAGCTGAACAACCTGTTGATGCAGGAAGGCATCACCGCCGATATGGAACAGTACCGGAAGCTGACCCGGGAGCATGCGGAGCTCGGCCCGCTGGTCGCGCTGTATAACGATTATGTGAAAGCGGGCGTCGACATCAGGAACGCACAGGAGATGCTGTCCGATCCCGATATGAAGGAACTGGCGCAGGAGGAAATTGCCGGCGCGAAGGTGCGCACCGAGCAGCTGGAAGCCGATCTGCAGAAAATGCTGCTGCCGAAGGACCCGAACGACGAACGCAATATTTATCTTGAAATCCGTGCCGGCACCGGCGGCGACGAGGCAGCACTGTTCGCCGGCGACCTGTTGCGCATGTACACCCGCTTTGCCGAACGCAATCGCTGGCAGGTGGAAATGGTATCGGAATCGCCGTCGGAAATCGGCGGTTACAAGGAAGTGATCGTGCGCATCATTGGCTTCGGCGCGTATTCGAAGCTGAAATTCGAATCCGGCGGGCACCGCGTGCAACGGGTGCCGGCGACCGAGACGCAGGGCCGTATCCATACGTCGGCCTGCACGGTGGCGGTAATGCCGGAAGTCGACGAAGTCAGTGATGTCGACATCAATCCTGCCGACATCCGCATCGATACTTACCGGGCGTCGGGCGCCGGCGGGCAGCATATCAACAAGACCGATTCGGCAGTGCGCATCACGCATATGCCGACCGGCATCGTGGTCGAGTGCCAGGATGATCGCAGCCAGCACAAGAACAAGGCGTCGGCGCTGAAAGTGCTGGCGGCGCGCATCAAGGATGCGCAGTTGCGCGAGCAGCAGGCGAAGGAAGCGGCCACGCGCAAGTCGCTGATCGGTTCCGGCGATCGCAGCGAACGCATTCGCACCTATAATTTCCCGCAAGGCCGCATGACCGACCATCGCATCAACCTGACGCTGTACAAACTCGACTTCATCATGGACGGCGATCTGGAAGAACTGACGAATGCGCTGGTAGCCGAGCATCAGGCCGAACTGCTCGCGGCGCTCGGAGAAGAAAGCTGAGCAGCATGTCGGACGCAACAAGTTGCACCGTGGGAACCATTTGCGAATCGGTTACTCTTATGACATTACTTGCCAACAACAGCCGAAAATGAAAACTTCCAAACCCGTTCTGGTCGCCGTAGGCTTCGCGTCGCTTGCCTTGATCGGCGTCGCGCTGTATCTGCAGCATGTCGAAAACATGCTGCCCTGCCCGCTATGTGTGATGCAGCGCTATGCGTTCGTCGCGGTCGCGCTGATCTGCTTCATCACCGCCGGATTGCCGCGCGGTGCGACCAAAGCTGGTTCCCTGCTGGGGGTGCTTGCGACACTGGTCGGCGCAGGTATCGCGGGTTGGCATCTCTGGATAAAAGCGCATCCATCGGTATCCTGCGGCATTGATCCGCTCGAAACCTCGCTGAATAAAATCCCGTCGGCCGAGCTGCTGCCCTTTTTGTTCAAGGCCGATGGCCTGTGCACCACCGAATATCCCGCGATTTTCGGGCTGTCGATTCCGCAATGGTCGCTGCTCTGGTTCGCGGCATTTGCGCTGGTCCTGATCTGGGCCGCGCTCCGACAAAACCGGTAAGCCACCCTCCGGCCAAGACTGTGACGATTACTCGCGGCATAACGATCGCCGCCCTGTTGCGAGACCGGCGGCTGACGCCGCTCGAAGCCCGCATCCTGCTCGCGCACGCATTGCAGCTATCGCGTATCCAGTTGATCACACAATCGGAACGCGTCCTGACAACAGAGGAAGCGCAATCCGTGTCTACGCTGTACCAGCGCCGCATCGATGGTGAGCCGATTGCCTATATCGTCGGCGAGCGAGAATTTTTCGGCTTGATGCTGCACACCACGCCGGATGTGCTGATCCCGCGGCCTGAAACAGAACTTCTGGTCGAGCTGGCCCTGGATCGGCTGCACGCAGGCGCCAATGTGCTTGACATGGGCACAGGTTCCGGCGCGATCGCCATCGCGCTCGCGCATGCGCGTCCGGAAGCCAACGTGACTGCACTGGACGTCAGCGAAGCAGCGCTCGCCGTCGCACGACGCAACGCGTCACGGCATCACGCAAACATCCGGTTTTTGCAAAGCGATTGGTACGATGCACTGACAAGCGAGCGGTTCGATATCATCGTCGCCAACCCGCCGTATATCGTGGCGGGCGATGCACACCTTTCGCAAGGCGACTTGCGCTTCGAACCGGTAAATGCACTGACCGACCATGCCGATGGACTGTCGGCATTGCACACGATCATCGAAGGCGCGCCGGCCCATCTGGTACCGGGAGGCTTTTTGCTGATGGAGCACGGCTACGATCAGGCGCCCGCGGTGCGCGATCTCCTTGTACAGCACGGCTTCCGGCAGGTGCAAAGCTGGCACGACCTGGCCGGCATAGAACGTGTCAGCGGCGGCGCCAGGTAAAGTTGCGGGCTCCCTGTTTTTTCGCTCTGTCAAGACTGCCGCTTTTGCATAAATTGCGTATCATCTCCCGCTTGATTTTCTTCATTCCGATTCGCCATGCTGCCATCCATTGAACAACGTCTTGCCGTCGAACTTGCTGCAAAACCGGCGCAAGTCGTCGCCGCCGTCGCCCTGCTGGACGAAGGCGCCACCGTCCCCTTCATCGCCCGCTATCGCAAGGAAGCGACCGGCGGACTGGATGACATCCAGTTGCGGCTGCTGGAAGAACGGCTGCGCTACCTGCGCGAACTGGAAGACCGGCGCACGGCGATCATTGCGTCGATCGAAGAGCAGGGAAAGATGACGCCGCCGCTGCTCGATGCACTGGTACATGCCGAGGACAAGACGCGGCTGGAAGACCTGTATCTGCCATACAAACCGAAGCGCCGCACCAAGGCGCAGATTGCGGCGGAAGCCGGCCTGACGGAACTGGCGGACGCGCTGCTCGCGAACCCGGCGCTGAATCCGGAAGAGGAAGCGGCAAAATATCTGAAACCGGCATTCAGTACCGACAATGGCGACAACCCGGGCGTGGTCGATGCAAAGGCGGCGCTCGACGGGGCGCGGCAGATCCTGATGGAACGCTTTGCCGAAGATGCAACGCTGCTGCAGGCCTTGCGCGAATACCTGACGGAACACGGCGTGGTGGAATCGAAGGTCATCGCGGGCAAGGAAGATGCCGGCGCCAAGTTCGCCGATTATTTCGACTACTCGGAAACGATTGCGACGATTCCCTCGCATCGCGCGCTCGCGCTGTTTCGCGGCCGTCGCGAGGAAATGCTCACGGTATCGCTGCGTCTCGACAGCGAGGAAGAAAAGCCGAAATGGGACGCGCCGCACAACCCCTGCGAAGGCCGCATCGCAGGTCGCTTCGGCATCGTCAATCAAGGCCGGCCGGCGGACAAGTGGCTGGCTGATACGGTGCGCTGGACCTGGCGCGTCAAGGTATTCATGCACCTTGAAACCGAGCTGATGACGAATCTGCGCGAACGCGCCGAGGTCGAGGCCATCAACGTATTTGCCCGCAACCTGAAAGACCTGCTGCTGGCCGCACCGGCCGGACCGCGCGCGACCATGGGCCTCGATCCGGGGCTCCGCACCGGCGTCAAAGTCGCGGTCGTCGATGCGACCGGCAAGGTGGTCGACACCGCCACCATTTATCCGCACCAGCCGCGCAACGACTGGGATGGATCTCTGCATGCATTGGCGCAACTGGCGCAGAAGCACAAGGTCGCATTGATCTCGATCGGCAACGGCACCGCATCACGCGAAACCGACAAACTGGCGCAGGACCTGATCAAGCAACATCCCGAGCTGAAGCTGACCAAGGTCGTCGTTTCCGAAGCCGGCGCATCAGTCTATTCCGCTTCGGAATTCGCTTCGCGCGAATTGCCGGATCTCGATGTATCGCTGCGCGGCGCAGTATCGATTGCACGACGTCTGCAGGATCCGCTGGCGGAACTGGTGAAGATCGATCCGAAATCGATCGGCGTCGGCCAGTATCAGCACGACGTCGGCCAGACACAATTGGCTCGCTCGCTCGAGGCGGTGGTCGAAGATTGCGTGAACGCGGTCGGCGTCGATGTCAATACTGCATCCGCGCCGTTGCTGGCGCGCGTCTCGGGGCTGAATGCAAGCGTTGCACAAAGCATCGTCATCTATCGCGACATGAAAGGCATGTTTTCTTCCCGTGCCGACCTGCGCGCGGTGCCGCGGCTTGGCGAGAAGACATTCGAGCAGGCTGCAGGCTTCCTGCGCATCGTGAACGGCGCCAATCCGCTGGACGGCTCGGCGGTTCATCCCGAGTCATATCCGCTGGTCGAGAAAATCCTGAACGATATCAGGAAGGACGTCAAAGACGTTATCGGAGACGGCAACCTGCTGAAATCGCTGAATCCGTCCAAGTATGCCGATGAGAAATTCGGCGTGCCGACCATTTCCGACATTCTGAAAGAACTCGAAAAGCCGGGCCGCGATCCGCGTCCGGAATTTACTACCGCGACGTTCAAGGACGGTGTGGAAGACCTCAAGGATCTGCGGCCGGACATGATTCTGGAGGGCGTGGTGACCAACGTTGCGGCGTTCGGCGCATTCGTCGATATCGGTGTGCATCAGGATGGCCTGGTGCATATCTCGGCATTGTCGAACACTTTCGTACGCGATCCGCATAGCGTCGTGAAAGCTGGCCAGGTGGTGAAAGTGAAAGTACTGGAGGTCGATGAGAAGCGCCGTCGCATCGCGTTGACGATGCGACTGTCCGACACGCCGCAGCCGGCCGGCGCCCGTCCCGAGCAACGCAGTGATCGCAACGACGTCAGGCGGCTTGGGCAACATCAGCAGCAGTCACGTCAACCAGCCGCGGCAAGCGGCGCAATGGCGGCCGCCTTCGCCAAGCTGAAATCCTGACGGCGCGCTTGCACGGCAAAACGGCCTCGGGTTCTCCGAGCACCCACCACTGCTGCAAGGCGATCTTGCTTTTCCGCCGGTAAATTGCCGCGCCGCAGTCGCCCGCCCGGCTTATTTACCAGGAAGCCTGCCTTGGAGCGGGCTTTTTCATATAATGGCGCTTATTGTGAACTCTTAGAGGTAACGCCATGAGCGACGTACAAACCTGGATCAAGGAAACGGTTACACAGCACCCGGTGGTGCTGTTCATGAAAGGAACCGCGCAGTTCCCGCAATGCGGTTTTTCCGGACGCGCTGTGCAAATTCTGAAAGCCTGCGGCGTCGAAGATATCGTCACCGTCAACGTGCTGGAAGACGCCGAGGTACGCCAGGGAATCAAGGAATTTTCAAACTGGCCGACCATCCCGCAGCTTTACGTGAAAGGCGAATTCATCGGCGGATCGGATATTGTCGCCGAGATGTACGAGTCCGGCGAACTGCAAAACCTGCTCAAGGCCTGAGGCGCGCATTCGCAGGAATGCAACGCCAGCCGATGCCAGCCGCGCGCAGACTGATTATTGCCATTACCGGTGCGACGGGCGCCGTGTATGGCGTGCGGCTGCTGCAAGTACTTCACGATATCCCCGGCACCGAAACCCATCTGTTGATTTCCGACGCGGGCGTCCTGAATCTGCATCAGGAACTCGACATGAATCGCAAGCAGGTAGAAGCGCTGGCGCATGTCGTGCATAACGTGCGTGATATCGGCGCAACGATCGCGAGCGGCTCGTTTCAGTCGGATGGCATGATCGTTGCACCATGCTCGATGAAGACGCTCGCCGCCGTTGCGCATGGACTGTCAGACAATCTGATTACGCGTGCCGCCGATGTCGTCCTGAAGGAGCGGCGCCGCCTGGTCCTCATGGTGCGTGAGACACCGTTCAATCTTGCCCATCTGCGCAACATGACCGCCGTCACCGAAATGGGCGGCATTATTTTTCCGCCGCTACCCGGTTTCTATCATCGGCCACAATCAATTGCCGAAATGATCGACCATACGGTTGGTCGTACGCTGGATTTGTTCTCGATTCCGCATGCGCTGACACCACGCTGGAATGGAATGGGCGCAACGGCCGATTGAGGTCAGGTGGTGTGCCGCTGCGTTCACTGACGCAAATTAGCGGAACAGGTAGCGCGCAAAGAAAAAAATCCACGATCAGATGATCGTGGATTTTTTATTGGTGCCGGCTGCAGGACTCGAACCCGCCACCTGATGATTACAAATCAA
>CBIHNU010000048.1:0-31278 GCA_966211585.1 uncultured Noviherbaspirillum sp. | reverse complement strand
GGCCCAGCAGCAGCTGGCCCAGAAATGCCTGCAGCGGTATGCCGAATATTTCCATGAGCGGTAATGAAAGCGTGAGAGCGAAAGGGCGTTCCTTCCACCTTGCGAGGCGAAGGCAAGAACGGAGTGCATACCCGCGCGTCTTTTGATGCGCGGGTATGCACTCCGGGATCCTTGACTCCGGACTGCGGCAGCGGCCCGCAGCCCGGAGCGAACAGCTACATTACTTCCACAAGGCGCACTTCGATTCGGCCTTGCTGGTAAATGCCTGGTCGCCCGGAATCGTCTGCGCCACCTTGTAGTAATCCCACGGGTACTTCGATTCGCTCGGCTGCTTGACCTGCATCAGGTACATATCGTGGATCATGCTGCCGTCGGCACGATAAGTTCCGTTCTTGGCATACATGTCGTTGACCTTTGACGACTTCAGCTTCGCCAGCACCTTTTGTGCATCGTCGGTACCGGCCGCCTTCACCGCGTTCAGATACTGGATGGTGGCCGAATAATCGGCAGCCTGCAGGCTCGACGGCATTTTCTTCATCTTGTCGAAGTAACGGCGCGACCATTTGCGCGATTCGTCGTTCTGATCCCAGTACCAGCTATCGGTCAGGTACATGCCCTTGGTCAGGTCCAGGCCGAGCGAATGCACGTCGTTGATGAACATCAGCAGGCCGGCCAGCTTCATGCTCTTGGTGACGCCGAATTCGTTGGCTGCCTTGATCGAGTTGATGGTGTCACCGCCGGCGTTCGCCAAGCCAAGGATCTGCGCCTTCGAAGACAGCGCCTGCAGCATGAATGACGAGAAGTCGGAAGTCGACAGCGGATGACGCACGTCGCCCAGCACCTTGCCGCCGTTGGCCTTGACGACCTCGGCGGTGTCGTGTTCCAGCGCAGCGCCGAATGCATAGTCGGCGGTCAGGAAGAACCAAGTCTTGCCACCCTGCTTCACAACAGCGGAACCGGTACCCTTGGCCAGCGCCACCGTATCGTATGCATAGTGAATGGTGTAGGGCGAGCACTGCTCATTGGTCAGCGCCGAGCTGCCGGCACCGATCGAGATGAACGGCTTTTGTTTTTCTGCGGCCACCTTCGCCATCGCCAGGTTGGTCCCCGAATTGGTGCCGCCAAGCAGCATGTCGACGCCTTCGCGATCGAACCATTCGCGTGCCCTGCTAGCAGCGATATCGGCCTTGTTCTGATGGTCGGCGTACACGAATTCGATCTTCTTGCCATTGACCTTGCCGCCGAAGTCGGCGATCGCCATCTTGATCGCTTCGACGCCGCCGGGGCCGTCGATGTCGGCATACAGACCGGACAGGTCGGTGATGAAGCCGATCTTGACCGTATCGCCGGAAATCTGCGCCGATGCGGTCGCTGCGGCGCCGAGTGCGAAAGTGGTAGAAACGGCGAGTGCAATTGCTTTCAATTTCATGAGGATCTCCTTTGGTTTGTGTGCCAACCCATTTGATGCAGTTTGGATTTATACACCCAGCAGCGAATGCAGCACGGGCATCTTTGCCTGCAACTCGGACGAGGCGAAGGTCTCGACGATCTGACCGTGCTCCATCACGTAAAACCGGTCCGCGAGCGGTGCCGCGAAACGGAAATTCTGTTCAACCATCACGATCGTGTACCCCTTCGCCTTCAGCGTCGTGATCATCCGTGCGAGCGCCTGCACGATCACCGGTGCCAGGCCTTCCGAGATCTCGTCGAGCAACAGCAGCCGTGCCCCGGTGCGCAAAATGCGCGCCACCGCCAGCATCTGCTGTTCGCCGCCCGACAGCCGCGTGCCCTGGCTCGACTTGCGTTCGGCCAGGTTGGGGAACATCTCGTAGATTTCTTCCACCGACATGCCCTTGGCGGTCTTCGATACCAATGGCGGCAGCAGCAGGTTTTCTTCGGCCGACAGCGACGAGAAAATGCCGCGCTCTTCCGGGCAATAGCCGACACCAAGATGCGCGATGCGGTAAGTCGGCAAATCGATGGACTCGACGCCGTTGATCTTGATCGAGCCCTTGCGCATGCCGGTCAGGCCCATGATTGCGCGCAGCGTGGTGGTGCGGCCGGCCCCGTTGCGGCCCAGCAGCGTGACCACTTCGCCCTGCTCTACCGAGAAATTGACGTCATGCAGAATATGCGACTCGCCATACCAGGCGTGCAGCCCCGAGATTGCCAGTGCCTGCCCCGCCATTCAGTGCGCCCCTTCCAGCGCGCCGCTGGTTGTGCCCATGTAGGCCTCCATCACTTGCGGATTGTTCGATACTTCGTCGTACGTACCTTCGGCCAGCAGTGCGCCGCGCTGCAGTACCGAGATGCGATCGCTAATGCCGGCGATCACACTCATGTTGTGCTCGACCATCAGGATGGTGCGGCCGACCGAGACTTTCTTGATCAGCTCCGTGACGCGGTTCACGTCCTCATGTCCCATGCCCTGTGTCGGTTCATCGAGCAGCATCAGTTCCGGTTCCATCGCCAGCGTGGTGGCGATTTCGAGCGCGCGCTTGCGGCCGTAAGGCAGGTCCACCGTCAATGTATCGGCGAAGTTTTCGAGATCGACTTCGGCGAGCAGTGCCATCGCGCGATCGTTCAGAACGGTCAGGCTCTTCTCGCTCTGCCAGAAATGGAAGGAATTGCCGAGCGGCCGCTGCAGCCCGATGCGCACGTTTTCCAGCACGGTCAGATGTGGAAACACTGCCGAAATCTGGAACGATCGAATGATGCCCTGGCGTGCGATTTGCGCCGGCCTGGCGGCGGTGATGTCGCGGCCGTTGAAAAGAATCCGGCCCGAAGTCGGCACCAGGAATTTCGTGAGGAGATTGAAGCAGGTCGTCTTGCCGGCGCCATTAGGGCCGATCAATGCATGGATATGCCCTCGCTGCACCTGCAGGCTGACATCGTTGACCGCCGTGAATCCCTTGAATTCCTTGGTCAACTGTCTCGTCTCCAAAACCACATCCGCCATGGGTTCTCCCTGCTGACTGTTATTTGAGCAGACTGACGTGCACTCGATGATGCACAGTACACAGTACGACTAGGGGGGTGGCAATACAACAGCTTGCTGATCTGTCGATTGTTTGGCCTGCATCAATCTTGTTTATGCGTTGACGTCAGGCAATGCTGTTGATGTTAGCACGAAGCTTTTCCCCGTGCATGACAGCTTTGAAATAACAGGCAATGAGAGGGGCGAAACCGACCGTAGATAGTCGGCTTCGGCGAGCCAGTCAAGCTGAATTGTTTTAGTGCATTCAGGCAGAAAAAGCGTGTTCGCGGGACGTGGTGGCAACGCCACTGCCGTCATCCTCGGCGATCGCGATGACGGCGCGGTCGCGCGCTTTCTCGCGCAGCGAGGTGGTAAACAGCATCGCCGATTCCGCCACCTTCAGGCGTCCGAGATCGAATTGCTGCAGGTGTTGCAGCACGAGCTGGTTGATCGACATCGTCGCCTGCATCATCAACAGCTCCGCACTCGATGTCATTGCATCGGTTTGCGGCGCGGCGACGAACGGTGCCGATTCTTCATTCGCCGAAGTCAGGCAGTGATAGATATCGGCCAGCGAAATCGTGTGCGGCGGCTGGGTGCAGGTCCAGCAGTCTGCATGCCGTTCATGCGGCTTGAGCAAACCGCCGGCGCTCAAGGTGCGCAGCAGCTTGCGCAGGTAGCGGATCGACAGTTCCATCGATTCAGACAATTGCTGCGCGGTCGGCGGATGCGACGCATTGCAGATAATCTGTGTCATCACGCTTAACGCAGTCGACAATTGCAGATGCAACGATGCATTGCCGAGGATGAATTCTTCGTTCCGGTACATGGGCTGGATTAGTCAGGACGCCGTCGCTCACCTGCCCGTTCCGAATGAAAGCGTTAGCGTCGGATAAAAAAAGGGCAGGTACGCAGAGTAGGGGAACGCAGTGCAGCAAATCCAATGCTTTGTCCGCATGTCCTTATGCATGAAACGCATAATCTCTGGAGATGGCGATTCGGTGCGGCATTGAACGAGCCGCGCCATGGTACAACGCAGCTCAGCGGCGCGCCGCGCGAATCCACTCGGCAGCTTTCTCGGCAATCATGATGGTCGGGGAATTGGTATTGCCCGATGTAATGGTCGGCATCACCGATGCATCCACCACACGCAGCCCGGCCACGCCTTTCACGCGCAAGCGGCTGTCGACCACGGCCAGCGGATCGTCGTCACGCCCCATCTTGCAGGTACCGACCGGATGAAAGATCGTGGTGCCGATATCGCCGGCGGCGCGTGCCAGTTCTTCATCGGTGCGCAGATGCGCGCCCGGCTTGAATTCTTCCGGCATGTATTTTTTCAGCGCCGGCGCAGCAACGATATTGCGTGTCAGCGTCAATGCATCCGCCGCGACCTTGCGATCTTCCGGCGTGCTCAGGTAATTCGGCGTGATTTTCGGGGCGGCGAACGGGTCGCCCGACGCGATCCGGATATGGCCGCGCGCAGTCGGACGCAAGTTGCAGACGCTCGCGGTGAATGCCGGAAATGGATGCAGCGGTTCGCCGAAACGTTCCAGTGACAGAGGCTGCACATGGTATTCCAGGTTCGATGTCTGCTGCGATCCGTCGGAGCGCGTGAATGCACCAAGTTGCGATGGCGCCATCGACATCGGCCCACTGCGCGACATGACATATTGCATGCCGATCTTCATCTTGCCGAACCAGTTGCCGGCCATCGTGTTCAGCGTTTTCGCGCCCTGTATCTTGAATGCCATGCGTAATTGCAGATGGTCCTGCAAGTTCTCGCCAACGCCGGGCGCATCGTGCACGACAGGAATGCCGTGTTGCTGCAGCAGCGACGCCGGTCCGATGCCGGACAGTTGCAGGATCTGCGGCGAGCCGACGGCACCCGCGGTGCAGATCGTTTCACGCGCGGCTTCCGCGAACCATTCGCTGCCGCCGCCGGTGAACTCGACTCCGGTACAGCGCCGGCCGCTCTCGGTCGATTCGATGCGCAGCCGCTTCACATGGCAGCCGGTCATGATATCGAGATTGCCCTTGCGGCCCTCCGTCGATTTCAGGAAAGCCCGCGCGGCACTCCAGCGCAGCCCTTTTTTCTGGTTCACTTCGAAATAACCGCAGCCCTCGTTGTCGCCGCGATTGAAATCCTCGGTTTTCGGAATCCCGACCTGCGCAGCCGCTTCACGGAACGCATCGAGGATTTCCCACGACAAGCGCTGCCGTTCGACACGCCATTCGCCGCCGCCGCCGTGAAACTCATCGCCGCCGTTGTGATGATCTTCACTCTTCCTGAATGTCGGCAGCACCTGATCCCAGCGCCAGCTGTCGTCGCCGGTCAGCTCCGCCCAGGTGTCGTAATCGCGCGCCTGGCCACGCATGTAGATCATGCCGTTGATCGACGACGATCCGCCCATTACTTTGCCGCGCGGATAAATCAGCGAGCGGCCGTTCAGTCCGGCATCGGCCTCGGTGCGAAACAGCCAGTCGGTGCGCGGATTGTCGATGCAATACAGGTAACCGACCGGGATATGGATCCAGATATAGTCGTCCTTGCGGCCGGCTTCGAGCAGCAGCACGGACACGCCGGCATCGCGCGCCAGGCGGTTCGCGAGTACGCAGCCGGCGCTGCCGGCGCCGATGATGATGTAGTCGTATTTGCCTGCGGATTGCACCGTATCGCTCTCTTTCAAGGTTGTTGTATTACCCGCGCTGCTGCGTCAGATCGACGCGCTGCGCCACTCGGTCACCAGCCGTTCGATTAGCCGCGCCGCCGGCATTGCCCGTGCCAAGGCTACACCCTGCCCGGCCCACAATGACATCAGCTCGGTTTCGCCGATCTTCGCCGCCTGCGCACGTATCGCGCCGGTCAAGGCGTTTTGTATCGGATATGCCGGCACCTGCTGCTCCAGCACCTGCATCGTGTCCATGAAGCGGTTCTGCAGCCCGCGTGCATAGCGTCCCGAAAACGCCCGCGTCAGCCGCGTCTGCGCGCGCGCCGGCGCATGCCCGGCTTCCAGCAGGCGTTCCTTGTAGATCTGTGGAATGCCGGATTCGTCGGTCACCAGGAAGGCAGTGCCCATCTGCGCGGCCTGCGCGCCCAGCGCAAGCGCCGCAGCGATGCCACGTCCGTCCATGATGCCGCCGGCCGCAATCACCGGAATGCGTACCGCATCGACAATCGTCGGCACCAGCACCATGGTGCCTGGGCCTTCGTTCTGCGGACCGATGAAGGTGCCGCGATGACCGCCCGCTTCGATGCCCTGCGCACAGACCGCATCCGCGCCGACCTTTTCCCAGGCCTGCGCTTCGGCAACATTGGTCGCGGTGCCAATGACCAGGATATTCGCGGCGTGCAGGCGTTCTACCTGTGCAGCGTTGAGGATACCGAACGTGAAACTGGCCATCGCCGGCCGGGTCGCCAGCAGCGCATCGAACTGCGCATCGAAATCTTCGCACCACTTCTGCGGTAGCGGCATCGCGGACCAGCCGAGCGGTTCCCATATCGGACGCAGCATTTCCGCGGCACGCCGGACCTCGTCCGTCGACGGCTGCGGCGCGGGTTGCACGAACAGATTGACGATAAAAGGATTTTTCGTCAGCGCCCGAATTTTTTCGACTTGCATAGCGATCGCCTGCGGCGCCAGTAGCGCTGCGGCCAACGCACCGATACCGCCTGCATTCGATACTGCGGCGACCAGCTCCGGTGTCGTCGCGCCACCTGCCATCGGCGCCTGAATGATCGGATATCGGCAAAAATCCATCAACTCCATGCGTGTCTCGTTTTCCATTGGTTGAGCTTCCGTCAGTCAATCATCAGTTGCCATACCTGCAATTGACTTGCGTCCGTTCGCAGATTAGCGATGCGGCGGGTTTTTATTTTGTAGTTGATATATACGAATAGTAGTAATGGTTAACACCGGCGACTTTCTGTGGATAAGGCCCGGAATACGAACAGAATCAGAGGTTTACGCGCGGGATAAGCGTTGAATAATAGAGGTATGACAGTGGGACCGATATTGGATAAGAAAACCGGTCCCCGCTTATCAGCCTGCTATTCCCAAGCCATCCACCGGGTATGCAGAGAGTTATCCACAGACGGCGAATGCTACTTTGCCACCGGCATCGCGAATTCCGCCCCTTTGCCTATCGTTTCCGGCCAGCGCTGCATCACCGACTTGTAGCGCGTGTAAAAACGGATACCTTCTTCGCCATACGCATAGGTGTCGCCGAACAGCGAGCGTTTCCAGCCGCCGAACGAATGCCAGGCCATCGGCACCGGAATCGGCACATTGATGCCAACCATGCCAACCTCGATGCGGCGCGAAAACTCGCGTGCCGTATTGCCGTCCGACGTGAACAGCGCGACGCCATTGCCGAACTCATGTGCATTGATCAGTTTCACTGCCGCAGCGAAATCCGGCACCCGGACCACACACAATACCGGCCCGAAAATTTCTTCCTGGTAGATCTTCATGTCCGGCGTGACATGGTCGAACAGCGAGCCGCCCATGAAAAAGCCCTTGTCATGCCCTGGCACTTTCAGGCCGCGGCCGTCGACCAGCAATTTCGCACCGGCTTGCACACCGTCCTCGATATAGCCTTCGACTTTCGCCTTGTGCTGTGCGGTGACCAACGGACCCATTTCCGCGTCGGCTTCCATGCCGTTTTTGACCTTCAATGCCTTCACGCGCGGGATCAGTGCTTCGATCAAACGGTCCGCGACGCTGCCGACGGCAACCGCGACCGAAATCGCCATGCAACGCTCGCCGGCGGAGCCGTAGGCTGCGCCGATCAAGGCATCGACCGCCTGACCGAGATTGGCGTCGGGCATCACCACCAGATGGTTTTTCGCACCGCCCAATGCCTGCACACGCAACGGATACGTACCCTTGCGCCGCGTGCCTTCGGTGTAGATGTATTCCGCGATCGGTGTCGAACCGACGAACGACACCGCTTTCACATCCGGATGATGCAGCAGCGCATCGACCGCGACCTTGTCGCCCTGCACCACATTGAACACGCCATCGGGCAAACCGGCCTGCTTCAGCAGATCGGCGACCATCAGCGACGGCGACGGATCGCGCTCCGATGGCTTCAGGATGAAGGTATTTCCGGTCGCCAGCGCAACCGGCGCCATCCACATCGGCACCATGAACGGGAAGTTGAAAGGCGTAATGCCGGCGGTGACGCCGAGCGGCTGGCGCAACTGCCAGTTATCGATGTTACCGCCGATGTTGTCGGTGAACTGGGTCTTCAGCAACTGTGGCGCGGCGCTGGCGAACTCGACCACTTCCAGCCCGCGCGTGACTTCACCCTTCGCATCGGAAAACACCTTGCCATGCTCGCGCGTGATTGCCGCAGCCAGGTCATCGTGATGCTTTTCGATCAGTTCCTTGAATTTCGACAGTACCCGTGCGCGCTTCAGCGGCGCGGTATCGGCCCAGGCCGGTGCTGCCGCTTGTGCGGCGGCGACCGCGGCATTCACTTCCTCCTGGCTGCCTAGCACGACCTGTGCGCTGACCTCGCCGGTGGCTGGGTTGAATACATCCTGCTGGCGGCCGCTGGTCGACTCGACGATTCGGCCGTTGATGTAATGCTGGATATGCTGCGTCATAAGAATTCCTTTGGGAGATTGACGATTTTTTCCAGCATATCCGCTGTCGCCCATCAAATCCAATGAGTTATCGTCAATTTCGATATAAGGGTCTCTTATAATTGAATTCTTCCCGGAGCTTTCATATGGATCTGATCCAACTGCGCGCATTCGTTGTCGTCGCACGCGAAGGAAATCTGACGCGTGCCGCCGAACGGCTGCATCTGACCCAGCCGGCGGTGAGCCTGCAAATCAAATCGCTGCAACGGACGCTGAACCTGCAACTGTTCACCCGCTCGCCGAGCGGCATGACGCTCACCGACGACGGCAGCAAGCTGCTGCCTTTCGCGGAGCGGGTGATGGAAAGCGTCGCCGAATTTCGTCAGGGCGCCTCCGCCCTGCATTCGACCTTGTCCGGCACACTTGCGATCGGCACCATCCTCGACCCGGAATTCATCCGGCTCGGCCCATTCCTGAAACGGCTGGTCGAAACCTATCCGCAATTGTCGACGCAACTGCAGCACGGCATGTCCGGCTCAGTGCTGCAGCAGATCCGCAACGGCAGCTTCGACGTCGGCTATTACCTCGGCACGCCGGGCAAGGAATTCCATCATCAAACGCTGACTTCGTTCGGCTACAGCGTGGTTGCGCCGCAAGGCTGGAAAAACCGGGTTGCCGGCAAGGACTGGCCGGCGCTGGCCAAACTGCCGTGGATCTGGACGCCCCCCGAATCCGCACACCACCGGCTGCTCACCAAGACCTTCGCCCAATACAAGGTAACCCCGAACAAGGTCGCACTGGTCGATCAGGAACCGTCGATGCTGGACCTGGTGAAGTCCGGCGTCGGGCTGTCGCTGGTACGCGAATCGATCGCGCTGCGCGAAGCCCACGCGCACGGTCTGGTAATCGCGGATGCGGTCAGCCTGTCGACCGAGCTGTCGTTCATTGCGCTGGCGCGGCGGCGCCACGAACCGACCATCGCCGCCGTGTTTGCGTTATTGCAATCATTGTGGGCGCAATAAGCGGATCGATGTTGTGGATAACTGGCGGGATAGATGCGGGAATGCCTGGGGACAAGCGTGTAAATCGCACGAACCGATTTTTTTGTCCAGAATTCATCCTGTTGCGATACACGCGTTATTCAGCATTTATGCGGAAAGCAACGCGCTGTTTACAATCAGGTTTACTGTGTTATCCACAGGAAATGGCTTGCGTTAACTATTACTACTATTCGTATATATCAACTACAAGATAAAAACCGCAAAACCCGTCATCGGCCACGGCGAGGCAGACACGGATAACCGCAGCATGCCGATATGCGACGATATCGGCCCGAAATAGCGCAGGATTTTTTGCAGAAAGCATCGATGACTTCGGCACAAATGCGTCTTGGCGTGATCAGCGCGCTGCACCAGGAACAGGCCGGCTTGATCGAAACGATGCAGCAGCCGACAACCGACAGCCGCGGCATGCGTGATTACGTCAGTGGCCGTCTATGGGGTATCGACTGTGTCTGCGTGCTGTCGCGGCTGGGCAAGGTCGCTGCCGCAGCAACGGTCGCCACTCTGATCGAACGCTTTGGCGTCACGCATATTGTGTTTACCGGGGTCGCCGGCAGTGCCGATAGCCAGGTGCGGGTCGGCGATATCGTCGTTGCCGATGCGCTGCTTCAACACGACATGGATGCGACGCCACTATTTCCACGCTTTGAAGTACCGCTTACCGGGCAAACGCATTTCGCATCGGACAGCCGCATGACACAGCGGATGCAGCAAGCCGCCATCGATTTCATCGCGCTCGACTTTGCGAATGCGGTTAGTGCAGACGACCGCGCCAGTTTTCGTCTGCAACTGCCGCAAGTGCATACCGGCCTGATTGCCAGCGGCGATGAATTTGTCGATAGTCGGGAACGGCTGGTGCAGTTGAAATCGGCGTTGCCCGCATTGCTCGCAGTCGAGATGGAAGGCGCCGCGGTGGCCCAGGTCTGTTTCGAATTCGGCATACCGTTCGCCGTGATTCGCACCATTTCCGATGCGGCGAATGAAGAAGCGCCGCTAGACTTCATGCAATTCATCCAGCGGGTTGCCGCGCGCTATGCATTCGGTATCGTGCACCGGCTGTGCACGGCGTTTTGATAATCGATCATCTGCCGCTGGTAGTTTCGGCGCTTTTTTTGGCACTTTTTTCCGCGGTTTTTTCCGGTTTGATATTGGCCTGCGCCAGCAGCGTACCGCACGGGCTTTTTTCGCCGGGGCCGACATTCACCAATGGAATCAACGCGGCTGCAACCGGCGCCAGTACACCCAGTGCCAGTGCACTGCCCGCCTTCAATGCCAGCACGCCTTTGTCGACCTCGACCTTCGGATTCTTGAACGGGCCTTTCACATACAGCGGCGAGCGCAGCGAGATCAATCGCAGGCCCTTGGTCTCCGGATAGATCGATAGCGCGAGCTGTTCTTTTGCCATGTTGATGGTCCCTTCCATATGGATCGTCGCATCCGTGGTATCGACGACGAAGGCACGTGCATGCATGACGCCGTTTTCCACATTGAAATCGCTGATCGCGCAATTCAACTGCACTTGCTTGTCGCCAAACAATTGCCTAACGATGATGCTGCCAATATTCAGGCCCATTTCTTCGAGCAGTAATTTGCTCATGGTCCCTTGATCGATCACAGTCTTGATCTCACCGCTCGACGAGCCAAGCAAGCTGGCAACCGAATTGCCGCTGGCCGACAGCGCCGCATCACCATTGATTTCGCCCAGGCTCGATTGCATCGCCATCATTTTTGGAAACAGGCGCTTCAACTGTAGGTGGCGTGCGCTCAATTTCAGGTCGGCCTTGATCGGTGTGCTGTTGCCGTTGAGAGTCAGGTTCGACACCAGTTGGCCGCCCGCGGCGCCGAACTTTAGCGGTGCCAGCGACAGCACGCCGTCCTGCAGCCGGGCACGGGTGACGAGGTTATCGATCGGTAACTGCTGCTTGCGCACGATGCGATGGCCGGTGAATTGCACATCAGTGTCGATACGGGTCCAGCGCTTGTTGTTGAACGTTTCGACCGGCAGCACCTTGTCCGGTGGCTGTACTGTCCGGTCGCCGCGCTCGGCCTTGCTGGCGTTCGAATCGGCACCGATCAGCGGCGCGAGGTCGCTGAAGTTCAGGTAGTTCGATTCGACGGTGCCTTCGAGAATCGGGCGCGGCTTGCGCGCTTCGTAGCGCAAGGTGCCGGCAATATCGCTCGCGCCTATCCGGCCGCTGAACTTCTCATATTTCCAGCTGCCGCCCAGCGCATTCGGACTGCCGGTGAGATGTCCTTCGGTGATGTAAGCCCGCGTCTGCGGCAATACCACGCCGAACACCGGATAGAGCTGCGACAGGCTGACGCCGGAAATTTTCAGTTGCAGATCGAGTGCCGCGAGTTTACGCGGATCGGTCAGCGTGCCTTTTGCCTTGAGGTTGGTCTTGCCGACATAAACATCGGCTTGAAGCGGATACTCGGTGCTCTGTTCTTTCAATGAAAGTATGCTGCCCGCCTTGCCGTGACCGTTCACTTTTTCGCCACCCAGGGTTCCGTCTAGGGTCCAGCCGATGCGGTAAGCTTCCGCATGTGCATCGTTCAGCATGTCGAGTTTCGCGTTGAGCTTCGCATCCCTGATCGCATCAATGATTTGTATCGTGCCGCGATGCAGTGCCAGCCGTTGCAGGTCCAGCTTCCATTCGGAAGGCTGGCCGCCGCGGTTATTGCTATTGAATGTCCAGTTGTTGCGGCCGTCCTGCTGCCGCTGCAATACCAGCTTCGGCATGTCGAGCGACAGCGTGGGAATGACGATGCGCTTTTCGATCAGCACCAGCGGATTGATCGAAAACGTCACTTGTTGCGCTTCAAGCATCAGCGGCGTCTGCGCCCAGTCCGGATTACCGAAACGCACGTCCTGCGCGGTCAGGCGCGGCCAGGGAATCCAGCTGCGCCATCCCGGCACGTCACCGGGCGGCGCGTGCCAGGTAATGCCGAGATTGCCGCGTATCGCAAATGTGCGGCCGGTTGCCTCGGTGACATGCGTGCTGACCCACGGCTTTGCGCGATTCCAGTCGAAAGTCAGCAGTGCCGCCACACATAAGGCAAGAATGACGAGCAGTACGCCACCGCTCCACAGCCCTATTTTTGTCGCACGAGACATACCGGTAAGACTTGACGCGCTTGCAAGAGTTCAGGACAAGCATCGTAATCTTGTAGGTGCGCCGCTGCCGGCGTCTGCTATGCATGGGCTATTTCATGCTTCCAGCGTCATCAGGCTGGCATTACCGCCGGCCGCCGTAGTGTTCACGCATATCGCGCGTTCCGCGACCAGGCGCCACAGCGGCACCGGATCGGTATCGGTGGTTTCGATCAGGGGCACCAGTGCGCCGTCGCGTGCGGCAAGCTGCGGCAACCAGGTTGCCGCCAGAGATGCATCGACCAGTGCCATGCGCAACTCGGCCTGCGCTAGCGCGTGCCGGTCGACAGTCGCAAGCGCATCGCGCACAATCTGCGGCAAGCCTGCGGGCAGCAACGCCGATGCTGTTTCGGGTATCAGTACCCGGTTGCCGCAAGCGAGGTTCGCGGCGAGCTGGTTCAGCAAGCCATCGACATTTGCAGCGACGCACAAGACATTGCCGCGTGGCGCGAACGACAACGTGTTGCGTTCACCGGTAGGGCCCGGCAAAACCAGTGCAGTGTTCAGCAACGTGTCATGCAGGTAGCGTTCGCCGAGTGCGACGACGCGCTGATGTCCATGCAGATTCGCCCATGCAAGCAACGCATCGAATGCGACGCCTGCTGTCGACATATCGTCGCGCGCATGGATGGTATGCGTGCCGCGCCCGACTGCTGCATGGCGTTGCAGTCGCTTCAGGTACAGCGGACCGCCGGCTTTCGGACCGGTACCGGATTTGCCTTCGCCGCCGAACGGCTGCACGCCAACCACGGCGCCGACAATATTGCGGTTCACATAAATATTGCCCACATGTGCACGTGCGCAAATGAAATCAATGGTTTCATCAATGCGCGAATGGATGCCGAGCGTCAAGCCGTAGCCGCTGGCATTGATTGCATCGACCAGTTGCGGCAGTTCGTCGCGCCGGTAGCGCAGCACGTGCAACACCGGACCGAACACTTCGCGCTGCAATTGCGACAACGATGCGATTTCGATGACGGTCGGTGCGACGAAGTGGCCATTGCTGCAGGCTTGCGGCAGCAATGGCAACTGATAAAAGCCCTGCGCGTGGTTTTTCATGTTGTCGATATGGCGCAACAGCATTTGCTGCGCGTCGGCATCGATGACCGGGCCAATGTCGGTTGACAGGCGATCGGGATTGCCGACACGCAGTTGCCGCATTGCGCCGTGCAGCATCGCCAGCGTATGGTCCGCGATGTCGGTCTGCAGGCACAGCACGCGCAACGCCGAACAGCGCTGGCCGGCGCTGTCGAATGCCGAAGCGAGCACATCCTGCACCACCTGTTCCGGCAACGCGCTGGAATCGACGATCATTGCGTTCTGGCCGCCGGTTTCGGCGATCAGCGGAATCTCGTTTTGCTCAACTGCCGCACGTTGCGCAAGAGTACGATTGATCAACTGTGCGACTTCGGTCGAGCCGGTGAAGATCACGCCGCGCACGCGCGGATCGGCGATCAGCGCCGCGCCGACCAGCTCGCCGCGGCCCGGCAAAAATTGCAACGCCGCGCGCGGAATCCCGGCTTCATGCAACAGTTGCACGGCCCGCTGCGCGATCAATGGCGTCTGCTCGGCCGGCTTCGCCAGCACCACGTTGCCGGCCGCCAGCGCCGCGCTGATTTCACCGGTGAAAATGGCGAGCGGGAAATTCCACGGACTGATGCAAACTACCGGACCAAGTGCCAGCGCATTCGGCATGCTGCGCACCTGCGCCGCGTAATAGCGCAGGAAGTCCACCGCCTCGCGCACTTCGGCAATCGCGTTCGGCAGCGACTTGCCGGCTTCGCGTATCGCCAGCGCCATCAATTCTTCCTGCCGCTGCTCGAACAGGTCGGCTGCACGCTCCAGCACTGCCGCGCGTTCCGCCGGCGGCGTGGTTTGCCAGTCCATTGCATACGCATGTGCAGCAGCGAGTGCGCTTTCCACTTCGGCGGTACCGGCTTCGATTACGGTGCCAACGATGTCGGCATGATCGGCGGGATTGAGAATCGACAACGACTCGCCGCGTTGTATTGCCGGCACTGCCAGCAATGGCGCGGCTTGCCATTGCTGCGTGCCAAGCTCGGCGAAGCTCGCGGCCAGCGCGCGCAAGCGGTTTTCATCGCTCAGGTCGATGCCGGCGGAATTGCGCCGCTCGCTGCCGTACAGATCGACCGGCAACGGAATATTCGGATGCGGCATGCCGTCGAGTTGGCGGGCCATGTCGAACGGGTCGGCGATCAGGGTATCGACGGCGATGTTTTCGTCGACGATCTGGTTGACGAACGACGAATTCGCGCCGTTCTCCAGCAGCCGGCGCACCAGGTAGGCAAGCAGGGTCTCATGCGAACCGACCGGTGCATAAATCCGGCACGGCCGGCCCAATCCTTCGCTGCCGACGACCTGGTCGTACAGCGTTTCGCCCATGCCGTGCAGGCACTGGAATTCATAATCATCGACGCCGCGCTGCTGTGCCAGCGTATGGATTGCCGCCAGCGTATGCGCATTGTGTGTCGCGAATTGCGGGTAGATCACATCGGCCGCCGCCAGCAGCCGCTGCGCGCATGCCAGATAGGACACGTCGGTGTAGACCTTGCGCGTGTACACCGGGAAGCCGGGCATGCCGTCGACCTGCGCGCGCTTGATCTCCGCGTCCCAGTACGCGCCCTTGACCAGCCGCACCATGAAGCGGCGCGCGCTGCGACGCGCCAGATCGGCCAGATAATCGATGACGAACGGACAGCGTTTCTGATACGCCTGCACTACGAAACCGATGCCGTCGAAACCGGCGAGTTCCGAATCGTGCGCCAGGGCTTCCATCAGGTCGAGCGACAATTCGAGCCGGTCCGCTTCTTCCGCATCGATGTTTAGGCCGATATCGTATTGCTTCGCGAGCAGGATCAGGTTTTTCAGCCGCGGCAGCAATTCCAGCATCGTGCGCGCCCGTTGGGCCCGCGAATAGCGCGGATGCAACGCCGACAGCTTGACCGAAATCCCCGGCCCTTCCTTGAAACCGCGCCCGTTCGCCGCCGCGCCGATTGCATGGATCGCATGTTCATACGCGGCGTAATATTTCTGCGCATCTTCATCGGTCAATGCTGCTTCACCGAGCATGTCATATGAATAGCGATAGCCGCGCGCTTCGTTGGCCCGGCTGTTGGCCAGCGCTTCACCGATGGTCTGGCCGGTCACGAACTGATTGCCCAGCATGCGCATCGCCAGATCCACGCCCTTGCGTACCAGCGGCTCGCCGCCTTTCGCGATCAGCCTGGTCAGCGCCGAACCCAGCCCCTGCTCGCTGCTGGTGCCGACCAGCTTGCCGGTGATCAGCAAGCCCCAGGTGGCGGCATTGACGAACAGCGACGGCGATTCGCCCAGGTGGCGCCGCCAGTCACCCTTGCTGATCTTGTCGGCGATCAGGCGATCGGCGGTCTGGTTGTCGGGAATCCGCAACAATGCTTCGGCCAGACACATTAATGCGACGCCTTCTTCTGACGAAAGGGAAAATTCATGCATTAATGCGTCAACGCCGGACGCGCGCGTGCGTTTTTCGCGTACCGCCTGTACCAGTTGCCGCGCCAGTTCGCGGGTCGTCTGTTGTATCGCGGCGTCAGGCGGCACCTGGGTCAGCAGCCAGCGTACCGCCTGCTGTTCGTCGCGCCGGTAGGCGGTCGTTACCGCGGCTCGCAGCGGCGTCGGAACGGAGGCAAGTTCCGCTTGCAATGTGGCAAACGGGGCCGGCGCGAGTGGCGGGGAAGAGAGGCGGACTGTAGGCATGAAAAATCCAGAAATCAAGGTTGTCGATAAAAAGCGATGATTCGATTTTAGTGAGATTCCCTAAGGATTAATTCTGGAATGCTTGCTCTGTATCGGAATTTTGTATTTCGTGTGACAATTACGCCGAACAAAATTTTTCACGGAATCGCGCCATGCTAGACAAGATCAGCAAGAGAATTCTTTCCGAGCTGCAAAACGATGGACGCATCAGCAACGTGGAACTCGCATCGCGCGTGAACCTGTCTCCGGCTGCGTGCCTGGAGCGGGTGCGCAAGCTGCAGGAAGCCGGCTACATCGTCAGCTACACCGCGCAACTGAATGCGCAACTGCTCGATGTGTCGCTACTGGTATTTATCGAAGTCGTGCTCGATCGCACCACGCCGGAAGTTTTCGATGCATTCAAACGCAGCGTGCAAGTGATTCCCGAAGTGCAGGAATGCCACATGGTCGCCGGCGGTTTCGATTACCTGGTGAAAGCGCGCGTGAAAGACATGAATGCGTATCGCGAGTTTCTCGGCAAATCGCTGCTGCAACTGAAGGGCGTGCGCGAAACGCACACCTATGCGGTGATGGAAGAAGTGAAGAACACGACCAAGCTGCCGATCCGCTAACGTTTGCTGGCCCGGCTGCCTTTATCCGGATGGATGCGGATCAGAAGTGCAGCAACCATCGGTAACCATCGGGAAGCAATCGGGAAAACCGGACAGGGTGTGTTGTCCGCCGCAGCGGCGTCATACCAGCGTAACGCGATTACGATAGCCTGTCGCTTCTGCCACGAGAAGCGATCGGATTTTCCCTTGGATTTCAATTCCGACACGACGAGCACCGACATCCTAATTGTTCGGGATGGCGATGCATATCGTTTGCTGCATGGTCATTTGCGATTGGCCAATGTGATGCGGCTGGCGAACGCGATCGAGGTCGATGTGCGCGGCGAGGGCCGGGTCCATATCATGAAGACCCGCGATGGTTACATCGTGGGAAAAGATGGTCAATGCTTGCCGTTGCGCCGCAGCTGACGTGGTTCTTCCAGCGAGCCTCAGCCGACCATCGCGTTTGCCAGCGGCGCGTTCTTGACGAAGGTTTCGCGCGTCATGCCGCTCAGATGCCCGCGCAGCCATTTATGTGCAGGGCTGCGGGTATCGCGTTCGTGCCACAACATGTCGATATGCACGTTCGGCAATTCGAACGGCAGGTCCTTGGTAATCAGCGCGCCGGTAATGCCGGTCGATGCGATCAGGTGGCGCGGCAGCACTGTCAACAGGTCTGACGTCGCAACCACGCGGCCGCCGGTGAAAAACTGGTTTACCGTGATCAGAATACGGCGTTCACGGCCGAGGCGCGCCAGCGCTTCATCGACCAGACCGTTCGCCCGCCCGGAAAAACTCACCAGCAGATGCTTGGCCGAGCAGTACGCGTCCAGCGTCAGCTCTTCTTTCGCCAGTGGATGGTTCTTGCGCATCACACAGGCATAGCTGCCCGAATACAGCTGTTCATGGCGGATCGGCGATACCGAGACGCCCTGCCCTCCGGCAAGCTGGGCGGTGACGCCGGGAAAGAAGCCGACCGCCAGATCGATGTCGCCCCGTAGCAGCATTGGCCGCGGTTCGCGTGTCGTCAACGGCACCATGCGAATGGTCAGCTGCGGTGCTTCGCGCTCGATCGAGCGCACCAGTGCCGGCAACCACAGCGTCGCCGTTGCGTCCGCCATCGCCATGCGGAAGGTGGTCTGCGCCGTCGAGATATCGAAATTCTGTTCCGGCGTGATCGCCTCTTCCAGTTCCGACAGCGCATGCCGCACCGCCGGCCACAAGGCTTCCGCGCGCGGCGTCGGCTTCACGCCGTGCGCGGTGCGGATCAGCAATTCATCATTGAGCGCGTCGCGCAGGCGGCGCAGTGCATTGGAAACCGCCGGCTGCGTCATTGCCAGCCGGCTCGCGGCGCGCGTCAGGTTCTGTTCGGTCATGACAGCATCGAACACGCGCAACAGGTTCAGATCCAGTGTTAAAAAGCTCATGTTTTATCGATAAGCCGTAAAGAGAATGCCGCGAAAAAGCACGATCGTTATTTCGAATCAGTATATCTGATATGCGGAATTGGAATTGGTTTTATAACTGCCGCATGGCTATACTGCACTGCAGCAAACGAGAAATCATTGAGTCAAATACTGTTATGGAGTTCATCATGCCCCTGTTACCGTTCGCCTTTCCTGTCCAGGCAGCATTGCCGGCCGCCGAAGCGCTTGCCGGAACCGCCATTGGCGCCGCCCGTCCCCTGCTCGGCTTCGGCGCACTCGCCGCCGTGCTCGTCATGTTCAAGCCGCTGCTGGTCGGCCTGCTGCGCGCCGCGCTGCTGGTAGTCAAGCCGCGCCAGTCGCTGGAAGAGCGTTCGCTGCGCAGCAGGATGCGCAGTGTATTGATGCTTAACCAGATGGCGCGCGACCTCGACGCTACCGAGCCCAGCCTCGCCGCCGAACTACGCTCGATCGCGTCGCGCGGTTGACCTACGGCCTGACGCATCGCGTCGGGTCTGATTGCATCGGCGCTCGCCTGAGCGCCGATCGAAGCTGAATTGAATATCCTTCGCGACCGGAAACCATCGCGTCGGACACCCGGATGTCTCCTCCTCCCTCCTCAGGAAGGATTTGGCCCCGCCTGCTACTGCAGCCGCAGGGCTGTTTTTTTGTGCCGGCATTGAATTGATTGCCGCCGGCGCACGGTATGCGTCAGGGGAATTGCAGTCCCTGCACCAGCATCTGTGTATCGATCACTCGGATGCTGCCGCGCACGGCGACACCCTGCTCGATAAACCAACGCTGTGCGACAAAGGGCGCGAGCCCGGTTTCCTCGCGGATCGCGAACTGGAAAATCGCATCCCAGTCGGTATCGCGCGGCGCCACCCACACAACTTGCCTGCCGTTATCGGCACGTATGCCGGCATGCCGCAAATTGGCCCGCACAGTCTGCGCACGCTGTTCGCGGTCTTCCGTGTAGTGCCCGTTTTCATTCGGCGTCGGCAGCACTGCCGGCACCCGCGTTTGCTCCAGTGCGGCAGCGTTGGTACGGAATCGTGACCAGGGTCCGATCAGCGTTGTTTGCACGAATTGCAGTTCGTCGCCGGCCAGCGGCTCGTCGAGGTAATAGCAGGAAAGAGTCGGTCGCATCGGAACGGAATATTCCCTTGGTAAGCGGCGTGGCGCTACTGCCGACCACGCGATGCTTAATCCTATCCGCTTGCCGGCGAAGGCGCCAGTCCGGCTCTGGCGCTCAGTCGTCCTTGTCGGCGGGACGATTCTTGTCGATGATCGCGTACAGGATCAGGCCGTAAGCGACCAGCCGGATCAGGTAATACTGCGGGCCGTCCTCGGATGAAAACGGATTCGACGCAATCAGCAGCCGATCGATCGCGTCGATAAAAAACGACAACGCAAAAAACAGGAAGAAGCGGTCGCCGGTGGCGCGCCAGAAGCGGAGGAAAAACAGTGCCGCGATGAACGACGCGGTGATGACCGCTCCGAGCAACAATCCATTCATCGAGCTACTCACTCCTCTTCCCAGATCAGCCCGTACAGCAGGGGCAGCAGCGCGACCAGTGCCGCGACCAGCCGCCACGTCGAGAGGTCGACCGATGTCGGAAACACGATGCGGTCGAGGATCAGCAGGATGTTGTTGATCGACAGCCCCGCAAAACACAGACCACTCCACAGCAGCAGGCGGTAGCCATTGCGCTTGTAGCCGCGTAGCAAAAGCCATGCACACAACGTGGCCGTAAACGCACATAGCGCATAAATGATGGATGACATTGCCATGCCGCGTATCCTTTCACGAGAAGAACATTTCGTCGTCGGCTCTTGTTCTCTTTGCCGCCTTCGAACGGGAATGTATCAGATGGCTCACGGCAACCAGATGCCGGGAATAGATATCGGCCAGCCGATCGATGATGCCGCACAATTCCTCTGACGCCGGAGCATAGCAATAGTGCCCTGCAGCTTGTCTCGTGCCGGAAAACAGGCGGGCCTGCCGCAAATCTGCGAGCACGCCGACAGCAGTGCGCGTGTTCATGTAGAGCCGGCGCGAGAGCGTATCGGCGTTCCATGCACCAGGTTCGTTGCGCATCAGCAGCAATGCTTCAAGATGCGGCACGGAAGGAGTACTGGTCAGGATAAAACGTCGAATTTCATCAGGAAGTTGCTGCCCAGTCGTCATGCTTTCTGGATTCCATGATGGTAGCAAAAGATTCGGAAACGAAATGGTACTAAGCGTCACGCCGATTGTCTACCAGGCATGAATTTGTTCCGTTTCTAATCGTACTGCAAAACCAAACAGATACCTGCCGGTCCAAAAGGCACACAAGCCATAAAAAAGGTATCGATCGTGGACGAGACGACTCCGCACAGCCCGGACCCGCGACCGGCTGCCGACGAGCGCCGCACTTCCCGCACCATCAGGCGGTGGGTGGTCGGCACAGTATTGATGTTGTTGCTGCTCGGCAGTGCCAGTGTGATCGGCCTGGCGGCCTATGTCGCGCGGCTCGCTCCAGATACGCCCAGCGTCGCGGACCTGCTCGATGCGCGCAAGGCCGAGCCCAGCATCCTGCTGTCGGCCGATGGAACGCTGCTCGCAACCTACAGCCGCGGGCAACAGGAACAGGTGCGGCTGGATCAGATATCGCCGTACGTGATTCGCGCACTGATCGCAACCGAAGACCACCGCTTCTATGAACATCACGGCATCGACTTCGGTCGCACGCTGGCTGCGGTGTTGCATACCGCCGGCGGCGATGCGCAAGGCGGTTCGACCATCACGCAGCAACTGGTGCGCAACCTGTTTCCCGAAGAGATCGGCCGCTCGCGGACGATCGAACGCAAGCTGCGCGAGATGATCACTGCGCGCAAGGTCGAGCAGACCTACACCAAGGACCAGATCCTCGAAACCTATCTGAATACCGTGCCCTTCCTGTACAACGTGGTCGGCATCGAAATGGCGGCACGCACTTACTTCGATAAATCCGCTGCCGATCTGGACGTGCTGGAAAGTGCAACGCTGATCGGCATGCTGAAAGGCACCAGCTACTACAACCCGGTGCTCAACCCGGCACGCGCGCAGCAGCGGCGCAACGTGGTGCTTGGCCAGATGGTCAAGCACGGCGTGCTGCCCCAGGCGCAATACGACGCGCTGCGCGACGCACCGTTGCGCGTCACGCTGCATCGCCAGCCGGATCCGCTCGGCATCGCGCCGCACTTCGCCGCCTATGTACGCAAACAATTGATCGACTGGGCGGAACAGCATGATTACAACCTGTACACCGATGGACTGGTGATCGAAAGCACCATCGACGACCGCTTGCAGCAGGCGGCCGAGGACGCGGTCGCACGCCAGGCGGAAGTGCTGCAGACGATCGCCGATGTCGAGTGGGGACAGAATTCGCCGCGTGTCGCTTCCTACACGCCAAGTGCATATGCATCGCTGCACAAGCGGGTCGAACCGTTTCATTATTTCTGGCAGGAACATGGCGCGCTGCTCGACAGCTTCATCCGCGAGACGCCGCAATACCGCAAGGCGCGCGCCGCCGGCAAGCCGGACGCTGCCGTTCTCGCCCGCCTGAAAGCCAACAGCACATTCATGGCCCGGCTGCGCGCCGCGAAGACCCGTCTCGAAGCCGGCTTTGTCGCAATGGACCCGGCTAGCGGCGCAGTGAAAGCCTGGGTCGGCAGCCGCGATTTCGATATCGACCAGTTCGATCATGTCGCGCAGGCTGAACGGCAGCCCGGCTCCACTTTCAAGCCGATCGTCTACGGCGCCGCGCTCGAACAGGGTGCGTCGCCCGATCGCGTGTATCAGGACGGCCCGGTCGAAATCCGGCTCACCGACGGCAGCGTGTGGCGGCCCACCGACATGGCCGGCGCCAGCGGGCAAATGATGACCATGCGCGACGGTCTGATCTATTCGAAAAACACGATCACTGTACAGGTGATGCAGGATGCCGGCCTGCCCAACATCATCAAGCTCGCGCGTGCGGTCGGCGTCAACCAGAGCCGGCTCTACCCAGTGCCGTCGCTCGCACTCGGCACCAGCCCGGTCACGCTGCTGGAAATGGTGTCCGCGTATTCGACCATCGCGCAGGTCGGTGAATTTCGCAAACCGGTTGTCGTCATGCGCATCCGTGACCGCCATGGCAGAGTGCTGGCCGAATTCCATCCTGAAGGTCAGCGCGTGATGTCCGAGAATACTGCAGTCGAACTGATCGACATGCTGCGCGGCGTCGTGCGACGCGGCACTGGTACCACGATCAAGACCCGCTTCGGCATCGTTGCGGATATCGCCGGCAAGACCGGCACCACGCAGAACAATACCGACGGCTGGTTCATCCTGATGCATCCGGATCTGGTTGCCGGCGCATGGATCGGCTTCAACGACCAGCGCGTGACGATGCGCAGCGATTACTGGGGACAGGGCGGCCACAACGCGGTACTGCTGGTTGGCGATTTTTTCCGCGACGCATTGAAATCGAAACTGATCGACGTCAAGGCGAAATTCCCGCAACCGAAGCGGCGGCCGCCGCTGATGGTGCTGGCGCCGCCGGACGGCGTGGCGGACCAGGCCGGCAACATGAATGGGATCCCCTCCGGTTATGGCGTGATCAGCCGCAGCGATGGCGATACTGCGGTGGTGATCGGACCCAACGGTACGCAAACCACGGTACGGCGCAATGATTCGATGTCGGCTACGGCCGACGATCCTCTCGGGCGTTTTCTGAGCGGGTTGGAGCGCAGCAAGCAGGCTGCGAATGGTGTCAATGGTGTCAGCAGCGGCGCTTCGGGCAATGCTGGTGACGGACGATCAGGGACCTATTCCGGTCAGGTGCGGTGACGAAACACGGACGACGTTCAGTTCTCCGCCGTCTTCAGAACGTATTCCTTGCGCCGCACCTTCGCCCATTTTTCATGCTCGGGCATAGGCGCCTTTGACGTGGTGATGGGTTTCCAGCCGGGATGAGCGGCCAGCCGGGCGTTGATTTCGATGAAATGCTGCTGATCGGGAGGAATTTCGCCCGCTCCGACAATCGCATCCACCGGGCATTCGGCAACGCACATCGAGCAGTCGATGCATTCATCGGGATGGATGACCAGGAAATTCGGGCCTTCCAGAAAACAGTCCATCGGACACACGTCCACGCAGTCGGTATATTTGCATTGAATACAGGATTCGGTCACAACAAATGTCATCGCGGCTTTCCTTTATGGCAGGTGTGGCGCATAGGCTACCTGCATTTCCTGCCGGCTATCACAATCCGGCAAACGGGTCGACCTTCACCCAGGCCGGCGCGAACTTCACATCGACATTGTCCTGCCGGCCGCGCTCCAGCAGGAAGCGCATCGACGCGTCGAAATCGTCAAACGGGCGCGGCAGCGGTACCAGCGGCTGTTCCAGTGGCAAAGTGAAATCGTCCCAGTGAATCGGGATGACGCGGCGTGCGCCGACGGTATGCACGGTTTCGCGCCAGTAGGCCTGGCGCAGCACCGTTTCCTGTTTGCCGAGCGCGCCGATGCCGAGGAAGACGACATCGGCATGACGGCCGCGCAACGCGCCGTCGATAAATCCGGCGCTGCTCTGAACCAGTATCGAACGCTGGTCGTGCCGGATCAGCAGCGAGTAGCTTTCCCCTTCCAGGTATTGATTGACGCGCACCGGCGGCACCAGCGGCTGGCGGATCTCGCCGCCGGTAAATGCGGTCGGTGCGTGCCGCGACCGGATCAGCGTCACATGGAAACGGCCGAAATCGAAACTGTCGCCGTCATGCGCCACGCGAATGCGGTCGGCGCCCAGCCCCCAGCCGCGCGCGATGTTGGCGGTCGATTCCGAGCCGATCAGCAACGCGCCGGTATGCTGCGCGACTTCCGGCGAATCCATCGCATGGTCGTAATGCGAGTGCGTGACGATGACCGCGGCCAGCCGCTTGATGCCGGCATGGGCGAGCGATCTGGTGATCCGCTCGCGGTCGGGCGCGATCTTGCCGGTGACCACTCTGAACCTGCCCGGCCTGGAAAAAAAGCCATCGGTGAGAATCGCGGTTTCTCCGTCTTCGAGCAACAGCGTCGATACGCCGAGAAACGTCACCCGTAGCTCGGCATGCGCGCTGTCCGCCGGCGCGAGCATCAGGTTCGCATACGGCGTGAGCGACGGATGGCTGTGCAGCTGATACGCGAGCCAGGCGGCGGCAGCCGACATGGTTGCCAGGACAAACAGGAGAATGCGTTTCAACTTGCGCTTCATAAGGATTTCGACGGTTTGGAAGGCGGCGCGTCAAGTGTCCGGGCATACCGATTGCAGACCCGGCCGATTGCCTGCCGGATGGTATCTCGCAGCCTTTTGCCGCACCATCCCATTGATATGGGGGATATGGCGGCGAAACCCTCACTGCAGGTCAATTCGGCCATTGCCTGAAGCCTGATATTGATCAAAGAACATCGAGCGGGCAACGCTGTCGTAACCAGACCACCACCAACCGGAGACGGCAACCATGGACATGGATATCGGCATCTCGGATCAGGACAGGCGCAGCATCGTGGACGGCCTGTCGCGCCTGCTGGCCGACACCTACACGCTTTACCTGAAGACGCACAACTTTCACTGGAACGTGACCGGCCCGATGTTCCAGACGCTGCACCTGATGTTTGAAACCCAGTACACCGAGCTGGCGCAGGCGGTCGATCTGATCGCCGAACGCATCCGCGCGCTGGGCAGTCCGGCGCCGGCCACCTATTCAATGTTTGCCGCGCTAAGCACGGTGCAGGAACCGGACGGCGTGCCGCCCGCACAGGAAATGATCCGGCAACTGGTGCAGGATCAGGAGACCGTTACGCGCACCGCGCGCTCGCTGTTCAAGGCGGTCGACGAGGCCGGCGACGAGTCGAGCGCCGACCTGTTGACGCAGCGCATGCAGGTGCATGAAAAAACGGCGTGGATGCTGCGTTCGCTGCTGGAGAAGTGAGCAACGCGCCAACCAGACCGGCGTTCAGAACTTGTAGCTGAAGCCGATGCGCAATACCGGATAAATCTTGTAGCGGCTCACATCGTTCGACAGCGCTACGTTTTCCTGCGCCAGATCACTGGCGAATTGGCTGCAGGCGGCGGCGCCCGCATTGCAGCCGCTGTTGGAGAGCGAGGTTTTGGGCGAGCCCTGCAGCATCACGCCGAGATCGGTGGAAACCGACCAGCCGCGTTCGCTGCCTGTGGACTTGCCCCAGCCGATGCCGAGATACGGCGCTACCTTGCCGAAGCTGACTTTGCCGGTGACCTTGCCGACCGTCGCCGCGCTGTAGGTGTTGCCCCGGAACGTATAGTTGCCGGCGGCGTTCGGTCTTGCCTGCAGATCAACCTGGTTGCCGTTGTAGACCACGCCGGCAGTCACGCGAAACCGGTTGTGCTCGATCGGGTACCAGTCGAGCAGCGCATCGTAGGTTCGGGCTTTCAACCCCAGATCGTAGTCGAGGCTGCCAGTGCTGCCGCCATGCGAGTAATCGAGATAGCCCATGCCGACCCGTGCGGCAAGTTGCGGGCGCAGCGGTACGCTGACATGAAAGCCGATACCGGTCGTTCCGACGTCGCCGGTCACGCCACTGGTTTGCGCATGCACGGCGACGGCCGTCATCGCGCCCATGATCAAGCCGCAAGCGGCAAGGGTTTTCTTCACCAAACAATTCCTCTCTTGAACAATGGCAACCAAGCTGTTTTTTCGACACGGCAAGCTTGCCTTGGGTACAGCCGCTTACGACTGGCGATTGCAGCAGCGGTTCCCTGTTTTTTTCGAAGAGGAAAGCAGATGCGGAAATAATGCAACGAGGAAATGACTGGCGTGGCCGCCGAAGCCGCGATGGCGATTTATGCCGTTGCCGCTTTTTCAAGCATGCCTGTGGCAAAAAAAAAGCGGCCTGCCTGGCTTGTATTTTCAGGCCTTGAAATGCCTCGCCGCGGTTCCCATATCCGTATCAGCGGATGCTCAACCGAGGTCCGCGACTTACGATATCGCTTACTTTTATGAGGATATGAATCATGCGTACTTACGACTTCACCCCCCTTTACCGTTCCGCCATCGGTTTTGATCGCCTGGCCCAGTTGTTCGATGAAGCGCAGCGCACCGAAGCGCAGCCGAGCTACCCACCTTACAACATTGAACTGGTCACCGAAGACCAGTACCGTGTCACGATGGCAGTCGCCGGCTTCGATCGCTCCGAACTGGAAATTGAAACCGAGCGCGACCAGCTGAGAATCGTCGGCCGGCGCCAGAAGGACGACACCAAACATACCTATCTGCACCGCGGCATCGCGGCGCGCGATTTCGAGCATCGCTTCCAGCTCGCCGACCATGTGAAGGTCGTCGGCGCCAAGCTTGAGAACGGCCTGCTCAGCATCGAGCTCGCACGCGAAGTACCCGAAGCGCTGAAGCCGCGCAAGATCGCGATCGACGGCGACAACGTGCAGCGGCTGGAGCAGCCGGTACAACGCCAGGCAGCCTGAGCGCGCTCGGCATCGCCGCGCGACCATGAAAAAAGCCAACCTGAGGGTTGGCTTTTTCATGCATTCCAGGTGTTCGATTCTTGTGTTGCAATGTGCTCTGCACTTAACGACGTCAAGACTCAGTGGCAGCAAGCGATTCCCCACCGAGGAATTTCCTGCCTTTTTCGGTAAGAAACAGCGTACCGGAATATCCCGACGTGCAGTCCACAAGGCCATCGATACAAGCATCTTCCCATACAGATAAACGCGGGCAGGATGTTTTCCATACATTGATGGCTTCCCCATAGGAGTGGTTGCCTGCAGCAATCCACTCCAACATCTGCCTGGTCAAAGCGTGCTGTGCATTACTCATGGCGGCTCTTCAATAAGACACTACTTGTAATTTAATCGAGCACGGACAGATTTCAAGGTGAAGAAACCATCGTGTGACTTTCGACACGATGAATGACGCCGCCAACCCATCGGGCAGGTTTTTTCGTGCGCGGGCTAGAACGCGGCGGCCACAGCCAGCGCGCGCTCGACATCCGCGCGGCCGACGTCGAGATGCGTGACCCAGCGAATCCGTTTCAGCGAACGTTCTTTCGCACGCTGGCTGCCGGCAGTCACCTTCACATCGGCGTTTGCGAGGTGCTGCAGGAACGCGTCGGCGAGCTCGGCATCGATATCGAAAAACACGATGTTGGTGTTGGCCGAGTGTGCGGTCGCCCTGCCCGCCAGCCGCGCATGATTCGCGACGATCCCGGCCAGCCCTTCCGACAGCACCCGTGCGTGCGCATGATCGTCGGCAAGGCGATGCACATGCTGCTGCAACGCATAGATGCCCGCTGCTGCCAGCACACCTGCCTGCCGCATACCGCCGCCCAGCATCTTGCGCGTGCGCCGCGCTTGCTGGATGAAATCGCGCGAGCCGAGCAGCAGTGAACCGATCGGCGCGCCCAGGCCTTTCGACAGGCAGACCGATACCGAATCGTAGCCGTCGCAGATCGCGCGTGCCTGCTGCAGCGGATCGCTGCCGTCCGCCTGCGCCAGCGCGACCGCCGCATTGAACAGCCGCGCGCCGTCGATGTGCGCGCGCAAACCGTGCTGCCGCGCCAGCTCGGCGACCGAGCGCATGTAGGACAGCGGTAGCACCTTGCCGCCGGTGGTGTTCTCCAGCACCACCAGCCGGGTGCGCGCGAAATGCGGATCGTCCGGCTTGATCGCACTCTCGATATCGGACAGTGCAATCGTGCCGTCGGCCTGGTTTTCCAGCGGCTGCGGCTGCACCGAGCCCAGCACCGCCATGCCGCCCGCCTCCCAGCGGTAGGTATGCCACTGCTGGCCGACGATCGCTTCGTCGCCGCGCTGGCAATGCGTCATTAGTGCGATCAGGTTGGTCTGCGTGCCGCTCGGCGCAAACAGCGCCGCCTCGAAGCCCAGCATCTGCGCCGCCATCTGCTGCAGGCGGTTGACCGTCGGGTCGTCGCCGAATACGTCGTCGCCCAGCGGCGCATCCAGCATCGCCTGTTTCATCGCCGGCGTCGGCTGCGTCACGGTATCGCTGCGAAAATCGCTCATGGTCTGCCTCAATCAATGGAATCGATTGTCCATTATCGATGTTTTGTGAAAATCGATCAGGCGCAGCGCGCGCCGTGCTTTTGATACTATCGGCAAATCTCCGAAGTGCCAGTCCCGGCACCGGCCGCCAGCACGCATCGAAAGAAAGCGCACATGATCATCGTCCACCACCTGAACAACTCCCGTTCGCAACGCGTGCTCTGGCTACTCGAAGAGCTCGGACTCGACTATGAAATCCGGCGTTACGAACGCGACCCGCGGACCATGCTGGCGCCACCCGAATTGCGCCAGGTGCATCCTCTCGGCAAATCACCGGTCATCGCCGATGGTGCGCTGACGCTGGCCGAATCCGGTGCGATTCTCGAATACCTGGTCGAGCGCTACGGCGACGGGCGGTTCGCTCCGGCGCTCGGTACGCCGGAGCGCTTGCGCTACACCTACTGGATGCACTACGCGGAAGGTTCGGCGATGCCGCCGCTGCTGATGAAACTGGTCTTCGATCGCATCGAGAGCGCGCCGATGCCGTTCTTCGTGAAACCGGTGGCGCGCGCGATCGCGGGCCGCGCGAAGAGCACATTCATCGAACCGCAGATCGCGCAGCATCTCGACTATCTGGAGCAGCAGATTGGCAGCGAGGGCTGGTTCGCCGGCAAGGCGTTTTCGGCGGCGGATATCCAGCTGAGCTTTCCGCTGGAAGCGGCGACAGCGCGCGCCGGACTCGACCAGCGGCATCCAAAGCTGATGGATTTTCTCGCGCGCATACATGCGCGCCCCGCCTATCTACGCGCGCTCGAACGCGGCGGTGAATACGCATTGCTGAAGTGAATGGCGGGTGACGGCGATGGCGAGGGCAACGCACCGCGCATCAACGCTGTCTCAGCGCCGGCGTTTTTTCCAGTTGTAGTCCGGCGATGGTTCCGCCACGCCCGGATGCCCGACCGAATCCGGATTCTCCGATGACATCGTGATGAAGCACAGGTTTTCGCCGCCACGCTGCCGCGTGCGCAGCGCCTCCATGAACTGCAGCGCGGCGCTCATGTCGTTCGAGTCGAAGGCCCTGCCGTGCGTAGTGTTCACGTCGTTCTCGACGACGGTCCAGTAGACCATGTACATCGCTTCCTCTCCTGGCTTCGCATGTCGATTCAGCCCTGCCGCGCCTGCGCCACGATCTCGTACGAGCGCAGCCGCGCCGCGTGATCGTACATCATCGAATTGATGATGATCTCGTCGGCGCGCGTGCTGTCGATGAATGCCTGCAGCCCCTGCCGCACCATCTCCAGATCGCCGATGATCGACGCGCGCAGCGTCGCTTCGACCGACGCCTGTTCATGCGGCAGCCAGCGGCCTTCCATGCTGTCGACCGGCGGCGGCATCTGCCCCGGCGTGCCGCGTATCAGGTTCAGGTGCATCTGCTGGTGCGACGTCGACAGCCGGCGCGCCTCCGTCTCGGTGTCCGCCGCGAACACATTCACGCCGACCATCGCATACGGTTTGTCGAGCACCGCCGACGGTTCGAAGCGCTGCCGGTACAGCGTCAGCGCGGCCTGCATGTAGGCCGGTGAAAACTGGCCCGCGAACGCGAACGGCAAGCCGAGCAGGCCGGCGAGTTGCGCGCTGTAGTCGCTGGAGCCGAGCAGCCAGATCGGAATATCCAGCCCTTCGCCGGGAATCGCGCGCACGCCGGTCCTGCCCTCGCGCGGATGAAAGTAGGCGCGCAGTTCCGCCAGCTGTTCCGGGAAATCGTCGCCGTCGCTCTGCAGGCTGCGCCGCAACGCGCGCGCGGTCGCCTGGCTCGCGCCGGGCGCACGGCCCAGCCCGAGATCGATGCGTCCCGGATACAGCGACTCCAGCGTGCCGAACTGTTCGGCAATCACCAGCGGTGCATGGTTCGGCAGCATGATGCCGCCGGAACCGACGCGCATCGTCGACGTCGCGCCGGCAATGTCGGCGATCACGATCGCGGTCGCCGCGCTCGCAATGCCCGGCATGCCGTGGTGCTCGGCCACCCAGTAACGGTGGTAACCCCAACGCTCGGCATGCTGCGCCAGATCGCGCGAACGATGCAGCGCCTCCGCCGCAGTGCCACCGACCGGGATCGGCGACAGGTCGAGGATGGACAAGGGAAGGTCTTTGAGTTGTTTCATGGCAATCGGTGGTATCGATAGGGGCCAGAATGCGCGGTGCGATTCCGGCGGCGCGCTTCAACGCGAAGTGAAGCCACGCGAGATAGTGACAGGATAGCCGGAATCGGGAGTTTGTTCCGGCAGTGACGGGCTGGCGACAACGGAGGGATTGCAACACCAATCTATCGCGGGGCAGAACAATACTCTGGACATAATCCAGACGGCATACGCGCTTGATGATGGATTGATGATGATGTGCGATTAAAACGCGATCCGTTGAAAGGAGGCGTTTTTCAATGTTGAGTTCGCAATTTTCCGGCGACGTGAAGCAAACGTTCCCCTATTTATGGGATGGCCAAATTACAATAAATGTCGCGTAATTGCCGTTCGGCAAATTTCATTCCTGTATTTCTCGGCAGAGTGTCATTTGGAAATTCTGCGCCTCCCTCTCTTCACAGCTTCTCAAGAGTTCACAAATTTCGATCTGATGACTAAGAGCCTATCCCAGTAGGTCTGTGGGAAGGGAAATTGCGAGGTAAGCAGCGG
>CBIHNU010000047.1:0-31580 GCA_966211585.1 uncultured Noviherbaspirillum sp. | reverse complement strand
CCATGGTCGACCAGCTCAATGGTTTTGCCGGCGAGGTGACGCGGGTCGCGCGCGAAGTCGGCACCGAAGGCAAGCTCGGCGGCCAGGCGCAGGTCACCGGCGTGGCCGGCACCTGGAAAGACCTGACCGACAGCGTGAACCTGATGGCGAGCAACCTGACCGGCCAGGTGCGCAACATCGCGACGGTGACCACGGCGGTGGCGAACGGCGACCTGTCGCAAAAGATCACAGTCGATGTGCGCGGCGAAGTGCTGCAGCTGAAGGACACGATCAACATCATGGTCGACCAATTGAACAGCTTTGCCGGTGAGGTGACGCGGGTCGCACGCGAAGTCGGTATCGAAGGCAAGCTGGGCGGGCAGGCGGACGTCAAGGGGGTATCCGGCGTATGGCGCGGCCTGACCGACAACGTGAATCTGATGGCGAACAACCTGACCGGCCAGGTGCGCAACATCGCGACGGTGACCACGGCAGTGGCGAACGGCGACCTGTCGCAAAAGATCACGGTGGACGTGCGCGGCGAAGTGCTGCAGCTGAAGGAAACCATCAACACCATGGTCGACCAGCTCAATGGTTTTGCCGGCGAGGTGACGCGGGTGGCGCGTGAAGTCGGTACCGAAGGCCGTCTCGGCGGTCAGGCTTATGTGCCGGCGGTGGCAGGCGTGTGGAAAGACCTGACCGACAACGTGAACCTGATGGCGAGCAATCTGACCGGCCAGGTGCGCAACATTGCGACGGTGACCACGGCGGTGGCGAACGGCGACCTGTCGCGCAAGATCACGGTCGATGTAAAAGGCGAGATCCTGCAACTGAAAGACACGATCAACATCATGGTCGACCAGTTGAACAGCTTTGCCGGCGAGGTGACGCGGGTCGCACGCGAGGTCGGTACCGAAGGCAAGCTGGGCGGGCAGGCGGTCGTGAAAGGCATTTCCGGCGTCTGGAAAGACCTGACCGACAGTGTGAACCTGATGGCCGACAATCTGACCGACCAGGTGCGCGGCATCGCCAAGGTGGTGACCGGTGTCGCGGTCGGCAACCTGAAGCAGAAAATGATGGTGCCGGCCAAGGGTGAGGTGGCGTCGCTGGCGGAAACGATCAACAACATGGTCGATACGCTGGCTACCTTCAGCGACCAGGTCACGCGTGTGGCGCGCGAGGTCGGCGTCGAAGGTCGGCTCGGCGGACAGGCGGTGGTGCCGAACACCGCCGGCAGCTGGAAAGACCTGGTCGACAACGTAAACGAGCTGGCGGCGAACCTGACCACGCAGGTGCGTGCGATCGGCGAAGTGGCGACCGCAGTGACCAAGGGCGACCTGACGCGTTCGATCCAGGTGGTGGCACGTGGCGAGGTGGCGGTCCTGAAGGACAACATCAACCAGATGATCCGCAACCTGAAGGAAACTACCGAGCACAATACCGAGCAGGATTGGCTGAAGACCAACCTGGCACGGCTGACCCGCATGCTGCAGGGGCAGCGCGACATCATCACCGTCGCGCGCATGCTGCTGTCCGAACTGGCGCCGCTGGTCGCTTCGCAGCACGCGGTGCTGTATCTGATGGAAGGGCAGGGGCAGCATGGCGCCGGCTTCCGCCTGCGGCTGCTGGCGAGCTACGGCTACCAGGCGCGCAAGAACCTGTCGCGCGAATGGGCTCTCGGCGAAGGCGTGGTGGGCCAGGCAGCGTTCGAGAGACAGCGTATCCTGATTGCCAATGTACCGGATGACTATGTGCAGATCGTGTCCGGCCTGGGACAGGCGGCGCCGCGCAATATCGTGGTGCTGCCCATCCTGTTTGAAGGGCAGGTCAAGGCGGTGATCGAACTGGCGGCATTCGAGCGCTTCCAGGCAATCCACCTGAACTTCCTCGATCAGTTGGCCGAAGGTCTCGGCATCGTATTCAATTCGATCGAAACCGCGTCCAGTACCGAGGCGCTGCTACAGCAATCGCAATCGCTCGCGGGCGAACTGAAAACCCAGCAGGACGAACTGCAGAAGACCAACGCGGAGCTGGAGCAGAAGGCGCGCCAGTTGTCCGACCAGAATGCGGAAGTCGAACGCAAGAACCGCGAAATCGAAGTGGCGCGCAGCAACCTGCAGGAAAAGGCGGAGCAACTGGCGCTGACGTCGAAATACAAATCCGAATTCCTCGCCAACATGTCGCACGAGCTGCGCACGCCGCTCAACAGCCTGCTGTTGCTGGCCGAGCAGCTGCGCCAGAACCGCGAGCACAACCTGTCGCCGAAGCAGCTGGAAATGGTGAAGATCATTCATGGCTCCGGCAGTGATCTGCTGCACCTGATCAACGACATCCTGGACCTGGCGAAAATCGAATCCGGCAGCGTGACGCTCGATATCGACGACGTGCCGGTCAGCGAGCTCTGCGTTCACCTGAGAAGAACCTTCAGTCATCTGGCCGAGGCCAAGGGCTTGGCGTTCCGGCTCGATTTCGCGCCGGACCTGCCGCAAACGATCCATACCGACCAGCAGCGGCTGGAGCAGGTGCTGAAGAATCTGCTGTCGAATGCGATCAAGTTCACGGCCAGCGGCGGCGTCACGCTGTCGGCCCGGATCGTGCGCTCCGGCTGGAATCCGGATCACCCTGTCCTCAGCCAGGCATCGCTGGTGATCGCATTCATTGTTACCGATACCGGCATCGGTATTCCGGAGGCCAAGCAGCGGCTGATCTTCGAAGCCTTCCAGCAAGCCGATGCCAGCACCTCGCGCCGCTACGGCGGCACCGGCCTCGGCCTTGCGATCAGCCGTGAAATCGCCAATCTGCTCGGCGGCGAACTGCGCGCCGAAAGTCAGGAAGGCGTCGGCAGCACATTTACGTTCTACCTGCCGCAGCAATGGCGCGATATCCTTCGCTCGAAAGCGGAGCCGAACCGGCTGGCGCAGCCTGCCATGGAGCCGGCGCGCCTGCAACGGCCGCAGGTGGCAATCCAGGACGACCGGATGACGATTTCCCAGGGCGACAAACTGCTTCTGATCATCGAGGATGATCCCGTCTTTGCCCGCGCACTGCAGGAAATGGCGCATGAGCGCGAATTCAAGACGCTGGTCAGCGCCAGCGGCGAAGAAGGCCTGTATCTGGCACGCAAGTATCAGCCGGACGCGATCACGCTCGACCTGATCCTGCCTGATATGGACGGCTGGGATGTCGCCGAACACCTGAAAACCGACCCGATGGCGAACGATATCCCGGTGCATGTGATTTCGATACGCGATCACCCGCTGCGCGGCAGCGGGCACGGCATCGCCAGCTATACCGCGAAGCCGTCCGACGTCGACACGCTGGCGCAGGTCTTTGCCCGCATCACGCAGCGCATGTTGCGTCCGATCCGCGCCTTGCTGGTGATTGAAAACGATCCGGCGAAGCGGCAAGCCATCATCGAGGCTCTGCAGAGCGAAGAGGTTGCACTGGATGCAGTAGGCAGCGCCGGCGAGGCCCTCACCACGCTGCGCAAGCGTTCGTACCAGGGCATCGTGCTGGATCTGGACCTGCCCGACATGGATGGCATCGCGCTGCTGCAGGAAATCCGGCGCGACGCGTCACTGGCCGCCATTCCCGCCGTCATCTACACCGTTCGCGCCCCTGATCACGAGACGGAAGAGCAACTACGATTGCTGGACGCTGCGGTGGTGGTGGCTGGCGAGCGTTCGCTCGACCGGTTGCGGCAGGAAGCGGCACAATTCCTGCAGCGCGTGAAGAGCGGGCTGCAGGACAGCCAACCGATCGCGCAGGAGCCGGCGCCATCGCTTGGCCACTCGCTGGAAGGAGTACAGGTGCTGGTGGTAGACGACGACGTGCGCAATCTGTTCGCGCTGACCGGCCTTCTGGAAAGCCATGGCATGACGGTGATTACCGCCGAGAACGGCAACGATGCAATCGCGCGGCTGAACGACACGCCGGGTATCGACATCGTTCTGATGGATATCATGATGCCCGACATGGATGGCTATCAAACCCTGCAGCAGGTGCGCAGCGATTCGCGTTTCAAGGATTTGCCGATCATTGCGCTGACGGCGAAGGCGATGAAAGGCGATCGTGCGAAATGCCTCGCAGCGGGCGCCTCCGATTACGCCTCCAAGCCGGTGGATTCGGAGCAACTGCTGACGCAGTTGCGGAACTGGCTCCGTCGTTGAGAATGCCGTTCAGTCGATCGTCGCGATCACCGGCGTGTGGTCCGACGGCTGCTCCCACTTGCGTGGCAGCTTGTCGATGGTGCAGGCGCTGCAGCGGCTGGTCAGCGGCGGCGACAGCAGGATATGGTCGATCCGCAGTCCCATGTTGCGGCGGAATGCCATTTGCCGGTAGTCCCACCAGCTGAAGATTTTTTCCGGCTGTTCAAACAGCCGGAACGAATCCCGGAAACCCAGTTCGAGCAGGCGGCGGAATTGCGCACGCTCCGGCTCCGATACCAGCACCTGGCCCTGCCAGACAGCCGGGTCGTGCACGTCGCGATCTTCCGGCGCGATGTTGTAATCGCCGAGCAGCGCGAGGTTTTCGTGGGTCTTCAATTCGTCGGCCAGCCAGTCGTGCAGTGCGTCCAGCCACTTCAGCTTGTACTGGTACTTGTCGGAATCGATCGATTGCCCGTTCGGGATATACGCGCACACCACGCGAATGCCTTGGATGGTGGCGGTGATGACGCGCTGCTGCTCATCTTCGAAACGCGGATTGTTTTTCACGATTTCGCCGAGCGGATGTTTCGACAGGATCGCGACGCCGTTATAGGTTTTCTGGCCGGTGAACGCCACCTGGTAGCCGAGCTTCTCGATCTCCGCCGCCGGAAACTTGTCATCGGTCAGCTTGGTCTCCTGCAGGCACAGCACGTCAATCGGATTGTCCGCCAGCCATTGCAATACCTGCGGCAGGCGGACTTTCAGCGAATTGACATTCCAGGTGGCGAATTTCATGCGGCCTTCCTGCCGTTGCTGCGCTCATTGGCCCTGTTGATCAGAAAGGTCGTCAGCAGCGGTACCGGCCGGCCGGTCGCGCCCTTCGCCGCGCCGCTCTTCCATGCAGTGCCGGCGATGTCGAGATGCGCCCAGGTGTATTTCTTCGTATAGCGTTCGAGGAAACACGCCGCAGTGATGCTGCCGCCCGGCGGGCCGCCGATGTTCGCCATGTCGGCGAAGTTCGACTTCAACTGTTCCTGGTACGCATCTTCGATCGGCATACGCCATGCGGTGTCGCCGCTGGTCTTGCCGGCCACGAGCAGTTCGTCAGCGAGCGCATCGTGCGCGTCGTCATGCCGGGTGAACAGGCCGGTGTTGTGGTGGCCAAGCGCGGTCACGCAGGCACCGGTCAAGGTCGCAATGTCGACCACCGCTGCCGGCTTGAAGCGCTCGACATAGGTCAGTGCATCGCACAGGATCAGCCGGCCTTCGGCATCGGTGTTCAGGATCTCGATGGTCTGGCCCGACATCGAGGTCACGATATCGCCCGGCTTCGACGCGCGGCCGGAAGGCATGTTTTCGCAGGTCGGGACCACACCGACCACGTTCAGCTTCAGGCCCATTTCACCGATCGCGCGAAAGGTACCGAGCACCGACGCGGCACCGCACATGTCGTATTTCATTTCATCCATGTTCGCGCCCGGCTTCAGCGAAATGCCGCCGGTATCGAAGGTGATGCCCTTGCCGACCAGCACGGTCGGCGCTTCCTTCGTCTTGCCGCCCATGTGCTTGAGCACGATGAACTTGGGCGGCTCGTCGCTGCCCTTGGTGACCGACAGGAAACTGCCCATCTTCAGCGCTTCCATCTGCTTGCGATCCAGCACTTCGACGCCGAAGCCGAATTCCTTCGCCAGTTTTTTTGCGGTATTGGCCAGATAGGTCGGGGTGCAGATATTGCTTGGCAGGTTGCCGAGATCCTTGGTCAGATCGACGCCGTTGGCGATCGCGGTACCTTGAGCCAAGGCATTCTTTGCCACGCCCGATTCCGTAGCAGCAACAGCGAAGGCAATTTTCCGGACGCCGTTCAGCGTTGGGTCTTTCTTGCTTTTCGTTACATCGTAACGATAGCAGCCGTCGCGTAGCGCAAGAACCGCATTGCAGACTGTCCAGCCGATATCGCGTCCGCTCACCTGGGGCAGCGCGACCAGGGCGTCGTTGCCGCCCAGCGTTGCCAGCATGCGGCCAGCGGATTGCAGCGCGGATAAAAATGTCTTGTCATTAATGGTTTCTGCGTTACCCATGCCTACCAGCAGCACGCGCTCGGCTGCGACGCCGTCCATGTTCCTCAGCAGTAGAGTGGAACCCGCCTTGCCCGACAGGTCGCCCGATTTGAGCACGGCACTGATTGCACCCTTGCCATCGAGTTCCGCGGCAGCGGAAGAAAGCTTCTTGTCCTCGAACACCGCGGCCACGATGCAGCCCGTCTTGATGCCGGCGATACCGGTTTTTGTGTCGATAGGTTTTATGCTAAAGTCCATGAGTCACTCCTTATCCAACCGCAATTATAGTATTCAATGATCTTTCAGCGCGCTCTTCGACGCGAATTGGTAAGTACCGCAGGCGCTGTCTTCACCACGCTTTTCACCATTACGATCACCGTGATGCTCATCAAGATCCTCGGCCAGGCCGCAGGAGGCAAGGTGGCATCGCAGGACGTGGTTGCACTGATCGGCTTCGCGGCGCTGAACTATTTGCCGGTCATCCTGATTCTCACCGGTTTCATTTCCGTTCTCGTGGTCGTGACGCGCAGCTACCAGGACTCGGAAATGGTGGTCTGGTTTGCTTCCGGCCTCAGCCTGTCGCGCTGGATAGCGCCAGTGCTGACCTTCGGACTGCCGCTCGTGGTGCTTACCGCGGGGTTGAGCCTGTTCGTCACCCCATGGGCGAATCGCCAGAGCGCGGAGTTCCGGGAACGTTTTGAAAAGCGCCAGGACATCGCAAAAGTCTCTCCGGGAAAATTCCAGGAATCGTCGTCGGCCGACCGTATCTTCTTCGTCGAAGGCGTGGCAGGCGACGCCAGCAAGGTGAAGAACATTTTCGTCAATACGGTACAGAACGGACGCACCAGCGTGGTGGTCGCAAAAGAAGGCGAGACCATGATCGACAGCCGCGGCGACAAATTCCTGGTAATGAACCAGGGCCGGCGCTATGACGGCGTATCCTCGAAGTCCGATGTGCGGATGATGGAATTCGAGCGTTACGGCGTGCTGGTGTCGACGCAGTCGGCAGCCCTGATCGGCGACAAGTCGGCGCGCTCGCTGCCCACGCGGGCGCTGCTGGTCGATTTCAACAACTTCAACAGGGGCGAGTTCCTGTGGCGCATTGCGTTGCCGCTGATGAGCCTGCTGCTGATGCTGCTGGCAATTCCCTTGAGTTTCGTGAATCCGCGCGGTGGACGCTCCGCCAACCTGCTGATCGCGCTGTTGCTGTTCGTTGTCTACAGCAACATGGTCAGCGTATTTCAGGCGGCGGTCGTGCAACAGCGGCTGTCTCTCGCCATTGCGTGGTGGCCGATCCATCTGCTGGCGCTGCTGATGATCGTGCTGATGTTCTCCTGGCGCTTGCTGATCAACAGCGCCTACCATCCGGCCACCCTGTGGGCCGGTTGCAAGCGCGCACTGCTGTTCAGAAAGGCGGCAGCGAAATGAAAGTCTTGCAGCGCTATGTGTCTTCCGAGATTTTCGGTTCGGTGCTGTTTGTGCTGGTTGCGTTTCTTGCGCTGTTCGCGTTCTTCGACCTGATGGGCGAGCTGTCGGAAGTCGGACGCGGAGGCTACCGGCTGCAGCACGCATTCATGTATGTCGCGATGGGACTGCCGGGCTACGTCTATGACCTGATGCCGATCGCGGCGCTGATCGGCACGATCTATACGCTAGCCCAGCTCGGCGCGCGCTCCGAATTCACCATCATGCGCGCCTCCGGCCTGTCGACCTGGATGGCCGGCTGGATGCTGGCGAAGGTCGGCATCGTTTTCGTGCTGATCACCTTCCTGTTCGGCGAATACGTCGCACCCGCATCGAGCGCGATGGCTGAAAAGCTGAAACTGAAAGTGCAGGGATCGAGCGTTTCGCAGCAGTTCCGCACCGGCCTGTGGACCAAGGACGTGATCCACAAGAACGGCACGAGCGGCGAAGCGATCGGTTCCCGCTTCATCAACGTCAGCAAGGTCACCCCGGAAGGTGAACTGGTGGACGTCAAGCTGTATGACCTGGATCGCGACTTCCGTCTGACCTCGGTGGTGACCGCCGCCCGTGCCGATTATCAGGGACAGAACGTCTGGCGCCTGACCGACGTATCGAAAACGATATTTTCAACCAGCACGCCGGATATCTCGACCGCCGTATCCAACACGCGCATGGCGACCATGGATCTGGTATCCGAGATCACGCCGGGCATCCTGGCGGTGTTGTTTGCCGATCCCGATCGCATGTCGGCGGTCGGCCTTGCCACCTACACCAGGCATCTGGCGGAAAATCACCAGAATACCGAGCGCTATGAAATCGCGTTCTGGAAGAAGCTGGTCTATCCGTTCGCGGTGCTGGTAATGATGGCGCTCGCACTGCCGTTCGCCTATCTGCATTTTCGCTCCGGCGGCGTAAGCCTGAAAATTTTCATCGGCATCATGATCGGCGTGAGTTTTCAGTTGATCAACAGTTTGTTCTCCCATCTGGGACTGTTGAATACCTGGCCGCCGTTCGCGACAGCAGTGTTGCCGAGCGCACTGTTCCTGTTGATTGCGATCGGTTCCCTGTTATGGGTGGAAAGGACTTGACGATGAACCAGCCATCGACGACCCGGCGCGCGCTTGTGCTGTTTGCGCATGGCGCCCGCGATCCGCGCTGGGCGCAGCCGTTTCAGCGGCTGCAGCAGCTGATCGCGCAGCAGATGCCGGACCTGACCGTGTCGCTCGCGTTTCTTGAACTGATGACGCCGCGCCTGCCGGAGCTGGTGCAGCAACTGGTGGATACCGGATGCAGCGACGTCACCGTCGTGCCGGTGTTCCTGGGGCAGGGCGGCCATGTGCTGCGCGACCTGCCGCTCATCGTTGAACAGTTGCGCAACGACCATCCGGGACTGACACTGAATGTGGCCGAGGCGGTTGGCGAAAATGCGCAAGTGTTGAATGCGATTGCGCAATACTGCATCGGCGCGTTGCCCGATTAGACGCGATCAGCGCGACGCGAGCGCCTCGCCGATCATCACCAGCACCGGACCGCTACAGTTCGCCAGACCCTGTTCCAGTTCGCTCAGCCGCAGCCGCAGGATACGCTCGTTCGGGCGGCTGCAATTCTCCACCACCACCACCGGCAGGCTCGGCGGCCGGCCTTGCGCCAGCAGCTTGCGCGCGGTGACGATTGCTTCCTTGCCGCCCATGTATTGAATCAGCGTGTCGCAATCGGGCAGGGTCGTATGTTCGGGATGATCGGGCGCGGTACTGGACGTGAAAAACGCGACGCTGCGCGCAATGCCGCGCTTGGTCAACGGCTGCTTCGTCGATGCGGCGGCAGCCAGCGCCGCAGTGATGCCGGGAACGATCTCGACGTCGATGCCTTCCGCTTCGAGCGCGCGCAATTCTTCATCGGCACGGCCGAACATCATCGGGTCGCCGCCTTTCAAACGCACCACGAGCGCATATTTTTTTGCGCAGTCAACCAATTGCTGGTTGATGACCGTCTGCGCGGTCGAGCGCCGGCCGGACCGTTTTCCGACCGAGATCTGCAGCGCCTGGGGACAAAGCGCAAGCATGTCCGTAGTGACGAGCGCGTCGTACAGCACCACATCGGCTTGCGCCAGCAGGCGCGCGCCGCGTACCGTGATCAGGTCGGCGGCGCCCGGTCCGGCGCCGAGCAGAACCACCTTGCCGTGGCGATTCCGCGCAGCGGGCACTTGCGACATGAGGCAGCCGGTCAGCCGATGCGGATCATGCCCGCGGCGACCGTCTGATGCGTCACCTCGTCGATCAGGATGAACGAGCCGGTGGCACGGGTTGCGTCATACGCGTCGGCGGCCAGCGGCTGCTGCACGTTGAGCGACACGGTCGCGATGTCGTTCAGCTTCAGTGCATCGGCAGCGCGGCGTTCCTGCGTGTTGATATCGAGCAGCGTATCGATCTTCGTCACGCGCGCACCGACCTGCTTGGTGGTGTGCTTGAGCCAGTATTTGCGCCGCATGTCGAGCGGTTCTTCCGACAGCCAGCAGATATCGGCGGTCACCGTTTTCAGCTGCGTGGCGGGCCGATTGGCCTCGGCCAGCATGTCGCCACGCGAAATGTCGAGATGCTCTTCGAGCAGGATGGTGACCGACTGGCCTGCGCCGGCCGACTCCAGTGAACCGTCCAGCGTCACGATGTCCTTGACCGTCGCGCTCAAGCCGCTCGGCTGCACCACCAGCTTGTCGCCCTTGTGTACCTTGCCGGCTTCGATACGTCCCATGTAGCCGCGGAAGTCATTCGCTTCATGGCCGTTGTGCCGCGCCACCAGTTGCACTGGAAAGCGGAACGGCTCGTCGTGCGCGTCGTCGTAGACCGACAGCGACTCCAGCAATTCGATCAGCGTCGGACCCTGATACCAGGGCATTCTGTCGCCGGCGGTCACCACGTTGTCGCCTGCCAGCGCCGACAGCGGAATCGGACGTACATCGTTCAAGCCGAGCTGCTTCGCGAACTGCTGGTAGGCGCCGACGATACGGTCATAGACCGTCTGGTCGTAATTCACCAGGTCCATCTTGTTGACTGCGACGATCACATGTTCGATGCGCAGCAGGTGCGCGATGGTCGAGTGGCGCTTGGTCTGCGTCAGCAGTTCGACGCTGCCGTCGTCGCCGAGCTTCACTTTCGATACGTCGATCAGGATGATCACCGCATCGGCGGTCGAGGCGCCGGTCACCATGTTGCGCGTGTACTGCTCGTGGCCGGGCGTATCGGCAATGATGAACTTGCGCTTCGGCGTTGCGAAATAGCGGTAGGCAACGTCGATCGTGATGCCTTGCTCGCGCTCGGCTTCGAGACCGTCGGTCAGCAGCGACAGGTCGACGATGTCACCTACCGTGCGTTTGTGCTTGGCGCGCGAAATCGCACTCAGCTGATCCGCGAAAATGCCCTTGCTGTCGAACAGCAGGCGGCCGATCAGCGTGCTCTTGCCATCATCCACCGAACCGGCGGTGATGAAGCGCAGCAGGCCGCGCTCGTGGGAAACGTTAGGGGAAGCCATTTGTTCTGCAACTACCGCGTTCATCAGAAATATCCTTCTTTTTTACGTTTTTCCATCGATGCTTCGGAAGTCTGGTCGTCCATGCGGGTCGCGCCGCGTTCGGTGATCTGCGTGACCGCGGTTTCGGCGATGATCGCATCGACCGTGGCGGCGTCCGATGCGACCGGACAGGTGCACGAGATGTCGCCGACGGTGCGGAAACGCACGGTGCGCGTCTCCACCGTTTCGCCTTCGCGCGGCGGAGTGATGTCGGTCAGCGGCACCAGCAGGCCGTTGCGCGGAATCACCTGGCGCTGGTGTGCGAAATAGATCGGCGGCAGTGCCAGCTTTTCACGCGCGATGTATTGCCAGATGTCGAGCTCGGTCCAGTTGGAGATCGGGAACACGCGCATGTTCTCGCCCGGATGCACGCGGGTGTTGTACAGGTCCCAGAGTTCCGGACGTTGCGCTTTCGGATTCCATTGACCGAACTCGTCGCGGAACGAAAAGATGCGTTCCTTCGCACGCGCCTTTTCCTCGTCACGGCGAGCGCCGCCGATGCAGGCATCGAACTTGTATTCGGCAATGGTTTCCAGCAGCGTCACCGCCTGCGCCGCATTGCGCGAATCGGTCTTCGGATTGCGCAGGCGCACCGTGCCGCGCTTCATCGAGTCTTCGACCGAACCAACGATCAGCTTTTCACCCAGCTCGGCGACGCGCTTGTCGCGGAAGTCGATCACTTCCTGGAAGTTATGGCCGGTGTCGATATGCACCAGCGGGAACGGGAATTTGCCGGGGCGGAAAGCCTTCTCGGCAATGCGCAGCAGCACCACCGAGTCCTTTCCGCCCGAGAACAGCAGTGCAGGGTTGCTGCATTCGGCAGCGACCTCGCGCATGATATGGATCGCTTCGGATTCCAGCCAGTCCAGGTGATGGTTGCTGGCTGCGTCCAGAAAGAGTTTTTCGACTGCTGTATTCATATGTTTCACGCCGGTGTCTGTGTTGATTTGATTCTGACCAATTTGCCGTCGACCACATGCAGGCCGCATTCCTTCGATTCCGGGTTCTCCCACCACCAGCGTCCGGCACGCACATCTTCGCCCGGCTGGATCGCGCGGGTGCAGGGTTCGCAGCCGATCGACGGATAGCCTTTGTCATGCAGCGGGTTGTATGGCACCGAGTTGCTGCGGATGTAGTGCCAGACGTCGTCTTCCGACCAGTCGGCCAGCGGATTGAACTTGGTCATGCCGTGCGCCACGTCATCTTCCTGCACGTCCAGCGCGGCACGGGTGGTCGACTGCGAACGGCGCTGGCCGGTAACCCATGCCTTGTTGCCGGCGAGCGCGCGATTCAGTGGCTCGACCTTGCGGATGCGGCAGCATTCCTTGCGCATTTCGACGCTGTCATAGAACGCGTTCAAGCCGTTCTGCTGCACATAGGCCGCCACCGCATCCGGCTCCGGCTTGTACAGCTTGACTTCGTAATCGTAGGTTTCGCGGATCCGGTCCAGCATGCCCAGCGTTTCCTGGTGCAGGCGGCCGGTTTCCAGCGTGAAGATCGTGATCGGCAGCCGGGCGCGCAGGATCAGATCGGTCAGCACCATGTCTTCCGCGGCCAGGCTCGATGCGAATACCGCGGGCATGAAATCGCCGGCGATTTTCTTCAGCGTCACCTGGGTAGCGGCAACCAGCCGGTTGAAATCGTCGCTGTTCATCAGACTCATTCCTGTGCGGTTTTCTGCCCGCGCTCGACGCGGCGGAACAATGGCGACTTCTGGTCCCAGGCGGTTTGATAGGCTTCCGAAAAATCGTAGAGGCTTTTCAATGCATCATGGATGCTGCGGTCTTCGCGGGTCGCGAATGCATTGAAGCCGACACGCTGCATGTAGAACATCTGGTCGCGCAGTACATCGCCGATGGCCCGCAATTCCCCGGTGAAGCCGAGGCGTGCGCGCAGGTTGTAGGCAATCGAATAGCCGCGGCCGTCGGAAAATTTCGGGAAGTCGACTGCGATCACGGACAGCTTCGCCACGTCTTCCTTCAATACTTCCGGCCGTTCGTGGCTGGCAATCCAGACGCCGATATCGGCACGCTTTTGCAGCGCCGTGCGCTGTGCTTCCCAGACGGTCAGCGGGACGATGAATTTGCCGACGGGAACCGTGATGGTTTCCGGCGTTTCGCCTTCCGCCAGGCGCAGCACGGTCCAGTCGTCATTGACGACGGCTTTATCCTTGATGATTTCACGCATATTCGTCTTCCCCTACCAGTTCGCCGCCCTTGATCGGCGAAGCGTAAACATGTTGCTTGAACGGTTCCAGGCCGATACGACGCACGGTATCAATGAAGCGTTCGCCCGATACACGATCGCGCACATAAACCTGCAACAGCCGGTCGATTACACCAGGCACCTGCTGTGCCGAGAACGAGGGGCCGATGATCTTGCCGATCGAACTTTCGTTGCCTTGCGCGCCACCGATCGAGATCTGGTACCACTCGGAGCCATCCTTGTCGACGCCGAGAATGCCGATGTTGCCGATATGGTGATGACCGCAGGCGTTGATGCAGCCGGACATGTTCAGCTCGATCTCGCCGATGTCATGCTGGAAATCGATATCTTCGAAGCGCTCGGTGATGGCCGCTGCGATCGGGATTGATTTTGCATTGGCCAGCGAGCAGAAATCGCCGCCCGGGCAGCAGATCACATCAGTCAGCAAGCCGATGTTCGGCGTTGCCAGCTGATGCGCCTTGGCTTCTTCCCACAACTTGAACAATTCCGACTGTTTAACGTCCGCCAGTACCAGGTTTTGCTCGTGCGTGACGCGCAATTCGCCGAAGCTGTAACGATCGGCCAGATCGGCGACGAAATCCATTTGTTCCGCGGTCGCGTCGCCCGGCGGCACGCCCGGCTTCTTCAGCGACAGCACGACAATCGCGTAGCCCGGCACCTTGTGCGGTTTCACGTTGCGCTTCATCCAGTTGTCGAAGGCCTTGCTCTGCGCTCTCTGCTGCTTCAGCAGCGCGTCTTCATTGGCAAGCGTTGCGTAAGCCGGCGGCGTGAAATAGGCGGCGATCCGGTTGAATTCCTCGTCGGTGATGGTGCCCGGGCCGTCTTTCAGGTCGGCCCATTCCTCTTCCACCATGCGCGCGAATTCCTCGGCGCCGGTCGCCTTCAGCAGGATCTTGATGCGCGCCTTGAACTTGTTGTCGCGGCGGCCGTATTGATTGTAGACGCGCAGCACGGCTTCGATATAGGTCAGCAGGTGCTGCCACGGCAGGAATTCGCGGATGAAACTGCCGAGAATCGGCGTGCGTCCCAGACCGCCGCCGACCAGCACGCGAAAGCCGATTTCGCCTTCTGCGTTCTTGACGATTTCGATGCCGATGTCATGCATCTGGATCGCGGCGCGGTCTTCCTTCGCGGCATTGAAAGCGATCTTGAACTTGCGCGGCAAATAGGCGAATTCCGGATGGAAGGTGCTCCATTGGCGTACCAGTTCCGCATACGGGCGCGGATCGACCAGCTCGTCCACGGCGACGCCGGCGTACTCATCGGTGGTGGTGTTGCGTACATCGTTGCCGGAAGTCTGGATCGAGTGCATTTCCACCGACGTCAGATGTTCGAGGATGTCCGGTGTGTCTTCCAGGTCGATCCAGTTGAACTGGATGTTCTGGCGCGTGGTGAAGTGGCCATAGCCGCGATCGTATTTGCGTGCGATGAACGCGAGCTTGCGCAACTGCGTCGACGACAGCAGGCCATAAGGTATCGCGATGCGGTACATGTACGCATGGCGCTGCATGTAAAGCCCGTTCTGCAAACGCAGCGGAAGGAATTCTTCCTCGGTCAGTTCATCCGCGATGCGGCGGCGTACCTGGTCACGGAACTGCGCAACGCGTTCCTTGACGATCTGATGATCATATTGGTCGTAGCGATACATCTCTCTGTTCCAATCTTAGTAAACCATTTTGAAGGCGACGCCGGCCAGCGTGGTGGCCAGCAGCGCACGAAGAATTTTTTCCGGCACCGCGCGGGCGGCGAACGAGCCGATCGTGATACCGGGCACCGAACCGACCAGCAGCGTGATCAGCAAGTCCCAGTTGATGGAGCCCAGCCACCAGTGGCCGAATGCCGCGATGGCCGTCAACGGCACCGCATAGGCGATGTCGGTGCCGGCGATTTCCGCCGGCGACAGGCGAGGATACAGTAATACCAGGATGGTGGCGCCAATCGCACCGGCACCGATCGACGACACGGTGACCAGTGTGCCGAGCACCGCACCGACCAGCACGGTGGCGGCGGTCAGGCGGGTGCCTTGCAACTGCTTTTCCGGATGGGCATTGATCCACGCCAGCATGCGGCCGCGGAACAGCAAGGCGACAACGGTCAGCAGCACCGAGCCGGCAATCGAATAACGGATGATCTGGCCGATTTCCTTGTCCAGTGCGCCGAAGTGCTTGAGCGCAAGCGTGGCGACCAGGGCTGCCGGCAAGGCCCCGGCGCACAGGCGACGTACCACTTCCCAGCGCACCGTGCCGCTGATCCGGTGCGCCAGCGTACCCGCAGCCTTGGTCGTCGATGCGAAGGCGAGATCGGTGCCGACCGCAACGGTCGGGGAAACACCGAACAGCAAGGTCAGCAGCGGCGTCATCAGGGAGCCGCCGCCCACGCCTGTCAGGCCGACCAGCAGGCCGACGCCGAACCCCGAAACCATATAAGAAACAGTCATGTCACCTCGCCCAAAGTAGGATGAATCGTAATAAACTAATTCCTTATTCCAAACTACTTAGTATTTATTTGCTTATATGCGCGTTTGGCATAACCAAATACGCGAAATACATTGGCAATAAATCAAGGAATCCGATGAATCTTCATCAACTTCGCTTCGTGCGTGAAGCCGTACGGCAAAATTACAACCTCACCGAAGCTGCCAAGGCGCTGTTCACGTCGCAACCCGGCGTATCGAAGGCCATCATCGAACTGGAAGAAGAGCTGGGGGTGGATATTTTCACGCGGCACGGCAAGCGGATACGCGGGCTGACCGAACCGGGGCGGGCGGTATTGCGTTCGGTCGAGCTGATCATGCAGGAGATCGATGGCCTGAAACGGATCGGCAAGGAATTCGCGGCGCAGGACAGCGGCAGCTTTACGATTGCCACCACGCATACCCAGGCGCGCTACTCGCTGCCGAAAGTGGTACAGGCGTTTGCGCAGAAATATCCGAAAGTCCGGCTGTCTTTACTGCAGGGAAACCCGAAGCAGGTCGCCGAAATGGTCGTGAAGGATCAGGCCGATATGGCGATCGCCACCGAAGCGATCGCGAATGTCGGCGGCCTGGTTACCTTGCCCTGCTATCAATGGGAACACGTGGTCGTGGTGCCGCCCGAGCATCCGTTGCTGAAATCGAAGTCCGTCACGCTGGAGGAAATCGCCGCGTATCCACTGATTACCTATGACAGCGCGTTCACCGGCCGGGCCAAGGTGGATCATGCATTTTCGCTGCGCAACCTGAAACCGGACATTTTGTTGGAAGCCATCGATGCCGACGTGATCAAGACCTATGTCGAACTCGGCATGGGCGTCGGCATCATCGCCGGCATGGCTTTCAACGAAGAGCGCGACAAGGGCTTGCGCGCGATTTCCGTCGGCCATCTTTTCGGCACCAATGTATCGCGTGTCGCGCTCAAGCAGGGCGCCTACCTGCGCAGCTATGTATACAGTTTCATCGAACTGCTTGCCCCCACGCTGAACCGCAAGCTGATCGAGCAGGTGATGGCTGGCGAGAAAGACAGCTACGAGTTATGAAGCCGCTGGCGGACTGGCCGCTGGAACAGCGGCGCGGCATCCGGGGTGTATTGACCGATATCGACGATACGCTGACTGCCGGCGGCGCACTGACACCGGAAGTGCTGGCCGCGCTTGCCGGCTTGCGCAGCGCCGGCTTGCGCGTGATCGCAGTCACCGGACGGCCGACATACTGGACCCTGCCATTGCTGCGCCTGTGCCGCTTTGATGCGATCGTGACGGAAAACGGCGCCAGCGCATTCTGGCTCGATGCACATGGCAGATTGCAATCATGGTTTTATGCCAATGCCGAAATCCGGGCACAACAGCGGCAGGCGCTGCTGGCCTTTGCGCCGGTGCTGCAGCAGCGTTTCCCGCATGTGCCGGTGGCCGACGATATGCCGCAACGGGTCGGCGACCTTGCTTTCGATATCGGCGAAAACGTTCCTGCACTCGGGCCGGCGCAAGTCGATGAAATACTGGATTTCATCCGCAGCCAAGGTTTTTTCGCGACGGCCAGCAGTATCCATGCGCATGCGTCGCTTGCGCCTTTCAGCAAGCAGCTTGCAACCGGTCGCCTGTTGAGCGAGGTGTTCGGCATTGATGACCGGACCGCCTGCGCGCACTACGCGTTCGTCGGCGATTCCGGCAACGATGCGCAGATGTTCGCGCATTATCCGCAGTCGATCGGTGTGGCGAACGTCAGGCACCATCTCGCGCGGCTCGCCACGCTTCCCGCATATGTGACCGCACAGCCTTTCGGCGCCGGCTTCATCGAGGTTGCGCAGGTCATTCTGGACGCGCACGGAAACTGCCGAGCGGCAAGTCAAGGCTCGACAGCCGGCATCGAACGATTGTAAAATCCCACCCGTCATTGGGGAGTAGCCGCCCTCCGAATTGCGCGAGGGGCTTGCGTCAACAGACTTGATCCTTGCGGATCATGGTGCAAGCGGCTCCAGGTTTGGCGAGACCTTTGACCATGTTGCTCCTGCTTTGGGCTGGAGGGCGCATGGTCATTGGTATGTTCCGGCCCTGGAGTATTCATGGAAGCTTTCTTCGTCTCGACCGGTATCGTCGCCCTTGCTGAAATGGGGGACAAGACCCAACTCCTGTCGCTGCTGCTGGCAGCGAAATTCCGCCGCCCGGTTCCCATCATCCTCGCCATCCTGGTCGCTACCGTGTTGAATCACGGATTTGCCGGCGCGCTCGGCAACTGGATCACCGGCCACATCGACAAGGATATATTGCGCTGGATCCTCGGCCTGTCTTTCCTCGCGATGGCGGGATGGACATTGATACCCGACAAGCTGGACGACGTGGACGCCAAACCGGCCAGGTTCGGTGTATTTGGCGCAACACTGATCGCCTTCTTCCTCGCCGAAATGGGCGACAAGACCCAGATCGCGACGATTGCGCTCGCGGCCCGCTATTCCGATTTCTATATGGTCGTCGCCGGCACCACGCTCGGCATGATGATCGCCAACGTGCCCGCGGTGCTGCTGGGGAACCGGATCACGCAGGCGGTATCGTTGAAGCTGGTGCATGCCATCGCCGCGCTGATCTTCGCGATACTCGGGGTACTGACCCTGCTCAATGTCGGAAATCTACTCTAGCGCCATATCACGCCGTTCTTGCCCACGATCGTCAGTTCGACGAAATTCGAGCCGTCATGATCGGTGGGCGAATAATTGACAAGGATCCCGCCAAGATCGAAATCATGCATCGTCTCCAGCGCTGCAACGATCTTTTGCCGCGTCGGATGCGGGCCGGCGCGCCGTATCGCTTCCGTCATCAGTTTTGCGGCGACAAATCCTTCGAGCACCGCGTATGACGGCGGCGGCGGGTCCTTCATCTCTTTCAGCACGCGCTGGAATTCGCGCACTACGCCGGCGCCGATGTCGCGTGGATAAGGCATCACCTGCATAACGCCGATGCCTCTTCCGTAATCGCCGAGCGAATCGAAGAATTCTTCGGAATTCACGTTCGACAGCATCAGGAATTGCGGCTGCAGCCGAAGCTGCCGTATCTGCTTGATGAAGCTGGCGCAGGCTGTCGGGGTACATGCCATCAGCACCGCCTGCGGATTGGCGGCGGCAATGGCACTCACGCTTTGGCTCAGGTCCAGGCTTTTTCGATCGTATTTTGCGATGACGACCGGTTTCAGTTGCCGCACCTTCAGGCTGCGTTCGAAACCCGCCAGGCCGTCGCGGCCGAAGGCGTCGTCCTGCGCGAGGATGGCGACTTTTGTTATCTGCAGCGTGGTCAGCGACTCGACCATCTTGGCGGCTTCGGCCTGATAGCTTGCGCGCAGATTAAATACATACGGTTGCACCGGCACGTGCAGCGTGCGCGCACCGGAAAACGGCGCGACCAACGCCACCTTCTCTTCTTGTAACAGCGGCAGGACCGCTTCCACTGTCGGTGTGCTGCGATAGCCGAACAGTGCCAGCGCGTGGTCCTGGTGCAACAGCTTCTCGGTGTTTTTCCTGGTCGTTGCCTTGTCACGCTTGTCGTCGTAGCTTTTCAGCTCGATCGCATGTCCATGCACACCGCCATGCGCATTCAGCCATGAGAAGTAGGCAAGGGCACCAAGCATGTTTTCCTTCCCGGTGGCCTGGCCGGTCAGCTCGACCGATTGGCCGATCACGATATTTTCCGGTGATGCGTCGCCCTGTGCATGGGCGGATGCGGCGAACGCGAGCAGCAGCAATGCGACGCTTCGTAACATGATCATGTCTCCCCTGGTTTTTGTCTGCGCAATATAGTCCTGCGTTTCTTTCAACAAGCTTTCACCGATAGCGCAATTTCATCTTGTTGCGAAAACCAACACTGAAAGCTGACTGAAATGTTTTGTCCTTAGCATGCGGCCTTGCGTGAGAGGAGGAGTTCCGCGCATCTCAATCACTTAGCCAATAGGGAATCCGCATGCATAACAAAAATCTTCGGGCAGTTGCTGTAGCTGCTGCCATGTTGTCCGGGAGCGTCTACGCGCAAACCAATGTTTCAATCTACGGCGTGATGGACTCGGGCGTCGAGTACACCAACCATGCGGGAGCGGCCGGCTCCGCCGTGCGACTGATGAGCGGCGGAACGAATACATCGCGCATCGGCTTCAAAGGCGCCGAAGACCTGGGCGGTGGCCTGAAGGCGATCTTCCAGCTCGAGGGCGGCATTCTGCTCGATACCGGTGCCGGAGACGGCAACCTGTTCGGCCGGCAGGCGAATGTCGGTTTCCAGGGCGGCTTCGGGCGCGTGGTGGCCGGCCGTTCCTACAGCACCACCTATGACTTCATGCTGCCGTTTGATCCGCAAGGCTATTCGCCGCTGTATTCCTGGGCGACGTCCGGCAATGCAACCGGCGGTCGCAAGGACGGCATGCTGACCGGCGTGAATAATCTGATCAAGTACCAGGGCGAATTCGGCGGCGTCAAGATCGGTGCGACTTACGGTTTCGGCGAAACTGCCGGCGACACCAGCGACAACTCGAAATATGCGCTTGCTGCAGGTTATGCGGGCGGACCGTTCAGTGCCGCGCTGGTGTATGACCGCGTGAACGGCACGGCAGCTGCCGCGACGCCAGGTGTTTTCGACAAGACCACGAGCATCCATCTCGGTCTCGGCTATGCGATCAACCCGAGCATCAAGGTGCTGTTTGGCTATCGCGATTACAAGAAAGCGCTCGCTTCCGGCGCGCCTGATCTGCGCAGCGACATGTACTGGACCGGCTTCAGCTACAAGGCATCGCCGGCGGTCACGCTGACCAGTGCCGTCTACTACCAGAACATCAAGAACGTCGCGGCCGGCACCGACGCCGATCCTCTGCTGTTCGCACTGCGCGCGAAATACACGATGTCCAAGCGCACCTTCCTGTACACGTCGCTCGGTTATGCACGCGCGAAGAACAACCGGCCGGTCAGCGTGTCGCGTGACGATGCCGGTTTCGCGGACAACCAGACCGGCGTGACGGTCGGCATACAGCATCGGTTTTAAAGCGGCTGGCGTGCTGCGCTCATCTCCGGGTGGTCGGGGATGAGCATTTTTTCCTCTGTCGCGAGACAGAGGATATTTCTCGCAAGCGAACGGAGATTTCGCCGAGATGAATATAACGAGGAGACACGATGGATTCGATATTCGCTATCGACGCGTGCGGCGATGTTTCTGCCGGAGGCTTGCCGGATAATGACGGCGACGTCTGCATGCCCTTGCCGGGAGCGTGAATCATGCGCATTCTGCTTGCGGAGAAGGATGATGCGCTGGCAGCCTGGTTGTTGCGCGAACTGCGGCAAATGCATTTCACGGTCGATCGGGTTTTCGACGGACAGTCCGCCGAGGACATGCTGGGAAGTGAAGCCTTCGACGCGATACTGCTTGGCTGGGATCTGCCGCGCAAGTCGGGCAGCGAACTGTTGAGCGCGCTGCGTGCGTCGCGCAACATGACGCCGGTGCTGGTCATTGCCGATACCGATACGCTGCAGGAAAAAGTCGACAGTTTCAATACCGGTGCCGACGATTACCTGTCCAGGCCGCCGCAGGCGGCGGAACTGGAGGCGCGCTTGAACGCGGTGATGCGGCGCAGTGCCATGCGGCCGGAAAAATGTCTGCGATGCGGCGCACTGGTCTACAACAGCGACACGCTGACCTTCCAGCTCGACGGCGTCCATCTTGCATTGACGCCGCGCGAACATGCGATCCTGCTGGCGTTGATCGAAAGGGCCGGCAGCACCGTCTCGCGCCACACCATCACACAACGGGTTTTTTCGCTCGATACCAACCGCTGTTACGGCGGCATCGAAACGCTGGTGCATCGGCTGCGGAAAAAGCTTGGCGGCGGCTTCGTTGCGGTGGAAACCGTGCGAGAGCTCGGCTATCGGCTGGTGGAAAATCCGAAAAATTGAGATTGCCGGGCGTGCTTCGGTACGGCACATGGATGCCGTTCGGGCTTTGCTGTCAGCCAATGCGGATCGCAGCGGGACGCCCGCGCAAACTGGTTGGGCAGGTCGGACAGGCCGGATATTACGCGGCCAGCCGCGTGCTCGTCGCCTTGCAGCCGTCCAGCAGGAACGCCAGGCTGATGACCAGCACCAGTTCGCCTTCCGCCGAGCGGGCGGTGCCGTTGACGCCTGGTACGGCGAGCGCGGTCAGCGGCTTGATCACCAGATCCGCGGTGCCGTCGACGGCTTCCACCGCAAGGATGTAAGGCTGCGGTGCGGCGACCACGATGCCGACCTTTTCCTTGCACGCTTCATAGCCGAGGATGCCGGCCAAAGAGCGCACCGCAAGCGGCCGGCCCTGGTCGCGCAGCACCGGGGCGCCGCCGACTTCGGCGAACGATTCCGGCAATTCGACCACGCGCTGCACCACCGCCATCGGCATCGCAAGCGCTGCGCCGGCCGTGCGCACCAGCATGGTCGGCACGATCGACAGCTCGATCGGCAGCCGGATCGTGAAGCGCGTGCCCTGGCCCAGCACGGAATCGATGCGGATCGCGCCGCGATGTTTTTCCACCGCAGTCTTCACCACGTCCATGCCGACGCCGCGGCCGGATACGCTGGATGCCACTTCCTTGGTCGAGAAGCCGGGCAGGAACACCAGCTGGAATGCTTCCTCCGGCGTCTGCGCCGCGCTATCGCTGATCAATCCCTTGGCCAGCGCCTTCTCGCGCAGCCGGTCGGGGTCCATGCCCTTGCCGTCGTCCGATACTTCGATCATCACGCTGCTGCCTTCCTGCCAGGCTTTCAGCAGGATAGCGGACTTGGCCGGCTTGCCGGTCGCGGCGCGTTCGGCGGCTGTTTCGATGCCGTGATCGAGCGCATTGCGCAGCATGTGTACCAGCGGATCGTACAGGCTGTCGACGACGACCCGGTCGACCTCCGTTTCCGCGCCTTCGATCACCAGCTCGACTTCCTTGCCGAGATCCTTTGCCAGCTCGCGCACCAGGCGCGGGAATTTCTGGAACAGACGGCCGACCGGTTGCATGCGGGTCGACAGCGTTGCCCGCTGCAATTCGGTGGAATAACGCGACGCGCGGCTCAGCGTTTCCTGCAGCGTCGACATCAGGGCGGCGGCTTCGCCCTCAAACTTGAATTGAGTCAGTTTTTCGAGCAGCACGGCGGCCTGGTTGGCGGCCTGCACCGACTCGCCGGCAACCTCCAGCAGCGCGTCGAGCTTGATCGCATCGATACGGATGCTGTCTTCCTTGACCTGGGCGGTGATCGGGCGTGCACCCATATCCTCCGCCATTTTGGCGGACGTTGTCTCCGGCATGGCGATAACCGTGGCAACGGCATCCGGTGATATATCGGCCCCTGCGCCGACGACGGCCTGGTAAAGCACTTCCCAATCGACGCTGCCGTCGGCTTGCGTCGAAGGCGCGTCAGGGGCCGGTGCAGCGGCGACGGGCACAACCACCTCCGCTTTCGATGCGGCAACCGGGCTGCCCTCGATGGCGTGGGTAAGAATGTCTTCCAGCGCGGACGGCATGGCCGGCAGCGTCTCGGGCGCCGCGCCATTGGCCAGCTGGGTCAACTGGTCGGCGACGAAGCCGCTCGCCTGCAGGCCGGCCTCGATCGCGGTCGGCGTGACGGGCGCCTGGCCGGTGCGCAGCGCATCAAACAGGTTTTCCGTCAGGTGGCAGGCGGACACGATCGCCGGCAGGTTCATGAACCCGGCGCCGCCCTTGATGGTGTGAAACGAGCGGAACAGCGCATTCAGCGTGTTGGCGTCGCCGGGATGCCGTTCCAGCGTCAGCAGATGTTCTTCGACGTTCGTCGCAAGGTCCAGCGCCTCGACGACGAATTCCTTGAGCATGTCATCCATCAGAACCCCAGATCAGCAAGCAGGCTGTCGACGTCGTCCTGCGCCATCGCGGTGCCCGGCGAGGAAGGGCCTTGCATCAATTCAACCGGTTTGTGTTCGACTGTCTTTTCGGCAGCCATCGCGGCCTTGACTTCCGCCGGCGCGTTGTCGCGCAGCAGTTGCGCCAGTTCACGTTCGGCCGTGCTGGTGATGCCGACGATCTTCTTGATCAGTTGGCCCGTGATGTCCTGGAAGTCCTGCGCCATCATGATATCGAGCAGCCTGGCCTTTTCCGCTTCGGTCGATTGCGTGACGATCGCGGCAAACTGTTTCGAGTCGCCCGCGAGCGTCTTGAATTCGTCGACGCTGAGCTTGCCTTCGAACAGCAGGCTCCAGCGGCTTTCCATGTCCTTCGCCTTTTTGCCTAGCGTCTCCTGCTCCGGCATGCAGGTGTCGACCGTGTTCAGTACCTTGTTTGCCGCCTGTTCGGTGAGCGATGCCACGTGTTCGAGGCGCCCTTGCGCATCGGTGATCTGGCTCGCGACGTCCGACAGGGAACGATCATAGCCGAGCTCGCGCAGCGAGTCGTGCAGCATGCGCACGATACCGCCCAGGCGTTCGTACATCGGCTTTGCCGACAGATCGTCGGCATGCAGCTGGTCGGTTTTGGCAGTTGCGTCGTGAACCGGCGCTTCGGCGTCGACAGGCGTAACGTCGGAAGGGGGCGGCGCTGCAGTGTCGGTGCGTTGTGCGGCTACTTCTTCAAACAAGGCTTCAAGGTCGTCTGCTGCGTCGGTCATGTCAGTGCATCCCAATATTTGATGTCGGCTTTTTTCTTACAACGGCGCCGTACCTTGTCCGTACCCGGCCGTGTCTTGCATGACGGGTGGTTGTCGGATGATTATCGACGACGATTTTCCTATATGCAACTGGCACATCATAATACCTGTCTGTTCCGGCGGCAAAGCCCGAGGGGGAATCTGTTGTGTCGCTGCGCCTCATCCAATACTTGACACCAGGGAGATGGCGGCCTCGCACAGCGGATGTCCGGGGGCGGCGAACGCGTCGCAGATCGTCAGGTGGTTCGCCTCCGGCAGCGGAATATCGGCGCGGTGACTGGCGCGCCAGGTTTGCGCGATGAGGGCCGTTTGCCGCTTGAATTCATCCGATTCCAGGCCGCCGACCGCGGTGATCAGCGGAGCCGCATGGGCTTGCGGCATGCGTGCCGGCGACAAGGGAGCAATATCGTTCTCGGTCAGCTTCAGGTCGACGTTGACGAAGTCGGCATGCCGCACCGGTTCCAGGTCGTACAGGCCGGACATCAGGATTCCCCCCTTCACCAGGTTGGCCGGCAGATCGTCGCCGTAGGCCGGCCAGACCGCGGCCAGCATCATCGCGGCCAGATGGGCGCCGGCCGAGTGGCCGGCCACGACGATGCGCTCGCGGTCGAAATCGTACTGCTCGGCGCGGCGGTACAGCCATGCCAGCGCCCGCAATTGCTGGCGCACGATCTCCGCGATCGATGCCTGCGGCGCCAGCGTGTAATTGGTCAGCGCGACATTGAAGCCGGCCCGCGTGTAGGCCGGTGCGATGAATGAAAAATCCGATTTGTCGAGCGAACGCCACCAGCCGCCGTGAATGAAGACCAGCAGCGGCGCGTCACTGCGGCTGGCCGGGAAAAAATCCAGGCGCTCGCCGTCCGCTTCGCCGTAGACCAGGTCGAACAAGGCCGCGTTGGTGCGGCGCACATGGGCGGAATCCTTCAGCCAACGGGTGAAGATCCGTGGATGATCGGGGATGGCCGCGCGGGCGTTGTATTGCTGGGTGTAGTAATCGGTTTTGGCGCTTGTCATGGAGAGATCTGTCGGTAATGGCAAAGACGTTCGCAGTGTAACGGTATTTCATTCAAACAAGCCGGCGCCACGCTTCTGTCCGTTTGACGTGATATCACCCCGCACATACACTGCGAAGGTTTTGGCGCCCGCGCGCATGCCGCTTGCCCGCTCGTGCGGCGGCAATAATCTCAAGGACCACCTCTGAATGCCTCTCAAACACCTGCCTGCTCCCTTCATCGAATCAACCGCCGACAGGGAATTGTCCGCGGCGCTCGACGCTGCGATCAACAATAAAACCAAACCGCCCGGCAGCCTGGGCATGCTGGAGCCGCTGGCGAAACAGATCGGACTGATCCAGCGAACCACGCAACCGCGTGTGGACCGGCCCGCGATCCTGGTATTCGCTGCCGACCATGGCATCGTCGCGGAGAACGTCTCCGCTTATCCGCAAAGCGTGACTTGGCAGATGGTGGAGAATTTTCTGGCGCAGGGCGCGGCGATCAATGTCTTCGCGCGCCAGAACGGATGCGCGCTGCGGGTGATCGATGCCGGCGTCAGGCATGACTTCGGCGTGCGCGACGGACTGCTCGACCGCAAGGTCGGCCCTGGAACGCGTAATTTCGCGAGCGAAGCGGCGATGACGGCGGACGAGTGCGCGCTCGCCATGCGACACGGGATCGCGCTGGTGGCGGAACTGGACGGCAACGTGGTTGGGTTCGGTGAAATGGGCATCGGCAATACCAGCGCGGCGGCGGCGTTGATGCACAAGCTGACCGGCGTGCCGGTCGCCGAATGCGTCGGCGCCGGCGCGGGCTTGTCCGCCGACGGCGTCGCACACAAGCAGCGGGTGATCGAACGGGCGGCGGCGCGCCACGCTGCGGCGACCGAACCGCTGGACGTGCTGGCCGCCTGCGGCGGCTTCGAGATCGCGATGATGGCCGGCGCGATGCTGGCTGCGGCCGAGCGGCGCATGGTGCTGCTGATCGATGGTTTCATTGTCACCAGCGCGCTGCTGGTGGCGGCGCGCTTGCAGCCGGCGATCCTGGATTACTGCGTGTTCTCCCATTGTTCGGGCGAACGCGGACATCGGCGCATGCTCGATCTGCTCGACGCGCAACCGTTGCTGCAACTCGGCTTGCGGTTGGGCGAGGGCAGCGGCAGCGTGCTGGCATTGCCGCTGTTGCAGGCAGCAGTGAATTTTCTGCGCGAGATGGCGACATTCGAGTCGGCCCAGGTGAGCGACAGGAACGCATAGCGCCCATGCGAATCTCAAGCGTCCTGCCTGCCGGTCTGCGCAAATGCGGCGCGCAACAGATTCGACTTTTCTTTATTGCGCTGCAATTCTTCACCCGGCTGCCGATTCCGCGCTGGATCGGTTTCGAGCCGCAATGGCTGAATCAGGCAGGCCGCTATTTTCCGGCAGTCGGCATCGTGGTGGGCGCGGCGACCGCATCGGTCTACTGGTTCGCAGCCTGGCTTTGGCCGCCTGTCGTGGCGGTGCTGTTGTCGACCATCGCCGGAATCTATCTGACCGGCGCGTTTCACGAAGACGGTTTCGCCGATACCTGCGACGGCCTGGGCGGCGGCATGACGCGGCAGCGGGTACTGGAAATCATGCAGGACTCGCGCATCGGCGCCTACGGTGCGATCGGCATCGGATTGCTGCTGGCGCTGAAATGCGCGACGCTGGCTTGCCTGTCGCCGTCGATCGCCATCGCCGTGTTGCTGGCGGCGCACCCGCTGTCGCGACTGGCGTCGACCGCGTTGATCCGATGGATGGATTATGCGAAGCCGGAGGGCAAGGCCAAGCCGCTCGCGCAGCAGATGTCCGGTGGCGAACTGGCGATCGCCGTGTTGACCGTGCTGCCTGTGCTGGGTGCGCTGTCCTTCAGCGGCTGGTTGCCGTGGCGCGCAGTTGCGGTCGGCATAGTGGCAGTCGTGCTGGCGACTGCGTGGCTGGCAAGGAAATTCGCGCGGCGCATCGGCGGCTACACTGGCGACTGCCTCGGCGCGGTGCAACAGCTTGCCGAGGTCGCTTTCTATCTCGCGGTATTGGCGAGCGTCGGCTGAGCGATGCGTCTGTATTTGATCCGACACCCGCAGCCCGAAGTCGCGGCCGGAATTTGCTACGGCAGTACCGACCTGCCTGTCTCCGAGCAGGAAAACCGGCGGACGCTGGCGGCATTGACCGTGCTGCCGCCAGACGCGCCGTTGTATGCCAGCCCCTTGCGACGCTGCCGCGAATTCGCCGCGCTGCTGGCCGCGGATCGTGGTTTTGCCGACGTCATTCACGATGCACGCCTGGCCGAGATGGATTTCGGCGCATGGGAAATGCGCGCGTGGAACGACATTCCCCGCACGGAAATCGATGCCTGGGCTGCCGATCCGGCCGGCTATTGTCCGGCAGGCGGAGAGAGCGTGACGCGGATGGTGCAACGGGTGCGTGCTTTCGTGGCCGACCTGCACAGGCTCAAGCTGGAGCAGGCGGTCGTGGTCTGCCATGCAGGCACGATCCGTTTGCTGCTCGCGGATCAACTGAATCTGTCGCCGGCCGAAACGGCGCGCCATGCGGCACGGACGCCGCATCGGATTGCGTATGGAGAAATGCGCGTGCTGGATTGTTGATTTATCAACAAGGTGCGGCGATGGCCGGCGCGCATTGTCGCCGCCTGCTGCAAGCTTTACAATACGCGGGTTTTGGTGCCCGCGCGCATGTTCATGCGCGCAGTTAAACGGGAAACATGGCGCTTGTCCGCAAGCCAACGTGTGCTGCCCCCGCAACGGTAAGCAAGCGTCACGCGTCCGCGTGACAGCCGGTCACTCGATACCACTGTGCAGTCTGCATGGGAAGGTGGACCGGTTCGACTTGCCAGCCCGGATACCGGCCAGGACAGGTGGAAGTGTGCGGACGGGGATCTCGCGGGCACGGAAAGGCGTCATCGGCAGATGGGCGTCTATTCGTTTTCGGGAATCCGGTCAGTTCTTCTGTTGAATCCGGCTTGCGGGGAGGCAGGCCGGTAGCCTGTTACCGAAAACAAGATCATGATTTTTTCCAGTTCCTCCACTGGCGATACGGCACTGCCGCTCGCCCTGAGCGCCGCTTTATCCGTGCTGGCCGGCGCACCCGCTTTCGCCCAATCGACCGATGAAGCAACGCTCGCGCCTGTCGTGGTAACCGCTTCGCGCTTTGCCAGCGACCCGGCACTGCAGCCGATCGGCGCCACCGTCATTACCGCCGAAAAAATTCGCGAAGCCGGCATCGACAACGTCAATGAAGCGATACGCAAGCTCGGCGGCGTTTACGGCCGCCAGGGTTTCTACGGCACGCAGGATTTTTCGCTCGACATGAGCGGCTTCGGCGCCGCGAGCGACCAGAACCTGGTGGTGCTGGTCGATGGCATCCGCCTGTCGGAAAACGAGCTGAGCCCCGCGCTTCTGTCGTCCGTTCCGATCGAGTCGGTTGCGCGTATCGAGATCGTGCGCGGCGGCAGCAGCGTGCTCTATGGCGACGGCGCGACGGGTGGCACGATACAGATCATCACCAAGCGCGGCGCGAAAAACGGTGTGCATGGCACTGTTGCCGCCGAAGTCGGTTCGTACGGACACAGGGAACTCCGCGCTTCGGCCACCAAGGGATGGGACGGATTTTCGCTGGATGCGAATGCCAGCACCCTGCATGCGGATAATTACCGCGACAATAACGCGTCCACACAGAAGAATTTCAACGGCGGCATGCAATGGGCGTCGAACGAAGGCCGGATCGGATTGCGCGTCGAAGCGGCACGCCAGGATTCGCGTTTCCCGGGGTCGCTGACGCTCGCGCAATTCGAACAGAATTCGCGGCAGACGAAGACGCCGAACGATCACGGCTCGTTCGATACCGACCGGTATACCTTTTTCGCTGAACGCCATCTGGGCGCGGTCGATCTGGCGGTCGACCTGTCGCACCGGGACAAGACAGCCAATAACGTGTTCAGCGGTTCCCCTTCCCGCTATGACAGTCAAATGAACCAGGTATCGCCGCGCCTGCGGTATCTGTCCGGTTCGGCAAATATGAAGAATGAGCTGGTAGCGGGGCTGGACTTTACCAACTGGTCGCGCAGTTCGCTGAGTGCATTTTCCAACGGGAACGCATCGCAAAAATCCCGGGCGGTTTATGTACGCGACGAACTGAAGCTGGGTAAAACCCGCCTTGCGGCCGGTGTTCGCCACGAAGTATTCGACAAGGATTTCAGCGACCCGCTCGGTTTCGCAACGAAAGCCTATGACAAGACCCAGGGGTTGAATGCATGGGAATTGCAGGCAAGCCATATGTTGGCCAGCGAGGTCGATGTGTTCGCGAAAGGCGGGCAGAGCTATCGCGTCGCGAACGTCGATGAAAATGCAGGCACGCTGGTGGTGAACCAGCCGCTGGAGCCGCAAATTTCCCATGACATGGAACTTGGCACGACGCTCGGCAAGGGCGCGAACAAGATGACCGCCAGGCTGTTCCGGCACCGACTGAAGCACGAGATTTTCTATAATCCGGATCTGTTCGCCAACGTCAACCTCGATCCGACGCAGCGGCAAGGCGTGGCAATCGATGGCAGCATCGGTCTGGCGTCGGCATTTGTTCTGTCCGGTAATCTGCAGCACATTTCCGCCAAATTTACCGACGGCCCGAATACCGGCAAGGAGATTCCGCTGGTGCCGCGCAATACCGCTTTTCTGCGCCTGAACTGGCTGCCGGAAAACGGGCAGAGCGCCATGGTTGGCTTGCAATGGACCGATGTACAGCGTTACGGCGGCGATTTTTCCAATAGCTGCAACGCGCGCATTCCTTCCTTCACCACCATGGATGCGCGCTATGCGAAGCAGATGGGCAAATGGGAATTCGCGATTGCAGGTTCCAATCTGACGGACCGACATTACTTCACGAATGCCTTCGGTGCCTGCCAGAGCGGAATTTATCCCGACACCGGGCGTCTGTTGAAGGTATCCGCGCGTCTGGATTTCTAAGGAATGTGTACGGAATAGTTTTCCGATGTGGACGCGGCAGTGCACCCGCCAGACGTGGAACAAATCGGGGAATTATTTCGGACTCGTTCCCAAGCGCGTATCCGCCCACCGCCGTACGCAACGAACCGAGACAGGAAAGAGATGAAGAGCATCACTTCCGCGACGCACAGTATGGTCGATACGGCCGCATTCGCTGCGCGCCGCCGGGCGGTTGCCGTCCTTGCTTTGCTGGCGGCTGCCGCCTGCGCCAGCATCCTGTTTTCCTGCGCGGTGGGTTCGGTTTCGTTGTCGGCTGCCGATCTGTTCCACGCGCTGCCCGATATCCTGCGCGGTCAGCCGTCGACGCTGGCTGCGACGCTGCTTGAGCTGCGGCTGGGCCGCGCGCTGTCCGCCTTCGTCACCGGCGCAACGCTGGCGCTGGCCGGCGTGATGATGCAGGCCTTGCTGCGCAACCCGCTGGCCGATCCTTACGTGCTGGGCGTGTCGGGCGGCGCGTCGGTCGGCGCATTGGCGGCGATGCTGTTCTTCAACGTTGCCTGGCTGGTCGATGCGGCCGCGTTCGGCGGCGCGATCGCGGTCGCGTTTCTGCTGTTCGCACTCGCGCATCGCGATTTGCGCGGGGGAGCGGAGGGCGGCGCATCGACGCTGTTGCTGACCGGCGTGATCGTTGCATCCGGCTGCGGCGCGCTGGTCACGCTGATGCTGTCGATCGCGCCCGACAACCGGCTGCGCGGCATGGTGTTCTGGCTGATCGGCGATCTGTCCGCGACCCAGTTGCGCGGCCTGCCGTGGATCGTATGGCTGCTCGCGCTGGCGTTCGCGGTGCGTTCGGCGCGTGCAATCAACGTCGCCGCGCTGCAGGCGGAAGTCGCGGCGACGCTCGGCATCCATGTCGGCCGATTGCGCCGCGGGCTGTTCGTGTGCGCGGCGGCGGGGGACCCCCCCCCCCGGCGGACCGCCCCCCGCCCGGCAGTGGAAGGAGCGCACCGTCCCCCCCCCCCACCCCGTTGGACGGCTGACCC
>CBIHNU010000046.1:0-31799 GCA_966211585.1 uncultured Noviherbaspirillum sp. | reverse complement strand
GGTTATGAGCCCGACGAGCTGCCAGACTGCTCCACCCCGCGTCTGAGGGACCGAAGTGTACAAGCGATCGGCGGGCAATGCAAGCACAACACGTCGCGAATGCAAACCGGCGCTAGCTTTTTTCCGAGCCGGCCCGGATTGCCAATGCGAAAAAGTGATCGACCAGCGGCAGCGCTTCTTCGCCGCGTCGTGCCAGCGCGAGTTGCGTTACCGCGCTGCGATCCGACAGCCGCCGGTAGCTGACGCCTTTTACCCGCAAGCCGGTGAACGACTCCGGCAAGATCGAAATTCCGCAGCCGGCCGCGACCAGTCCGATGATGGTCGATCCTTCGCCCGCCTGCAGTGCGATCTTCGGTTCGAAGCCCGCTTCGCGGCACAGCCGCAGCACCTGTCCCTGCACACCGGTGCCGGCATCCGGCCGAAATGTCACGAACGCGAAATCCGCCAGTTCCGCGATCGATATTGCGGACCGTCGCGCTAGCGCATGATTCACCGGCGTCACCAGCACCAGCGGATCATGGCGCAGCGTTTCGATCGCCACGTCGTGCGGCAGCGCGACTTCGGGCGGACGGATGAAGCCGAGATCGATGCTTCTGTCGCGCAGCGCGTCGATCTGGCGCAGCGTCGACATCTCGCTGAAGCTCAGCGTCACGCCCGGGAATTGCTTGCGATACGCGTTGACCGCCTTGTTGAAGACTTCGGTCAACGGCGTCGACGACGTGAACCCGATCCGCAGCCGTCCCAGCTCGCCGCGCTCGGCCTGGCGCGCGGTCTGCGCCGCCTCGGCCGACAGCGCGAGAATGCGCCGCGCATCGTCGAGGAACAGCTTGCCCGCTTCCGTCAGGCGCACCCAGCGCCGCGAGCGGTCGAGCAGCTTCGCGCCGACTTCTTCCTCCAGCAGCCGGATCTGCTGGCTCAGCGGCGGTTGGCCGATATGCAGGCGCTCGGCAGCGCGGGTGAAATGCAGCTCCTCGGCGACGGCGACGAAGTAACGCAGGTGGCGCAGCTCCATGACAGTTATCGTTTAAAAATATAAGAGATAACACTAAGATATATTGGATCGAATAACAAGACAATCCTATGATGAAGGCCTCAACCTTCGCTTCAGGACCTTCGTCACCGTGCCGCAATCCCATGCCCCCGCTTTTGCCGACAGCACGCTTCCAATGGCAGCCGACTGCCGCCGCATCGGCAATGCGAACCGCGCGCTGTTCCTTGGCGGATTCGCCACCTTCGCGATGCTGCATTGCGTGCAGCCGCTGCTGCCGCTGTTCTCGCGCGAGTTCGGCGTATCGCCGATGCAGAGCAGCTGGGTGGTGTCGATTGCGACCGGTGCATTGTCGATCTGCCTGCTGCTGGCCAGCATCCTTTCCGACCGGCACGGCCGCAAGAACGCCATGTGCGTTTCGCTGTTCGCGTCGGCGCTGAGCACCATCGCTTGTGCACTGGTCGGCGGCTTTGCCGAACTCGTTGTGTTGCGCGGCATCCTTGGCATCGTGCTGGCCGGCTTGCCCGCGGTCGCGATGACTTATCTGAGCGAAGAGATCGAGCCGCAATCGCTCGGCTACTCGATGGGCCTGTACATCGCCGGCACCGCGCTCGGCGGCATGACCGGCCGGATCGCGGCCGGCATCCTGAGCGACATGGTTTCGTGGCGCTTTGCGATGGCGGTGATCGGCAGCATCGCGCTGCTGATCGCGGTCGAATTCATGCGCAGCCTGCCGGCATCGAAGAATTTCCGCCGGCGTGAACAGCCGCTGGCGGAAGTCGTCGCCGGCGCCGCGCAGCATTTTCGCGACGGCGGCCTGCTGCGGCTGTTCGCCATCGGCTTCCTGCTGATGGGCGTGTTCGTCAGCGTCTACAACTACCTCGGCTATCGCTTGCTGGCGCCGCAATTCGGTTTGTCGCACACCGAGATCAGCCTGATCTTCTCGCTCTACGTGATCGGCATGTTCAGCTCGGTATTCACCGGAAAGCTGTCCGACCGGCTGGGGCGGCGGCGCGTGCTGTGGCTGGTTGTGTTGGTGATGCTGGCGGGGCTGCTGCTCACGCTGACCGACGTGCTGCCGCTGATCGTGTTCGGCATCGCCTTGTTCACTTTCGGCTTTTTCGGCGGCCATTCGGTCGCCAGCAGCTGGGTCGGACGGCGGGCAAAGGAAAACCGGGCGCTCGCATCGGCGCTGTACCTGTTCTGCTATTACATGGGCGCCAGCGTGATCGGCTCGCTGTCCGGCGGGCTGTGGCAGTGGGGTGGCTGGTCCGGTGTGGTTGCCGCGCTGGCGGCCTGCCTAGCTGCGTCGTTGCTGCTGTCGATCAGCTTGCGCAAGGTGCCGGTCGTCGGTTGAGATGCTGCCTATCGAGACTGTGCCTTCTTCGCCAGCCTGTCCTCCGCTTCGCGCAGCGTCCTGTACGCCGGGCGCTGCATCGCGGGAGTCGTGACATTCACCAATACCCGCTCGACATCGGGTACGGCGCGCAGCAGCGCGTCGATTTCCGCAGCCTCGCGCGGATCGGTCACGCATCCTTCGGCCCATACGAAGCGCCGGCTGACCATGATCCACAAACTGTCCTTGTCGAATGCGCCAGCCGATTGAAAGCGCTGGCGGATCGTTTGTGCGATGCCGGCGTCGTAAAGATACGCATTCGGCTGCTTGCACTCGCCTGCCATCCAGCAACTGGTGCCGCGCTCTACCCGCGAATGCGATTCGGCTTTCATTTCCGCTTCGGTAAGTAGAGGCCCGAGCGGGAGCGGGCAATCCGGAATGCCATTGCCTACCCGGAAAAACGGATCGTTGAACCAGTTCTTCAGCGTGCCGTCATCCGCGCTCTGCGCGCAAGCGGCGGTCAGTGCCAGCGCGGCAACCACAGTTTTTTTGAAACAGCGCATTGAAGCCTCTCTTGCAATACTGCGTCACGGAAATCGTAAGGCCGGGCGCGATCAATAAAATTGCGAATTGCGCCGCAGAAGAAAATAGCATGCGTGGCGCCGGGAATATTGCATCTGTCGGGGACAGTCCCGATGCGAAAAAATTACATCGGCACGGGGGAATTTACAAGCCCGGCACAAGATCGTTACCCCGCGACGGCGCGTTTGAAAGAATCTCCTGCGGCTATGCGGCAGGCGCGAAGTTTGCATTCGCTACGCGTTTCGCCACTCGAAGGAGCATAGCCATGAGTGCAAAATTCACTGCTATTGCGGCGTCGCTTGCCCTGACGTTTGCAGTCGGTGCCTATGCGCAAGGCTCGCCCGGCACATCGGGTTCAGCCGGGCAGGGCGGGCAATCGCAGAAACAGCAGATCGACCAGCAGCACCAGGCTGCACTGAAGAAATGCGACAGCCTGAAAGACAACGCCAAGGATCTTTGCAAGGCCGAGGCGGACGGGCAGCAAAAAGTCGCGGAAGCGCAGACCAGGGTAAACGAGCGCGATACGCCGAAGAATCGCCTCGATCTGGCGGAGGCGAAAGCCGACGCGGATTACAAGGTCGCCAAGGCAAAGTGCGGCGATCAGGTCGGCGATGCGAAGAATGCCTGTGAACAGGAGGCAAAGGCGGTGCAGAATCTCGCCAAGGCCAGGGCCAAGCGGGAATCGCTGGCGCAAACCTCCAGCACCGGCGGCACGTCCAGCGGTTCGTCCGGTGGCCAATCGACGTCTGCCAGCGGCAGCTCGGGCGGGCAATCTCCGTCTTCGAGCAGCAGTGCATCGATGAGCCAGACGCCGTCGCCTACGCAGCAGCAACAGCAGCAGCAGCAGCAGCCGAAACCGGCATCGCAGTAAACGGCTATCTCTGCTTGCCGGTGAGCGCGAATGCGACGCCGCCGACGATTGCAATCGACGCCAGCACCAGCCGCAAGCTGACCGGCTCGCCCAGCAACAGTACGCCGCCGCCGGCGGCGATCAGCGGCACGGTCAGCTGGACTGTCGCTGCGGTGGTCACGGTCAGGCTGCGCAGCACGCTGTACCAGAGGATGTAGCCGATCCCGGACGTCAGCGCACCGGACAGCACCGCGTACCCGATCCCTGCGGGAGCCCACGACGCCGATGACAGCGTCGCGATGCTCAGCAGGATCGCGAGCGGGGCGGCACGCACAAAGCTGCCGGTGATGACGAGTACCGGGTCGCCGCTGCTCTTGCCGCGGATCGAGAAGAAGCCCCAGGCGACGCCGGAAATGATCATCAATGCCGCGCTGGCCGGCGGTGGTGCGCTCAGGCCGGGCAGCGTCAGGCCGACGATGCCGGCGAACGCGCCCAGCAATCCCACCACCCTGCGCAAGACCATGCGCTCGCCGCGCCACAGGCCGTAGCCGAGCATGCTGGCCTGCACCGCGCCGAACAGCAGCAGCGCGCCGGTTCCCGTCGGCAGGCGCACATAGGCGAATGAAAAACAGGCTGCGTAGAGGAAGAGCCCGGACGCGGTCAGCCAGTCTCCCGCCATTCTTCGTACGCTGCCCTGCATGCCGGCGATGACAAGCAGCGCGAGGCTGCCGGACAGGATACGGAGGGTGGTGAAACTGGCCGCGTCGATGCCGGTTTCCTTCAGCGCGATGCGGCACAGCAGCGAGTTGCCGGCGAACGCGAGCATCGCGATGAAGGTAAGCAAAGTGATGCGCAGGCGTGACATGAAATCGATTCTGGTTCGTGGCAGGTGCCGAGCGCGGGATGCCTTGGCTTGTCGTTGCGCATCGCAGTGGCGCAATGCAATCGAGTATAGCGCCCGGTGGCAGGCAGTGCCGGCCTGTCGCCTGTCCGGATGCAACAGCTGTCCGGGCGTGCATTGGATCAGGTACGCGTACGCTTGATATAGATCATGCCCTGTTCGCGCGTGTAAGGATTTTGCAGCACGGGTCACGAAACTAAAAGAGGTAGTCTTCCGCGCGGTGCAATGGACGCAACGCAGGACAACGCATCGCACGGAGGTCTGCACAGCGCAACAACGCAATTTTTGCAAGGAGCACGCAATGGATCAAACACGCGCATCGCATATCGGCCAGATGAACATCATGGACCGGTCGGGCCACAAGGAACTGACCTGGGACACCGCCAAGCTCGACGAAGTGCTGGCCGCACAGGAAACCTTCGACAGGCTGATGACGAGGGGCTATACGGCATTCGGCTCGACGCATAAAACCGACGCCAAGCATCTCGTCCGGGAGTTCGATCCCACCCTGGAAGAACTGGTGGTCGTGCCGAAGACCGTCGGAGGCTGACATGCCGGGGTTGCCCCAGGCACGGCAGGCATTGGCCCGTTTCTTTGGCGGTACCGGGCCGGCCGCCGACATGCAGGCGCCGCGCGACGCTGCAGGCACAGTGTCGCGTGCGCATGCACCTGCGCGCCGCTACCTCCGCCTGGCCCGTTTCGCCGCGTGGGTCAACGATTACCTCGATGCCGCGCGCCAGCGCAATGAACAGGCGGCGATCGAAGAAACGAAAAGCTACCTGCGCGCCAAACGCCGCTCGCTGACGCTCATGCTCAGCCTGCTGAACCCGCAGCAACGCGAGGAATTCCGCAACTATCACTACTTTCACGTCATCGGCGGCAAAACCGGCGTCCGCTATCGTATCCGCGTCGCCTCCTTCGCCAATATCGACATCATCGGGCCCAATGGCCGCACGATGTCGCGCATCTGTGCCCATCCTGCGGGGGACGTGCCGGTGTATGACGTGATGGCGGCGCAGATGTTGCACCTCGCGGATGCGGCGACGGAGAAAACGTTTTTGCGGTATGCAAACGTCCATCCGGTAGTGGGATCGGAGCGCAGGACGGACGGAGCGTTCTGGGTGCCGTAAACAACAGCCCTTACTTGCCGTACTGCTGCCTCTGTACCGGTATCGCCGCGTCTCCTACGGGAGTTGCGGCGATATCTGCTGCGTGGCCAGAAATGCACTCCAGGCATCGATATGCCACCGGCAATCGATGCGTCCCGTCACGCTGCCGTCGTCCGCCAGCCCTTCGACCGGCCCGTGGAATACCGCGAACATCAGCGCGCCTTCCGGGCTGACCGGTTGATGCACGGCGCCGTCCTTTTCCAGCAGGTAGACTCCCGCGGTAAAGCGCCGCTGCGGCTCGTCGGCATAGTGGAACCCGCCTTCCAGCACCATGCCCTCCACCGCGCCAACATGCCGGTGGGCCGGCGCATTGCATCCCTTGTCGAGCCTGATCAGCAGTGAAAAACGGCCGGAGTCCGGGTCGGCGCTCAGCAACTTGAAGCCGGCGCCTTTCATTGCCCAGGGCGCCCACGGCAAGTGCCGCGGATCGCATGCCAACAGGGTGTCATGCATGTCGTCGCTGGTCGTCTGGAATGGGTTCATGGTTGTGCGTTCGAAGGTATGAAACAGGTTTGGCAGCGCCGGGAACCGGGAAAAGCGCGCGAAGAATAGCATGGACGCCGGACCACAGGCGCACAAAAAAGCGCCTCATTCCCCGGCGCTGGCAGGGGAGTGAGGCCGCTTTCGCAGCGCGCTCAATGGAGCGGCATGGCGCCCCTGTCGGCACCCGCCGTCGGGGCCAGGCCTATCGGCATGAACGCAGCCTGCGTCGCCGCGGAGTCGTAGTACTGCTGGAACCGCGTTATCTTCCCATCGCGAATGGTAAACGCGTGCACCCACGGATATCCGTATTGCTTTCCGGTTGCCCGGATGATCCATTGCGCCGTTCCCAGGGCGACCACCCTGTCTCCTTCGGCGATCAGTTCCTGCGGCTCGAACTGGTCGGCTTCCTGTGCCTCGTTCAACTCCGCAAAAAACCGGGCCACGTCCTGCTTGCCATGGTAATCGCGCGAGAAAGGCACGAACTCGGTCTGGTATCCGAGCCATTCGATATCATCCGAAAACAATTGCAGCAGCCCGTCGATGTTCCCGTCCTGGAACATCTGATATCCGCGCATGATCAATTGCTTGTTTTGCTGAGTGTCCATCACATTCTCCTTCAAGGTATCTGCTTTCTCTTCTCCCTTCGCTGTTCTTGAGTTACACGATAGGTCAGCGTTTGCGGCCGCGATTGACGCGTATCAAGGCGCGGCAAGCGTACAAGCCCCGGACCGGAAAGCGTGCGGCGCACGCATCGGCGCCGATTCGGCATAATGCATTTCTGGCCGATGCCGGCATTCGCCGCGACAGGCAGGACCACCCGATTTTCATACGCCGCTGCGCGCCTTCATCGCGGCGCATCACTGTGTCAGACGAAAGGAACATCATGAAAGCAATTCTTACTGGACACACCCGCGGCCTCGGCGCCGCCATTGCGGAAGAATTGTTGTTGCGGCAGGTGACGGTGCTCGGCGTAGCGCGCAAGCGCAATGCCGAACTCGAAAAGCGCTTTCCAGCCCTGCTGCAGCAGGCCGAAGTCGACCTGGCGGACGCCGTTGCACTGATACGCTGGCTCGACAGCGGCACGCTGCAACGCTTCGTGACCGGCGGCGAGAATCTGCTGCTGATCAATAACGCCGGCGTCGTGCAACCGGTCGGGCCGATCCGGACGCAGGACCCGCTCGCGATCGCCCAGGCGATCAGCCTGAACGTCGCGGCACCGCTGATGCTGGCCGGCGCGGTCGCTGCTGCCGCCGGCGATGCAAGCGAGTTGCGCATCCTGTACGTCTCCAGCGGCGCCGCGCGCAACGCCTACCCCGGCTGGAGCATTTATTGCGCGACCAAAGCGGCGCTGGACCAGCACGCGCGCGCAGTGGCGCTCGACAACGCGGCGCATCTGCGTATCTGCAGCCTTGCACCCGGCGTCATCGATACCGACATGCAGGCAGCGATTCGTGCCACGCCGCTTGAGCAGTTTCCGCTGCGCGAGCGCTTCGAGGGCTTGAAGCACGATGGCCAGCTTGCCAGCCCGGGCGACTGCGCGCGGCGCCTGGTCGAGTACCTGCTGAGCCAGCAATTCGGTCAGGTGCCGGTGGCGGATTTGCGCGAGACGGGCAGATAAAAGAGGCAACGACAAGCGCTCAAGCGCCCAGCATCGTCACCACGACCCGCCGCACCTGTCCCTCCGTGCGATGCTCCCACAGATAGATGCCTTGCCAGGTGCCGAGCAGCAGATGGCCAGCGCCCACCGGAATGGTGAGGCCGGAATCGGTCAACACGTTGCGCGCATGCGCCGCCATGTCGTCCGGTCCTTCGAGGTCGTGGTGGTAGGCGGGGTCACCGTCCGGCGCAATCCGCGCCAGCAGTGTTTCGAGGTCGTGCCGTACAGCGGGATCGGCATTTTCCGTGATCGTCAGCGAGCAGCTCGTATGCTGGACGAAGACATGCGCCAGACCGGTCTGCACACCTGACTCGCTGACGACTTTGGCGACCGCGTCGGTAATGTCATGCGTGCCGCGTCCTGCGGTTGAAAATTCGAGGATGCGCTGCCTGTTCATCGGAACTCCGCATGTACCTAGTGTCCCGAGTTAGAAATTCGTCGAATAAAACGGATGAAATGAACGCCATGCTTCGTTGCAAATACTCGCAAGGCATCCGGCCTTGCTCCGTTTTGCGCCTCGTCTGGCGCCCATTGCATCCGTTTTATTTTTCGACGAACCTCTAACTCGGGACACTAGCGCAAATCGTGTGGCCGCACATCCACCGGCTGCCCATCGGCATCGAATTTCATTGCCAGTGCCAGCGACGTCACGCCGAGCGTCGCCAACGCATCATGGATATCGTCCGCTTCGGCCTGCAGATCGCGCACGATGCCGATCGGCTTGTCGGAAGAAGCAATCAGCGCGTCATCCGCGTCGGCATACAGGTTCACGCGCAAAACCTCGCCGTCCTCGATTTCGGCCGGGCCGAGAACCGCATGCGCCGCCCCGGGCGTAACACCGCTCGCTTGCAGCCCATGCTGCAGCTCGGACATCATTTGCAGCATTGCATGCTCGGCGATACCCGTTTTCTTGCCGCCATGGAAAAGATCCTGGTACAGGAAATCGATCTCGATATCGCGCCCGTCGGTCACGAGGCAGCGCTTCACCAGCGGCGCAACCTGCCGCGACCATTCGCGGAACCGCTCCGCGCGCGCTTCGAAGTACCGGTCGGCCGCCGCCTCCTTTTCCGGTATCCGGTAAAACGGATCATCCAGCGTTTTCAGCGCAAACCCGAGCAGGAAACGCAGTTCCACTGCGCTGTCGTCCGGCGCAAAACCGCTTTGCGGCCAGCCGCTCATGCTGCGCGCAAGGGCCGGTGCCGCCGCTGCTTTCTTGCGCGTCATCGTTTCGAATGCTTCGTCCACCATCGCGCTCAACTGGCTGTAACCGATACGATCGATTTCATCCGGATGGTAGGCGTAGCTGACCAGCGCCACCTTTGCCTGCCGGCTTTCGAGTTCGCTTTCCTGAAGGCTCTTGCGCAGCAATTCAAACGCTTCCTCATCCTGAAAGCACTGCTCCGCATGCAGCCCGCCGGCGGTATGCGCGAACAACGGAATCACGAATGCATTCACCTCCAGTGCCGGCCCTTCGTCGCGCCGGAACACGATGATTTCCGACGCCTCTTCAATGCTTTCTTTCAACAGCGCATAGGCATCGCCGTCTTCGTCCCAGGCGGTCTCCAGCGCCTCGGCCAGCACGCCGTCCTTTTTCTGATGCAGGCACTTCCGGATCGTTTTCTGGAAATCGGCCTTCTTCTTTTTCAGGTCATCCGGCAGCGTTTCATAGTCGTTCAGCTCGGTCAGATCCAGCGCAAGCGCGACCAGATTCCGGACCGTTGCCTCGTCGTGTGCTTCCGGCGCCGCAGCGGATTTTGCGGAGCCTTGCTGGTTTCGTTTTTTCATGATCCATCAACAGAAATTTTTTTTGGGGAAACGGCCGCTCAGCGTCCGAAGAACCAGTAACCGGCGCCCGCGAGCAGCAGATACGGCCACGAAGCGATCGCCAGCAACCAGTCCTGGCGCGACGGCCAGAAAGAAAGAAACTGCGGTGCGAGCAGCAGGGCAAGCGCCGCGTCGGCCCAATGAAACGACCACGGCAGCGCAACCCGCCACAGAGCAACCGCCAACGGAATCGCCAGGATCAATACCGGCGCCAGTGCGGTCGGCGCCGCGTTGTACCAGCGCAGATTCGCAAATTCGACTTCGCCCAGCAGCCATTCGTTTCCCTTGCGGCGCGGCATCACGGAAAACGATCGCGGCCGCGCCAGCGTCATCAGCCCCACACCAAAGTGCGCCAGTTCATGACAGAGGGTTCCTGCGAGGTAAAACAGGATCACGAAGTCATGCCTGCGCCCGACGAAATGCAGCAGCCCGGCGAGCGCCAGCGAAGGCGCGAGATACAGCATGACGTCGAGGTGGCTGCATATCCAGGGCGGCGCAAACGCGTGGCAGAGATGGACGAGCGACATGATTTGTCGGGAGACGGGTGGCAGGTCGAAAGCGGGGAGTGTAGCGCACTGCGCGGAAAGATAGGCAACGGTATGCGGCTGTTTTCGCTCAGGCGGGCAGGTGCCGCCGCAAGCGCAGCATGCTTTCGATCTCGCTCGCCGGCAGCGCGCGGCTGAACAGGAATCCCTGGATTTCGTGACAACCCTGGCGCTGCAGGTAACGCCTCTGTTCTTCCGTCTCCACGCCTTCCGCGACGACTTCCAGGCCCATCTTCTGCGACAGCGCGATGATGCTTGCCACGATGTTCGCCGAGCCTGCATCGGTAGTGATGTCGCGGATGAAGGAGCGGTCTATTTTCAGCCGCTGGACCGGGAAGCTGCGCAGGTACGACAGCGAAGAGTAGCCGGTGCCGAAGTCGTCGAGAGACAGTCCGACGCCCATGTTCTTCAAGCGGGTCATGGATTGCGTCACCTGTTCCGAGCTGTCGAGCAGCAGGCCTTCGGTAATCTCAAGATCGAGCCAGCGCGCTTCCAGGCGATGCTTGTCGAGCGCTTCGGCGACGACGCGCACCAGACTGCCGGCGACGAACTGGCGCACCGACAGGTTGACCGCCATCCGGATCGGCGGCAGTCCGGCTCTTTGCCATTCCGCATTCATGGCGCAGGCCGTACGCAGCACCCATCCACCGATCTCGCTCATCATTCCTATCTCTTCCAGGATCGGAATGAAGTCGGAAGGCGGCACCAGCCCGTGCTCCGGATGATTCCAGCGCAGCAAGGCCTCGACGCCGGTAATCTCGCCGTTGGCCAGGCTGACCTGCGGCTGGTAATGCAGCACCATTTCGTTGCGCACCAGCGCCTGCCGCAACTGGTTGGTCACAGCGAGGCGCTGATGCGCTTTTGCATTCAACTTCGGCGTGTAGAACTGGTAGTTGCTGCGGCCCTTGGATTTCGCGTCGTACATCGCCGCGTCCGCCGCCTTGATCAGCGCGTCCGCATTTTCGCCGTCGTGCGGATACATGCTGATGCCGATGCTGCTGCCGACCTGCAGCGTATGGTCGCCGATGGCAAGCGGTTCGGCCAGCAGGCGCTGGATCTTTTCCGTGACCATGGCTGCATCGTTGCCGCCGTCGATCTCGGGCAGGCAGATCACGAATTCGTCGCCGCCGAGGCGCGCCACGCTGTCGCCCTCGCGCAGGCACTGCTGCATGCGCTCGGCCACGGCTTGCAGCAGGAGGTCGCCGGCCTGATGGCCGAGCGAATCGTTGACCGCCTTGAAATGGTCAAGGTCGACGAACAGCACCGCCACCATTGCCCGGCGCCGGTGCGCTTGCGCGACAGCCTGTTTCAGCCGGTCTTCCAGCAGCAGCCGATTGGGCAAGCCGGTCAGCGTATCGTGATGGGCGATGTGGTGGATATACGCTTCATTCAGTTTGCGTTCGACCGCGATACGGGCAATGTGTACCGCGAGTTCGATCAGCTTCATTTCCGCATCGTCCGGTTCGCGCGGCTCGCGGTAATACATGGCGAACGCACCAAGCACCTGTCCGGACGCCGCCAGAATGGGTGCCGACCAGCAGGCGCGCAACCCGAAAGGCGCAGCTGTCGCGCGATACTGTTCCCACAGCGGGTCGACCTCGATATCTCTCACGATCACCGGCACGCGGCGATGCATCGCGGTACCGCAGGAACCGACATCGGGTCCGATTGCCACACCGATAAACGCATTCGCGTATTCGTGCGGCAGACTCGGCGCGACGGCGCTGCGGATATGCCTGCCGCCATTGTCGAGCAGCAGAATCGAGCACAGCATGCCGTTGACCTGCGACTCGATACAGCGCAGCAGCACGTTCAGGACCTCGTCCAGCGGCGCATCGACGGCGATCAATTCCAGCGCGCGCTGCTGCCCCTCGCGCAGCGCTTCGGCGCGCTTGCGCTCCGTGATGTCGCGCGCGATCCCGGTAAAGAAGCGTTTTCCCTCATGGGTGAATTCGCCGAATGAAAACTCGGTCAGCACAATATGACCGCTCTTGTGCAGACACGGAAGCTGCGTGCCCTGCCACAACAGTTTCTTCTGTCCCGTCTTCAGATAGCGCTGCATGCCAAGTCGATGTCGCTCGTGCAGATCAGGCGGCATCATTTTGCTGAGCGGCTGTCCCAGCATCTCGGCCGGCGAATAGCCGAAAATCCTTTCCACTGCCGCGTTGACGAACACGATCACGCTGTTTTCGTCGATCGTGATGAAGGCGTCGATCGCCGCCTCGGTCGCCGCGCGATAGCGCTCCTCGCTCTGGCGCAATGCCTCCTGCACGCGCCTGCGTTCGCCGATCTCCGCTTCCATTCGCAGCGTCGCTTGCTGCAGCGCGCGGTTGATTTTTTCATTTTCGCGCAGCGCCGCTTCCAGATCCGCGGTGCGGCGGCGCACCTGGTCCTCCAGAACGATGGCGGTCTGAAACAGGCTGAAGTCGGAGCCGCGCGCGCTGGCGCTGCGCTCGGCCCGGTTCATCAAGGCTTGCAGCATCTTGTTCAGGCGCACGATCTCGTCGCGCAAGGCCTGCTCTTCAACGCTGGCGCAAGCGGCCTGGCCGGCGCTCATGAATCGCGCTCCTCGGGGGCGCCGATCGCCATGCCGGTGAAAGTCTGGTTGACATGCACGCCGCCGAACTGCTCGCCGTAGGTATTGAAGCCGACGGCGTTGTTCTGCTGCAGCAGCGCCGCGACGCGCTCGCGCAGGCCGCGCTGCACGATTTCCCGCTCGCGCAGGACACAGTCGCAGCCGAACAGCAATTGCGGCGGACCGATCTGCGCCCGCACGTTCGAGAGCGCCTGCGCCAGGTTCTCGACCAGGTCGCCCCCTTGCGCCACGCGCAGTACCAGGCCTTCTTCGATGGCGCAGTAGAAGGTGAGGCTGCCGTCAGGATTGGCTTTCTGTATCGACCGCACATAATCCATACCGTCGATCAGCACCACCACCGGCGATGCGGCGAAACGCATCGGATCGAGATCGTTCACGTCTACGCCGGCCAGGCGCGCATATTCCTGCGCTGCGGGCAGTCCGTTGATTTCATGCACGATACGTCGTTCGGCATCGGCCTCGGTGACCACCATGCGTTCCTGCGTCGAGACGAAATGCTGGGTCTTGAAGATCCGGAACGGCAGATCGGTGGTGGCGATGACCAGTACCGCGCTGTTGTCGTGGAACGCGCCGTCAATGTAGAGGCGGGTGGTGCCGAAGCGAAGATCGTCACCGGCCGAGCCGCCGAACATTTCGATTCGGCCCAATGCGTTCTGCAGCGCCCGCGTCACCGGCTCCTCGCGCGTCGACATGCCATCCACCATCAGGAAGGCAAAACTGTTGTGCGCCTGTGCCGTCGGCGCTTGCGCTTCCAGTTGCTGCAACAGTGACTGCGTAAATGCCTGGCCCTGGGAAATCTCGAAATGCTTCAAATCGGCGACGCGTCCCGCTACCACGGAAAAGCTTTGCGCAGGGAAGCTTGCGCCGGCGATACTGTGCTTGCAGTAACCGGCCGGCCCGATTTCGCCGGCGGTGGTGCAGCCGACCACCAGGATCGCGCCGAAGCGGCGTCGCATTTCCTCCGCGATCAGGTCGAGGTCGTAATGCGACGAGCAAAAGAAGACGACAAGTGCAATGTCATCCTGGGTCACGCCTGCATGGAACTCGTCCACTGCCTGCCGGGGATCTGCGGCGCAGGACTGCGCACGCAGAATTCGCTGTCGCGTACCCATGATGCTCTCCCTTTCGATGCGCTTGGGCACCGATGTTTTAGTTTATGAACGGGTAGAACCACTATAGTAAGAATTGTTATATCCGGTCAATAAAGAAAATCGGGCATGCACGGCTTGCCTGTGCCAGCAGAAGCCTGCCGTGCCCGGGTCTTCCGCTTGCTGCTAAAGTACCACTCCCGACGTTCGTCTTCGTCGCTTCGCACTCCGTACGCCAACCCCGAATCCGCCCGCCATGCACGATCTGCTGCTTACCCCCATCGTTTTCCTGCTGACCGCCGTGCTGCTGGTTCCCCTCGCGCAACGCTTCGGCCTCGGCTCCGTTCTCGGCTATCTGCTCGGCGGTTGCGTCATCGGCCCCTGGGGTCTTGCGCTGATTCGCAATATCGACGTCATCAGCCATGTGGCCGAAATTGGCGTCGTGCTCATGCTGTTTCTCATCGGCCTCGAACTGCAGCCGAAAAAATTGCTGGAAATGCGCACCATCGTATTCGGCGGCGGAACCCTGCAGGTCGCGCTTTGCGGCATTGCGCTCGCTACGTGCGGCTATGCCGTCGGATTGCCATGGGCTGCCGCGCTGGTCGCCGGCCTGACGCTGGCGCTGTCGTCGACGGCGATCGCGGTGCAAAGCATGCAGGAGAAACATCTGGGCAACACGCCCGCAGGCAAATGCGCGTTCGCGATTCTTCTTTTCCAGGACATGGCGGCCATGCCCTTGCTGGTGCTGGTGCCGCTGCTCGGCGTCAGGGATGCTGCGAGCGGCGGCGGTTTCAACTGGCTGCTTGCCGCGTCGGTGCTGGCTGCGGTGTACCTGGTCGGCCGCTATGCGATGCATCCTGCGTTGCGCCTGATCGCCCGCACGCGGCTGCCGGAAATCTTCACCGCGTTTGCGCTGCTGCTGGTGCTGGGCATCGCGCAACTGATGACGCTGGCGAACCTGTCCATGGGCTTGGGCGCCTTTCTCGCCGGCGTACTATTGGCCCGCTCCGAATACCGCAAAGCCCTGGAAGCCGACCTGGAACCGTTCAAGGGCTTGCTGCTCGGATTGTTCTTCACCTCGGTCGGCATGTCGATGAACCTTGGCCTGCTGGCGTCGGCGCCGTTGCAAATCCTGGCGCTCACTGCCGGTTACATGCTGCTCAAGATGCTGCTGCTGGGATTGCTCGCGCGCGTGCTGCCGATCGCGCCGGTACAGCGCTGGCCGTTTGCCGGCCTGCTCGCGCAAGGCAGCGAATTCGCCTTCGTCCTGTTCGCCGTCGCACGCGACGCACAGGTGATACCGGCGCCATGGAACGACATGCTTCCGCTGGTCGTCGCCATCTCCATGGGACTGACCCCGCTCGCCGTGATCGCCGGCAACCGGTTGAGCCGCGCGCTGAATCCGCAGCCCGAGCGCGAAACCGACATCATCGAACCGGACGGCGCGCGCGTCCTCATCGCCGGCTTCGGCCGCGTCGGCCAGATCGTCGGCCGCATGCTGTATGCATCGGGCATCAAGGTCACCATCCTCGACAACGACCCGGACCTGATCGACACGGTCCGTCGCTTCGGATTCAGGGTGTTTTACGGCGATGCCACCAGGCTGGACCTGCTCAACGCCGCGGAGGCAGGCAAGGCCACCCTGCTGATCAACGCCATCGACGACGTCGAAAGTAACCTGAAGCTGATCGATCTCGTCAAAAGCCAATTCCCGAACCTGAAGATCATCGGCAGGGCGCACGACGTTCCCCATGTGTTCGAACTGCGCAGCCGCGGCGTCGAGATCATCGAGCGCGAAACCTTCGAGTCGGCGCTGCTGATTGCCGAGAAAGCGCTGGCGCAGATGGGCATGGACAAGGAGATGGCGCGGCTCGCCAGGAACCGCTTCCGCGAACACAACCTGGCGACGCTGGACGCGATGTTCCCGCACTTCCGCGACGAGGTGAAAACTCTTTCCATCGCACAGACCGCGCGCGATGCTTTGGCGAATTCGTTCGAGCAGGACGGGCTTCGGGTCGGGGACGGGAAGGAGATGGATTGAGCAGCGAGATGTTTGCCGTGGCACTTGAAGGCGCTCCCCGTTGTTGCACGTCAGACCGGTCCGGTGTACTCGCCCCGCGCCGGGTAATCGTTGGCCACGGCGAAGTCGATCGCGCCGACAAGGTCGGAAAAATTCGGCCGGGCGAACGGCATCGTCTGTACCGCGCCGTAGTAGAGCGTTCCATCCGGGCGGATCAGGAAGACGCCGGGCTCCGAAAAGCGCGCCGGCTCGTCGATGCCGATCGAGGTTTTTCCGCGGCTTTCCGAAATGTAGAGTCCCCATTCGCGGGCCGATTGCAGCGTCAGTCCATAGCCGATCGCCAGCCGCGCGGCATGAACCTTGTCGGCCATCGCGGCAGCGCGATCCTGCGTATCGGACGATAGCGCGATCGTCCGCACGCCGCGCTTCTCGAACTCGGGCGTCAGGCGTTCCAGCTCCATCAGGTACTTGGCGCAGATCGGGCAGTGCAGCCCGCGATAGAAAGTCAGCAGCGTAAAACGTTCGGGCAGGTTGCCGGACAGATCGAAGTCGCCGTGGGCAACTGTTTTGACGGCCAGCGGGGGAACGGGTTGGCGTGGAATGAGCATGAAATTCCTTTGAAAGGGATGGGCGAGGAGGTATTATCCTGCACGATAAGCAATCAAAAATTCAAAATACTTAGCTGATCGTTCAAAATGACCACTCCCGCTCGCCTGGACCGTCTTTCCGCCGTGCTGGAAGGCGCCGCGCCGCAGATTCATGTTTGCCATACCGGACAGGCGCCGGTCGCCGCCCACTACGCAGCGGAACAGGCAAACATGCTGCGCCTGCATCTGGTCACGCAGGGGCAGGCATGGATCAGCGCAGGCGAAGATGAAAGCAAGTGCCTTTCAGCGCCCGCCATCGCCATCCTGCGCGGCGACCGCGCTTATGTGCTGACTCCGGACGCAGACGCCGGAGACGCTGCAGCGCCCACTTGCCAGATGTGTGTCGAAGTGCGTTTCGAGGGGCCGGCCGGCACGATTCTTCTCGAAGCGTTCTCCCGGCCGCTGCTGATGCCGCTGAACGATTCCCCGCCGGAACTGGCGCTGATCGTGAAGCTGATCGCGCATGAAGTGGTGCAGCCGCGCTGCGGCCATCCGGCGCTGCTGGCAAGGGCTGGCGACATTCTCTTCATCGGCTTGCTGCGGCACCTGATCGCGAACCGGTGCGCCAGTTTGGGGCTGCTGAACGGCCTGTCGAACCAGCATATCGCCGGCGCGCTGGTGGCCATGCACAGCGCGCCGCATCTTCCATGGACGCTCGACATGCTGGCGCGGGAAGCCGGCATGTCGCGCACGGCTTTTGCCGTTCTGTTCCGCCAGATGATGGATCGTCCGCCCGGCAGCTACCTCGCGCAATTGCGCCTGTCGATCGCGCGGCGCCTGGTCGACAACGGTCACGGGTTGAAGCGTGCCGCGAAGGATGCGGGGTATGCAAGTACGACGGCGTTGTCGCGTGCGCTGGGGCGGGCGCAGGCAGCAGCGGAGTGATCTTGACGCCGCCTCGGACAAAAAACTTCATGCAACAACGCTGGCATTCGTGCCCGATCTTCACGACGCTATGTCGCAAGAAAAACGCCGGATTCCCCGAGCCTATTCTTTGGAGTAAAGCTCGTCTTCCTTTACCGGTGTCGCAACGCCGGCCTCGCCTTCCTGGCGTGCCCGGCCGCGCGCCGAGAACATCTTGCCTTGCGCCCGTTGCTGTGGGGCGAAGCGCAGAAAGCCGGTATCCGCTGCCATGTCGTCATACACGGCCTCCATGCCGCCGCGCATGAAATACGCTTCGTGCCAGAAACCGGTGCCGCCTGAATCGCGCAGGAACTGTCGCCACCAGTCGCGATGCGGTTCGGAGCGCGCCCAGTGTTCCAGCGCTTCGAAATCGCGCCAGTACTGGCGCATGCCCACATGCGGCGGGAACAGCGAGAACAGCAGATTCTCGTGCAACAGCAAGCCTTCCGGCTTCGCCTCGACCGCAGCCGTGATCTTCGGGCCGAAGCCGATCAGCGTCTTCAGGCCGGTCAGCGCATTGACCCGCATGCCGAGATAGATCACGACCATGTCCGGGTAGCCGGAGAGATCGACAGTGCGGCGTTCGACTTTGCCTTTCATGGCGCGTCGTCGTTGCGGCCCAGCCGGCAGGCGATGAGCCATCCGCCGATCAGAACCAGCAGCAGCGGCCACCATTGGAAAATCAATTGGCGGTCGATGATGCCGTTACGCTCCAGCAGCAGCACCATGCCGACGACGATCAATATCATTCCGCCGAGCAGGCCGCCACGGCGGCGCCGCTTTTCACGTCCATTACCCATGTTCGATCTCCTGATGAAAGAAATGACAAGATAGCAGCGATCGGAGCAAACCGACAGCGCGCTGCGACGGATGGCAGGTTTGGTGGAGCGAAGCGCGGCTGCGACGGCGCGGATTGAATTCCCGCGTTGCCAGGCATTTCTTGCGTGAAGGAGAATTGGTTGCGCAGCGCATACCGCCGGTGAAGAAAATGGTTGAACCCTTCGATACTTGCCAGTTCGACCCGAATCGCCGAGACTGCTGGCAGTCGAGTTCCTGCAAAAACGCTGATCGCGATCGCAACAACTAACGCCTTCAGTTCCGCCAAGCTTCCGTGTCAGCGCGTACACGGATATCGATCCCTGTCAGAAAGAAAAAGAATCGTGTCCACCACATCTGTCTTTGCAGCGCTGGCCCTGACACTGCTGTCGCTGTCTGCGCAAGCTGCGGATAGCCATTCCGGCTTGTATTTCTCGCACAACGATTGGGAGCTCGCATGCGACAACACCGGCACATGCCGCGCTGCAGGCTACCAGAGCGACGAGGACGACTCGACGGTTTCGATCCTGTTGACGCGCAAAGCGGGGCCGCACCAGCCGGTGACGGCCGAGATGATGATCGGCGATTACGACGACGAGGACGCCCTGAGCAAACTCCCGCCCGTTTTCAAGGTAGCGATGCGGATCGACGGGCAAGACCTCGGGCAGCTCTCGATTCGCAAGGACACACTGACGGCCGAGCTATCGTCAACGCAAGCAGGCGCGCTGCTTGCCGCGCTTCCGCGCACCAGCACCATCGAATGGCGCGCAGCCGAGCTTCGCTGGCGCCTGTCCGGCAAGGGCGCTGCCGCAGTGCTGCTGAAAATGGATGACTTCCAGGGACGGCTCGGCACGCCGGGCGCATTGGTCAGAAAAGGCACGCTATCCGAAGACAAGGTGTTGCCGCCGTTGCCGGCCCCAGTCGTGATTGCCGCACCGCTGCCGAAACCTCGTCCGGGCGACGCCGCATTGGCAGGCAAGATAGTGCAAGCCTTGCGCGAAAGCCATCATGCCACCGACAAGGAAGACGACTGCCCGGACCTGATGGAAGACGAAGCTGGCAAAGGCAAGCTATCCATCACCCGCCTGACCGCCACCAAACTGCTGGTCTCGACCCAGTGCTGGGCCGCAGCGTACAACGCCGGTGACGGCTATTGGGTAGTCGATGACGCGCCGCCTTACCGCGCGGTTCTGGTGACCACTTACGGCACGGATTACAGCGAAGGCAGCATCTCGGCGTCGCAGAAGGTCCGCGGCCTGGGAGACTGTTTCGCCGCCAATACCTGGACATGGGACGGCAAGCAGTTTGTGCATACCGAGGCGTCTACCACCGGCATGTGCAAGCTGATCGCCCCCGGCGGTGCGTGGTCATTGCCGACGCTCGTAACGGATGTTCGGCATTCGGCACGTTGAAGGACAGCAGATCAAGGGCGGAAAACAAGGCCGAAGGCCGCAGTTTCGAGGAACGGCCAAAGCGCAGCGCCTTCCGCCGTATGGAAATGTAGCCGTGTCCGCAATTCGAGGGATGCTTAACCGGCCATGAGAACGGCTCGCACGGCGTTAAATGCGCCGCGGCGGAAGGCGCTGCGCTTTTCTGCCCTACAAACGCGCGTCACCTTCTCACGGAATGTCTCAAGCCTCAGCCCGCCGCGCGTCCATGCTCCACGCCCCCGCACCCCAGGCCGCCAGCGTCAGCAATCCGCCGACCACCGCGACGTTCTTGAAGAACATCAGTTGCTGCACCATCTGCTGCGCAGCCGGCGCGGCCCAGTAGTTGTGGAAGAAGATCGACGCGACCAGCGTGAACAGCGCCAGCGCGACCGCGGCGATCCGTGTGCCGAAGCCGAAGATCAGCGCCAGGCTGCCGCCGATCTCCAGCGTCAGCGCCAGGGCCGCCGCAAGCTGCGGCGCCGGCAGTCCGACCGAGTTGATGTAGCCGACGGCGCCGGCAAAGCCGGTGAGCTTGCCGATGCCGGCCGGCAGGAACAGCGCGGCCAACAGCAGGCGGCCAGTCAGCGAGAGCGGGGATTGAAGTGATTTGAACATGGTGTTTCCTTTCTTCTGCTTTGGTTGGTTGTTTTGGTCAGGGTAAAAATCAATCAGGGTTCCAGGTCAAACACCAGCACTTCGGCATCGTGGCCGTCGCCGAGCGTGATCCGGTTTTCGTTATCCAGCAGCAGCGCGTCGCCGCCCTTCAGCGACTGGCCGTTCACCACCAGTTCGCCGCGCACCAGGTGCACGTAAGCCTTGCGGCCCGGCGCCAGCGCCAGCTCTGCCTTTTCATCGCCGTCGAACAGGCCCGCATACAGCAAGGCATCGGCATTCATCGCCACCGAATCCTGCGCGCCGTCCGGCGAGGCGATCAGCCGCAGCTTGCCGCGCTTCTGCTCGACCGGAATCGACTTCTGCTCGTAGCCCGGCGCCACGCCCGCCACCTTCGGCAGGATCCAGATCTGCAGGAAATGCGTGACCTGGTCGCGCGCATGGTTGAACTCCGAATGCACGACACCGGTGCCGGCGCTCATCCGCTGCACGTCGCCGGGCGGGATGCCCTTCACGTTGCCCATGCTGTCCTTGTGTGCCAGCTCGCCCGACAGCACGTAGGAAATGATTTCCATGTCGCGGTGGCCGTGCGTGCCGAAGCCGGCGCCCGCTGCGATCCGATCTTCGTTGATCACGCGCAGGTTGCCCCAGCCCATGTGCTTCTGGTCGTGGTAGCCGGCAAACGAGAACGAATGCTGGCTCTTGAGCCAGCCGTGGTCCGCGTGGCCGCGGTCTTGCGATTTGCGTACGGTGATCATGTGTTTTCTCCGCTTGGTTGATGGGTTCCATTGTGCAGGCCGGGCAGCGCCGGATGGCTGCGATGATTTGATGGCATCATTCAAATTATTTGAATGAAAGTCACCCATGCCCACCGCCCGCGATGTCCTGACGCCCGACGCATTGGCGATGCTCCAGCGCATCGCCGACACCGGCAGCTTTGCCGCCGCCGCGCGCGCCGGCAACATGGTGCCCAGCGCGCTCACCTACCGCGTGCGCGTGATCGAAGACGCGCTTGACGTGTTGCTGTTCGACCGCAGCTCGCGCCAGGCCCGTCTCACCGAGGCCGGTGCCGAACTGCTGCGCGAAGGCGAGCGTCTGCTGGCCGACATTGATGCGGTCGCCAACCGCGTCAAGCGCGTCGCCACCGGCTGGGAGCCGCAACTGACGATCGCCGCCGACAGCATCATCAACCGCGCCACGCTGATGGAAATGAGCGAAGCCTTCTTCGCACTCAACCCGCCCACGCGCCTCAAGCTGCGCAGCGAAACCCTGTCCGGCACGCTCGACGCGCTCACCTCCGGCCAGGCCGACCTCGCGCTCGGCGTGGTGCTCGACGCCAGCACTCGCCCCGGGCTGCATCAGGAGGCGATGGGCATGGTCCGCTTCGTGTTTGCGGTGGAACCCAACCACCCGCTCGCCAACGCGAGCGAACCGCTGAGCGACGACACGATCCGCCGCCACCGGGCTGTGGTGCTGGCCGATTCGACGGCGCGCGGCAGCGGCCTCACGATAGGCGTGCTGGCCGGGCAAGACGCATTCACCGTCACCGACATGTCGGCCAAGGTCGATGCGCAACTCCGGGGAATTGGCGTCGGCTTCCTGCCCGGCTGCATCGCCCAGCCCTACATCGACACCGGACGGCTGGTGGCCAAGCGCGTGGACCGGCCCGATCACCAGGTGCGGTTTTGCTATGCCTGGCGCAAAAGCGACAAGTCGGGGCAGGGACGAGCACTGCAATGGTGGCTGGAGCAGTTGCAGAAGCCGGTCAGCCGGGAGGCGTTGCTGAACCGCGGGCTGGGCAGGTGAACAGCCTGTTGCGAATTACTTTACTTCGCATGCCTAGTAGTCGGAGATTCATTGAATAAGACGGGTTGAGAAACAACAAGCAGCGGCATGTCCGGCGAAATCAGCAAGCTGCCGCCTCATGGATACGGATAGCCGCGATGCGCGGCGATCGTCTGATCGATCAGGGCGGCAGCCTTGCTCAGCGCCGTCTGCACATCGCCTCCGGCAACGATGTCGTCGACCGCTTTTCGAAACGCTGTGCTGATCGCGCCGTAGGCCGGCGTCGCGGGACGGGGCACGCCGGCAACCTCCAGTTGCTGCACATAAAACCGCAGCGGCCCGTGCGGGCCATACAGCGGCGACTGCGCCAGGGCCGAGCGGCGCGCGGGAATGCCGTCGTTGGCGTTCGTCATGTTCATGATTTCCCTGGTCGACAACAGATGCGAGAGAAACGCCCAGGCCCCGGCCGGCTCGCGGCACGTGCTGGACATGCCCCAGGCCCATGACCCCATGCCGGTCTTGATGCCGTTGCCGAAATCGGGCAGCGGCAGCAGAAGGAGATCCTTGCCCAGCGCTTTCTCATAGCCCCGGTACGCCCAATGCCCGGTCCAGGACAGCGCGGCCTTGCCCTTGTCGAAATCATCGTGCCGGCCCGGGGCCCGGGTCCAGCCCCTTTTGAGCCAGTGCTGGAAATGCGTCATCGCCGCCACCGACTGCGGCCCGTCGAGCACGCCTTTGGCGCTGCGATAGGTGTGGCGATCGATCAGATCACCGCCGAAGCCTTGCAGAATCGGTGCATACGCATAGGAAAAAAATTCGCCGCTCGGCTTGTTTTGCAAACCTAAGCTGATTGCATAGTCGACTTCTTTCAAGGCAGTCAATTTGGCCAGTGCCTGTTCGAATTCCGCCAGGCTCCAGGGGGCATCGAGGGTTGGGATGCGAACGCCGGCGGCCAGCAGGTAGCGGCGATTGGCCCACAAGCCCATGCCGGAGTCATATTGGCCCAGGCTATAGAGCCGCCCCTGGTAGGTGCCCTGTGCCACGATCGATGGCAGGAAATCGCGCAGCATGGCCGGCGGCACGAACTTGTCGATGGGTTGCAGATAGGCTGGCCAGGCGAAGGAGGCCAGATACGGGCCGTCGAATTCCAGCAAGCAGGGCAGGGTGCCGGTGGCTGCTTCGCGATGCACCCAGTTTTCATAGATCCTGCGCAGCGACGAAACGATCTCCACCTTGTACCTCTGCTGCTGGTGATTAAAGGTTTCGGCCGCGCTCTGGAGTACCTGAAACAGTGGCGAATGGATATCTTCGTGGGTCCAGGCCGTGATCAGCCTGCGAGGCGCGGGAGCTGTCGGTGTGGCAGCCACTGCAGCGGCTTGCCAGCCGAGAAGCAGGGCAGCTATCCAGAGCCTTCTTGCGCGCCGCCGCCGACGGCCGACGGCAGGAGCTACATTGAATTTCCCCGGCTTGGACGGCCTTGTCGAAATGGTCGCCTTGAATTTCGTCATGGCATATGTCGTATGGAATTTCTTCGCGCGTTAACGCTTGGCCAAAGCAGCAAGCTGTGCGTTGGCTCGCTGCCATGATCGACGTACCATGCACGTTCTTTGGCGCGAGGCGCTCGCATCGATTCACACTGGGGGATTTTCTGTCCGCACCTCTTCGTATCCGCCCCGATACCGCTGCACCAGGGCCATGATTGCTTTGGATTGATAATTTTCCGCCAGCTTTCGCAACCGTGCGGCGAAAGGTGCATAGCACGGGTCCAGGTCTTTCAGATAATCGGCCTGTGTGCAGATGTTTTGCATATTGCCGCGCCGGGTCAGATGGTAGAGCTTTTCAATTTCATCCGGCGGCGGGATAGTGAGCTCGCCTGTTTCTTCATCGCATTCCTCGGTTGCTTCCTGCGGCCGCGCCTCGTAAATCCAGGTCAGCGACAACTGATTGCCGATGGTCTTCAGCAGGATAGGGTGCTCGATGGGCTTGGGGAGGAAGGCATTGGCGCCGGCTGCGTAACTTTTCGCTTCATCATCGGAAGTGGCGCTGGCAGTGACGATGACGATGGGAATCCGGGCGAACTCCGGCAGGCGGCGGATGCGGCGCATCGCTTCCCGGCCATCCATGACCGGCATCATGACATCCATTACGATCAGATCGGGCTTGATGCGGTCGAGCAGTTCCATGCACTCCTGACCATTGCCGGCATCAAAGACGTCAAACCCCAGCGGCTGCAGGGCATCCATCAACATCGTCCGATTTTGCGGCACGTCATCCACGATCAGCACCTTCTTGCGCGGACCTTCATAGCCGATGATGTTCGACGGAAGGGGCAAGGCGAGCGCCGCGGCCTTGCCAATGGGAAGGTCCAGTTCAAACCAGAACAGACTGCCTTTGCCCAACTGGCTCTTGACCTGGATATTCCCGCCCATCAGCCGCACCAGCTGCTGGCTGATGGCCAGGCCCAGCCCCGTTCCACCCTCGCGCCGTTGCATCTCGCCCACTTGTTCAAACGGTTGGAAGAGACGCAAGAGCTGGTCCTCGCTCATGCCGATGCCGCTGTCCTGCACTTCGAAGCGCAGCCGTGCCATGGTTTCCCCGTCTTTTTGTAGCGAGGGCGATGCCGCGCGTTGCACGTGAAGAATAATTTCCCCGTGATCAGTGAACTTGACCGCATTGCCCAACAGATTGAGCAGCACTTGGCGCAAGCGCTTGTCGTCGCCCTTCACCGAGGCAGGCAGATCGGGCGACGCCCAGTAACTGAACGACAGGCTTTTTTCCTCGGCCTTGACACGGATGATGTCGCCCACCACGCGCAGGAATACGGAAAGCTCGATATCGCTCTGGAACAACGCCAGTTTGCCGGCTTCGACGCGGGCCAGGTCGAGGATATCGTTAATAAGGGTGAGCAAATGCTGGCCGCTTTCATAGATCGTTGCCAGACCGGAAGCCTGGCGTTTGGTCAGCTGTCGGGTGTCGCGCTGCAGAATTTGCGCATAGCCGAGGATGGCGTTGAGCGGCGTGCGCAATTCGTGGCTCATCTGCGCCAGGAATTCGCTGCGTTGCCGCGCCAACCGCATCGCCTCGGCCAGTGCCTCTTCCCGCGCAGCTTCCGCCGCCTTGCGCTCGCTGATATTGTGGGCCGCGCCGACGATGCCCAGTACCGTGCCATCCTCGTCCAGCACCGGCGCCCGGTGGGTTTCCATCCAGACGACAGCGCCGTTTGCACTCACGACGGGTTCTTCCACCGTCTTGCGCCGCTGCGAATCCATTACCTCCATGTCGTCGGCACGGTAACGTTGCGCCGTCTCATGCGGCCAAAGCGCCTCGTCGCCCTTGCCGATCATCTCGTCGACCGCATGGCCGCAGGCATCGGCATTGGCCTGGTTGGTGGCCAGGTAGCGATGCTGCGTGTCCTTGAGCCAGATCCACAGGGGAAGGGTATCGATCAGTGTGCGCAGATAAAGCGTCTGCTGGCGCAATTCGGCGGTACGGGCCTGCACCCGTTGTTCCAGGGTTTCGATGGAATGCCGCAATTCGGCAAGCATCACGTTGAAGGCTGAGCTCAGCTCGCCGATTTCATCCGGTGCCATGACGGCGATGGGCTGCAACTCTTCGGCCGTAATCCTGGTGTCGTCAGCCTGTCCGCTCTCCAGCCGGCGCTGGAGTCCGATCCGTTTCACGGCACGGGTCAAGGCGACAACCGGATCGATGAATCGTCCCACCCAGAAAGCGCCTACGCCAATACTGAGCACAAGGATCAGGCCCGCCGCAATCACGATGGCGCTGACCGTTTGCCGGATGTTTTGGACGGTACTGTCGCGCGACGAAGTCAAGCCCAGGATCAGGCGCGTGCGGTTCTCGAATCGCAAAGGCAGCAAGGCTTCATAAAACGATGCCTTCCCGCTGGCGACCGTTTGCTGGATCTCCTGCGCCGCTTCTCCGGGCGCGATGGTCTGTGCCCTCCGCAACAGCGCTTTCGGCGTCTTGTGAAAATCGACGAGCCGCTGCTCATGGCTGCCGTCCGGGGAGAACAGTACCGGCCATTTGCCCGTCTTTTCGGCAAGCGCTGCCAGTGCGCTGCGATCGATCAGTCTGCGGAAAACCAGCACGGCGAAGGTCGCCGGCTGGCGCTTGGAAGCCTTTGGCACGTTGCTCCGCTCCGGATCTTCAACCGCCAGCTCGGAAACGAAGCGAGACATGGGCTGGATTGCCACGTCTCGCAAAAATTCTTCGATCACGCCTTGCAGGGGAACGGCAATTTCGATCGCCGCGAACTGGGACGAAGGAAAGACAAAGGACACAGTCGGCCGTTGTACTTCGGCAATGGTGCGCATAACGGTCGGCGGTGGCTGTCCTTCCTGCCATGCGGGCCAGTTTTCAAAGTTCCCGTTTTCGGCGATGCCGGCATCCGCCCGGACCCATTTCGGCGGTGCATTTTCATGTCGAACCATCATGCCCACGTCGGACCGGGACACATAGTGGCTTAACTTGCCGCCGGTATAAACCGCGATACTCGAATAGTCGCCCGTGTGCAGGACCAGATTCAATCGATTGAGGGAAACGGCTTTGCTATAGGACAAGGCGCGTGCCATTTCCGGCGCTTCTTTCGCCCGCTGAGGATCATCGACGTTCAATTCAAGCGTGAGCAGTTCGGCCAACTGGTCCAGCAGAATCGGATCGCTGCTGGCCGACAGAGCTACCCGCTGCAGGCGCGTGGTCAAGGTCTGCAAATCGTTTCGCCACGCCTGCAGGTCGCGATCGATGTTGGCAAAGGCAGCTTCCTTGTTTTGCTCGTTGGTGTAATAAGAAGCGAGCAGCGCCTGCAGCGCCGTGGTGAGCGCCAGCACGCCGACCAGCACGAGCAGGATCTTTTGTTTGATGCCGAAATTCATGTCCTGGTCTCAACGTATGCGCGCATCCGCAAGGTCGCGCGTTTCATGGATACGGATAGCCGCGATGCGCGGCGATCGTCTGATCGATCAGGGCGGCAGCCTTGCTCAGCGCCGTCTGCACATCGCCTCCGGCAACGATGTCGTCGACCGCTTTTCGAAACGCTGTGCTGATCGCGCCGTAGGCCGGCGTCGCGGGACGGGGCACGCCGGCAACCTCCAGTTGCTGCACATAAAACCGCAGCGGCCCGTGCGGGCCATACAGCGGCGACTGCGCCAGGGCCGAGCGGCGCGCGGGAATGCCGTCGTTGGCGTTCGTCATGTTCATGATTTCCCTGGTCGACAACAGATGCGAGAGAAACGCCCAGGCCCCGGCCGGCTCGCGGCACGTGCTGGACATGCCCCAGGCCCATGACCCCATGCCGGTCTTGATGCCGTTGCCGAAATCGGGCAGCGGCAGCAGAAGGAGATCCTTGCCCAGCGCTTTCTCATAGCCCCGGTACGCCCAATGCCCGGTCCAGGACAGCGCGGCCTTGCCCTTGTCGAAATCATCGTGCCGGCCCGGGGCCCGGGTCCAGCCCCTTTTGAGCCAGTGCTGGAAATGCGTCATCGCCGCCACCGACTGCGGCCCGTCGAGCACGCCTTTGGCGCTGCGATAGGTGTGGCGATCGATCAGATCACCGCCGAAGCCTTGCAGAATCGGTGCATACGCATAGGAAAAAAATTCGCCGCTCGGCTTGTTTTGCAAACCTAAGCTGATTGCATAGTCGACTTCTTTCAAGGCAGTCAATTTGGCCAGTGCCTGTTCGAATTCCGCCAGGCTCCAGGGGGCATCGAGGGTTGGGATGCGAACGCCGGCGGCCAGCAGGTAGCGGCGATTGGCCCACAAGCCCATGCCGGAGTCATATTGGCCCAGGCTATAGAGCCGCCCCTGGTAGGTGCCCTGTGCCACGATCGATGGCAGGAAATCGCGCAGCATGGCCGGCGGCACGAACTTGTCGATGGGTTGCAGATAGGCTGGCCAGGCGAAGGAGGCCAGATACGGGCCGTCGAATTCCAGCAAGCAGGGCAGGGTGCCGGTGGCTGCTTCGCGATGCACCCAGTTTTCATAGATCCTGCGCAGCGACGAAACGATCTCCACCTTGTACCTCTGCTGCTGGTGATTAAAGGTTTCGGCCGCGCTCTGGAGTACCTGAAACAGTGGCGAATGGATATCTTCGTGGGTCCAGGCCGTGATCAGCCTGCGAGGCGCGGGAGCTGTCGGTGTGGCGGCCACTGCAGCGGCCTGCCAGCCGAGAAGCAGGATAGCTATCCAGAGCCTTCTTGCGCGCCGCCGCCGTTGATGCCTGTCGACAGGAGGTAGGCTGAATTGCCCCCGCTGAAACAAGTTTGTCGAAGCGGTCGCCTTGAATTTCGTCATGGCATGTGTCGTGTGGAATCACTCCACGAGTTAGAGCCCGTTCTCGGCAGCCTGTTGGCCATGTCGGCCATCTTCGTTGCTGCACTGAGCTGCTGCTCACCAAGTGTAGGTCAGACTCATGCGAATTGTACGGCCGAAAATCGGGCGCCCATAGATTGCCGTGCTCGTCTCCTGACCGGCGAACGTGTCGGTGCGCGGATTACCTTCGGTAAGACCGATCCGGTTCGTCAAGTTCGAACCCGTGAGCTGGAAGCGCAGGTTCTTGTTCACGTCGTAAATGACACCCGCGTCCAGCGTCGTATAGGCCGGCAGTTCCGTCCGGTTGTTGGTGTCTACATACTTTTTCCCTTGATGGGTAAGCGTGGCGTAGGCCTTGCCCGCATGGCCGAAGGCGGTGAAGTTGAAGACCGGCGTGATACTGGAAAGAACCTGGGAAATGCGCCGCACCCGATTGCCTTCCACGCCGGGAATAGCCTGGCCCGTGTCCAGGACGACAAGATTCTTGTACCGCGGATGTTGCAGCGTCAGGTTGCCCAACAGCTCGAATCGGGAACCCGGTCGCCAGCTTCCTTCCAGTTCGATGCCGTAGTTTTCCGTCTGCGCAGTGAAGCGCGAGTTGACCAGGTTCCCATTGGCATCCACGGTAAGCGCCGAATCCTGCAGCGGATTGAAGCGGTTCCAGAACGCGGTCGCGTAAGCAGAGATGTCCTGGTACCGGTGCTTGGTGCCGATCTCGATTCCCTTCACTTTCGAAATGACCGGCGGCGCCTGGCTTGCGCCGAGATAAATGTCGCTAAGCGACGGCGTGCGGAAAGAGGAGGTATAGCGCGCGAAGACGCCGAACCGGTCGGAGAAATCATGGTTGATGCCGAGCGTCCACGCCGTTGCGGAAAAATGTTCGGTGCGGTTGTCGACAACTCCTGACGGGCCACCCACGCTATCGTCCGCCAGCGTCTCCGGGTTGCCCAGGTTCTGGGTCGTGCGCAGTCGCGCATAGCCGCTTTGACGGGTCCGTTGGTGGCGCAGACCGGCATCGAGTGTCGTGCGCTTGGTCAGCTTCCATTCGTCGGCCGCATAAATGGCCCATAGCCGCCCCTCGACCCGGCCACCGACGTCCGCGTTGTTGCCATAGGCGAGGAACCCGTTCTCGGTGACCGAACCGAGGACATTGCCGGCGTTGTCGCGCGCCAACACGTCGAGCGCCTGCGGCCGGCTTTTCGTGTCCAGCAGGATGGTGTTGAACAGGCGCGACTGGCTGAATGTGTACGCGCTGAAATACAGGCCGCCGGTCAATTCGTGGCTGCCCGGGCCGATGCCGGACAATGCCTTGGTGAGGCGAAAATCATTCATGAAGTTCGAGATCCGGCTATCCACGCTCCACCATCCGGCCGGCGTGACCAGACCCTGCGTGGTGGACGGATCGAACGGGATGCGCGCGCCGTTGGGACCGCGCGTATTCGCCAGCACGTACTCGAGATTGCTGACGCCGGGCCCGAATCCCGCTTGCGCCCTGCCTAACTGACTTGCCAGAAAGCCTGCCGCGTCCTGCGGCGACGTGGTCGAAAAAAGCGCGTTGAACTTTACCGAACCATCCGTGTACCTGGCTTTGTTCGACAAGGTCCAGCCATCGCCGAATTTGCGGTCGATGCCAGCGCCGATCACCGTGAGCCTGGGGTGAATGCCGTCCGCAAGATCCTCGTTGACCGTCGTGCCGCCCGGCGTGCCGTTAAGCGTGCGCAACTGTGCGTGCTGGAAATCGCTCGACGTGAGCGTGCCTTTCAGCGGATCGATCAAGTTTGCCAGCGATACCGACGGATTGCGCGGATCGTTCAGCGGAATGGGCAGGTAGAAGATGCTTTTGTCATCGAGGCGATTGGCATACAGCGTGACCTCGCCGTCCGCGATCGGGTGCGTGACGTTGAGGCGGAACTGCCCGCCTTGATCGGCAGTGAAACCCGGCGGGCGCAAACCATTATCGGTACGGTAAAAGCCGCCAACGCTGACCAGGTAATCCTTGGCAACCGGTCCCGACCACTGGCCGTCGATGCGCGCCAGGCCGTAATTGCCCCAGGTCGCGCGCAGGGAGCCTTGCGGCGTCCTGGTTCCCTTCTTGGAAATAAAGTTGATGATGCCGCCCGGCGCATTCGATGCATAGATCGGCGCAGTGCCGCCGCGCACCGATTCGACGTGATCGGTCATCAAATCGATGCGCGTCAATTCATCTGCGTTGAGAAACGCCTCCTGCGCTTCCTGGAAAACCGGCAAGCCGTCCTGCAAGATAGGCACGAACAGGAAGTTGGAGACAGGAAGGCCGCGCACGTTCACGTTGTTGCCGCTTTCCCCGCCGGATGGTTCGGTGCCGAAACCGGCCAGCCTGGAGAAAAGGTCCACCGTGTTCAGCGGTGCCGCAATCTCGATCTGCTGCTCGGACAATATCGAATGCGCGTAGGCGGCATCGAATCTGCGACGCGGCAGGGAAGTCCCGGTCACGACGACAGTTCCTATCGGGGGCGCAACCCCGGTGCCGGACCTTGCTGTTTCAGCATTCGACTGCCCGGCTTCCGTCTCGTCGCCGGCAGCGTTCCCCGCTGCGTCCTGGGCATCGGCAGTACCGAGTTGCAGCAACGCCACTGACACTGCGGCCATAATCGGATGCTTGCCGATCAAGCCTTTGTTTCGCATACTCTTTTCCATCACCTGAATAACCGCCCAGACACGCCAATCAATGGGCGATCATATTGATCGAGAAAATTCCTCCTCCTGCTCGACCACGTCCGTTCATCATTGTCGATTCGGGCGTCGGCCCTGTGATTTATCTCAAGCGGTATGGCCCGCTGCGCTGTTCGGTTTTACGGAAGGAACATGATTCAATGGCATAACGCCAGAACTGCGCGGCGTCCCTCTTCGAGCACTGAGGGAGATACTCGGTGGTCATGGAAAACAGCGGCACGGCATCTTGGCCTCTTCATATGTGTTGTCTTGTTGCATGCAGTGGTCATCCATGTCGTTGCGACGCGCCAGGTCATCTGGAAAGCCCCGGTGACTCACCGGCCTATCGAGGTAAGGCTCATCAAAGAGATGCCGCCTCCGGCATTCGATACCCCGTCGCCGAAAGTCGCGCCGACGATTGCGCCGAAGCCAGTACCGAAACCAGTGCCGAAGCCAGTACCGAAACCAGTGCCGAAGCCAGCACCGAAGCCAGCACCGAAACCAGTACCGAAACCAGTACCGAAACCAGTACCGAAACCAGTACCGAAA
>CBIHNU010000045.1:0-31831 GCA_966211585.1 uncultured Noviherbaspirillum sp. | reverse complement strand
CAAACGCAAATGCCAGCGCGCCGACCAACGGAATCATTTTTGTAGTGAACTGCATAAAATATCCTCCTAAGGATTGAAAAAACACAGGGTTACTGCAACACTCTCCTGACAGGCCACTGCGACGCCCGGTGAGGGCCGGCAGCGCATTTTTCCGCAGCCTGCTGTCCATTCAGTTTTCTGAACAGCCAGACGGTACAACAGAAAAAAAGCAGAGCAAAGAGTTTTTCTGCGGTTTTTTGCAACATTCATCGATTTTTATATGCCTAAATTTCACGCTTTGGACAAGGTCGACCGCAAGCTTTTGAACTTGCTTCAAAAGGACAATCAGATGCCGACCCGGACCTTGGCGGAGAAGGTGCACATCTCGCAGCCGACCTGTCTGCGCCGCCTGCGCGAGCTGCGCGAGGCGGGCATCATCAGTGCCGATGTCGCGCTGGTCGATCCGTTCGCACTGGGATACGGCATGCTGGCATTTCTCGAGGTGTCGCTGAACAATCAGTCCGATGAGCACATGCAGGAGTTCGAGGCACGCATGGCGAAGGAAGTCGAAGTGATGCAGTGTTACTTCGTCTCCGGCGACTACGATTACTTCCTGGTGGTCCACGTGGTGGACATGGATGCGTATTACCAGTTCGTGCGTCGCGTGATATCCGGATCCGGCAACGTGCGCCACTTCCAGTCACGCTTTCCGATGAAGCGCGCGAAGTTCGCGACACGTATCGCTTTTGATGAAAAGCCCGCGGAGCTGCAGGTGCGGGTATCGAAGTAGGGTTCGCATTGCGGCAAGGCCGAATCCGCTCGCGCAAGTAAAAGCCGCCGATTGCTTCCCTTCACGGAAGCAGATCAGTGATTCGCGATCATGCCTGTGCCGTGCGAATCGTGCCTGTCCGGTCGCGCCGCTGGCGCGGCATTCCGGTGAATGCGAAATCCACTTCCGGCAAACGCCCGGAGACGATGTCGGCGATCGCGCGGCCCGAACCGCAGCCCATGGTCCAGCCCAGCGTGCCGTGTCCGGTATTCAGGAACAGGTTGCCGAATCGGGTCTTGCCGATGTAAGGCACGTTGGAGGGTGTCAGCGGCCGCAGCCCGGTCCAGTAGGCCGGATGGTCGTAGTCGCAGGCATTCGGGAACAGTTCGCGCGTGCGGCGCGTGATGGCTTCGCAGCGGGTGGTGTTCAGTTCGCGCGTGTAGCCGTTCAGCTCGCAGGTGCCGGCCACGCGCAGCCGGTCGCCCAGGCGCGATATCACCAGCTTGTGTCCGTCGTCGGTCAGCGAAACGGTTGGCGCCGCATCGGCATCGGTGATTGCAAAAGTCGCCGAGTAGCCCTTGCCCGGATAGATCATCAGGTCGACGCCGAGCGGCTTGAGCAAAGGCACCGAGAAACTGCCCATCGCCATCACGAACGCATCGGCATGCAGCACCTTGTGGCGGCCGTGCTCGTCGATCACTTCAACGCCCGCGATTTTTGCGGCAGCACCGGCACCTTCGGTCAGCAGGCGGGTGACCGTGGTATCGAACCTGAAATCGACGCCAGCCTCGGCGGCGCGTTTTGCCAGGCCGCTGGTGAATTTGTAGACGTCGCCCGATTCGTCGGTCGCGGTGAAGTCGCCGCCGACAATCTTGCTGCGGATACTTGCCAGAGCCGGTTCGATTCGCACCACTTCATCGGCGTCGATCGAATCGCGCGGGCAGCCGAGTTCGCGCATCAGTCTTGCAGCCGGCAGCGATTGGTCGAATTCTTTCTGGTCAGTATAAAAATGCAGAATGCCGCGTGTCAGATAATCGTAATCGATCCCGGTTTCCGCGCGAACCGCCTGCAGTGTCTGGCGGCTGTATTCGGCAATCGCAACGATCTGCCGAATGTTGTAGGCGGTCCGTGCCGGTGTGCATTCACGCAGGAAGTGCAGGCCCCAGCGCCATTGCAGCCACTCGGGCCGGAATCGATACAGCAGCGGCGCATCTTCCTTGCCCAGCCACTTGAGCAGCTTGAGTGGCGCCGACGGGTTGGCCCACGGTTCGGCATGCGAGACCGAGATCTGGCAGCCGTTTGCGAAACTGGTTTCCTGGGCCACGCCAGGCTGGCGTTCGATCACGGTAACTTCGTGCCCCGCCTTGTTCAGGAACCAGGCGGAGGCGGTACCAATGATGCCTGAACCCAATACGATGACCTTCATGAAATTCTCCGGAACGCGATAACGGCATTGTAGAAAGTTATCGTTTGTTTAGGTATTCAAAACGACCTATAAAAGTTCCATTTCCGGACGAATTCAAGCGCGCGATGTTTCAATACGAAAAAAACGAGGCGGGAATTTATTTTTTTGTCGTTTGCAGTTTCGTGATTTCCTGCGATACGGCGCGCGTCACGACTTCCTTCACCGTCTGGTGCAGGCCGCTCCTGATTTCTACGGCAAGGCGTTCGACGGCCGTTTGCAGCACGTCGGCCAGGCTGTCGCGCACCCGTTGTTCCAATACGAAGTCGATCCGTTCCAAGACCTGATGCAATACCCGTTCGCGGATTTCGCGCTCCATCCGATCCCATTTTTCATCGTCCCAATCGGCCGCCGCTCGGGCACGCAACGCGGCACCATTGTCCGGTGCCGGCATGACGGCAAGCTCGGGCGAGTCGGCGTCTGGCGCAACCGCTTGCAGGTTGAGCTGCGACGCAGGAATGATTTCGGTCAGAACCGGGATGCCGGCGTCGAGAGTGGAATTGTTCATGCCTTTTCCGCGACGTAATGGGTTAGCGGATAACCGCGCTGCTGATAAAAGCGATAGCGCTCGCGTCCGGCTGCCTTGTCGGCATCGGCCGACGAGATGATTTCGAACATGCGCTCGAAGCGGGCGAAATGGGCCGGCGTCGCCGGCGCCAGATTGATCAGGATTTCATGATGCGGCAGTTCCGCCTGATCGCTGGCGGTGAGGATGATCGGCGTATCTGCCGCCAGCGGGTCGTCGCTGCCGACATGCGGCAGAAAGTCGAGCGCTGAAAAAGTCCATAGCGCTTCGTCGAGCGCGGCCAGCTGCGCCCTGTCGGTGGCGAGCAGCACCACCCTGAAGCTGGCGGCGCGCGCCTTGCGCACCAGTCGGCAGGTATAGGCGATCTTGTCCGGCACGTTGCTGTGAAAATCGATGCGGGTCATGGCATGCAGATCGGGCGCTGATTCCATGTTCAGAAACGAAATCCCGGTGGCGCATTGCCGATCGCCGGCGGCAGTTCGCCGTTGCTCGACTGGCTCGCCGAATCGCTGTTGTCCGCGCGCTTGTCCTGTTTGGCGATCACCGGCTTGGCCGCCGGCGCCAGCGCTTCCGGCGGGGAGCTGCGATAGCTTTTCGGCAGGACGCTGTTTTCAGGATATCCGGCGGCGCTCAGCGCGGTGTTCCAGGCGTCTGCTTCGAAGCCGCGTTGCAGGTTGCGTCCGATGGTCAGCAGCGGCAGGCGCGCATCGGCACCGGCGAACTTGTGGAACTTCGAAATATCGTCGCCGCTGTTGACCGTCTTTTCGGCAAACGGCACGCCGCGCTTGCCCAGCAACTTGCGTCCGTCGTCGCACGGAGCGCAACTGGCGGTCGTATAAAGCGTGACCGGACTGTTTTTTGCCGCCTGTGCCAACTCGTAGGGAAAGTCGGCAGTGTTGGTTCCTTCTGTCGCCAGCGTCTTGGTTTCCACCTTGGTCGCAGAGGAGGGCGGCGGTGTGTCGCTATAGCTGATTTTTCCGTCCGGGCCGACCCATTTGTAAAGCTGCGCATGTGCGCTTGCAGCGCATAACAGCAGCAGGGATGCCAGTTGCAGCGAACGCGTCATTTCGTTTTCCTTCCCTGTTACTCAGGATGCCATGCCATTGTGCCGCAACAGCGCATCGATTGTCGGTTCGCGGCCGCGGAATGCCTTGAACGATTCCAGCGCCGGGCGTGCGCCGCCCATGGCCAGAATTTCGGTCAGGAAGCGGCGTCCGGCATCCGCGGCACCGGCAACGCCGGCCTCTTCGAATGCGCTGTATGCATCGGCCGACAAGACTTCGGCCCACTTGTAGCTATAGTATCCGGCCGCGTAGCCGCCGGCGAAGATGTGGCTGAACGAATTCGGGAAGCGATTGAAGGCCGGCGGAATCATCACCGCCACCCGGTGCCGCACGTCGTTCAGCACGTCTTGCACGGTCCTGCTGCCATGCGGGTCATGATCGAAGTGCAGATGCATGTCGAACAAGGCGAACTCGACCTGACGCAGCGTCTGCAGGCCGGACTGGAAATTCTTGGCTGCGATCATCTTGTCGTATAGCGCGCGCGGCAGCGGCGCGCCTGTTTCCGCATGCGCGGTCATGTGCTGCAGTACTTCCCATTCCCAGCAAAAATTTTCCATGAATTGCGACGGCAGTTCAACCGCATCCCATTCGACGCCGGCGATGCCGGAGACGCCGAGTTCATCGACTTGCGTCAGCATGTGATGCAGGCCGTGGCCGAATTCATGGAACAGCGTGATGACCTCGTCATGCGTGAACAATGCCGGTTTCACCTTGCCGTCGACCACAGCGGGTTCGGTGAAATTGCAGGTCAGGTAAGCGACCGGCGTCTGCACCGACGACTCGCTGCGGCGCCGGCCGCGCGCGTCATCCATCCAAGCGCCGCCGCGCTTGCCGTTGCGCGCGTACAGGTCGAGGTAGAACTGGCCGATCAGCTGGCCGTCCTTTTCGATGCGGAAGAATTTCACGTCCTTGTGCCAGGTGCTGGCGCTGTCCGGCTTGATGGTGACGGAGAACAGTGATTGCACTTGCCGGAACAGGCCTTCGATCACTTTCGGCTCGGGAAAATACTGCTTCACCTCCTGTTCCGAAAACGCGTAGCGCTGTTCGCGCAGTTTTTCGGATGCGTAGGTGACATCCCATGCTTCCAGCGGATCGAGGCCGAGTTCCTTTTTCGCGAACGCGCGCAATTCGGCCAGGTCGTTTTCCGCGAACGGACGTGCGCGTTGTGCCAGATCTTCGAGGAAGCCGATCACCTGATGCGGTGTCTCGGCCATTTTCGGCACCAGCGAAACTTCCGCGAAGTTGTTGAAATCCAGCAGCTTCGCTTCCTCGTCGCGCAGTTTCAGGATGCCGGCCATGTTCTGCGTGTTGTCCCACTCCGGCTTGGCGCCGAGTTCGGATGCCTTGGTCGCGTTGGCGCGGTAGATCGTTTCGCGCAGCTCGCGCTTGTCTGCGTACTGCAGGACCGGGAAATACGACGGGAAGTGCAGCGTGAACTTGAAGCCAGGCTTGGCGTCCTTTTCCGCCCCGGCGCGCGCCGCCTGTTTGACATCGTCCGGCAGGCCGGCGAGATCGGCTTCGTTCTCAATGAACAGCTGGTAGTCGTTGGTGGCGTCGAGCACATTCTCGGAAAACTTCGTGGCAAGCGCGGCCTGCTGCTCCTGGATTTCGGCGAAGCGTTCCTTCTTGTCCTGCGGCAGTTCCGCACCGCCGAGGCGGAAATCGCGCAACGCGTTTTCGATGATCTTCTTGCGCGCCGCGGACAGCGCGCCATAGCCGGCACTCGTCTTCAATGCCCTGTATTTGTCGAACAGTGCAAGGTTCTGGCCGAGTTCGGTCCAGAATTCTGTCACTTTCGGCAGATTTTCGTTGTATGCGGCGCGCAGTTCCGGCGTATCGGCTACCGCATTCAGATGGCCGACGATGCCCCATGCGCGACCGAGTTTTTCGGTCGAATTGTCCAGCGGCTCGACGAAGTTTTCCCAGGTCACCTGCTGCATCGGCGCTTCGAGCTGCGCCACCAGCGCGCGATTCTCGTCGAGCAGCGCGGAGATTGCCGGTGTCACATGTTCAGGTTTGATCGCGTCGAAACGCGGCAGATCGGAAAAATCGAGCAGGGGATTAGGAGTGGAATTCATCAGGTCAGGTTCTTTCTGCAGCTTCAATAGTGTTAACAAGCAGCATCGCAATCGTCATCGGTCCGACGCCACCGGGTACCGGCGTGATGTAGCCGGCGACTTCCTTCGCGCCGGCAAAATCGACGTCGCCGCACAGCTTGCCATTATCGTCACGGTTGATGCCGACATCGATCACGACGGCGCCGGGTTTGATCATGTCGGCAGTCAAAGTGTTCCGCCGTCCTGTTGCCGCGACGACGACATCGGCCTGCCTGGTGTGATATCCGAGATCCGGCGTGCCACTGTGGCATATGGTGACGGTGGCATTGGCTTGCAACAGCAGCAGCGCCATCGGCTTGCCGACCGTGTTGCTGCGGCCGATCACGACCGCATGCTTGCCTTTCAGATCATAGCCGGTGCTTTCTATCATCTTCATGCAGCCGTAAGGCGTGCACGGCCGGAAGCCGGGCAATCCCGCGAGCAATTCGCCCGCGCTTTGTACCGAATAGCCGTCGACGTCCTTGTGAATCGAGATCGACTCGATCACCTTGTGCGGGTCGATATGTTTCGGCAAGGGCATTTGGACCAGGATGCCGTGCACCGAGGGATCCTGGTTCAGCGCGTCGATCCGTGCAAGCAAGTCTGCCTGCGACATTGTGGCTTCGTATTTTTCCAGTATCGAGCGAATGCCTGCCTCTTCACAGGCTTTCACTTTATTTCTCACGTAGACATGGCTGGCCGGATCGTCACCGACCAGGATCACGGCGAGGCCGGGTTGTTTGCCTTTCGCGGCAAGCGCGGCGGCACGTCTTGCAACGTCAGCGCGTAGTTGCTGGGATAACAGGGTTCCATTGATAAGTTGTGCGGCCATGGTTGTCGTCGAGGTAAGAGCAGATTAAAACCAGATTATAAGGCGATGGACACAGACGCCCGGAGAACAAATCCGGCGCCTTGCCTTGTGTCATGCTGCATCGCCGCACCAATATTTCACATTATAAAAAATGATCTCGCAATTTGAAAAACAGAAAAACTACTGTTAAAATATTTTCACCGCGCACGACGACGGCTAAAACTTGTCAAAAATATCCGCTGCCGACATCCCCCATTGGATTAGCCCTTAATTTAGGAGACGTAACATGTCCGCCCAGCTCGACCAGGTATTGGCGCAAGCCGCCAACGATCCCGATGTAATTGAAACCCAGGAGTGGCTCGATGCGCTCGAAGCCGTGATCGAGGCCGAGGGGCCCGAGCGCGCGCATTACCTGATGGAGCGCATGGTCGACCTGGCCCGGCGTCGCGGCGCCCACATTCCTTTCTCCAGCAATACCGCCTACGTCAACACCATCCCCGCCCATCTCGGCGAACACTGTCCCGGCAATCTCGAATACGAAGAGCGTCTGCGTTCGTGGATGCGCTGGAACGCGATGGCGATGGTGGTCAAGGCCAACCGCGCCGATGGCGACCTCGGTGGCCATATCTCCAGCTTTGCTTCGCTGGCCAATATGCTCGGCATCGGCTTCAACCACTTCTGGCATGCGCCGAGCGAAGGCCACGGCGGCGACCTGCTGTACATCCAGGGCCATTCATCGCCCGGCATTTATGCACGCGCCTTTCTCGAAGGCCGCCTGACCGAAGAGCAATTGCTGAATTTCCGCCGCGAGGTCGACGGCAAGGGCCTGTCTTCGTACCCGCACCCGAAGCTGATGCCGGATTTCTGGCAATTCCCGACCGTATCGATGGGCCTGGGCCCGATCATGGCGATCTATCAGGCGCGTTTCCTGAAATACCTGCATGCGCGCGGCATCGCCGACACCCACAACCGCAAGGTCTGGGCATTCTGCGGCGACGGCGAGATGGACGAACCGGAATCGATGGGCGCGATCGGCATGGCCGGCCGCGAACACCTGAACAACTTGGTGTTCGTCATCAACTGCAATCTGCAGCGGCTGGACGGCCCGGTACGCGGCAACGGCAAGATCATCCAGGAACTGGAAGCCGATTTCCGCGGTGCCGGCTGGAACGTGGTCAAGGTGATCTGGGGCTCGGGCTGGGACGACCTGCTCGCACGCGACAAGGAAGGCATCCTGCAGCGCGTGATGATGGAAACGGTGGACGGCGAGTACCAGAACTACAAGGCGAAGGACGGCGCCTATGTGCGCAAGCATTTCTTCGGCAAGCATCCGAAGCTGCTGGAAATGGTCGCCAACATGAGCGACGACGACATCTGGCGCCTGACGCGCGGCGGCCACGACCCGCACAAGATCTATGCTGCATTCAAGGTGGCACAGGAAAGCAAGGACCAGCCGACCGTGATCCTGGCGAAAACTGTCAAGGGCTTCGGCATGGGCAAGTCGGGCGAGGCGCGCAATACCGCGCATCAGACCAAGAAGCTCGACGACGAAGCGATCCGCGAAATGCGTGACCGCTTCGGTATTCCGGTTTCGGATGAGCAGCTGCCGGAAGTGCCGTTCTTCAAGCCGTCCGACGATGCGCCGGAAATCAAATACCTGCATGAACGCCGCAAGGCCTTGGGCGGCTACCTGCCGCAACGCCGCATGAAAGCGGATGAAACGCTGCCGGTGCTGGATCTGTCCGCGTTCAAGGCAGTCACCGATCCGACCGCCGAAGGCCGCGAAATCTCCACCACGCAAGCGTTCGTTCGCGTCATCACGACGCTGCTGCGCGACGCCAATCTCGGCAAGCGCGTGGTGCCGATCCTGGTCGACGAAACCCGTACCTTCGGCATGGAAGGCCTGTTCCGCCAGATCGGTATTTTCAGCCAACAGGGCCAGTTGTACGAGCCGGTCGACAAGGACCAGGTGATGTACTACCGCGAGGACAAGTCGGGCCAGATTCTTCAGGAAGGCATCAACGAAGCAGGCGGCATGAGTTCGTGGATCGCGGCAGCGACCTCGTACTCGACCAACAACCGCATCATGATTCCGTTCTACATCTATTACTCGATGTTCGGCCTGCAGCGCGTCGGCGACCTTGCATGGGCCGCAGGCGACATGCGTGCGCGCGGCTTCCTGCTCGGCGGTACCGCCGGCCGCACCACGCTCAACGGCGAGGGGCTGCAGCATGAAGACGGACACAGCCATGTGTTCGCGTCAGCGATTCCGAACTGCATGCCGTACGATCCGACCTTCGCGCACGAAGTCGCCGTCATCATGCAGGACGGCCTGAAGCGCATGGTCGAGAAGCAGGAAGACGTGTTCTACTACATCACGCTGATGAACGAGAACTACGGCCATCCGGGCCTGAAGCCCGGCCAGGAAGAGGGCATCCTGAAAGGGCTGTACCTGCTGCAGGAAGGCGGCAAGGACAAGAAGTTCAAGCAGCGCGTGCAACTGATGGGCTCCGGCACCATCCTGCGCGAAGTGATTGCCGCTGCCGATCTGCTGCAGAACGACTGGAACATCGGCGCTGACGTCTGGTCCGCGCCATCGTTCACGCTGCTGGCGCGCGACGGCCAGGATGTGGAACGCTGGAACCTGCTGCATCCGGCCGACGAGTCGCGGGTCGCGCATGTCACGAAGCAGTTGCAAGGTACGGCTGGTCCGATCGTCGCATCGAGCGATTACATGCGCACCTTCGCCGAGCAGATCCGCGCATTCATGCCGAAGGATCGCACATACAAGGTGTTGGGCACAGACGGCTTCGGGCGTTCCGACACCCGCGCGAAACTGCGCGAGTTCTTTGAAGTGAATCGCTATTACGTAACGATCGCCGCACTGAAGGCTTTGGCAGAAGAAGGGGCGGTCAAGCCATCGGTGGTCGCGGAAGCGATCGCCAAGTACGGCATCAACCCGAACAAGCCGAATCCGGTTACGCTGTAACTCGTTTCTAAAAAAATATCCACCTTATTATTCTCTCCCCCTTGCAGGGGAGGGTTAGGGTGAGGGTAGCGCAGTCGAGATGCGACTGCGACGTTTGGATTTCACTACCCCCATCCCTAACCCATCCCCTGCAAGGGGGAAGGGAACGAACGGAGCTAAAGCTATGAGCGTAATGGAAGTCAAAGTCCCGGATATCGGCGATTTCAAGGAAGTGGAAGTCATTGAACTCCTGGTCAAGCCGGGCGACACGGTCAAGGTCGACCAGTCGCTGATCACGGTCGAGTCCGACAAGGCCAGCATGGAAATTCCGTCCAGTCATGCCGGCGTCGTCAAGGAACTCAAGGTCAAGGTTGGCGACAAGGTCGCGGAAGGCAGCCTGCTGCTGGTGCTGGAAGAGAATGCCGGCGCTGCGGCCGCGCCGGCAGCCGCCGCGGCACCGGCTCCTGCGGCAGCACCTGCTGCGGCACCTGCACCGGTAACCGCAAGCACGGCCGGACCGTCCACGGTCGACGTGCAGGTACCGGATATTGGCGATTTCAAGGATGTCGAGGTCATCGAGCTGATGGTCAAGCCGGGCGACACGGTCAAGGTCGACCAGTCGCTGCTGACCGTCGAATCCGACAAGGCCAGCATGGAAATTCCATCGAGCCATGCCGGTGTCGTCAAGGAAATGAAAGTGAAGGTCGGCGACAAGGTGTCGAAAGGATCGCTGATCCTGACGCTATCGACCGAGGGAGCTGGCGCCGGCCAGCCGGCTGCTGCGGCAAGTGCGCCGTCGGCTGCGCAGACGAGCGTCGCCGCAAGCGCTGCCGCTCCCGCTGCGGCGCCCGCACCCGCACCGCAGGCAAGCCCGGTTGCTGCTGCACCAATGTCGGCCGAGGGTGCCAAGGCTCATGCATCGCCATCGGTGCGCAAATACGCGCGCGAACTTGGCGTCGATCTCGGACGCGTCAAGGGCAACGGTCCGAAAGGCCGCATCCTGCATGAAGACGTGCAGACATTCGTGAAGTCCATCATGTCCGGCGCCACGGCTGCACCTGCTGCAGCGGCTGCTTCCAAAGGCGGCGGCTTCGACGTGCTGCCATGGCCGTCGCTGGATTTCTCGAAATTCGGCAGCACCGAACTGCAAGCTCTTTCGCGTATCAAGAAGATCAGCGGGCCGAACCTGCATCGCAACTGGGTGATGATCCCGCACGTCACGCAGTTCGATGAGGCCGATGTCACCGATCTCGAACAATTCCGCAAGGACTCGAATGCGGCAATGGCGAAGTCCGGCGTCAAGCTGACGATGCTGGCGTTCGTCATCAAGGCCAGCGTCGCGGCGCTGAAGAAATTTCCTGCGTTCAATGCCTCGCTCGACGAGAAGGGCGAGAACCTGATCCTGAAGAAGTATTACAACGTCGGCTTTGCCGCCGACACGCCGAACGGTCTTGTGGTGCCGGTGATCAAGAATGCCGACACCAAGAGCATTTCGCAGATCGCGCAGGAAATGGGCGACCTGTCCGGACAGGCGCGTGATGGCAAGCTGAAACCGGCCGACATGCAGGGCGCGAGCTTCACCATCTCTTCGCTCGGCGGCATTGGCGGCACTGCGTTCACGCCGATCATCAATGCACCGGAAGTCGCGATCCTCGGCCTGTCGAAGTCGGCGATCAAGCCGGTGTGGGACGGCAAGCAGTTCGCGCCGCGCCTGATGCTGCCGCTGTCGCTGTCGTACGACCACCGCGTGATCGATGGTGCGATGGGCGCACGCTTCGCTGCCTACCTGGCGGAAGTGCTGGGCGACATGCGCAAGACATTGCTGTAATCCAGTAGGAAAACGGTGGCGCCGGGCGCGGTGGAAAATGAGAAAATCGCTCTCTTTTCACTGAAGCTGGCGCTTCCTTTCCCTGCTTACGGAGACCAACAATGACCACCTGTGTCGTCGTCAAAAAGAACAATGAAATCGCCATCGCATCCGATTCGCTGGTGACCTTCGGCGATACCCGCCTGTCGCATGCGTATGAAGTGAACGAAAAGATTGTCCCGGTGGGTGATTCCTACGTCACGCTGGCCGGCACCGCCGCGCATTTTCCCGTGATGCGCAAGCTGCTGACCGGCATGGGCGAGGATTGCAAACTGGGCAGCCGCGAAGAGGTGTTCGAGACGTTTTCGAAGGTGCATGAAATACTGAAGGAAAAGTACTTTCTGAACACGAAGGAAGACGAAGACGATCCGTACGAGTCCTCGCAGATCACCGCGCTGATCGCAAATCCGCACGGCATTTTCGGCGTGTATTCGTACCGGGAAGTATTCAGCTTCGACCGTTTCTGGGGCATCGGCAGTGGCCGCAATTTCGCACTCGGTGCAATGTATGCCGCGTACGAAGGCCCGCGCAGCGCCCGCGAGATTGCCGAGATCGGCGTCCATGCAGGCGCGGAGTTTGACAAGAGCACGTCGGGGCCGTTCAGGGTATTCGATTTCCCGATGCAGCAAGACTGAATAACAATGGATCCTCCCTATTCAAGGGAGGTTGGGAAGGGAACAGGTTTTTCTCGCGAGTCGGGCAGAACCGGTTCCCACCGCGTTCCTCTCTTGAAAGGGAGGATCAAAACGGAGCTAACGCTATGAGCCTGCAGGAAGTCAAAGTCCCGGATATCGGCGATTTCAAGGAAGTGGAAGTCATTGAAGTGCTGGTCAAGCCAGGCGACACGATCGCGGTGGACCAGTCGCTGGTGACGGTTGAGTCGGACAAGGCGAGCATGGAGATTCCGTCGAGCCATGCCGGCGTCGTCAAGGAACTCAAGGTCAAGGTCGGCGACAAGGTCGCGGAAGGCAGCTTGCTGCTGATGCTGGAAGCATCAGCGGGTGCCGCGGCAGCCGCTCCCGCCAGCGCACCTGCGCCGGCAGCCATACCGGTACCGGCACAAGCCGCTGCACCGGCTCCCGCACCGGTTGCCGGCAGCTATGCCGGCAAGACCGATGTCGAATGCGACATGCTGGTGCTCGGCGCCGGCCCCGGCGGATACTCGGCAGCATTCCGCGCCGCCGATCTCGGCATGAACACCGTTCTGGTCGAGCGCTATGCGACACTCGGCGGCGTCTGCTTGAACGTTGGCTGCATTCCGTCGAAAGCCCTGCTGCACGTCGCGGCCGTGATCGATGAAACCGCCGCGATGGCCGCACACGGCGTCACCTTCGGCAAGCCGCAGATCGACATCGACAAGCTGCGCGGCTACAAGGAGCAGGTCATCAAGAAAATGACCACCGGCCTGGCCGGTATGGCCAAGGCGCGCAAGGTCAACGTGGTGCAGGGCGTCGGCCAGTTCGTCAGCCCCAACCACCTCGAAGTGACGGCCGCCGACGGCAGCAAGAAAACCGTGCAGTTCAAGCAGGCAATCATCGCCGCCGGCTCGTCGGTGGTGAATTTGCCGTTCGTACCCCAGGACCCGCGCATCGTCGATTCCACCGGCGCGCTCGAACTGCGCGCAGTGCCGAAGAAAATGCTGGTCATCGGCGGCGGCATTATCGGCCTCGAAATGGCGACCGTGTATTCCACGCTCGGTGCGCGCATCGACGTGGTCGAGATGATGGACGGCCTGATGCAGGGCGCCGACCGCGACATGGTCAAGGTCTGGCAGAAGTTCAATGAAAAGCGCTTCGACAAGATCATGACCAAAACCAAGACGGTCGCCGTCGAAGCGTTGAAGGAAGGCATCAAGGTTTCTTTCGAAAGCGCCGACCCGTCGGTCGCCGCGCCCGAGCCGCAGTTGTACGACATGGTGCTGGTCGCGGTCGGCCGCAGTCCGAACGGCAAGAAGATCGCCGCCGACAAGGCCGGTGTCGCCGTCACCGATCGCGGTTTCATCAACGTCGATGGCCAGATGCGCACCAACGTGCCGCACATCTTCGCGATCGGCGACCTGGTCGGCCAGCCGATGCTGGCGCATAAGGCGGTGCATGAAGCGCACGTTGCGGCGGAAGCAGCGGCTGGTGAAAAATCCTATTTCGATGCACGCGTGATTCCGTCAGTGGCCTACACCGATCCGGAAGTCGCATGGGTCGGCGTTACCGAAGACGAAGCGAAGGCCAAGGGCATCAAGCTGCAAAAGGGCCTGTTCCCATGGGCGGCTTCCGGGCGCGCGGTCGCGAACGGACGCGACGAAGGCTTCACCAAGCTGCTGTTCGATGCCGAGACGCATCGCATCGTTGGCGGCGCCATCGTCGGCACCGACGCAGGCAACATGATTGGCGAAATCGCGCTGGCGATCGAGATGGGCGCGGACGCGGTCGATATCGGCAAAACGATTCACCCGCATCCGACGCTGGGCGAATCGATCGGCATGGCAGCGGAAGTGTTCGAGGGGGTATGTACCGATTTGCCGCCAGTGAAGAAAAAGTAATTTCTTGATTCCTGGTTCCTTTGCTTAGGGCACGAGTCCAAGCTGGGGAGTCAATAAATTCAAGGGCTTGGTCGCAGGATCAAGCCCTTTTCTTTTACGCAATGCGAGGGAAACAAGACATCGGGGCAAACTTGACTTGAAGCTTAATCGAATCTGCCCCCATTTAATGCAGCCTGGCCATTGAACGCATGCAAGAAAACGCAACCTCCAGCTTGTACGACCAGCAGCGTCTACACGTCGTCGGGATTCAGCCGGGTAACCATCAGCGTTTTTAACGAGGTGCGATAATGGTGGAATCGTCTCTCGTGATGACATATACCGGCTCGCCGACGGTGTACGTTGCAGAGGGATTCTCAACGATATATTTTTGTTGCGCGCCATCAGCCAGGAGCACGGTGACATTGCTCGGTCCACTGCTGCTAGCTGTCGTGACCACAGTACTGCTGCCGGAACTTGGTGATACCGCCGATTGATTCACGATAGCGGAGGTTTCGAAGGCAATTACTTTCCCACTTTGAACATTTCTCTGCCCGGATGCAACCGCTGGCGTTGGTGACGACGACGCGCATCCGGCAACCGCAGCAGTACCAAATACGCAGATAGCGAGCAATTTTATTGAATTCACAATGTTCTCCTTTCTGGGCGGCCGTAGATCAGCTTATGCCATTGATAGTTTGTTATGCCGGTGTGTGACTTCAACATTGCGATTGAGTTCATTTCTGCACTTTCCAGTCAGGATGTGCCCGGGAAACCCAAGCGATATCTGGGTGTGGCTTCATAGCGGCGCGCGACGGAAGCAACCCTGCAGGTTTAGATTGCAGTTTTGGTTTCCTTCATTGATGCAATCGGTCAGACGATCCGGCCCAGCTCATCGGGTTGTGCCGAATCTGCTTTATATACGGCAAAACCGGATGGGCATTACCACAAGGAGCCTTGGGCGTCCGGTTTGGTCTGCTGCAATGGCATCCAGCCAAAAAGTTGAAGTGAGATTCGCCCGTGCTCGTCAAATTTCACTCCTTCTTCTTCGAGACGTAAGCGCTGCTTATCCTCTCCACCGGGTATGCTTCGAGCGCTGATTTCGCCGCGAGCGTTAATTACTCGATGCCAGGGAATTCCGCTATCGGCAGGAACATCAAAAAGCATGTAGCCGACCTCACGCGCTTGCCCGCCAAGCCCGGCCATATCCGCAATTTGTCCGTATGTGGCGACACGGCCGTAAGGAATTTGACGAACCACTGCGTATACACGGTAGCTTTGATCTTTCACACCAATGCCCTCACTTTGACTGATCCGAAAACGGATTGCCCGAATTGGCCATCACCGAAAAGGCCATCACTGAAAAATTCAGGCGATTGGTGAAATGGTAGACCGGATCATGATCTTTTTCCGAATCAACCTCGCGAAGCCGAAATTCCGATTCTTCGGCGATCATGCCTGCCTTAAGTCAATTGACGCGATCCGGCGGCATGTCGCGACGCTCTGGCGGCAACGCCAGTGTCAATGGCCCAGCTTCTTCAAAATCTCCGACAACATCGCAATCATCTGATCGATCTCGTCCGTCGTTACATTCAATGCCGGCATGAAGCGCAGCAGATCCGGCCGCGGCGAATTCAGCAGCAGGCCGACCGGCCCCATGTCGCGCGCCGTTTCCACGATCTTCGGCCCGATATCTTTGCCCAGTTTCAATGCACGCAGCAAGCCTTCGCCGCGTTCGTCCTGCAGGCCGTGCTTTTCGCACAGCTTCAGCAGTTCGCTGCGCATGTATTCACCTTTGTCCTTCACCGATTGCAGGAAGCCGGGTTTCAGCAATTCGTTCAGCACCGCGATGCCGACCGCTGTCATTACAGGGTTGCCGTTATAGGTGCCACCCTGTTCGCCCGGTTCGAACACCGCCACTTCTTCGCGACACAGCATTGCGGCGAGCGGCACGCCGCCGCCGATGCCTTTGCCGAGGGTCATGATGTCCGGCTCGATGCCGGACAACTGATAGGCGAACAATGCGCCGCAGCGGCCCATGCCGGCCTGCACTTCGTCGACGATCAGCAGCAGGTTGCGCTGCCTGGTCAACGCACGCAACGCCTGCATGAATTCGCGCGTGGCGGGTAGCACGCCGCCTTCGCCCTGCACCGGTTCCAGCATTACCGCAACGGTCTTGTCTGTGATCAGTTTTTCGACGCTGGCAATGTCGTTCAGCTCGGCTTTCAGGAAGCCCGGCACCTGTGGCGCGAACATCGTGTCCCAGCCGGCCTTGCCGCTGGCGGACATGGTGGCCAGCGTGCGGCCGTGGAAGCCATGGTTGAAGGTGATGATTTCGTAGCGGTTTTCAGCGGCGGCATTCTTGTTGACCTTGCCCCATTTGCGCGCGAGTTTGATCGCGCCTTCATTGGCTTCGGCGCCGCTGTTGGCGAAGAACACGCGGTCGAAGCAGGAGTTTTTGGCAAGCAGCGAAGCCAACTGGATCGACGGTTCGTTGTAGAACGCGGGCGAGGGATTGATCAGCTTTTTCGCCTGCGCGCTGATCGCATCGGCCACACATTGCGGCGAGTGGCCGAGGCAGTTGACGGCCCAGCCTTGCAGATAGTCGAGATAGCGTTTGCCGTTATTGTCCGTCAGCCACATGCCGCTGCCTTCGGTGAAGACCAGTTGCGGGCGATTGGTGATTTGCATCAGGGCGTTGACGTCGTACTGGCTGAATTCCATTTCAAGACTCCTGCGTGAAGGCGATTAACAAAGGATAAAACAAGGAATAAAAAAAAAGCCACAGGGGAAACCTGTGGCTTGATGAGCAGCGAATGCTTACACGCACGGAGTCCCTGGCTGAGGCAGCGGGGTACGGCGTCGCAAGCATTTGACAGTCGTGTTCATGAAGCCAATCTTAAGACGTTTTGCGCAGTGCGTCAAAACGTTTTTTGCCGTGCTGTCATTTTGCGAGATCCGCCTCGGTGGTGAAGGCGTCTGCGTAGAATTCTTCTTCCGGCAGCCTGCATTGCGCGGTGAAGTCACGCTTTGCCCCATCGACCATCACCGGCGCACCGCAGGCGTAGACCTGGTAGCCGGAGAGGTCGGGCAGATCCTCGACAACGGCGCGATGCACGAAACCGGTACGGCCGCTCCAGCCGTCTTCAGGCAATGCATCCGATACCACTGGCACGTATTTGAAATTCGGCAGCGTGCGCGCCCATTCTTCGCACAGTGCGCGCATGTACAGGTCCTTCGGCCGCCTTCCGCCCCAGTACAGCAGCATCGGCCGTTCGGTCTTCTGGTGCGTTGCGTGTTCGACGATCGCCTTGATCGGCGCGAAGCCGGTGCCGGATGCCAGCAGCACGATCGGCTTGTCCGAATCCTCGCGCAGGAAGAAGGTGCCGAGCGGGCCTTCGAAGCGCAGGATGTCGCGCTCCTTCATGTTGTTGAACACATGATCGGTGAACACGCCGCCCGGGAGATGGCGGATGTGCAGCGTCAGGTGCTCGTCAAGATGCGGTGCGTTCGCCATGCTGTAGCTGCGGCGCTTGCCGTCCTTGAGCAGGAATTCGATGTATTGGCCGGCCTTGTACTGCAGGCGTTCGTTGGCGGGCAATTGCAGCGACATGACGATCACGTCGTCAGCCACCTTGTCGAGTTTTGCAACCCGGACCGGCAATTTCTTGATCGGGAATTCGCTGGCGCCGAGCACTTCACGCGCTTCGATCACGATGTCCGAATGCGGTGTCGCGCAGCAGAACAACGAGAAACCTTTTTCCTCTTCAGTAGCCGACAGCGCCTTTTCCTGATGCGTGCGATGCGTGACCGAACCTTCGAGCAGCTTGCCCTTGCAGGTGCCGCACGCGCCGTTCTTGCAACCATAAGGCAGGCCGACCCCGGCACGTATTGCTGCCGTCAATACGGTTTCGTCTTCTTCGCACTGAAACTGCCGACCACTCGGCTGAACTGTTACCTGGAACGTCATACAATCCTGATGATGAAAATAAATGAAACTGGCCAAATGGCAACGCGCCTGGGCAAGCCGCGACTGTTGATACTCGGCTGCGGCGATGTTGGCATGCGTTTGTTGCCGCTGCTGCGCGATCGCTTTCGCGTGTTCGCAGTCACCAGCCAACCGGCACGTTGCGATGAACTGCGCGCTGCCGGCGCGATTCCGATCGTGGCCGATTTCGATCAACCGGCCAGCCTGGCCCGGCTCGCGCGCATGGCGCGCTACATCGTTCACCTTGCGCCACCGCAATCGGAAGGCCTGACAGACCGCCGCACCCGGAATTTGACCGCCATTTTACCCGAGCAGGCGGTCCTCGTTTATGTCAGCACCACGGGCGTGTACGGCGACTGCGGCGGCGCATTGGTGCCGGAGACGCGGCCGGTCAATCCGTGTAATTCACGCGCCCGGCGTCGTGTCGATGCGGAAAACAGGTTACGTGCTTGGGCGCGGCGTTCGGGTTCGCGTCTTTGCATTTTGCGCGTGCCGGGAATTTATGCGGCGGACCGGCTGCCGATCGAGCGCCTGAAAAAGGGGACGCCCGCGCTGTTGCCGGAAGACGATGTATTCACCAATCATATCCACGCCGACGACCTGGCGCGCATCGTCGCCGCCGCGTTGTTCCGCGCGCAGTCCTGCCGTATTTATCACGCGGTCGACGATTCGCAGATGAAGATGGGTGAGTATTTCGATGCGGTGGCAACGGCCTTCGATCTGCCTCGGCCACCGCGTCTGCCGCGTGCAGCATTAAAGGATGCGGTGTCGCCGATGCTGCTGTCGTTCATGTCGGAGTCGCGACGGCTGAGCAATGCGAGGATCAAGGCCGAGCTCGGCGTGAGACTGCGGTATTCGCAGGTAAACGACGCGCTGGCGACGATGTGATCGACTGCTGATTGGCATGAAGGAATCGTCACCTGCAATTCATGCGAACTGGTCAGGTGGTTGAGGGCGGGGCAATGTCAAGCAGGGCAGCAAGGTGCTGGATAATCTGTTCGGCGTTGAAGTCGGTTTTCTCGGAAAACAGTGTCTTAATCGCCTCCCGTATTTTCTTCAACTGGACGTCTGTCGCATGGTAACGGCGCAGCTCCGCCATCAGAACCTGGTTCTCCGCTTCGAGCCGGTCGATCGCACGCACCGCTCGCTCCGCAAGAGGACGAACATCATCAAGTGAAAAGCGCTTACTGCGCAACAGGTGCTTTAATTCTTCCAACTCAATATTCACGGATTCTCCGGCAAGGCGATGTTGTATTTTGCGCTGCAATGCAATGCAATGTTGCTGCATGGAAATATTTAGGTCAATAAATAAATCGCTTGTTGCAATATTCTTTTCATGGATGTCGTCCGAACAACGAAAAGAGAACTTGATACATTCCAGCAGTTCAATAGGATCGGCGCAGTGCAAGAAAACCGTTGATTCATCCGAACGCAGGCAGCCAAGTGGCGGACTTTGCAATCCGTCCTTTCATCGCCATAGCCGAGCCGCAATACCTTTCCGATCTTCACTCGCTCTCCGTCGTATCTTCGCAACAACCTTTGCAATCTTGCTTTGTGTCATGAACTTGTAAGCGAATTGCTCCTACACTTTCCATGTCATCGAGGAGAACATCATGCCGCACACATTGCATGCGCAGATCAGGCTGGGGCGCTGGAATCGATTTCTGGCCCGTCTTGCCGCGATACTTCGCAGGATTGGTTGACGCTGTCTTTGAACGGTCTGTACGTACCTCTCGGTTCGCCAGGAGGTACGAGGACACGCTTACTCTAAAAAGAGAGAAACCGGACCAGTCATTTGCTTTGCGCAAACTGGCGACGCTTGCAACAGGTCATCGCTCTCACTGGTCATCGAAACCATGAAAGCAGGTGAGACCGGCATTGGGTCACTATGCCGGACAGGACTGCGGAGTGCCGTTACCCAGCCGGAAAGCAAAAAGCCCAGTCGCATTGACTGGGCTCGGGCTTGAATTCGCTGGTGGGGCGTGAGTGGCTCGAACACTCGACCTACGGATTAAGAGTCCGAAAATCTATCTAATCCATGGATGTTGATATAAGTGGATTTTCGATATAAATTCAAATAAAAACAAATAGATATAAAAAGATCCTCCAAAATTCAGGTTGACCAAAATCGATTCGTTTCCTCATAATTTGGTTACATGGCGGTTACATGGTTAACGTGTAACCAGTAGGGGAGCGGAATGACCAAAATTAATTTCACGGCAGCACGAGTCGATGCATTTCAGTGCCCGCAAGGAAAAGTCCAAGTTTTCCTATGGGATAGCAAGGCACCTGGTCTCGGACTAAGAGTGACGCGGGGTGGTGCCAAGGCATATATCTTTCAAGGCAAGATTCATGGCCGAACCGTACGGATCACTATTGGTGATTCTCGTAGCTGGACTATCGATAAAGCCCAGGAGGAAGCTCGTCGCTTGCAAACCCTCGTCGATACAGGCATCGATCCACGTGAACATCGCATACATCAACAAATCGCTTACGAGGCACGTCAGACTGAAAACCGCCGTAAAGACGTCACGTTTGGCGAAGCATGGGATGAGTATGTTCAAGCTAGGAAAGTAATGTGGAGCGAGCGCCACTATAAAGACCATGTGGATCATGCAAATCTCGGCGGTGAGCCGAAAAAGCGAGGCAAAGGGCTGACCCAGCCAGGGCCTCTTGCGAAGCTGCGTCCCTTGAAATTGCCCGAGCTCAGCGGGGAGCGCATCGCCGCGTGGCTCATACTGCAGGCAGCAGAGCGTCCTACGATGGCAGCACTCTCCTATCGATTGCTGCGGGCCTTTATTCGTTGGACATCGCATAGTAAAACATATCAAGGCATTATTCCTGCCGATGCGTACAAAGCACGCGATGTGAAGGACGCGGTTCCTCGTGTCAAAGCCAAGGAAGGTGATTGCCTTCAGCGGGAACAATTGATCTCCTGGTTTTCTGCGGTATGCAACATTCCGAATTTTGTCCATTCGGTTTATTTGCAAGGCTTGCTCATTCTTGGTCCCCGACGGGAAGAGTGGGCATCCCTGCGATGGGAGGACATCGACTTCCAGTGGCGTAGCCTAACGTTGAACGACAAGGTGGAGGGAACGGGTGGACGCAAGGTTCCACTGTCACCTTATCTGCTGGGTCTTTTAATCGAATTGAAACGGCGTAACGAAATGCCCCCAAGCAAGCGCCGTCTCGCGACCTTGGCTGCAGGCGGCAAGACCTGGGAACCATCGCCGTGGGTGTTCTTCAGCCTTACGTCGGAAGACGGCAAGATCGCCGAGCCGCGCATCGCCCACGTGCAAGCGTTGGAAGCTGCCGGATTGCCGCATGTGACGCTGCATGGCCTGCGCCGGTCGTTCGGTACCTTGGCTGAATGGTGCGAAGTTCCCGTTGGTGTCGTTGCCCAAATCCAAGGGCACAAGCCCAGCGCCATCGCCGAAAAACATTACCGCCGCCGGCCGCTCGATTTGTTGCGCATGTGGCACGACAAAATTGAAGTATGGATGCTGGAACAGGCTGGCATCACCTTTCAGCCCCTCCCTTCCATTTCATCTGGCACTGGAACGGATCTCGGCAGGATAGCTGATCTATAAGTTATCTAAAATTAGTATCCGATGAGATAAAATCGGCGCCCAACGCTGGAAAGAAGTCCGAGTCGCATTTACTCCAGAAGCCACTCAAGTGACGTGTGCGTCGAATGCCTTCCCAGCTACCAATAAGGAACTGGAGAAGCGCCTATGCAAGTCAATTTTATCTCTTTGTTTGATGCTATTAGCAAGATCAGCCCGCGAATGGAAGTTTCACAGGATGAGGTGGACTCTTATTCCGACTTGCCCGGTGAAGAAGATTCCTTTGGACGGATGCTTGCCCGGACGCCCGTACATCAATGCTTCCAGAAATCGAGAGCAGCCACGGCGCTATTGAACGCACTGTTCAATACCTCTACTGCTCTTCGGTGGTTTGATAGAGCTTTAACGCAGTCGCCCTTGCAATCAGAGGATATTCGAAAGGAGATCCGGGATGAACTGGTGCGCATGGCGAATCAAGAGCAGCAGTTCAAGGACAGCGTCAACCACGCACGCCATATTCCACAACGCTGGCACGATAACTCTACTGACGGAAAGAACCAGGCGGCACCTTTTCTTAATCCGCCAAAGTGGCCCCGCACACGCGACATCGGATTCGAACGCAACGAACTAATCGCGCTTCTCAACAAAAACGACATTCCTCACAATTTTGGCGACATTCCTTCTGCTGAAGAAGAAGGACCAAAAGAAAACATTGCAGTGCAGCCACTGACAGCCAGTATCCCGAAGACTGACACGTTATCATCTCAAAAGAAGCGTCGGCGATTCAGAGGTCCTCTGGCAGAAGTCCTCAAAATGGCGCAGGAAGCGGCCAAAGACCCCGAAGACCCCCAATCCGTCTGGGTAGCGCTTATAACGATTGCACGTCGCAAGGATCCTCCACCTCCCATCATCGGATACGTCGAAAATGAAAAATTGGTGCAGTGGGAGAATGACAAGGCGAAGACGGGGGAAGCGCAAGTACAGTACTTCTGCAGGCGTGAAATGACTAGACGTTTTCGGAAACCTAAAAAATGCGACTGTCAATTGGCTTCACAAAGCCATAACTAACCGCAACTATCCATAAATCGCCATAACCGGAAAAAACATAATCCGTACCACTAGTCTTGCTCCAAGCGATTCGCATTGCCTTGCCGGGAGCAGGATAGAAAAACGTTGACTACTCCCGGCTAATGCGAGACGCGAAACTCGTTTTATCAATTAGCCTGGAGTAAAAAATGAATCTTAATGGCACCCGTCTTTCGTCTATTCCCCTTGAACGCCCTATTACCACCAACGAATTCGCGAAAGCCCTTTCACTAAAACCCCAGTCGATTCGCAAACGTTATTCCCTCACGGGAAGCTATCACGGCGTACGCCCGATTAAGCTGCCTAATCGTCGCCTCCTTTGGCCGTCAAACTCGGTGCAACAACTCACAAACGGGAGCGCGCAATGAAAGGACTCCCAAATCAAGAGCGAATCGTAGCTGCGAATGCCGTCCTCGAAACCGATGAACTCCTCGGAGCGCTTGATGCGCTGCAGCCCGGTGATCAACAAAAAAAGCAAGCCTTCTTTGCAAAAGCATATCCGGGCATTCTGCGTGCAATTGCACGGAAAGTTCCACAGAAGGACATTCTTGCAACACTGGGCCGCAGCGGTTTGAAACTACATCCGATTCGCTACCGGGAAATGCTGGAAGCAGAACACAAATTGCGCGGCGAGGGCGGCGAACGTATCTGCTGTGAAACCTGTGGGTCATCACTACATCCGCCGCCCTCTGATGAATCATTGGCGCAGGCATCTAACTTTGCAACGCCCGTTCCTGACGGCGTTGTTACCAGACACGCTCCCCAGTCTTCAAAAGGAGAAGCAGTATGAACACAGTCCTCACCCCTCAGTATCCACTGTCGACCACGCAATATCCACTGCATGCGTTTCATTCAACTGTGCGGAATGCAGCGGAAGAAGTTCGTCGACACGTACAGGCACCGGATGCGCTAGTCGGCATGGCTTTCCTGACTGCGCTGTCTGTATCATGTCAAGGGCTGATTGATATACGTTTGCCGAGCGGTCAGATACGTCCGGGTTCGCTCAACCTCGCGATGATAGCCGACTCAGGCGAGCGCAAGAGCGCCCTCGACAGCATCGTTTCAGGTCGGATCTACGCCTACGATGAGTCGCGTACAAGGAAGTACGAAAAGGATCTCGCGGAATACCACATCGCGCTGCGCTTCTGGAAAGCGGTTGACGCCGGTATTCGTCGGCAGATCACGAAGGTAACGCAGCAGGACGGGCCGGTAGATGATCTTTATCGGCAGTTATCTGAGCATGCTGCGAAGGGACCACTGAAGCCCCGGTTGCGTCGCATCATGCGTCACAACGCGACAGAACGAGCCATTATGGATGCGTTGCAGGGCAACGGTGAGTCGATCGCGTTCATGTCAGACGAAGGTGAAGTAATCTTGAAGGGAGGCGCCATGGATCAGACAGGCCTCCGTAACAAAGGATGGGATGGTGCGCGACTATTGGCATTCGATCGCGCTAATGGCGAAAGCATCATTGCCCACAATCCTCGGGTGACGGTTGCATTCATGGTGCAAGTGGCAGTACTTAGAAGCTTCATCGAGCGCCATGGAGACGTGACACGCGGCTCTGGACACTGGGCACGATATCTGATTGGCTGGCCAGCTTCAACGCAAGGCATGCGCTTCATGTCATACGCGGATCCCGTATGGATTCATCTACCTGCGTTCCATGCGCGGGTGACTGAACTACTTGAGGAGTATGGTCGTCGTATTGATGCGGACCAGAATGAACGAACAATCCTGGAGTTCTCGGAGGAGGCGAAAGCGCGCTGGATCGAGATGCTGAACAAGACAGAATCGATGCTGCAGCCCTGGGGCTACCTGAACGACATCAAGGACTTCGCATCCAAGTCAATGGAGATTGTTGGTCGAGTTGCTGCATTGTTCCACTTGTTCTCGAAACAGGAAGGACGAATATCAGTCGATACACTCGAGCGCGCCTTGACTATCGTGGAATGGCACCTTCACGAGTTCAAACGTATATTTTCCCCCCAATACACTGTACCGCAGATTCAGGTCGATGCACAGGCGCTGGAGCGTTACCTCCTCTCGCATTATTGGAGAAGGGGTTTCTCGATCGCACCAAAGAACGATGTTCTGAATAACGGTCCATTGCGACCGAGCCGACGTTTTGAGGCAGCTCTCGATTATATTGGCGCGATGAATAACATCTGCATCACTTCAGATCAAAAACGTAAGCGATACATTAACCTCAATCCACAGTACTTCGGCAATCTGATTTAAAGGTGTGCAAGGCGGAAGCAGCTACATGCTGCTTCCGCCCTCCTTTTAATGTTCGCTTGCAAGTAAAAAGCAAATCAAATTCAGACCGCAGCAATGCGCGTTCATCCGAATTCAGTCAACTGTCATACAAGTGCGCTTAGCATTCAATGATGCATCAGTTCTCGATCGGCCCCGTCCACTGGCAAACGTAGCAACGGCCGCAGGATACACGAGACCGAGTTTGCCGCTATGTTCCATGCCACTACCGCCGAGTCAAATTTCTTGCCGATGTACCTATCCCTTTCAAAATTCCTCTATGTATTACTGATTCAGATGCGATTCATGCAGCTAATCGCGTGAACCGCACTGTTGGAGCAGGATTATTGGGAGCTTTGTCCATTTTAATCCCCGATGAAATGCGGGAGCATTCGGACTAACGTTTGCGGATGCAGAGTAAAGCTAATAGCCTAAAAAAACAAAAAGAAAGGCAATGTAGTCGAGGCTCTTATGGCTCTTGTCCGTCAAAGAAAGATCATTCCGTTTCGCGTACCAGGTCGTCCAGGCTCACGCCGATTTCCGGTAGACCGTTTTCCTATCCTTGCTTATCCTTGTCCAGGATAAGGACTCCTCTTCGTTGGTTGCTTTGATCTCGACAATCAAATTTTCCAACAAAAATCCCCACCGTCTTCAGTTCCTCTTCAGGTTTCAGACCGTACACCACTTTTGACTATAGCTGTACGGTATGCGCAGCATGTCCTATGGGCCTTCGCTCGTTTCTACGACTGGTGTTTGTCCTGCTAAATGTACTGTGTAGTGCCATCTTAATCGTTGCCGTGTTATCTGCGGCAGACATTCGCTTCCCGCGTTTATGTCAGTTTGTCCAAGAAAAATCTGCCAGATTCGAGCAGGATATTTCAGTGCGAATATCTTTTTACTGCGTGCTTAGATATGTATATGAAGAGGATTGTTGAATCACAGGTTTCTCCTGGGAGTCGTTAATTGAATCGCTGTATTTGTCATGTTCATTGGATGCCTGTCATTTTTGCTTCCTATGGAATGAATAAGGAAGTAATGAGGAAGAATGGACAATGTTGTACAAATAATTAATTCAAGAATCAGTGGGAATGCGCGAGGTAAATACATCCAAGAATAAAGCTGTTGTATCGCATAGCAGATGACCAAAGATTTGATGGTCACTTGCATTGGTCAATCAATGACAAAAGAGAAGGTCTCTAGTTCAACGATGATTAAGCATCGCCGACAGGCAATGCAGCAACACGAAGAACAAGAGATCGAACATCAATCATCATCGCCATTCGTGCGATGACTACATCATTCCACAACCATGTACGAAATCAAAGAAGGCCAGGAAGCACTGGGGGTGATCGCTCGCCTTGACGAGCGCATGAATCTCGAACAAACCGATGTCGATGGTAAGAGGATGACCATCATTCACAAGGGTTATGCATCGAGACATTTATTCGAGATAGAGAGGTTCGTCAGAGATATCGTTGAACAAGGTTGGAGAGGTGGGTTCATTGAAGAATGCACGCGCTATTCCAAGATGCCGAGAATCCGTGAGCTGTACCTCGGTAAAAGATATTACCGTCATTTGAATAGGTGGCTGGAACAATACTCGGACATGTATCGCTATTCGGCACGAGTCGAAGCGTTCTACGATGCATGTCAGTCGATGGGATTGATTGGTCAGCAATCGACATTCGAATTTCGCTTGCCTAGCAAGATGGAATTCAGTGACGGCATTCGCCATGCCGACTGTTTTAATGCACTGATCGAGCAAGTGTATGCACGTTGCCAGACACGTGAATTCAAGGAACGTGAACGCTTGAGGGAGGTGAATGCTGAACGGAATAGGCAAAATGTATTGGCACTGGAAGAGGCGATGTTCTCCGAGGAGACGGGCAGGTCTCGATGGCTCGTCTTGTCACTGACACTGCGCTATAAGCCAAGGTATCGTCGATGGATTACGCCTGAAATCATCCAGCAACATCGAGACCGCTTCTTCGCTGCACGTCGCTTCAATACGCTGATGTCAGGGATCAAGAATCAGGTGTGGGCGATCGAACAGGGTGAAGAGGCGGGACTGCACCTGCACGTGATCTTGTTCTACTCTGCTGAATCGAATCATGACGAGTACATCGCGAAACAGATCGGTGAATATTGGGAAAACGTCGTAACAGACGGCAAGGGCGATTACTGGAACAGCAACGATGGCACGCTAAAGAAGCGATACGAGAAGAACGGCCATGGCGTCGGCGTAGGGCAGATCAATTGGAACGACTTCGCTAAACGTGATGCATTACGCATCAATCTGGCGTACTTGGCGAAGACCGAGCAGTACTTCATGATCAAGGTCGCTGACGGCATTCATACGTTCGGAATGGGGCAGGTGCCGAAAAAGGCGAAATCAGGACGACCGCGTGATGGGAGATCATCGAACGTCTACGATCCACATCCGCTCACGGCCAGAACCGGTCGGTCAGCCATCCCTCAGATATGAACAGCAGAGAACGCGCGGGACACGCGCCATCAACTTGAGGACAGGTTTCGGCCCCGCCGTGCCGCCTCTATCGCAGCAATGTCGATCTTTTTCATGGTCATCATCGCGTCAAATGCGCGCTTGGCCGCCGCGCGATCGGGATCGGATATCGCCGCGACGAGGGCGCGCCGGGTGATCTACCATGACAATCCCCACCGGTCCTTGCACCAGCCGCATGCGCTTTCCTGGCCGCCTTTGCTGACGATGGTATTCCACAAGCGGTCGGTTTCAGCCTGATCGTCGGTCGCAATTTGAAAAGAGAAGGCTTCATTGTGCTTGAAATGCGGGCCGCCGTTCAGCCCGAGGCAAGCGATGCCGGCGACGGTGAACTCGACCGTCAGAACATCGCCCTACTTACCGTCGGGATAGTCGCCCGGTGCGCGGAGGACGGCGCCGACTGCGCTGTCGGGGAATGTTTCGGCATAAAAGTTTGCGGCGTCTACGGCACCGCCTTCGTACCATAGACAAATCGTGTTCTTGCTGGTCATGTCATGTCTCCTGAAGAATTGAACACCGGCGTCCGCCATCGTCAAGACAACGCCAATTGCACACATTGGGAGACCTCGGTCTGTCGGGTGAGACTAATGCTGCTGTCGTGATCCGTCAATGTTGCCCATTCTTGCGGCAGGCGCTGGCCGCTTAAAAGGTAGACGGCTTGTCGCGAAAGGGCGTTGCTCGGTCCTGGGTCAATATTCAATCGGCGCGGACAGAGTGGATGCTCCGATTGGTGATTTCGAAACCATCGGCAAGAATGAGCTCTATAACCGTCAGAGTCTTGGAGCGATGATCAGACGGAGTGCGGCCACTTGCGGACAGTGAGGTCATCATTCATTGGCTTTGATACGGTTACAAGACACACGCTGCGCCAGATTTACGATGGCGTTTTGCGAGGGAAAAATGCACAGGTCTTGCTACCAACTAAATCCATTGCTGGGTCGTACCAGAACATGATTAAGGGATGTTAGTCGACAGTGGGCCTTTTAGCGGCCAATTGTCGAAGGGCGTTTAGTACCATCTGCGTTAATCCCCGCCGTGACGTTGAATTTAAGGGTTTGCGGAACCCCATTCAAGTCGTCATAAAAAAACGTGTTGAACGAACTCGGGGAGTCAAAGCAAGTTGGCCGGAGGATCCGTGCTCCCGCGGCAGTCTGATAAGGAACAGACCAGTGCAACTGACCCATAGCATTAGCATCGTCCGTTTGCAGCGTCTCTAGCAAATCAGATGAAGGTAGCGACGTCGGGGCAGCCACTTCCTTTCCAAAATGGACGGTAAACACTGGATTCACATGCACAGGACTTTCCACTTGTATTTGCGAGGATAGCCAATAGAAATTTCAAGATAGTGTTGCGGTTATGCAATTTATATTGGTGCCGTGATAACATACGGTCTCCTTCGAGCGAGCGCAGGTTGTCATGTACTGGCTTAATTGTCAGTCTTGAGAAGGTTCAATTCCTTCCTCGCTCACCATCCGAACACTGTCCCAATGACCGTCAACGTCAAGCTCACCTGGAAGGTATTTAATCGGTTACCGGAGGCTGCCTCTGACTATGTCAGCGGGGAAAGCACTGAATTATTCGACGTCCGTACTGGCAAGAAGATACTGCGCGAGGTAGGTGGAAGCATTCAGTCGTCGTTTTTCCCATTAGTGCTCGAACCTAAGAGCCCGCTTTTCGCAAAGCTTCTAGCAACAGCCCATCATCATGGGCTCGCTGGATCAAAGATGTCGTTCCAAGGAAGTGTCCCATCTGACTTTGTACCTACAAAGACCGCGCTGGACTGTAGGTTTGGGATCCACGTTTATGGAAAGCACGTCTGCATTACGGTCGAATGCGAGCCATTTGCTGTAGCCGAAGACATAGACCTAAGCAAGGTTCAGGACTTAGCGTTTTTTCCTGGGCTTAAGGCTATGGTAAAGCGGCTAATGGAACTATTGACGTCTAAGGGCAATAGAGTTTTGCCGGTGCCGGGCGATTTTAAAGTATATCCCTGTATGCAACTCGCGGCGATACCTGGAACAAAGCCACTTTCTAGTACGGAGCTGGCCGCCATTGTGACGCGGCATCCTAAGATCAATAATGCTGCTACAGAATCCGTAGTCGCTAAGAATCTCGATCACCAAATCGATGGGACAACTACCCTTGTCGATAGACAAGGCGTGCTTTGTTACGTTCCTCCGACTGCTCATGCCGACGAAACGGCAGGTAGCGACCGTCGCTTTCGTAGTTGTGCAGCAATGATTGAGCTGGCTGCGGCGGCCCAAAGAGTGATGCACGATCAGATCAATATACCTACACCAGTCATCGAATCCTTGGCTTCTCTGATATTCAACACACGCGCAACTATTCCAAATAGCACGTCGGCACAGCGTGCCTGGGCTTTATTTGCAAGCGAGTTTAGCTTGGCGGAGGGATATAAGAATGTTAGCCAGCGCGAGCCAAAAGTGACTACCGCAATGCCACCCCTTGCTGTTGTCGCGTCCGACCCGACCGTGGGTAACCGCGCGTTTAAGAATTCTACTGACCCCGAAATGCGTGTCCTCTGCCTAGCTGCTGCGACCATTGAATTGTCGACAGTGGCGGCGCGACTTCAGGAAACGTATGGTGAAGGTGAGATGTTGCCATTGGATGGTGGGCAGGAATACGCTTTGCAATATCGAGATTCGGAGAACTCCGTGACATGGTATGTAGTGCCACTTTCATTTCAAGGTCAGGTCGATGCGGCGGTAAGCATCAGAACCTTATGTAATCTCCTAAAGCCTACTTTGGCCCTTATGGTCGGTATGTGTATGAGCATGCCAGGCAAAGGTCTCCCGGTAGGCACCGTAGTAATTCCGAACGAAGTGATGGTGTTTGACCACGTACGGCAGACGACTGAGGGAATCCAACATCGACCTCACGGAGACAGGGTCGATAATGGGCTGTTTAAGCTAGCAAGGCTTATGGCTTCATCGCGCAAGTTCGACTTTAAGGTAGTTACGGATAAAGGGCTAGCAAGCGCCACAAGTAAAATCGAAAATATTAAGTCCGAGCTAGTGCAGTTTATTGGGAAGGCCTTCCCAGATGCAACCGCCTTCGATATGGAGGGATGGGGCTTCTATCGTGCTGGAGCCGGTCAGCTGTGTTTATGGATAAAGGCGGTTGCCGACACTGGAGAACCGCAAGGCACTTCTCACGCTGACCAGCAAATAAAACAAACAACACAGGCAGAAGTCACAAACAACGCGATTAACTTTGCGTTAGTTCTCGTAGAGACTTTTATCAAAGCAAACAAGAAGCAGTTTAATTTACTTGTTAACTGATCTACGGGAGCGGTCAAGCCAACCGCCTTTGGCCAAACTGGGCGGGTCGAATTGGCACTCCCACCGTCTTACTTTCGTTGCGCAGCAGACGTTTATGAAATTTTCTGACCGGCGGCAATGGGTCGGTCTTTGGCTGTAGCAAGGGGAAGGTCAATGTCCGCCACCGGTTGGTGATCGCCCACACAAATTTTTCGGCCGACAATGGGATTCTCTTCATTTGCAATGGGAGAATTCCATGGAATCGCAACCAGTGGCCTCCAGCCATCACGAAAGCTGGAACAAGGGAAAGCTCGTCGGCCAGAAGGCGCCGCTCAAGCTCAAGGAGATCTGGGGCATCCGTACGCGCCTGCAGATGTGACCGTACCCCAAAATTAGTACCGGTCTGAAGTAGAAAATTCCGACTCGGTTGATGCATCAGACAAGGCCTTTTCCCTTGCCTGGCGGGCGAATTCCGCCGGTGTCGACCACTGCAATGCGGAGTGGGGACGAACCTCATTATAGTACCGCCGCCAGTCCTCAATATTGCTCCGGGCGTCGTCCAGCGACAAGAACCAATGGGCGTTGAGGCACTCCTGCCGCAAGCGCCCGTTGAAGCTTTCGACCTTGGCGTTATCGGTCGGCTTGCCAGGACGGCTGAAATCCAATTCGACGCCACGTTCATAGGCCCATTTGTCCATGACCTTGGAAATGAACTCGCTCCCATTGTCGACCTTGATGGCACACGAAGCTGGAGAGCACGGTATCCGCGAGCATGAAGCGCAATATCCGGTGCGTCGGCTATGCAAAGTCATGATGGTCCATCCCAGCGGCTATTACGCCTGGCGGTTGAATCCGGAATCGGTTCGCAGTATCGAGGACCGACGCCTGCTTGGTCACATCAAACAATCTTGGTTGGAAAGCGGCGCCGTCTACGGGTATCGGAAGGTGCATGACGATCTGAAGGATCTTGGCGAGACCTGCGGTCGCAATCGTATCCATCGGTTGATGCGCAAGGCTTTGCTGCGTAAGCGTCGTCTGACGGCCGTGGTTGACGCCTAAAGCCGTTTATGCGATCGACG
>CBIHNU010000044.1:0-33025 GCA_966211585.1 uncultured Noviherbaspirillum sp. | reverse complement strand
CGATTCCGGCACGTTCTCCGACCGCATGGTGATGGAAGACGATCCGTTCATGCTGATCGAAGGCATGACGATCGCCGGGCTCGCGGTCGGCGCGACGCAAGGTTACATCTATGTGCGCTCCGAATATCCGCATGCGGTTGCGGTACTCGACGACGCGATCGGACTCGCGCGTGCGAACGGCTATCTCGGCGACAGCGTGCTCGGTTCCGGCAAGCGCTTCGAACTGGAAGTGCGGATGGGCGCCGGCTCCTATGTGTGCGGCGAGGAAACCGCATTGCTCGAAAGCCTCGAAGGCAAGCGCGGCATCGTACGCGCGAAGCCGCCGCTGCCGGCGATCGCCGGCTTGTTCGGTCAGCCGACCGTGATCAACAACGTGATCTCGCTGGCGTCGGTGCCGCTGATCTTCGCGCGCGGCGCGGACTTCTACAAGAACTACGGCATGGGCCGTTCACGCGGCACGCTGCCGATCCAGCTGGCCGGCAACATTCGTCATGGCGGCCTGGTGGAAAAGGCATTCGGCGTAACGCTGCGCGAAATGCTGGTCGACTTTGGCGGTGGCAGCGCGAGCGGACGGCCGATTCGCGCAGTGCAGGTCGGCGGGCCGCTCGGTGCGTATCTGCCGGAATCGCAATTCGATACGCCGCTTGATTACGAAGCGTTCATCGCGATCGGCGGCACGCTCGGCCATGGCGGCATCGTCGTGTTCGACGACAGCGTCGACATGGCGAAGCAGGCGCGCTACGCGATGCATTTCTGCGCGGTCGAAAGCTGCGGCAAATGCACGCCATGCCGCATCGGCTCGACGCGCGGCGTGGAAGCAATCGACAAGATCATCGCAGGCCCGGAGAAGGAGCGGCCGCAGCAGATTCGTCTGGTGCGCGATCTGTGCGACCTGATGCTAAGCGGTTCGCTATGCGCGATGGGTGGCATGACGCCGTTTCCGGTGCTGTCCGCGATGAATCACTTTCCGGAAGATTTTGGCGCCGAACGCACGAACGCCGGCTGACGTACTCCAACTCACAGAAGCTGCATGAAGCTCTACGCTGCGATCGCGGCGATGCTGCAAAGGAATGCAAGATGAACCAGCTCAATGAACTCGACTACGGCACGCCGGCGCGCGTGTCGGAAAAAACTGTCACGCTTGAAATCGACGGCGTGGCCGTTACCGTGCCGGAAGGCACATCGGTAATGCGCGCGGCCGCCGGCTCCGGCGTGAACGTGCCGAAGCTGTGCGCGACCGACAGCCTGGAGGCCTTCGGTTCCTGCCGCCTGTGCCTGGTCGAGATCGAGGGGCGCAAGGGTTATCCGGCATCGTGCACCACGCCGTGCGAGCCGGGCATGAAGGTGAAGACGCAGTCGCCGAAGCTGGCCGACTTGCGGCGCGGCATGATGGAGTTGTACATCTCCGATCATCCGCTCGATTGCCTGACCTGCCCGACCAACGGCAATTGCGAATTGCAGGACATGGCCGGCGTGGTCGGCCTGCGCGAAGTGCGTTACGGCTACGACGGCGACAACCATTTCGACGACAAGAAGGACGAATCGAATCCTTACTTCACTTACGATCCGAGCAAATGCATCGTCTGCAATCGCTGCGTGCGCGCCTGCGAAGAAACGCAGGGCACCTTCGCGCTGACCATCGAAGGCCGCGGCTTCGGCTCGCGCGTGTCGGCCAGCCAGAGCCAGCCTTTCATGGAGTCGGAATGCGTATCGTGCGGCGCCTGCGTGCAGGCCTGCCCGACCGCGACGCTGACTGAAAAGACCATCATCGAACAGGGCCAGCCCGAGTACAGCGTGGTGACGACTTGCGCGTACTGCGGGGTTGGCTGCGCATTCAAGGCCGAGATGAAAGGCAGCGAAGTGGTGCGCATGGTGCCGTACAAGAACGGCGGTGCGAACCACGGCCATTCGTGCGTGAAGGGCCGCTTTGCATGGGGCTATGCGACGCACCAGGACCGCATCACGACGCCGATGATCCGCGCCAGCATCAACGATCCGTGGCGCGAAGTGTCGTGGGAAGAAGCGCTGTCATATGCGGCCGGCGAGTTCCGCCGCATTCAGAAGAAATACGGCAAGGATTCGATTGGCGGCATCACGTCGTCGCGCTGCACCAACGAGGAAACCTATCTGGTGCAGAAGCTGGTGCGCGCCGCGTTCGGCAACAATAACGTCGACACCTGCGCGCGCGTCTGCCATTCGCCGACCGGCTACGGACTGAAGCAGACGCTGGGCGAATCGGCCGGCACGCAGACCTTCGATTCGGTGATGAAGTCCGACGTGATCATGATCATCGGCGCCAATCCGGCCGCCGCGCATCCGGTGTTCGCATCGCAGATGAAGCGCCGGCTGCGGCAGGGCGCGAAGCTGATCGTGGTCGATCCGCGCGTCACCGAGCTGGTGAAATCGCCACACGTGCAGGCCGACTATCACCTGAAGCTGCGGCCCGGCACCAATGTCGCGCTGATCAGTGCGCTGGCGCATGTGATCGTCACCGAAGGGCTGCACGACGAAAAATTCATCGCCGGACGCTGCGAGCCGCAATCGTTTCAGGATTGGAAGGAGTTCGTATCGCGCCCCGACAATTCGCCGGAAGCGATGGCACCGATCACCGGCGTGCCGGCCGAAGAGATTCGCGGCGCAGCGCGGCTGTTCGCCACCGTCGGCAACGCGGCGATCTATTACGGCCTCGGCGTGACCGAGCATGCGCAGGGTTCGACCGCGGTGATCGGCATCGCGAACCTGGCGATGGCGACCGGCAACGTCGGCCGCGAAGGCGTCGGCGTCAATCCGCTGCGCGGCCAGAACAATGTGCAAGGGTCATGCGACATGGGTTCGTTCCCGCACGAGCTGCCCGGCTACCGGCATATTTCGGATACCACGGTGCGCGCATCGTTCGAGCAGGTGTGGGGCGTCACGCTGGATGCGGAACCCGGCCTGCGGATTCCCAACATGTTCGATGCGGCGCTCGACGGCAGCTTCAAGGGCTTGTACTGCCAGGGCGAAGACATTGTGCAATCCGATCCGAACACGCAGCATGTGACGCGCGCGCTCGCATCGATGGAATGCATCGTGGTGCAGGACATCTTCATGAACGAGACATCCAAGTATGCGCATGTGTTCCTGCCCGGTTCGTCGTTCCTGGAGAAGGATGGCACCTTCACCAATGCCGAGCGCCGCATCTCGCGCGTGCGCAAGGTGATGCCGGCGAAATCCGGCAAGTCGGACTGGGAAGTGACGGTCGCACTGTCGAATGCGCTCGGCTATCCGATGCACTACAGGCATCCGTCGGAGATCATGGACGAGATCGCGGCGCTGACACCGACTTTCCATGGTGTGACCTTCGACAAGATCGACCGCCTCGGCAGTGTGCAGTGGCCATGCAATGAAGACGCGCCGGACGGCACGCCGATCATGCATGTCGGCCGCTTCGTGCGCGGCAAGGGCCGCTTCATCAATACGCAATACATCGCGACCGATGAAAAGGTGACGCGCAAGTTCCCGCTGCTGCTGACCACCGGTCGCATCCTGTCGCAGTACAACGTCGGCGCGCAGACGCGTCGTACCGAGAACGTGAAATGGCACGGCGAAGACCGGCTGGAGATCCATCCGCATGATGCGGAAGAGCGCGGCATCAAGCACGACGACTGGGTCGGCATTGTGTCGCGCGCAGGGCAGACCGTGATGCACGCGACCGTGACCGAGAACGTGCAGCCGGGCGTGGTGTACACCACTTTCCATTTCCCGGAATCGGGCGCGAACGTGATCACCACCGACAACTCCGACTGGGCGACCAACTGTCCCGAGTACAAGGTGACCGCGGTGCAGGTGATGCCGGTCACGCAGCCGTCGGAATGGCAGCAGCAATACAGCCGCTTCAGCGAGCAGCAGTCGCAATTGCTGAAGCGCGAACCAGCCGAAGCCGGCAAATGAGAATGACGCGCGGGTGATGCTGATGAAAGCGGTTCCGGCGATCGACGATGCGGCGCTGAAGCAGGTCGCGGTGCAGAAGTGGCAGGATGGCCGCTGCGACACGCACGACGATGTGATCGCGGTCGAGGTGCCGGTGGCGCTCGAATATAACGGCATCTCGCATGCGGTAATGCTCGCGTCACCAGCCGACCTGGAAGATTTTGCTCTTGGTTTTTCGCTCAGCGAAGGCATCGTCGGCGCGGCATCGGAACTGCTGGACTGCGAGGTGTCGGACGCGGAGCACGGCATCCAGGTGCAGATGCGGATTCCGGCGCAGCAGTTCGTCGCGTTGAAGGAAAAGCGCCGCAACCTGACCGGCCGCACCGGCTGTGGGCTGTGCGGTGCCGAGACGTTGCAGCAGGCGATCCGGCGTCCGCCACCGGTCGCAGGCGGCACAAGTATTCGCGCAGCCGCGATGCATGCCGGCATGGCGGCGATGCAGGCGCGGCAGCCGTTGCAGCAACATAGCGGCGCGACGCATGCAGCGGCATGGATGAACGTCGATGGCAGCATTGCCTGCGTGCGCGAAGACGTCGGCCGCCACAATGCGCTGGACAAGCTGATCGGCGCGCTGGCACGCATGCGCTTCAACGCCTCGGCCGGCGCGCTGCTGATCACCAGCCGCGCGAGTTATGAAATGGTGCAGAAGGCGGCGACGCTCGGTATCGGCTTCATTGCCGCGATCTCGGCGCCGACCAGCCTCGCTACCGAGCTGGCGCAGGAAGCCGGCGTGACGCTGGTCGGCTTCGTGCGGCCGCACAGCCACGTGGTGTACGCGCACGGCCGCCGGCTGTTACACGAATCGGATTAAACGAGGGGCAGGAAAATGGATATCAATCATCTGGTGAAGATGGCCAACCAGATCGGCGCTTTTTTCGAGAGCATGCCGGACCGGCAGCAGGCGCTGGCCGATGCCGCGAGTCATCTGCAAAAGTCCTGGGACCCGCGCATGCGGCGCCAGTTGCAGCAATACGTGGACGAGCAGGGCGGTGCGCAACTGAGCAGCTTCGTGCAGGAGGCGCTGCGCGCGCACCGGCTGGCGGTGGCCTGACAGCTGTCGTTTCAATGGCCCCGGCAGCGGTGGCGACAGTGTGCATGGCGATTTGCCAACGCCAGCAAGCGCGTGCCTCGGCCCCACGCATCGGCGATAATGGCGGCTTACCGAAAGTGAAGCCATGCCATCGAAATTCGCCCCTCTCAAAAACGATACCTTCCTGCGCGCGCTGCTGCGCCAGCCAACCGACTACACGCCCTTGTGGCTGATGCGCCAAGCCGGCCGCTACCTGCCCGAATACTGCGCAACCCGCAAGCGCGCCGGCTCCTTCCTCGGCCTCGCCAAGAATCCCGATTACGCGACCGAAGTCACGCTGCAGCCGCTTGATCGCTATCCACTCGACGCCGCGATCCTGTTCTCCGACATCCTGACGGTACCGGACGCGATGGGGCTGGGCCTGTATTTCGCCGACGGCGAGGGGCCGAAGTTCGAGCGCCCGCTGCGCGACGAAAAGGCGGTGCTGGCGCTGCGGCAGCCGGAACCGGGTTCGCTGCAATACGTGTTCGACGCAGTCACGCAGATCCGCAGCACGCTCGCCGGCCGCGTGCCGCTGATCGGCTTTTCCGGCAGCCCGTGGACACTGGCCTGCTATATGGTCGAAGGCGGCGGCTCCGATGATTTCCGCACCGTCAAGACGATGTTGTACAACCGTCCCGACCTGATGCACCACATCCTGAAGACCAATGCCGCCGCGGTGGCGACCTACCTGAACGCGCAGATCGACGCCGGCGCGCAGGCAGTGATGATCTTCGATACCTGGGGTGGCGTGCTGGCCGATGGCGTCTATCAATCGTTTTCGCTGCACTACATGCGCGAGGTGCTGCGGCAATTGAACCGCGAACACGACGGCGTGCGGATTCCGGCGGTCGTATTTACCAAGGGCGGCGGCCTGTGGCTGGACCAGATTGCCGACAGCGGTGCGGACGCGGTCGGGCTCGACTGGACCGTCAACCTGAGCGACGCGCGGGCGCGGGTCGGCCATAAAGTCGCGCTGCAGGGCAATCTCGACCCGAACGTGCTGTTTGCCGGGCCGGAGCAGATCCGTGCAGAAACCATCAAGGTGCTCGATGCGTTCGGCGCGCCACGCGCTGGCGTCGGTCACGTATTCAACCTCGGCCATGGCATTTCGCAATTCACGCCGCCGGATGCGGTAGCGGTGCTGGTTGACGCCGTGCACGAGTACAGCCGCGCCCAACGCGAGGGCGGTCCGGGCGTCAGAGCGGCGCAATAGCCGGCACAGCCTGCGGCAGATACATGTCCGGACCGAGTTAAAGTACTTTATTCACAAATTTCCCCTTGTGCAAAGCAGCATCAAAATTTATTTTGCCTGCTTTTCCTTGGCCAATCGTGTGTCGCAAGCCTTTGATTTAAAAGGGTTTATTTTTTGCTTTCTGTTTCGGCATTTTGTTGAAACCCGCGTGAAATCAGGGCTCTCGGGGTGTCAAGTGGCTGTTGTCCACAAAGTTATCCACAGGGATTGTGGATATTGCAAAAATGCCTTATGAAACGGGTATTTACGGAAGTTTCTCAGGAATCACATTAAGTCATTCGGCAATGGGCCGGCAATCCTGTCCCAGCGAATTTTCTTGACTTTGATTTGGTTATCGATATGGCAATAATTCCGATGTGTATTGAACAATCGAAAATAAAGATATTTTGATAACTGCGGCATGAAAAATTGCCCGATGCAAGAACCGATTACATATTGCCTATCCCAACTTATTCACACAATCAACTTGCACGGAATCTTGTGCAAAGCAATAATTTTTCTTCATGGAATCTTTATGCAGCCACAAACGGCTTTTCCAAGTCCTTGATTTTAAAGGAGGAAAGTTTTGCCTTTCAAGTGAGCAATTTGTAAAAACCCGCATGGAATCTGGCGTTTCCGGCTGTCAAGGGGAGTTTGTCCACAAAGTTATCCACAATGTTTGTGGATAGCCGAAAAAGATCTTATGAATCGAGGCTTTAGCCCTCTTCTTCAGGAATTACCTTAAGTCTGTGAAACCCTGCATTCTCAAAGTCGCACTCGATACGCCGCTCGACATCTGCTTCGATTATCGCTGGACCGGCAGTGAAGGCCGTGCAGGCGGCAGCGCCTTCCCGCAGCCCGGCCAGCTGGTACTGGTGCCGTTTGGCCGGCGCGAAGTGATGGGGGTGATCCTTGCTGTCAACGACGCCAGTACGGTGCCGGCCGACAAGCTCAAGGATGTGCTCGCGTTGCGCAGCCAGCTTGTGCCGCTGTCGGCCGAATGGCTCGCGCTGTGCGGCTTTGCCGCCGACTATTATCAGCGGCCGTTCGGCGAAGTCGCGATTCCGGGCCTGCCGAAGAACTTGCGCACGAGCAAGACCACCGCACTCGACCGCGCGCTGAAAAAGCTCGCCGCAGCCGAGCCGCTGCACGACCCGGTGCCGCAGGCGATGCCGGCGCTGAATGCTGCGCAGCAAGAGGCAGCGGACGCGATCGCCGGCGCCGCCGGCTTCGCGCCGGCGCTGCTGTACGGCGTCACCGGCAGCGGCAAGACCGAGGTCTATCTGCAAGCCGCCGCGCAGGTGCTGGCGCGTGCCGCCGCTACGCAAAGTGCGGCGCAAGTGCTGATCCTGATCCCGGAAATCAACCTGACGCCACAGCTCGAAGGCAATGTGCGCGCCCGTTTTCCCGGCGTGATGGTGGCCACGCTGCACAGCGGTCTGGCGGAGGGCGAACGGATGACGCACTGGCTCGCCGCGCATCTCGGCCGCGCCCGCATCATCCTCGGCACCCGGCTCGCGCTGCTGGCGTCGCTGCCGCATCTGAAACTGATCATCATCGACGAAGAGCACGATCCGTCGTACAAGCAGCAGGAAGGCCTGCGCTATTCGGCGCGCGACCTCGCGGTATGGCGCGCGCACCAGCTCGGGATTCCGGTCGTGCTGGGCTCCGCCACGCCGTCGCTCGAAACCTGGCAGCACGCGCAATCCGGCCGCTACCGCAAGCTGGAACTGCGCGAGCGCGCGGTGAAGGACGCGGTGCTACCGAAAGTGCGGCTGATCGACATGGAGCGCGACAAGCCGTCCGATGGCATCACGTCGACGCTGATCGCGGCCCTGAAATCGCGGCTGCAGCGCGGCGAACAGTCGCTGCTGTTCCTGAATCGGCGCGGCTATGCGCCGGTGCTGGCGTGCGACGCTTGCGGCTGGATCAGCAACTGCTCGCGCTGCACCGCGTTCATGGTGCTGCACAAGCCGGAGCACCGGCTGCGCTGCCACCACTGCAGCCTGGAGCAGCGCATTCCGCGCTCCTGTCCGACCTGCGGCAACGTCGACCTGCAGCCGCTCGGACGCGGCACGCAGCGCATCGAGGAGGGCTTGCAGCAGCTGTTCCCGGACGCGCGGCTGCTGCGCATCGATGCCGATTCCACGCGCCGCAAGGGCAGCGCACAGGCCGCGTTCGACGCGGTGCATCGCGGCGATGTCGATATCCTGATCGGTACCCAGATGGTGGCCAAGGGGCACGACTTCCGTAACCTGACGCTGGTCGGCGTGCTCAACCCGGATACTGCGCTGTTCTCGCACGATTACCGCGCCGGCGAACGGCTGTTCGCGCAACTGATGCAGGTCGCCGGCCGCGCCGGCCGTGCCGCGCAGAAGGAGGGCGGCAGCGCCAGCGAAGTGCTGATCCAGACCCGTTATCCGCAGCACCCGCTGTATGCGGCGGTGATGGCGCACGACTACGACAGCTTTGCCCACAGTTTGCTGGAAGAGCGGCGCCAAGCCGGCTTGCCGCCGTTTCTGTATCAGGCGCTGCTGCGCGCGGAAGCGAAAGAACTGGAGATCGCGATCGATTTCCTGCAGCAGGCGGCGGCCTGTGCCGATCATCCGGGCATCATCGTCAACGATCCGATCCCGATGACGATGACGCGCGTGGCCAACATCGACCGTGCACAACTGCTGGTCGAGTCGGCATCGCGCCCCGCGCTGCAGGCGTTTCTCAAAGTGTGGATGGCGGCGCTGCGCGAGATCCGGACGCGCGCGAAATGGTCGCTCGAAGTGGACCCGGTCGATATCTGAGACACTGTCCGAACGAGCGGCAGGCCCTGCCGCCGCCGTGTCATTGCCTATAGGGAGAAGAAGCCATGCACTATCTGCTGATGTACGATCTCGCGCCCGATTACCTGGCGCGGCGCGGCCAGTATCGCGATGCGCATCTGGCGCTGGCCTGGCAGGCGGTTGAGCGCGGCGAACTGTTGCTGGCCGGCGCGCTTGCCGATCCGGTCGAGCAGGCACTGTTGTTGTTCCGCGGTGATTCGCCGGCGCCGGCGGAAGCATTCGCCGCGGCCGACCCGTATGTCGCGCACGGCCTGGTGACCGCGTGGCGGGTGCGGCCGTGGACTACGGTGGTCGGCGATGACGCGACGACACCGGTACGTCCGGGCTGAAGTTGCGGGCCGACACCGCGGGCGAAGCGTCTAGGCGTTCGCCTTGTGTTGCCGCGCAAGTTTCAGGATCGTATTGCGGATCGAGGTCAGCACCGACGTCGCGTTGAACGGTTTCACGATGAACCCGTGCGCGCCATGCGCAAGCGCATCCTGCACCGCGGCCGCGTCGAGCTTGCCGGAGACGAAGAACAACACGACCTTCGGCAACGCCTCGCGCAGCATGTCGAGCAGCGCCATGCCTTCCTCGGCGTGGCCAATGTCGATGCATACCACCTGCGGTTGCAGCTTGATCATGCGCGCCATGCCGGCGGGGCTGGTGTTGGCACCGCCGACCACTTCATGGCCGCCGTTCGTCAGGATACTCGCCAGCAGATCGCGCGAGATCGCATTCCCGTCGATGATGACCATTTTCAACACGTCGTTCTGTCCTTGGGTTTTTGCTATTGCTTGACGGCATGATAAAGGAAAATGCCTGCCCGACGTGCGATTCTGCGTCGGGCTCCTGAATTGCCCGATTGTCAATTTCACAGAAACTAAGCCGCCGGTGCAGCGTCGAAAGGGAATAAGCCTATTTCCTTCCGACACCGTGAGCACAGTCTTGCAGGAACCCCAGAGCCCATCCAGCCGCGTGCCCGCCGGACTGCTGCAGCCCGGCCATAACTGCTGGCGTATCGAACACGTGCAGCGCTTCCGTATGCTGGTCGACGCCGACGCTTATTTTCGCGCGGTACGCGCCGCGATTCGCAACGCGCGCCACAGCGTCTTCATCCTGAGCTGGGATATCGACAGCCGCACACAGCTGATACCCGGCGGCGCGCACGATGGCTATCCGGAACCGCTGGGCGAGTTTCTGCATCAGGTGGTGGCGTCGCGTCCCGAGTTGCGCGCGTATGTGCTGAACTGGGATTTTGCGATGCTGTACGCGCTGGAGCGCGAATGGCTGCCGGCGTACAAGCTCGACTGGCGCACGCATCGGCGGCTGTCGTTCCGGATGGATGCGAAGCATCCGATCGGCGCGTCGCATCATCAAAAGGTGGTGGTGGTCGATGACAGCGTCGCGTTCGTCGGCGGCCTCGACCTGACGCGGGCGCGCTGGGACACGCCGGAACACGCGTCCGACGCGCCATTGCGGCGCGACAGCGACGGCAAGCCGCATGCGCCGTTCCATGACGTGCAGGCAATGGTCGACGGCGCTGCCGCGCGCGCACTGGGCGAACTGGTGCGGCTGCGCTGGCGCCGCGCCGGCGGGCACGACGCGGTGCCGCTGTGCGATGCGGCGCTCGATCCATGGCCGTCCGGCGTCGCGCCCGACCTGACCGATATCGATGTCGCGATCTCGCGCACCGAACCGGCGTTCGAAGGCCGCGCCGGCGTGCATGAAGTGCGGCAGCTGCATCTCGACGCGATCGCGGCGGCACGACGCATCCTGTTTTTCGAGAACCAGTATTTCACGTCGGGCCTGATCGCCGATGCACTGGCGGCGCGGCTCGACGAACCCGACGGCCCGGAAGTGCTGATCGTGTCGCCGCGCACGCAAAGCGGCTGGCTGGAACAGGCGACCATGGGCGTGCTGCGTGCGCGCGTGCACCGACGCCTGAAAGCCGCCGACCGCTTCGACCGCTATCGTATGGTTTGCCCGCAGATTCCCGGCATGACGACGCAATGCCTGAATGTGCACAGCAAGGTCTTCGCGATCGATGAGGATTTGTTCAGCATCGGCTCGGCCAATCTCAGCAACCGCTCGATGGCGCTCGATACCGAATGCAACCTGACCATCGAGGCCGCCGGCAGCGACGCGGAGCAAGCCCGGATCCGCGCGGCGATTGCACAGTTGCGCAACCGCCTGCTGGCCGAACACCTGGATACTTCGCCGCAAGCGGTACAGCAAGAGATCGAACGCCAGGGCAGCCTGCATCGCGCGGTCGAAGCCTTGCAGCGGTCGGAGCGCTCGCTGTGCCGGATGGAGCCGCTGGCGACGCCGGAGCTCGATGCGCTGATTCCCGAGCAGGCGTTGTTCGATCCCGAACTGCCGATCGATCCGGACGAGCTGGTACGGCAATTCGTGCCGCAGGAATCACGCACGCCGTTGCCGCGCCGGCTGCTCGGCGTCGGCGCATTCGCCATCGGACTGGCGCTGCTGGCGGTGGTCTGGCGCTGGACGCCGTTGCGCGAATGGGTGAATCTCGCATCGCTGGTGACCCTGGCGCGGCATCTGGAAGCGCTGCCGTTCACGCCGATCGCGGTGGTCGGCGGTTACGTGATCGCCGGCCTGCTGGTGATGCCGGTAACGCTGCTGATCGCGGTCACCGGCATCGTGTTCGGACCGGTGCAGGGCATGCTGTACGCTATCGCCGGCACGCTGCTGAGCGCGGCGGTCACTTATGGTTGCGGCTACCGGCTCGGGCGCGATACGGTGCAGCGGCTGGTCGGGCCGCGCATCAACCGGCTGAGCCAGCGCATCGCGCGGCGCGGCATCCTCGCGATGGTGGTGCTGCGCATGCTGCCGGTCGCGCCGTTCACCGTGGTCAATGTGGTCGCCGGCGCATCGCACATCCGCTTTCGCGACTACCTGATCGGCACGCTGCTCGGCATGTTGCCCGGCATCGCGATGACGGTCATCTTCGTGCATCATCTAGCCGAAGCGGTGCGCAACCCGAGCCCCGGAAGCGTCGCGGTGCTGGTGCTGGTGGCGACATTGATCATCGGTACCGCAGCCGGATTGCAGCGCTTGCTGAAGAACAAGGAGGATCGTGCGGCATGACCGAACCGCTGGTGGCAACCGCACCTCCGCCGCACCGGATCGCGCCCGATCCCGATCCCTGGCCGCTGACGGTCGCCACCTATAACATCCATGGCGCGGTCGGCTGCGACCGCCGCTTCGCGCCGGAACGCGTGGCCGATGTGCTGCGCGAAATGAACGCCGACATCATTGCGTTGCAGGAAGTGCCGCTCGGCGGCAGCAAGACGCCCAATGTGCTGGCGCTGCTGCAGCAGGCAACCGGCTATGTCGCCGCCGAAGGCCCGGCCTGCGACCGGCCCGAGCGGCGTTTCGGCAACGCGGTGCTGAGCCGCTATCCGATCCTGTCGATGCGCGCGATCGACCTGTCGTTCGGCAGCCGCGAACCGCGCGGCGCGGTGGATGCCGATGTCGATTGCCATGGCCATCTGCTGCGCGTGGTCGCAACGCATCTCGGCTTGCGCTTCGCCGAGCGGCGCGAACAGATCCGGCGCCTGCTGCAATCGTTCGATACCGAAGAGATGCCGGTGATCCTGCTCGGCGACATCAACGAATGGTTCGCGTGGGGAAGTTCGTTGCGTGCGCTGGTATCGCACTTCCAGGAAGTACCGGCGCCGCGCACCTTTCCGTCACGGCATCCGCTGTTCGCGCTCGACCGCATCTGGATCCGGCCGCGTCACCGGCTAGTGCATGTGGAAGCCTATGCAACGCCGCTGGCGCGCATCGCGTCGGACCATCTGCCGCTGCTTGCGCATATTGACGGATAGGTTTTTCTTACCCGGTCCGCACTTCCTGTTCGTCGATGCTGAGCCGGCTCCGGCGCAGCAGGCCGGCCTTGTCGAGCACCGAATAGGCAGGCGAGCAGAACAATGAATGCAGCCGCTTCATGTCGCTGATCAGGTCCAGGTGCAACGAGCTGGTTTCGATGCTCTGCATGGTTTTTCCGGCCAGCCGCAACAGATGGGTTTGCGCATAGGCGCGCTCCAGGTCGCGGAAGGATTCCTTCTCGGCCAGCAGGCGCTGCGCGCTCTTCACGTCGCCGTTCAGGAATACCGACATGCCGAGCTGCAGGCTGGTCACCAGCCGCGCATGCATTTCCATGACTTCGTTCATGCCGGCTTCGGAAAACATGCGCTTCGGCGCGATTTTCTTGGTTTCGACATCGGTCGCCAGGCGCTCGATGATGTCGCCGGACTGTTCGAGGTTGATCGTCAGCGTGATGATGTCGGTCCAGCGCCGCACCTCGCTTTCATCCAGCACCTGGCACGACACGCCGGCCAGGTACATCTTGACTTCGGTGTATAGCTTGTCGACGTCGTCGTCGAGTCGCCGCACTTCCTGTGCCCTGGTGGTGTCGTTGTCGCGCACCACGATCAGCAGGCCGTCCAGCATGTTCTCGATGATTTCGCCGATCCGCAGCACCTCGCGCGCGGCATTGGCGAGCGCCAGCGTCGGCGTATTGACCGCGCTCTGGTCGAGGTAGCGGGGACGGACATGTTTTTCGTCCTGTTCCGAGTCGGGGATGGTGCGCATGCAGAAGCGTGCCATCGGCTCGGTCGCCGTCAGGAAAACGAGGCAGCGGACCAGGCTGTAGACGACATGGAATCCCACCACCGCGGCACTCGGTGTTACACCGAGCGCGGCGATCCTGTGCTGCAGCAGATCCATGCAAGGCAGGATCACGGCGGCGCCCGCGAGCCGGAACAGCAGGCTGCCGAACGCGACGCGCCGTCCCGCGGCGTTTTGCCTGGTGGCGCTCAGCAGCGCCACCACGCCGCTGCCCAGATTGGCGCCCACCGCCAAGCACAGCGCGACCTTCAGCGAGATCACGCCCGAGGTCGCAAGCGTCGCCGCCAGCAGTACCGCAGCCAGGCTGGAGTAGGTGGCGATCGCCAGGATCGCGCCGATCAGCGCGTCGAGCACCACGTCGCCGGTGAGCGAGGAAAACAGCACGTCGATTCCCGCCACCTCGGTCATCGGCCGGGTCGCGGCCGCGATCATTTGCAGCGCCAGCATGATGAAGCCCAGGCCGATGGCCACGCGCCCCAGCTGGCCGCTCGGCTTCTGCTTGTGCGACAGGTGTGCGATGACGCCACAGAAGATCAGCAGCGGCGACAGCCACGACAGGTCGAAGCTCAGCACACCGGTCATCAGTGCGGTGCCGACATCGGCACCGAGCATGATGGCGAGCGCTGGCCCGAGACTGATCAGGCCCTGCGCGACGAAGGAACAGACGATGACCGAGGTCGCATTGCTGCTCTGGACCAGGCTGGTCACACCCAGCCCCGCGAGGAAGGCCAGGCTGCGCCGGCGGATGCTGGTACTCAATATGCGGCGCAACTCCGCGCCGTACACGCGCAATATGCCGGTGCGCACCAGATGCGTGCCCCATATAAGCAAGGCGAGGGCGGATAACAGGTTAAGCAGCGTTAACATGGGATTGAATCAAATACATGCACATTCGCGCAGAAACGCTGCGCCGGTTCATGCCAGTTCCAGCAATTGCGGCTGATGGTCGGAAGCCTGCGTCTCGCTGCCGACCCGGACCGCGCGCACCTGCGGCAGCAGGTCCGCACTGGCAAAAATGAAGTCGCAGGTGAACGGCGCCGGCCATTGTTCACGGTCGTACAGGCCGACGTTGTGCGGATGCGCGGCGTCGGGGTGCAGATGCTTCCAGGTATCGACCAGGCGCGGCGTATCCGCGTCGATTGTTTGCTGCAATCGTGCGTGCAGCGGATCTTCCGGCCGGAAATTGAAGTCGCCGGTCAGGATCGTGCGTGTCGGCTGCGCAAACACTTCGTAGGGCGAGCCGGCGGCCCCGCGCGCGCGGCTGTGCGCCGCCCGCGCGCAGGCCTGGGCATGGATCGCGCGAATCGCTTCGATCTGCGCGCGCCGCTGCAGGTCCGAGTGATATTCGAGGTGGGTGGTCATCACGCGCAGCGCGCCCGACGGCGCCGCCAGCGTGACTTCCAGCAGCGTGCGCGGCATGCTGATGACGTGCGGGTCGACCGGCCACGGCAACTGGTGGCGCAGCACGCGCAATACCGGATAGCGCGACAGGATCATGTTGCCGAATGCCGCACGAGCGCCGTTTGCCGCCAGCACGTCGACGCCGGCAACCGGCACCGCGGTGAAATCCGGCAGCAGGTTGGCGAACAGCTGGAACTGGTTTTCCCCGCTGCTGCCGGCCAGCGCTGGAAAATTCGCCGCCACTTCCTGCAGGCATAGCACATCGAAGTCGCCCAGTTCGCGCGCGGCCGACACGATGCGCGCCGGATCGACGCGGCCATCGACACCGCGTGACCATTGGATATTCCATGTGACGAGTTGCATAGTCAGATAGCCCTTTTCATGCCGTTGCCGGCCATTCCGTGTCTGTCTGTTCGCGGCGCTAGCGGATGCCGGCCCGCATGAACGACTGCACGAACTGGCGCTGGAACAGCAGGAATGCGATCAGCAGCGGCGCCGAGGTCATCAGCGTCGCCGCGGAAATGATCGACCAGTCGACACCCTGGTCGGACGAGGAAAAGATTTGCAGGCCGACCGTGAGCGGGCGCGACTCGACCGAGTTGGTCACGATCAGCGGCCACAGGAAATTGTTCCAGTGCGTGCTGACCGATACCAGCCCAAATGCAAGGTACACCGGCTTGGCCAGCGGGACATAGACTTTCCACAGCACTTGCAACGCGCTCGCCCCCTCCATCGTTGCCGCTTCATCGAGTTCGCGCGGCACGGTCTTGAAGGTCTGGCGCAACAGGAAGATGCCGAATGCCGACGCGAAATACGGCAGGCCGATGGCCAGGATCGTGTCGCGCAGGCCGAGCAGGTTCATGGTGCTGTAATTCTCGACGATCAGCATGTCCGGCATCACCATCAGCTGCATCAGCACCAGCATGAACATGATGCCGCTGCCGCGGAACTGGTAGCGCGCAAACGCATACGCGGCCATGGTCGCCAGCACCAGTTGCGCGGCCAGGATCATGGTCACGAGCAGGAAGGTGTTGAGGAAATAGCGGGCGAACGGCGCCGCGTCCCATGCGTTGGCGAAATTCTGCAGCGTCAGCGGCGCGCCCAGTTCCAGCCGGGTGGCGAACTGCGCCGGATGGAAGGCGGTCCATATCGCGTAGATCAGCGGCAGCAGCCACAGTATCCCGAGCACCCAGGCGGCGCTCGTTTCCAGCACGCGGCTGCGGCCGCCGAAAGGATCGATCGGTTTCATTGGTAGTGGGTGTTGCGGTCAAGAATGCGGAATTTGATGACGGCAATCAGCGCCAGCAGCGCCAGCAACACCACCGTGAGCGCGGCGGCATAGGCCGAATCCCAGAAACTGAAACCGACTTCATAAATGTAGTAGAGCAGCAGTGCGCTGGCATTGTCCGGCCCGCCCTTGGTCATCACGACGATATGGTCGACCAGCCGGAACGAATTGATCAGCGCGTTGATCAGCACGAACAGCGTGGTCGGCATCAGCAGCGGAAACTGCACGCGCCGGAAATACTGCCAGCGCGATGCGCCTTCCAGCGCCGCGGCCTCCGCCAATGTCGGCGAAATCTGTTGCAGCGCGGCCAGGTAGAAGATCATGAAGAAGCCGGCTTCCTTCCAGATCGCCACCACCATCAGCGCGCCGAGCACCGTGTCCGGATTGCCCAGCCAATTGTGCGACGGCAGGCCGAGCGCGTGCGTCACCTGTTCGAGCAGGCCGTATTGCGGCGTGTAGAAGAACAGCCAGATGTTGGCCACCGCGATCATCGGCAATACCGTCGGCGTGAAATAGGCCAGCCGCAACGCGCCGCGTCCGGCCAGCCGGTCGCTGACCCAGAGCGCCATCATGATCGCCAGCGCGATCGACAGCGGAATCGTCCACAGCGCGAACCACAGGTTGTTCGTCAGCGCGCGCCAGAACACCGGGTCGTCAACCATCAGCGCATAGTTTTCCAGACCGACGAAGACCGCTGGCCGCGCACCCTTGGGCGTGGAAAGGAAGCTGTGCCAGAGGGTGGCGACTGCCGGATAGTGGGTGAACGCGACCAGCAGCACCATGGCCGGCAGCAGCAGCAACCAGGGAATGACGGAATGGGACGAGCGGTTCATCGAATGCCTTTTACGATCGTTGCGGCGCAGCGGGGGCAGCGCCCGGCGGGTGCCGGCGCTGCCCGGTCCCGTCTCAGTGCCGCGAGGCGCGCAGGATGCGGTCGGCTTCGCGCTGCGCGTCCTTGAGCGCGGCTTCCGGCGTCTTGGTGCCGGTCAGCGCTGCCTGCAGGCCGTCGTTGAGTGCCTTCGTCACGCGCTGGTTGTCGTGCGTGGACAGCTCCGCGACACCGTATTGCAGCTGGTCGCGCGCGACCGCCGCGGCCGGCACTTCCTGCACATACTTCTTCATCTCCGGTGTGTCCCATGCATCTCCACGCGTGGCCACGTAGCCGGTGGCGATGCTCCATTGCGCGGCGCGCTGCGGCTGGGTGGTCCAGCGGATGAACTGCATCGCCGCCTGCTGCTGTTCCGGCGTGCTCTTGTTGAATACATAGAAGTTGCCGCCGCCGGTCGGGCTGCCCCGGTGCTTGTGGGCGGGCAGCATTGCAACGCCGAACGGGAATGTGGCATTGGTCCGGATGTTGGTCAGGTTGCCGGTGGTGGTCCAGATCATTGCGGCCTTCTGCTCAAGGAAATCCTTGGGCGTCGTGCCCCATTCCACGACGCCGCGCGGCGCCACCTTTTCCCTGGCGCCCAGGTCGACCCAGTAACGCAGTGCCTCGACCGCGCCCGGCTTGTCGAAGTAGGTCTGGGTGCCGGCGGTGTTCATCAGCAGCGTGTCGTTCTGCGTCGCCAGCGCCTGGAACATCCAGTACGGGAATCCGGTCGATGGAATCTTGATGCCCCATTGCGTGACGTTGCCGCCGGCATCCGTCCTGGTCAGCTTGTGCGCATAGTCGACCATCTCGGCCCAGCTCGCCGGCGCCTTGTCGGGATTCAGCCCGGCCGCCTTGAACAAGGACTTGTTCCAGTACATCACGATGGTGGAGCGCTGGAACGGAATGCCCCAGGTCTTGCCGCCGGTCTGGCTGTTGTCCATGAAGCCCTTGAAAAAGCTGCCCAGCCATTTCTTGTCGTCCGCGCTGGAAGCCAGCTTGTCGACCGGGACGATCGCGTCTTCATCGATCAGCGTGAACAGGTCGGTCGACAGCAGCACCGCCAGTTGCGGCGGCGTGCCGCCCTTGTAGGCGGTCAGCGCCTTGACCAGGCTTTCCTGGTAGGTGCCGGCATAGACGGCCTTGATCTTGATATCCGGATTTTCCTTTTCAAAATCGGCGACCATGCTGTCGATCGTGTGCGTGACCGGGCCGCCGACCGCGACCGGGTAGTAGAACGTCAGTTCCACCGGATTGGCGGCAAATGCCGGCGTCGCGCCGACGGCGGCGAGTACCGCAAGACTTGCGGCGGCTTTCAACAGGGTTCTGCGCATCTCTGTCTCCTTGAAAAAATGATGGGCCGGCATGCTTCTGTCTATGCAGGATTGCGCCGCAGGCCCGTTTCGGCGTCAAAAAAATACTGCTCCTTCGTATCCCAGCCGAGCTGGATCAGACTGTCGGGCGCCAGTGCAAGCTGTCCCGGTGCACGCACCAGCAATGGGGCATTTCCGATGGTCGCGCCGACAATGGTGTCAGCGCCGAAATATTCGATATGCCGGACCTTCGCTTCCACGCCGCGCTCGACGATGCGGATATATTCCGGGCGCACCCCGAGCTGCAGCTTTCCCGGCTGCGCAGCGCAGACGGCAGGCCCGGCGCAGCCGTCGACGACCATGCCGCCGGCGCCGTTCACCAGCGGCAGGATGTTCATCGGCGGCGTGCCGATGAAACGCGCCGCGAACACCGACGCCGGCTGCGCATAGAGTTCCGCCGGCGGCGAGTTCTGCTCGATATGGCCGTCCCGCAGCAGGATCACCTGGTCGGCCATGCTCATCGCTTCGGTCTGGTCGTGCGTCACATAGACCATGGTGATGCCGAGCTGCTGCTGCAGCGCGCGCAGTTCGCGCCGCATTTCCTGGCGCAGCTGCGCATCGAGATTGGAAAGCGGTTCATCCATCAGGCATACCGGGGTTTCGGCGATGATCGCGCGCCCCAGCGCGACCCGCTGTTGCTGGCCGCCGGAGAGCTGGCTCGGGCGCCGGTCGAGCAGATGGGCCAGGCCGAGGATGTCGGCCACGCGCTTCAGTCGCGCATCGAAATCCTTCGCCGGCTCCTTGCGCACCCGCACGCCGAACAGGATGTTGTCGCGCACGTTCAGGTGCGGGAACAGCGCATACGACTGGAACACCATCGCGATCTTGCGCTGCGCCGGTGGCAGATGCGTGACGTCGCGCCCGCCGATATGGATGCGGCCCGATGACGGTTTGTCGAGCCCGGAAATCAGGCGCAGCGTGGTCGATTTGCCGCAGCCGGAGGGGCCGAGAAGCACCGCAAAACTGCCCGCCCGGACATGGAAATCGATGCCCTTCACCGCTTGGGCGGACCTCCAGTTTTTCGTGACGCCCTGCAGAGTGATCTCTGCCATCGAGGGTCTCCTTCTTTCTTTATTTTTTGTGAAACGGATGAACTCAACGTTCGTTGAACGATTGCTCAATATATCTGCACATATGTGCAATGTATTCGCTTTCGTTTTGGAATGCAACAAGGGTTTTGTGCCTGGCCTGGCTTGGCATCAGTATTGCATCGCAATGCACATATTCTCAAATGCATTGCACAAATGTGCATTGCGCTTTATAGTTACATCTATTCAGAGCTGCTGAGCAAGTGTGCACGCAAGCCAAAAATTGCTGGTCGGCAAGCAAATAGCAAGCAAACAGAAACCTGAGAACACCAATATGCGAGTCCCAACAGAAGTTGATCTGCTTGTCGTCGGTGGCGGCATCAATGGCGCCGGCATCGCGCGCGATGCGGCAGGACGCGGCCTGTCCGTTGCGCTATGCGAGCAAAACGATTTTGCCGGCGCCACTTCATCCGCCAGCACCAAGCTGATTCACGGCGGCCTGCGCTATCTGGAGTATTACGAATTCAGGCTGGTGGCCGAAGCGCTCGCCGAGCGCGAAGTCCTGCTCGGGATTGCGCCCCACATTGCGCGGCCATTGCGGTTCGTGATGCCGCATGCAAAAGGCTTGCGCCCGGCGTGGATGATCCGGCTCGGCCTGTTCCTGTACGACCGTCTCGGCGGCCGGACCACGCTGCCGAAATCGAAAGGCATACGGCTGCTCGACACGCCGTATGGCGCGGGACTGAAACCGGAATACCGCAAGGGTTTCCTCTATTCGGACGCCTGGGTTGATGATGCCCGGCTCGTGATACTCAATCTGCGTTCGGCCGCCGAGCACGGCGCGACGATCCTGCCGCGCACGCGCTTCGCCGGCGCGGAACGCAACGAAGGCGTCTGGCATGCCCGGCTGGAAGACCGGCGCAGCGGCGAAACGCGGCCGATCCGCGCGCGCATGCTGGTCAATGCCGCCGGTCCGTGGGTCGGCCAGGTGGCCGGTACGCTCGGCCGCAACGATAGCGCAGCCAGCGTGCGGCTGGTGAAGGGCAGCCATATCGTCGTGCCCAGGCTGTTCGAAGGCGAGCATGCGTACATCGTGCAGGATACCGGCAAGCGCATCATTTTCATGATCCCGTATGAACAGGATTTCACGCTGATCGGCACCACCGACGTGGTGGTGGAGGCGGTTGGCGACGGCGCGGCAATCAGTCCGGCCGAGATCGATTATCTCTGCGCCTCGGTAAGCCGCTACACCCGGCGCCCGGTCACGCCGGAGATGGTGGTCTGGAGCTACAGCGGCGTGCGTCCACTGTACGACAACGGTGTCGACGATCCGTCGGCGGTGACGCGCGACTACACGCTGGTACTCGACGACGGCGGCCAGAACGTTCCGCAACTGTCCATCTTCGGCGGCAAGATCACGACCTACCGCAAGCTCGCCGAAGCAGCGCTGGAAAAGCTGCAGCCGTGGCTCGGCTCCCGGCCGGGCAGCTGGACCGGCGACGAACCGCTCCCCGGCGGAAAGCTGGAAGGCGGGCAGCCGGCGCTGCTCAAGCGCCTGGCGAAACGTTATCCGCAATTGCCGCCGGCGCTGCTGACCAGCCTGATGCGGCGGCATGGAACGCTGGCGTTCGACGTGCTGTGCCAGTCCTACGGCATCGAAGACCTGGGACGGCATTTCGGCGGCGGGCTGTACGAGCGCGAAGTGCGCTACCTGATTGCGCATGAATGGGTAGGCGAGACCGACGACATCCTGTGGCGTCGCACCAAGGCCGGCCTGCACATGACGCAACGGCAGCGCAAGGACTTCCATGACTTTCTTGCCCGCGAACTACAGCCATCGCGGGCGGTGGCATAAGTCGCCGTTGCCCGGCATTCCCGCCCCTTTTTATCCCTGGCCCTCGCTCTTTATGCGCCCATTGAATGATTTGTCCGACGCCGTGCTGTCCGGCGTCAAGGGCGTTTTCGTCGATATCGACGATACGCTGACCACCGAAGGCAAGTTGCCCGCTGCCGCCTATACCGCGCTGGAAAACCTGCGGGACGCAGGTGTGAACGTGATTCCGATTACCGGAAGACCGGCGGGATGGTGCGACCACATCGGCCGGATGTGGCCGGTCGATGCGGTGGTTGGCGAAAACGGCGCGTTCTATTTTTATTACGACACCATTGCGCACAAGCTGCGCCAGCGCTTCCTGGCGGATGCCGAAACCCGCGCGAAAAATACGCAGCGCCTGAAGCAAGTGGCCGAACGCATCCTCGCCGCGGTGCCGGGCTGTGCGTTCGCATCCGACCAGTTCTGTCGTGCAACCGATCTGGCCATCGATTTCTGCGAAGACGTGGCGCCGTTGCCGCACGAAAGCGTGGACCGGATCGTGGCGCTGATGACGGGGGCCGGCATGACCGCCAAGGTCAGCTCGATTCACGTCAACGGCTGGTTCGGCCACTACGACAAGCTGACGATGGCGCGCATCGTCATGCAGGAGCGTTACGGCATCGACCTCGACCAGGCGCGCAACGACTATGTGTTTGTCGGCGACTCGCCGAACGACGAACCGATGTTCCGCTATTTCCCCAATGCGGTCGGTGTCGCCAATGTGCTCGCATTCGCCGGCAATCTCGAACATCCGCCGGCATTCGTGACGCGCCAGCGCTGCGGCGCGGGATTTGTCGAAGTGGCGCAGCGCATACTCGGCGCCAGATAGCCTGCGGGCCGCCGGGTGGCGGCCCGCGGGAAAATTCAGAAATATTCAGGAAAAATCGGGACCGATCAGATCGATGCGATCGGTACAAAAGGCATCCACGCCCCAGGACAGGAGTTCGCGCGCACGGGCCGGATCGTCCACCGTATAGCAAAACACGCCGAAACCCGCATCCCTGATCGCCTGCGCCTGTTCGCGCGTCAGGTTCTTGTGGTTTGTGTGCAGCGCGATCGCGCCAAGCTCGTTCAGCAAGGTCTGCCATTCGGCGGGCACCGAACCGATCAGCAAACCGCGCGGAATCTCGGGCGCGGCTTCCCTGGCTGCCAGCAAGGCGTCCATCGAAAACGAGGAAAACAAGGGCATCAGGCCACCGCCATCCGGTCGCCGGTCGAGGCACTCCTTCAGCAATGTTGCCGCGGCATGGCCGGTCTCCGTTGCAAACCCGGGTGACGGCTTGATTTCGACGTTCATCCAGATACCGTTTTCATTGCAGAAGTCGATCACCTGGCGGAATGTCGGCACCTTTTCGCCGGCGAAGCGGGGGTCGAACCACGAGCCTGCATCCATCGCCGTCAGTTGCGCAGCGGTGGATGTGGCCACGCCGCCGGCGGCGGCGACGGTGCGCCCGAAAACCGGATCGTGCATCAGCACCGGAACGCCGTCGCCGGACAGCATCACATCGAATTCAACGGCGCGAAAGCCGTGTGCGAGGCCGCAACGCATCGCGGCAAGGGTGTTTTCAGGAGCGAGCGTGCCGCCGCCGCGGTGCGCAATGATTCTGGGGAAAGGCCACATGACGGTGCAGGAATAATCGGGTTGGTCGGAAAAAGTCGAGTTCAGGTGCCGGACGGCGTGCTCGACAGCAGCAGCCGCGCCGATGGTTCGTCGATGATCAGTTCATTCATGAAGCCGCCGCGCAGCGCCGCGCGAATCGCGTCGATCTTGCCCAGGCCGGACGCCACGCAGATCGAATGCTTCACCCGGCGGAACAGCGCCAGGTCGGGCCCGCTGGTGCGCGCGTTCAGCGCGATGTCGCTGTAGCTGCCGTCGGCGCGGAAAAATACGGTGGCGATGTCGCCCACCACGCCGTCGGCGATCACCGATTCGAGATCTTGCGGTTCGAGATAGCCGCCGCTGTGGATCTGGCTCGGGATGGTGGCCGAGAACGCGCCCAGGCTGAACAGCATGATGTCCGATCGCTGCTGCAGATCCAGCAGGCGCCGCACGCTGCGTTCGCGCCACAGCGCAGTCTTGGTTTCCGGATATTCGAAGAAGGCCGGCACCGGGAACGGCTGCGGCCGCGCATCATAGTTGGCCGCGAACTGCATGATGATTTCGCTGCTGAATGCGTTGGTCATGCTCTGCGCGGTGCCGGAGCCGTTCAGCTGCACCACATCGACGTTGACGGTGGCTTTCGGCGTCAGGCGCGAGACGATCGCATTGACGGTATTGCCCCAGGCCAGGCCGATCACCATGTTCGACGCGACTACCGTGTTCAGATAAGCCGCCGCATGGCTGGCGACGCGTTGCAGCCACTCCTGTTCGCCCGCGGTCTCCGGCACCGACACCACCTGCGCGCGCTGCAGCCCGAAGCGTTCCTTCAGCAGCGATTCGAGCTGCTTCGAATGCTCGCGCGGATCATGGATATGGATTTCCACCAGGCCGTTGTCGCGCGCGAAACTGAGCAGGCGCGATACCTTCGAGCGCGACAGCTTCAGCTCGCGCGCAATGTCGGTCGTCGTCATTTCCTGGTAATAGTAGAGACGCGCGACGGTGATCGCGTTGGTGAACAGGTCTGATTCGTCGGCCGGCGGGGCCGGGATGTCAGTTTGCATAATCGAACTCATATCGAGCTCCGCCTTGTGTGCGACAGATATTGGAAGGAACACTGCACGCGTGCAATGCCGGTAAATAGCCCCGGTGCGAACCCGATTCGCGCACCGGCAGGCGCCTTCTTAAATAAATCACAATAGGCGAAGAGTCAAGCAACACAAGCGCCGCGCACGGCCGGAACGTGTCGCTTACCGCAGCTGGTCGACATCCATTTCAAATACGATCGGGAACACGGTCGACCACGTCGACCAGCGCCGTGAGCCGGCTTCGGATACCGCCCACAACCGGCCCTGCGGATCGAAACCGATATCTTCAATGCCATTGACCATCGCATACTGCGCCAGCACCTTGCCGGACACCGGGTCGAGTTTCCGCAACAGGCCCTGCTTGCTGTTGCTGAACGCCAGCCACAGATAACCCTGCGCGTCGAACGCGGCGCCCTGCGCCAGCGCGCCGATCGGGAAGCAACGGATCGCCGCATGCTCGTCGACGACCACCGGTTCGTGGCTGTCGAACAATTGATAAGGCAGGAAAAACGCCTTCGCTTTGGATGCGTCCTTGTCATACGATCCGACCAGGATGGCGTCATCATGAAAATCGACGAACGAGCCTTTCACCTCGCCGGCCAGGCTGATGGTGCCGAGCAGCGCGGCGTCGGTGTTGCCGTCGGCGAACGCCCGCGCCATGTCGATCTTGTACAGCCGGCGCGTGTCGGCGACGATCAGCACGCCCTTGCCCGCGTAGACGATGCCGCCCGCGTGCCGGCAAGCTTCCGGCATATCGAACTGACCGTCGGAGCGGCCGCTGCGCGGATCGACCTTGTACACGCGGCATGGCCCGCCGCCGACTTTCGGATCATCGCTCCGATAGCTCGATACCAGCACATGGCCATCGGCGAAGCTGATGCCCTGCGGTACATAGCCGTCGTCAATGCCGGGCGCCCAGATGCGCGCGCCGATCGCCTGGCTGTTCGGCGCCTCGGTCGGATCGCCGGTGATGTGTTGCGGCCTGGTACCGAGCGGGTCGGCTGCGGCCGCGCCGCCGAACGTGCAGGCGCATACGAGTGCGCCCGCAGCCAGGATCAAATGTCGTGCCGGATTTTGCATCGGGTCCTCGAAGGGTATGCCGTTCGCACCAGCCGTGCGGATTGAAATCAATTGATCCGTTGCCGGGTCTGCGCGTCGAACCAGTGCACGCAGGTCGCGTCGAATCCGGCCGTCACCTGCTCGCCGACGCCGACCCGGGTCGCGGCGGGCGCGCGCACCACCAGCGATTGGCCGCCCGCCTGTGCATGCACCAGCAGATCCGCGCCGAGCGCCTCGACCATTTCGATCGTCATCGCGATGCCGGGCTGCCCGATCACCAGATGTTCCGGCCGCAGGCCCAGGATGCATTCGCGTCCGGCCGGCGCCGCACTGCCCACCGGCAGCGTCACGCCGCCGCCGTGGCCGAGTTCGAAGCGGCTGCCGTCGCCGGCCATGCGGCCGTTCAGCAGATTCATCGGCGGCGAGCCGATGAAGCCGGCGACGAAAGTGGTCGCCGGCTTGTCGTAGACCTCTGCCGGCGTGCCGATCTGTTCGGCGCGGCCGGCATTCATCACGATCATGCGCTGGCCGAGCGTCATCGCCTCGACCTGGTCATGCGTCACATACAGGCTGGTGGTGCCGAGCGCACGATGCATCTTCTGGATTTCCAGCCGCATCTGCACGCGCAGCTTGGCGTCGAGATTGGACAACGGTTCGTCGAACAGGAATACCGCCGGTTCGCGCACGATCGCGCGTCCCATCGCGACCCGCTGGCGCTGGCCGCCGGACAGCTGACGCGGCGTGCGCTGCAGCAGCGCGCCGAGTTCCAGGATCTTTGCCGCCTTCTGCACGCGCTGCTCGATGTCGCTCTTGGAGAAGCGCCGGATCTTCAGCCCGTACGCCATGTTCTGGTACACGCTCATATGCGGATACAGCGCATAGTTCTGGAACACCATCGCGATATCGCGATCCTTCGGTTCGAGCTGGTTGACCACGCGGTCGCCGATCACGATGTCGCCGCCGGTGATTTCTTCCAGGCCCGCAACCATCCGCAGCAGCGTCGACTTGCCGCAGCCGGACGGGCCGACCATCACGATGAATTCGCCGTCCGCGATGTCGATCGAAATGCCGTGGATGACGGCGACCGCCTTGGTGCCGCTGCCATACGTCTTGGTGATGTTTTTCAGATGAACTTGTGCCATATCATTTCTCGGAATCGACCAGCCCTTTGACGAACCATTTCTGCATCAGTACCACGACCAGGCCGGGCGGCAGCATTGCCAGCACCAGCGTCGCCATCACCACGTTCCAGTCGACCGCCGAATCGCCGCCCGATATCAGCCGCTTGATGCCGATGCCGATCGGGTACATGTTCTGGTCGCTCGCGGCCAGCAACGGCCACAGGTACTGGTTCCAGCCATAGATGAACATGATGACGAACAGCGCCAGGATGTTGGTGCGCGACAGCGGCCACAGCACGTCCTTGAAGAAGCGCAGCGGCCCGGCGCCGTCGATGCGCGCCGCCTCGGCCAACTCTTCCGGCACGGTCAGGAAGAACTGCCGGAACAGGAAGGTCGCGGTGGCCGACGCGATCAGCGGAATCGTCAGTCCGGCATACGTGTTCAGCATGCCGAGATCGGACACCACCTGGTAGGTCGGTGAAATGCGCACCTCGACCGGCAGCATCAGCGTCAGGAAGATCATCCAGAAGAACAGGTTGCGGCCGGGGAAGCGGAAATACACCAGCGCGAACGCCGACAGCATCGAGATCGAGATCTTGCCGAACGCGATGCCGAGCGCGGACACCAGGCTGACCCACATCATGCGGCCGATCGATGCCACGTCGACGTGGCCGGATGAGCCGTTGACGAATACCTGCACGTAGTTGTGGACCAGCTGCGTGCCCGGTATCAGCGAGATCGGCGCGGCCGAAGCCTGCTCTGCCGTCTGCGTGCTGGCCACGAAGGCGATATACAGCGGAAACGCGACCAGCGCGACGCCGCAGATCAGCACCAGGTGGCCGATCAGATCCAGGATAGGCCGACGTTCAATCATGTTGTGCAAGCCTGTATTGGGACGTGTTCTTTATCGAGCGCGGAAAAATCGCCGCTGAAGTGGTCATGAATATTGCACCTTCCGTTCGACGTACTTGAACTGCGCGACCGTGAGCGTGACCACGACCGCCATCAGGATCACCGACTGCGCGGCCGAACTGCCGAGATCGCCGCCCTTGAAGCCGTCGTAGAACACCTTGTACACCAGGATCTCGGTATCCTTGCCCGGGCCGCCCTGGGTGGTGGCTTCGATGATGCCGAAGGTATCGAAGAACGCGTAGACGACATTCATCACCAGCAGGAAGAACGTGGTCGGCGACAGCAGCGGGAAGACGATGCTGAAGAAGCGCCGCACCGGCCCCGCGCCATCGATCGCCGCCGCTTCGATCAGCGATTTCGGGATCGACTGCAGGCCGGCGAGAAAGAACAGGAAGTTGTAGCTGAGCTGCTTCCACACCGCCGCGACGATGATCAGGATCATCGCGTGCCGGCCGTTGAGTATGCTGTCCCATTCGATGCCGACGTGCCGCAACGCATGGGAAATGATGCCGAGCGTGGGACTGAGCATGAACATCCACAGCACGCCGACGACCACCGGCGACACCGCGTACGGCCAGATCAGGAAGGTCCGGTAGAACGCCGAGCCCTTCACCACGCGATCGGCGAAGGCCGCGAGGATCAGCGAAAGCGTCATGCCGGTGACGGCGACGCTGATCGAAAAAACGGCGGTGGTCTTGAACGATTCGATATAACTGCCGTCATGGAGCAGGTCGCGGAAATTGTCCAGCCAGACGAACTGCGACGATATGCCGAACGCATCCTGCAGCAGCACCGACTGGTACAGGGCTTCGGCCGCGGGCCAGAAGAAGAACAGTACCGACACGATGATCTGCGGCGCCACGAGGGCATACGGCAGCCAGGCGGACTTGAAGCGGGCGCGTTTTTCCATGATGACTATATATTGTCGCGAAAGCGAAAGTGCGAGCGGGCGCGGCGGACGGCGTGCGGCCGGTCGCCGCACGCACCCGAGATTCGCCCCGGATTACTTATTACTTGTTTGCCTTTTCAAACCGCACCAGCTGTTCGTTGCCGCGGCTGACCGCGTTGTCCAGCGCTTCTTTCGCAGTCTTCTTGCCGGACCAGACGCCTTCCAGTTCTTCGTCGATGATGCCACGAATCTGCACGAAATTGCCGAGGCGGATGCCGCGCGACTTGTTCGTGGTCTTCACGATCATCTGCTGCACCGACACGTCGGTGCCCGGATGCTTTTCGTAGAAACCGGAATCCTTGGTCAGCTTGTAGGCGGCGGTGGTGGCCGGCAGGTAGCCGGTGCCCTGGTGCCATTCCGCCTGCACTTCAGGCTGCGACAGAAACTTGAAGAAACTCGCGACTGCCTTGTATTCTTCCTTCGTCTTGCCGCTCATGGCCCACAGCGAAGCGCCGCCGATCACGGTATTCTGCGGCGCGCCGGGAACGTCCGGATAGTAGGGCAGCTGCGCCACGCCGAACTTGAACTTCGCGTTCTTCACGACGTTGCCGTAGGTCGCGCTGGACGAAGTCAGCATCGCGCAGGCGCCGGAATAGAATTTCGCATCGCCTTCGGTCTTGCGGCCGGCATACACGAAATAACCCTGCCTGGCCCAGTTCGCCAGGTTGTTGATATGGCGCACGTGCAACGGGCTGTTGAATTTCAGCCGCGTGTCGAGGCCGCCCATGCCGTTGCCCTTGCTGGCGAATTCGACGTTGTGCCAGGCCGAGAAGCTTTCCAGATGCACCCATGACTGCCACGCGGTGGTGTACGGGCAGCTTTCGCCGCTGGCCTTCAGCTTGGCGGCGGCCGACACCACGTCTTCCCAGGTGACGGGCGGCTTGTCCGGGTCCAGCCCGGCCTTCTCGAACTTGTCCTTGTTGTAATAAAAGACGGTGGTCGAGCTGTTGAACGGCAGCGACATCATCTCGCCCCTTTCGGACGTGTAATAGCTGGCCACGGCCGGCACGTAGGCCTTCGGGTCGAATTTCTCGCCCGCATCCTTCATCAGCTTGGTGACCGAAACGATCGCGCCTTTGGCATGCATCATCGTCGCGGTGCCGACTTCGAACACCTGCAGGATGTTCGGCGCGTTGCCGGCACGGTAGGCGGCAATCGCGGCCGACATCGATTCGTCATAACCGCCCTTGTAGATCGCCTTGACCCTGTAATCTTTCTGGCTCTCGTTGAACTGTTGCGTCATGGCCTGGATGCGGTCGCTCAGCGCGCCGGTGTTCGAATACCACCAGGTCACCTCGGTGACGGCATGGGCGGAGGCCGTCATTGCCATCAGCAGCGTGGCGGCAGCCAGGGGTTTGAAATGGAAATTCATGAGGTCTCCTCTTTTCGTTCAGGGCGCGTGGGCGCGCAGTTCGACGGCAGGCATGACGCCATTGCCGTGTATTGCCAGAGACGAATATACGGGAGTTTGAACGGATGTGCAATATTAATGAAATTATGTGCAACCCCTCTTCGGCCATGGATCGCGGTGAGCGCGGAACGGCATCACCCCACGGAATATGAAGCAGTCCATGGCGCTATGGATCGAATGGCTTCCCACCGATTCCGTGTCGCCGTCATATCGCTCTGGATTATTGACAGAAGGGTTGTCCGCAGTCATGCGCAAGCACTTGTCTTGTCGCGGACGCAGCAAAGCCGCGTGCACAAGGACAAGGCGGTGCAATCGCGGATCAAACTGGTAAAGAAGCGCCGGGACGCGCAGTGCGCCACGCGTCCCGGCACGGTGATTCTGCGGCGCTCAGTCCAGCCTGCTCATCTGCGCTGGTTCGGCCCGCTGGCCGGCGACTGTTCCGGCGGATTCTCGATCAGTGCCGGCGGTGCGACCGGATCGAAGTCGTTCCAGTCGCCGTCGACGATGCTGCCCTGCGTGCGTTCGAGATCGGCCGCGCCGCGCGAGCGCAATACATTGATCGCGCGGTCTTCATGTTCGCGGTCGTCGACGCCGATTGCGACCATCATGCCGGAGTGGCGCAAGGGCGCGGCGTTCTCGGGGTCTTCGCCGTGTTCGCCGGTATCGCCCGGCTCCTTCATCTTCGACATGCTGCCAGCCAGTCCGCCGACATGCGCGCCCACCAGCCCGCCGGTAATCGCGCCGACCGGCCCGAGGAACGGTGCGACCGCGGCACCCACCGCGCCGCCGGTCACCGCGCCCATCGCGACGCCGCGGTCGGATTCCTTCGCCCCCGGCGATTTGCCCGCCGGCACATCGCGCAAGCCGACCGGATTGACGTAAAAACTGGAAACCTGCGCGCGGCCGAAACCGGCGCGCAGCAGCTCCTCGACGGCGTCATCCGCCTCCGATTGTTGCTGGAACAATCCCGCAATAATGGTGCTCACAAACGCCTCCTTGCTGAAAAGCGAATCAACGATAGCGGTGAGATTGCCGGTGGTTCGATTAGTTCGGCGCATGTTGGCCGTACCGCGCGGATGTAATTTTTTCCGCAAGTCCGGTAAAAACGGCGACCGATCCATCCCGGTTCGCCAGCCCGCGGCACGCGCCGCACCGGTCCGCAACTTGCATACAACGGCCGTCCTTTGATCCGAACCGAACAAGGCAAGTGCATGTCGAACAATTCCGAAGATCGCGACGCGCGGGCACAGGCGGAGCGTCTGGTCGGTGCCCATGTGACGGACGCTGCGGGCCGCCCGGCAAGCATCATTTCGGCGGTGCTGGCCGACGGGGAACTCCAGGCCGCGATCCGGCTCGCCGGCGGTACCGAAATGCGGGTGCCGGCCGCATTGCTGACGGCGCAGGCGGATGGCAGTTACCGGCTGCCGTTCAGTGTCGCCGTCCCGGATGAATCGGACAGCGGCAGCCAGACGCAACTGCGTTTGCCTGTCGTGGAGGAAGCGCTGCGGGTCGACAGCCGTGTGGTCGATACCGGGCGCGGCGTGCGGCTGCGCAAGAGCGTCAGCGAACAGGAAAAAATGGTCGATCTGCCGCTGCTGCGCGATGAACTGGCGATCGAACATGTTGCGGTCGGACAGGTCGTGGCCGACGCGCCGCCGCACATCCGTTACGAAGGCGACACGCTGGTGGTGCCGGTGCTGGAAGAGGTGCTGGTGGTGCAGAAGCAGTTGCTGCTGAAGGAAGAAGTGCGGATCACGCGGCTGCGGCGCCCGGTGCATGCGCCGCAAAGCGTCACGCTGAAATCGGAGCAGGTAACGGTGGAGCGTTTCGATGAAGGAAACAGGACATCGTCGTAATACGGTGTCGTAACACAGGCATGGCGTATGCACACGTATGCCGCTCCGGTTACGCGATGTACCTCGGCAAACCCGGCGGAGACGCCGGTCAATCATGCTTACAGGAGAGACAGATCATGGAAAATACCGTAATTGGCGTGTATGACAGCTACGCGCAGGCGGAAAGTGCGATGAATGAATTGTTGTCCAGCGGCTTTTCCCGTTCGGACGTGCGCCTGAATCCGGAACCGTCCGGCAGCGAGCAAGCCACCGCCACCACAACAGAAGAGCTGCCGCGGGAACATGGCATCGGCCATTTCTTCCGTTCGCTGTTCGGCCTGGAAGAACACGAGCGCCATGAGCATCACGATGTCTATGCGGAAGCGGTGCGGCGCGGCGGCTGCGTGCTGGCGGTCGACGCCGCCAGCGACGAGCAGCGCGAGCGCGCCACCGAAATCATGAACCGGCACGATCCGATCGATATCGACGAGCGGTCCGCGCACTGGCGCACCCAGGGCTGGACCGGCTACGATGTGTCGGCGCCGCGGCTGAGCGATGAGGAGATCGCGCGTGAGCGCAGCACCTATGGCACTGCCACTGGCACAGCGGCCACCGGGACTGCGGCCGCAACGCAAGGCACGACCTCGGGCACCGCGCAGAATGTCAGCGCCGATCAGCGCACCGAAGGCAGCTCCACTTTCCCGGTGGTCGAGGAAGAGTTGAAGGTCGGCAAACGCGAAGTGCAGCGCGGCGGCGTGCGCGTCTACCAGCGCGTGCAGGAAAAACCGGTCGAGGAAGCGGTGCAATTGCGTCAGGAGCACGTGAAGGTCGAACGCCATGCAGTCGACGAGCCGGCCAGCGAAGCCGATATGGCGGCGTTCAAGGAAGGAACGGTCGAGCTGCGCGAAATGGCGGAAGAACCGGTGGTGTCGAAGACCGCGCACGTGGTCGAAGAAGTGGTGGTGGGCAAGGAGGTGTCACAGGAAACCGCGAACATCAAGGACACCGTGCGCAGGACCGATGTCGAGGTGGAGCAGCTCGGCGCGGACGCCACTGGCACCAGCCGCAACACGGCAGCGGGTAGCGATTTCGCCGACACCAGCGCGACGATCGACGATCGCGACTTCCGCAGCCACTGGCAGAACGCCTATGGCCAGTCGGGCGGACGCTACGAGGACTATGACGCCGCCTACCGTTACGGCGCCAACCTCGGCGGCAGCGAACGCTTCCGCAACTACCGCTGGTCGGATGTCGAACCCGACGTGCGCAGCGAATGGGAAACCCAGCATCCGGAAAGCGCGTGGGACAAGGTCAAGGATGCGGTGCGCTACGGCGCGGAGCGGGTGAAAGGCCATTGAGCCGCTGATCGTGCCCGGACCTGCCGTTTCGGCCCCCCCACGCCGGATGGGGGGGCGCGTGGGGTTTTATCCGTCCCCGCCCGGCCGCGCCCTTGGCGATACAGCGGCCGGGTGCAATAC
>CBIHNU010000043.1:0-33035 GCA_966211585.1 uncultured Noviherbaspirillum sp. | reverse complement strand
TTGGATTAGAGAAAATTCTACTTTCAATGCCGCTTAATTTCCGGGGGGATTACCGCTGCACTCACCGACACCGGCATGGTGCGGCCACACAATGAAGATTCCGCGGCGGTTAGTCCGGAGTACGGCATTGCCGCCGACGGCAGGGGGACTACAACGCGGGCGAGGTAGCAAGCAGTATCGCGCATCTGTATTGAAAGTCGCCCTCGAAGAGTGCCTGGACCGCGTTCAGCGGCCGCTCAGCCTATGCAGGCACCGTGAGCGCAAGAATTTGATCGCCCGCGCTGTTGGTGTAGGTTCGTACATCGAAGTCGAAATCCATGATCATCACACCGAACCGGGAGATATTTATTTGTTATGCTCAGGCGGCTTGTACGACGTGCTTGCCGTCGAAGAAATCATTTACATCTTGATGAATTACCTGCCATCGCCCGAAGCCGCCTGCAGCATGTTGGTGCGACAGGCAAACGTCAAAGGCGGTCATGACAACATTTCGGTGATTTTAATCATGGTTCATCGTCATATCGTGGAAACCGATGGACTATTCAGGCGAATGGTGCGCTGGATGAAGCAAGGTGTAATGGAAAGCTAAGGCGCAAATAAAAATGGCAAAAATCGTTCTTTCAATGGGAGACGCCGTGCTTCGGGAAATCGTGCTTGTGCAGGAACGCATTACGATCGGCCGTAGCCCGCATAACGATATTGTCATTGACGATAGGGCGATCAGCGCCGAGCATGCGGTGATTGTTACGGTCGACAATGACTCTTTTCTCGAAGATTTGAACAGCACGAATGGTACACAGGTGAATGGCCAGCCCGTAAAAAAGCACTTTTTGCGGGACGGGGATGTGGTGAGTGTGGCAGGCTATCATGCTTTCTATATTGCGACTGCCGAAAAAAAAGAAAGCCGTCCTTATCGGTATGCCTCTGATACACCGTCTCATTCGACTGATGATGCAAATGGAATCGTTCTTATCAGGGTGTTAAACGGTCCCAGTACAGGCAAGGAAATGAGATTAACAAAAGTGCTGACGACTCTTGGTCATCCACCAATGCAGATCGCAGTAATTGCATGCAGCTTGGGAGGCTACTACCTCACCAATGTAGAAGGAACCGCTGGCATGTCAGTCAATGGTGAGCCGCTCGGAAGGAATCCCAGAAGCATAACGAATAATGACCTGATTGATTTGTTCGGGACGCAGATGCGATTTCTTATTCAGGAAAAATCGCCAAACAAGTTTAGTCCTCATTCAATCGAAATGGTCGACTCAACGCGTCAACATGACAATAATTCGCGAGAAGACTGACAAAAAATGTCAAAACTGTTGTGAAAATTGGCGATGATTGAAGGCGACGGGCCTTAGTGGCAGAAAAAAGACTTGGCATAGTCATTGCTGATAAGAACTTCAAGGCAGATAGGCTGCCTACTTTCCAAAGGGGAGAAGCAAATGAAATCAATGAAAATGATGCGAAGTGCACAGCGCGGCTTTACGCTGATCGAATTGATGATCGTTGTCGCGATCATTGGTATTTTGGCTGCGGTGGCAATCCCAGCATATAAAGACTATGTTGTTAAATCGAGAATGTCGAATGTCATTTCTGCGACTAATGCCGTTAAAACCGCAATGGCTTTATGTTTGCAGGAAACCGGAGCAATTGCTTCTTGCGACAATGCAGCTTCGCTCGGAATTACCTTGCCACCTGCTACTACAGATCTCTCTAGCGTCGCCATTGCAACAACTACAGGAATAATAACAGCGACTGGTACGACTGCTGCAGGTGGATATACATATACATTAACGCCAACGGCCCCCGCAGCTGGAGACACGACAATTAATTTCTCGATCGGTGGCACTTGCCCAGCAAATATTTGTAAGCGCTGAGTCATATTCTGGACAAGTAGTTCTAAAGTTCGAAGGGCTAGCGTAAGCTAGCCCTTCCCATTTTAGTCAGATCGGCCCGCCGATTTTATTGAAGCTCTTAAGGACCAATATAAGTTCGTGTGGAGGCTAAGCTAAAAATCTTAAGTTCCGCGAATAACACGTTGACGTTCGGCCTCTCAGGGCTAACAGATGTGAAATAAAATAAAAAATAAGTGGGGATGCCTTGCAAAAGCAATTAAATAATCGACCGGAAGCAATTTTTGCTGCTTTTTTGTGCATCTCCTATTTATTGCCATTTCATATATATCCTTTTGCGGCATTTTATAATGATTGGTTGGTAATATTTGGTGTTGGAATTTCCATTTTGGCTCTGGGGCGCCAGCCCTTTACAGTAGTTTCTATCCCGTGGATAACATTGCTTCCCTTAAGCCTAGCGCTAATAATTGCAGTCCAGGCATTATGTGGAATGTTAATTGTAAGTTGGGACGCTGTCTTCGCTATTCTGTATTGCATCATTGCAACCGTTTGCATCATATTGGGGGCGACTTTTAGCTCCCATCCTTCCCGTGCTACTACTGTTTGTGAAACTCTATCACGTGCTTATATTTACGCGGGTTTGGCGTCGATTATCATAGTATTTATTCAGTATTTCGGATGGGGGGAGGTATTAGCTCCTCTGGTTCTAATCAGTGGGCCAGGTAAGATTGCGCCTGTTCGACCATTTGCCAATCTTGGACAGCCAAATCACCTCGCTCTTTTGTTGTGTATTTCTATCGCTTCGACTTGGTATTTATTTCAGATAAACCGTCTTCGTGGAAATATTTCATTTATATTAATTTTGTGCTCTTTGGCAGGTTTGGCTATTACTCAGTCTCGTACTGGGTGGTTAATTATTCCGGCGTCTATATTTTTAATGCTACATGTCCGTAAAAAATATGATTACAGACCGGTATCAGGTTATCTCGTTGTCGGCCTCGGCGTAGTCTATGTATTTTTAGTAATTGCGCTACCTCACGTTACACAATTTCTGCAAGGGGTAGCGGTTTCGTCGCCGATGGAACGTATCGGAACACGAGCCCATTCTGAGCGACTCAGCATGATCTATCAAGCCTTACAAATGAGTGTAACGCACCCGTGGTTTGGTGTAGGCTGGTATCAGTTCGGTCCCCAGCAATTAGCAACAGCTTTGAAATTTTTGCCTACTGTGTATGCCCAGCATTCTCATAACATTTTGTTAAATTTTGCGGCTGAATTAGGTTGGGTTTTTACTATAATATTTTTTGGGGTTTTAATATATTGGATATTCTTAACTGATTTAATTAAATCAATAAATAAAGAAGGATGGTTTGCGCTCCTTGTGTTGATGGCTGTTTTTATTCATAGTCTCGTTGAATTTCCCTTGTGGTACGCTTATTTTTTGTTGCCGGTATCTATTTTAATGGGTATGGTTCATCAAGAGCGCTTGGGGTCGAATAAGATTGTTTTGTCACGCACTTCTATTGTTTCTGTATCAATATTTTTTATTTTTGGATTGGTGCTAGTGGCGAGGGACTATCAGCGATTAACAAATGGATTTTGGGCGCTAGAAATAGAACTTAAGGGATATAGCATAAAAGGAATTAGTACTGAGCCCCCAAGTGTCACTTTATTTCCACATTTTTACGAATATTTTAAAGTGTTAAAAATGGAGCCGCGATCTGGGATGACGCCGCAAGAAATAAAGATGGCAGCTGATATAGTTAGCCGATTTGGTTATCCATCAGCTTTATTCGAGTTGGCGTTAATTTATACCTTAAATAATAAAACTAATGAGGCGGTGCAAGTATTAATGACAATTGGCAAACTGCATCAATGCAGTTACGTTAAATTTTATAATTTATTGGGAAAAATGAAAGATTCCGAACCGAAGAAATATGGAGAAATATTTACGCGACTAGAAAAACCCACGTTGTCGAGTTGCGGGAAATAGAATTAAGAATCTATTTCAATAGTCTAGTAGCGGTCCTCTCGTTTCATTTAGAAAAGGATTATCATTGCGCCAAAGAGTTAAAAAATTGTTGCCTAAATTTCTGAGTTATGAATGGTTGAGTCCCAGTTTCCTGATTTCCCCCCTCGTTTTTTATGCAACCTAATGTCGGTCATTACCATCTCTCGATCTATTGCCTTGCCCATGTCATAGATCGTTAGCAATGCCATTTGTACTGCAGTCAACGCTTCCATCTCCACCCCAGTTTTTCCGTAAGTCTCTACTTGGGCAGTACATCTCACAGCAGATCTGATTGAATCGATTTCGAAATCAACGGTGATCCTGGTAAGCGCCAAGGGATGACAAAGCGGAATCAGATCGCTTGTCCGTTTTGCCGCCATAATGCCAGCGATACGCGCAATTCCTAAAACGTCTCCCTTTTTTGCCGTTCCTGCCCGGATAACGTCGAGTGTTTCCGATTTCATACTGATAATCCCGCTGGCGACGGCGAGCCGTTGTGTATCGGCTTTTGCGCCTACATCCACCATGTGAGCTAGGCCTGATTCATCAAAATGAGTCAATGTCGATGCCGCTTTATCATCGGCATTGGGAGTGTCTTTCGTCTTCATGATGGGCGCTGAATATGAGGGGTTCTTGAACGATTTTTTGGGGAGGGTATCATACGCTCGTGAAATCAAAGTCTTTCTTCTCTCACATGAAACCGCTCGGGCAAATTGCCAGCATTGCTTGCCTGTTGTTCGTATGTGCTGCACCGGCAATTGTATGGCCAACGACTTCGAAGGCCCAAAACCTTCCGAGTCTCGGCGACGCCGATCGCGAAGAACTTTCTCCGCTAATGGAGCGCAAGCTCGGCGAGCAGATCATGCGCGATATCCGGCGCGATCCTGATTACATGGACGATGCGCCGCTGCTTGAATACCTGAACAACTTCGGCGACAGCCTGGTTGCGGCGCATCCGGAAGCACGTGGTGAGGCAGGATTCGACTTTTTCTTTTTCGTAGTGCGCGATCCGACGCTCAATGCATTCGCGCTGCCGGGCGGCTTCATCGGCGTACATTCCGCGCTGATCGAAGCGGCGCAATCCGAGTCGGAACTGGCCTCGGTGCTGGCCCATGAAATCGGCCACGTCGCGCAGCGGCATATCGCGCGCATGCTGGGCAAGCAGCGCCAGGATGCTTTGATTCCTCTGGCTTCGATGGTACTGGCGGCATTGACGATGCATTCCAGTTCGGATGCGTCAGCTGCGCTGATGATGGGTGGCCAGGGGTTGGCGTTGCAGCGGCAGCTCAGCTTCAGCCGGAACGCGGAACGCGAGGCGGACCGCATCGGATTGCAGATACTGAATGCCGCGCACTACGACGCATCCGGCATGGTGTCGTTCTTTGCGCGGATGCAGAAAGCAACCCGTTCTTATTCGGATGTGGTGCCGCCGTTTCTGCTGTCGCATCCACTGACAGCCGAACGCATCGCCGACATCCAGGCACGCATTCGTGATCAGCATTACCCGGAACGCCCCGATAGTCTCGATTTTCATCTGATCCGTGCGCGGCTGCGCGTATTGCAGGATTCGACGCCGCAAGGTCTGCTGGATGCCAAGACGGCGTTTGAGGAACAACTTCAGAAAAAAACGCGTCCGCAAATCGTCGCCGCGAAATACGGTCTGGCGTTGGTGGCGCTGCGTCAGGGCGCTCCCTCAAAGGCGCAAACACTGCTGCAGGAGGCTTATACGGCGGCGCAGGGGATGCCGGCATCACAGACAGCGATCCTGGAAAACCTGGCAATCGATATAAAGCTGGCTGCGAATCAGCCGATTGAGGCATTGAAGGAAGCGGAATCTGCGCGATCGAAATTTCCGCTTTCGCGTGCAATCGGACGCCAATATGCAGATACATTGATCGCTGCCGGTCGCTACGACGATGCCGTACATTATCTGCGCGACCAAGTGCAACTTTACCGGCAGGAGCCACAGCTGCAGGACCAGTTGGCGAAGGCGTATGCGGCGCAGGGCAAGCAGGCGTTGCAGCATCTTGCGTTGGCGGAGTTCTACGCGTTGAGCGGCAGTCTGCCGGCGGCACTCGATCAGCTCGGTATCGCGCGCCGGGCGTCGGATGCTTCGTTCTATGATCAGTCGGTCATTGACGCGCGCGAGCGCGATCTGAAAGCGCGCTGGCGCGATGAAATGAAGGAGAGTGGCACCCAGTAAGCGACGAGCTTGCTCAGGATCGGTCCGGTTCGGGTTTCGGCACGAAACCGAATTGAACGGGTATGGCGTCCTGTTCGATATATTGCACAGGAATCCGTTTGCCGTCGTGATCGAAGCTTAAGGTGTCCATCCCGCCTCGCTGCTCCAGCCATGCCATCAGGTCTTCATCGACGGCGTTGGTCTCTGCAATGCGCAGTCGACCAAGGCATTGCGCCATGTCCCGGTCGTCCAGTTGAGCGATTTTCTCCCCGTCCTGCAGCACCAGATGGCCGGCATCGGTGAGCCAGATATTGTCGATGCTGAGTAGGCTGCTTCCCGTATGCAGCATGAAGCCGTGTGTCGGATCGGTACGTGCAATGTAAGGTGTCGCTTCCAGATTCACATACACCCGCTGCGGGCCATTCTGAAAATACCATCGATCCTGCTCATCGCAGGTGTAATTGCGATTGATGAAGCCGAGCAGCGCCGGATTCGCTATCCGGTCGCCGCGCAATCCCAATGCCTGCGCCCGCTCGTCGCGCATGCGCCAGTTGCCGCGCGCATCGAGTGAGAGCCAGCCGTAGCAATGAGGCACGTTTGGCCACTTTGCGATTGCCTGCTTGACGATATCATCCATGTCGCACCTCTCTGGTGTAACGGATCATGCGGTTTCGAGAAAGCGCAGCATGCGCTGTGGTAGCCAGCCGATTTGTCCCGGCAATCCGCCTACTGCAAAACCGACATGTCCGCCTTCTTCAGGATAATCAAGCGTTACCCGTGCGGATGCGCTGCGCGGCAGGTGGCGTGCGGGCAGGAATGGGTCGTTTTTCGCATTCAGTACCAGCGTGGGAACCGTGATGTCGGACAGAACATGTTTTGCGCTTGCACGGTGCCAGTAGTCATCGGTATCGCGATAGCCATGCAGCGGCGCGGTGACCACATTGTCGAACTCGTACAGGTTGCGTGCATGCAGCATGTGCTCACGATTGAACAGGCCGGGGAACTGTTTCAGCTTGTGCAGACATTTCGGCTTGAGGGTTTGCAGGAACACGCGGGTGTAAAGCAGGTTCAGCCCACGAGACAAGGCTGCGCCGCCACCTGCCAGGTCGAGCGGCGCGGAGATCGCGCAGGCGGCATCGACGATATCGGCCTGATGCTGCGATTCTCCCAGCCATCGCAGCAAGGCATTCCCGCCGAGCGACACGCCTGCTGCGTAGAATTTGCCATGGGACGTATCGCTGCGGTTGGCAACGAGGCGCCGTATGATCCAATCGAGTTCTGCCGCGTCGCCCGAATGATAGAAGCGCGGCGCATGGTTCGGTTCGCCGGAGCAGCCGCGGAAATGCGGCACCGCGCCCGACCAGCCGAGTGCCGCGACGCGGGCCATTAGCGCACGCGCATAGTGACTGTCTGATGATCCTTCCAGTCCGTGGAACAGCACAATGAAGGGCTGCCCGGGCCGGCCGTCGACGAAGTCGATATCGATGAAGTCGCCGTCCGGCGTATCCCAGCGCTCGCGCCGATAGAGAACCTTCGGCTTGGCGATGCCGAGCGCCGGATAGATGGTTTGCAGGTGGCCGCCGGGCAGCCAGGCTGGAGCAGCATACTTCATTGGACAATCGCTTTATGAAGCCTGGGGCGACGCCCGGCTAATGCAATAACGCGGCAACCGTGATATCCGCCGGCGCTTCACCGGGCACCACGGACGCATGATGCGTGACGATGCGCCAGCCTACCGGCGTTTTCATGTAGACGTTGGTCGCAAGGATGTGAATGTCTTGCTGACGCGATGCAGCCCGGTGGACTTCTTCGATGATGTTGTGAACCGAAGTCATCATGTTCTGCGCCACATGCAGTTGCACCGGCCGGATATGCACGCCGCCCTGTTCAAAGATCGATTCCCATGCAGCGCGAATCGATGCATGGCCGACGAGCCGGGGAGCGCCGGGATGGATGCAGACGATGTCTTCCTCATCCGCCCACAACGCCATTACGGCTTCGATATCGGCACGGCTGATCGCCTCGTAGAAAGCCGCTTCGGTTTCGTCGGGCGTCTCGGGAATTCTGCTTAGCGTAGGCATGGTATCTGGGTTCTCCTTTCCGCGCGGAACATCGCCCTGTGCGTGCCTGCGTTGAAAGAAACCAGTATAGAGCAATGCCGCTTGCCGGTATGCCGGCCAGCGGCATTGATCAGTGACCTTTGACGGTCGTGCCCGGCTTGAGGCGATAAACCGTTCCGCAATAAGGGCACTTGCCTTCGCCGTGATCTCCCATATCCAGAAACACGCGCGGATGCGACGACCAGATCGGCATCGCGGGGTTGGGGCAGTAGGCCGGCAAATCCTTGCCGTCCAGTTCGACATAGCTCATGTTTTGTTTTGCCTGATTCATGGTGTCTTCAAGAAAATCGGTTAAACCAGCGTCAGCCAGTGCTGATATTGCGGCGCCTTGCCGGAGACCACGTCGAAAAACAGCGACTGCAGTTTTTCCGTGATCGGACCGCGCTTGCCGGCGCCGATCTGGCGGTTGTCGAGTTCGCGGATCGGCGTGATTTCGGCGGCAGTGCCGGTGAAGAATGCTTCATCGCAGCAGTACATCTCGTCGCGTGTGATACGCTTTTCAATGACTTCGATGCCGAGGTCGCGCGCCATCGTCAGCACCGCGTCGCGCGTGATGCCGTCGAGGCAGGAAGCGAGGTCGGGAGTATAAAGCTTGCCGTTCTTGACGATGAACACGTTTTCGCCGGAGCCTTCCGACACGTAGCCGTCGGTATCGAGCAGCAGCGCTTCGTCGTAACCGTCGGTCAGCGCTTCCTGGTTGGCGAGGATCGAATTGATGTAGTAGCCGCAGGCTTTCGCGCGCACCAGCGATACGTTGACATGGTGGCGGCTGAATGACGAGGTCTTGACCCGAATGCCTTTGGCGATGCCGTCTTCGCCGAGATAGGCGCCCCATGGCCATGCGGCGATCGCGATGTGGATCGTGTTGCCCTTGGCGGAGACGCCGAGCTTCTCGGAGCCGATCCAGACCAGCGGACGAAGGTAGCAGGATTCGAGCTTGTTCTCGCGCACCACCTGGCGCTGTGCTTCCATCACGGTCTCCATGTCGAACGGGATGCTGAGCTGGAAGATCTTGGCTGAATTGAACAGCCGCTGTGTATGCTCCTTGAGGCGGAAAATCGCGGTCCCTTTCGGCGTCTTGTAGGCGCGCACACCTTCGAAAACGCCCATGCCGTAGTGCAGCGTGTGCGTCAGCACGTGGATAGTGGCGTCGCGCCAATCGATCAGTTCGCCGTCTTTCCAGATTTTTCCGTCACGGTCGGCCATGGACATGTTGCGATCTCCAAATGAATGCAAAAGGAGAATTTTAACCCGGATGATTGACGCAGAGCGAGTGATCGGAAGGCGGCACGCCAGCCGTCCGGAACACGCCGGGAGAGGTGCGTTGCCGGCACCGCCAACGGACTTGAAAATTCGCCGGTAGAATACGGCGGTCGTTTCTTTGCACTCGCTGCGCGTCGCAGCCTTACATGCCCTCCCTCACAATCGTACATCGCCGAATCTTGTCAATCCGCCATGGCCGTTTTGCCGGCCAAACGGGGATCAGGACTTTCAAGGCATTCCACTCTTGAATTCATGAACAACACTCAAGCCGGTATCGTTGACCGGGTTCCCAGGGATGTGGAAAAGCGCGCCTTCCGTGAAGGCCTGAAAGTCTGTGCGCCGACCATGCCCGGGATTTTTGCCTGGGGCATGGTGACCGGCATGGCGATGGTCAAGACCGGCCTGACGCTCTGGCAGGCGCTGGGAATGACGTTTATTGTGTTCGCCGGATCGGCGCAGCTTGCTTCACTGCCATTGATCGTTGCGAACGCGCCCTTGTGGGTCGTGTTCGTTACCGCGCTGGTCGTGAATCTGCGCTTCGTGATCTTCGCCGCCGCGGTCGGGCCGCACTTCGCGCACCTGCCTTGGTACAAACGGATCTGGCACGGCTATTTCAACGCCGACATTACGGTCGGGTTGTTCCCGCAACGTTTCCCTGCTGAAACGATCTACCGGACCGAGGGCAAGGTCGGTTTTTTTACCGGCATCGGCTATCCGAATTGGGCTGCATGGCAGGCCGGCTCGGTTGCGGGCATCTTGCTGGCCAGCCAGATTCCTCAAAGCTGGGGTATCGGGTTTGCCGGAACGCTCGCACTGCTGGCGGTCACGATTCCCTTGACCATCAATGCCGCCGCGCTGGCAGGCGTCGTGGTGGCGGCTGCGGCCGCGGTCGCGGGCGCGGCGCTGCCTTACCGGCTGGGACTGCTGCTGGCCGTGGTCGTCGGCATGATGGCTGCGATGGCTGCCGATGCCTTGCTGGACAAGAAAAAGGAAGCGGCATGAGCGACCTCGACATCTGGCTCACGATCGGATTGATGACAATTGCGACAATCCTGACCAGAAGCTCCTTCTTTTTGCTCGGTCACGCAGTCAAGCTGCCGCCCAAGGTGCAGCATGCGCTGCGCTATGCACCGGCGGCGGCGCTGGCTGCCATCGTGGCGCCGGACCTGTTGATGTCGGACGGCGTATTGCAGCTGAGCTGGATGAACCCGAAACTGATGGCCGGGATCGGCGCCGCAGTGTTTTTTCTGATGACGCGGCGCCTGCTTGGAACCATTGTGGTCGGCATGGCGCTGTTCAGCTTGCTGCGTGTCATGTTGTAGGTGGAAAACGGTTTTTCCGATAGGTGCGGTGCGGTAAAATAGCGATTTTTCCAATCTTTCAACACCCTTCTGGCAGCCATGCAATTCATCCGATTGAGCGACCTCATCGCACGCAACCAACTCCAGGACAAACGCGTTTTCATCCGCGCCGATCTCAACGTGCCGCAGGACGATGCCGGCAACATCACTGAAGATACCCGTATCCGTGCTTCGGTTCCGGCGATCAGCGAAGCACTGGAGGCCGGCGCTGCAGTGATGGTGACGTCGCATCTCGGTCGTCCAACCGAGGGCGAATTCAAGTCGGCAGATTCGCTTGCGCCGATCGCGAAGCGCCTGTCCGAGCTGCTGGGCCAGCCGGTCGAACTGAAGCAGAACTGGGTCGACGGTGTCGACGTCAAACCCGGCCAGGTCGTGCTGCTGGAAAACTGCCGCGTCAACAAGGGCGAGAAAAAGAACAGCGACGAACTGGCGCAGAAGATGGCGAAACTGTGCGACATCTATGTGAACGATGCCTTCGGCACTGCCCACCGCGCCGAGGCAACCACGCATGGCATCGCGAAATATGCGCCGATCGCCTGCGCCGGTCCGCTGCTGGCGGCGGAGCTCGATGCGCTCGGCAAGGCGCTCGGCGACCCGGCGCGTCCGCTGGTCGCGATCGTCGCCGGTTCCAAAGTATCCACCAAACTCACCATTCTCAAATCGCTGGCCGACAAGGTCGATAACCTGATCGTCGGCGGCGGCATCGCTAACACCTTCATGCTCGCGGCCGGACTCAAGATCGGCAAGTCGCTCGCCGAAGCCGATCTCGTCGGCGATGCGAAAGTCATCATCGACATGATGGCCAGGCGCGGCGCGTCGGTGCCGATTCCGGTCGATGTAGTCTGTGCGAAGGAATTTTCCGCAACTGCGGCAGCCACCATCAAGGATGTCAAGGATGTCGCCGACGACGACATGATCCTCGACATCGGGCCGAAGACGGCGGCACAACTGGCGCAGCAGATCGCGCAGGCCGGCACCATCGTCTGGAACGGCCCGGTTGGCGTGTTCGAATTCGATCAGTTCGGCGAAGGCACCAAGACTCTCGCGATGGCGATTGCCGGTTCGAAGGGATTTTCCATCGCCGGCGGCGGCGATACACTGGCCGCGATTGCGAAGTACCACATCGCCGACAAGGTCGGCTATATCTCGACCGGCGGCGGCGCCTTCCTCGAATTCCTCGAAGGGAAAACATTGCCCGCAGTCGAAATTTTGCAGCAGCGAGCCCAGTAACCGACCGAATACGGTTACGGCCCGGCTCGTCATCGAGCTTATCCAGGATTTTCAATATGCAAAGAGCCACAAAAATCGTTGCAACCATCGGCCCCGCTTCCAGCGATCCGGAGATATTGAGCCGCATGGTCAAGGCGGGCGTCAATGTGGTGCGATTGAATTTTTCGCACGGCAAGGCGCAGGATCATATCGATCGCGCCGAGCTGGTACGCAAGGTGGCGGCCGAGTGTGGCCGGCAAGTCGCGATCATGGCCGACCTGCAGGGACCGAAAATCCGCATCGGCAAATTCGAGCACGGCAAGATTTTTCTTGAAAACGGCAGCAAATTCATTCTGGACGCGGCCTGCGAACTGGGCAATCAGGCGCAGGTCGGCCTCGATTACAAAGAGCTGCCGCGCGACCTGAAGCCGGCCGACGTGCTGCTGCTCAATGACGGCCTGATCGTGCTGGTGGTAGACAGCGTGCTCGGCAGCGCGATTCACACCACCGTCAAGATCGGCGGCGAGCTATCCAACAACAAGGGTATCAACCGCCTCGGCGGCGGTCTGTCCGCGCCGGCACTGACGGCGAAGGACATGGAAGACATCAAGACCGCGATGAGCTTCCAGGCTGATTACATCGCGGTATCGTTCCCGAAAAACGCGACCGACATGATGATGGCGCGCCAGCTTGCGAACATCGCCGGCGAACAGTTCCGGCACAAGCCGCAGATGATCGCGAAGATCGAGCGCGCCGAGGCGATTCCGCTGCTGCAGGACATCCTTGATGCGTCGGACGGCATCATGGTCGCGCGCGGCGATCTGGCAGTTGAGGTCGGCAACGCCGCGGTGCCTGCGCTGCAGAAACGCATGATCAAGATGGCGCGCGCATCGAACAAGCTGGCGATCACCGCGACGCAGATGATGGAGTCGATGATCGTCAACGCGGTGCCGACGCGCGCCGAAGTATCCGACGTCGCCAATGCGGTGCTGGACGGCACTGATGCGGTGATGACGTCGGCCGAAACCGCGTCCGGCAAGTATCCGGTGGAAACGGTCGAAACGATGGCGGCGGTCTGCCTCGAAGCGGAAAAGTCCGACGTGGTGAAACTGGACGCGGATTTCCTGAACGCGACTTTCACCCGCATCGACCAGTCGATTGCATATGGCGCGCTGTTCACCGCCTACCATCTGCGCGTGAAGGCGATCGCGGCGTTGACCGAATCGGGTTCGACCGCGCTCTGGATGAGTCGCCACAACATTGATATTCCGATCTATGCGGTCACGCCGATCCTGGCAACCCAGCGCAAGGCTGCGCTGTACCGCAACGTCACCACGTTCGAAATTGCCCATTCGACCGACCGCGAAGCCGTGCTGAAAGATGCACAGGATTTGCTGCTGGCTAAAGGCGTCGTGCAGAAGGGTGACATGATCGTCGTTACCTGGGGCGAGCCGATGGGACAGGTCGGCGGCACCAACGCGCTGAAGATCATGAAGATCGGCGAATACTAATTTTTATTGTCTGGAGAACATCATGGCTCTCGTATCCATGCGTCAACTGCTCGACCATGCTGCCGAAAACGGCTATGGTCTGCCCGCGTTCAACGTCAACAACCTGGAGCAGGTCACTGCGATCATGCAGGCCGCCGATGAAGTCGGCGCGCCGGTGATCATGCAGGCATCGGCCGGCGCCCGCAAATATGCGGGTGAAGCGTTTCTGCGCCACCTGATCGAAGCCGCGGTTGAAGCGTATCCGCATATCCCGGTCGTGATGCACCAGGACCACGGCCAGTCGCCGGCGGTCTGCATGGCCGCGATCCGCTCCGGCTTTACCTCAGTGATGATGGACGGTTCGCTGATGGAAGACGGCAAGTCGGTCGCCAGCTATGAATACAACGTCGACGTGTCGCGTGAAGTGGTCAAGTTCTCGCATGCGATCGGCGTCACCGTCGAAGCGGAACTCGGCGTGCTCGGCTCGCTCGAAACGATGAAGGGCGACAAGGAAGACGGCCACGGCGCTGATGGCACGATGACGCGCGAGCAATTGCTGACCGACGTCAGCCAGGCAGCCGAATTCGTAAAGCTGACCCAGTGTGACGCATTGGCGATCGCGATTGGTACCTCGCACGGTGCGTACAAGTTCTCGCGCAAGCCGACCGGCGACATCCTCGCGATCCAGCGCATCAAGGAAATCCACGCGCGCATTCCGAACACGCACCTGGTGATGCACGGTTCGTCGTCGGTGCCGCAGGAACTGCTGGCCGAAATCCGCGAGTTCGGCGGCGACATGAAGGAAACCTACGGTGTGCCGGTCGAGGAAATCCAGGAAGGCATCAAGCACGGCGTGCGCAAGATCAATATCGACACCGACATCCGCCTCGCAATGACCGGCGCGATCCGCCGTTTCTTCGCCGAGAATCCGTCCAAGTTCGATCCGCGCGACTACCTGAAGCCGGCGCGCGAAGCGGCGAAGGGCGTCTGCAAATCGCGCTTCATCGCATTCGGCTGCGAAGGCCAGGCGGCGAAGATCAAGCCGATTCCACTGGAAAAGATTGCAGAAAAATACAAGAAGGGCGAGCTTGCCCAGATCGTGCAGTAAAATTACGCAGTAGCAGCAAACCGGCCGGCGGCGTGTTACGACACCCGCCGGTTTAGCTTTTTTGGGACCTCTATGAACAGCCTCTACCAATCCACCATCAAGTCACTTCCGCTGCTCGGCCGCGGCAAGGTGCGCGACAACTACGCGGTCGGCAACGACAAGATCCTGATCGTCACCAGCGACCGGCTGTCGGCGTTCGACGTCGTGATGAATGAGCCGATTCCGGGCAAGGGCATCGTGCTGAATCGAATGTCCGATTTCTGGTTCGACAAGCTCGCCGGCATCGTGCCGACGCACCTGACCGGCATCGCACCGGAAAGCGTGGTGGCTGCCGATGAAGCGGATCAGGTGAAGGGCCGCGCGGTCGTCGCGAAACGGCTGAAACCGATCCTGGTGGAAGCGGTAGTGCGCGGCTACATCATCGGTTCAGGCTGGAAGGATTACCAGACGACCGGCGCGATCTGCGGTATTGCATTGCCGCCCGGTCTGCGCCAGGCCGACAAGCTGGCCGCGCCGATCTTCACGCCAGCGGCGAAAGCCGATCTCGGCGAGCATGACGAAAACATCAGCTTTGCCGACATGGAAAACCGGATCGGCAAGGAACTGGCGGCGAAGATCCGCGACATCAGCATCAGGCTGTATCAGACCGCAGCCGATTATGCGGCAACGCGCGGCATCATCATTGCCGACACCAAGTTCGAGTTCGGCCTCGATGATAACGGTACGCTGCACTTGATGGACGAAGTGCTGACCGCCGACTCGTCGCGCTTCTGGCCTGCTGATTCCTATATGCCGGGCATGTCGCCGCCGTCGTTCGACAAGCAGTTCGTGCGCGATTACCTGGAAACACTGAAGGACTGGAACAAGACCGCGCCTGCGCCTGCGCTGCCGGCCGACGTGATCGAGAAAACCGGTGCCAAATACCGCGAGGCGCTGCAACGCCTGACCGGCGAAACGCTGGAGGACTGACATGAGCAAGGCATCCGCAAATACGCCGCTGGTCGGCGTGGTGATGGGTTCTTCATCCGACTGGGACGTGATGCAGCATGCGGTCGCGATGCTGAAGGATTTCGGCATCGCGCATGAAGCGCAGGTGATTTCCGCGCATCGGATGCCGGACCAGATGTTCGCGTATGCGGAGTCGGCGCGTGAGCGCGGCCTGCATGCGATCATCGCCGGCGCCGGCGGCGCCGCCCACCTGCCGGGCATGCTGGCCGCGAAGACCATCGTTCCGGTGCTCGGCGTGCCGGTGCCGTCGAAATATCTGCGCGGCGAAGATTCGCTGTTGTCGATCGTGCAGATGCCCAAAGGCATTCCCGTTTCGACCTTTGCAATCGGCGAGGCCGGTGCCGCGAATGCTGCGCTGACCGCGATCGCGATTCTCGCCACCACCGACGATCAACTCGCTGCGCGCCTGCAGGCATTTCGCGCCAGGCAGACCCAGGCCGCACTCGACATGACGCTTCCCGCGTAATTCCGGCATGAGCAACAACCATCACGCTTTTCTTCCCACCGCATCGCCGCCGACCTGGCTCGGTGTCATGGGCGGCGGCCAGTTGGGTCGCATGTTCGCGCATGCCGCGCAGGCGATGGGCTACAAGGTTGCGGTACTGGAACCGGCGCGCGACTGTCCTGCCGGACATGCCGCCGACCATCTGCTGGTTGCCGATTACGCCGATCAGCCAGCACTCGCCGAACTGGCAGAGCAATGCATTGCAGTGACCACCGAATTTGAAAACGTCCCTGCGCGGAGCCTTGCATTTCTTGCGAGCCGCAGCTTCGTCGCGCCGTCTTCCGATTGTGTGTCGATCGCGCAGGACCGCATTGCGGAGAAGCGCTTCTTCACCGAATGCGGGGCAGCATCCGGCGTGCTGCCGGCACCGCATCAGCTGATCGCTTCCACCGCTGACGTCGATGCGATTCCCGATGCGCTGTTGCCCGGCATCCTGAAAACCGTGCGCCTCGGCTACGACGGCAAGGGCCAGGTGCGGGTGCGTACGCGCGATGAAGCGCGCGCCGCATTCGCCGCCATGAACGGCGTCGCTTGCGTACTCGAAAAAATGCTGCCGCTCGCCTACGAGATTTCGGTGCTCGCCGCACGTGGGGCGGACGGCCAGTCGGTGGTCTATCCGATCGCGGAAAACGTGCATCGCGATGGCATCCTGTTTACTACCACGGTTCCCGGTCCGAACGTCAGCGCTGAATGCGCTTCCAATGCGCAGGCGGCGGCACTGGCGATCATCGCGCAGCTCGGTTATGTCGGTGTGCTGTGCATCGAATTCTTCGTGCTGCAGGATGGTTCGCTGGTCGTCAACGAGATGGCGCCGCGCCCGCACAACAGCGGCCATTACACGATCGATGCCTGTGTCACCAGCCAGTTCGCGCAGCAGGTGCGGGCGATGGCACGTCTGCCGCTGGGCGATGTGCGCCAGCATTCGCCGGCCGTGATGCTCAATATCCTGGGCGACATCTGGTTCGAAAACGATGCTGACGAATCACAACTGGTGCGCGAACCGGCGTGGGACAAAGTGTTGGCGCTGCCCGGTGCGAACCTGCATTTGTACGGCAAGGACGAACCGCGCCGCGGGCGCAAGATGGGGCATGTCACCTTCGTTGCGCCGACGCTGGCGCAGGCGCAGGAAAGCCTGCGCAGCGCTTGCGCCATTCTCAGCATCGTTGCCTGAATCGCAGGACGCCCCCGCATGTCCGATTCCACGCTCGACTGGCCAATGATTCGCGCCGCCGCTCGCCGACTGGAAGAGGGTGGGCTGGTCGCCTTTCCCACTGAAACCGTGTACGGCCTCGGCGCCGACGCGGAGAATCCGCAGGCGATCGCGAAAATCTACGCGGCCAAGGGGCGGCCGTCGAATCATCCGGTCATCGTGCATGTCGCCGAGGGCGCCGACATTGGATACTGGGCCTCGGCGATTCCCGATCAGGCGCGCCAACTGATCGATGCATTCTGGCCCGGCCCGCTGACCCTGATCCTGAAACGCGCGCCGCATATCCCTGATGCAGTCTCCGGTGGCCAGGATTCGATCGGATTGCGTTGCCCGTCGCATCCGGTTGCGCAGGCGCTGTTGCAGGTATTCAAGGCCGGCAAGGGCGGCATCGCCGGGCCTTCGGCCAACAAGTTCGGCCACGTCAGCCCAACCACCGCACAGCATGTGCGTGACGAATTCGGCCCGGCGCTGGAGTGCATTCTGGATGGCGGCCAGAGCGAGGTCGGCATCGAATCCACGATCGTCGACTTGTCGCGCATCGACACGCACGGTCCGGTATTGCTGCGCCCCGGGCATATCGGCACCGACCGGCTGGTACAGGTGATCGGTATCGCACCCCGCATGCCGGATGCAAGCGCGCCGCGCGCCTCCGGTACGCTCGATTCCCATTACGCGCCACGCACGCCAGCGGCCTTGGTGGCGCCGGCGGAGTTGAGTGAAACGCTGCAGCAACTGGTCGCTGCCGGCCAGAGGGTGGCGCTCATACGCCGCACGGCATCGCCGGTGGCGAACGTCGCCGCACAACTTGCATTGCCGCTCGCGCCGGCCGGCTATGCACATGAACTGTATGCCGCGCTGCGCGCCGCCGATGCGGCCGGCGCCAATATCATCCTGATCGAAGCACCGCCTTCATCGAGCGAATGGCAAGGCATCAACGACCGCTTGCGTCGAGCCGCCCACGATTCGCGCGACATCATTGCATTGCGATTGGCCGGCGCCAAGCCGCGCTTGCCGTAATCTTTGCAAGCGCTTTTCGGCGCACCGCACTACTTACGGTCCTCACGAAATTCCGCATTGTGGAGTTCTTTTTTTGCAGCGGCATGCTGACCGCGCTGACTAACCCCGGCAGTGCAACCACGCTGCGTGTCGATAATGCATGGGGCAGCACCGCGCAGCTTGGTACGACCTGCGCATTCGATGAAAAGTGGTTCGCCGATCTGGCCATCCAGAAGACGTATCCGAAGACTACAACGACGCTTTCAACAGAGCAGAAGATCGATACCAGGCTGGACCCGGTATCGGGCAATTTCTCGATCGCCTATCGCTTCTGACAGGCGGAAAAAGAATAGCTCCGCCTGCAGTTTCGACAGTCGGGCGAGGTTTCTTTATGGCCGTGATAGCGATTACAGGTGCCTGCAGGTATCCGTCGCGGGCTGCGCATCTTCCGATCCGATAGTGGTGGTCGATACAAATTTCCCGCCGTGAAATACCAGAGCCGGTTTCGGCAAGACATCGCAGCGTTCCACTTCGCCGACAAAAATCACATGGTCGCCTTCCGGATAACGGCTGCGGTTATGGCATTCGAACCACGCAGCCGCGCCTTTCAGAATCGGCAGGCCGGTATGTGACAAGTCGAATTCGACACCTTCGAAGCGGTTGTTGATGCGCATGGCGAAACGTTCCGCCAGTGCCGCCTGATCGCCGGCCAGAACATTGATGACGTAGTGCGAATTGCCGGTAAATACCGGCAGGCTGCTCGCGCCTTGCGCAAGACTCCAGAGCACCAGCGGCGGATCGAGCGACACCGAATTGAACGAGCTCGCGGTGAGGCCGAAAAATGTGTCATCCGGCAGACGCGTGGTGATGATGGTCACACCCGTCGCGAACTGCGACAGTGCAACGCGAAAATGGCGGGCGTCGAATTCGGGCGGAATGGCATTTGAAGATCGGTCAGGCATCGGAAATCCGGAAAATTTTAATCATTATGCCGAAAAAGGAGGAGCGTTGTCGCCGGAATGCAGGCCGGATGCCGGCCCCATTTTCTGTGCACGGTCCCTCCCGCAACGGGCGATGTGTGCAGAAGCATCTTGAAGGCTTTCGGCATCCACGGACGCGCGGCGAGCATGAAGCTGATCGCGTATTTTTCGTCGAACGGCAGCTTGGCGTCTTCCTGATGCTGCTGCGAGAATTCGCGCGCGACCCGCTTCAGCCTGTCCAGCAATGCGGCGACGACATATCGATACGTGCGGCCAACTCGGCGCAGGGAATGCCGCGCGCTTTCAGTTCACGTTTCAGAGAGTCGACAAGGGTGGTTGCCTGCAGCATCGAATATTCCGTTGACAAATAAAGTATCGAAAAATGATACACCAGCCCCGGCAGATGAAGACGTGCATGGCCCGCAGCAACGCCGCGGGCCATGCCAGATGCTTCCCTTCAAGCGCGTTTTCAGGTTACGGAAATCCGATAGGAATTCGCTGTCGTTTGCGCTAAAGTCATGTCATGACTTAATGGAGAAGATCATGGCAACCGAAACGGCTACACTTGGCGGAGGATGCTTCTGGTGCCTGGAAGCCGTCTACCAGGAACTCAAGGGCGTGCAGCAGGTTGAGTCCGGCTACACCGGCGGCCACGTGCCGAACCCGACCTACGAGCAGGTATGCGACGGCACAACCGGGCATGCGGAGGTGGTGCGGCTGAGCTTCGATCCGGATGTCGTCAGCTATCGCGAAATCCTCGAAGTCTTTTTCACGATCCATGATCCGACGACCCTGAACCGGCAGGGCAACGATGTCGGCACACAATATCGTTCCGCGATTTATACGCATTCCTCGCAGCAGCAGGAAACCGCTAGACAGGTGATTGCTGAAATGGCGAACGTGTGGGACGCGCCGATTGTGACCGAGGTGAGTCCGGTGGGCGCCTATTACAAGGCCGAGGATTACCATCAGAACTACTTCAAGCAGCATCCGCTGCAAGGGTATTGCGCATTTGTGGTTGCGCCGAAGGTAGCGAAATTCAGGAAAATATTCGCGGAAAAACTGAGCGCCGGTTAAGCATTGGAGTGACACAGCGTGAATAATGTTTTTTCGAAAATCATCCGCGGCGAACTTCCATCCGCCAAAGTGTATGAAGACGAGTTTGTCTATGCGTTCATGGACGCGGGGCAGGTCAATCCCGGCCATGTGCTGATCGCGACGAAAAAGCCGTTCGAGACACTGATGGATGCCGACGAGGAGTCGGCGGCCGCGATGATGCGCGCGGCGGTTCGCATAGCAAAGGCGGTGCAGCAGGCGTTCCATCCCGACGGCATCACCGTGCTGCAGGCAAACAAGCCGGCCGGCTGGCAAACCGTGCCGCATCTGCATATGCATGTGTTGCCGCGTTATGAGAATGACGGCGTGGAACTGACATGGCCGCGCAAGGAGCCGGGACTCGACCGGTTGCGCGAATACGCGGCGAAGATCCGGCTTGACGGTCAAGCGTACATATAGCGGCGCGACCATGGCAGCGACGAAGCATCGCTTCCCGCCTTGGTGCAGACTACCTGATACAACGATACCCAATCCTGACGGAATGCATACGCGCAGCCGGCAAGATATACGCGCCAGATGCGGAAATGCTTGTCGTCGACGAGCGACTTGATGCGGTCGGACTGCGCCTCGAAGTTGTCGGCCCACATGCCGCAAGTCTTCGCATAATGCCGCCTCAGGTTCTCCACGTCGAGCGCCTCCAGTCCGCCTTCCTGCATCGCCTTCAGCACCGTGCCGATATGCACCAGCTCGCCATGCGGGAACACGTACTGTTCGATGAATTCGCCGCCGCCAAAAGCCGATTCGCCATTTTCCGGATCGGAGGTGGTGATGCCGTGATTCATCGCGATCCCGTCATCTTTGAGCAGTGAACACATTCTGGAAAAATACAGCGGCAGATGCCTTGCGCCGACATGCTCGAACATGCCGACACTGGTGATGCGGTCGTAGCTCCCCGAGACATCGCGATAGTCTTCGAGCCGGATCTCGACGCGGTCCGAAAGACCGGCGCGGGCCACCCGTTCTTTCGCCAGTGCGAACTGGTTTTTCGACAGCGTAATGCCGACGCATTTCGCGCCGTATTTCTGCGCGGCGCGAATCGCCAGCGCTCCCCAGCCGCAACCGATGTCGAGCAGCGTATGGCCGGGACGCACCTGGATTTTCGTCAGGATATGATCGATTTTTTTCAGTTGCGCCGTCGTCAGATCCTCATCGCCGTTTTCGAAATACGCGCACGAGTACACCATGTTGTCGTCCAGCCAGGTACTGTAAAAATCATTGGAGACATCGTAGTGATAGCGGATCGCCTCTTCGTCTTTCTTCCTGGTGTGCTGGAAGCTGCGGACGACGCGTGCAAACTTGCCTTCCGGCTTCAGGGTCTGTTTCGCCAGCGTGTTGGCAACCGAAATGATTTCGTTGACGCGGCCCTCGACCTCGATCTTGCCTTCGACATAGGCCTTGCCAAGACTGATCAGCGAAGGTGTCAGCAGGTAGCCGAGGGCCGACGCATGTGGCACCTTCACGGTCACTTGCGGCGCTTGCTGCCCGAAGTCCAGTTGCTGCCCGTTCCATAATTCGAGGCGCAATGGCAGCGCCGAGTGATGGCGAATGTTGTCGGCCCAGCTGTCAAGTTTTTTTTCCCAGAACACGTCGTTCTCCCCGTAAGGTAAAACGGATCGATCAAATGAAGCAATTCCCGTGGCTGCGAAAAGAAAATGCTACGGCTGCAGCCTTTGCCGTTTCCAGCTGCCGTCTGCCTGCAACGAATACGCGATGCGGTCGTGCAGGCGGGATGGACGGCCTTGCCAAAACTCGATGTAGTCGGGCAGCAGCCGGTAGCCGCCCCAATGTGCCGGGCGTTGCGGCTGCTCACCGTATTGTCGTTCCGCCTGAGCGAATTGCGCTTCCAGCAGTTCGCGGCTTTCGACGGGACGGCTTTGCGCCGACGCGATCGCACCAAGGCGGCTCTTTAACGGACGGCTCTGGAAGTAGCTGTCGTTCTCGGCATCGGAGATGCGTTCGACGCGCCCCTCGATACGCACCTGCCGCTCCAGCTCTATCCAGTAAAACAGCAGAGCGGCATAGGCATTTTGCGCTAACTCATGTCCTTTGCGGCTGTCGTAATTGGTGAACCAGGTGAAGCCGCGTGAATCGACATCCTTGATCAGCAGAATACGGGAAGACGGCCGGCCGTTACTGCCTACGGTAGACACGCTCATCGCGTTTGCTTCCGGCACTTGCGCCGCGATTGCGTCGCCGAACCATTTGGAAAACTGCTTGATCGGGTCCGGATCGACATCCGATTCCGACAGGCTGGCGCGGCTGTATTCCTTGCGAAGATCTGCTATCGACATCTTGTTCCCAGGGTGTTGTTGTGCGAGGCTGCGGGCAGGATAGTTGCCGAGACGGCAATGCCGCCGTACCGGCCGGGATCAACCGGCGCCTTTGGCAATATTAGCAATAATCGGCATCCGCTTCACCGTGCCGGATTCACCATAGCCGGTCTTTTCTTTTTTGCATTGTCCTGCATTAATTTTTTCAAACGCGCGATAAAAAGCTGCCGCAGGAAAATTCGAGCCGTTGCTCTCCGTTAAAATGGCGGGATGAATGCAATTATTTCTTTCCCGTCGCCGCTGGACAGCGCGCAGCACGATGTCGATTTCGCGCGCCGTTTCGGCGGCGTTGCCCGGCTTTACGGCGATGCCGCGCTGACCCGTTTCCGCAACGCGCATATCTGCGTGATCGGCGTCGGCGGCGTCGGCAGCTGGGTGGTGGAAGCGCTGGCGCGCAGCGCGATCGGCCGCATCACGATGATCGATCTGGACAATGTCGCGGAGTCGAACGTCAACCGGCAGATCCATGCATTGTCCGATACGCTCGGCAAAGCCAAGGTGACCGCACTTGCCGAGAGGATTGCACAGATCAATCCGTTTTGCGAAGTGACCGAGATTGAAGACTTCATCAGCGCCGACAATCTGGAGCAGATGATCGGCGGCGGCAGATACGACTATATCGTCGATGCGATCGACAACGTGCGCGCGAAGACCGCGCTGATCGCTTACTGTCGCGAAAACGGGATCAAGCTGATCACCATCGGCGGCGCCGGCGGGCAGATCGATCCGACCAAAATCGAGATCCGCGATCTGTCGCGCACCGAGCAGGAGCCTTTGCTGGCGAAGGTGCGCAAGCTGCTGCGCACGCAACATGGTTTTCCGCGCGGGACCAAGAACAAGTTCGGCATTGATGCGGTGTTTTCGACCGAGCCGCTGCGCTTTCCGGAAACCGGTGACGCGTGCACGGTCGATGGGGAAACGCCTGCGGCGGTGACCGGCTTGAATTGCGCCGGCTTCGGGTCGGCGATGGTCGTGACCGCCAGCTTCGGCCTGGTGGCGGCGGCGCATGTGCTGCGCGTGCTGGCCGCCGATGGCATCCCTCCTCAGCGGGGCACGGCGCGGTAGTCGCTCTCTACAGCGGCCTGCGAGCGGCATCTCCGGCGGCCGCATCTTTCGTCCAGTATTCCACATCGAGCGAGCGCGACGCGAGCACGCGATAGCGCGTGCCGCCGGTTTCCGTCGTTGATTGCACTAACGCGATTTCACCGGCTTGCCATACGATGGGCGTGAACACCATGTCCGCCGGCAGCGCGGCGTCGCGCGCCAGCGTGATATGCGGCTTGAAGCCGTTCTCCTGCTTGAACACCACGCCGGCGTGCTGCAATCCTTCCGTCAATAGTTGATGCAGTGCCAGCAGCGGAGCCGGGATATCGTGCATGCCGGCCCAGGCGATACGATTGCGCGGGAAATAACCGAGCCGGTCGATCGTCAACGTCGGCGTCGATGCCGGAACGCGCGTCAGCAAATCTTTCAGTGCGGGTAGTAGTGTGACCGGTTGCTGGCCGAGGAAGGAAAGCGTCAGGTGCAGGTTATCGTAAGGTACGAGGCGGCCCTGCATTCCGACCTGTAATTGCATCAGCGCCGCGCGGGTGGCGTCGTCTGGCCAAAGCGCGAAAAAAAGGCGTAATGATTCGGATGCCGTAGCGTTCATGAGATAGCGGTTTTATGCGTGCCGGACACGGGCACCTGCAGGAAAAAGTAACATACCGTACCGCTCATTGTCATGAATCGTCCATCCGCGCGTGCCATCGTTTCCGTTGGAACGGTATTTCGGATACTGCCCGTAATCACGAACTTTCGAAGCAGCAGGTTGACCTCGGCAAGCGATGCAGGCCGCCTCCGTTCAAACGCGAATATGAACGGGATCAGAACTCATGTTCGTTAAGAGCTCGTCGCGCACGCTCTTCTGCCGCGCCCCATGCCTCGCCCTCGGTAGGGAAACTTCCGGCGGGGATATAGGTTTCGGCAATCTCCGGTTCACGTGTCAGGCGCACATACACCTGTGCTTCGAATGTATCGTCCGCTTGCCGTGCCACGGCAATACGCGCGAGATGCGTGCCGCTTTGCAATACGCGGCCAGTCACGCCCGCTGCTTGCTGCGCGTAACGCTGCTCGTCCGTTACCTGATGGTGATGGCTGCCGTCGAGCGGTTCGCCGCGCTCGGTGCCATGCACCGCCCGGACGTCCTGTTCCACTTCATGCTGTCCCGGCGTTTTCTCGCCGCTGCCGATGTCGGCCTCGTCCATGAAATGCCTGTTTTCCTGTGCCATACGATCCTCCTTGTGCTTGCGCTCGTCTGTCGAAACTCACTCTAGCCATATGATGAATGCGGGTGAAGATAGTTCTTGCCGCTCTGTGTTTGCGACACAGAAAACGCACCTGGTAAAACAGCGGGCACCCGAAGTTTGTCGAACCATCCATCTGACGCCCCATCTAAAAGTATTTGGAGAACATCGTGGAGAACGAGCAGAAGAAATACGTGGAGGTCGGCAATGCGGACCCGCAAGCTGCGCGCACCAAGGACAGCGCGTTCGGCATCGACGATATCGGCTTGCCGGAAGACCTCAAGCCTGACGGCGCAAGCAAGCCTGAAGAAATCCGGCCCGACCCGGAAAAGGCAAGGAAGGAGCGCTGAAAAATCGCCGATGCTCTCGTTCAAATGATGACGCAACCAAATACAAAGGAGGTATGAGCATGACTGCGAACCAGAAACAGGATGACCGCAAGCTGCAGCACAAACCACCCGACAAAGACGACGGCAAGCTGGAGCGGCTGGCGAAGAAAATCGATCCTCCTGGCAAGGAAACCACGGATGAGGATTTGCGCGATCCCGGATCAATGACACCGGATGCGCAGCCAACAGACAACCGCTCCTGATGCCGGGACTGCATGCGGTCCGTGACCGCGAGAAGGATTTTGCATGGCAAGCAAAGAAGAATGCGATCGCTACGCTGCAGAATTGACGCAACGCTTCGAAGAACTGACCAGGTGGGCGATTGCCAATTGGCCGAAAAAGGATTTTCCCTTGCTGCGTTCGGATTTCTCGGAATCGAGCAGGGAGATCGGCGGGATTGTCGGCGCCAAACTGGGCGACGCCAGCGACGACGCTGCCGTGCCCGGTCGAAAGCGGGGCTCGGGCCAATACGTCGACATGAACCCGATGCCCTGGCCCTGAACATGAGGGAATTTACCTTTTGTTACTGCTGTATTGATTTATGTCTAGATACGAACTTGCGGATATGAAAAACTGGACATGTATTCCATTCGGCAATGGCCGGCGTCGCAGAATATTCGTCTGATGCTCCGTCTGATGCTGCTTCTGCCGGCAGGTCAGGTGACCATCCATCGCGACCTTGCATCGCACTCACTCATCCAGAGGAAATCATGATCCAGAGACTGAAGCGCGCTTTCGTATATGCCCTGCTCACCGCATTTTCGCTTGTCGGTTTTACCCAGACAGTACAGGCCGCGATCATCAGCACCGAGCAGATACAAGCGGCCGGCAATGCCGAACAGAATCGTGCCAAGCTCGGCGCCGCGCTGGCCCGGCCCGACGTCGCCGCGCAACTCGAAAAGATGGGCGTGAATCCGACCGATGCACAGCAGCGCGTAGCGTCGCTGACCGATGCCGAAGCAGCCAAGCTGGCCGGCCAGGTCGACACGTTGCCTGCCGGCGGCGATGGCATCATCGGTGCGCTGCTGCTGATTTTCTTCGTGCTGCTGGTGACCGATATTCTCGGCCTGACGAAAGTATTCCCGTTCACCCATTCCAGGCGCTAGATGCAGCGTGATGCCGCAAACTTCCGTCAGTGCTTGCTGACGGGAGTGTTTGTTTTTCTGGTCGCCTTGCTCAGCGGCTGCGCTACCCAGACGCAGTCCCTGTTGAGCAAGCCATCGCCGGCATTGCCGCGCCATGTCGAACTGACGGCGACGCCATTCTTTTCACAGGAGCGTTACCAGTGCGGACCTGCGGCGCTCGCGATGGCGCTGCAGTTCGCCGGCATTGCCGTCACACCGGAAGCGCTGGTGCCGCAGGTCTATGTGCCGCAGCGCGAAGGCAGCCTGGCGCCGGAAATGCTGGCCGCCGGTCGCCGTAACGGCGCATTCAGCATGGCGATACCGCCGACGCTCGATGCGCTGCTGAGCGAGATTGCCGCCGGCAATCCTGTGGTCGTGCTGCAAAACCTCAGTCTGCAATGGTTTCCGATGTGGCACTACGCGGTTGCGATCGGCTACGATCTCGATCAGGCACAAATCGTCTTGCGGTCCGGCACTACCGAACGAATGACAATGCCGCTGTCGACTTTCGAGCATACCTGGGCCCGCAGCGATTACTGGGGCATGGTGACGCTGCCGCCGGGCCGTTTGCCTGCAACCGCAAGGGAAAGCGCCGCGGTCGATGCGCTGATCGCTTATGAAAAGAATGCCGGCCCGGAGCGCGCACGTCCGAGTTATCAGGCGGCACTCAAGCGCTGGCCGCACAACCTCACGCTACAACTAGGTGCTGGAAATACTGCGTATGCGGCGGGAGACCATGCGGCTGCCGCCGCCGCCTATCGGCGCGCAACCGAAGATCATCCGGATAGCGCGGCGGCGTTCAACAATCTGGCCACAGTGCTAAATGACCTCGGGCAGTTGACGTCTGCGCGCCGCGCCGCCGAAACCGCAGTGGCACTCGGCGGCCCCTGGCGTACTGAGGCGGAAGCGACCTTGCGCTCGATCGACACGGCAAGGAAGACGAGCGCACGTTGATGAATGCAGCACCTTGCATCCGCGTATTTCATCGCATCGCTAATGTGCTGCAGGTTCTGAAATAGCGGGCGTGCTGTGCTTACTCCGGAGAGAAGCGGGTATCGGCGAACAATTCGGAAGTCCACTCGACGAATGCGCGCACCTTGGTGGAAAGATGGCGATTCTGCGGATACAGGATGCAGAACGGCAGTTCTTCGGTTTGCTGATCCTGCAGCACCTGCGTCAGTGTGCCGGCAGCCAGGTAACCGGCAACGATGAAGCGCGGAATCTGAATCAGGCCGATGCCGGCCAGCGCTGCTTCGACGCAGGCATCCGAGTCGTTGATCGTGATGCGTCGCGGACCGAATATGCTCAGCTTTTCCCTGTTTGCCAGATATTCGAAACCGTAGGCCTTGCCGGTTTTCGGTGACGCGTAATGCACCAGCTTGTGCCGCTCCAGGTCGGCCGGCATGACAGGCGTGCCGAATTCGCGCAGGTATGCCAATGTCGCGCAAGTCACCATGGTGATCGAGCCAAGCCGCCTCGCCACCAGCGATTCATCCACGCTGTAGCCACCGCGGATCACGCAGTCGACGCCTTCCTGCAGCAGGTCGACCTGGCGGTCGGTGCAGCCGACTTCGAGCTCGATTTCCGGATAACGCTTCAGGAAGCTGCCGAGCTCCGGCACGATCACGCGCCGACCAATCGAACCCGGTATGTCAATGCGCAAACGTCCGCGCGGCGTCGTCGTCAGCCGCGTCACCGATGCCTCGGTTTCTTCCAGTTCGGCGAGCAGCCGCACCGCGCGTTCATAGTAGGCGGCGCCATCCGGCGTGACGCTGACGTGGCGAGTCGTCCGGTGCAGCAGCTTCGCGCGCAGCCGCTGCTCCAGCGCATGCACCTGGGCCGACAGCGTGGTCTTCGGGATATTTAGCGAAGCGGCCGCCTTCGTGAAACTGTTCAGTTCCACTACCCGGGTAAATGCAAGCATCGTGTCGAAACGGTCCATTTGAGTATCCGCTGAAGTGAAAGCCAGGCCGGCGCGATTGCCGAATGTGTCTCTGATCCGGGTTTGAACCCAGGTCGGTCAAGAATGTATTGTGCGATTTTAATGCACAGTGATTCCACGGTTTGGTGATTTATCTATCGAATGTACATAAATAGAATGGCTTCACCGGTAAGCAATGACAAGTGCTTCACCGGGGAGGCAGGAGGCGACGAATACATCGATGTCGCAGGCCAGGCCTCTCAAGACTGTATTCCAGTCGTAACCTTTTTTAATTTTTGGGAGAACTCAAATGAATGCCAAACACCTCATCGCTGCTGTCGCCGTACTCACCGCCGGTTCCACCTTCGCACAGGAATTTGTCGCGCCTGATGCCGGTTTCGTATCGACCAAGACCCGCGCCGAAGTCATCGCCGAACTGCAACAGGCACGCGCCGACGGTTCGCTCGAAATTTCCGAATACGGCTATCCGGTGATTCCGCAAACCGGTACTCCGAAGACCCGTGCCGAAGTCGTCGCCGAAGTGGAGCAGGCACGCGCCGACGGTACGCTCAACATCTCTGAATACGGCTATCCGTTCATCCAGGCGAACCGCGCGACGCAAGCTTCGGCCCAGGCCGAAACCAATGTTGCCCAGGCATCCGCTCATGGCGCTCTGTGAGATGTCCATTGCAACCAGGAGGACGGATGCATTGATATCGACGATATCGATCTTCTGTCCTCACGGCAGCGTCGTTCATTACTGAATGACGTCTGCAAACCAGGCTTTTACGCACATCATGAAACATTCCGGCAAACCGCAAGCAGTAACGCAGGCAACAGCGCAAGACAGCGCGTTCCGCCTGTCCTGGCGCAGCGAGGACATCGCGCTTCGCGTGTTTGGTGCCGATTCCGCGCGCACTGCGAGACCGCTGGTGCTGTACTTCCACGGCGGCAAGTTCAACTGCGGTGCCATGCAGGATGCGGAGCATTTCGCTCAGGCGTTGAGCCAGGTTGCCGTTGTCGTTTGTGTCGAATATCCGCTGGCACCAAAATTCCACTTCCCGGAAACAGTGGAAGTCGCGTTTGAAGCACTGCAGTGGGCCGCTGCCCATGCAAACGGCCTTGGCGCCGATGCGGCGCGCATCATCATCGCCGGTGATCAGGCCGGCGGCAACCTGGCTGCGGCAACCACCTTGATGGCGCGCGACAGAAGCATGCCGCAATTGGCCGGACAGATTCTGCTGACGCCGATGCTCGATCCTGCGCAAACCAGCGGGTCGATGCGTGCGGCACGCGATTGCCCATGCCGCGAGGGCTGGGCCGAGTACCTGCCGTTCGTCAGCGACGCGATGCATCCGTATGCTGCGCCGATGCATTCGAAGCGCCTTGGCAAGCTGCCGCCTGCGCTGATCATCACGGCGGAATTCGATCCGCTGCGAGACGAGGCGGAGGAGTATGCCGCCCGGCTGATCGCCGCCGGCATCGCAGTGCGGGTGCGCCGGATGGAACAGGCGGAAGGCGATCTGGTGAACCGTGCGCATCCGTTGTTTGGCGCGGTGGTCGATGCAGCGATCCAGTTTATCGACGAAGCGAAATGAAAAGCGGATGCGGCCGCTTTGTCGCAATATTGCGAATGTCGGACTGAAAGAGAATTTATGCTTCTGGAGCGCCGACGCCGCGCACATGCAGGACCAGCTAACGCAGTTCCTCAAGAATCTTGCGATCCTTGGCGGTATGCTGCTGATGATCGAGCGCGAGAGCGCCGCCGTCGATCCGTTGCGCATCATCGGCCGCTCGGCCGCGTAGCACAGGCTTGCGGCGGCATGAAATCGGGAAAGGTTATTCATGTCTTATCTGTTGCACCTGATCGAGCAGTACGGCTTGGTTGTCGTATTCATCAACGTGCTTGCCGAGCAGGCGGGCATGCCGCTGCCCGCGTATCCGACGCTTGTCATCACCGGTGCGCTGGCATATCGCGGCGAATATCCGATGGCCGCGCTGTTGCTGGTGGCCGTGGCGGCAGCGCTGGCTGCCGATTTCAGCTGGTATTTGGCGGGAAGACGTCATGGACGGAAGGTGATGGCAATCTTGTGCCGCATGTCGCTGTCGCCCGACTCTTGCGTAAGGCAGACCGAATCGATTTACCTGCGCTGGGGGGCTGCTTCCCTGGTCTTCGCGAAATTCATTCCGGGCTTCGCATCCATCGCCAGCGGGCTGGCGGGTACCACCGGCACCAGGCGTGCCAGTTTCCTTGTGTTCGACGCCTTGGGCACCGTGCTCTGGGCCGGTTCGGCAATTTTTCTCGGTTCGCTTTTCAGCACCACGATCGATGACTTGCTGAACGTGCTGGAACAACTCGGCAAAGGCGGTGTGCTGCTGATTCTGGCTGCGTTCGCCATCTTCATCGTCGGAAAATGGTGGCAGCGGTTTCGTTTCATCAAGTCGCTGCGCATGGCCCGCATCTCGGTCGGCGAGCTGTACCGGCTGTTGCAGCAAGGCGATCGGCCCGCCATCGTGGATGTACGTTCGCCCATGGCGCAGCAGGGCGGCCGCATACCGGGCGCGATCGCAGTTGCGCACGATGCGGTCGATACCTTTGCCGCCGATGTGCCGTCCGACGGCGAAGTGATCGTGTATTGTGCGTGCCCCAACGAAGCGTCGGCTGCACGCGTCGCGAAGCAGCTGATGCAAAAAGGTTACCGACGCGTGCGTCCGCTGCACGGCGGCATCGATGCCTGGATAGCCGCAGGCTACTCGCTGGAATCCACGCCGGCAGAATAAAACAGGAATAAAACAGGCGAGGTGCATGGTGCGCTGGCCAATCCAGGGAGCTTGACATGGCAATGCAACGTACGGAATTTCCCGGAGCCGAAGGCCAAATGCTGGCCGCACGCTTCGATGCGCCGGAGGGCGGGCCCGAAGCGATGCGTGCGGTCGCGCTGTTCGCGCATTGCTTCACCTGCGGCAAGGATGTTTTCGCAGCCAGCAGGATTGCCCAGGCGCTGACCGAACACGGCATCGCAGTGCTGCGTTTCGATTTCACCGGCCTTGGTGCCAGCGAAGGCGAATTCGCCAATACCAATTTCTCGTCCAATCTGGCGGATCTGGTCGCCGCGGCGAATCATTTGCGCAACACCTGGCGTGCACCTGCCATCCTGATCGGCCACAGCCTCGGAGGCGCAGCGGTATTGGCGGCCGCTTCCGATATGCCGGAAGTGAAGGCGGTGGTGACCATCGGCGCGCCTAGCGATCCGTCGCATGTGACCGGCCTGTTTCGCGATCATCTGGAACGCATTGAAACCGATGGCGAAGCGGAGGTGCAGCTCGCCGGCAGGCCGTTTCGAATCAAGCGTCAGTTCCTGGTTGACGCGCAGCAGCACACGCTATCCGGCAAGATCTCACATTTGAGAAAAGCCTTACTGGTAATGCATTCGCCGCGCGATACCACCGTCGATATTTCCAACGCAATGCAAATCTTCACTGCCGCGAAACATCCGAAGAGCTTCATTTCGCTGGACGACGCGGACCATCTGCTGACGCGCAAGCGCGATGCCGTGTATGTGGCAAAGCTGATCGCGACCTGGAGCGAGCGCTATATCGAGTCGGCAGCAGCACCGGCCTGAAGCATCGGACGTGCGAAAGGCCGGCGCTTGCAGGCCGCGGAGCATGCGGAGTCCAGCCCTCCGGATATCGGGCCGTGATACCAGTTCCAGCCGCATGCCGGCGCTGGCAGCATCGAAGCGCCGATGCTCGGCGACAGCGAAACCAAGCACTTCTTTATCCCAGCTCGTTTATCCCAGTTCGTCATCGGCGGCAGATCGCAGACGGCGAGTTACCGTCAAATGAGCGCTCTCGTCGAACATGTACGCAAGATCAATAAACAAAAGCCCACGTAAGCACCAGTGCTTACGTGGGTTTTCGAGCTACTTTGGACGTCGTTAAACGTCGAATTGGTGGGGCGGCGTCCACCGAATTCATGCCGGAAAGCCGCATAAACGCTATATTTTGCGATCTTTTCCGAAAAAAATACCGTCAAAAATCACCAAAATCATCTTGGTTGTATTTGGACAACGCTGCGCGATTTACTACTAATCGCATTCCACATTTAAAATTGGAGTGGATTTTTTAGTGGCCAGACGATTGCGATGCAAAAAGAACAAAAAAGCAGTGCTTCTCAAGAAAATGATCAGTTATTTTCAAAATGGAAGCTTCGCTCCAGGATGCGACTTTGGCAAATTGTTGCTCTCTCACGAGGCGCTGATCCGGATTTAGATTACCCCAAGCTGCGCAAAGACGATCCAAATCAATATTCCTATTGGCTGCGTATCGCCCGTAGTGCCTTGTCGAACGATGGTATGTCGGACAGCCTCCAGTATTCTACCGAGCGTGGCGTTCCAGTGAGGTCCATGAATGCCATTGTCAAGCCATCCGATTTCGTAGCATACGCACGCTCTTTCTGGCCCCTACCAGATGGATTCGTCGCAGCGTTTGGACGTCAGTCGATAACGCCCACCATTACGACAGCACCGAGTACGACAGCACCGAGTACGACAGCACCGAGTACGACAGCA
>CBIHNU010000042.1:0-35068 GCA_966211585.1 uncultured Noviherbaspirillum sp. | reverse complement strand
CGAGCCGCGCTTGACCTGCAGGCTGACATCGTTGACGGCGACGAATCCCTTGAATCCCTTGGTGAGATTGCGCGTTTCCAGTATTACTTCACTTGCCATTCGGTCTTCTCCCGTATTGCTGTGTTGCTCTATGCATCCGCTGCGGCGCCAAGTCGAGACCTGCCGGCGCGGCTTCGTATCGCATCTAATCTGGAATGGTTGAGGTGCAGCCGGCGACGACGCGTGCGGCTGCGGCAGTTGCGCAAGCGGCAATCGACGAATTCGCTGTGGTGGCGGGCGTTGCGATAGTCGATGCCATGCCCGTTGTCTTGCGTGTTGCCATGCTGTCTCCCCAGTTGAAGCTATCTGCCGACCATGTGTCGGGATAGGCATTTCATTTTTCTGAAACCGATTGCCGCTTACAAACCTGCGGCGGCCGTACTGCCTACAGCGTCATCCCTCCGCACACTTCGATGACCGCGCCGTTGATATAGCTCGCGTCGTCGGAGGCGAGAAACGCGAAAGTGTTGGCGATTTCTTCCGGCCTGCCGAGACGGCCGAGAGGTACGCGCTCTTCCATCGCACGCACTACCTTTTCCGGCATGTCCTTGATGATCGATGTCTCGATGAATCCCGGGCAGACTGCGTTGACCCGGATACCGTGCCTGCCCAGTTCGCGCGCCCAGGTTTTCGCCATACCGATGACGCCGAACTTGCTCGCCGCGTAATTGGTCTGGCCGAAATTGCCGTAGATGCCGACGATTGACGACGCATTCAGCACCACGCCCGACTTCCGTTCGAGCATCACGTCGACCACCGCCTTGGTGCAGTTGTAGGTTCCCTTCAGATTTACATCGATGACCTTGTCGAACTGATCGTCGGTCATCTTCTTGAGCTGCGCATCGGCAACGATGCCGGCGTTGTTAACGAGGATGTCGATATGTCCGTAGGTCGCGAGCGCGCCGCTGACCATCGATTCAATGCTATCGGTCTTGGTTACATCCACCTTGAAGCCGATCGCATTGCCACCACGCAGACGGATTTCAGCGACCGTCTCGGCGACGGTGTCGTCGAGATCGCAGACCACGACCTTCGCACCCTCCTTCGCGAATTTCAGCGCGGTCGCCTTGCCGATGCCCCTGCTTGCGCCTGTAATCAGCGCTACCTTGTTCGAGAGCCGCACCTTGTCTCCTTGTGATGACTGGGAAATGGCGGCCGGTTGCGTATTGATGAATGCTGCAGCTGGTCGTCACCGCGAATGACCAGTAATCGCAAGTGTTGTGCCAGCGTAACTAAGTGTTTGATTTAAAACAGATATTGCCCGGAGAGAAGCAAAATAGGCGGAACGGCGGGAGAAAAGCAGAGGGGAAGGTGACTAAAAAAAAGACATTTTCACATTTCAAAATCCTATCTTGTTGAAATAAAAGGATTTACTGTATGTCTGATTAATAGACATCTGTTCATTAACCAGACATCAAATCGAATTCCTCGATCTTCTGGTACAAAGTGGCGCGTGAAATCCCGAGCAGGCGAGCGGCCGACGCCTTGTTGCCTGAGGTGCTTTCCAGCGCGGCCCGGATCAGATTTTTTTCCAGTTCCGCGACCGCTTCTGCAAGAGGTCGCACCGACATGTCGACAGATGGTGTCTGCGTAGATTCGCCTTCGCCTTGCTGCGTCGCCGAGCGCGGCGACAACGTCTGCTGTGTGTCGGTTGAGAGTATCGAGGCGAAGTCCTTCGCGGTCAGGCTGATGCTGTCGGTCAACATCCCGGCCTGTTCGAGTGCGTTGCGCAGTTCGCGCACATTACCAGGCCAGTCGTATGCAGCCAGAGCCGCACGGGCCGAAGGCGTCAGCTCGCGCTGCGGCATGCCGGTACGCGTTGCGATCTGCTCAAGCAAATGCTCGCACAACGCATCCAGATCCGCGACACGCTCCCGCAGCGGAGGCAAGACGATCGGCAGCACGTTCAGCCGGTAATACAGGTCGGAGCGGAATTTGCCCTCGGCCACCAGCTGCTTCAGATCGTGGCTGGTCGCTGCGATCACGCGCACGTCGACCTTGATGATGTTGTTTGAGCCGAGCGGTTCGATCTCCTGTTCCTGCAGCACGCGCAACAGCTTGGCCTGCACCTGCAACGGCATGTCGCCGACCTCGTCGAGAAACAGGGTTCCGCCATCGGCGATCTTGAACTTGCCGTCCCGGCCCTTGCGATCGGCACCGGTATAAGCGCCGGCGGCAACGCCGAAGAATTCGGCTTCCAGCAAGGTTTCCGGCACGGCCGCAATATTGATGCCGACAAACGCGCGTCCGGCCCGGCCGGATGCGGCATGGATTCCATGCGCAAGCAATTCCTTGCCACTGCCTGTTTCGCCGAGCAAGAGCACTGTCGTATCAAGCTGAGCGGCACGGCGTGCACGATGCTTGAGTTCGAGCGACGCAGGACTGACGCCGACGAAGCTGGAAATCGAATACTTGGTATGACGCAGTCGCGCCAGCTCCTTCTGCGTATTGGCAAGCGCCCATTGCAGCTCGGCGAACTTGGAGACCAGAGGTTTCAGGCGCTGCAAGCGGTCATACAATGCAAAGCCGATCGCACCGACGACCTTGCCCGTATCGTCCTTCATCGGAATCCGCATCACCACCAGCGGCTGATCGCGGATCATCATGATATCGAGAAGGATGGGTTTGCCGTTCTGCACGACTTCCCGCATGCGGCTATTCGGAATCAACTCCTCGACCGGCCTGCCCAACGCTTCCGCCTGACTCTTGAGTCCCAGAAAAGCCACGTACTTGTCGTTGATCCACGCAATGCGGCCTTGATCGTCCACCGCCATCGTGCCTTCGCAAGAGTCATCGAACAAATCCAGCAGCGACTGCATGCCTACCCGCAGAATGCTGTCCACGTCCCATGCCGAGCCGACAGATGGCTTCATCCTATCTCCGTTATGACTTGTACAGCGAAAAGCCGTGTGATGAATCGAACCGGACCGGGAGTCTTTGCGCCCTCGCTTGATCCGAACGATCGTAAGATTATATAGATGCCACGAAGAATTTGATTTCCCGTTGTTGTTTTCATCTACAGGGAAATCGCCGCTCCTGCCAACGAAGCTCGCCGGTTTGGCAAAAATAAAACACTCGGCAATGAATCGAGACCAATATCATGTGACCTCAATCAGCACGAAGCCGCCCGTGCGATACCTCGCTCTCGACGCAAAAGACGCAATTGCGTTCAGGTCGTGCATGATGGGGAAACGTAGCGCAGACAACAAAAAGCCGCACTTATGCGGCTCTTGTGGTTCTCGCCCTGGCGGACTAGCGGTTAATGCTTCAACAGTTTCAGTATTTCCGACAGCTCGTGGCGAATCGCTACCGTGTCCATTTCCAGTGAGGGCAGGCCCGCAGCAATGTCTTCGCCATTTGCGATACGGCTGTCAAGCTTGTTGCGCGCACCGCTGATGGTAAAACCCTGCTCGTACAGCAACTCGCGGATGCGGCGAATCAGCAGAACTTCATGATGCTGGTAATACCGTCTGTTGCCACGCCGTTTCACCGGTTTCAGCTGTGTGAACTCCTGCTCCCAGTAACGCAGCACATGGGGTTTCACACCGCAAAGCTCGCTGACCTCGCCTATCGTGAAATAACGTTTGGCGGGAATCGGCGGTAAAACAGCGGCTTCCGGCCGGTTGGATCGCTCGTTCATCGGTTAAATTCAGGCGACGCGAGCGAGCAGTTTGCTACTGGCGGTTTCGACCATGCCCTTCAATTTCTGGCTCGCATGGAAAGTAACCACGCGCCGCGCAGTGATGGGGATTTCCTCGCCGGTCTTGGGATTGCGTCCCGGACGTTGGGGTTTGTCACGTAACTGGAAATTGCCGAAGCCGGACAGCTTCACCGATTCGCCGCGCTCCAGCGCATTACGAATCTCGTCGAAAAACGTCTCGACCATATCCTTGGCTTCACGCTTGTTCAATCCGACCTGTTCGAAGAGCAGTTCAGCCAGTTCCGCTTTCGTCAGTGTCGGCAGGTCTTTTTCAGCCTGGGTGCGCGCTTGGGCCTCCTGCATTGCACGACTGAGATCGGCGGCCAAAACGGATTGGAATTCGGCTGAGTTCACGTCATTCATAGTAGTTGTCCCTGCCCCGTCATTATTCGCTTACTTACGCAGCTTGGCGCCGTGCTTCTTGTCGACAGACGCAATGAAAGCGGCCATCGCCGCATCCACTTTGTCGTCCTGCAGGGTAGTTTGAGTATCTTGCAAGGTGAAACGGAAAGCAAGACTTTTTTCGTCATTTCCCAGTCCCTTGCCGCGATATTCATCAAATAAAACAATGGCTTGCATGATAGCACAGGCCGGATTGGCCCGCTGCTCGGCGACAAATGTATCGATCAATTCCTGCGCCGAAATCGATTGCTCGACGACCACCGCGATATCGCGCGTTACCGCCGGAAATTTCGAGATTTCCTGATAAGCGGGAATATCACGCATCTGCAACGCATGCGCATCCACTTCAAACACCACCGGTGCAAACGGCAAATCGTATTTTTGCTGCCAGCGCGGATGCAGTTCGCCCAGAAAGCCGATTGTCTTGTCGCCAATCAGTACTTGTGCGGAGCGGCCGGGATGCAGCGCCGGATGTCGTGTTTTAACGAAGCGCAGGGTCTGCGGGGCGAACAGAGCTTCCATATCCGCCTTCACATCAAAATAATCGACGTTGCGCGTCGACTGCCCCCACTGCTCTTCGGCGACGGGGCCGTAGGCGATCGCGGCAAGCCGTTTCGGCTGGTCATATCCGGCTACCGACAGCGGTCCATCCTGCACGCTCGCGTCGCGTAGGTATACGGTGCCGATCTCGAACAGGCGCACGCGGCCGATCTTGCGATTCAGGTTATAGCGCACATTGGCGACCAGGCTGGCGATCAATGTCGAACGCATCACGCTCATCTGGCTTGCGATCGGATTCAACAGGCGAATAGGATCGACATTACCGGCGAAATCCGCTTCCCAGGCCTCTTCGACGAAGCTGAAATTGACCACCTCCTGATAGTCGAGGTCGGCAACCTGATGGCGGATCGCGAACAGCGAACGCGTATTTTCCGATGCGATGCGCATCGTGTTCGGCGCAAGCGGCGGCAACGCGGGAATATTTTCAAAGCCATAGACACGCGCGACTTCTTCGATCAGGTCTTCCTCGATCTCGATATCGAAGCGATACGACGGTGGAACTACCGAAAACAGTCCGGGGGCTTGCGTGAACTGAAGTCCGAGGCGGGTGAAGATATCAGCGATCTGCTCATCCGTTACCGGTATACCGATGACCTTCACCGCGCGCGCGGTGCGCACGGTGACCGGCTTGTGTTGCGGCAGATTGACAGCTTGGTCATCGACGGGGCCGACTTGCGTGTCCGGACCACCGCAGATTTCGACTATCAGTGCGGTGATCCGCTCAAGATGCTCGACAGTCGTCGCATAATCGACACCGCGCTCGAAGCGATGCGCAGCATCGGTAGAAAAGTTGAAGCGGCGCGCGCGACCCTGGATCGCCTGCGGCCACCAGAACGCGGCTTCGAGATAAATGTTTCGCGTATCGAGCGTGACGGCGGTGGAATCGCCGCCCATGATACCGGCCAGCGACTCGATTTCCTTGTCGTCGGCAATCACGCCCACCCAGTCGTCCACTTCAACCGTCGTCCCGTTCAGCAGCTTCAGCGACTCACCCGGCCTGCCCCACCGCACGTCGAGTCCACCATGAATCTTGTCGAGATCGAATACATGAGACGGACGACCGAGTTCGAGCATCACATAGTTGGAAATGTCGACCAGCGCAGAAATCGGGCGCTGCCCGCTACGTTCCAGGCGCTGCTTCATCCAGTCAGGCGTTTGCGCCTTCGCATTCAGCCCGCGAATGACGCGCCCCGAGAAGCGTCCGCACAAATCGGGCGCGGATATCCTGACCGGCAGCTTTTCCTGCGTGTTGACAGCAACCGTCTTGTAAGTCGGCATCTTGAGTGGCGTACCAGTCAGGGCGGACACTTCACGAGCCACACCGAGGACCGACAGGCAGTCGGCCTTGTTCGGCGTCAGCTTGATGGTGAACTTCAGATCGTTCAACTGATAGTAATCGCGGAAATTCATACCAACCGGCGCATCGTCCGGCAGTTCAAGCAGGCCGCCATGATCTTCCGACAGCTTCAGCTCGCGCGCAGAGCACAGCATCCCTTGCGATTCGACGCCGCGCAGCTGGCCGACCTTGATCTCGAATGGTTTGCCATCGCTGCCAGGTGGAAGCTTGGCCCCGGCCATCGCACATGGCACTTTCATGCCGGCGCGTACGTTCGGTGCACCGCAGACGATATTCAGCAAGGTGCCGGTTCCGACATCCACCTGGCACACATTCAGACGGTCTGCATTCGGATGCTTCGCGACTTCCACCACCTTGCCCACGACGACATTCGAAAAACCGGGAGCAACCGGTTCTACCTCTTCCACTTCCAGGCCGGACATGGTCAGCAGATGCGACAACTCGTCCGACGTCATATTCGGATCGACCAGGGTACGGAGCCAATTTTCGGAAAATTGCATAGTTAAACTTTCAGACGCTCTGAATGCATTCGGCCTTTTCCCGATATGGGAGAAGTACACCGAATGGGCATGTGTTCAAATGAATTGCTTCAGGAATCGCAGATCGCCCTCGTAAAACAGGCGCAGGTCGTTGATGCCATAACGCAGCATCGTCAGGCGTTCCAGGCCGGAGCCGAATGCGAAACCGATGTACTGCTCGGGGTCCAGGCCATAGTTGCGCACCACGTTCGGATGCACCTGCCCGGCACCGGAGACTTCGAGCCAGCGCCCTTTCAGCGGGCCGCTGCCGAAGGCAATATCGATCTCGGCTGACGGTTCGGTAAACGGAAAGTAGGACGGACGGAAACGGACCTGCAGATCATCCGTCTCAAAGAACGCCTTGACGAAATTCAGGTACACGCCTTTCAGGTCGGCGAAGCTGATGTCGTCCGCGATCCACAGCCCTTCGACCTGGTGGAACATCGGCGAATGGGTCGCGTCGCTATCCACGCGATAGGTTCGCCCCGGTGCAATAACCTTGATCGGTGGCTTGTTCATGCGCGCATAGCGCACCTGCATCGGGCTGGTATGCGTACGCAGCAGCAGCGGCTTGCCTTGCGAATCCTTGCCATCGATGTAAAAGGTGTCTTGCATCGACCGAGCCGGATGGTTTTCCGGGCTATTCAATGCAGTGAAATTGGTCCAGTCGGTTTCGATCTCGGGACCGTCCGCGACGTCGAAACCGATTGATCCGAAAATTTCCTCGATACGTTCCCATGTGCGCATCACCGGATGGATGCCGCCAATGCTGCGGCCACGACCGGGCAAGGTCACATCAATCGCTTCGGCGTTCAGGCGAGCCTGCATCTGTGCATTCGCCAGCGCATCGCGACGTGCGTTCAACGCGGCTTCAATCCGCTCCTTGGCGGCATTGATGATCGCGCCCTGAGCCTTGCGCTCTTCCGGCGCGAGCTTGCCCAAGCCCTTCATCTGTTCGGTGATCTGCCCTGTTTTGCCAAGATATCTGGCTTTTGCATTCTCCAGCGCAGCGGCATCTTCTGCCCCGGCAAAATCGGTTTGTGCCTGGACGATAATTTGTTCTAGGGAATTCATGCGGCTCTTTTCGTCAATGAAAAGGAATCGGAAAACGGAGATCCAAAATAAAACGGGGCACAGGTGTGTGACCTCTGCCCCGCTTCATGCAGCATCGCCTTGCGACGACGCATGCGATCACAACACTCAAGCAGCGATGTTGGCCTTCACCTGATTGACGATCGCGGCAAACGCCGGCTTGTCCATCACAGCCATGTCTGCCAGAACCTTGCGGTCCAGCTCGATATTGGCTTTCTTCAGGCCGTTCATGAACACGCTGTAGGTCACGCCATGTTCGCGTGACGCAGCATTGATACGTGTGATCCACAAGGCGCGGAACACGCGCTTCTTGTTGCGACGGTCACGGTATGCATATTGACCAGCGCGCATGACCGCCTGCTTGGCGATGCGATATACGGTGCTGCGACGGCCGCGATAACCCTTGGCCTGGTCGAGAACCTTTTTATGACGGGCCCGTGCTGTGACCCCACGTTTTACTCTAGGCATAGTAGCTCCTTAGTGAGGTTAAGCGAACGGCATCATCGCGCGAATGGAAACCATGTTTGTCTCATGGACATCCACGGCGCCGCGCAACTGGCGTTTGTTCTTGGTGGTTTTCTTGGTCAGGATATGACGCTTGAAGGCTTGACCGCGCTTGACGGTACCGCCCGGACGTACGCGAAAACGCTTTTTCGCGCTGCTCTTCGTCTTCATTTTAGGCATGACAAATCTGTCCTCTGGACAGCTCCATTTTGACATGATTGCAGGTGGCAACACTTCATTGCACTTGGATGCCTGCTCTCACTTGTTATGCAGCGGGATCAAGCCCGCTGCCATTGCATGACCGTACGTTACCGGCCGGTCATGCGAATACTTATTTCTTCTTTTTCGGCGCCAGCACCATCACCATCTGGCGGCCTTCCATCTTCGGAAACTGCTCGACCTGGCCATAGGGCTCCAGATCGGACTTCAATCGCTCGAGCATGCGCATCCCGATATCCTGGTGCGCCATCTCACGGCCGCGGAAGCGCAAGGTAATCTTGGTCTTGTCGCCCTCGTCCAGGAACTTGGTCAGATTTCGCAACTTGATGTTGTAATCGCCATCATCAGTGCCGGGGCGGAATTTGACTTCCTTGACCTGAATGATCTTTTGCTTCAGCTTCGCTTCGTGGGCTTTTTTCTGCTCCTGATACTTGAACTTTCCATAGTCCATCAGGCGGCACACCGGCGGTTGCGCAGTAGGCGCAATCTCCACCAGATCCACATTTGCTTCTTCCGCCATGCGGAAGGCCTCAGCCAGACTTACGATACCAAGCGGTTCGTTATTGACTCCGGTTAAACGCATTTCGGGCGCAGTAATTTCACCGTTGATGCGATGCGACTTGTCCGTAGCTATTGTAGTTTCCTTTTAAAATCAAATAATTAAGCCGTGCTCTAGCGCTTCGAGTTGTCTCGATCAGGCTTTGGTGTCGACCTCGTTTTTCAGGCGTTCCACCAGTGCGTCAATCGGCATCACACCAAGATCGACGTTGCCCCGCGCGCGCACGGCCACTGAATTCGCATCACGCTCCTTGTCGCCAACCACAACGATATAAGGCAGCTTCTGGATCGAATGCTCGCGTATTTTATAGGTTATTTTCTCGTTACGCAAATCGACGTTCACCCTAAACCCTTGTTTTTTCAGGTTTTGTGCAACAGCTTGCGCATAATCAGACTGCGCATCAGAGATGTTCAATACGGCAATTTGCACCGGGGCAAGCCACAACGGCATGGCGCCTGCGTGATTTTCGATCAGGATGCCGACGAAGCGCTCCAGCGAGCCGACGATGGCCCGGTGCAGCATGACTGGAATTTTGCGCGTGTTGTCATCCGCCACATATTCGGCGCCCAGACGCCCCGGCATCGAGAAGTCCACCTGCATCGTGCCAACCTGCCATGGCCGTCCAAGCGAGTCCTTCAGGTGGTATTCGATCTTCGGACCGTAAAACGCCCCCTCTCCCGGCAATTCCTCCCATGTCACGCCGCAGGCGCGCAAGGCTGCGCGCAGCGTTTCTTCCGCCCTGTCCCAGGTTTCATCCGAACCGATCCGGCTCTCCGGGCGTAACGCGACCTTGATCGCAATCTCGGAAAAGCCGAAATCGGCATACACATGCATTGCCTGCGTATGAAACGCCTTGACCTCATCCTGGATCTGCTCTTCCGTACAGAAGATATGTCCATCATCCTGCGTGAAGCCGCGCACTCGCATGATGCCGTGCAGCGCCCCGGACGGCTCGTTGCGATGGCACTGGCCGAACTCGCCGTAACGGAGCGGCAAGTCACGATAGCTGCGCATACCCGAGTTATAAATCTGGACATGCCCCGGACAATTCATCGGCTTCAGCGCGTAGTTGCGGTTTTCCGACTCGGTCACGAACATGTTTTCGCGATAATTTTCCCAGTGCCCGGTCTTTTCCCACAAGCTTCTGTCGAGGATCTGCGGCGCCTTGACCTCCTGATAACCGTTTTCCTGATAAACGCGGCGCATGTATTGCTCCACTTGCTGCCAGATCGTCCACCCCTTCGGATGCCAGAAAATCAGGCCCGGCGCTTCGTCCTGAAAATGAAACAAGTCGAGGGCTCGCCCAAGCTTGCGGTGGTCGCGCTTCTCCGCTTCTTCGAGCATGTGCAGATACGCTTCCTGCTCTTCCTTCTTCGCCCACGCGGTGCCATACACCCGCTGCAGCATTTCGTTCTTCGAATCGCCGCGCCAGTAAGCGCCGGCTAGCTTCATCAACTTGAAGACTTTCAATTTGCCGGTAGAAGGCACATGTGGTCCGCGACAGAGATCGGTAAAGCCGCCTTCACTGTACAGCGACACATCTTCCCCCTGCGGGATGGATTCGATGATTTCCGCCTTGTAGTCTTCACCGATCGACTTGAAATACGCGACAGCCTCATCACGCGGCAAAACCTTGCGAGTGACGGGCTCATCCTTTTTCGCCAACTCGGCCATTTTCTTTTCGATTGCCTGGAGATCTTCCGGGGTAAACGGCCGCTTGTATGAGAAGTCATAGTAGAAGCCGTTCTCGATGACCGGACCGATTGTGACCTGCGCATCGGGGAACAATTCCTTCACTGCGTAGGCGAGCAGGTGCGCTGTCGAATGCCGCAATACGTCGAGACCATCTGCATCCTTGTCAGTCACGATTGCCAGGTCGGCATCGCGCTCGATCAAGAACGACGTATCCACCAGCTTGCCATCCACCTTGCCCGCCAGGGCGGCCTTCGCCAGACCGGCGCCAATACTGGCGGCGACTTGCGCAACCGTCACCGGAGCATCGAATTGGCGCTGCGAACCATCGGGAAGTCGGACTGAAATCATTTTTCTCTCCATGCCTGTATCGGGTTGTCACCGGCGGCAGATATGACATCGTAAAAATTCGGACGAAAAAAAACGCGGACTAGCCGCGCTTTTTCACTGCACCCAAGAAAAAGATCCCGACTAGCGTCGCACCAAAACCATTGCAGTTGTAGTTCGCGGTGTCATAACCGGGATGCCTTTCTCGCTCTTGCAAATTTTTACTGCTATTCGTTGGTAGGCTCGATTGGACTCGAACCAACGACCCCTACCATGTCAAGGTAGTGCTCTAACCAGCTGAGCTACGAGCCTAAAGAAGCGAAATTATAACGACAATTCCCGACTTCCGCTAGTACCTCGTTTATCGCCAGGCTTGTAGCCAGCCGAGCCCCTCCGAAGTTCCTGATTTCGGTCGATACTCGCAGCCCACCCAGCCATCGTATCCAAGCTGCTCCATCTGACGGAAGAGGTACGGATAGTTCAGTTCGCCGGTGTCCGGCTCGTGCCTCTCCGGCACACCGGCAATCTGCATATGACCAATTCCCCCTATGTCACGCCGCATTTTGGTCGAGACATCGCCTTCGACGATCTGGCAATGATAGAGATCGAACTGTACTTTCAGATTAGGGGCATTGATTTCGCTGCAAATCGCGTGCGCCTCATCCTGCCGAGTCAGGAAATACCCGGGCATGTCGCGCGTGTTGATTGGTTCTATCAACACGGTGATATTGTGCGCCGCTGCCTGCTGTGCCGCGTATGCGAGATTACGAATATACGTGTCATGTTGCCGCTCCCGTTCGTAATCCGCGTGCACGAGGCCGGCCATTATGTGCAGGCGCGCGCACCCTAGCGCCTCCGCATAAGTCACTGCCCGTTCAATGCCTTGCATGAATTCGTCTTCGCGTCCGGGCAGGCAGGCTATCCCGCGCTCGCCGGCGGACCAGTCACCCGGCGGACAATTGAACAAGACCTGCTCAAGCCCGTTGGCTCTCAAGCGGGCCTGCAGGTCGGTTGCCGCGAACTCGTACGGAAACAAGAATTCAACACCTTTGAAACCATCTTTCGCTGCTGCCGTAAAACGTTCAAGAAAAGCATGTTCGTTGTACATCAACGTCAGATTTGCGGCGAATTTCAGCATGGGGGATTCGAAATGGCTACGGCAGTGGCACGAACGCTTGTGCAGACGTACGGTCTAGAAAGGAAGTTCTTCTCATCACACGATGCATTCCAGATCGCGAGTCCTGTACACTTGGCAACAACAGACATCGGAACGCAGCCGTATTGCAAGATGTTAGCAAATCCTGCGCCTATCGTTCAATTCGATATACATGAAATCCCCTCAACCAAGCTCTCAGCACCTGCATGCCCATCGTGCAGGCGACGCATCTCATCACCACTTCAACGAGGACCGCAGCCAGAAAGTATTGGGCTGGGCATTGTTGCTGACACTCGGTTTTTCGTTCGTAGAAGCAATTGCCGGATTCTGGTCGAACTCGCTAGCACTGCTTTCCGATGCCGGTCATATGCTTACCGACACGACCGCACTCGGATTGGCACTGATGGCGCAAGTCATTGCGAAACGGCCACCGTCGCCGCGGCATTCTTTTGGTTTTGGTCGTGCGGAAGCGTTGGCGGCGTTCATCAATGCGCTGGCCATGCTGGCGGTGATAGGCTGGATAGGATTCGAGGCGGTGCAGCGTTTCACTTCACCTCAACCGGTAAAAGGCGAAGCCGTATTTACCGTCGCGGCGATCGGACTGGTGGTCAACATTGCTGTCGCATGGGTGCTGTCGCATGACAGGCACAACGTTAACACCAAGGCGGCGCTGGTGCATGTGCTGGGCGACTTGCTGGGCTCTGTCGCAGCGTTGATCGCAGGCGCCGTGATCTACCTTACCGGCTGGCTGCAGATTGATCCGCTGCTGTCATTATTCGTCAGCCTGCTTATCCTAAAATCGACGGTGAATGTGCTGGGCGAGTCATACCACTTTCTGATGGAAGGCGTGCCGCATCATATCGACTACCTTCAGGTCGGAGCAGATCTGGCGGAAATCACCGGGGTGCTTTCGGTACATGATCTGCATGTATGGGAAATGACGCCGGGCCAGCCGGCATTGATCGGACATATGGAGATCCGTGACATGCAGGAATGGCCGGATGTGCTGCGCTCCGTCAAGCAAATGCTTCTCGAACGGCATGGCATCGATCATGTGACGCTGCAGGCGGAACTGCCGGCAATGGCAGAAGGCAGTTGCTCGACGTCCGGTTGCACCGGACAAAATGAAGCAGTCTCAGCTACTGCCGGCTCACCTCAAGCACTCCGCTCACATCGCGAATAATCGCCAGTGCCTTCTGCAACTGCGCGGTGGATGAAATCTCAGCCGTAAAGGACATGCGGGCCTGCCCCTTGGCGCTGTGGGTGCTGACACCAATCACGTTGATCTTTTCGCGTGAAAATATTTCGGAGATATCCCGTAACAACCCCTGCCGGTCGTTGGCCAAAATGAAGACATCGATCGGATAAACCGTTTCCCTGCCCGGTTCTCCCCAAGTGGTCTGGATCACTCGTTCCAGTGCGTTCTTGCGCATTTGTGCAAGATTTTTGCAATTTGCACGATGGATCGATACACCCTTTCCTCGTGTAATGAAACCGACAATATCGTCCGGCGGCGCTGGCTTGCAGCAACGCGCCAGTTGCGTCATCAAACCCTCGGTACCAAGTACGAGCACCCCGGAGCGCGCACCTTGAGTTACGCTGGAAGCCCGGCTCTTGTTCGGCAGCAGCGTCTCCGCATCTTCCGCAAGCGTATTTCTAGAGACGCTCTTCTGCGCGTCATCGGCATGCAGGACCAGCTCGATATTGCGCAGGCTGAATTCATCCTTGCCAACTGCCAGAAACAATTCGTCGAGCTTCGAAAATCCAAGTTTGTGCGCCAACTCCTCAAGGTTGATCGAGGTCTTCCCCTCACGCTGCAAGGTTTTTTCAACCAGGCCGCGCCCCTGGGTCAGCGTTTCCTGCTGCTCTATCGCGTTGAACCATGCCCGCACTTTCGCACGCGTGCGAGAACTCGCGGCGTAGCCTGGGCCGAGCCAGTCACGCGACGGTCCTGCGCCGGCGGCGGCACCGCCTCTTGCCGTAATGATTTCCACAGTCTGCCCGTTTTTCAATGGCGTGTTCAGCGGCACCATCGCGCCGTCCACCCGGGCTCCTCGGCAACGATGTCCAACGTCAGTATGCAGATGATAGGCAAAATCAATCGGGGTGGCGCCGTTCGGCAATTCGATCACGCGTGCCTGAGGCGTCAGCACATAGATATGATCATCCAGCGATGTGGACTTGAGCTTTTCAACCCATTCGCGTTGCATGTCTTCCTGGCCGACGACCACGTCTGCGACTTCGCTTTTCCACGCCAGCAGTTGTCGCAGCCAGGCGATTTTTTCATCGTATTTCTGGGCTGAAAAATTGGAGCCCCCGGATTCCTTGTAGCGCCAGTGTGCAGCGACGCCGTATTCTGCAAAGCGGTGCATTTCCTGCGTGCGAACCTGGACCTCAAGCGCGCGCCCGTCTTCCGCAATCACAACCGTGTGCAGCGACTGATAGCCGTTCGATTTCGGTCGCGAAATATAGTCGTCGAACTCCTCTGGAATCGGCGTCCAGATATTGTGCACCAGACCGAGAACCGCATAGCATGTCTTCACGTCATCCACGATCACGCGGAATGCACGCACGTCATACAACTCCGAAAAATCGAGCGACTTGCCGCGCATCTTGTTCCAGATGCTGTAGATATGTTTCGGCCTGCCGAATACGTCGGCCTTGATGCCGGCCGCCGCCAGCTCCGATTTCAGGCGGTCGATTGCGGCGCCGACGAAACTCTCGCGCTCCATGCGCTTTTCTTCGAGCATTTTCGCAATCCGCTTGTAGATCGCAGGTTCGAGAAACCGGAATGCAAGATCTTCGAGCTCCCACTTCAACTGCCACACGCCCAGGCGATTAGCCAACGGCGCATAGAGATCCATCGTCTCCCGCGCATAGCGGTGCGTCCTGTCGTTTTCCAGTCTCAGCTCGGCAAAATAGCGCAACGTAGTGACCCGCGATGCGAGTCGAACTAGTACCACGCGCATGTCGGAGGCCATCGCCAGCAACATCTTGCGCAAGGTTTCGAGCTGCGCAGCCGCCTGCTGGGGCGCATTCTTGCTGCGCGCGGCCTCCAGCTGGCCGAAGGTTTGTTCATGCAGCCGTATCAGCTGCCGAATATCGTGGACGAGCTCGACAATCTCGCTGCCGAAACGGTTTTCGATCTCGCCCATGGCAGCCGGAGCGAGAACCGGCAATTCGAACAGCAATGCGGCAATCCGCGTGTCCGCATCGGTGTTCAGCAATGCCAGAGTGGTCGCGACGCCTTGCACGAATTCGAATGCATCCTGCCCGGTAGCGACGGTTTTACCTTCATACAGGGGCTTGATAAACTCGAACGCCTGCATGACGCGCGCCCCGTCCTCGACACTCAGGCCAGAGGACAATTGATCATGCGTTTCACTTTTCGTAGCGGCGACCGAAACCATTGAATTATCGCTTCATGAAATTTATTTTTGCGCAGCGGTCACAACCATTTCGATCAGCCATTCGGGCTTGGCCAATTTGGCCTCGACGGTAGCACGCGGTGGCGATTGACCTTCGGCGACCCATTCATTCCAAGCAGCATTCATGCCGGGAAAATGCTTGATGTCGGCGATGAAAATCTGGCACATGAGAATGCAAGATTTGTCGCTGCCGGCTTCCTGCAACAGACGATCGATATGCCCCAGCACCTCCCGCGTCTGGCCGCCGATGTCTTGCGTCGCATCTTCCGCTATCTGGCCGGCCAGATAAACCGTACCGTTGTGAATCGCGGCTTCGGACAAGGTTTTTCCTACATGCAGACGTTTGATATCCATAATGTTCGAGATGTAAATGAAGCAGTGCTTATCCGAGCAGAAATTCTTTCACGATACGTATCTGGTCGGGGTGCATGAAGGTAGGTGCGTGGCCTACGCCGGGCAGCTCGGCCAGTCTTGCTTTCGGCCCACGAACGGTCATTGCCTGCGCCACTTCACGTGACAGCAGATCGGATTCCGCGCCGCGCACCAAGAGAGTAGGACAGGCAATCGCATCATAGGCCATCCACAGCATCGTTTCCGCCTGCTTCGTACTCTCCGGGGTAGCGGATTTCAGCGGAATCGAAAGACCGGGATCATAATGACGAATCCATTGTCCATCCTTGTCTTGACGCAGCACATCCGCCGCGAGCTTGTGCCACTCGTCGTCACTATGCGGGCCGAACGGCAGCGAAATTTCCTTGATGTTGCGCGCCGCTTCTTCAAATGTAGGAAATCTGGGGATCTGGCCGATGTAGCTGCCGATCCGCACCAGGGCCGCCGAATCCAGCGTCGGGCCGATGTCGTTCAATACTAGTCTACTCACTGGCGTACCCTTCAACGACGCCAGTCCAATGCCAATCAGGCCACCCATCGATGTGCCAAACCAGTGCACGGTTTCCCCATCAACGCGCGCCAGCAGCGTCACCATATCGCTTACATACTGCGGTAACTGATAATGCTGCGGATCACGTAACCAATCGGAACGGCCGCGGCCGACCACGTCGGGGCAAACCACGCGATAATCCTGGCACAATTCGCGTGCGAGTTTGTCAAAATCATCCGATACCCGTGTAACACCATGCACGCATAGCAATACTTTGGGGTTCTTCGGATCGCCCCATTCCTTATACGCCATCCTGTGCAAGCCGGCGGGAGACAGGCATTGGACGCTCTTGATGCGAGGTTCGGTCATTTTGTCCAGTCTCTGATTGTCATTCCCACATTTTACTGGCCGTTCCGCTTAAAATTCTATTTAACTCCACCGCAATTCCAAATTTCATTCGAGGACATCATGCAAGGTACTACGCTCAAAGGGAAGACAGCACTCGTTACCGGCTCCACCTCCGGCATCGGACTTGGTATCGCCAGGAAATTTGCCGCACAGGGCGCGAATATCGTCTTCAATGGTTTCGGCGATTTGAAGGAAATCGAGGCGCTGCAAGCCGATGTAAAGGAAGAATTCAAGGTGCAAACGGCCTACCACAATGCCGACATGTCGAAACCGGTGGAGATCGAAGCAATGATGCATTTCGCCGCGGAGCGTTTCGGCAGCGTCGACGTACTGGTCAACAACGCGGGAATTCAGTACGTCGCAAATATCGAAGACTTTCCTGTCGAAAAATGGGACGCGATCATCGCGATCAACCTGAGCTCCACTTTTCACACGACACGCCTCGCACTGCCGTCGATGAAAGCGAGAAACTGGGGACGCATTATCAATATCGCGTCGGTGCATGGCTTGGTCGGCTCGGCGCAAAAGTCTGCCTATGTCGCCGCCAAGCACGGCATTGTCGGCTTCACTAAGGTTACTGCGCTCGAAACTGCGCATACCGGCATTACCTGCAACGCGATTTGCCCAGGCTGGGTACTCACGCCATTGGTACAAAAGCAGGTTGACGCACGCTCTGCGGAGCAAGGGATCTCGAACGAAGCAGCGAAAAAGAGTCTGCTGTCCGAGAAGCAGCCATCAGGCGAATTCGTGACGCCGGAGCAACTGGGCGAACTCGCGGTCTTCCTGTCCAGCGACGCGGCCAGCCAGGTGCGTGGTGTTGCATGGAACATGGACGGCGGCTGGGTCGCACAGTAACGATCCGAACAATCCAGTCCCGGCCGGTTGTTCTCGGTAGCTGCAGTCGCCGAGCAGCAGGCGTCATGTGGGAGAGATGCTGGTCGGCATGGCTGCTAGAATTGCAGCAAGCTGAACGGGCACAAGGTCGTGCTTTATTCGCTCGATGCATATGGCAAGCCGGGAGACGCGATAGATCCGGTGAGGGGCTGGGTCACCGATGCAAAAAGAAAACAGCGCTGGGGACGACTTGTCGACGTGGTGTCGGACGGAAAAGGTGCGATCTATATTTCTGACGACTCTTCCGGCATGGTGTATCTGCTGAAAAAAATCGCCATAAAAAAACGGCGCCCGAGAGCGCCGTCTTGATTCGGATTATCGATTAATGCACCGCGCTGACATCCAGTTCAGCGCCGGTCTTTTCGATGACTTCCTGCTTCGTTACGTCCGGCGCCAGCTCAATCAGTTTCAGCCCGGACGGAGTTACGTCGATCACTCCCAAGTCGGTAATGATGCGGCTCACCACACCAACACCGGTCAGTGGCAAGTTGCATTTTTTCAGCAGTTTATGCGACGTCGAACCGTCTTTCGCCTTGGCGACATGCTCCATCAGCACGACCACCCGACCGACGCCGGCGACCAAGTCCATTGCGCCGCCCATACCCTTCACCATTTTCCCCGGAATCATCCAGTTGGCGAGATCACCCTTTTCGCTCACCTGCATTGCTCCAAGAATGGCGATGTTGATCTTGCCACCTCGAATCATTGCAAACGAATCTGCGGAACTGAAGAATGAAGATCCGGACAGCGCGGTAACAGTCTGCTTACCGGCATTAATCAGATCCGGGTCGACTTCATCGTCGGTCGGAAACGGACCGATGCCAAGCAAGCCGTTTTCCGACTGCAGCCATACTTCGATGTCTTTCGGCACATAGTTCGCCACCAGCGTCGGCAAGCCGATACCGAGATTCACATAGAAGCCGTCCTGCAGTTCCTTCGCCGCACGCGCGGCCATTTCATCACGAGTCCAAGCCATGTTCGTTCTCCGTATTACTTTGCACGCGTGGTGCGTTGTTCGATGCGCTTTTCCGGCGTTGCATTGACCACGATGCGATGCACGAAAATACCCGGCGTATGGACCTGGTCAGGATCGATCTCGCCGGCTTCGACCAGCTTCTCGACTTCGACCACCGTGATCTTGCCCGCCATCGCGACATTCGGATTGAAGTTGCGCGCGGTCTTGCGGAATACCAGGTTGCCGGTCTTGTCGGCCATGTATGCCTTGACCAGCGACACGTCAGAGACCAGCGAGCGTTCCATCACATAGCGCTCGCCATCGAATTCACGCACTTCCTTGCCCTCGGCAACGACGGTACCGACGCCGGTCTTGGTGAAGAACGCCGGGATACCTGCACCGCCGGCACGCAGCTTTTCAGCCAGTGTGCCCTGCGGGGTAAATTCCAGTTCCAGTTCTCCAGCCAGAAACTGGCGCTCGAATTCCTTGTTTTCGCCGACGTATGACGCAATCATTTTTTTGATCTGCCGCGTGTTCAGCAACTGACCGAGGCCGAAGCCGTCGACCCCGGCATTGTTCGAAATCGCCGTCAGATTCTTGACGCCCGAGTCGCGCAACGCCGCAATCAATGCCTCCGGAATACCGCACAGGCCAAAGCCGCCCACGGCAATGGTCTGACCGTCCTTGACGATCCCCGCCAAGGCACTGGCGGCATCGGGATAAACTTTATTCATACCAACCTCTCTTGTTGTATAAAGTGAGCCCTAAAGGACTTTTTTTAACGTGCCTGCCAGCATATGATGGTGGCCTGGACCGCGCAATACCGTAAAAATACGAATTTTATCCATAAAACAGCGCCCCAACCCGCATGAGCGCCTCACTGCCGATCGATTATCAGACCATCTTCCAGCACGCGCCGGTAGGTATGTGCGTGTCCCAGCATCGCGTTATCCACGCATGCAACGATGTACTCGCAAAGATGTTCGGCTACCTTGCCAGCGAACTGGTGGGCCAGTCGTTCCGGGTTTTGTATCCGACCCTGGACGAGTTTGAGCGCACCGGTGCCCGTATCGTTCCTATCATGAATGCGCGCGGCCATTATTCGGATGAACGAATCATGAAACGCGCCAATCAGGAATTATTCTGGTGTCACGTAACCGGCCGTGCATTGATCCACAACGATCCGCATGCAGCCGGCATCTGGACCTTCGAAGACCTGAGCGCAAAGCGCCCGGTGACCGCCGAACTGACGCCGCGCGAACGGGAAATCGCTGCCCTGCTGGTGGAAGGAAAAACCAGCAAGCTGATTGCGCGCCAGGTCGGACTGAGTCCGCGCACCGTCGAAATGCATCGGGCAAAACTGATGCGAAAATTCGCCGCGTCCACCTCAAGCGAACTGGTGCATCGATTGGTCGGTGTCAGTAATTGACTGCTTCGTTGGTGTTACTGGTAAATTCATGCCAGCAGCGCGCGCACACGCTCCGGCAGCGCCACTGACTTTTCAAAGGGAAAATTTACCCATACGACTTTTGCACCACCTTCCGCCGACAACACTTCCGGCTGATCGATCCGGCGTATTTCCTGATACGTCTCGAAACTGGAGTGCCCGGGCAACCCAACAAACGTACGCACCTCGATCTCGCCCGGATATTTCAGTTGCCGCAGGAAAGTGCAATGCGCATTAATGATGACGGGTCCTTCGCCCCGAGGGTCCGGCTCGCAACCGACATTGGTAAACCATTCGATGCGGGCCTGCTCCAGATAGCGAAAATAAACAGTATTGTTGACGTGCCCCATCGCGTCCATGTCGCCCCAGCGCAAAGGCATGCGCAGGGTATGAACAAGCTTCCTGGCACTCATGAGAGACATTTGCGACGACAGCCGTCTTGGCCCGTTGAAAACAATACGCTCATTGCACGCTCATGCCGTCGTCGGCGGTCACGATCGCGCCGTTGATGAAGCGCGAATCTTCTCCGGCCAGCAACAGCAGCAGACCATCCAAATCCTCTGGTTTGCCGAGGCGTTTGCGCGGCAGCATATTCATCAGGGTTTTTCCCTGCTCGGTCTCGAAATGCGCCTCGTTAATCTCGGTTGCAATATAGCCCGGGCAGATCGCGTTGACGTTGATACCGTAGCGCCCCCACTCAAGCGCCATCGCTTTCGTCATCTGCACGACCGCAGCCTTGCTCATGCAGTAAATCCCGATTTGCGGCAAGACTCGCAGGCCGGCGACGGAGGCGATATTAATGATCCGGTGCTGCTTGAGGGGATCGCCTTTGGCGCGCGCGATCATGCGCTTGGCCGCTTCCTGTGCGACGAAAAAAGCGCCCCGCTGGTTGGTATCCATGACGAACGCGTAGTCTTCCGGCGTCACATCGACCAGGCGCTGCGTAGTCGAAACGCCGGAATTGTTGACGAGAATATCGATTGCGCCCGCTTCCGTCTCCGCATGGGCAATTGCCGATTTGATGCTTGCGTAATCGGTCACGTCCAGCGCGACCACATGCGCTGCACCGCCATCGGCTTCTATCTCCGCGCGCAGCTCCTTGAGTCGCTCCACACGCCGCGACGCGAGCACGACTTGGGCCCCGGCCTTCGCCAGCACCTTTGCAAAACGCGCTCCAAGTCCACTGGATGCACCGGTAATCAAGGCAGTCTTGCCTTCAAAATTCAGTTCGATACCCACGAAATACTCCTTCTCTTCTTGCAATTGGCCAAGCCATTCGTCAGAGACGTTATGATTACATGAATGCACAGTGATTAGAGCGCCGTATCTAGCATTCTCAAGCAAAATCCACGACAATTAGCACGTTCGTTCGATAATTTTACTTTACCTTGGTGAGACGATGACGCAGACCGAAAATCTCCTGGAACAATATGGCCCGCGCGAAGCGATGGAATACGACGTAGTGATCGTCGGCGGCGGTCCGGCGGGCTTGTCGGCGGCGATTCGCCTCAAACAGCTGGCTGCAGAAAAAGGAAGCGAGGTGTCGGTCTGCGTTCTGGAAAAAGGCGGCGAATTGGGCGCGCACATCCTGTCCGGTGCAGTAATGGACCCGATCTCGATGAATGAGCTGTTCCCGAACTGGAAGGAGCTGGGCGCACCGCTGAATACTCCGGTCAGCGAGGACCAGTTCCTCTTCCTCACAGAAACGAAAGCGGTCAAGACGCCGAACTGGCTGTTGCCAGCCTGCTTCCAGAACCATGGGAACTATGTGATCTCGCTGGCCAACGTGGTGCGCTGGCTGGGCCAGCAGGCGGAGGCCCTTGGCGTGGAGATTTTCCCCGGCTTCCCCGCCGCGGAAGTGCTGTACAACGATGATGGCTCGGTCAAGGGCGTTGCGACCGGCAACATGGGCGTGGATCGGCACGGCCAACCGACGGCTGCTTTCCAGCTCGGAATGGAACTGCATGCAAAATACACCTTGTTCGCCGAAGGTGCGCGCGGTCATCTGGGCAAACAGCTGATGACGAAGTTCGATCTGAACAAGGGCAAGGATCCGCAGACCTATGCGATCGGCATCAAGGAATTGTGGGAAATCGATCCCAAGCTGCATCAGCCAGGCCTGGTGATTCATACTGCGGGCTGGCCGCTGGATGCGGACACCTATGGAGGTTCCTTTCTCTATCATCTGGAGAATAACCAGGTCGCGGTCGGTTATGTAGTGGGCCTCGCCTATCAGAATCCATATCTGTCGCCATACGAAGAATTTCAGCGCTACAAGACGCATCCGGAAATTCGCAAATTCTTCGAAGGCGGCAAGCGCATTTCCTATGGAGCGCGTGCAATCACCGCCGGCGGTCTGCAGTCGCTGCCGAAGCTGACTTTCCCGGGCGGCGCACTGATCGGCTGCGACGCCGGCTTCCTGAATGCTTCGCGCATCAAAGGCAGCCATACCGCGATGAAGACCGGCATGATGGCAGCTGAAGCGGCCTTCGCTGCACTCGGGGCGAATCGCCAGTTCGACGAACTGACTGAATTCACCCAGGCGTTCGAGAAATCATGGCTGCATGAAGAACTGTACAAGGCACGCAACTTCAAGCCGTCGATGAGCAAGGGTTTGTATACCGGGACGCTGATGGTCGGTATCGATCAAATCCTGTTCGGGGGCAAAGCGCCATGGACGCTGCATCACAGCCACGCCGATCACGAGTGCCTGAAACCGGCGGCCGAATTCAAGCCGATCCAGTATCCAAAACCGGATGGCAAGCTGACGTTCGATCGATTGTCGTCCGTGTTCATCTCGAATACCAATCATGCCGAAGAACAGCCGGTACACCTGACACTGAAGGATCCAAGCGTGCCGGTCGACATCAACCTGGCAATCTATGCAGGGCCGGAACAACGCTATTGCCCGGCCGGCGTGTACGAATTCGTGAAGACGGACAATGGGGCCGATCGCCTGCAGATCAATGCGCAGAACTGCGTGCATTGCAAAACCTGCGATATCAAGGACCCGACGCAGAATATTGTCTGGGTGACGCCGGAAGGTGGAGGCGGACCGAACTATCCAAATATGTAAAACAAAAAAGCCGCAATGCGGCTTTTTTGTTAATCATCAGGAAGACATTCCCATCACACGGTCCATTGCCCGGCCTGAATTTTTTCGAGCCAGAACGAGCCGATGATGGTCTTGACATCGGTGATCTTGCCGGCACGTATCCAGCCCAGCAGTTCGGGAAGCGTCGCCTTGAAAGTTTCCAGGAACTCCCCATCGTCAAGCTGACTGCGCCCCTCCGTCAAACCGCGCGCAAGAAAAATATCCAGATGTTCGTTGGAATAGGCGATCGCATTATGAATGGTGCAAACGAATCGCCAGTCCGAGGCCGTGTACCCGGTTTCTTCTTGCAGTTCACGCTTGGCGCACGCCAATGCCTCTTCCTGCGGATCGATTTTCCCGGCAGGGAACTCGACAAAGACGCGTTGTAGCGGATAGCGAAACTGCCGCTCCAATAGTATCGAACCGTCGTCGAATACCGGCAGGATGACTACGGCACCGGGATGCTTGATGTACTCTCTTTTCGATTGTTTGCCATCAGGCAAACGGACGGTGTCGCATTGGATATTCAGAAAATGTCCGCTGTACACCGCCTCGCTATCAACCTGGGTTTCTTTCAGATGCGAATCCATCCAGCGACTCCGGCAAAAGGATGATGGGCTTGAGCTTGCTATATCGCCTGCGGACGGTATGACAACAGATCAACTGCGGTGTTTCCGCAAATAACGAAATACGAAACCTGGATAGCCAAGCACAAGGAAGAAGCAGGCCGTGATGGCGTAAAACTGCCATCCCTGAGGAAATACATTTCCGATGCGGGATTCCAGGAAATAGCCTGCGCCAAGAATCAGGAAATAGAGAAACACCATTTCACTCAGGCGTAGCCATGCCGGCTTGACCTCATGGCCAAGGGGCACGACCGCAAACAGGCGCTCGCTGAGAAAAGGAAGGTTGGCGGCAAGGGCCGCCAACAAGATCACGAACCAGCTTGACAGAGAAACATCCACGCGGGGCCGCTACTCAGCTCGCAAGCGTTTTGACAATGGCGGTTGCACATGCAGCCATCAACGGACCGGGCAGTATTCCAAGCAGCAATACCGCGACACCATTGATACTCAAGGTCACTCGCATGTCCTTGCTCGCGATGATTTTCGACGTATCCAGCGGGTCGTCAAAATACATGGCCTTCACGACGCGCAGGTAGTAGAACGCACCAATCAGCGACAACAGCACGGCCACGACGGCCAGCCAGACCTGTCCTGTAGCGAGCACTGCCTGCAACACGGCCAGTTTGGCATAGAAGCCGACTGTCGGAGGAATGCCGGTCAGCGAAAACATCAGGATCAGCATGACGAACGCAAACCATGGACTGCGCTGGTTCAAGCCCTTGAAGTCGTCGATGTTCTCCGCCTCGAAACCAGCACGTGCCAGCAGCATGATCACACCAAAGGTGCCCAGCGTTGTCAGCACATAGGTAACGGCGTAAAACATCGCCGAGCTGTATGCGTTCGCAGCGCCGGCAACATTGCCATTCGTCACACCGGACAACATGCCAAGCAGCATGAAGCCCATTTGCGAAATGGTCGAGTATGCGAGCATCCGCTTCAGATTGGTTTGCACGATGGCGGTAATGTTACCGACGGCAATCGACAATACGGCCAGCACGGTAATCATTTGTTGCCAGTCGAGAGCAAGTGGGAACAATCCTTCGACCAGCAACCGTATCGTGATTGCAAACGCCGCCAGCTTGGGTGCCCCGCCGAGCAGCAGCGTCACCGCGGTCGGCGCGCCCTGATAAACGTCAGGAACCCACATATGGAACGGTGCGGTACCCAGTTTGAATGCCAGTCCCGCAACGACGAAAACCACACCGAATACAAGGACAGTCTTGTTGGCCGTGCCGGAGGCAGTCGCCTTCGCCACTTCAGTCAGATCAAGCGAGCCGGTCGCGCCGTACAGCATCGAGATGCCGTACAGCAGGAAGCCGGACGCCAGCGCCCCGAGGATGAAGTACTTCATCGCCGCTTCCGTCGACACAGCATGCCCGCGGCGCAATGCCACCAGTGCATACAATGAAAGCGACATCAATTCGAGGCCCAGATAGATGACAAGGAAATTATTCCCGGAGATCATCACCATCTGCCCTAGCAGCGAGAACAGCGCCAGCACATAAAATTCGCCACCGAGCGTACCGCTGAGCATGCCCCGATCGCTCGCATACTGACGCGAATAGATCATCGTGACGCCGATCGCGATATACGAAAAAATCTTCAGCAGGCTCGACATTGGATCGGACACGAACATGTTGCTGAAAGTATATGCAGTGGGATTATCAAAACCAGCCACCGTGAGCGCTGCGCAAACAAACAGCACGCCTATTGACAGCATGTAGGTGACATGGCGTTTGGCGTCAGCCAGGAACATGTCGATCAGCAGGATCGCCGAGGTCGCGATCAGGAGAAATATTTCCGGGTAGACCGGGATCAGATTCGTGTTGTTCATGTTGTCGTCGCTAATTTGCTCTTGCGTGTGTATGCACCATGCGCGCTCATCAATTCACCTTCGACACGGCGACATGCTGGAGAAGATCGGCAACGGAGGTCTGCATGACATCGGTGAACGGCGCCGGGTACAGACCCATCGCGAGCACCGCGATTGCCAGCAGGCCCAGCATGAAGAATTCGCGCTTGCTCAAATCCTGAAGCTTTGCCACATGTTCATTGCCGATCGAACCGAACACGACACGCTTGACCAGCCACAGCGAATAGGCGGCGCCGAAGATCAACGCGGTCGCGGCCAGCAGGCCAATCCAGAAATTGAATTTCACCGCGCCGAGTATCACCATGAACTCGCCGACAAAACCGGAGGTGGCAGGCAAGCCGCAATTCGCCAGCGAGAACAGCACGAAGAACGCGGCGAACTTCGGCATGGTGTTGACGACACCGCCGTAATCGGCAATCCGACGCGAGTGCATGCGGTCGTACAGTACGCCGATGCAAAGGAACATCGCACCCGAGACAAAACCGTGCGAGATCATCTGCACGATACCGCCCTGCACTGCCATGTCATTGAAAGTGAAGAAACCTAGCGTCACAAAACCCATGTGCGCGATCGACGAATACGCCACCAGCTTCTTCATATCTGCCTGCACCAATGCAACCAGGCCGATGTAGATCACCGCAATCAGCGATAGCGTAATGATGAACCCTGACAGTGCATGGCTCGCATCGGGCGCAATCGGCAACGAGAACCGCAGGAAGCCGTAAGCGCCCAGTTTCAGCATGATCGCTGCCAGCACCACTGAACCGCCGGTCGGCGCTTCGACGTGCGCGTCCGGCAGCCACGTGTGCACCGGCCACATCGGTACCTTGACCGCGAAAGCCATCAGGAACGCGAAGAAAATCAGCTCCTGCACGTTCAACGGCAGCGGCAATTTATGCCAAGCGAGGATTTCGAAGCTACCGCCCGATTTGAAATACAGGTACAGGATCGCGACCAGCGTCAGCAGCGAGCCCAGCAATGTATAGAGAAAAAACTTGATGGCGGCATAGACGCGGTTCGCACCGCCCCAAACGCCGATGATGATGAACATCGGGATCAGGGTTGCCTCGAAAAACACGTAGAACAGCAAACCATCGAGCGCACAGAACACGCCTATCATCAGGCCCGACAGGATCAGGAATGCACCCATGTACTGTGCCACGCGCTTCTCGATCACCTCCCAACCGGCGATCACAACGATCACCGTGATGAACGCCGTCAGCAGTATGAACCACAACGAGATGCCGTCGACGCCCAGAAAATAATGGATGTTGAAACGTTCGATCCAGTTTGCCTTTTCAACGAACTGCATGCCGTGCGCCGACTTGTCGAACTGCTGCAGCAGGGGCAAGGTCACCAGGAAGCTGATGATCGATCCAAGCAGCGATACGCTGCGCACCAGGGCAGGATTTTCATCACGGCCGAATGCCAGGACGAACAGGCCGAATGCGATCGGGCACCAGATCGCGAGACTCAGAAGAGGAAAAGTTGACTGCATCATGATTGTTATCTGCTTTGCTTCGCCAACTTATTTGGCAAACGACGGGAACGGCATGAAATAGATCAGGAAACCCAGCACACCGAGAATCATTACGAACGCATAGTGATAGATGTAGCCGGATTGCAGCTGGCGAATAAGCGCCGAGAACCAACCCACCAGTTTCGCGCTGCCATTCACGACCAGGCCGTCGATCAACGTTTTATCGCCGACATTCGACAAGCCACCGCCCAGCAGGCGCGCACCTTTGGCGAACACTACTTCGTTGATCTTGTCCATGTAGTACTTGTTGTCGAGCACGGTGTAAATTCCGTGGAAGCGGCTATAGAACCAGGCCGGCACCTTCGGATTCACCATATAGCAGTAATAGGCGGAGACAACGCCAGCCAGCGCCAGCATGAAAGGCAGCGAAGTGAATGCATGCAGTCCCATTGCCCAGGCACCATGGAATTCATTGCTCAGCTCTTCCATCGCATGATGCGACTCACCGACGAAGATCACGCCCTTGAAGAACTCGCCATGCAACATCGGGCCGACTGCGAAGAAGCCAATCACGACGGAGGGAATCGCCAGCAGGATCAGCGGCACCGTGACCACCCACGGCGCCTCATGCGGCTTTTCACCCGGCGCCAAGCCATGATGGTGTTCGTCGCTGTGCTCGTCGTGGCTATGATTCTGATGTTCACCAGGATGCGGCTTGCCGAAACGCTCTTCACCGTGGAATACCAGGAAATACATGCGGAATGAGTAGAACGCGGTCACGAATACGCCGGCCAGTACCGAGAAACTGGCGAAGCCGGCGCCGGCGATATGCGTGCTCTGTACCGCTTCGATGATGCTGTCTTTCGAATAAAAACCCGAGAAGAACGGTGTGCCGATCAATGCGAGCGAACCGACCAGCGACGTGATCCAGGTAATTGGCATGTACTTGCGCAAGCCGCCCATGTTGCGAATGTCCTGATCGTGATGCATGCCGATGATGACCGCACCGGCGCCGAGGAATAGCAGCGCCTTGAAGAACGCGTGCGTCATCAGATGGAACACTGCCACCGAATAGGCAGACGCGCCAAGCGCGACGGTCATGTAGCCAAGCTGCGACAGCGTCGAATACGCGACAACACGCTTGATGTCGTTCTGGATAATACCGAGGAAGCCCATGAACAGAGCAGTGATCGCGCCAATGACCAGCACAAAGGACAATGCGGTATCGGACAGCTCGAACAGCGGCGACATGCGAGCCACCATGAAGATGCCTGCGGTTACCATGGTCGCAGCGTGAATCAGCGCGGAAATCGGTGTCGGACCTTCCATCGAGTCGGGCAACCACACATGCAGCGGGAACTGCGCCGATTTACCCATAGCACCGATGAACAGGCAGATGCAGGCGACCGTCAGCAACATCCAGTCGGTGCCAGGCAAAGTCAGCGTTGCCAGCTCCTCCCTTTTCGCGAAGACTTCGCCGTAGTTCATCGAGCCGGCATAGGCAAGTAGCAGGCCAATGCCGAGGATGAAGCCGAAGTCGCCGACGCGATTTACCATGAACGCCTTCATGTTCGCGTAGATTGCGGTCGGGCGGGTATACCAGAAACCGATCAGCAGGTAGGACACCAAGCCCACGGCTTCCCAGCCGAAGAACAGTTGCAGGAAGTTGTTACTCATTACCAGCATCAGCATCGAGAAGGTAAAGAGCGAGATATACGAGAAAAAGCGATTGTAGCCTTCGTCGTCCGCCATGTAGCCGATCGTGTAGATATGCACCATCAGCGACACGAAGGTAACCACGCACATCATCATCGCGGTCAGACTGTCGATCAGGAAGCCGACCTCGAACTTGAGGCCCATTACCGTCATCCAGTTATAAAGGGTGCCGCTGTAAGTTGCGCCATCCAGTACGGCAAGCAAGGTCTGGAACGAAATGATGAACGCAATCAGCACGCCGAGAATCGTCACCGAATGCGACGCGACACGACCAATCCTGTTGCCGAAAAATTTGGTTCCGAACAGCCCTGCAATTGCGGCGCCCGCGAGAGGTGCCAGCGGCACAGCCAGTAAAACGTTAGGGTTGAGTTGCCCCGCCATGATCGACCTTATCGTTATTTTGCTAATTAACCTTTGAGACTATCCAGATCTTCGACATTGATGGTATCCAGATTACGGAACAGCACCACCAGAATGGCGAGGCCGATCGCGGATTCCGCAGCAGCCACAGTAAGGATGAAGAAAACGAAAATCTGTCCAGCTGCATCTCCCAGATAATAGGAGAATGCGATGAAATTCATGTTCACCGCGAGCAGCATCAGTTCGATTGCCATCAGCAGCACGATGATGTTCTTGCGGTTCAGGAAAATGCCGACGATCGATATCGCAAACAGGATTGCGCCAAGGATCAGATAATGTGCGAGCGACAAAGCCACGGTATTTCCCCTTATTGTTTTTCCGGTGCCGCGGCAACCGGCTGCCCATTACCGTTGGCGCGCGCAGACTCCGCTTTCATGCTGACGATGCGAACGCGGTCATTCCGTTTTACCTTCACCGCATCGGCTGGGTCGAAATACTTGCTGTCCTTGCGACGACGTAGTGTCAGCGCCACGGCAGCAACGATGGCAAGCAGCAGCACGACGGCGGCAATTTCAAATGCGTAGATATATTGGGTGTAGATCAGCTTGCCCAATTCCTTGGTATTGCCGATATTCGCGGAAATCGCAGGCACCTGTGCATCAAGTGTCCAGAAGCCATGCAGCAGCACGGCCGACATTTCCAGAACAATGACGACACCGATCGTCGCAGCAAGCGGCAGGTATCCCCAGAAACCCTCTCTCAGCTTGTCGAGATTAATGTCAAGCATCATCACGACGAACAGGAACAGCACCATCACCGCGCCGACATAGACCAGCACCAGTACGATGGCTAGAAACTCCGCTTTCAACAGCAGCCATATAGCTGCCGCAGAGAAGAATGACAGTACCAGGAACAGTGCGGCGTGCACCGGATTCCGGTCCGTGATGACTCGCGTTGCAGCGAAAATCAGGATCGCCGAAAACGCATAGAACAGAACAGTTTTAAATTCCATAATGGACCAGACAATTCAGCCGAACCGAGGCTTGAGTAGATTTCATCAACGATACGCGGCATCGGCCGCGCGAGCGGCAGCGATGTCCTTCTCATACCGGTCACCGATGGCAAGCAGCATCTCCTTGGTGTAGTAGAGATCGCCACGCTTCTCACCGTGGTATTCCAGGATGTTGGTTTCCACAATCGAATCGACCGGGCATGACTCTTCGCAGAAACCGCAGAAAATGCATTTGGTCAGATCGATGTCGTAGCGCGTGGTACGGCGGGTGCCATCATCACGCTGCGTCGATTCGATGGTAATGGCCAGTGCCGGACATACCGCTTCGCATAACTTGCAGGCGATGCAGCGTTCTTCGCCGTTCGGATAGCGACGCAACGCGTGCAGACCGCGGAAGCGGGGCGACAATGGTGTTTTCTCTTCCGGGAACTGTACCGTGATTTTGCGGGCGAACATGTAACGCCCGGTCAGCGCCAGTCCCTTGACCAGCTCCTTGAGCATCAAGCTGCCGAAAAAATCTTTAATGGCTTCCATAGCATTCAGCCTCTGTTCTTTACTTCCAAATATTCCATGGTGTCTGCATCCACGCAGCGACAATGACGAGATAAGCCAGCGTCAGCGGAATGAATACTTTCCAGCCCAGGCGCATGATCTGATCGTAGCGGTAGCGTGGAAACGATGCGCGCGCCCAGATGAACATTGATACGACGACGAAGGTCTTGATGCCCAGCCAGATCCAGCCCGGAATCCAGCCCAGGAACGAGACCGGCGATGCCCAGCCGCCAAGAAACATCAGCGACGCCAGCATCGAGATCAGGATCATGTTCGCGTATTCGGCAAGGAAGAACATCGCGAACGACATGCCCGAGTACTCAACCATATGGCCGGCCACAATTTCCGACTCGCCTTCGACCACGTCAAACGGATGGCGATTGGTTTCCGCGATGCCGGAAATCACGTAGATCACGAAAATCGGCAGCAGCGGCAGCCAGTTCCACGAAAGGAAAGACAAGCCGTGGTCGGCAAAATAACCTTTGCTCTGCGCCATCACGATGTCAGTGAAGTTCAGGCTGCCGGAAACCATCAGCACGATCACCAGCGCGAAGCCCATCGATATTTCGTACGACACCATCTGTGCCGATGCGCGCATTGCGCCGAGAAATGCATACTTCGAGTTGGATGCCCAGCCGGCGATGATAACGCCGTACACTTCCATCGAGGTGATCGCCATCACGAACAGCAGACCGGCATTGACGTTGGCCAGTACCGTCTCCGGGCCAAAAGGAATCACGGCCCAGGCGGCAAGCGCCGGCATGATGGTCATGATCGGAGCGATCACGAACAAAGCCTTGTTGGCCTTGGTCGGGACGACAATCTCCTTCAGCAACAACTTCAGCGCATCGGCGATCGGTTGCAGCAGACCGGCAGGTCCGACACGGTTCGGGCCGATACGGATATGCATCCAGCCGATCATCTTGCGTTCCCACAGCGTCAGGTAAGCGACACAACCCATCAGCGGCAACACCACGGTGACAATCTTCACCAGCGTCCAGACCAGCGGCCAGACGCCGCCGAATATGCTCTGTCCGGTCGCATTGATGCTCATGAACATTTGGTCCATTACGCCTTCTCCACGCTGATTGCGCCGAACATGCCGCCGAGGCTTGCCGTTGACGGATGAGCCGCGGACACACGCACGACATTGTCCGGCAACTTGACATCGATTGCGACTGCGAGGACGGCAGAGCCACGACCTTGCGTCACTTTGACTTGCGCCCCGTCCGTTACACCGAGCTTTTGAGCCAGCACTGCGGAAAGCGAGGCTTTCGGCGCCTGTGCATTGCTGGTCTGCTGCAGCGATGCCGCACGTCGCACAATCGCATCGGTGAAGTAGATCGGCACATCGGCAATACGCTCCAGTCCGGCTTCCGCATTGTTACCGGCTGCCTTCGGCTGAAGCGTCGCAACGTTGTTCAAACGAGTAGTCAGATCAATCTCTTCCACTATCTTCGTGCCAAGCAGTTCTGCACGGACTTCTTCCGAAGTTTCATAATTGAAACCCTGCAGCTCCAGCAGATTGCCCAGCACGCGCAGCACCTTCCAGGCAGGACGCGTTTCGCCAAGCGGCTTCACAGTACCGTTGAAACCTTGTGCACGGCCTTCGCAATTGACGAAGGTGCCCGCTGTCTCGGAGAACGGCGCGATCGGCAGCAGCACGTCGGCATACTCGGCGCCATGCTTGTACGGCGACAGCGCCACCACCATCTCGGCATTGTCTAGTGCGGCACGTGCGGCTTGCGGATCGTAACTGTCGTGATCCGGCTCGGCGTGCAGCAGCACATATGCCTTGCGCGGCTGCGCAAAAGCCTGCAGTGCATTGGCGCCCTTGCCCGGTATCGCGTTGGCAAGATAACCGCCGACGGTATTTGCCGCTTCCGTCAGATAACCGAACTTCGCACCGGTATTTTCGGCAATCCATTGGGCGGCGGCGTGCAGTTGCGAAGCCTGCGGGTGTTGTGCAGCGGCATTCCCCAGAAAGACGGCTTTCCGCTCGCCGGACAACAGGCTCGCAGCGATTCCTTTCGCCTCTTCACCCGGCGCGATGCCTTCGAAGCCGGCCGGTGCAGCAATGCTTTTCGCCTGAGCGACTGCGACCACGACTTCGCTCAATGCAGACAACCACGCAGACGGCGCCTTGATCATGCGAACAGCGAGCGGGAACAGCAGGTCATCGTCGGTCGCATGCAGGATGCTTACCTTCGCGCCGCGCTTGGCCGCATGCCGCAGGCGCGCCGCGAGCAGCGGATGATCCTTGCGCAGGAAGGAACCGATCACGAACGCACGATTCAGCTGACCGAACTCTTCGATCGACATCCCGAGCCAGGGGGTAACTTCGCCATCCAGCGAAAAGTCGGACTGACGCAGACGGAAATCAACGTTATCGGAACCCAGGCCACGCACCAGTTTCTGCAACAACGACAGTTCTTCCAGCGTCGAGTACGGTGCGGCCAGTGCCGCAATCGCATCGGCACCATGCTCGTGACGAATATTTTTCAGGCCGTGCGCCACATACTCCAGCGCGGTCTGCCAATCGGTTTCCTGCCACTTGCCGCCCTGCTTGATCATCGGAGCGGTCAGGCGCTCCTCGCTGTTCAGGCCCTCATAGGCGAAACGATCCTTGTCGGACAGCCAGCATTCGTTCACCGCTTCGTTCTCGAGCGGCAGCACGCGCATCACCGTACCGCCCTTGACCTGCACGATCAGGTTTGCGCCAAGGCCGTCATGCGGACTCACGGAGCGGCGGCGCGACAGTTCCCAGGTGCGCGCGCTGTAACGGAACGGCTTGGAAGTCAGTGCACCGACCGGGCACAGGTCGATCATGTTGCCAGACAGCTCGGAGTCGACAGTCTTGCCGACAAAGGTGGTGATCTCGGAGTGCTCGCCCCGATTCAGCATGCCGAACTCCATCACGCCGGCAATCTCCTGACCGAAGCGTACGCAACGCGTGCAATGGATACAGCGCGCCATTTCGCGCATCGAGATCAGCGGGCCGGCATCCTTCGGCACAACCACACGCTTTTCTTCTTCGTAGCGCGAAGCCGAAGGGCCGTAGCCGACGGCCAGATCCTGCAGTTGGCATTCACCACCCTGATCGCAAATCGGGCAATCGAGCGGGTGATTGATCAGCAAAAACTCCATCACGCTTTTCTGTGCCTTGACCGCCTTGTCGCTATTGGAGCGGACGATCATGCCGTTGGTCACCGGAGTCGCGCACGCGGGCAGCGGCTTCGGCGCCTTCTCGACTTCGACCAGGCACATGCGGCAGTTGGCCGCGATGGACAGCTTTTTGTGATAGCAAAAATGCGGGATGTAAGTGCCCAGCTTGTTGGCAGCGTCCATCACCATGCTGCCTTCTTGCACCTCGACTTTTTTGCCGTCAATTTCGATTTCAACCATGGCTCTGTCTTGTGTAAGGTGCGTTGTACGCACCATGTAATGTCAGATTCCGGTGCGCGCGGCGCACCCTGCCGTTAAACGTATGCCGGTACCAGGCAACGCTTGTGTTCGATGTGGTATTCAAACTCTTCGCGGAAATTCTTGACCATCGCGCGCACCGGCATCGCTGCCGCATCGCCGAGCGCGCAAATGGTGCGCCCCTGAATGTTGTCCGCGATCGAATTCAGCATATCGAGATCGTCTTCCCTGCCCTGACCATGTTCGATCCGGTGCACCATGCGGTACAACCAGCCAGTACCCTCACGGCACGGCGTGCATTGGCCGCACGATTCCTCGAAATAAAAATACGACAGGCGCAGTAGCGACTTCACCATGCAACGGGTCTCGTCCATCACGATCACCGCGCCCGAGCCGAGCATCGAACCGGCCTTCGCGATCGAGTCGTAGTCCATGTCGGTATTCATCATCACTTCGCCAGTCAGCACCGGCATCGATGAACCACCCGGAATCACTGCCTTGATCTTCTTGCCGTCGCGCATACCGCCGGCAAGTTCAAGCAGCTTCGCGAACGGCGTACCGAGCGGGACTTCGTAATTGCCCGGCTTTGCGATATCGCCGGACATCGAGAAAATCTTGGTGCCACCGTTGTTCGGTTTGCCCAGCGCGGCGTATGCTTCACCGCCCATACGCAAGACAAACGGTACTGCCGCAAAAGTTTCAGTGTTGTTGATCGTGGTCGGCTTGCCGTACAGACCGAAGCTGGCCGGGAACGGCGGCTTGAAGCGCGGCTGGCCTTTCTTGCCTTCCAGCGA
>CBIHNU010000041.1:0-37263 GCA_966211585.1 uncultured Noviherbaspirillum sp. | reverse complement strand
GACGATCGTCACTGGTTTCATCTTCATCGTCTGCGTGCTGGCGTTCCGCCGGGGGGTTGTCGGCGAACTCGTGGCACTGGGAAAGAGGTTGCGCTAGCGAGTCCTGTTTCTTTCGGAGTTCGCAATGGAAAACAACGGAGGTTTGACATGGCAACGGCACTGAAATGGATTCGTATTGCAACGGGATGCATTGCACTCACGCTTTCGATCGGCGCATTCGGTGCCGACGATGAGCTGGTGATAGGCCAGGTCGCGCCGCTGAGCGGCGTGCTGGCCGACACCGGCAAGGACATGGTCCTCGGCGTCAAGGTCTACTTCGACTACGTGAACGATCATGGCGGTGTGCATGGCAAGAAGCTGCGCCAGGTCGTGAAGGACGACGGCTACAAGGTGCCTGAAACCGTGCGGCTGACGAAGGAAGTGATCGAGAAGGACGATGCGCTGGCGCTGATCGGTTTCGCCGGCACCGGCAATGTCGGCGAACTGCTGAACCAAAAGATCCTGGAGAAGGCGAACATCGCACTGGTTGCGCCGTACACCGGCGGCGACAACTTGCGCACGCCGTTCAATCCGTACATCTTCCATATCCGCGCCGGTTATGCGGACGAAGCGGAGGGCATCGTCAACCAGCTGGTGATGCTGAGAATGACGCGTATCGCCGTGATGTACCAGAACGATCCGTTCGGCAAGGCCGGGCTGGATGGCGTGAAAGCGGCGCTGGAGCGGCGTCACCTGAAGCTTGCGGCGACCGGCACGTATGAAAAGAATACCGACGACGTGGATGCCGCGGTAAAGGCGATTGCCACAGCGAATCCGCAGGCGGTGGTGATGATTTCGGTGAACAAGAGCACTGCTGCGTTCAGCAAGAAGATTCGCGCGGTATCGACTGTCGCGCAGCTGGTGAACATCTCGGTGGTGAATCCGAAAGAAATCGTCAGGCTGATCGGCGCGCATGATGCACGCGGCCTCGGCATTGCGCAGGTGATGCCATATCCGTATTCGGCGACGATCGCGATCGTGAAGGAATACCAGCAGGCGATGAAAAAATATGCGCCGGGCACCGAGTATTCGTACACCAGCTTCGAGGAATTCGTTGGCGCCAAGGTGCTGGTGGAAGGATTGCGCCGCGCCGGGCCGAACCCGACGCGCGAGAAGGTGATCCACGCGCTGGAAACATTGCAGGCGTTCGATACCGGCGGTTTTACTGTTCGCTTCTCGCCGACCAATCGCATCGGTTCTCGTTTCGTCGAAGTCACCGTGATCGGCCAGAACGGCAGGCTGCTGCGCTGATATTTTTCTCCGGTCCGTCATCCAACCCAAAAAAGAGAAACAAGGTATGCATATCGGCAGTCTGATCACGCGGCACGCCCGCTACCGGCCGCAACATACGGCCGTCGTTTTTGAAGGGCAGCGGTTCTGCTACGCGGATTTCAACCGGCGCGTGAACCGCCTCGCGAACGCGATGCAGCAGCGCGGCATTGGCAAGGGGCAGCGCGTGGCGACGCTGCTGCCGAATTGCCTGGCGCTACTGGAAATCTACTGGGCAGCGGCGAAGATCGGCATTGTCGTCGTCCCGTTGTCGCCGATGCTGCTCGGTTCCGGGCTGGCGAGCCTGCTGGGCGATTCGGAAGCAGTCCTGCTATTCACCAATAACGCGTTGCGCCCAGTAGTGGAGGAAGCAAAGCGCAACCTGGACAGCCTGACGCCGGATCGCGTGGTGCTGGTCGACGGCGCGGCTGCCGGCTATCCCGACTATGCGGAGCTGACCGAAGCGTCGGAGCGCGAACCTGCGGACGCCGACCTGCAGCCCGACGACGTATATAACATCATGTACACCAGCGGCACCACCGGCCTGCCGAAAGGGATCGTACATACGCATCTGATCCGCGCCCATTACGGTACGCTGATGGCGAATGCGTTTCGCATCGGCCCGGAATCGGTGGTGCTGCATACCGGCTCCATCGTGTTCAATGGTGCGTTCACGACGCTGATGCCGTGCTTCTATTCCGGCGCGACCTATATTCTTCATCCGCAATTCGACGTCGACGCGCTGATCGACACCATCAAGCGCGACAAGGTCACGCATACGATGATGGTGCCGTCGCAGATCGTCGCGATGCTGACATCGCCGCGCTTCGATCCCGCGGCGATGCAGTCGCTGCAAATGATCCTGTCGCTCGGCGCGCCGCTGCACAACGAACACAAGGAGCAGTTGAACCGGCATCTGCCGGGCCGCTTCTATGAGCTGTATGGCCTGACCGAAGGCTTCGTCACCATCCTCGACCGCGACGATGCGATCCGCAAGCAGGGCTCGGTCGGCGTGCCGCCGCCATTTTCCGAGATGCGCATCCGGCTCGACGACGGAAACTGGGCTGGCCCGAACCAGATCGGCGAGATCGTCGGCCGTAGCCCGCTGCTGATGCCGGGTTATTTCAAGCGGCCCGACCTGACCGCGCAGGCGATCGTCGACGGCTGGCTGAATACCGGCGACCTTGGCTATACCGACGAAGACGGTTATCTGTACCTGGTCGACCGCAAGAAGGAAATGATCGACAGCGGCGGCGTGAAGATCTATCCGCGCGATATCGAAGACGTGGTGGTGCGCCACCCCGACGTTCAGGAAGCGGCGGTATTCGGCATCCCGCATGAAAAGTGGGGCGAGACGCCGCTGGCCACCGTCGTACTGAAGCGGCCGGGAACGATCGATGCCGCGCAACTGACCGAATGGATCAACAGCCGCGTCAGCGCTCGTTATCAGCGGGTGAGCGGTGTCGTGATTCTCGATGCGTTCCCGCGCAACGCGGCCGGCAAGATCCTGAAGCGCGAATTGCGCGATGCATACTGGCAGGGCAGGAGCGAAAAGATTTAAGCCGGCGCGGCGTTGGCACCGCCATTTCCGGCCGGACAATTATCTGGTTTCCCAGCAGGTTGAGGGTTGCGTTTCGCAACCCTCTTTTTTTGACGAGACGAAAAGCCATCTGGATGCAGCGAATATCTTTGCAGCTCGACTACACGCCGAACGGATACGTGTCCGGCACTTCCTCATGCTGCCAGTGCGGCGACTTGTCGAGCGGTTGCAGCGCGTGGGTGTGATCGACATGCAGCACCGCATCGAACTGTTGCGCCATGTCCGCATGGAAGTAATGGCTCAGCCGTTCGCTTTCCGGCAGATAGAGCACACCGATTGCGCGCTCCAGGCGGCGCTGGCCGAGCAGCGCCGCCAGCTCGCGACGGCCGCGTATCGGCAGCAGGAAATTGTCCAGGCCGGTGAGATGGAACAGGCGTTCGTAACTGTCCGGGTGCGACGGGCGCACGGCTTTCCGTTCGGCCGGGCCATCCCATTCGGATGCGGCAGTGACCGTGCCGTCGTGGGTGGTTTGTCCGAGCAGGAAGACTTGGTCGTTGCCGAAGCGCTGGCGCGCGAGCTGCCCGAGATTGAGCTGGCCGTGATCGCCCATTTCGGTGGCGCGTGCATCGCCGATGTGCGAGTTGTGAGCCCAGACGATGACTTTCGCGCGGCTTCCCTTGCGCTCGCCGAGATGCTGCTGCAACGCCTGCAGCGTCTCGATCATGTGCGTGTCGCGCAGGTTCCATGATTCGTCACGGCCGGCGAACATGGTGCGGTAATAGGCTTCCGCATTTTGTGCCACGCGCGCATTCTGCTGCGCATAAAACAGGTCGCCGCAATCCCTTGCCGCGGCACAGGTTCTTGCCAGCATTTCGAGCAGCTCGTGAATCACTTCCTCTTCGCAATCTTTCTTCAGCCCGAACGACGCCGCATAGCCATACTGCTGCGGGTCGTCGGCCAGATGATCGAAGCAACCGTAGCGGATGCGTGCGCGTGCCGCCGCCTCCGGGTCGACTTTCGTCAGGTAGCGGATCACCGCTTCCATCGAACTGCGCAGGCTGTACAGATCCAGGCCGAAGAAACCGATCCTGGCTGTTTCGTCGGGAATGTCCCGGTTGTGGGCATGCAGCCAGTTGACCAGTCGCACGGTTTCCGTATTGCGCCACATCCATTGCGGGAAACGCTGGAAGCCGCGCAAGGAATCGATTGCAGTCGAATTTTCCACGATGGAATTTTCGCGGCTGTTGCCGCTTCTGTGCTGGATATACCGGTTCACCAGCAGCGTGTCTGGCCAGTCGGCCTCGACGGCGATCGCGTCGAAACCCCGTTCGGTAATCAGCCGCTTGCTGATCTCGGCACGAATGCGATAGAACTCGCGCGTGCCGTGGGTTGCTTCGCCGAGAAGGACGATCGCGGCATCGCCGATCTGGTCCAGCAGCGCTTGAAAGTCGTGTTCGGGATGAATGACCTGTGCTTCACGTTTGATCAGGTCGATGGAGGAATGATCGGGCATTGTTGGCCTCCGCAAAGTGAAATGGGCAGGCCGACCCGGGAAAACATCGGGCCGGCGAAATGCCGACAGCGATTAATACTTCGTTCGTTCGGCATGCCGATAGTTCCCGCTATTCGCCGAGACACTCACGAGATCTTCGCCGACACGGTGCGGGATTTTCAATCGCCTTTTCATATACGGCGTTTGTACTAGACTGATTTTTCCCAGCCCATATGCGTCGACGCTGCGTCGACGCATAATCCGCTCCCGAACAGAGACGGCCGCGTGCGTGCGGCAACCGAAAGGAGACAGCAATGCAAAGAGTCGCCGATATCATGACCCGCGACGTGGTCAGCGTTGCGCCGCAGGAGAGCGTGCAGCGCGCCGCGCAGATGATGGATGAACTGAACGTCGGTGCGCTGCCGGTGTGCGACGGCGAGCGCCTGGTCGGCATGATTACCGATCGCGATATCACGGTGCGCGTCACCTCGGCCGGTGAAAATCCACAGGAGACGCGGGTGGAGGAGGTGATGACCGACCAGGTGCGATCGTGCTTCGACGATCAGGATGTGGATGAGGTGATGCGGCAGATGGGCGATTCGCAAATCCGGCGCGTGCCGGTGGTCGAGCATGATACGAAAAAGCTGATCGGCATTGTTTCGCTGGGCGATCTTGCGACCAAGCATTCCGCCGAAGTGGATCGTACGCTGGAGGAAATATCGACGCCGGCGAAGCCGGATCGGTCGTCATTGCATTAGCGAATGGAGCATGCCTGCATGCGGCAACGTCAGGCCGAGATCAATTTGCCAGCCTTTTTCATGCTGAAGCTGCGGCTGTGAAATATTGCAGCGTCTCTTGCGCGCGCCGCAATATTTCATTGCGCATCCATACGATCAATACAGTCAATGCCTGACGCGTCGCTCGCCGCGTCTTCCGTCATTCTTTTTTACATCCTTGCTGTAAATGCTGCAACGTCGGGAACCGCCAGTTTCGTCTGCGATCAATAGCGGTTTCTGCACGAACATGCAACGGCGCCTTCAATGTTTTTTCGCCAGCGCTTCACTCACATCGACCGGTGCTTCATAGTCCTGATCCGGAAGCTGCTCCAGCGACGCGCAGACATTTTCGTCGGCCCCCATCTTGCGGGCGTTCTCGATCAGCGTCTCCTTGTTGGCGGGGTAATCCACGCCCTTCAAAAATTTTTGAATCTGAATCGGGTTTACGTTCTGCATGGCTTTCTCCTGTAAAAAATCCACCAATCAGGGGGCGCGAAGCCGCGCCAGGGCGACAGTCGAATGCAACGCACATGCCTGCATGAGCGCTCAATTCACGATGAGCACAGTTCCTGCTTCGCAGGAAATCCCGATTGAAAAATAAGTTTTTACGTAGTCAAGATCCGCATGATTCGCTCAGGAAAAATAACACCCGTTTGAGGAAATCCATGATGAAAGAATTGACCGCGTTATCGATTATTTCCTTTCATGATAAAAAATTGGCGACCCACGATTGGCCCGATTGTCCGGAGACATTGTCCGAGCCCGATGTGTGGCACTGGATTGCCATGAACCATTGCTGCAATACGTTGTTATGGCAGGAAGAGGATAAGGCGCGGCGCACCGACGTCGCCGCGCAGGAGATCGCGGCCAGCAAGCGCCTCATCGATCGCTATAACCAGCAGCGCAACGATGCAACGGAGGCCGTCGATGAAGCGATCCTGACGACATTCGAAACCCGCGCTCTTTCGCAGGAAGCGCGATTGAACAGCGAAACTGCCGGCGCGATGATCGATCGCCTGTCGATTCTCGCGCTGAAGATTTTCCACATGCGCGAGCAGACACAGCGCACGGATGCCGATGTCGACCACATATGGAAATGCGAAGCCAAGCTTGCGCGGCTGCTGGAGCAGCGCGACGATCTTGCCGCATGCTTCGATGCGCTGATGGGCGGCATGCGCTGCGGGACCGCGTATTTCAAGGTGTACCGCCAGTTCAAGATGTACAACGACCCGACGCTGAATCCCTATCTCTATGCGAAACACGAAGCGGAAGCGGAGCGGAGGGCCGCGCGATGAGTTCCTGCCGCGTCGATGTGCTGATCCCGACCTGCGATCGCGCATGCGCGCTCGCGATTACGCTGACCGCGCTGCATGCGCAGCGCTTTCGCGATTTTCGCGTCATCGTTTCCGATCAGTCGGAGCAGCAGAGCAGCTTCGATCAGCCGGAGGTCAAGGCGCTGCTGCGGATCCTGCGTGCCGGCGGACGCGAGGTGCAGACCCATCGGCATCTGCCGCGGCGCGGGCTGGCCGAACAACGATCCTTCCTGCTGTCGCGGGCGAGCGCGCCGTATTGCCTGTTTCTCGACGACGATGTGGTGCTCGAACCCGACCTGATCGAGCGCCTGCATCAAACGATCTGCGCGCAACAGTGCGGGTTCGTCGGCAGCGCGCTGCACGGCCTGAGCTTCATCGACGATATCCGCCCGCATCAGCAGCATATCGAATTCTGGGACAGCGGCGTGATGCCGGAAGCGGTGGTGCCCGGTTCGCCGGCATGGGAGCGCCATCATCTGCATAGCGCGGCAAACCTGTTTCATCTGCAATCGAATCTGGCGCTGTCTGCCGAGCGCGCACGGCTGTATCGCGTGGCATGGATCGGTGGCTGCGTGATGTTCGATACCGGCAAGCTGCGCAGCGTCGGCGGTTTCGATTTCTGGTCGGCGCTGCCGGCCGAACATTGCGGCGAGGACGTGCTCGCGCAATTGCGAGTGATGGCGCGTTTCGGCGGCTGCGGCGTGATTCCGTCCGGTGCCTATCACATGGAGTTGCCGACCACGGTGCGGCTGCGCGAGGTCGATGCGCCGCAGGTGCTGCCGATCGATTCGCCGGTCAGCGGCGTCTGCTGAATATGAGGCAGACCGATTCCCTGTCCCGATCCCAGGTCGACGGCGTACGTAAGATCGCAGTGTTCCGGCCCAACGCGGTCGGCGATTTCATTTTTGCGCTGCCGGCGCTGCACGCGCTCAGGCGTACCTATCCCGAAGCGAAAATCGTTTACCTCGGCAAGCCCTGGCATGCCGATTTTCTGCGCGACCGGCCCGGCCCGGTGGACGCGGTTGCAGTCGTGCCGCCTTGCCCCGGCATCGGTGCGCCGCCGGACATCGATCCCGGCCCGATGCATGCATTCATCGATGCGATGCGTGCCGAGGCATTCGATCTGGCGATCCAGATGTATGGCGGCGGCGGTCACGCCAATCCGCTGATGCGGCGTTTTGCCGCGCGGCTTGCGCTCGGCATGAAGGCGGCCGATGCCGAGCCGCTCGACCGCTGGGTATCCTATGCGCCGCTGCAAAACCGGCGCTTGCAGTTGCTGGAAGTCGCCGCGCTGGTCGGCGCGCGCGTATCGCTGGACGGGAACGAGTTGCAGGTCACCGAACGCGACCGGCGGGAAGCCGCACATGCGGTGCCGGAAATGCTGCATGCGCCGCTGGTCGTGCTGCAGCCGGGCGCTAGCGATGCGCGCCGTCATTGGCCAGCGCCGCGTTTCGCCGCGGTGGCGGACCGTCTCACGCAAGCCGGCGCCGTCATCGCCGTGAACGCGACCGCCGCCGAAGCGCCGGTCGCGCACGCGGTGATTGCCGCAATGCGTTACCCGGCCATCGATCTCAGCGGCAGACTGTCGCTGACCGGCTTGTGCGGCTTGTTCGAGCGCACGGCACTGCTGGTATCGAACGACACCGGGCCGCTGCATCTCGCGCTTGCGGTCGGCACACCGGCGGTGGGCATCTATTGGCGCAACAACCTGTTCGAGTCCGCGCCGCTGCGGCAGGATTGGCATCGGGCGGCGCTGTCGACACGCGTGAACTGTCCGGTATGCGGTGTGGAAAATCTGGTCACTCGCTGCGAACACGATGTGAGTTTCGTCGACGACGTGACGCTTGACGAAGTGACCGCTTTAGCGCTGGATTTATTTCTCGACCAGCGCCGGCGATAGCGTCGCCTGCGCCAGCAGTTCGCGTGCGTGCGCCAGCACGGCCGCGGTTCGCGTGCCTTCCGGATCGCGCACACAGCGGTGTCGCATCGAATCCAGCGGCGCCCAGCGCTGCATGTCGGCGCTGCTGAAAATCACCACGCTGGGCAAGCGCAATCCGGCCGCGATATGCGATACGCCAGTGTCGTTGCAAACCAGCAGCCGGGCGCCGCCGATCAGCGCCGCCATCGCGCCGATCGAGATCGGTCCGGCCGCGTTCAGCGCCGGCGTTCGCATGCGCGCGGCGACCGCGTCGGCCAGATCGATTTCCTTTTCCGATCCGGTCAGCACGATCGGCAGACCGGATTCGAGCGCCAGCGCATCGGCGACCTGCGCGAAGTTTTGCGGCGACCAGCACTTCGCGCGGTTTCTCGCGCCCGGATGAAAGCACAGATAGCGGCCTCGCTGCAAGCCGGCAGCGATGCTGGAAGCATCCAGTTCCTGTTGGTCGGCATCGGCAAGCGGAAACTCCAGATGCGCTGCCTGCAGGGGAGCGCCGATGCGGGCCGTCAGCGTCAACAGGCGCACGGCTTCCGCACCGGACTTTGGATAAGCGATCGATAGCGTCATTCCGGCCGGCGTGCTGTCGGTCGGAGCGAAGCCCGCAATCACCGCTGCGCCGAATGCACACACGATCTGGTTGCTGATCTCGCCACTGCCATGCAACTGCAATGCAAGGTCGAAACGGTGCTCGCGCATCTGCCGGTAAAACGCTGGCACCTGCTGCTCCTGCACCGGTTGTTCGGGAAAGCCGGGATGGCCGGGAAAGGCCGCGAAGTCGTCGATGTAATCGTTGAAGCGACGCGCGAATTGCGCCGCCCAAGGCAGGCCGACCAGCGTGATGTGCGAATGCGGCAGCGCTGCGCGCAATGCGCGCAGCGCAGGCACTGCGCACAGCATGTCGCCCAGTTGCAATGCGCGGAATACCAACAGCTTTGCTGGCTGCATTTGTTGCAGCAATGGCAGGCAGTGCGTGTTTTCCGGAAAAGTATCTGAATCAGACACAAGACTCCCCTGCAACTTTGCAAGTTTTCGGACGAGAGACCAAGCGCTTGAAAAATATTGTGCTCGTCGTACTGCAGGATCCATGCCCACGCACGCCGTCGTTCGCATCGTCGTGGCCGTTCCGCAAGCTTTGCCATTCCCCGCCATCCCTCCTATGTTGAAGAATTTCCGAACGAGGAGCGCGCGATGTCTGATCCGAAGGCAAGGATATCGATACCTGTGGTTGCACTTGCCGGCCTGCTTCTTTTTGCTCGCGCGACATCGGCGGAAAATTTCTTTTCGCTCTATGGCGGCAGCTCGTTTACCCGCGACAGCGCGCTGCATGTCACGCAGCCCGGGCGCGCAACCGATCTCACGCTGCACGATGTGGAGTGGGGCGCGGCACCGCTGAAAGCGGCGCCTTACTATGGCCTGCGACTGACGCACTTCTATGATCGTCATCCGAACTGGGGCGTGGCGCTCGATTTCACGCATTACAAAATGTATGCGAAGACGGCGCGCGTGATACCGGTGGACGGCGTCTGGAAAGGGGCACCGGTGCAATCGATCGCCGCCATGGACAGCTATGTACAGCACTTCGAGATATCGCATGGTGTCAACGTTCTGAGCGTCAACGGCATCTATCGCTGGCTTGTTCCCGGTCTTGCCGGCGGCCGTCTGCAACCGTATGCCGGTGCCGGCCTGGCGTATTATTGGCCGCATTCGGAAAACACGGTAGACGGGATCGCGCATGAAACCGGATACGCGGCATCGGGCTTCGGGTACCAGGTATTGGGTGGCCTGCATTATCGGCTGACCGAACGGATCGGCGCGTTTGTCGAAGCCAGGTTCAACAGCGGGAGCGCCACCGTGGACATTGCCGATGGCCAAGCCGAAACGCCATTGCGGACCTTCCATGCGACAGTTGGCGTAAGCGCCAGTTTCTGAATGCCGCGGCGATGCGGGTGGAATGATGTTCTCGGGCATTTCGTACCTGGCGCTCTCCGGACCTGGAACATTGCTCATTGTTATGATGTGCGATAACTGCTTTGCAGATCAGGCGCCAAGCCGGGCGAAAAAGCGTTTCCCAGCGCCTGTCGCAGTTCCTGCGCTACCTGCCGCCGCTTCGCTTCGGTGACGAAACGTCCTACGTCGATTCGCACACCTTTCGCTTCGAGCTGGATCAGGTCCCGGGCGCGGCTCGGTAGCGCGATGCGCGTCCAGTATGGGTCCAGCCTGGTCTGTTCGAGGTGCCCCGCTTCGATGCGTCCGATCAACAGGCAGCCGTCCGTCAATGCAATATGCTCCTGATCGGTCACATGCCGTGCATGGCTGACGAACGCAAGCGCCGCCACCACCGCTTCCAGGATGGCATAAGCGAGTACGCACCATGCGCCGTGGAGGATGGAGAACACGCCTGCGATGACAAACGACATCAGGCAGGGCAGCGCATAGGCAAACGCGAGCTGATGCGGCGCCAGCGAACAGTTGCGCCTCAATACCCATTCATGACGGCCCATCCGACAGCTTCGCTGACGGAGTGATGCTGGCGGCACGATATATGAGCAGGCGGATGCCATATCGGCGATATTTCATCCGGAGAAACGGGCGAAACCGGAAGAGGGATTTTCCATTTCCCTCATGCCGGGGCGACGATGAATCAGTGTTGGGCGACGGTGCCGCGCCACGCGCCCGTTTCCCTTCCGCGGCTTTCGAGCAATTCCTTGAAGCGCTTCAGATTACCTTTCATCTGCAACTTCACTGCACCGAATGCATCGCCGATTCCCTCGCCGAGGTTGCGCGGTTCGTAATCCATCTGCAGCATGATGCGGGTTCTCGAATCCGACATCTTGTGGAAGGTAACGACGCCCGCATTTCTTACGCCGCTGATGCTGCGCCAGGCGATACGCTTGTCCGGGATCTGTTCGGTGATTTCGGCATCCCATTCTTCTTCCTTGCCGCCGATCTCGGCGCGCCAGTGCAGGTGCGTATCGTCAAGCTGGCGCACTTCGCGCACGCTGTCCATGAACTTCGGAAAATCTTCGAACTGGGTCCACTGATTGTAGGCGGTGCTGACCGGCACATCGACCTCGATCGATTCCTGTGTCGAAGACGACATGTTCGAACCGCGGGATTTTTTGAGCTGTTTGGAAAGCAGGATTCCGCCGGCGGCAAGCGCGGCGACGGCGACGATTCTGTTCAACATGGAAATTTCCTCCAGGTTAGGCGGCATGCATGAATGAAGGTGACACAGAGATTCGCTACATGTTTGTCGAACCGGCATATCCCTGTGTGTTTTTTTCCGACCATGGGGATTGTCATTTAGTTCGCTTCGTCGCCAGGCGCGCGCCTTTCAGCCTCTTTCCGGCTGCGCGGCGCCGATCGGCGTCTGACAAGCGTGCAACTTATTTTTCTGCAGCTTGTCCTCTCCGTAACTATGTCGATTCTTGTTCTTCAGGTTCATTTTTCTGCCTTGTGCCAGCGGTGACAGCGCCTTCCATTCGCAGGCTCGGCGATGAAAATTCTTTCTCACTTCCAGCTGGAACCATCTGCCACGTCCATGGACAATCTCATCGATTCCGTTTCCCTGGTAAAGGAAATCTACAACAGCACCTATGACTACGGCATATTCACCTGCGATCTGGACGGCAAGATAAATACCTGGAATGTCGGTGCAGAACGCATCACGGGATTTCTCGCCAGGGAGATCATTGGCCGGGACAACGCAATTATCTTCACCCCTGAAGATCTGGCGCGCGACGAGCCGCGCCAGGAAATGCATATTGCGAAAACCACGGGACGCGCAGCGGATTATCGATGGCACCAGCGGAAAGACGGTTCGCGATTCTGGGCTGATGGCGTTCTGACGCTGATCCACGATGAATCCGGACGGCATGTCGGGTACCTGAAAATCTTTCGCGATCTCACCGACAGAAAGCTTGCCGAAGCCGAGCTGCACCGGATCGCCAACAGCGACATGTTGACCGGATTGCCGAACCGCTTTTCGTTTGAAACGCATCTGGAAGAAATGATCGCCATGGCCTGCCGGAGCGGACAGCCGATGGCGTTACACCTGATCGATCTTGACCGCTTCAAGCAGGTCAACGACACGTTGGGTCATCATTCGGGCGACCTGCTTCTGCAGCAGGCTGCGCACAGAATGCGGCGCGTTCTCCGGGACAGCGATTTCATTGCCCGGCTGGGCGGCGACGAGTTCGTACTGCTTCAGCCGAACATGCCTGCGATACAGGCCAGTACCGATCTCGCGGCCAAATTGAATACGATACTGTCGCGGCCTTTTGATATCGGCGGGCATGAGGTTCAGGTCGGCGCCAGTATCGGCATCGCAATCTGCCCGGCCGATGCGATCGATTCCGACCAGTTGCTGAAGAAGGCCGATCTTGCGCTTTATCGTGCCAAGGCCGAAGGCAAAGGAAAATTCCACTACTTTACCGAGAAGCTGGATTCGGCTGCACATAGACGCAACCGCGAACTTGTCGAACTGCGGGGCGCGGTTGAACGGAATGAATTCTGGATCGCCTATCAGCCGAAGGTGATGTTTTCCACGAGAGAGACGTTTGCCATGGAGGCGCTGCTGCGCTGTTCGAATCCATTGTTTGCAGGTTATTCGATAGAGCGGATAGTGGATCTCGCAAGCGAATCCGGCCTGATGAAAAATCTCGGCTATTGGGTGTTGCGCCAAACCTGTGCGCAGCTGCGGGAATGGAAGGAAGGCGGTCTGCGGAATTTGACGGTCTGCGTCAACATGTGCGCGCAGGAATTGCGCGATCAGGAAACGCCCGAGCATATCGATGCGCTCTTGCGGGAAATGGGGTTGGAGCCGAGCAGCCTGGAGGTGGAGATTACCGAGCGACAGGCCCTGGATATCGAGAGATACGGATTGTCGATCCTGAATGCGCTCCGTTCGCGCGGCATCAAAATCGCGCTGGACGATTTCGGCACCGGGTACTCGGCACTCAGCTACTTGCGCAATCTGCCTGTCACCGCGGTAAAACTGGACAAGAGTTTTCTGATCGGCATTCCATATGATGTGCAGGGACGTGCGGTGATCAAGGCAGTCATGGATATTTCCAATGCGCTCGGGCTGGAGACCATCGCGGAAGGCGTGGAAACGGAAGAGCAGGCGGCTTTTCTCAGGGAAAATAATTGCACCGGTTTTCAGGGGTTTCTCGTCTCGCGCCCTTTGCCCGCCGGCGAAATGACTGCCTGGCTCAAGGGAAATAACGAAACCTGGCATTGAGTGTGCGCATGCGCGAGGTGCCTGGATTGAAACTTTCAACGTCAGGAAGAATCGCAGGGGGAAGCGGATGCATTTTGTCGCAAACCTGAGCGGAGGGAGACACACCATGTCGAATCTGAACCGAAAGCCCGAACAGGACGAAGATCGGGAACCGAAGGAGCGCTCGTCGCCGGGCTGCGATTCTCCGGCACAGACGCCAAAGGATGTGGCTCCGCAAGACGCGGCATCCAGGGATGTGGTCGAGCGAAATATCACTTCGTCAGATCCGGACGAAAAGCTGCAGGCGCAGCTTGACGATGCAGTGGAACTGACGTTTCCCGCAAGCGATCCGCTCGCCGTTACCGGTGGCGTGACGCGCATCGAAGTGCCGAAGGAGGATGAAGACAAACCCGAAGGCACGCCGAAAGAAAAGTGAATTCGGACGAGAAGCATCGCGTGCCCGATCGCCTTGCTGGAACGACGGTGCAAGATTCAAATTGCCGCAACTTGTGACGCAACCCGGGTTCAGACGTGTCATCACACCGCGCATCCGGCTTGATCCTGCATCAAGCCGATGATGACCATGGAACCCTCAGGAGATCCGTCATGCCCAGCGTCCAGCATTCCATCGATATCCATGTTCCCGCGCACATCGCCTACGATCGGCTCCTGCGCTTTGAAGACTATCCGCGCTTCATCGACGAAGTTGAGGCGGTGCGCCGGCTTGACGATACGCATCTTCACTGGACCACGAGGTTGTCGAATCGTCCGATCGAGTGGGATGCGGAAATCACCGAACAGGAACCCGATCGCTGCATCGCCTGGCGCGACACTGGCGGCCCGGCGAATGGCGGCAAGCTCGAAGTGCAGGCCACCGCTCCCGATGCGTCGCGCGTGACGCTGACACTGGAATCCGCGCCCGGGCAGGCGCCGGAGATGGTGTTGTCGCTCAAGCCCGATATGGCGCGGCTGAAAGAGCTCATCGAGGGAGGCGACGCGGGAGTGCGGCAGCAGGGTGGCCGGCAAGAGAGTCAAGTGCGCCGCTCGACCGAGTCCGACTACTCGCTGTCGCAGCCTGCCGGCGACGAGATCGACGATGGGCCGTTTTCGGTATCGGAAGAAATCAGCCTCGACCAGCAATCGGATGCGGCACGGCATGTGGGGCAGCCGCCTCAGGATACGGGTGCACCACCGGGCAGCGACATGCCGGCCTCCGAAGCAATGGGTGAGGCGATGCAGCGCGATGGCCTGCACACGAAGGATGATCAGAAGCTGAAGCAATCGATTGAACGGGCGGTGCCGCCATCGGAATAGCGGCACGGGAGCGCAGAAAATGCCGTGCCTGATGTGGTGTGAAGAGGCGACGTTCGCGCATGAAATACCACCGTAGACGCTTCCTGCAGCAATCATTGGCCATGCTCGCCGCGCCCCGGCTGATCTCCGCTGCACCCCATCTCGTTCTGTTGGGCGATTCGATCTTCGACAATGGCGCCTATACCGGCGGCAAGCCGGATGTGCTTGCGCAATTGCGGAAAATCTTGCCGTCAGACTGGCGAGCAAGCTTGCTGGCGCGCGACGGCGCGACCACTGAAGACATCCCGACCCAGCTCTCGCGACTGCCGCCTGGCGCGACGCATCTGCTACTGAGCGTGGGCGGCAACAATGCGCTGATGCGACAGGCGCTGCTGCAGGCACCTGCGGCCTCGACCGCCGAGGCGATCCTGATGCTGGCGGATGCGGTGCGGGAATTCGAAGCCGGCTATCGCAAGACGATCGCCGCCTGCCTGGTGCACCGTCTGCCGCTTGTGGTCTGCACTATCTACAACGGCAACTTCGACGATGCCCGCTATCGCCGGCTGACGCGCAGTGCCATCGCGCTGTTCGACGATGCGATCATGCGGACCGCGGTCGAGAACCGGCTGAAGGTGATCGAGCTGCGGCTGATATGCGCATTGCCGGGAGACTATGCGAACCAGATCGAACCATCGAGTGCCGGTGCGGCGAAGATCGCGCGAGCCATCGTCGCCGTTACCGAAGCGGGCGGGACGGCCGGCGCCTTCGTGTATGGCGGTTGAGCGCGGCTGAGCGGCCTCTTCAAATCGCAAACTGGTTCTACAGTGGAACAGCCGCTACGCGTCGAACGGCGCCCGACGATCGTTGTTCAGTCGCATTGCCTGGCCTTTCGTTGCAATGACAAGCGCGTCCGGAATGCCGCGCCATGCTGCCGGTGCGCATCGGTTATCTGCCTGAAACAGCGCGCCGAAATTGCACCGCTTTGATCGGGCAATTTTTTTACAGCGCAACACCTTGGCCCGATCGAAAAACCAGGCGCCTTGGGCAGTCACGTTTTGATACAAAGTTGATCATGAACTTCTGTCAATCAGAACTTCTAACTTTCTCCGGTACGTGCTGGTAAGCCAGCGGGGCGGTAATTGTGCCTTTCGTCCGGCACTTTCAATTGTGCAGTTTAACGATGGAGGAATTCATGAAAAAGTTATTGATCGCAGCTCTCATATCCGCATTGGGTACAGGCATCGCCGTAGCACAAAGTTCGACGACGGGTGGCGCCGATTCGTCAGGCTCATCCGGTAGCAGCGGAATGACGAGTGGTTCACCAAGCACATCGGGTTCATCCGGTACTTCGGGAGCATACGGTTCCTCGGGGACATCCGATAGCAGCGGTTCGTCCGGCACTGCCGGAACCACGGGTTCCTCCGGCAGCGGAATGTCCGGCTCCTCCGGAACGGGCAGTAGCGGCACCTCCGGTTCATCCGCAACAGACTGCAACAATCTCCCCGGCACATCCGGAACGAGTGGCTCTTCCACGAGTGGCTCTTCCGCCACAGGCTGCGACAATACCTCCGGCGCATCGGGGACTAGCGGCAGCGGCTCGGCGGGCACATCCGGCACATCGGGAATGAGCGGTGGTACGTCGAGCACACCTGGTACATCGAGCACACCTGGCATGACGGGACCGAGCGGCAGCGGTTCATCGGGTACGTCCGGTTCCATGGGGACGAGCGGCACTGGTTCATCCGGAACCTCGGGTTCGTCCGGAAGCGATGGTGGTAGCAAATAAGCGAATCGCAAACACTGTCCTGCCGAGCGCTCCGAGAGCCTCGGCAGGACAGGCAAGTTGCTGTTTTTGTGTTTCGGTCGCAAGACCGCACATGCCGGAACAGGCGGTCAGTTCAACGGCGACGCCAGGCATGGTGGCCGTAGGCGTTTTTCATCGGCCGCTGTCACCGGAAGGGCGATCGTCCTCGTTGCCTTCGTTACGGAAAGGCATGCGGCGCTCGCTGACCCGTTGCAGCATCACGTAGAACACCGGGATCACGAAAATCCCGATCATGGTCGCGAACAGCATGCCGAACACGACCGCCGTACCGATCGACTGCCGGGCGCCAGCGCCGGCACCGCTCGCCAGCGCCAGCGGCAGGGTGCCGAGGATGAACGCGAAGGAGGTCATCAGGATTGGCCGCAGCCGCAATTGCGCGCCTTGTTTCGCCGCGTCGATGATGGCGGCGCCGCGCTCGTGGGCCAGCTTGGCGAACTCGACGATCAGGATCGCATTTTTCGCGGCCAGTCCGATCAGCATCACCAGGCCGATCTGGGTATAGATGTTGTTGACCGAGTCGCGCAGCATCAGTCCGGTGAACGCGCCCAGCACGCCGAACGGAATCACCAGCAGGATCGCGACCGGCATGGCCCAGCTTTCGTACAGCGCGGCCAGCACCAGGAAGACGAAGGCCAGCGACAGCGCGAAGACGTAGCCGGTCTGGCCACCGGTCTTCTTTTCCTGGTAGGTGGCGCCGGTCCATTCGTAGGCATAGCCCGGCGGCAGCGCCTTCGCGGCCTGTTCCATCGCCTGCGCCGCCTGGCCCGAGCTGTAGCCCGGCGCCGGGCTGCCGTTGACGGTGGCGGCGCGATAGACGTTGTAGCGTTCGAAGAATTCCGGTCCGTTGACGGCGTGCGGCGTCAGCACGGCGGACAAGGGAATCATGTCGCCGGCGGCATTGCGCACGTAATAGCGGTTCACGTCTTCCGGCCTGGCGCGCGCATAGCCCTCGGCCTGCATCTGCACGCGGAAGGTGCGGCCGTACAGGTTGAAGTCGTTGACGTAGTAATTGCCCATCAAGGCTTGCAGCGTGAAGAACACGTCGCCGAGCGGCAGGCCGAAGGTCTTGACCTTGTCGCGGTCGATCCGATACTCGATCTGCGGCACGCGGTCGTTGTAGTTGGCGAACACGAAGCCGATCTCGGGGCGCTTGCGCGCGGCGGCCAGCACGCTTTGCAAGACTTGCGAAAACACCGCCGGGTCGGCGCCGATGCGGTCCTGCACCACGAAATCGAATCCGCCCGTGGTGGACAGGCCGCGGATCGGCGGCTGGTTCAGTACCAGCGCATTGGCATCCTTGATTTCCGCATTCAGGCGCGCGGTCAGCGCGTGCAGGATGCCGGTCACGCTCTGCTGGTCGCCATGGCGCTCGTTCCACGGCTTGAGGCGCACGAAGGTGGTCGAGTTGAACGAACTGTTGAGGCCGGTCAGGAGGTTGAAGCCGACCAGCGACGCGACACCATCCACGCCGGGCGTGTCGTGCGCGATCTTCGTCAATTGCGCGACGGCCGCGGTGGTGCGTTCCAGCGACGCGGCCGGCGGCAGTTGCAGGACGACGAGGACGTTGCCCTGGTCTTCTTCCGGCACCAGCCCGGTCGGGCGGGTGCGGATGAGACCCGCCATGATCGCCACCAGCACGCCGAAGGTCAGCGCCACCAGCGCGGCATGGCGCGACAGCTTCACCACCGAGGTGCCGTAGGCTTGGGAGGAGCGCTCGAAGAGATGGTTGAAGCGCGCGAACAGGCGGCCAAGGAGACCGCGATGCGCACCTCTTTCGGCACGCTGGAGCAGCAGCGCGCACAAGGCCGGCGTCAGCGTCAGCGCGACCACGGCCGACAGGATGACCGAGGTCGCCAGCGTCAGGGCGAACTGCTTGTAGAGCTGCCCGGTCAGTCCGCCGACGAAGGCGACCGGAATGAACACCGCCGACAGCACCAGCGCGATCGCGATCACCGGGCCGCCGACATCGGCAATGGCGGCCTTGGCCGCGTCGCGCGGCGAGAGGTCTTCGGTGTCGAGTCGATGCTGCACCGCCTCGACCACCACGATCGCATCGTCCACCACGATCCCGATCGCCAGGATCATGCCGAACAGCGTGAGCGTATTGATCGAAAAGCCGAGTGCGGCGAATGCGGCGAAAGTGCCGATCAGCGAGACCGGAATCGCCAGCATCGGGATCACGGTGGCGCGCCAGGTTTGCAGGAACAGGTACACCACCACCAGCACCAGCGCGAATGCAATGGCGAGCGTTTTCACGACTTCTTCGAGCGAGGTGGTGACGAAGGGAATGGTACTGTAGGGGACCGAATACACCATCCCCGGTGGAAAGCGTTGCGCCAGCGTGGTCATGGTTTGCTTGACCTGGCTCGCCACCTGCAGCGCATTGGCATCCGGCAGCAGGAAGATGCCGACGAATACGCCGGGAACGCCGTCCTCCTGCACGTTGATGCCGTAATCGGCGCCGCCCAGTTCGATCCGGGCGACGTCTTTCAGACGCACGACGCGCCCCTGCGGCGCGGCGCGCACGATCATGTCCGCGTACTGGCTCGCATCCGACAGCCGCCCCTGGACGCGGGCCGAATATTGCATCTGCTGTCCGCGCGGAATCGGCGGCACGCCAATGCGCCCGGCCGGCGCCACCACGTTCTGCTCCTGGATCACATGCTGGATGTCGCTCGCGGTCACGCCCAGTCGCGCCATCCTGTCCGGGTCGAGCCAGATGCGCATGCTGTAGTCGCGCGCGCCGAAAATGCGCACGAAGCCGACGCCGGGAATGCGCGACAGCGTGTCCTGCAGATTGAGCAGCGCATAGTTGCTCATGAAGGTGGTGTCGAAACGGCCGTCGGGCGAGGTCAGCGCCAGCACTTCGAGAAAATCGGTCGACTGCTTACGGATCGTGATGCCTTGCCGGATCACGTCGGGCGGCAGCGAGCTTTGCGCGATCGCCACGCGGTTCTGCACGTCGACTGCGTCGATATCCTGGTCGGTGCCGACATCGAAGGTGACGGTGAGCGCATAGGAACCGTCATTGGCGCTCTTGGAATCCATGTAGATCATGCCTTTCGCGCCGTTGATCTGCTGTTCGATCGGCGCGGCGATCGATTGCGCGACCACGTCGGCATTGGCGCCGGGGAAGGTGGTCGTCACTTGCACCTGGGGCGGCACGATCTGCGGGTATTGCGCGATCGGCAGGCTGAACGCCGCCAGACCGCCCGCCAGGGCGATGATGAGGGAAATGACGGTCGAGAATATCGGACGGTCGATGAAAAAGTTAAACATCAGCGTGACGGCGAGACGGGTTTGACGACGCTGCCCGGCTTGATCTTGCCGGTTCCTTCCACCACCACCAGTTCGCCGGACTGCAATCCCTGTTCGACGATCCAGTCGTTGCCGCTTCGCACCTTGGCCGTGATGCCGCGGTAGACCGCCTTGTTGTCCGGCCCGACCACGAATACCGACTGCTTGCCCTGCAGCTCCTGCACTGCCTTTTGCGGCACCAGGATCGCGTTGCGCGCTTCTCGCGCCGGAACGGCTACGTGCACGAACTGGCCCGAGCGCAGCCTGCCTTCCGGGTTCGGCAGCGACAGCCGCATCTGCAGCGTGCCGTTGCGCGGATCGACCGCGGTGTCGATGAAATCGAGCTTGCCGGCATGGGGATAGTCGCTGCCGTCGGCCAGCTTGATCCGGAACGGAAGAGTGTTGCGGCCGTGCAGGTCGAACTGCTTTTGCAAGCCGGCCAGCTTCTCTTCGTTGATCGTGAAGTTGACGTACATCGGATCGATCGAATACAGGGTTGCCAGCAACGTGGCCGAAGCGTTGACCAGGCCGCCGGTCTTGATCAGCGCGCGGCTCATGACGCCGTCGCGCGGCGCACGGATGGTGGTGTAGCCGAGGTTGATCCGGGCCTGGCGCAATTGCGCCTGGGCGGCCGCCACGGCGGCGGCATCGGCGCGTTCCCTGGCGGTTGCTGCATCGACGTCCTGCTGGCTGACCGCCGCATCGGTCAGCAGGGGACGCAGGCGCGCCAGATTCCGCTGCGAGTTGTGCCAGGAAGCTTCCGCCTGCCCGAGATTGGCATGGCTCTGCTGCTGCGCCGTGATGAAGGGTTGCTGATCGATCACGAACAGGAGATCACCGCGCTTGACGTGCGCGCCGTCCCGGAATGCTTGCCGTTCCAGGATGCCGCCGACGCGGGCGCGGATTTCGACTGCATCGACCGCTTCGGTTTGTGCGGCATAGTCTTCGTAGATGACGATCGGCGTGGCGGCCGTCCTGATGACCGATACCGCGGGTGGGGGCGGCGCCGGGGCGCTCTTCTTCTGCGTGCAGCCACACGCGATGAACAGGATTAGCAAGCTTGCGAAAGATTTGTTCATTTCATGTTGTTTGACACAACAGCATTCACGCCCATTCTGGTCTTGCTAGAGTAAATAAGCGCGGAGTTTGCAAATTGAGAGATGTCATGCCATGGTCGATGCTGGTTCACGGCGTCGATACGCATCGCATGATTCGCTATCGAAAGGAAATGATGTGCGGCACAAAATCTTTTACGCGATTTTTCTCCTGGGCCTGTGGTGCACTGCCTGTGCCAGGGACTTGCCGCTCGAACGCATTCAACTCCCTCCCGGCTTTCGCATCGAACTCCTTGCGCGCGTGCCCGATGCACGCGGCATGGCATGGGGAGACGGCATCTTGTTCGTCGGAACGATGAATGCCGGCAAAGTGTATGCGCTGGAACTGGACAATCGTTACCGCGCCGGCAGGCTGCATGTCGTTGCCGAAGACTTGAAACTGCCGATCGGCGTTGCCTATTTTCGCGGCAACCTCTATGCCTCGTCGGTCGATCGGATTCTGCGCTTCGATGCTATCGCGCGGCGTCTCGCAACGCCGCCACGGCCAATCGTCATCCGACACGATTTGCCCGCTGAAACCCATCATGGCGGACGGTATCTCGGCTTCGGCCCGGATGGCTGGCTGTACGTGTCGGTGGGCGCCGCGTGCAATATCTGCGAACCGGATCCCGACCGTTACGCCGGCATCTGGCGCATGAAACCCGATGGTTCGCAATTCGAGAACTTCGCGCACGGCATTCGCAATTCAGTCGGCTTCGACTGGCATCCGGATACGGGCGAACTCTGGTTCACCGATAATGGCCGCGATTTGATGGGGGATGATGTGCCGCCGGACGAATTGAATCATGCGCCGAAGGCCGGCATGCATTTCGGCTTTCCCTATTGTCATGGCGAGGCGATCCCCGATCCCGAATACGGAAGCAAGCGCCCGTGCTCGGCATTCGCGCCGCCGGCCCGGAATCTCGGGTCGCATGTGGCGGCGCTCGGAATGCGTTTTTACACCGGAAAACAATTCCCGGCCGAGTACCGGAACAGGATCTTCATCGCCGAGCACGGCTCCTGGAATCGTTCGAAGAAAGTTGGCTATCGCATCAGCATGGTGACGCTGGAGGGGAACAAGGCGGTGTCCTACCAGTCTTTCGCTACCGGTTGGCTGCAGGGGCAAACAGCCTGGGGCAGGCCGGCCGATGTGCTGGTACTGCCTGACGGCTCGTTGCTGGTGTCGGATGATAAGGCGGGAGCGATCTACCGTGTGACGTATGGGGCTCGTTAGGGGGCTCGTTAGGCCTGAGGTTTACCCACAAGTCCACAGTGGCGGCGTCGGGTTATGTATTAATGAGCCGGGTAGGGCGGGCAGTGCCTGCCCACCGTACCGGTGCATGGGCTCAATTTTCCACACCTCTTGAGCATGTGGTTCGGAACGCAGAATTGTGCCGGGGATCCGTCGTAGGGCCGCCGCTCATAGCCGCAAACCGCCATCCACTTCGAGTATCCGTCCGTTGTAGTAATCGTTTTCGAAGATGAACGAAACCGCATCGGCAATTTCTTCCGGCTTGCCGAAGCGGTTCAACGGGATACGGCGCTTGAATTGTTCCTGGAGCACCGGTTTCATGCGCGCCACCATGCGGGTGTCGGAGAATCCCGGTGCGACACCGGCGACGCGGATGCCGTGGCGCGCGAGCTCCTGGGCCCAGGTGACGGTCATTGCGGCCACGCCGGCCTTGGCGGCGGCGTAGTTCGTTTGTCCGATGTTGCCGGCGCGCGCGATACTGGAAATGTTGACGATCACGCCGCCATGCCCTTCCCCGATCATGTGCGCTGCCGCCTCGCGCCCGCACAGAAAGACACCGGCCAAGTCGACTGCCACCACCTTGTTGAAGTCCTGCAGCGACATCTTGTGAATTTCGCCATCCTGTTGCTTCACCAGCAGCGCGTCGGCATTGGTGCCGGCATTGTTGACCAGGCCATCGATACGGCCGAAATCCCGCGCTGCCTGGTCGAACAGCCGTTCGACTGCCGTCTCCTCGGCGATGTCGGCGATATAAACGCCTACCTCGATACCCGTCTCGCGGCAGCGGCGATCGGTGTCCTTGAGCCGTTCATCGTCGATGTCTGCCAATACGAGTTTCGCACCCTGTCGGGCCAGCGCCAGCGCGATGGCTTTGCCGAGACCCTGCCCGGCGCCGGTAATCACGATAGTCTTGCTGTTGATATCCATTGAAATCTCTCCAAAACAGTTGTCAGTCTTGCGTTCCGTGCGCACGTTCGAGGACGTAGCTGCCCGGTGCATCCATAAGCACGGGGTATCCCATTTCAGGCGCACCGAAGCGAGGTGGCGTGGCCGGTGCGCCCGATCGTTCGGCCAGCCATGCTTCCCATGTCGGCCACCATGAACCATCGTGCAAGGCGGCGCGCTCGTGAAATGCCTCCGCCGACAGGTATTTGTCGTTCGGACGGCGTGTATGGATCTGATAGCGGTAGCGGCTGCCGGCGGGAGGATTGACCACGCCGGCATTGTGGCCGCCGGTCGTCAGCAGGAAGGTCGTTTCCGTGCGCGTAAGCCGGTTGATCTTGTAGACGGACTTCCACGGCGCGATGTGATCGCTGATCGTGCCGACGGTGAAGATGGGCACGCGGATATCCAGCAGCATCACCGGCTCGTCATCGATCTCGAAGCGACCCTGCACCAGATCGTTATTGAGATAAAAGCGCCGCAGATATTCGCTATGCATGCGATACGGCATATTGGTCGTGTCGGCATTCCATGCCATCAGGTCGAACATCTCGCGCGGATCGCCCAACAGATATTCCTCGACGCTGCGTGACCAGATCAAGTTGAGCGGGCGCAGGAAAAAAAATACGCCGCGCATGCGCGCACCGCCGAGATAGCCTTGTTCCCACATCAGATCTTCCAGATAGGCGACCTGGCTCGGGTCGATGAAGAGGCCCAATTCTCCCGCGTCCGAGAAATCGGTCAATGCCGCGAACAGCGTCATGCTTTGCAAGCGCGCATCGTTCCTGCGCGCCATATCGGCCGCCGCCACGCTCAGCAAGGTGCCGCCGATGCAATAGCCGATGCTATGCACTCGTTGCCCCGGCACGATCGCGCTGACGGCATCCAGGGCGGCCATCACGCCCAGCCGGCGATAATCGTCGAAGCCGATATCGCGTTCCTCCGGGCCGGGATTTTTCCAAGAGATCATGAACACCGTATAGCCGCGGTCCACCATGTATTTGACCAGCGAGTCGTCCGGCTGCAAATCGAGAATGTAATATTTCATGATCCAGGCGGGTACGATCAGGATCGGCTGCGGCTTGACTTGGGCGGTCGCGGGTGCGTACTGGATCAGCTCGATCAGCCGGTTGCGATAAATCACCTTGCCAGGCGTGACTGCCAGCCGCTTGCCTATCAAAAAATTTTCGGTGCCGCGCGGTGCCTGTCCGCGCAGCATGCGATGCATATCGTCGACCAATACATTGGCGCCGCGCAGCAGGTTCGCGCCGCCTTCGCGGAACGTGGTGTCGAGCACTTGCGGATTGGTCGGCAAGAAGTTGGAAGGCGAGAACATGTCCAGCATCTGACGTACCAGGAAGTTCACCAGACTCGCATGATGCGGATGCATACCGCGGATATCGCAAGTGGCCTCGTGCCACCACTGCTGTTGCAGCAGGAAAGCCTGATACAGAAAATTGAACGGCCATTGCTGCCACGCCTTGTCGCGAAAACGCTTGTCGTGCGGCATAGGTTCGATGCATAGTGCCGGATGTTCACCGCGCAGCACGCTTGCCGTCCAGGCAGCCAGGCGCAATCCTTGATCGGCTCCCTGAGTAAGCAATTCGCCCTGTTTGATCGCATACATGTCGAGATGCACCAGCCAGTCGGTGAGCGCCAGGGCGATGGAGCCGGGCGACAGCGGCTGTACCGTTTGTGCAAGCATGGCATGCCGCAAGCGGTCGATCGGATGTGCGGGGCGTGCGTCCAGGCTGGCGATAAGGTTTTGCAGCATGACAAAGTCCCTCGTCGCTAGACGGATTGCGGCTCGTCGTCGGGGATCGCATCCAACTGGCTGATCCATGCATCCGCCGCGACGAGATCGCTCGGCGCCCGGTAGTCGCCGCGCGGCGAGAGCGAGCCGCCCGATCCGACTTTCGGCGCATTCGGAATGGCGCTGCGCTTGTACTGGCTGTGCTCGAAGAAGCGCCGCAAGAACACCTCCAGCCATTTCTTGATTTCGGCGATGCCGTACTGATGGCGCTCGTGCTCCGGAATATCCGGCCATATGCCGGCGGAAGGGACGAGTTCGGGAAACACCGTGAGCATCGCCTTGCGTTGTGCCGCTTCTTTCATCAAGTCAACGGCCTGGCCGGCGTTAAAGACCGGATCGGCAAGACGGACTTCCGGTATCCCGACCGCGATCCGGACGAAATGATGTCGATAGAGATTAAAGAACGACATGGCGGTCGGATCGAAGAATGGCCGGCAAGTTCCAGCTTCCGTTGCCTGCCAAATCCTGTTCCGCATCAATCAGGCGAGGCATCTACTTTCCAGGCTGAGCTGACCGGCTGAAAGCCGGTGGCTTTAACCTTCCGATGGAAAATAAGAAAAGGAACGCTATCTTCGACGGGGAAACGGCGAAGCTTCCCCAAGGTTGTGGTGATATCAAACCCTGACAGGGCGCCGCATTGGTTTATGCGAAACAAGTATTCAGAGCAAGATCGCCGGTGGCAATCATCGCCGAATTGGAGCGCGGCTATCGGAATGCGGATAGCGTCATTATCCCGGTCGGGCTCAAGACGCGGTATGCAGCCCGCCCTGTTTTTCCGATGTCATCGAGTAGTCCGCACAGCGCGTGGCGCAAGAGAAAACGGGAGAATCCGTCGCCAACCACGGCTATGTTGTGATCCAACATGCCGGCAACAAACGCAAGAGTGCACATCGGTCACCCTGCTATCGGACGCAGCAGTCGCCGTCATGGCAAAGAAGCGGGAAGCGATTCTAGTGAGGCACTTCAAAATGCTGAAAACAAAAAAGCCGGATTTCTCCGGCTTTCGTTAAATCTTTGATTCTCTTGGTCGGGGCGAGAGGATTCGAACCTCCGACCCCTTGCACCCCATGCAAGTACGCTACCAGGCTGCGCTACGCCCCGACAAGCAGGCTATTATAGCAGAACGATCAAGCAGGCCGCCATGCAGGCGGCAATTCGCTTCCCCGCAACCGCTTTTCCCCGTCAACCATGCCCATCAAAATCAGCCACCAATTCGATGCCGGTGCGATCGAAGTCGTACGCATCGACGGCCCTGCCGCCATCGAACTCAACATCCGCAAGGACTCCCATGCCGATTTTCTGCAATGGTTCTATTTCCGGTTGCAGGGTGCACGCGGCGAAGCGTGTACCCTGCGTTTTCTGAATGCCGCGCAGGCTGCCTTTCCGGGGGGCTGGCACAACTACCAGGCGGTCGCCAGTTACGACAGGGAGTACTGGTTTCGGGTGCCCACCACCTACGATGGCCAGGTGCTGAGCGTCATGCATACTCCCGAACGCGACAGCGTGTACTACGCGTATTTCGAACCGTATTCGTGGGAGCGGCATTTGCGGTTGCTGGCTCGTGTAGACGGCGCGGCGCAGGCGCAGGTGCGCGGCCTCGGCAGTACGCTGGAAGGGCGCGATCTCGACGTTGCGGTGATCGGCAATCCGGCGGCGGCGAAAAAGATCTGGGTGATCGCGCGTCAGCATCCGGGCGAGACGATGGCCGAGTGGTTTGCCGAGGGCATGATCGATGCGCTGCTTGACCGGGCCAATCCGCATGCGCGCAGCTTGCTGGAACGGGCGGTGTTTTACGTCGTGCCGAACATGAATCCGGACGGCGCGGTATACGGCAGCCTGCGCACCAACGCGGCAGGCGTCAACCTGAACCGCGAATGGATGTCGCCGTCACTCGACAGAAGCCCCGAGGTCGTTGCCGTGAAAAACGCGATGCACGAAACCGGCTGCGACCTGTTTCTCGATATTCATGGCGACGAAAGCCTGCCCTATGTATTTGTCGCCGGATGCGAAATGCTGGAAGGATTCAGTGAGCAGCAGCGCAGCGAGCAGCAGGCCTTCATCGACCATTTCAAGGCGGCCAGCCCGGACTTCCAGACCACGCATGGCTATGAAGCGAGCAAGTACCGGGAAGAGGTGCTGCGCCTCGCATCAAAATATGTCGGCCATACGTTCAAGTGCATTTCGCTGACGCTGGAAATGCCGTTCAAGGACAACGCGGATTTGCCCGATCCTGAGCTCGGATGGAATGGTGCGCGCAGCGCACGCCTCGGCGCTGCAGTCCTGCAGCCGATTTGGCATGCGTTGCAAAAGGATGCCGCATGAGCGTCGAAATCGAAAGAAAATTTCTGGTCCGCGACGATCGCTGGAAGGCGCTGGGGCAGGGCGTGCTGCTGCGGCAGGGCTATCTGTCGTCGCACCCGGACCGCATCGTGCGCGTGCGTATCGAGGGCGATGCGGCGCTGCTGACGATCAAGGGTCGCAGCGTTGGCGCGACGCGCGGCGAATGGGAATATCCGATTCCGCTGGCGGATGCACGGGTGTTTCTCGATTCACTGTGCGAGCGGCCGATCATCGAAAAGTATCGTTCCCGGATTCGCTTTGAGGGCATGGTGTGGGAAGTGGACGAATTCCTCGGCGAGAACGCTGGCCTGGTGGTCGCCGAGATCGAGCTTGAGCGCGAAGACCAGCCATTCGTCAAACCGGAATGGATCGGCGAAGAGGTGACGCAGGACACGCGTTATTTCAACGCGAATCTGCTGCGACACCCATACCGCGCTTGGTAAGGCCAGGCGCCTGTGGCGTCAGTGGAAATGCCCGCCGCCGAGCGGCGTATCTTCCGGCATTTCCGCATGCACCAGTTCGGCCTCGCTATCCGGGTATAGCGGTGCGCCGCAGTCGTCACAGAACTCCAGCGGGAAACGCTCGCTGTGGCGCTTGATATGCGTGATGCCGCAAGAACGCAGCAGCGCGACGATTTCTTCGGCGGGCGTGCGCAGTTCCTCGGCCAGGGTTTCCGGCGCCATCAATGCTTCGAACGTGGTGCTGTCCGATTCTTCTTCATCTTCCTGGCCGTACAGTGGCCACACCACGCCGTAAATGACTTCCGGATTCTGTCGCAGCGTGAAGCCGACACGATATTCGTCGACGCGTCCGGCGACCGGATCTTCGCTGAAGCCGCCGATGATCGCACGCAGGTTGTTCGCTTCGACGTTCAGCGTTTGCGTCAGGTAATTCACGGCGGCGCGGATCGACGCCGGCCGGATTTGCTTGTCCGCTTCGCGGCAGGCGACATAATAGGCTTCGGGCAACAACAGTTCGACACCGCATCCGGGCAGCAGCGAAACGATACTGGGGCCGGCCTGCGTGCGCCAGTGTTCGAGCGCCTGCGCACGTTCGGCGGGATTCAGCGTGGCTTGCCAGTGGAATAGCGGTTCCGCGGTACGTGCGGCCACCGCCGCCAGCAGGTAGCGGGTATCTGCGAGAAAAGGTGCAGTCTCGGGGGCATTTGCAAGAGGCCGCAGCTGCGTGCCTTTCACCGCTGCCTGGGCGAGGCGCTGCGTGACGGCAAACGTGTCCGCGTGCGTGCGCGGCAACTGGTCGATCGCGAACAAGGTCGGCGCCAATGCAAGACGTGCTTCCGGCGTCAGCAGATGTCCGTGCAGATGGGCGCAGATCGCGATCCGTGTTTCTTCGGGAATGCTACCCGATGCGATCGAGAAGCGGGTCCAGGCGAGGATGGGAATGGCGATCAGCAGCGCATCGTAGACAATGCCGTCATGCTCCACCGCGCACGACTCGCTGCCGGCCTCGACCGCTTCCATCAGCAAGTCGTATCCATTCAGATCGGTCTTGAACAGGTGTTCCAGCGAGGCATCGATCGTGTCCTGGTGCGCGGTCTTCAACGCCTTCTGAATCAGTGTGTCGAGATTGCGTTCCCAACCCCGTTCTTCGATGCGACTGGCTGCCTGGGCCATGCCTTGCGCAAGCGCAATCATGCGTTGGCTGTCGCTTGATAATTTGTTCGGGGAGGATTTGGAGAAGCGGCGCATGGCGGATAAGGAGTGAAGCGGAGGAACAGTATTGTAGTGGATTCAATGAAACGGCATGAAGTCCGCGCCGCGCCGGTCGGCCACGGCAAGCGGGAGCGTGTGCCGCTTCAACCGCAGTATAGACATATCGGCCAAAAATAATAAAGCCGCATCGACAATCCGTGCGGCTTCGCAATAGGAAAGTGAATTGCGGCCCCGGCGACTTCCGGGGATCTGCGAATCCGGCCGCGCAGGAAATCTTTTTCGCGCACCGGCTCTGCGGCAGCAGGGGGGGGGCAGAATTGGCCGAAAAAAAAGCGCCGGACGAACCGGCGCTTTGATTGATCAGGAAGCCATTCGCATTCCCGATGGCGATGCCCAACCCACCCCTTATGCGGCGAGCAACTGACGCAGCACGAACGGCAGGATGCCGCCATGCTTGTAGTAGTCGACTTCGATCGGCGTATCGATGCGCAGCAGAACCTTCACTTCCTGTTTCTGGCCGTTCGCGCGGTTGATTACCAGCGTCACTTGTTGTTGCGGTTTGATCTCGCCTTCGAGGCCCTTCAGATCGTAGGTCTCTTCGCCGGTGATGCCAAGCGATTGGACGCTGTCGTTGCCGAGGAACTGCAGCGGCAGCACGCCCATGCCGACCAGATTGGAACGATGGATGCGCTCGAACGAACGCGCAATCACCGCCTTCACACCCAGCAGCTGCGTACCCTTGGCCGCCCAGTCGCGCGACGAGCCGGTGCCGTACTCTTCGCCGGCGAATACCATGGTCGGCACGTCGTCGTTGACGTACTTCATCGCGGCGTCGTAGATCGACATCTGTTCGCCGCTCGGCTGGTGGATCGTCAGTCCGCCCTCGATGCGCGAACCGTCCGGCTTGGCCGGGATCATCAGGTTCTTGATACGCACATTGGCGAAGGTGCCGCGCATCATCACTTCATGATTGCCGCGGCGCGAGCCGTACGAGTTGAAATCGGCTTTCATCACACCATTTTCCTGCAGCCACTTGCCGGCCGGGCTGGATTCCTTGATCGAACCCGCCGGGGAGATGTGGTCGGTGGTGATCGAATCGCCGAACACGCCCAGCGCGCGCGCGCCGGCAATGCCGGTAGCCGCTGCCTTCGGCTGCATCTCGAAACCTTCAAAGAACGGCGGCTCGGCAATGTAGGTCGAGGTCGGCCAGTTGTAGACTTCGCCCTTGGCGACGCCCTTGATGCCTTCCCACAGCTTGCCCGGCGCATCCTTGACGCCCGCGTAGTTTTCCTTGAAGGTCTTCGCGTTCATTGCGAACTTCATCAGCTTCGCCACTTCCTGCGACGTCGGCCAGATATCGCCGAGGAACACTTCCTTGCCGCCCTTGCCCTTGCCGACCGGCTGGTTCATCAGGTCGACGGTCATGTTGCCGGCGATTGCGTAGGCGACCACCAGCGGCGGCGACGCGAGGAAGTTGGAGCGGATGTTCGGATGGATACGCGCTTCGAAGTTGCGGTTACCGGATAGCACGGCGGACGCGACGATGTCGTTCTGCACGATCGCTTCGTTCATTGCCGGCGTCAGGTCGCCCGCGTTGCCGATACAGGTGGTGCAGCCGTAGGCGGTGACGCCGAAGCCGAGCTTTTCCAGGTAGGGCAGCAGGCCGGCGGCTTCCAGATACTTGGTGACGACGCGCGATCCGGGCGCGAGTGAAGTCTTGATGTGCGGTGCGACCTTCAGGCCGGCTTCGACGGCTTTCTTCGCCAGCAGGCCGGCGGTCAACAACACGCTCGGATTCGAGGTGTTGGTGCAGGATGTGATCGCAGCAATCAGCACGTCGCCGTTCTTCACCTTGATGCCGTCGGCGTTGGTATAGACAGCGTCCAGGTCTTCCGGCTTCTTGTTGAAGCCGTTTTCGGAAACCGGCTTGGAGAACAGGTCGGCGAAGGTCGATTTGACATTGCCGATTTCAATGCGGTCCTGCGGGCGCTTGGGACCTGCCAGCGACGGTGCAACGGTGCCGAGGTCGAGCGAAACCACATTGGTGTAATCGATGTCGCCGGCCTTCGGGATACCGAACAGGTTCTGCGCCTTGAAATAGCCTTCGAACGCATCGATTTCCGCCTTGCTGCGGCCGGTGCCCTTGAAGTATTCGATGGTCGCTTCGTCGACCGGGAAGAAGCCCATCGTCGCGCCGTATTCCGGCGCCATGTTGGCGATCGTTGCGCGGTCGGTCAGCGACAGCGATGCGGTACCTTCGCCGAAGAACTCGACGAACTTGCCGACCACTTTTTCCTTGCGCAGCATCTCGGTGATGGTCAGCACCAGGTCGGTCGCGGTCACGCCTTCGCGCAGCGCGCCGGTCAGGTTCACGCCGACTACGTCCGGCGTCAGGAAGTACACCGGCTGGCCCAGCATGCCGGCTTCCGCCTCGATGCCGCCCACGCCCCAGCCAACCACGCCGATGCCGTTGATCATCGTGGTATGTGAATCGGTGCCGACCAGCGTGTCGGGATAGAACACACTGTCCTTCTTGTGCACGCCGCGCGCGAGATATTCGAGGTTCACCTGGTGCACGATGCCGAAGCCCGGCGGCACGACGCCGAAGGTGTCGAATGCCTGCATGCCCCATTTCATGAACTGGTAGCGCTCGTTGTTGCGCTGGAATTCCAGTTTCATGTTCAGATCAAGTGCCTTCTTTTCGCGGTAGTGATCGATCTGCACCGAGTGGTCGACCACAAGATCCACCGGCACCAGCGGTTCGATATTCTTCGGCTTCTTGCCGAGCTTGGAGGCGACATTGCGCATCGCGGCCAGGTCGGCCAGCAGCGGTACGCCGGTAAAGTCCTGCAACACCACACGTGCCACCACGAACGGGATTTCATCGACCCGCGCTGCGGTCGCTCTCCAGTTCGCCAGTTGCTTCACGTGTTCTTCCGTCACTTTCTGGCCGTCGCAATTGCGCAGCACCGACTCCAGCACGATGCGGATCGATACCGGCAGGCGCGAAATGTTCACGCCGAGTTTCTTCTCGAGCGCGGGAAGCGAATAGAACTTGCCTTTCCTGGAATCTGAAATCTTGAATTCCTTGAGCGTGTTCAGAGTGTTGCGGGACATGACCTCTCCTTAAAATTATTGGAACTCGACGGGTGATAAATAAACGTTAATTTCTTACATGTCAGCGATGCTGGTCCACCACCTTCTGTGCCAGCTCCTGCTCGGGCGACCTGCATTCGTTGGCAAGCTGCTGTCCTTTTTTTGCATTAAGCAACATGCTTTTCGCCGGAATGCCGATCCAGACCAGGATTTTTTTCTGGCTTTCGAAACGGTCCGCGCCGGTCGTGGTCTGCACGCGGGTCATCTGATGCAGGTGATTGTGCCAGCGCAGCGCAATATGCTGATCGTCGGTCGGATGCCGGTAGATCGTCAGCTTGTTGCCGAGCTCGCAGTTGAAGTTGGTCGACAACTGGCCTGTGATGTCCGGTTCCGGACCGTCATCCTCTTCATCCGCTTCCTTTTTTGCTACATGCGCCTTCTTTGCATGCGCTTTCTTCGCGGCATGCCCGGAAGGCGAGCCGTTCTGTGCAATGGCCGGTGCCGCTGCAACAACCAGTCCGGCGATGAAGAGAGCGAATGCTGATACGATTTTCATGAACATGTTTCCTTTAGTGCGCGCCAGGATAGTTGACTTCGTGTAGGCGTCGCATGTACTTCACAACAGACTCCCTGATGATTCCGGTAATGGCATGCCGCTCGCCTTTGCGCGCTGCAGTATCGTCCAGTAGTAGCGATAGCTGGCGCGGTCGTGCAGCCTGCCGTTATGTTGTATCGGCCCCCATTGAACCGCCTGTGCAGCGGCCAGGATGCCGGCTGCCTCGCTCACTTCGGAGCTGCGCGGCGACATGGCCTTCAATATGGGCTTGATCTGATCCGGGTGAATGCTCCACATTCGCGTGTAGCCAAACTCGCCGGTAGCCCGTGCCGCATCGTTGGCGACGACGGCTGTGTCCTTGATTTCAGTGGTGACGTTATGCGAAGGCACCTTGCCGTGCGCATGGCAGGCGGCGGCGATTTCCAGTTTGGCGCGCACCACCAGCGGATGCGTGAACTGGGCCGGCGAGCGCATCGCGCTGCCCGGAATCGCGCCGAAGTGTGTTGAAACGAAATCCATGATGCCGAACGACAGGCATTCGACCTGCGGCAGCGCAGCGATCGCATGGACGTCGGCGAGGGCGCCGTGAGTTTCAATCAAGACGTGGACCGGCAAATTGCCGCGTCCGTTTTTCTTCGCCAGCTGTTCGACGACGCCAATGGCACGCTTGACGTCGGCCACGCCGTCGACCTTGGGCACAACCAGATAGGCGAGGCGTTTGGCCGCTGCTCCACAGATGACGGCGACGTCCTGTTCGAACGACGGATGGGTGAGATCGTGAACGCGTGCGCCGATGCGGCCGAACCGATTCTCTTCGCCCGCGATCAGGGCGCCGACCAATCGGGCATGCGCTGCTTCATTGCCGGCGCTGGCGCCGTCCTCGCAATCGAGCGTAATGTCGAATATGGGGCCAAGTTCTTGTTGCAAGGCAATCGATTTGCGCATCAGCTTTTCGGAGCCGGCGTAGTGATCGCATGCCGGAATCGAAACCGGCTGCTGCTTGCCTTGGAATAAGACCTCGGAGGGATGCATGTACCGCGTGATTTTAGATGGAGTGCAGAATCGAATGTGATCGGCGGATGGACAAGTAGCGACTGTCTCGGTGCACGCGGTGCGCCACTTGTCCTGTCATCAAAAATCAACCTACCAGATGTTTCACGCCTTCACGTTCATCCATCAGCTCTTTCAGCGTCAGGTTGATGCGCTCTTGCGAGAAGGCGTCAATGTCGAGTCCCTTGACCATCTTGTACTCGCCATTTTCAGTGGTTACCGGGAAGCCGAACACAGTGCCTTCCGGGATGCCGTAGGAGCCGTCCGACGGGATGCCCATCGTGGTCCATTTGCCGTTGGTGCCGAGGACCCAGTCACGCACATGGTCGATTGCCGCATTGGCTGCCGATGCGGCGGAAGACAGGCCGCGCGCTTCGATGATCGCCGCGCCGCGCTTGCCGACTGTCGGCAGGAACACGTCCTTGTTCCAGACCGGATCGTTGATCAGGTCCTTGACGGACTGGCCGTCGGCCGTAGCGAAACGGTAATCGGCATACATCGTCGGCGAGTGGTTGCCCCAGACGCACAGCTTCTCGATCGAGGTAACTGGTTTGCCAATTTTTTGTGCAACCTGAGACAGCGCGCGGTTGTGATCCAGGCGCAGCATCGCGGTGAAATTCTTTGCCGGCAGATTCGGAGCCGACTTCATCGCAATGTAAGCATTGGTGTTGGCCGGATTGCCGACCACCAGCACCTTCACGTTGCGCGATGCGACCGCGTCAAGTGCCTTGCCTTGTACCGTGAAGATCTGCGCATTCGCTTCGAGCAGGTCCTTGCGCTCCATGCCCGGGCCGCGCGGACGCGCGCCGACCAGCAATGCAACATCGATGTCCTTGAACGCGGTCATCGGATCGCTGTGTGCGCTCATGCCGGCCAGCAGCGGGAATGCGCAGTCGTCGATTTCCATCATGACGCCCTTGAGCGCCTTCTGTGCCTTCTCGTCCGGAATTTCGAGCAATTGCAGGATGACCGGTTGGTCCTTGCCCAGCATATCGCCGTTCGCGATGCGGAACAGCAGGGAGTAGCCGATTTGGCCGGCGGCGCCGGTGACGGCAACGCGCATGGGGGCTTTAGCCATGGTGAATCTCCAAAGTGGGAATGAAAACGGAATTGAAACTGTACGAAATGTTCTGTAAGCCTGTAATAATACCGTTGAAAACCTGTCAGGTCACAGCCAAATGTCATTCGCAATCATGCGAACGGCTTTGACCTTGGGAGTGTTGCAGCCTGCAAATGTTGCCCGCGAGTGTAGGCTTCCATGAATGCTATGTCAATGGTTATCTTATATCTTATATAAGACATATCACACGATACATTTTTGCTAGACGGCAACGGGCATTTTGTGGTGAAATCGAGGGCTATGAGTTCCGTTCCGTCCAATTTGACAACCAGCGGCGCGTCCGGCGCGGCGGTTGGATCATCTCCTGCAGGAACTTCACCGACCTTCAGCCCGCTTTACCAGCAAATCAAGGCGCTCATCACGCAAAGCCTGCAATCCGGCGAGTGGAAGCCGGGCGAGTTGATTCCCAGTGAGATCGAGTTGGCTGGCCGTTTCAAGGTGAGCCAGGGGACGGTACGCAAGGCGATTGACGAGCTTGCGGCGGAAAACCTGGTTGTGCGGCGTCAGGGTAAAGGTACTTTCGTTGCGACTCATCACGAGGCCCGAGCCCAGTTTCGGTTTCTGCGGCTGATGCCGGATGCGGGAGAGCCTCATTCGGCGGACAACCAGATCCTCGATGTCAAGAGATTGCGCGCGCCTGCCGAGGTGGCGCGTCTGCTTGATATCAAGCCGGGCGACTCGGTCATTTTCATCAAGCGGGTACAATCTTTTGATGGCGCGCCGACGATTGTGGAAGAATTGTGGCTGCCGGGATTGATCTTCAAGGGTCTTACCGCAGAGCGTCTGGTGGAGTACAAGGGGCCGATGTATGGCCTGTTCGAGATGGAATTCGGCACGCGCATGATCCGCGCCACGGAGAAAATCCGTGCAGTCGGTGCCGACGAGAGTACTGCTCAACTCTTGAAGACTGCGCCAGGCGCTCCCTTGCTGAGCGTCGAACGCGTTTCTTTTACCTACGGCGACAAACCGGTGGAAGTGCGGCGCGGACTGTATTCGACCAATCATCATCACTATCAGAATGAGCTGAGCTGATGCGCAGGAAGGTCGGTTCGACAATCCGTAATCTCCCGGATGGACAAGCGGATTAATTGCCTTGAGTGAGAATAACTATTGGTGTGCTGCACAAAATCGGCGAAAATTACGGGATTACTAAGCCCTGGGAGGTGTTGTCATGTCTGAAGCCGTGAAAAAAAATCGGCGCGAATTTGGTCCAATGACTTTTGCACAAGCGGTGCAGTATCGATTGCCGCTGGCGGGTCTCGTTTCAATCCTCCACCGTGCCAGCGGTGGACTGATGTTTCTGCTGCTGCCCTTTGTCCTGTATCTGCTCGACAAGAGCCTGACCTCCGAAATTTCCTTCGATTACCTCAAGGGCTATACCTCGCACTGGCTGGTAAAGCTCGCGATCCTCGCCTTGTCCTGGGCATACCTGCATCATTTCTGCGCCGGCATCCGCCATCTGTTCATGGATCTGCATATAGGTCTCGACAAGGATAGCGGCCGCAAGTCATCGGTTGCGGTGTTCGCAGTCAGCCTGCCGCTGGCCGTACTGGTGGGATTGAAACTGTTCGGAGCGTTCTGAAAATGGCAAACAATAATATCGGACCCAAGCGTCTCGTCGTCGGCGCACACTACGGTCTCAAGGACTGGCTCGCGCAGCGCGTGACTGCCATCGTGATGGCCCTGTACACCGTGATTCTTCTGGTTTCTTTCCTCGGCGGCAGCAATTTCAGCTACGAGGGCTGGGCCGGATTGTTCGCGCAGCAATGGTTCAAGATCATCACCTTCGTCGCTTTCCTTTCGCTGTTCTATCACGCGTGGGTCGGCATGCGCGACATCTGGATGGATTACGCCACCAAGTCGGTTGCAGTGCGACTGGTATTGCAAGTTGCCACCATCGCGTGGCTGATCGGTTGCGCCGGCTGGGCGGCGCAGATTATCTGGAGAGCGTAATCGTGGCAGCAATCAAACAATCCATTCCTACCCGCCGCTTCGACGCGGTCATCGTCGGTGCCGGCGGTTCCGGCATGCGCGCATCGCTGCAACTGGCCGAAGCCGGCCTGAATGTCGCTGTTCTGTCTAAAGTGTTCCCGACCCGTTCGCATACCGTTGCCGCACAGGGCGGCATCGGCGCGTCGCTGGGCAATATGGCCGAGGACAACTGGTACTGGCACATGTTCGACACCGTCAAGGGTGGCGACTACCTGGGCGACCAGGATGCGATCGAATTCATGTGCCGCGAGGCGCCCAAGGTCGTCTACGAACTCGAACACTTCGGCATGCCGTTCGACCGCAACCCGGACGGCACGATTTACCAGCGTCC
>CBIHNU010000040.1:0-38430 GCA_966211585.1 uncultured Noviherbaspirillum sp. | reverse complement strand
CCAAGAAGCCGGTAGCGAAGAAGGCAGCAGCACCGAAGAAGGCAGCCGCCAAGAAACCGGCAGCCAAGCCTGCAGCTGCAGCTCCTGCTGTGAAGACGGTGTTGAATCCGGCAGCGGCCTGGCCGTTTCCGACCGGCACCCGCCCGTAATCGGCGAGCTCGCTTGGTCGCCTGATTAAGTTCAGGCAAAATGCCCGTTGTGTGGCCTCGCGTCGCACAACGGGTTTTTTTATTTGGAGATCACAGTGCTGAACAGCATTCTTACGTTGATAGTCGATAGCATCGCTGGTGTATTGGGTGGTGTATTGTTGTTGCGCTTCTGGATGCAGGTGGTGCGGGTCCGTCCACCCACGTCGATCGGCCAGTTCACCTTTCAATTGACCGACTGGCTGGTGCGTCCGTTGCGCCGGATTCTGCCCGGCGTTGGCGGGTATGATTGGGCCAGTCTGATTGGCGCATTTGCTGTCATCGTTGTTGCGGTCGCCATTGATCTTGCCGTGATGACGCGCATTTCGCCGCAATACTTGGTACTGCTATCGCTGCTGCGCTTGTGCGAGTGGGTGTTCTACGGATTCATGGGACTCATTATCATTGAAGCGGTTTTCAGCTGGGTCAACCCGCATGCGCCATTGGCACCGTTCATTGGTGCGCTGAACGATCCCTTGCTGCGTCCACTACGTCGTGTGATTCCCCTGATCGGCAACATCGACCTGTCCCCGTTGGTCGCGTTGATATTGCTGCGAATCGGATTGCAACTGGCGAGTTCGCTGATTATGTCGCTTGCATGAACCATGACTGGTGCCGTGCCGGTTCGCGCGGCATTCGCTTGGCTGTACAAGTAATGCCGAATGCAAAAAAGAGCGAAGTTATCGGTGTACTTGATGGTGCACTGAAGATACGCCTGCAGGCGGAGCCGATCGAGGGCAAGGCGAACGATGCATTGATTCGCTATCTCGCCGCTTCATTGGGTGTGCCAAAAAGCGCCATTGAGATCATGCACGGGCACATCGGCAAACGGAAAGTACTCGAAATCGATGCGGACCATCTTGACGTTGACGACGTCAGGAGAACACTGCTTCCCGGTAGTGTGTAAACAAGTCGGGCACGCAAACGTGCATCGGTCGCGGATGCTATTCGTGCCTGATATGCATGCCCTGATAGCCGGTACTGACAGTGACCATATCGCCAATCCGGAACGTCTCTCCTGATTCGATCGGATAGCTGCGGACATCCCCGTTGTCGAACCGCACGGTCACTTCGACTCTGCGCGCGACGTCGCTCGCCTGTTCTGCATGTTGTCCTGCTACGCCGCCGGCGAGCGCGCCCCCGATACCGGCTGCCGTGCGGCCGTTACCGCCGCCGATCATGCTGCCTGCGACACCGCCCAATATGGCGCCGGCAAAGGATCCGAGGCCCGACGACCGGTTGCCTTGCACGACGACATCGCGCACGTCGGTTACCTGCGCGTGTCGTACCACGGTACTTCCCTGCGTTGAAGAGATCATCTGGTTTGCCGTAGGCCGCGATGCACAGGCAGTCAGCATGAGGCTCGATGTAAAAATGACTGCCGTCGCTGTAACCCGCATGCCGCCTCCTATCTCATCGTTGCGATCTCGCGGTGTCGCGGATCAAAACCGATAACCGAATGCCTTCTGGAAGCGGTCTTCGATTTCTGCCCGCGACGGCGCATGGTTTTGCCCGCCCTGGTATGCAATCTTGATAGCGCCCATCAGACTGGCCAAGCGACCCGTCGTCGCCCAATCCATTCCGTTGCTCAAGCCATACAGCAGACCGGCACGGAAAGCATCCCCGCACCCGGTCGGATCGATGACTTGATCCGCCTTGACACATGGAATATCCAGCCGTGTACCGCCGGCGAATATCTCCGCTCCGAGTTCGCCTCGCGTCACAATCAGTGCCGATACCCGCTGCGAAATTTCGTCGAGTGTCAGGCCGGTACGTTCGGTCAGCAGTTCGGCTTCATAGTCATTGACCGCAACATAAGTTGCCAGTTCAATCAGGGATTCGAGTTCAATGCCATTGAACATCGGCAAGCCCTGGCCCGGATCGAAGATGAAAGGCACATCCAGCGCGGCACAGTTATGCGCGTGTTGCAGCATGCCGTCGCGGCCGTCCGGCGCAACGATCGCGAGGCGGACAGCACCCGCATCGGCCACCTTGTTGTAATGCGACAGCGCCATTGCACCCGGATGGAAGGCAGTGATCTGGTTATTGCCGGCATCGGTTGTGATGAACGCCTGCGCGGTGTACGAAGTCTCGATAGTACGGACGCAGCGCCGTGAGATCTGAAGTTGATCCAGACGATCCAGATACGATCCGCCATCCTGCCCGATGGTCGCCATGATCAGTGGATCGCCTTCCAGCAGCTTCAGGTTGTAAGCAATATTGCCGGCGCAGCCGCCGAATTCACGACGTATTTCCGGTACCAGGAACGCGACGTTGATCTTGTGCAGCTGGTCCGCAAGCAGCGCTTCGGAAAAGCGGCCCTGAAACAACATGATGGTATCGAAAGCGAGTGAACCGCAGATGAGGGATGTCATGAGTGTCTGTAATAAAGAGAAAGGGAAATTTTACGATTAGCGTCGCTGTCCTGTATCCGTCCGGGAAGAAGCGCGGGTTGACGACGGCGATTAGGGGTAAAACAGATAAACGCGATACCCGGATGCTTTCAGTTGAGCCAGTTCGAAAAACAGCTTGATCGATTGTTCCGATTTAGGAGCAAAGCCCGTATTGATCTCTTGTGGCGATGGCAGGTAATCGCGCGGCATGATGATGCGTCGGGCGAGTGCTTTTTCATTTGAATCGTTCAGCGTCAGTTCGATGCTCGGCCAGGCTTGCACCGTTTCGCCGCGATTGCGCAGCAGCGCGACAAGCGAAAACGTATTTTGATCGGCGGCAAGCGCCTGGAGCTCGCTCGATTCGATCGATACCGATTCGATTTGCATTGGCAATCCGACCTGGCAGCCGATGTAAGTGCAGGTTCTGGAGAGTAGTGGTTTCGTTTGAGGAAACCAGGCGGCGAGCCGGTCGCGGAATGTGTATGCACTTTGCGCCAATGCCCCGGCCAGCAGAAAGGGCAGTGCGATCGTCATGCTGATTCGCAGCATGCGGCCGACTTGCTGGCGCCGTCTTCCCTGTCGGACGAAACTGGGTTCTTCGTATTCGACGTTGTCTGCCAGATCCAGTGGGTCAGTATCGGAATCCGCTTCACCCTCACTCTCGACGCGGCGCCATGGTTTGCGCTGGAGGTCATCGATTACCCGTTCCAACGGGTCAGGTTGATCCGAAGCTTGTTCCGTCGCTTGCCCGGTATCGACATCCGACGTCTTCTGCGCGGCATGCGTGAAATCCATCAGTGTCATGCGCAGCAAAGGATTGTCGATTTCTTCCGGTTCCGGCGTCGGTATGGTGGCTGCCGCAGGAGCTTCTTCCGGTACGCCTTGCGCTTCAGTCGTCGACTCGAAAGGCTTTGTCGGGACCTCGGCGGATTCGCTCGGAACAATAGCGGACGCCCCTTGTATAGGGATATCCGGGATGGCGGGGGATTCGGGCGGCGAGGCTGGAGGGGATGGTTCGCTCGCGGATGGGGGCGTTGGCGCAACATCCTCGGGCCGCAGCAGGTTCTCGATACCGTTGAAGATCTGCTTGCATGCACCGCAGCGCACCAACCCTGCGCGCAATTTCAGTTGGTCATGCGCGACCCGGAATGTCGTCTGGCAGTGCGGACATTGGGTTGCGAGCGCCATTGGAATTACCGGGAATCGGCGGATCGGCCGGTCAGTGCGACCCAGCCATCATGTTCGGCCCAAACCGTCATTGTCATGAATGGCGCATAGGCGGCGATCACTTCGTCAGCCTGCCGAACCAGAATGCCCGACAGCACAAGCATGCCGCCTGGAGCGACGCGCGAAGACAGCATCGGCGCCATCAGCTTCAGCGGACTGGACAGGATGTTGGCGACCACGACATCGAAGGTTTGCGGACCGGAGGCGCCCGCGAAATCTTCCGGCAGGTAATACTCGATGTCGCAGCGATTGCGTTCGCAGTTATAACGTGCGGACTCGATTGCCTGCGGATCGATATCGACGCCGCAGACCGGTTGGGCGCCAAGCTTCGCCGCTACCATCGCCAGAATGCCGGAACCGCAACCGTAATCGAGAACCGACAAGCCTTTCGGCGCATGGGCTTCGAGCCATTCCATGCATAGGCGAGTGGTCGGATGGCTACCGGTGCCGAACGCCAGACCCGGGTCCAGTTCCAGTATCAAGCCGTCAGGGTCCGGCGCGTCATGCCAGCTCGGCACTACCCAGATATTCTTGCCGATGTGGATAGGGTCGAACTGCGACTGTGTCAGCCGTACCCAATCCTGTTCCGCGACAGGGCGCAGAGTATAAGCGGGAGCCGCGGTATCGGTGCCAATGCCGCATGCAGCCACCGCGTCCGCGACAAGCGCCGCATGGTTGGCGTTCGCGTCCGCCAGCGCAACTACCCGGCTGCGCTCCCAAGCCGCTTCGGTCGGCTCCATGCCGGGTTCACCGAACAGCGGCTGTTCGGCTTCGGTGCCTTCATCGGCATCCTCGACCGATACTGAAAGGGCGCCGGCATCCATCAATGCGTCGGACAAGGCCTCCGCATGGCTGCGCGCAACTTCGATGACAATTTCGGTCCAGCTCATGCGAATGCCCAGTTTATTTAGCTGCTTTGGCGGCTGGTTTCTGCAGGTCGGGCTTGTCGGCCAGTTTCTGTTCAAGATAATGAATATTGGTGCCGCCTTCGATGAAGCGCGCATCCACCATCAGTTCGCGATGCAGCGGAATATTGGTCAGGATGCCTTCGACCACCATTTCCGACAAGGCAATCTGCATGCGCCGAATGGCCTGTTCGCGCGTCGCGCCATAGGCGATCACCTTGCCGACCATCGAGTCGTAGGTAGGCGGAACGAAATAACCGGCGTAGGCGTGCGAATCGACCCGAATGCCCGGACCGCCTGGCGCGTGCCAGGAGATGATCTTGCCGGGCGAGGGCGTAAACTTGAACGGATCCTCGGCATTGATGCGGCACTCGATCGCGTGACCTGATAATTCGATGTCGCGCTGCCGGAAACGCAGCTTCTCGCCGAAAGCGACGCGGATCTGCTCTTGCACCAGGTCGAGGCCGGTGATCATTTCCGTCACCGGGTGCTCAACCTGGATGCGGGTATTCATTTCGATGAAATAGAATTCGCCGTTCTCATACAGGAACTCGAACGTGCCGGCGCCACGATAGCCGATCTTGCGGCAGGCTTCCGCACAACGGTCCCCGATACGTTCGATCAGCTTGCGCGGAATGCCGGGGGCCGGCGCTTCCTCGATCACCTTCTGGTGGCGCCGCTGCATCGAGCAGTCGCGCTCGCCCAGCCACACCGCATTCTTGAATTCGTCGGCTAATATCTGAATCTCCACGTGACGCGGATTTTCCAGGTACTTCTCCATATAAACTTCCGGATTGCCGAAGGCGGCGCCGGCTTCGGTCTTGGTCATCGTCACCGCATTCAGCAATGCGGCTTCGGTATGCACCACACGCATGCCGCGCCCGCCGCCGCCGCCGGCAGCCTTGATAATGACCGGATAGCCGACCTTGCGCGCGACGCGGATGATTTCCTTCGGATCTTCCGGCAATGCGCCGTCGGAGCCGGGCACGCAAGGCACACCGGCCTTGATCATTGCGTGCTTGGCCGAAACCTTGTCGCCCATTAGCCGGATCGATTCCGGGCGCGGACCGATGAAGACGAAGCCGGATTTCTCAACCCGTTCTGCAAAGTCGGCGTTTTCGGACAGGAAGCCATAGCCGGGATGAATCGCTTCGGCATCCGTCACTTCAGCCGCACTGATAATGGCGGGCATGTTGAGATAGCTCAGCGACGAGGCCGCCGGGCCGATGCAGACCGATTCATCGGCCAGCTTTACATACTTTGCGTCGCGGTCCGCTTCGGAATGGACGACCACGGTCTTGATGCCCATTTCACGACATGCACGCTGGATGCGCAGCGCGATTTCACCGCGGTTGGCAATGAGGATTTTTTCGAACATATTGGATGAAAGGCGGTACGTTAAGGGTTGGCGTTATCAGGAGTGCGCGGCATTCACGGAAAATGCCGGATGCGCAACGCTCAACCGATCACGAACAGCGGTTGGCCAAATTCCACGGGCTGGCCATTCTCAACCAGGATCTGCTTGATCACACCCGAGGCGTCGGCTTCGATCTCATTCAGCAATTTCATCGCTTCAATGATGCACAGCGTATCGCCTTCCTTGACCGTTGCACCTACTTCGACGAACGCCGGGCTGCCAGGAGCGGAAGCGCGGTAGAACGTGCCGACCATCGGGGATTTGACGATATGTCCTTCCGGTTCGACGGGGACGGCGGGTGCTGTTTGCGCTGCAGGCATCGGCGCCGAAACGGTTTGCGGCATCGACTGCGGCTGCATCATTACCACTTGATTCTGCGGTGTTCCCGAGGACTTGACGATACGGACTTTGCTTTCGCCTTCGGTCACTTCGAGTTCGGCGATATCCGATTCGGCCACCAGGTCGATCAGCGTTTTGAGTTTTCGTAGATCCATATGAAATCCCTCAGAATTATTTGTTTGTTACGATTGGAATCGCCACGATTATAAGTCGTTTGCGGCAAGATGCTGAAAATTACAGCTTTTTGAGAGCGAAATCGATCGCTGCTCTATAACCTTCGATACCCAGTCCGCAAATCACGCCGATCGCGATCGCCGACAGGTAGGAGTGATGTCGGAAGGACTCGCGTTGATGAATATTGGAGACATGTACCTCAACAAACGGGATCGCCACTCCCGCCAATGCATCGCGCAACGCGACGCTGGTATGCGTAAGTCCGCCGGGATTGATGACGATGGCATCCACGCCTTCTGCCCGCGCCGCCTGGATTCTATCGATCAATGCGCCTTCGTGATTACTCTGGAAGCAGGCGCAGGCAGCACCAAGCGCTGCTGCTTGCGCCGCAGCCGCATGTTCGACATCCTCCAGTGTGGCCGATCCATAGATCTCCGGCTCGCGTGTACCGAGCAGATTCAGGTTGGGACCGTTGAGCAAAAGGATATTTTTTGCCATGGAGATGTAACTCCGTTTGACGAGGATGGCGCATTTTGCCGCCGAATGATGCTGACTGGCAAGGAAAAATATCCTTGATGGCCTGTTTGCCTTCAGATTTGGAGTGCCGCCAGGTTGACCGGAGGTGAATGCAAAGCGTGGTCGGCGTACCTTCTCCGACGAGCATTTGCGGCGCCCAACCGCCTCCGGGTCACTGGCCCGGCCTGACTATAGCAGGTGGATGGATCACCAAGTCTGTCTATAAAGACGTCAGATCTTTCCGTAACTCTTCCATCTTCAGACGTCCAAGATAGGTTTTCTTCACCTTGCCGTCACGTCCTATCAATATTGTAAAAGGGAGTCCGCCCGCCTGATTCCCCAGTTGGCGTGACAACTCGGATGCATCGAGGCCGCCAATATAAAGAGGGTAGGTGATTTTATATTTGGCAGCGAATTCCGCGATATTGGCGGCGGAATCGATGCCTATACCGATGATCTGTATATGGGCCGGTGCTATTTCCGGCTGTAGCGCGGACAGTTCGGGCATTTCCTGTACACAGGGCGCACACCAGGTTGCCCAGAAATTAACAATCAGTCCCTTGTTTTTCCATTGCGATAGATTCTGGAGGTGGCCGCTGGTATCTTTCATCGATTTTGCAAACAGCCTGTCTACCGAGGAAAGTTCGGGCGCTTGAGGTTGCAGGCGTTTGTTTCCCCACATAACGCCAAGGATCGCAAACAGCACTGCGATCACAACGAATATCACGCTATTTTTCTTCATGTTCTTTTGTTTCAGCAATTAATGCACGAACCGCATCTATGTTTGCCCGTGCTGTCCTTCCTTCCATCGTTCCCCGAGCCGCACTTCGCAATTCGTCCGTCTCGTAAAGCGCCAGATGCACGCCTTCGTTTTGCCATAGGAAGCTGACCGTTTCCACCGGGTCCGCACGGCTGTTGAAATGCGGCGTTTCGGACACGTCGAAATCAACGTTCTTGTTAATCAGGAAAATCTCGACATCTTTTGCACTCTCGGCGAAGAGCTGCAGGTGGATATCGGAATGTTCGCCTGCAGTTCCGTTCAGCACCGCACCCGTCAAGTAAGGGGAAAAGCGGGTCAGGTCTTCCATCATGCGCAGCGCCAGTTTTCGAAGATGCAACAGTCGCGCCGGCTGGCTGTCGCTGAAAAAGAGTTCATTGTAGAGACGCACTTCCTCTTCGATCTGTACGTTATCCGGCATGATTTCGCCGCGTATTTTCGCATTCCCGATGATTTGTTTCGCGGCCTTGCGCTTTGCCGTACTGTAATCCGCGCCGTCTTCGGCAATCAGCCGGGCTGCGGCGGCGGCAATCTCGGCGCGCAGCATGTCCGTGTTTGACGTGAAATTGCTCATGGCGTCGATAATACTCCGTAAGGTCGTGATCGCGGGTCGGGTAAAATTCCGGCTCTGCCTGAATCGCGAAGCATCTCGCTTCTGCCTTTGGCCTTGGACCTTTCGCGGCCGATTTCAGTCAGATTTTCTTATCTCATTTGAAACAGCACAATGCACATCCATATTCTCGGTATCTGCGGCACGTTCATGGGCGGCCTCGCGGTGCTTGCGAAGGAAGCCGGCCATAAGGTAACCGGCTGCGACAGCAATGTTTATCCGCCGATGAGCACGCAGCTGCAGGCGCAGGGCATCGAACTGATCGAAGGTTTCGATCCGGCGCAGGTCGATCTGCAACCCGATCTGTTCGTCGTCGGCAACGTCGTTTCGCGTGGCAATCCGTTGATGGAAGAGATTCTCAACCGCGGTCTGTCTTATACCTCCGGCCCGCAATGGATCGGCGAACACATCCTGCAAAACAAATGGGTGCTGGCGGTCGCGGGCACTCACGGCAAGACCACGACATCCTCGATGCTGGCCTGGATTCTGGAGGATGCGGGCTACCATCCCGGTTTCCTGATCGGCGGCGTGCCAATGAACTTCGGCATTTCCGCCCGCTTGTCCGGCAAGGAAGCCGATTCCGCATTTTTCGTGATCGAAGCCGACGAGTACGACACCGCCTTCTTCGACAAACGCAGCAAGTTCGTGCATTACCGCGCCAAGACCGCAATCCTGAACAATCTCGAATACGATCACGCCGATATTTTCCCGGATCTGGTAGCGATCGAAACCCAGTTTCATCACCTCGTGCGTACCGTTCCTGGAGTTGGTCGCCTGATCGTCAATGGTACCGAGGAAGCGCTACGCCGTGTGATGGCGCGTGGTTGCTGGAGCGACCGGGAATGGTTCGGCGGAGTCGGTCACGATGGCTGGGCGATCGGCGAACACGACGACGGCAGTTTCGACGTTGGCTTCAACGGTGAGATACAGGGCACGGTGGACTGGTCGCTGACGGGAGCGCACAACCGGCTCAATGCGATTGCGGCGATCGCCGCAGCGCGCCACGTCGGCGTGCCACCGGCGCAGGCAATCGAATCGCTCGGAAAATTCGAAAACGTGAAGCGGCGCATGGAGATACGCGGTGTCGTCAATGGCATCACCGTCTACGACGATTTCGCCCATCATCCGACCGCGATCGAGACAACGGTTGCCGGGCTGCGCAAGAAAGCCGGGGCGGCACGCATCCTGGCAGTGCTGGAACCGCGCTCCAACACCATGAAGCTGGGTACGATGAAAAAGGCATTGCCCGGCAGCCTCACCGAGGCAGACATGGTGTTCGGCTTTGGGGCCAGCGCCGGCAAGGATGCACTCGGCTGGGATCTGGCCGAAGCGCTGGCGCCGCTCGGGCCAAAAGCGGCCGCGTTCAATCAACTCGACGTGCTGGTACAGGCGATCGTGAGCAAGGCACGGCCGGGCGATCATATCCTGGTGATGAGCAACGGCGGATTCGGCGGCGTGCACCAGAAATTGCTGGACGCGTTGCAGGGATGATCCTGTATCTGCACGGCTTCCGCTCCGCGCCCCAATCGTTCAAGGCCCGTCTGATCGCGGCGCGGCTGCAGGCGCTGGGACGCAGCGCCGAATATCATTGCCCACAGTTGCCGGCCTCGCCGCGCGCTGCCATCGCGCTTGCCTCGGACATCGTCGCAGATTTTCCTGTTGAAAAGGTAGTGCTGATTGGTTCGTCTCTTGGCGGATACTATGCGACGTATCTCGCGGAACAACTGGGCTGCCGCGCCGTGTTGCTGAATCCCGCGGTCAAGCCGCCGCGCGAGCTGGAACAGCATGTCGGAATCACGACCGCCTATCACTCGGAAGAGCCCTTCGAGTTCCGGCGCGAATATATTGACGAATTGAAGGCGCTTGAGGTGGCTGCGATTACGCGGCCGGAACGCTACTTCCTGCTTGCCGCCACCGGCGACGAGATTCTCGACTGGCGTGAAATGGTTGCGCATTATCCTGGAACACGGCAGCTGATCATCGAAGGCAGCGACCACGGCATCTCCGATTTCGAGCGCTATGCGGACGAGGTTCTGGATTTCTGCGGCATTCGGCCGGGAGCGGCTCGGTGAGCTTTCATGCAGCAGCGCATGCCCGCTGGTTTTGCCATGTGAACGGCGTCAATCCGACCCGCGAAATGCGCGGCTGGCTGGTCGATACCGAGTCACTGACTTTGAAGTTGATAGCGTGCAGCAGCCAATTTCGCGTGCGCCGCCTGCGTCAGCAGCGCGGGATGTGCCTGGCCGACGAATCCGCGGCGGTGGCGCTGCCGCGCCGCTGCTGTGTACAGGAACGCGAAGTCCTGCTGCAATGCGACGGCCGTCCGACTGTTTATGCGCATACCATCGTGCCCCTGCATGCAACCGCGGCGGACTGGCCGTTTTTCGGGACATTAGGCGAACGCTCTCTGGGCAGTACGCTCTTTGGCGATCCACAAGTGATGCGCGGCCCGCTGCAATTCGCCCGGCTGCGGGCGCAGCATCCGCTGGCGCGGCGTGCGCGCATCGCACTTCTTGAGGAACGAGTAGACTTCCCGATATTCGCTCGGCGTTGTCTGTATCGACGCCGCAATGGCACGTTGCTTGTCACCGAACTTTTTCTGCCGGCGATTGCCGATCTCCGGCCAGCGACCCGTCCGTAGACGCCTTCAAACGGCACGGACCAACCACTTAACGCGCTCATCAGCAAACAATCGAATGAACCTATTTTTTGAGGAATCCGGCGACTTCAAGGCCGGCGCAGTATTGTCTCAGCAAGGCGAGGCTTATCAGGTCGAGATGCAGACCGGCAAGCGCACCAAGGTAAAGGCGCGCGATGTGTTGCTGCAGTTTGCGTCGCCCGAGCCGGCACAACTGTTGGCCGACGCGCAGGCAATTGCGGAAGAAATCGATCTGGAATTCCTGTGGGAAGTCGCCGGTGCGGACGAATTCGGTTTCGCTGAACTGGGTACGGAATATTTCGGACATGATCCGAAAGCGCAAGAAGCTGCGGGCCTGCTGCTTAGGTTGCATAGCGCGCCGGTTTACTTCTACAAGAAGGGGAAGGGACGCTACAAGGCCGCGCCGGAAGCGTCGTTGAAAGCGGCGTTGGCCGGTATCGAAAAGAAAAAGCAGCAGGCGCTGATCCAGGCGCAATACGTGGAGGAACTGAAAGCGCATCGCCTGCCTGATGCGCTCAAGCCGCTTGCATTGCAGCTGCTGTTCAGGCCGGACAAGAACGGCATTGAATACAAGGCGCTGGAGACGGCATGCAACGAATTGCAAACGACGCCGCAACGCTTGATGCTGGCCGCAGGCGGGATCGGCTCGCCACGGGAACTGCATCTCGCAAAATTCCTGTTCGAGTGCTTCCCGAAAGGGACCGCCTTCCCCGCGATCGCCATTCCATCCGTGCCGTCGTTGCCTGTCGCAGATGTGCGGGCATTTTCGATTGATGACGTGACGACCACCGAGATCGATGACGCATTTTCCGTGGTGACGCTGGCCGATGGCAATGTGCGGGTTGGTATCCATATCGCGGCGCCCGGTCTCGGTATCCGCCGCGACGACGCGATCGATGCAATCGCGCGGCAACGCCTTTCCACCGTCTATATGCCAGGTGACAAGATCACCATGCTGCCCGATGCGCTGGTCGAGGCATTCACGCTGGCCGAGGGAAAAAATTGTCCCGCACTTTCGCTGTATGCAACGCTCGATCCAGTGAATTGGTCGGTGTTATCGACCGAAACCCGGGCGGAAGCGGTGCCCATTGCCGCCAATCTGCGTCACAACGATCTGGATGATCTCGTTACCGAGGATAATCTTGCTACCGGCGCAGGCGACTATCCGCACAAGAGCGATATCGCATTGCTGTGGCAGTGGGCGCGGGTACTGGAGCAGGGCCGCATGACCAAGCGGGAAAGCTTCGGCCTGAAACCGGAGCAGACTAATCGCGTCGACTTCAATTTCTATGTCGAAGATGACGTCGTTTCCATCGTGCGTCGCAAGCGCGGCGCACCGCTCGACAAGATCGTCGCCGAACTGATGATTTTCGCGAACAGTAGCTGGGGCAAGCTGATGCACGACCATGGCGTGCCCGGCATTTATCGCAGCCAAGGCGCCAGCGGCGGTGGCTGGGCCGCGAAGATGCAGGTGCGGATGCTGACGCACGCCGCACCGCACCAGGGGCTTGGCGTCGACCAGTATGCATGGAGCACCTCGCCGCTGCGCCGTTATACCGACCTGGTGAATCAATGGCAGATCCTGGCTTGCGTCGAACATGGCGTGACCGCGCCGCTGGCGGCGCCGTTCAAGCCGAAGGATGCCGACCTGTTCGCTGTGGTGTCCGCATTCGATGCCGCATATTCCGCATACGCCGACTTCCAGTCGAACATGGAGCGCTACTGGTGTCTGCGCTGGCTGGCGCAGCAGAATGCGCGTCAGGTCGATGCGGTCGTGCTGAAGGATGAAGTGCTGCGGCTGGTCGATATTCCGTTGATCGTGCGCCTGCCCGGCATGCCGCAGGCGGCACGCGGCACCCAGGTTCGGCTCGACCTGATCCGCTGGGATGAAATCGACCTGAGCATCGAGGCGCGAGTCATCGAAATCGCTCCCACGCCAACCGAGGCATCCGTGACCGCGGTTGCCAATGACGAAATTGCCACGAGCGACAGTGAGACCGATGCGGAATCCGTACAGGAGTGAAAAGTTCGCGTTGGCAACGCGGGCTTTATCGTAAAATTCAATCCTTCTGTCGGCCTGCTTGTTTACGCGTGACGTTATTTAATCAAAACCGCACACTGTCCATTGCCATTGCAGTATCGGTACTGGCGCATGGCGCATTGCTGGCGGTTCGCTTCACGCCGCCGGACGCATTCAAGTTCAAATCGGTCGACCCGAGTCTTGAAGTCATCCTGGTCAATGCCAAGCATGACAAAAAGCCAATGAAGGCCGATGCGCTCGCGCAAGCGAATCTTGACGGCGGCGGACATGCAAAGACCGGACGCTCGAAATCGCCGCTGCCGGACATGCACAAGAGCGAGGATGGCGATGGCCTGAAAGCGATGCGGCGCCGCATTGAAGAGCTCGAAAAGCAGCAGCGCATGCTGGCCCGGTTGAACAAGAAGACACGCTTCTCGACGCCGCTGACGAAGGATCGCGTCAAGCCAATGGAAAGCCAGCAAGTGGTCGACGGTACCGATGACACCGAGAGCGCCAAGGAGCTTTTGCGGCGCGAGGCCGAAGTCGCCAAGCGCATCGAGGACGAAAACAAGCGTCCGAAGAAAACCTTCATTTCGCCGAGCACAAGAGAGGTCGGTTATGCGATGTACTTCGATAATGTGCGCCAGCGCATCGAGAAAATCGGCACCTTGAATTTCCCGCAAAAGAACGGGAAGCCGCTGTATGGGAAGCTCACTATTTCGATTGCCATTTTTCAGGACGGGAAGATCTACCGGACCGATCGCGATGACGGCATTACCGTCGAACGCTCATCCGGCAATCCGGCCCTCGACGAAGCGGCCAAGCGCATTGTGCGTCGCGCAGCGCCATTCGGTGAGTTCGCAAAAAACATGCGTTCTGCCGACAAGGACGACGTATGGGTGATGACGACCTTGTTCGACTTCACGCGCGATGGCGCCTTGCAGGCGGAGTTGCGGGGAGGGGAGAATTGAGCACTGTTTTGGATCGTTATGTCGTGATCGGCAATCCGGTCGCGCACAGCAAGTCGCCTGACATCCACGCGCGCTTTGCGGCGCAGACCGGGCAGAACCTGGCCTATGATCGCCTGCTGGTTCCGCTTGGTGGATTCGCAGATGCGGTGCGGGAATTGATGCGGCAGCATGTGAAGGGTGCCAACGTCACCGTGCCTTTCAAGTTGGACGCATATGCAGTGGCAAGCATGCTCACCGAGCGCGCCCGGGCGGCGGGTGCCGTGAATACCTTGAAGTTCGAAGACGGCGCGATTGTCGGTGACAACACCGATGGCGTCGGGCTGGTAACCGATGTCGTACGCAATGCCGGCATACCGATGCAAGGCAAAAGAATCCTGCTGCTTGGCGCAGGCGGCGCTGCGCGCGGCGTGATCCTGCCGATCCTGAACCAGCATCCGGCACAACTGGCGATCGCCAATCGCACGCTTTCCAAAGCGGTGGACCTGGTGCGACAGTTCGATGAACACGGCATTATGGAAGCGAGCAGTTTCGAATCGCTGCGACAGCCGTTCGACGTCATCATCAACGCCACCTCTGCCAGCCTGTCAGCCGATCTGCCGCCGATCCCGGTGACGGTATTCGGTTCTGATGCATTCGCCTACGACATGATGTACGGAAAGGAGTCCACCGTGTTCATGCGCTTCGCGCTGCAGCACGGCGCGACCGTGCGTGACGGTCTCGGCATGCTGGTCGAGCAGGCGGCGGAATCGTTTTTCGTCTGGCGCGGCGTGCGACCGGACACCGCGCCGGTCTTCAGTATGCTGCGCGCCAACCTGTAGAGCATGAAGACGCTACGCAAACTGTTGTTGTGGCTGATAGTCGCACCGCTGGCTATCGTGCTGGCAATGCAAGCGTATTTTTTTGTGCAGATATGGTGGTGGGCCGATCACAATCCGGAGTCGACCAGCTTCATGCGCCGCCAGCTCTCGGTGCTGCGCGAAAAGAATCCGAAGGCGCGGCTGCAGCACCGGTGGGTGCCCTACAGTCGCATTTCGAACAATCTCAAACGCGCGATCATCGCTTCCGAAGATGCGAATTTTTCCGAGCATGACGGCATCGACTGGGAGGCGCTGGAGAAGGCATACGAAAAAAATGCGAAGAAGGGAAAGGTCGTAGCCGGCGGCTCCACGATCACCCAGCAGCTTGCGAAAAACCTGTTCCTGTCCGGCGAGCGCACCTACGTTCGCAAGGCGCAAGAGGTCGTGATTACCTATATGCTCGAATTCCTGATGGGCAAGGAGCGCATCTTCGAGATCTACCTGAACGTGGTCGAATGGGGGAACGGCGTATTCGGCGCGGAAGCGGCAGCGCAGCACTATTACGGAATCCCGGCTGCCAGCTTGAGTGCCGCGCAGGCTGCGCGGTTGGCAGTGATGCTGCCGAAGCCGCGCTTTTATGACCGGAATCGCGGCTCTTCCTATCTGCTCCGTCGCACCAATCTCATTTTGAGACGCATGGGCGCAGCGGAGTTGCCTTGAGCTTGAAAAAAGCCTGCTGGATTACGACGGTTTGCGGCGATCTGTGACGCGGCTGAAATATTCGGTTGACCCATTGGTCGATGCGGCTTGCTAGCCCCCATCGTTGTCAGTACACTTGCGCTGTTTTTGTTTCTGGAGACCTCGCCCTGGGTAGTCTTGGCACACCTCGCGGTTCGTTGACGGACGACAGCCAGGCGAGATAGCGCTCAAGCGGCATTCATCAGGGGATCTCTCGCCGCGAACTGGCAGGCAGCGCGATCGGACCGAAACATGGCCGCGTTTCCTTTTAAAACAATCGACCTGCGGACAGCATTCGCGGGAGGGCTGCGCACACGACTCGTGCGTGACCGGGAGAGCACATGATCAATGTATTCGTCTTGCAGAACGGGCGGCTGAACCAGGTCAACATCGAAAGCCGGAACGATCTCGAGAACGCCGCCCCCGTGTGGGTTGATCTGACCGACCCGAACGACGACGAACGCGCCTGGGTCAAGAGCATCTACGGCGTCACGCTGCCCGGCGAAGACGAGGTGAAGGATATCGAGGCCTCGGCGCGCTACTACGAAGCGGAAAATGGCGATCTTCATCTGCGCACCGACTTCCTGCTGGAAGAAGACGATGGCCCGTCGCGCGTGGTTACGGTCGCGTTCATTCTTGCTCGGAACATGCTGTTTTCGGTGCATACCGACGATCTGCCGGTCTTCCGGCTGGTGCGGATGCGGGCGCGCTCCCGCCCCGGCTCGATTGCGGACTACAAGGACGTGCTGCTCGATCTTTACGCGACCGACGCCGAATATTCCGCCGATGCGCTGGAAGGTATTTACCAGAACCTGGAAGACGTAAGCCGCCGCGTGTTGCAGAAGGCGCTGACCGACCAGGATGCCGCTGCCGCACTGAATGCGATCGCGCAGGAAGAAGACTTGAACGGACGCATCCGTCGCAACATGATGGACACCCGTCGCGCGGTCAGCTTCCTGATGCGCGGCCGCCTGCTGAACTCGGAGCAGTTCGAGGAGGCGCGACAAATTCTTCGGGACATCGAATCGCTGGACGGTCACACCGCCTTCCTGTTCGACAAGATCAACTTCCTGATGGATGCGACGGTCGGCTTCATCAACATCAACCAGAACAAGATCATCAAGATCTTTTCGGTCGCCAGCGTGGCATTTTTGCCGCCGACGCTGATCGCGAGTATTTACGGGATGAACTTCCGCATTCTGCCCGAGCTGCAATGGGACTTCGGATATCCGTTCGCACTGCTGCTGATGCTAGGCAGCGCGGTCGCGCCCTTCTGGTATTTCCGCCGTCGCGGCTGGCTCAACTAAGGCCGCGTGGCAGCCTTGGTTTGTCAGGCAAGCTGTGCAAATGCCTTGCTTGCTGCATCGAGCGTTTCGTCGATCACGTTGTCATCGTGTCGTGCCGACACGAAGCCCGCTTCAAAGGCGGACGGCGCGAGGTACACGCCGGCATCCAGCATCGCGTGGAAGAACGTATTGAACCGGGATTTGTCGCAGTTCATCATCGTCGCATAACTATCCGGAACGGCCTCCGCGAAATACAAGCCGAACATGCCACCAACCGCATCTGCGTTGAAGGCAACACCGGCACGTCGTGCTGCGTCGACAAGGCCGGTCGTCAGTCTGGCAGTCCGTGCGGCCAGTGTTTCATAGAAGCCGGGGACCTGAATCAATTTGAGGGTAGCCATGCCGGCGGCAACGGTGACCGGATTGCCGGATAGCGTGCCGGCCTGGTATACCGGCCCCAGCGGCGCCAGGTACTTCATCAGATCTTTTCGACCGCCAAACGCGGCAACCGGCAAGCCACCGCCGATCACCTTGCCCAAGACGGTGAGATCGGGCGCGATGCCATATAGCGATTGCGCGCCGCCGAGTGCAACGCGGAAGCCGGACATTACTTCATCGAAAATCAGCACCGCGCCATGCTGTGTGCATAGCCGGCGCATCGCCTGCAGGAATTCAGGCGTGGCGCGCAGCAGGTTCATGTTGCCGGCGACCGGTTCGACAATCACGCAGGCGATCTGGCTTCCCATTTCGTGGAATACGTCTTCGAGCTGCTGTGCATTGTTATAGTCGAGCACCAGCGTGTGTTTGGCAAAGTCTTCCGGCACGCCTGCAGAGGTGGGATTGCCGAATGTCAGCAAGCCGCTGCCGGCCTTCACCAGCAACGAATCCGCATGGCCGTGGTAACAGCCTTCGAACTTGATGATCCTGTCGCGACCGGTGGCGCCGCGTGCGAGACGCAATGCGCTCATTGCCGCCTCGGTCCCGCTCGATACCAGACGCACCTGCTCGACAGCGGGCAGGATGCGGCAGATTTCTTCCGCCATCTCGATTTCGCCTTCGGTCGGCGCGCCAAAGCTGAGGCCGCGCGCGGCAGCATCCTGCACGGCCTTGACGACAGCGGGATGAGCGTGGCCGACAATAGCGGGACCCCACGAACCGATGTAGTCGATATAGCGCTTGTCGTCGGCATCCCAGAAATACGGGCCTTCGGCGCGAGTGATGAAGCGTGGCGTCCCACCCACCGAACGGAATGCGCGTACCGGCGAATTGACGCCGCCCGGCGTGCTGATCTGCGCGCGGGCAAAGAGGGTGTCGTTGTTTGAGGTCATGCGAAAGCAGAAAAAGATTATTGATCGGTCGCGCCGTCAGGTTCCCGTGCCCAGAAGTAGCGGTCAGGAACCAGCTTGCCCATTCCCAGGCGATGCGCGCCGGTCAGCGCAGCATGCGTGAATTCCTGCGCTTCGAAAACGGCCTCGGGCACGTCCACGCCGTTGGCAAGCATCGCCGCAATGGTCGCGGACAGAGTGCAGCCGGCACCGCTGAACGAGCCCGGCAGCCGTTGCCAGGTGTCGTGGCGCACCATGCCGGAATCGTCGAACAGGGTATTGGCGACGTCGTGCACATCGCCAGGCGTTCCAGTGACGAAAAGGTATTCGCAACCCATGTCGATGATGCGCATTGCATCCAGTGCCAGCGTGTCGTCGGTTGTCGGTTCGCGCCAGGTTTCGGCAAGTCGGGCCAGTTCCACTGCCGACGCGAGAAACAGCGTGGTTTGCGGAATCAGCAGTTCGCGGGTTGCCACTAGCAGATCTTCGCCGTCGCTTCCCGGGTCCGGCATGGCCGAAGTAAAAGGATCGAGTATCAGCGGGATATCGGGATAATCGGAAACGATCTCCGCAATCACCGAGATGTTTTCGATACTGCCGACTGCGCCGACCTTGAAAGCCGCTACCGGCATGTCTTCCAGCACGACGCGCGCCTGATCCGCTACCCAGTCGGCATCGATGACCTGACTATCTTCAATACGCGCGGTATCGCCGATCAGGATAGCCGTAATGACGGACAAGCCGTGGCAGCCCATGGCAGCGAATGACGCCAGGTCGGCTTGAATGCCGATCGCCCCAACCGGATCTGCGGCACCGAAGGTCAGGATGAGCGGTGATGTTTGGTTTTGCACGGCGGGTAGATTAAGATATCCAACTTTGCATTTTACTTGATTGAAGGGCTGTCAACTGTGAGTAATAACGAAACATCGAATCAGGAGTTCAAGACGTGGATGTGCTTGATCTGCGGCTGGGTTTATGACGAAGCCGCCGGCTTGCCGGATGAGGGAATCGCGCCAGGAACACGCTGGGCTGACGTGCCGATGAATTGGACTTGCCCGGAATGCGGTGCCCGCAAAGAAGACTTTGAAATGGTTGTAATCTGAGGCAATATCTTTATTTCTGGCATCGATGTTATAATTTTGCTAATTTCGCATAAAAACCACGTTGACTAAAAGCACGAGAACTGGTTGTTCTAAAGCATCTTGCTTTTTGTTACAGTAGCGCCGTATATTGGGCAGAAGTTTTATGAGATTACGTCATGACAACATCGGTGGATAACGGCAGTCTCAAGGTCATGGTGATCGACGATAGCAGTACCATTCGTCGCTCCGCGGAAATTTTTCTGGGACAGGCCGGCTACCAAGTGGTGCTGGCAGACGACGGCTTCGATGCCCTGGCCAAAATGAATGACCATAGGCCAGCACTGATTTTCTGCGACATTCTGATGCCTCGGCTGGATGGCTATCAAACCTGCGCTCTTATCAAGAAAAGCGCGAAATTCCATTCGACACCAGTAGTCATGTTGTCCTCCAAGGATGGCCTTTTCGATCGTGCACGCGGCGCAATGGTCGGTTCCGACGCATATCTAACCAAACCGTTTACCAAGGACAGTCTGCTCAAGACGGTGCGAGAGCACACGGCTCAAGCGCTTTCCAAGTAATTCTCGAGAAGTGAAAGTTTAAGATGGCCATACAAAAAATTCTGGTGGTGGATGATTCTCCGACGGAGCGCTATTTTCTGACGGATATTTTAATCAAGAACGGGTTTTCAGTATCGACGGCTGAAAATGGCGAAGAGGCATTGGTGAAGGTGAAGGCAGACAAGCCGCAACTGATCCTGATGGATGTCGTGATGCCCGGCCAGAACGGATTTCAGATTACCCGGGCGATTTCGCGCGATCCGGAAACCCAGGACGTCCCCATCATTATCTGCACCAGCAAAGGTCAGGAAACCGACCGTATCTGGGGCCTGCGTCAAGGCGCGCGCGACTACATCGTCAAACCGGTGGATCCTCAGGAGCTTCTCTCAAAGATCGCTGCGCTCGGATAACCCGACATGACGCGACCCACTTTGGACCTCATGCCGGATAACACGGCCAAGAAGGCCGATAGAGCCGGTTCTCGGCGCACCCGCTTGCGTGAGTTCCAGGCGCAGCTGGTTGAACGCATGCATGCGGTCAGCAGCGGCGCAGAGACGCAGGCCAGCCAGCTCGGCGTGATGATCGGGCAGACTCGCTGGCTGCTGAATCTGCAGGAAGCGGGGGAAATCGTTTCGGTTGGCACCATCACCAAAGTTCCCTTGACCCAGGAATGGTTTCTCGGTTTGGCGAACATTCGCGGAAGTTTAATCAGCGTAATTGATCTCGCATGCTTTCGCGGTTTGCCTCCCACGCCGATCGACAAGGAAAGCCGCATCATCGCGTTTGCGTCGGCACTTTCTTTCAATAGCGGCCTGCTGGTGTCGCGCGTGATGGGCTTGCGCAACACCGTCGATATGCAGCCTCAATCCGATGCTGAAGACGATACTCCCTGGTCTGCTCGGCGCTTTATGGATCGGGATGCACAGGTCTGGACACAGCTCGATCTTTCCCTAATTGTGCAAGATCCGCAGTTTTTGCAAGTTGGCTTATGAACCGCAGGTCGCTCGGTATCGCCGCGCACCGCAATCAGCAATCAGAATGATCAGGAGACTCAGTAATGGCGTTTAATCTACCGTTCTTTTCCAAGGGTAGCAAGGAGGGACTTGCTGAGGAAGCGGGCGTCATAGGACGCGATCTCGCTGCTGTCAACGGGCCTCTTGATATGGCGCAAACAGTGCTTGCGCCATCTGAAGCTGCGGCAGGTGCTGGTGTTGCAGCGGTAGCGGCACCCGGAACCGCGCATGAACGTAATCTGAACGCGACCTTCATCGGTGATGCCCTGGAAAAGACGGGCGATATCCGTTTGCCGATGATTGGTCATCTGCCGTTGCAGCAGCAGGTTCGTATTCTGCTGATCGCGCTAGGTGGATCACTTGTGCTGGGTGCGTCGTTCGTGTGGCTCAATTCAAATCATTCGATCCTGGTTTCGACCCAGACCCAGATCGCCGGTGATGCGCTGATGCACTCGCAGCGTATCGGTAAGGCATCGCCAAATGCGATTCAGGGTAACTTGGAGGCATTCAAGCAGCTGGAGGAAAGCCGCAAGGAATTCAATCGCGATTTGACGGTTCTCTCCAAAGGCGGTGTCTATCAGGGCCGGCAAATCGATCCTCCTAGTCCCGAGATGGCGCGAATGCTGGCGGAGACTCAGAAGGTCTGGGCAAACTCCGACAAGGCAGCCGAGACCATTCTCAAGCTGAAGAAGGAATTGACGGGCTTCGGCGCTACGCTGCAAAAGCTGAATACCTTGTCGCCGGTGCTGCTTGAGCTGACCGAGCAGATCGCCACCCTGAAAGCGCAGGGCGGCGCATCACCTCGTGAAATTTCCGCTGCCGGCCAGCTGGTCATGTTGACGCAACGTCTCGGCCGCAGCGCGAACGAATTTCTGACCTCCGAGGGCGTTAATCCGGAAACTGCCTTCTTGCTAGGAAAAGACACCAATACTTTCCGTGACATCACCGAAGGCTTTCTGAACGGCAGCGAGGTATTGCGCCTCTCTGCAACCAAGGATCAGGACACACGCGACAAGCTGACTGAATTGCAGACCGCATTTGCCGAATACCAACAATCAGTGGCGATGATTCTTGGCAACCTTCAGAACTTCATTGCGGCGAAACAATCGGAACAATTGATCTTCGCGGAAAACGAAACGCTGAAACAACGAATCACCTCGCTTCAGAAAACCTATCGTGCAGAGGAAGATTCACTGCACTGGACATTCTGGCTGATGATGGGTTCGGCACTGCTTGCACTGATTTCCGCGGTAGGCATCGCGCTGGTCCTGCTGCAGGACAGCCGCAACCGTACCAAGGAAGCGGATCAACGCCGCCAGGAAGCCGATGAACAGCGTCTGCAAGCGCTGCAGAAAGAGGAAGAGGCGAAAGCCGCGAACGACCAGAATCAGGCGGCAATTTTGCGCCTGATGAACGAATTGCAGGAAGTGGCGGATGGCGACTTGACAGTGCAGGCAACGGTGTCTGAAGACATTACCGGTGCCATTGCAGACTCGGTCAACTATACGGTGGAAGAGCTGCGCGGCCTGGTTGGTCGCGTGACCATGACGGCGGAGCAGGTTACGTCGGCGTCCAACCAAGCGCAGAGTATTTCCGATGAGTTGTTGGAAGCGTCGCAGAAACAGTCGCGCGAGATCCAGGAAACCGGCCAGGCCGTGCTGGAAATGGCAGTCCAGATTACCGATGTGTCCAAATCCGCAAACGAGTCCGCTGAAGTGGCGCGGCAGTCGGTGACTGCTGCTGACGAGGGTGCGAAAGCAGTGGAAGATGCGATCAAGGGCATGAACGAAATTCGCGAACAGATTCAGGAAACGTCGAAGCGAATCAAGCGACTGGGCGAATCGTCACAGGAGATCGGTGAAATTACCGAACTGATTTCCGACATTACCGAGCAAACCAACGTGCTCGCGCTGAACGCCGCAATTCAGGCCGCCTCTGCAGGTGAAGCAGGCCGCGGATTCTCGGTGGTTGCGGAAGAGGTGCAGCGTCTGGCAGAACGTTCCGGTGAGGCGACCAAGCAGATTGGCGCACTGGTACGCACGATTCAGACCGACACCCACGACGCGGTCGCTGCTATGGAAAAATCGACGCAGGGCGTGGTCGAGGGAGCCAAACTTTCCGACGCTGCCGGTGCCGCGCTGTCCGAAATCCGCCGCGTTTCGAATCGTCTCGCAGATCTGATTCAGGATATTTCTTCTGCAACCGAGCAGCAGGCGACTTCCGCCAATGGTGTGGCACAAAATATTCAGAACATTCTGACCGTCACGGAGCAGACGCAGCAAGGTACCCAGCAAACCGCACAATCCATTCGTGAACTGTCCTCGCTGGCTGAAGAGCTCAAGAATTCGGTGTCTCGTTTCCGCGTGACTGCCTGATACGCGTTCTGTCGTCGGCCTGCACAGGCTCTATTGCTCATTAGTGATGCTTGGCGGTACGCCGTTGGTTTGGCGTATCGTCTTTTGAACTCCGCGAGGCAGCCATGACTACCCCTTCTTCCACCTTATCGCAAGGTGCCCGGGACAACTTCGATACCGGACCACTATCTTGGGTGATGGGTGAGATCCGTGAAGCACTCGGCCGCTCGAAGGCCGCATTGCATGAGGCGACGACCCAGGACGCGGATGCGCAACTGACCTCGATGCGCCACGCGAAGACCTATTTGCACCAGGCGCACGGCGCGCTGCAGATCGTCGATGTGGATGGTGTGGCGATCATCACCGAGACCGTTGAGGACTTGCTGGACCGGGTCGACTCCGGTCAACTCCCACTCACCCAGTCTCTCGCCCAGGCAATCGACGGCGGTTATCAGGCACTGGTTGAGTATCTTGAAGAACTTCTTTCGGGCATGCCGCATCAGCCGGTAAGACTGTTTCCTTACTATCGTGCGTTATTGGAAGCGCGGGGTGCGGAACGTATTCATCCGGCAGATCTGTTTTTCCCCAATCTCGCCATCCGCCCTCAACTGCCTGCAGCCGATATTCCAAATGCAAAGCCGGCGGACTATATAGGCTTGCGCCAGCAATTCGAAAAGGCGCTCTTGCCGTTCCTGAAGAGCAGCGAGCAGACAGCAGAACTGACAAACGCCGCTGCGATGCGGGATATCGTTGACAAGATAGAGCGCATGCAAAGCAATCCGCAGGCGCGTTGTTTCTGGTGGGTCATGCACGGTCTTGCCGAAGCCGTCGCCGCCGGGCAAATTCAGAACGAAATATACGTCAAACAGTTATTTGCCCGGATCAATCTGCAGATACGGCGCTTGTGCCAGGGGTCGTCCAGTATTGCCGAAAGGTTGTTGCGGGACGCGCTGTTTTTCATCGCAAAGGCGAAGAATCCATCCGCGCGCGCGCAGCAGATTCGGCAGGCATATCAGCTCGACGGTTTGGTCCCCGCCGACTACGACCGCAAACGTTATGGCCAGGTTGATGTGGATGCGCTGGTGGCGGCGAAGGACAAGCTGGCCCAGGCAAAAAACATGTGGAATCGGATTGCCGGCGGCGACGTCAGCGTAGCCGAGTCGTTTGAACACGAAATGCGCATGCTCGCCGACGTTGCGTCGAGGCTGAACTCGCCGCCCCTGACCAAGTTGTTACGCGAACTCAAGGGCATTGCCCGCCATGCGGCCCGTGCCCCGGGCGGCGACATGCTGGGGCTGGAAATGGCAACCAGCCTGTTGTTCGTCGAAAACTCATTGAATCACATCGGTCGCTTATCGGACAATTTCGCGGAACGCGCCGATGCGCTGACGGCACGCCTGCTCGCCGTCGTGGCCGGCGATGCGCCGGCGCAGTCGGCACAGTGGCTCGACGACATGTCGCGCGAAGCACAGCAGCGCCAAACCATGACTGCGCTGGCTGGCGAAATGCAGAACAGTCTGCGTCAAGTCGAGAAAATGCTCGACGAGTACTTCCGGGATCCGGCACAGCGCCAGCCGTTGACACAGCTCGACAAGGCTCTTTATCAGATAGAAGGGGCACTGGCGGTGCTGGATCAGCACGACGCGATGCGTACCATTCAGCACACGCGTACTGCGGTACAGAAGTTCATCGCCGCAGACGATGAAGAAGCTCCTGACTCGGCACAATTCCAACAGGTCGCGCAGAATGTCGGCGCATTGAGCTTTTTTATCGAAACGCTGCAACACAGTGCCGACGGTGCCAGGAAGCGCTTCTCATTCGATGAAGGGCGCGGCGTATTTGAGGCAAATTTACTGGAAAAGAATTTACCGTCGGCCCAAACGCCGGAATCGCATGAAGTATCGTCTTCTTCGTTCGATATTGCCAATTCGGCGTCGCATGCATCCGGGCTCCCTGCATTGGCCACGGTAGAGGACGAGCTTGCCGATCATCAGAGGCGCTCGGCAGAATTGGCGATGTCGTTGACGGCGGAACCAGGCAATCACGCTTTGCAGGAGCAGTTGAAGGAATCGCTGGAGCAGATACGGCTGGAAGCGACGCTGATCGACAATCCCGAAGTGACGGACAGAGCGCAGGCGGGCATCGATATTCTGGCCAGGCCGGATTTTTCCGCTTCGAGCCAGGCATTGAACGAAATCATTACGGCTACCATACCGGTGCAGCCCAGTGCTCAAACCCTGTTGCCGGTGGTGGCGCCTGTGACGGACGAGGCGATCGATGCGGAGCTGCTTGAAATATTCCTGTCGGAAGCAGAGGAAGTGCTGGCAGCAGTCAGGCAGACGCTGCCGGAGTCACGCAGCGAACCGCACAATCAGGAGCATCTGACCACGCTGCGTCGTTCATTTCATACGCTCAAGGGCAGTGGCCGCATGGTTGGTCTGGTCGCATTCGGCGAGGCCGCCTGGAGCATCGAGCAAGTGCTGAATCTGCGTTTGTCGGAGTCGCGTGGCGGTGATCCGGAACTCTATGCGCTGCTCGATAAGGCGGCTGAGCTGCTTGGCGCGTGGGTCCTGGACCTGCAGGAACACGGCAGGTCGGAACGTACACCGTACACATTGGTGAATGCGGCCGCGCGGGTAAAGGCAGGTGGCAATTTTGTGTTTGAAGCAAATGCGGCCGAAGAATCAAGTGGCAATCTGTCTGTCGCACCGCCGGTGGATGCCGCTTCTGGCAGCACGGTTTCTGACGCAAAGCCGGCGGATTCTGTCGCTGAATTCGCCATGCCGCTGGACGTATCCGATCACGGCGAGCTGCAATCGGATATGCCGGCTGCCTCAAAAATCATTCAAGCCGAGTTCAACGACAGTCTCGACGAGCTGAACACTTCGCCGGCATTGCCGGAGGTCGAGGAGATTCAATTATCCGATGCCGATCTCGCATTGTTTGGAGCGACCGAGCCGTCGATACCTGCAGCGGCCCCGCAGCAGGTATCGGTTGATTTTGTTGCCGAGGAAAGCCCTGCCGAGCAGATTGCTCCTGTAGCGGAAATCATCGGCTTCCCGGGCACGCATGTGTCGGATGCCAGACACAACGACAACGTAAAGCGGATCGGTGACCTCGAAATCAGTGTGCCGCTGCATAACATTTATCTGGCGGAGACGGATGAGCTTGTACGATTGCTGGCGCACGACCTGGCCGAATGGCGTCATGAGCCGGAGCGTCAGGTCAATATTCAGGCAGTGCACGCAGCCCACTCGCTGGCCGGCAGTTCGGCCACCGTCGGTTTTACCGTATTGCAGGAAGTCGCGCATGCGCTCGAATTGCTGCTGCAATCGCTTGCACGCAAGCCGGTGCGCCTGTTGCCGCACGATTTCGATACGTTGGAGCAGAGCACCGAGCGGCTGAAGCTAATGCTACAGAAGTTTGCGCTTGGAGAGATGCCGACGTATGAGCCGGAGTATGCGCGCTTGCTGGCGAGCCTGCAGCAGGATATCGAAGCCCGTGTCGACGCCAGGTCCGGCAATCATTCCGCGTCATGGCAGGAATTCCTCGGTGCCGGGAGCAATTCCGACACCAGAGCCCATGATGAGCCGCGAGCCGAAGCGATAAGCCCGGCATTCACGCCTGACATCATTGCCGTTGTTTCGGGTGAAAAATCGGATGCGGAAACGTCGGGATCGCTGGCAGCTTCAACTGAAATAACGGACAGCATTCCATTCGCGGAACCGGTTTTCACCAGTGAAAACGACGCGACGACTGACACCGCTCTTGTACCCAAGGATGAACTGGACGCGGACCTGCTGCCGGTCTTTGTTGAAGAAGGGCGCGACATGCTGCCGCAGATGGGCGCGGTGTTGCGTGCATGGCAGGAACAACCGGAAAATGTCGGGTCGCCGCAGTCCATGTTGCGCCTGCTGCATACGCTGAAAGGCAGCGCGAGGATGGCCGGAGCGATGGGGCTCGGCCAGGATCTGCATGAAATGGAGACCCGCATCGAAAATCTGATGCGCCTCGGTTCTCCGTCATCGCTTGCATTCGAAGACTTGCTGGTTCGTTACGATCATGCATTGCATCTGTTCGAAGTCCTGCAGAATCCGCAGGCCGCCCGCCAGATGTCAGGTGTAACTGCTGTGCACGACGAGGATAATTCATCCGCTTCTATCGATGGCGCGAAGATCCCGGCGGCAGAGCACGATCCGGTCGTACCGGCCCCGCTGGTGCCACTCCAAAGCTCGCGCCTTGCTACGGTCAAGGTGCCGAGCGCGACACCTGCAGCGCCGGCCCCACTGGTACGGGTGCGAGCGGACATTCTCGATCGCCTCGTGAACCAGGCCGGTGAGGTATCGATCTCACGTTCCAAGCTGGAGACCGAAGTCGGGACGTTGCGACAATCGCTGTCCGAGCTGACGGAAAACGTGTCGCGCCTGCGCGATCAGTTGCGTGAAATCGAAATGCAGGCGGAAACGCAGATTACATCGCGTATGGCCGCTTCGGCCGACCGCGAGTTCGATCCGCTCGAATTCGATCGTTTTACCCGCTTGCAGGAATTGACCCGCATGATGGCGGAGAGCGTCAATGACGTCGGCTCGGTGCATCAGAATCTGAGCCGTACGCTTGACAGCGCGGCTGGTGATCTGACCGTGCAGGCGCGGTTGACGCGCGACTTGCAGCAGGACCTGATGCGGGTGCGCATGGTGCAGTTCGCCAGCATCTCCGAGCGCTTGTTCCGTGTGACGCGCCAGGCGGCGAAGGAAGTGGACAAGCGGGTTAACCTCGACATTCGCGGCAGTGCCGTGGAAATCGACCGCGGCGTGCTGGAGAAAATGACCGGTCCGTTCGAGCATTTGCTGCGCAATGCGATCGTGCATGGCATCGAATCACGCGATGCACGACGTGCCGCAGGCAAAGCGGAAATCGGCGAGCTACTGGTCGAGATCCGTCAGGAAGGCAATGAAGTGGTGATCCAGTTCTCGGACGACGGACAGGGCCTGAGTCTTGGACGGATTCGAGACAAGGCGAAGCTGCTTGGCCTGTTGCCGGATGACCGCGAAATGTCGGACGACGAAGTATCCGATCTGATTTTCCACCCCGGTTTCTCCACCGCCGAGCAGGTAACCGAACTCGCCGGCCGGGGCGTCGGCATGGATGTGGTGCGTTCCGAAGCCGCTGCGCTCGGTGGCCGAGTTTCCACCTGGTCCGAGCCGGGCAAGGGCACGCACTTCACGATTCATTTGCCATTGACGCTGGCGGTCACGCAAGTGGTATTGCTATCGACCGGCGGCAAAACCTATGCGGTTCCGTCGGTGCTGGTCGAGCAGGTGCAGCAGTTGAAGACCAATGCGCTCGCTGCCGCGTATAACGAGGGTACCGTCGTCTGGCAGGGGCAACGCGTCCCCATGTGGTACTTGCCGACGCTGCTTGGCGATAGCGCTACATCGCCTGTTTCGCAGCATTACTCGCCGTTGATGATCCTGAAGAGTGGCAACGATCGTGTCGCGATTCACGTCGATGAAATCGTCGGCAACCGCGAGGTGGTGGTCAAGAACATCGGCCCGCAACTGGCGCGCATGATCGGCATTGCCGGCGCCACGGTGCTCGGTTCCGGCGATATCGTGCTGATTCTGAATCCGGTACCGCTCGCGCAACGCGCCGCGCACGAGAATGTGCGTGCGCCGCGCATTACACCATCCGACGCGCCATCAACGATGGGCGCGGTGGCTGAAATGGCTGCTCGTGAGCCGGCGGTACCACAGGCCGATCCGGTGCAGGGTCTGCGTACGCAGAATATCGTGATGGTGGTTGATGATTCGCTGACCGTTCGCCGCGTGACTCAGCGGCTGTTGACGCGCGAAGGGTATCAGGTGGTGCTGGCGAAGGACGGTGTCGACGCGCTGGAACATTTGCAATCGGTCACGCCGGATGTGATGCTGGTCGACATCGAGATGCCGCGGATGGATGGTTTCGACCTGACGCGCAATATGCGTGACGATGAACGGACGCGCAATATTCCAATCATCATGATTACCTCGCGCACTGCAGCCAAGCACCGCAACTATGCGCTGGAACTGGGTGTCAATGAATATCTCGGCAAGCCGTATCAGGAAGATCAGTTGCTTGCACTGATCGCCGGATTCGTCGGTAAGGAAGCGCCGATTGAGTGATTGGTCATAGTGCCATGAAATCAAAGGCCCGCAGGCAACGCGGGCCTTTTTGCTTGCAGTTTCTTCAGCCACCCATTCTTGCATGGCGTAAAGACCGAAAACGGCTTGCCTGACTGCACTTCATCCTTCTCGAAGATCACCTGGTCCTTGAACCTGCACCACGTCCGTTCGGCCACCTTCAGCGAAGCAGCAATCCGCCATCGCATGCCAGCGCCTTCGGCTCACAATCGTGATTGGCAAAAACTGCGTCGACCCCAAGCTGGGTCGCAGTTTACGGAATTTCCTCCAATGCGAGTGCATGCATGATGATCAGCCCGCCGCCAGACCGGCGTAACTCGATATCAAGCGCCATGACTGCGGGATGAATGAACCCGAGACGGCGGTCCCGCCCCGGCAAGGTGTCCAGATAGACGCGGTTGCTTTGCTTCAGTGCATGATGCACGCCGCATTATCGAAGTTGCGTAGATCGCGTCGGAACCATACCAGCGACTTGTCAAACCGGCGCATGAAAATTCCTGGATTCGTGTCCGAATTTTCGCGCCCGAGCTGTGAAGCGCGGATGGGGAATATCGTCAAAACTGTTAAAATGCTTATTATGGCGAAACAAAGCAAGACACGTCTGTTCCCCTTTCAGCCTGAGCCCGCTCAGGGCATATCCGGTTTTTCCATGTATTCCGATTCCGAACCGGCTTCCGAACTCGACCTGACCGATCATTTTCTGATTGCGATGCCGTCAATGCTTGATCCCGTATTCGGCGGGACCGTTATCTACCTGTGCGAACACAATGCCAACGGCGCGCTGGGCGTGATCGTCAACAAGGTCACCGACATGACGATGGACGTGCTGCTTGAGCGCATCGATCTCAAATTGGAAATTACGGCCAGCCGCACCTTTGTCGAGAACAAGCCCGTGATGTTTGGCGGACCGGTGCAGGTCGAACGCGGCTTCGTGCTGCATGCTCCGCATGGCGACTATTCGTCGACGATGAAGGTGACCAGCGAAATCGCATTGACCACATCGAAGGACGTGCTGGAAGCGGTCGCCGTGGGCAAAGGCCCCGAGCAGATCCTGGTCAGTCTCGGCTGTGCCGGCTGGAGCGCCGGACAACTGGAAGAGGAAATTGCAAGGAACGGCTGGCTGACGGTGCGCGCCGATTCCGGCATCCTGTTCGATCTGCCGTTCGAGGAGCGTTTTGCCGCGGCGATCAAGCTGCTCGGCATCGATCCGATGATGCTGGCCGGCGAAGCGGGACATGCCTGAGACGGGCTGTTAGTGGAAACAGTGCTCGGTTTCGATTTCGGCTTGAAGCGCATCGGCGTCGCCGTGGGCAACTCGCTGCTGAAGCAGGCGCAACCGCTGACTGTCATTACGGCCGCAACCAACGACGCGAAGTTCGTCGCGATCGCTGCGCTGGTGCAGGAATGGCAGCCTGCGCGCTGCGTGGTCGGGCTGCCGAGCCATCCGGACGGTGCCGAGCATGAAATGACCGTGCGCTGCCGTCGCTTCGCAAACCAGTTGAACGGACGTTTCGGCCTGGCCACCGTGCTGGTTGACGAGCGCTACTCGTCGGCAGTGATTCCGCATCAACGCGGCGATGTAATCGACGCAGAGGCCGCCGCAATCATTTTGCAACAATACTTCAATGACTATGCCGAATCCTGAATTCGACGCCGAAGCGCTGTACAAGGTACTTGCGGCACGCGTCAAGGCCGGGCTGGCCGCTGCTGAACATATCGCCGTCGTTGGCATTTATTCTGGCGGCGCCTGGCTGGCTGAACGGTTGGCTGCCGAGTTGCAGTTGAACGACCGTCTCGGCTTCATCGACGTGTCTTTCTATCGTGACGACTATGCGGAAAAAGGGCTGCATGCGGAAGTCAAGCCGACCCAGATTCCGTTCGAGGTGGAAGGCGCGACCATATTGCTGGTGGACGACGTGCTGTACACCGGCCGTACTACGCGTGCCGCAATCAACGAACTATTCGATTACGGCCGACCGGCCAGGATCATGCTCGCCGCACTGGTAGACCGCGGCGGACGCGAGTTGCCGGTCGCCGCCGATTTTGTCGCCGACACGGTGACGCTTTCCAGCGAGCAGCGCCTCGTATTGCAACGCGCCGACGACGGCCGTTTCTCCCTCACGGTGGACCATGTTTAATCCGCAACTGAACAAGAACGGCGAGCTGCAGCATCTGCTTACCATCGAAGGCCTGCCGAAGGCGGTCGTCGACCATATTCTCGATACCGCGTCGTCGTTCGTCGGCATCAGCGATCGCGAAGTAAAGAAAGTGCCGCTGATGCGCGGCAAGAGCGTGTTCAATCTGTTCTTCGAAAACTCGACGCGCACCCGCACCACGTTCGAGATCGCATCCAAGCGGCTGTCGGCCGACGTGATCAACCTGAACATTTCCGCGTCCAGCACCAGCAAGGGCGAGTCGTTGCTCGATACCATCGACAACCTCGCGGCAATGCATGCCGACATGTTCGTCGTGCGCCATGCGCAGTCGGGCGCGCCGTATCTGATCGCCAAACATCTGATCGATACGAATCGGTCGCATGTGCACGTAGTCAATGCCGGAGACGGTCGACATGCGCATCCGACGCAGGGCCTGCTCGACATGTACACGATCCGGCACTACAAGAAGGATTTCACCAACCTTACGGTCGCGATCGTCGGCGACATCCTGCACAGCCGCGTCGCGCGTTCCGACATTCATGGACTGACCACGCTCGGCGTGCCGGAAGTGCGCGCGATCGGTCCGCGTACGCTGTTGCCCGGCGGGCTGGAGCAAATGGGCGTGCGGGTGTTCACCGACATCAACGAAGGTCTGAAAGGCGTCGACGTCATCATCATGCTGCGTCTGCAGAACGAGCGCATGACCGGTGCGCTGCTGCCTTCTGCGCAGGAGTTCTTCAAGAGCTACGGCCTGACGCCGGAGCGCCTTGCACTGGCGAAGCCGGACGCGATCGTGATGCATCCGGGGCCGATGAACCGCGGCGTCGAAATCGACTCGGCGGTGGCGGACGGCGCGCAAGCGGTGATCCTGCCGCAGGTGACATTCGGGATTGCGGTACGTATGGCGGTGATGAGTATTTTGGCAGGAAATTAATCAATGAAGATTCACATCAAGAATGGCCGCCTGATCGATCCGGCCAACGGTATCGACGCGCAACAGGATTTGTACATCGCTGCCGGCAAGGTGGTCGGCGTCGGCTACGCGCCGGCAGGCTTTACCGCTGCCCGGACCATTGATGCGAGCGGGCTGGTTGTCGCGCCCGGCCTGGTCGACTTGAGCGCACGGCTGCGCGAACCCGGTTACGAATACAAGGCCACGCTGGAATCGGAAATGCAGGCTGCGATGCAGGGCGGCGTCACCAGCCTGGTCTGTCCGCCCGATACCGATCCGGTGCTGGATGAGCCTGGCTTGGTGGAGATGCTCAAGCATCGCGCGAAAAGCCTGAATCAGGCTCACGTCTATCCGCTTGGTGCGCTGACGGTCGGCTTGAAAGGCGAGGCGTTGACCGAAATGGCGGAGTTGACGGAAGCGGGCTGCATCGGTTTTTCGCAGGCCGACGAGCCGGTTCTCGACACCACGGTGCTGCTGCGTGCGATGCAGTATGCGAAGACGTTCAACTATACCGTCTGGCTGCGCCCACAAGACCCGCATCTCGGACGCGACGGTATCGCTCACAGCGGACCGCTGGCCTCCCGCCTCGGCCTGTCGGGCGTACCCGTCATGTCGGAAACGATCGCATTGCATACGATCTTCGAATTGATGCGTGCTACTGGCGCACGGGTTCACCTGTGCCGCATGTCATCGGCGGCAGGGCTGGAACTGGTACGGGCCGCGAAGAAAGAGGGCTTGCCGGTGAGCTGCGACGTAGGCGTGCATCATGTTCATTTGACCGACGTCGACATCGGTTATTTCGATTCGAACGCACGTGTCACGCCGCCGTTCCGTGCCCAGCGCGACCGCGACGCGATCCGTCAGGGGCTGCAGGATGGAACCATCGACGTGATTTGCTCCGACCATACGCCGGTCGACGACGATGAAAAGCTGCTGCCGTTCGGCGAAGCATCACCCGGCGCTACCGGCCTCGAACTGCTGCTGTCGCTGACGCTGAAGTGGGCAGATGAGTCTCCCGGTGACTCTTCGCGATCGCTTGCCGCTGCGATTGCCAAAATCACCGGCGACCCCGCGCGCGTAGCCGGCTTGCCGAGCGGACGGTTGTCGGTCGGCAGCGCGGCCGATATCTGCCTGTTCGATCCCGTAGCGCGCTGGAAGGTGGAAGACCGGACGCTGGCCAGCCAGGGCAAGCACACACCTTTCCTCGGCTATGAATTGACGGGGCAGGTCAGGACGACCATCGTTGCCGGACACATCGCGTTCGAACGCTGAGCAGGGCACGCATGCTCGCTTTCCGTCTGCTGCGGGTATTACTGCATCTGTTCGCGGGGCTGCTGACATGTGCGCTGGTATTCCCACTGGTCGATGAGTCTCGCCGCGGCGCGCACATCAAGCGCTGGTCATGCAAATTGCTGGCGTTGTGCCGTATTGACGTGGACATCGAGTACGCGGCAGGCGTGATCGCCGCACCGCGCGCGTTGATCGTTGCCAATCATGTGTCATGGCTTGACATCTTTGTCATCAATTCGCTGCATCCGTGCCGCTTCGTCGCGAAGTCGGATATCCGTGACTGGCCGTTGATCGGCTGGCTGTGCGACAAGGCCGGCACCATCTTCATATCGCGCGGCAAATTGCGCGACGTGCGGCGGATTTATCAGGGACTGGTGAGCAGTCTGCATGCCGGGGAACACGTCGCGTTTTTCCCAGAGGGCACAACTGCTGCGCAGGGAACGCTGCTCCCTTTTCATGCGAATCTGTTCGAAGCGGCGATCGAGGCGCAGGTGCCGATTCAGCCCTATGCGCTGCGCTATCAGGACCAACAGGGGAACATCCATCGTGCGGTGGATTTCATCGGTGACATGACCTTCGTGCGGAGCATGCTGACGATCCTCGATACACCGGGGATTCATGCGCGGTTGATCCTGCTACCGGCCATTACTACCGACGGCACGCCGCACCGCCGAGAACTGGCCGATACGGCACATGCCGTGATCGAACGGGCACTTGATCAAGCGGAAGAAGTATTGACCCATCCGGGCCGCTGATATTCTGGACAATCGACCTGTATCACGCTGCGGTCCTGCAGACATACCGCGCTCAGCTTGCCGCCCCACAGGCAGCCGGTATCGAGGCTGATGATATCCGGCCGCATGATCAATCCCAACGTGGACCAATGGCCGAACACGACGGTGACGTCGTGGGTTTTTCGACCGGGGACGTCGAACCATCGCAGGTAGCCGGGAAGATCCGCGTCTGCGCCTTTCGTGCCGCCGAATTCCATCGTGCCATCCTCGGTACAAAACCGGATGCGCGTCAGTGCATTCACGATGCAGCGCAGGCGATCGGCGCCTTCAAGCGTATCGTCCCATTTGGCCGGCGTATTGCCGTACATCTGCCGCAGGAATGCCACCCAATCGGGGCTGCTTAACACCGCCTGAACTTCACCGGCAAGGTCGCGTGTCTGCTGCGCCGTCCATTGCGGCAGCACGCCGGCATGTACCAGCAGATAGCCATTCTTCATCAGCGCCAGCGGTTGTTTGCGCAACCAGTCGAGCAATTCGTTACGATCAGGTGCGTTGAGAATTTCATCGAGCGTATCGGTGCGATGCGCATTGCGGATGCCGTGTGCGACGGCAAGCAGGTGCAGGTCATGATTGCCCAATACCACCTGTGCGGATGCACCAAGCGCGCGAATGCGGCGTAAGGTTTCCAGCGAGCGCGGGCCGCGGTTCACCAGGTCGCCCAAAAAGATAAATTCGGCATCGGGCGATACGCCGCGTATACGTTCCAGCAATTCTTCCAACCGCGGCTGGCATCCCTGTATATCCCCGATCGCGTATGTTTTCATTCGTGAAAATTGTGAGAAGACAAGAAGACGCACGCCGTTTGTCAAAGAACAAGAAGAGACAGAGATGCGTGCTCTATAAAGTGAGTGTATCAATCAGCCTTGAGAAGCGGTCACTTCGCTCACTTTACTATGTTACTTCCTATTATTCTTTCCGGCGGTGCAGGCACCCGCCTATGGCCGGTTTCGCGCGAGGCGCATCCCAAGCCGTTCATGCGCATTGGTGGCGGTAAAAGCTTGTTGGTTAAAACCTATGAGCGCGCACTCGCGGTATCGAACCAGGCCGCGCCGCTGATCGTAACCAACCGCGACTATTACTTGCGTTCGCACGACGAGCTTGCATCGCAGGAAGTCAAGCCGCATTACCTGCTGGAGCCGAGCGGGCGCAACACTGCACCTGCGATTACGGTCGCCGCGTTTTGGGCGATACAGCAGGATCCCGATGCCTGCCTGCTCGTGATGCCGGCGGATCATCTGATTACCGATACGCCGGCTTTTCAACAGGCGGCGCAGCATGCCGAGATGCTTGCGAAGGACGGCTTTCTCGCGCTGTTCGGCATCCGGCCTACCGCGCCGGAAACCGGTTACGGCTATATCGAAATGAGCGACAAGGTGAGCCAGAATGCAAATGCGGTGAAACGGTTTGTTGAAAAGCCTGACACCGCCACCGCGATGAATTATCTAGCGCAGGGCAACTACGTATGGAACAGCGGCATCTTTTGCTTTAAGGCGAATGCCATTCTGGATGCGCTCGCTACCTATCATCCGACCTTGCTCGATGCCGCGCGTGACGTATGGGAATCGACGCAGGCCACAGGCGACAAGGTCGATCTGCCGGCCAGCTTTTCGAAGCTTGAAGACATTTCTATCGACTATGCGGTGATGGAAAAGGCGCAAAACATCGCGGTGATTCCCGGCGATTTTGGATGGAGCGACATGGGCGCGTGGAGCGCCGTGGCGGACGTGCTTCCTGCCGACGCGCAGGGAAACAAGAGCAACAATTGCGAACCGATCTTCATTGACAGCCGCAATACCTATGTCGACTCTGTCGGCCGTTTGGTGGCCGCCATCGGCCTCGACAATCTGCTCGTCATCGATACACCCGACGCGTTGCTGATCGCCGACAAATCGAAAAGCCAGGAAGTGCGTCAGGTGGTCAGCCAATTGAAAGCCAGCGGCCACGAAGCGCACAAGATCCATCGCACCGCTGTCCGTCCATGGGGCACCTACACGGTGCTTGGCGAAGGGCAGGGTTTCAAGATCAAGCGCGTCGTCGTCAAACCTCGCCAGTCGTTGTCGTTGCAGATGCATCACCACAGAAGCGAACACTGGGTAGTGGTATTCGGTACCGCTAACATCACTGTCGACGACAGCACTACGTTGATGACGCAGAATCAGTCGACCTACATCCCGATCGGCTCCCGTCATCGCCTTGAAAATCCCGGTATCACCGATCTTGTGCTGATCGAAGTTCAATGCGGCAGCTATTTGGGCGAGGACGATATCGTCCGCTTTTCCGACAGCTACGGTCGGGCCTGAGCCACGACCGACTGCCCGATCCCGATCCTCTTCAACAAACGCTCCACGCTTACATCAAGGAAGTCGAGAATGCTCATGAAGTCACGAACCAACAACAAGGTTGCACTCATCACCGGCGTCACAGGCCAAGACGGCGCCTATCTGGCCGAGCTGCTGCTGTCGAAAGGTTACGAAGTGCACGGCATCAAGCGTCGCACCTCGTTGTTCAATACCGACCGCATCGACCATCTGTATCAGGACCCGCACGAACCGGATGTGCGATTCAGATTGCATCACGGCGACCTGACCGACTCAACCAGTCTGATCCGCATCATTCAACTGGTGCAGCCGGACGAGATCTACAACCTCGCTGCACAGAGCCATGTCGCGGTGTCATTTGAAGAGCCGGAATACACCGCCAATTCGGACGCACTCGGCGCATTGCGTATCCTTGAATCGATTCGCATTCTGGGACTGGAAAAGAAGACGCGCTTCTATCAGGCATCGACCTCCGAACTGTATGGTTTGGTGCAGGAAGTGCCGCAAAAGGAAATTACGCCGTTCTATCCACGTAGCCCGTATGCGGTCGCTAAGCTGTATGCCTACTGGATTACCATCAATTATCGGGAAGCGTACGGCATGTATGCATGCAACGGTATCCTGTTCAACCATGAAAGCCCGAACCGCGGCGAGACCTTCGTTACGCGCAAGATTACGCGAGCACTGGCACGCATCAAGCTCGGATTGCAGGACTGCCTTTACCTTGGAAACCTCAATGCGAAGCGCGACTGGGGGCATGCGCGCGACTATGTCGAGATGCAATGGCTGATGCTCCAACAGGAGGTTCCGGAGGATTTTGTGATTGCGACCGGCGTGCAATACAGCGTGCGTGACTTTGTCAATGCGGCGGCGAAAGAGCTGGGGATGCTTATCCAGTGGGAGGGCAAGGGCGTCAACGAGAAGGGATACGATTCCAACGGCAAATGCATTGTTGCGGTCGACCCGCGCTACTTCCGGCCGGCAGAAGTGGAAACGCTGCTGGGTGATCCATCAAAAGCCAAGAACAAGCTGGGGTGGACACCGAAGACAAGCTTCGACGAACTGGTAGCCGAAATGGTGCGAGAGGATCTTAAGTCAGCGGAGAAGGATGAATTGGTCAAACGGCATGGGTACAGCGTGTTTGATTATCACGAATGAGATGGATATCCTGATTAAGAAGGGTATTTTGATTTCAAAGGCTAAGATTTCTGGGCGAAGTATGAGTTGTGCTGTAGGGGTTTGCTATTAACAAGAAAGTTAGTCGCAGGATTTGTAGTAAGCATTACCTGACAGTTGTCTGATTTAACGAAGACAATTGTCATGTTAAGTTCAATAGATGAGAGCCTGTCAGATTTTTTGTGTGCAAGAGGTCATGAGATGATACCGAAAGGGAAA
>CBIHNU010000039.1:0-41311 GCA_966211585.1 uncultured Noviherbaspirillum sp. | reverse complement strand
CGACCCGCGTCACCTCGCCGGCAAAACCATTGAGCTGGTCGACCATGGTGTTGATGGTTTCCTTCAGCTGCAGCACTTCGCCGCGCACGTCCACCGTGATCTTTTGCGACAGGTCGCCGTTCGCCACTGCCGTGGTCACCGTCGCGATGTTGCGCACCTGGCCGGTCAGGTTGCTCGCCATCAGGTTCACGCTGTCGGTCAGGTCTTTCCACACGCCCGACACGCCCTTCACTTCCGCCTGCCCGCCCAGTTCGCCTTCGGTGCCGACCTCGCGCGCCACCCGCGTCACCTCACCGGCAAAACCGTTCAACTGGTCGACCATGGTGTTGATCGTGTCCTTCAGCTGCAGCACTTCGCCGCGCACATCGACCGTGATCTTGCGCGACAGGTCGCCTTTCGCGACCGCCGTCGTCACCTCGGCGATGTTGCGCACCTGGCCGGTCAGATTGCTTCCCATCGCATTCACGCTGTCGGTCAGATCTTTCCACACGCCGGCCACGCCCGGCACCTCGGCCTGGCCGCCGAGCTTGCCTTCGGTGCCGACTTCGCGCGCGACTCGCGTCACCTCGCCGGCAAAGCTGTTCAATTGGTCGACCATGATGTTGATCGTGTCTTTCAGCTGCAGGATCTCGCCTTTCACGTCGACCGTGATCTTGCGCGACAGGTCGCCTTTCGCGACCGCCGTCGTCACCTCGGCGATGTTGCGCACCTGGCCGGTCAGGTTGCTCGCCATCAGGTTCACACTGTCGGTCAAGTCTTTCCACACGCCGGCCACGTCCGGCACGCGCGCCTGCCCGCCCAGCTTGCCTTCGGTGCCGACTTCGCGTGCGACCCGCGTCACCTCACCGGCAAAGCTGTTCAATTGGTCGACCATGATGTTGATGGTCGCCTTCAGTTGCAGGATCTCGCCTTTCACGTCGACTGTGATCTTGCGCGACAGGTCGCCCTTCGCGACCGCCGTCGTCACCTCGGCAATGTTGCGCACTTGGCCGGTTAGGTTGTTCGCCATCAGGTTCACGCTGTCGGTCAAATCTTTCCACACACCCGATACGCCGGGCACCACTGCCTGTCCGCCGAGCCTGCCTTCGGTACCCACTTCCAGCGCGACCCGCGTCACTTCGCCCGCGAAGCCGTTGAGCTGATCGACCAGGTTGTTGATCGTGTCCTTCAGCTGCAGGATCTCGCCTTTCACGTCGACCGTGATCTTGCGCGACAGGTCGCCCTTCGCGACCGCCGTCGTCACCTCGGCGATGTTGCGCACCTGGCCAGTCAGGTTGCTCGCCATCAGGTTCACGCTGTCGGTCAAGTCTTTCCACACGCCGGACGTGCCCTTGACTTGCGCCTGTCCACCGAGCTTGCCTTCGGTGCCAACTTCGCGCGCGACCCGCGTCACCTCGCTGGAAAAGCTGTTCAACTGGTCGAGCATGGTGTTGATCGTGTTGGCATTCTTCAGAAACTCGCCTTTTAGCGGCCGCCCTTCGACCTCGAGTTCCATGTTTTCGGTCAGCACGCCACGTGCGACCGCGCCGATCACGCGACCGACATCGCGTACCGGCTGCACCAGGTTATCGATCAGGAAATTGATCGAGCGGACTTCGATGCCCCATGCACCATCGTGATTATCGAATTCGATGCGCTGGCCGAGCTTGCCTTCGGTGCCGACCACTTCCGACACTTGTTCGATAAAGCGTGCCAGTTTTGCGTTGGTGGAGACGATGGCGTTGAAGGCATCGGCAATCTTGCCGTCGACGCCTTCCCAGTCCGGCGGGAGGCGGACACTGAAATCGCCCTCGCGGACGGCATTGAGAGCATTGAGCAAAGCGACACGGTCAAGCGTTGCGGTTTCCTGCGGCACGGCGGTCTCCTGTTCCAGATGTATACGCGAGGCTGAATTGCCCGCGCTTCAGCAGCTCCAGTGCCTCATCGGTGGGCACCGGCATGCTGAAATAATGTCCCTGCAGTTCGTCGCAGCCGTTTTCGATCAGAAACGCCATCTGATCCTCGGTTTCCACGCCTTCCGCAATCACTGTCAGGTTCAGGGTGTGCGCGAGCGTGATGATCGCGATCACGATCGCCGCGTCGTCCGGGTCGGTCGCGATGTCGCGTACGAAAGCCGCGTCGATTTTGAGTTTATCCAGAGGAAATCGCTTCAGATAGGCGAGCGACGAATAACCGGTGCCGAAATCGTCGATCGAGATCGGCACGCCCAGGTCGCGAATCTTGTGCAGCGCCTGGATTGCCTTGGCCGGGTCGAACATCACTGCCGATTCGGTGAGCTCCGCTTCCAGCATCGCCGGCGGTATGCCGGTTTCGTGCAGCACGGTTTCCAGCGCCTGCGCCACGCTTTCCTGCCTGAACTGGCGTGCCGAAACGTTCACCGCGATCGGGCAGCAGCCCATTCCCGCCGCCTGCCAACGCTGGATCTGCCGCGCCGCTTCCTGCAGCGCCCATTGGCCGATCGGCTCGATGCGCCCGGTTTCCTCGGCGATCGGGATGAACTGGCTTGGCGGTATCCACTTGCCGTCCGCCTGCGGCCAGCGGATCAGCGCTTCGAAGCCGCAGATCAGGCCGGTGCTGGCGCTCACCTTGGGCTGGTAATGCAGCACGAATTCGTCTTCCGCGATCGCGCGCTGCAGTGCACCGCCGACCGCCAGCCGCCGGTTCGCAGCCTCATTCATATGCGAAGTGAAAAACGAAAACTGGCCCAGCCCTTCCTGCTTCGCGTGATACATCGCGGTATCGGCGTTGCGCAGCAACTGGTCCATGTTCTGGCCGTCTTCCGGAAAAATCGCGATGCCGATACTGGGCGACACGCGCAATTCGCGGCCGGCGATGTGGCACGGTTCGGTAACGGTGCGCACGATCTTGTCCGCGACCAGCGCCGCATCTTCCATGTCCTGCATGCCGACCAGCAGCACCACGAATTCATCGCCGCTGAGGCGCGCCACGGTATCGCCTTCGCGCACGCACTGGCCGAGGCGCTCTGCCACTTCCTGCAGCAGCCGGTCGCCGGCCGCATGGCCCAGCGTATCGTTGATGTCCTTGAAGCGATCCAGATCGATGAACAGCACCGCGACCGGTGCGTTCTGGCGTCCGCGATGCGCGGTCGCCTGCTTCATCCGGTCTTCCAGCAGCAGGCGGTTCGGCAGCCCGGTCAGCGCGTCGTGAAAAGACTGGTGCAAGATGTAGGCTTCCATTTCCTTGCGCTCGGTGATGTCGCGCGACACCATCACCACCTGCACCACCTCGCCGGCGCCGTTGTGGATCAGGCTGGCTTCCGATTCGAGCTGACGCTCGCCGCGCCCGGGCGTCGCGACCCGGTATTGCAGACGGCTGTTCGCGGCATTCGAAGTCAATTGCTGAAATGCGATTTGCACGCGTTCGCGGTCGTCGGCGTGAACGAGGTCGAAATACGGATCGCCCGAGCGTATCGCCTTGCCGAACTCGCTCTGATAAGAGGGACTCGCATAGATCCAGCAGCCGCCGGCATCGAGCAAAGCAACATAATCGCCGGCATGCTGGACGATCAGGCGTTCGGTCTCGCTGCGCTGCGCGATGCTCTCGGCCTGTTCGCGCGCGGCGATCTCGGAACGCAACGCTTCATTCAGCCGGGTCACATGTTCCAGCTCCTGCTTCAACGCCTGATTCAGGTATTCCAGCTCGACGTCCTTGCGGTCGCGTCTGACATTTTTTCGCGCAAGGTCGATGAATACCTGTGCTTTCGATTTCAACACTTCCGGCGCGACCGGCATGAACAGGTAATCGACCGCGCCCAGTTCATAACCGGTGGCGCGGTCGAGATCGGTCGCACGGTGCGAGGTCAGGAAAATGATCGGCGTATGTTTCGAGCGCGGGCGCTGGCGTATCAGGCGCGCCGTTTCAAAGCCGTCGATGCCGGCCATTTTCACGTCGAGAATGATGACCGCGAAATCGCGCTTGAGCAGCAGCGCCAGGGCTTCCTCACCGGAAACAGCGGTTTCGATCGATGCATCGAGGTCGGTCAGGATCGTGTTCAGTGCAAACAGCGATCCCGGGTCATCGTTGACCACCAGGACCCTGATCTCGTCAGTAGGAACCATGAAAGAGGGGCTTTACCAAAGGAAACGCAATCCATGGATTGCCCTGAAGAGGACTCATGAAAGCACGTTGCTTGATTGTTGTAAGTGCTGCTTGGACGGTCAAAGCCGGTCGATGTTCCCGGGCCGACATGCAATATCGCAAGCCGGGAAATGACTTGCGTCAAGTTGCCGTGTTGAATGAGAAGGGAATGAGGCGAGCGGGCAAAGCGTTCGTTGTTGCCTGGAAAGACGCGTGCGAATTGCTCCGGCTTTCGCCGGAGCAATAATGATTCACCGGGCAGTCCGGCGTGCCGTCTATCCGTTCAGCACAGCCTTGATCTGCTGCAACGAAGCCGGATCTTCGATGGTGGTGATGTCGCCCGGATCGCGCCCTTCACAGATCGCCTGGATCGAGCGGCGTAGCAATTTTCCGGAGCGTGTCTTCGGCAGCAATGTGACGAAATGCACGCGTGCCGGACGCGCAACCGCGCCGAGTTGCTTGTCGACCACGGCCATGATGTCGCCTTCCAGCGCCAGCCGGTCCGCCGGTGTTGCCGCTGCATCGGCATTTTTCAGGATCGCAAACGCGATCGCAACCTGGCCTTTCAGCTTGTCTTCGACGCCGACCACCGCGACCTCGGACACGTTCGGATGGCTGGAAATGCTTTCCTCGATTTCGCGCGTGCCAAGCCGATGGCCGGCGACATTGATCACATCGTCGGTGCGGCCGAGGATGAAGTAGTAACCGTCGGCATCGCGAATCCCCCAGTCGAAGGTCGAGTAGACCTGTTCGTCAGGAAAGGTCGACCAGTAGGTGCCGACGAAACGTTCGTCATCGCCGTACACGGTCTGCATGCAGCCCGGCGGCAGCGGCCCTTCGAGCACCACCACACCCTTCTCGTTGGCGCCGCACACCGTGCCGGTCGATTCGTTGATGATCTTCACGTTGTAGCCGTACATCGGCACGCCGGGACTGCCGAGCCGTGTCGGCGTGTCTTCGACGCCTTTCGCCACGGTCAGGATCGGCCAGCCGGTTTCGGTCTGCCAGTAATTGTCGATGACCGGCACGTTCAGTTCGGACGCGATCCATTGCGACGTCGTTTCATCGAGCGGCTCACCGGCCAGGTACAACGCCTTCAATGAAGACAGGTCATATTTCTTCATGAACTCCGGCGACTGCTTCTTCAGCACGCGCACCGCGGTCGGCGCGGAGAACATGCGCGTGACCTTGTATTTTTCGACGATGCTCCACCAGATGCCGGCATCGGGGCGCACCGGCAAGCCTTCGTACATCACGGTCGCCATGCCGGCGATCAGCGGCCCGTACACGATGTACGAATGGCCGACCACCCAGCCGATGTCGGACGTTGAGAAATAGGTTTCGCCCGGATTGCCGCAAAAGATGTGCTTCATCGACGACGCCAGTGCGACCGCGTAGCCGCCGACATCGCGCTGCACGCCCTTCGGCTTGCCGGTGGTGCCGGACGTGTACAGCACATACGAAGGCTCGTTCGATTCCAGCCAGGTGACCGGCACTTGCGCGTCGAGATGCTGCTCGCGCAGCGTCGCGTAATCGACATCGCGGCCGGCGACCCATTCCATCGGCGCCAGCTTGCGATCGACCAGCAGCACATGCGCCGGCTTGTGCCGGGACAGCCTGATCGCTTCGTCGAGCAGCGGCTTGTACGCGATCGCCTTGCCGTTGCGCGAACCGGCATCGGCCGACACGATCAGCTTCGGCGTTGCATCATCGATGCGGCTGGCAAGGCTGTTGGCCGCGAAGCCGCCGAACACCACCGAATGAATCGCGCCGATGCGCGCGCAGGCCAGCATCGCGAACGCGGCCTGCGCAACCATCGGCATGTAGATCAGCACGCGGTCGCCCTTGCCCACGCCGAGCGATTGCATGATCGCGGCGGCACGCATCACTTCCGCCTGCAGCTCCTTGAACGAATACACCTGCTCGGTGCCGGTCTCGGTTGAAATCGCGATCAGTGCCGGCTGGTCGCCTTGCCGCGCGACCCAGCGGTCGACCGCGTTATGACACAGATTGGTGGTGCCGCCGACAAACCATTTCGCGAACGGCGGCCGCGAATAATCGAGCACTTCCGACCACGGCTGCTGCCAGTCAATCAGCTTTGCCTCGTTGCCCCAGAACGTCTGCGGATCGTCGATCGATTGCCTGTAGAAATCTGCGAAATTCATAGCGTCTCCGAATCTGTTTTTTTATCCGCCCGGGCCGTTGCTGCACAACCGCCCGGCGCCATCGACAAGCATACCGCAGGCTGCTTACTCTCCACTTACGCAGTGCTTTCGGCATGCACAAAAAAAGCGCAGCAACAGTGATGTCGGTGCGCCTTGCTTGACCATGATCAAGAATCAGATCACGTACAAATCGACGTACTCGTGCACCGGCATCGCCTCCAGTTTTTTCTGGTCGAGCGACACATCGAGTATCGTCTTCTGCTGCTTGGCCGGGAACCTGCGCGCGAGGTTGATGCGGAACTTCGCTTCCAGCAGCGGAATGCCTTCGTGGCGCCGGCGCGCGTGGCCGATCGGAAATTCGACGACGACTTCCGGCAATACCTCGCCGCTATTCAGCTCGACGGTCAGCGCATTCGCGATCGAACGTTTTTCCGGGTCATGGTAATCGCGCGTGAACGCCGGGTCCTCGACGCAAACGATCCTGTCGCGCAATGCATCGATGCGCGGATCGACGGCAACCGTATCTTCGTAATCCTCGGCAGTCAGATGACCGTACAGCAGCGGCACCGCAACCATGTATTGGATGCAGTGGTCGCGGTCCGCAGGATTGTTCAACGGCCCCTTCTTGTCGATGATGCGCAGGCAGGCTTCATGCGTGCGGATCGTGATCTTCTTGATGTCCTGCGCCGACTTTCCGACCTTCTTAAGCGCGGCATGCAAGGTCATCGCCGCTTCGACTGCGGTCTGCGCATGGAACTCGGCCGGGAACGAAATCTTGAACAGCACGTTCTCCATCACATAGCTGCCGTACTGGCGCTGGAACCGGAATGGCTGGCCCTTGAACAGCACATCATAGAAGCCCCAGGTCTTCGCAGTCAGCACCGTCGGATAACCCATCTCGCCGGTCTTCGCGATCAGCGCGAGGCGCACCGCGCGCGAGGTCGCATCACCGGCGGCCCAGGACTTGCGCGAGCCGGTGTTCGGCGTATGCCGATAGGTGCGCAGCGACTGGCCGTCGACCCAGGCGAGCGACACCGCGCTCAGGATCTCGTCGCGGCTCAGGCCCATCATTTCCGCGACGACGGCAGTCGACGCCACCTTCACCAGCACCACGTGGTCGAGGCCGACCTTGTTGAACGAGTTTTCGAGCGCGATGCAGCCCTGGATTTCATGCGCCTTGATCATGCCGGTCAGCACGTCCTTCACCGTCAGCGGCTTCTTGCCGGCGGCGACCGCGTTGCGCGACAGCCAGTCGGCGGTTGCGAGAATGCCGCCAAGATTGTCGGAAGGATGGCCCCATTCCGCCGCCAGCCAGGTGTCGTTGAAATCGAGCCAGCGTATCATCGCGCCGATATTGAATGCGGCTTGCACCGGATCGAGCTGGAATTGTGTTCCCGGCACTTTCGCACCGTTCGGTACGACTGTGCCTGGGACGATGGGTCCGAGCAGCTTGGTGCAAGCGGGGTATGCCAGCGCCTCCAGTCCGCAGCCGAGCGTATCGATCAGGCAGTTGCGGGCAGTCTCGTAAGCGACTGCCGACGTCACCTTGTACCCGGTCACATAGTCGACGATATCGACCAGGACCTGGTCCCAGTCGGGGCGGTTGGCGGTAGTCATATCAGTCAGACATGGAGATTTCTTCCGTTGTTCCTCAGAACGCGTCGCCCGGCACGCGTACCCATCCTTCCATCAGCACCCGGGCGCTGCGGCTCATGATGGCCTTGGTCACGCTCCATTCGCCATTGGCCTGGGACGCTTCCGCGCCGACCCGCAACGTGCCCGACGGATGGCCGAAACGTACTGCATTGCGCGTGCCGCCGCCGGCAGCCAGGTTCACCAGCGTGCCCGGAATCGCCGCGGCGGTGCCGATGGCAACCGCTGCGGTGCCCATCATTGCGTGATGCAGCTTGCCCATCGACATCGCGCGCACTAGCAGATCGACATCCGCGGCGGCGACTTTCTTGCCGCTTGATGCGACGTAATCAGCCGGTTTTGCAACGAAGGCAACCTTCGGTGTGTGCTGGCGCTTGGCGGCTTCATCGATATGTTTGATCAGTCCCATGCGCACTGCGCCGTACGCGCGGATCGTCTCGAACATCGCCAGTGCCTTCGCATCGCCATTGATGGCATCCTGCAACTCGGTGCCGGTGTAATCGATCGCTTCCGCATTGACGAAAATGGTCGGGATGCCGGCATTGATCATCGTCGCCTTGAGCGTTCCGACGCCGGGCACTTCCAGATCGTCGACCAGATTCCCGGTCGGGAACATTGCGCCACCCGCGCCCTCTTCGTCGGCTGCCGGGTCCATGAATTCCAGTTGCACTTCCGCCGCAGGGAAAGTTACGCCGTCCAGCTCGAAGTCGCCGGTTTCCTGCACCGCGCCGTTGCTGATCGGCACATGCGCGATGATGGTTTTGCCGATGTTCGCCTGCCAGATGCGCACGATGGCGACGCCGTCTTTCGGAATGCGGCCGGCATCGATCAACCCATTGCTGATCGCGAACGGCCCGACGGCGGCGGACAGGTTGCCGCAGTTGCCGCTCCAGTCAACGAAAGCGGTATCGATGGACACCTGGCCGAACAGGTAATCGACGTCGTGATCCGGCTTGCTGCTTTTCGACACGATGACCGTCTTGCTGGTGCTGGAAGTCGCACCGCCCATGCCGTCGATCTGCTTGCCGTAAGGGTCGGGGCTGCCGATCACGCGCAACAGCAGCGCATCGCGCGCCGCACCCGGCGCCTGGGCGGTCTCGGGCAAGTCCTGCAGGCGGAAGAACACGCCTTTGCTGGTGCCGCCACGGATGTAGGTGGCGGGGATCTTGATCTGGGGTACGTGGGCCATGAATGTTTACTCGCTCCTTCCTTGTGGCGGTAGGGGGGGGGGGGGAGGTCCCCCGCGGACGAGGGGATACAAGAATGCCGAGCGGAACCCCCGCCGAGCCCCCCTACTATCGGGGCATATCACGTAGGGCGGAAAAGCGCAGCGCCTTCCGCCACCACAGCTTCCTACGCCGCCTTCACCGACGACTCCAGAAAGTCTTGCGCAAACCGCTGCAGCACGCCGCCGGCTTCGTAGATCGACACTTCTTCCGCGGTATCGAGCCGGCAGGTCACCGGCACTTCAACGCGCTCACCATTTCTGCGGTTGATCACGAGCATGAGATCGGCGCGTGGCTTGCGTTCGCCGATCACGTCGAAGGTTTCGGTGCCGTCGATGCCCAGCGTGAAACGGTTGACGCCCGGCTTGAATTCGAGCGGCAGCACGCCCATGCCGACCAGATTGGTACGGTGGATACGCTCGAAGCCTTCGGCCGCAATCGCTTCCACACCGGCGAGACGCACGCCCTTCGCCGCCCAGTCGCGCGACGAACCCTGGCCGTAATCGGCACCGGCAATGATGATCAGCGGCTGCTTGCGCGCCATGTAAGTCTCGATCGCTTCCCACATGCGGGTCACCTTGCCTTCCGGCTCGATGCGCGCCAGCGAGCCGGCTTTCACCTTGCCGTCTTCCAGCACCATTTCGTTCTTCAGTGTGGGATTCGCGAAGGTGGCGCGCTGCGCGGTCAGGTGATCGCCGCGATGCGTCGCATAGGAATTGAAGTCTTCCTCCGGCAAGCCCATTTTCGCCAGATACTCGCCGGCCGCGCTGTTGCGCATGATCGCGTTCGACGGCGACAGGTGGTCGGTGGTGATGTTGTCCGGCAGCACGGCGAGCGGGCGCATGCCCTTCAGGCTGCGTTCGCCGGCCAGCGCGCCTTCCCAGTACGGCGGACGGCGGATATAGGTGCTTTGCGGGCGCCAGTCGTACAGCGGGCTGACCTTCGGGCCGCTCTCCACTGCGAACGTAAACATCGGTTCGTAGACCTTGCGGTACTGCTCTGGCTTCACGCTGCTCGCGATGACGGCATCGATCTCTTCATCGCTCGGCCAGATGTCCGCCAGCCGCACCGGCTTGCCGGCGGCATCGGTACCGAGCACGTCGTTCTCGATATCGAAACGGATGGTGCCGGCAATCGCATAAGCGACCACCAGCGGCGGCGACGCAAGGAAAGCCTGCTTCGCGTAAGGGTGGATGCGGCCGTCGAAGTTGCGGTTGCCGGACAGGACCGCCGTCGCGTACAAGTCACGCTCGATCACTTCCTTCTGGATCACCGGATCGAGCGCGCCGCTCATGCCGTTGCAAGTGGTGCACGCAAACGCGACGACGCCGAAGCCGAGCTTCTCCAGTTCCGGCAGCAGCCCGGCTTCTTCCAGGTACAGCGCCACCGTCTTCGAACCCGGCGCCAGCGAACTCTTCACCCACGGCTTGCGGATCAGGCCAAGCTTGTTGGCGTTGCGCGCCAGCAGGCCGGCGGCAATCATGTTGCGCGGGTTGTTGGTGTTCGTGCAGCTGGTGATCGCGGCGATGATTACTGCGCCGTCCGGCATCAAGCCGGGCTCGTTCTCGACCTTGCCGCTGATGCCGCGCGCGGCCAGCTCCGACGTCGGCACGCGCTTGTGCGGATTGCTCGGGCCGGCGATGTTGCGCACCACCGAAGACAGATCGAACCTGAGCACGCGCTCGTACTCGGCGTTCTTCAGGCTGTCGGCCCAGAGGCCGGTTTGCTTCGCGTAGGTTTCCACCAGCCGCACCTGCTCATCGTCGCGGCCGGTGAGCTTCAGGTACTTGATGGTCTGCTCGTCGATGTAAAACATCGCGGCGGTCGCGCCGAATTCCGGCGCCATGTTGGAGATGGTCGCGCGGTCGCCCAGCGTCAGCCTGGCCGCGCCTTCACCGTAAAACTCCAGGTACGACGACACCACCTTTTCCTTGCGCAGGAACTCGGTCAGCGCCAGCACGATGTCGGTCGCGGTGATGCCCGGCTGACGCTTGCCGCTCAGCTCCACGCCGATGATATCCGGCAGGCGCATCCACGACGCACGGCCCAGCATCACGCTTTCGGCTTCCAGCCCGCCGACGCCGACGGCGATCACGCCCAGCGCGTCGACCATCGGCGTGTGGCTGTCGGTGCCGACCAGCGTGTCCGGGAACGCGACGCCATCCTTCACCTGCACCACCGGCGACATGCGCTCAAGATTGATCTGGTGCAGGATGCCGTTGCCCGGCGGGATCACGTCGACGTTCTTGAACGCCTTCTTGGTCCAGTCGATGAAGTGGAAGCGGTCTTCGTTGCGCCGGTCTTCGATTGCACGGTTCTTTGTGAATGCGTCCGGGTCGAAGCCGCCGCACTCGACGGCCAGCGAGTGATCCACCACCAGTTGCGTCGGCACCACCGGATTGACCAGCGCCGGGTCGCCGCCCTGCGCGGCGATCGCATCGCGCAGGCCCGCGAGATCGACCAGCGCAGTCTGACCGAGAATGTCGTGGCACACGACACGCGCCGGGAACCACGGGAAATCGAGTTCGCGCTTGCGCTCGATCAGCTGCTTCAGCGAATCGGTCAGCGTCGCCGGTTCGCAACGGCGCACCAGGTTTTCGGCCAGCACGCGCGACGTGTACGGCAGCTTGTCCCAGGCGCCGGGCTGGATGGAATCGACCGCAGCACGCGCGTCGAAATAATCCAGTTCGGTGCCCGGCAGGGGTTTACGGCTTGCGATGTTCATGGCTTGGAAAAGAAAAATGTTTCGAGATTAAAGCGCGATTATTTCCGCTTGTTGATCGGCACAAACTTCAGGTCTTCCGGCCCGACGTAATTCGCGCTCGGACGAATGATCTTGTTGTCGATGCGCTGCTCGATGATGTGCGCCGCCCAGCCGGACGTGCGCGAAATCACGAACAGCGGCGTGAACATCGCGGTCGGCACGCCCATCATGTGATACGACACCGCCGAGAACCAGTCGAGGTTCGGGAACATCTTCTTGGTATCCCACATCACCGTTTCCAGCCGCTCGGCGATGTCGAACATCTTCATCGAGCCGACGTTCTTCGACAGGTTGCGCGCGACTTCCTTGATCACCTTGTTGCGCGGATCGGAAACCGTGTAGACCGGATGGCCGAAGCCGATGATCACTTCCTTGTTCTCGACGCGCTTGCGCACATCGGCTTCCGCCTCGTCCGGATTGTCGTAACGTTTCTGGATGTCGAATGCGGCCTCGTTCGCGCCGCCATGCTTCGGCCCGCGCAATGCGCCAATCGCACCGGTGATCGCGGAATAGATATCGGAGCCGGTGCCGGCGATCACGCGGCCGGTAAACGTCGACGCGTTGAACTCGTGTTCCGCATACAGGATCAGCGACGTATGCATCGCCTTTTCCCACAATGCGGATGGCTTCTCTCCGTGCAGCAGATGCAGGAAGTGGCCGCCGATCGACTCGTCGTCGGTCTCGACCTCAATGCGCTTGCCGTTGTGGCTGTAGTGATACCAGTACAGCAGCATCGAACCGAGCGACGCCATCAGCCGGTCGGCGATGTCGCGCGCGCCGGGTGTGTTGTGGTCATCTTTCTCCGGCAGCACGCAGCCCAGCGCGGATACGCCGCTGCGCATCACGTCCATCGGATGCGACGCCGCCGGCAGCCATTCGAGCACCGCCTTCACGTTCGCCGGAAGACCGCGCAGCGATTTCAGCTTGGCCTTGTAGCCCTTCAGTTCGGCTGCGGTCGGCAGCTTGCCATGCACCAGCAGGTGCGCGATTTCCTCGAACTCGCAGGTATCGGCCACATCGAGAATGTCGTAGCCACGATAGTGCAGATCGTTGCCGGTCTTGCCGACCGTGCATAGCGCGGTATTGCCAGCGGTAACGCCGGACAGCGCGACCGATTTCTTCGGCTTGAAACCTGCTGCTTGTTGCTCGCTCATCAAAATCTCCTGAAAAAATTACTTGGCTTTTTGCTGCGCAAACAGCGCATCCAGTTTCTGTTCGAAATCGTGATAGTTGATGCGGTCGTACAGCTCCATCCGGGTCTGCATGGTATCGACCACGTTCTTTTGCGTGCCTTCGCGGCGGATCGTGTTGTAGACGTTTTCCGCCGCCTTGTTCATCGCGCGGAACGCCGACAGCGGATACAGCACGATGCCGACGTCTACGGTTTTCAGCTCCTCGACGGTGTACAGCGGTGTTGCGCCGAACTCGGTAATGTTCGCCAACACCGGCACCTTCACCGCGTCGGCGAAGGTCTTGTACATGTCGAGCCGGGTAATCGCTTCGGGGAAGATCATGTCGGCGCCGGCTTCGACGCAGGCCTGCGCGCGTTCCAGCGCGGCTTCCAGCCCTTCGACCGCGAGCGCATCGGTGCGCGCCATGATCACGAAATTCTCGTCGGTGCGCGCATCGACCGCCGCCTTGATGCGATCGACCATTTCCTGCTTGCTCACGATCTCCTTGTTCGGACGATGGCCGCAACGCTTCGCACCGACCTGGTCTTCGATATGGATCGCGGCGGCGCCGAACTTGATCATCGACTTCACCGTGCGCGCGACGTTGAACGCCGACGAACCGAAACCGGTATCGACGTCGACCAGCAGCGGCAGGTCGCACACGTCGGTGATGCGGCGCACGTCGGTCAGCACGTCGTCCAGGTTGGAAATGCCGAGATCGGGCAAGCCCAGCGAGCCGGCGGCCACGCCGCCGCCGGACAGATAGATCGCGCGAAAGCCGGCGCGCTCGGCGAGCAATGCATGATTGGCATTGATTGCGCCGATCACCTGCAGCGGAGATTCTTCCTTGACCGCCTGACGGAAGGCGGCGCCTGCGGAGCGGATACTCATGTGTTCACCTTGTGGGTTGCGTAGCGTTGCATCGGAAACGATGGCACAAGCTAGTGCAATCGGCGTGCCACGCGGCATTGCATCGGGGTGCCGGCAAGCGGCTCCCGCCAAGCTTTTGATTTTCAAGGATTTCCAAAACGAAGATTCTTCGCGTCGAAGCGATCAATGTTTCATATTTGTTTCATTCTGAATTAAAATCGCAACATTGAAACGAAACATGCAACATGCGCCACCCCACCGACCGCCCTGCCGACCGCCCTGCCGACCGCGAGCACAAACCCGTCATCTGGACGGTAGCGATCTCGCGACTGCTCGACATGTTCCGCGACATCACGCTGGAATTCGATGATCGCGCCACGATCGAGCCGATCAATCTCGGCTTCGAAGAAGCGGTACGCCACATCCGCGAGCGCATCGTTACCGAACGCTGCGATGCGGTCATCGCCGCCGGCTCCAACGCCGCCTACCTGAAGAGCCGGTTGTCGCTGCCGGTGGTGGTCGCCAAGGCCAGCGGCTTCGACGTGCTGCAGGCGCTGGCCCGCGCGCGCAAGATCACGCCGGATATCGGCCTGGTTACCTACCAGCAGACGATGCCGGAACTGGCGGAATTCCAGGCGACCTTCGGCCTGAAAATCGCGCAGCGCACCTACGTCACCGAAGAAGACGCGAAAGCGCAGATCAACGAACTGAAGTCGAGCGGCATCAAGGCAATCGTCGGCGCGGGTCTCATCACCGATCTTGCCGAGGAAGCCGGGCTGGCCGGCGTGTTCGTCTATTCGGCCGCATCGATCCGGCAGGCATTCGACGATGCGATCGAAATCGCACGCTTCACGCAGCTCGAAGCGGGCCGCAGCCGGTCGAATCCGGTCGCCGACACCTTGCGCGCCAAACACGGCCTGAACGACTTGCGCGGCGACTCGCCGGCGATGCAGTCGGCGCGGCGCGCGATCACGCTGTTCGCGAAATCGCCGGCCACGGTGCTGATCCAGGGCGAAACCGGCACCGGCAAGGAACTCGCCGCGCAGGCGATCCATCGCGAAAGCCAGCGCGCACGCCAGCCATTCGTCGCGATCAACTGCGGCGCGGTCGCCGAATCGCTGCTGGAATCAGAGCTGTTCGGCTACGAAGAAGGCGCGTTCACCGGCTCGCGCCGAGGTGGCCACGCCGGCCTGTTCGAGAGCGCGAACCGGGGCACGCTGTTCCTCGACGAAATCGGCGAGATGCCGTTGCAACTGCAGACCCGGCTGCTGCGCGTACTGGAAGAACGCGAAGTGGTACGTGTCGGCGGCGTCCGGCCGATTCCGGTGAACGTGCGCATCGTCAGCGCCACCCATTGCGACCTCGACCAGCGGGTGAAGGATGGCCGCTTCCGTGCTGATCTGTTCTACCGTCTAAGCGTATTGCGCATGACGCTTTCGCCGCTGCGCGAACGTACGGAGGATCTGGTACCGCTTGCGGAATGGTGCCTGAAGAACGCACTCGCCTCGCTCGGCGTGCGACCGCATGCAAACCTGCACGCCGAGCTTGTCGCCTGCGCACCGCTGCTGCAATCGTACGCGTGGCCCGGTAATGTGCGCGAATTGCGCAATCTGATGGAACGGCTTGCGCTGTTTCTTGCAGCCGAGCCGTTGCAGGCTTTGTCGTCGGGTTTCGTGCTGGCCGCGGCACCGGAGCTGACCGCGCCGGCAGCCGCCAGCCATCAGGCAGTGCTGCCGGCACCGAGCGCGGCCACGCCGTCGGAAAGCATCGAGCAGGTGCTGGCGCGTTTCGGCGGCAACCGCGAAGCCGCGGCAAGGCATCTCGGTATCAGCCGTACCACCTTGTGGCGAAAACTGAATCGGGGCAATTAGAACAAAACGCGGATGCGCTCAGAACAACGGCGCGGCCAGACCCTCGCCGGCAAATGCACGCTGCACTGCCGGCCGCGAAACAATCGAGTCCAGATAGCGCCCCAGATGGGGTCGCTGGCGCGCCGGATAGTGCATCATCCTGGTCCAGCGCGACAGCATCAGCAGATACGGATCGACCGCGCTGTAATGCGCTCCCAACAAATACGGGCCGCCATCGGCAAGCGCATTCTCGATCAGGTCGAGCATCGCGCCGACACGCGTTTCCGCATGCGCCTTCACCTGCGCAATAGCCGCAACGTCGTCGGCCAGGCGTTCCGGATAAAACCAGGTCAGCAGTTCCGCTTGCACGGTGTTGGTCAGATACATCAGCCACTTGTAGAAGTGCGCCCGCTCGCTACTGCCGATTGCCGGCGCAAGCGCCGCCTGCGAATGGCGATCGACCAGGTGCAGGCAGATGGCGGCACTTTCAAACAGCACCAGATCGTCATCGGTCAGTACCGGAATGCGGCCGGCCGGATTGAGCTTCAGGTATTCGGGGCTCTTGTGCGCATTGTTGTTCCGGTCGACCAGCACCAGCTCATAGTCGACGCCGAGTTCCTCCAGCAACATGTGCGGCGCCAGATTGGCATTGCCCGGGTAGTAGTAGAGTTTGTACATGCTTTCGCCTATCATTGTTTTTTTAGGCTTTCATTATGCAAAATTCCTCCGGCTCTCGCCCCGACACGCCCTGTGTTGCGGTTTGCTCCACCACTTTCGACGACGTATGCCGCGGCTGCGGCCGCACGGTCGCCGAGGTTGCGAACTGGGTATTCATGGCGGAAGAAGAAAAGGAGCGCGTCTGGACCAGAATCACCGCAGAGGGCTATCCGCGCAGGCAATCGTGATACGGCATTTTCATCTCAAAGCTACTGTCCCGACAGCGGCAAGGGCCGCTCCAGCAAGTTTTTTCTCTAACGGCCGATCCTATCAGCGCCCCAGCATGATGCGGCGCGAGCGCGCCAGATCACTGCGACCGCGATTCGACAAGAGTGCATCCTGATCGACATCGCTGCGACCATGCATACAAGACGAGCGGGAGCGCTGGCGCGCTACACCGCTGCGCCCCCGGTCAATCGTCCTTTGCACCGTCGATTCCCAATTCGTGAATCTTGCGCGTAATCGTGTTGCGGCCGATACCGAGCCGCACCGCGGCATCATTCTTGCGGCCATGCGTATGCTTCAGTGCAGTCTTGATCAGCGCGGATTCGAATTGACGGCCAAGTGCATCCATCACTTCCGGCTGGCCGATTGCAAGCATGTGCGCAGCTTCGCTTTCCAGTAGAGCGATCCAGCTCGTCTTGTCGGCTGCGCTGCCGTTACCGGACGGTGTAATCGTATTCATCGGAACAAAGGCGGCGTTGGCGCTCGACGGGACTTGAAACGGCTTGTCCGCCGGCGGCATAAAGGCCTGCGGCATGGCTGCGGTCGGGGCGGCAGCCGTTGCCGTCACCGACGGCATGAATTCCTGGCCCTGCGTCAGGTCTTGCGGCAGGTCTTTCACCTCGACCGTCTGGCCCGGCGCCATCACCGTGATCCAGTTGCACAGATTTTCCAGTTGCCGCACATTGCCCGGCAGGTCGAGACCTGACAGGAACTGCATCGCGCCGTCGGACATGCGTTTGGCCTCGACGCCCAACTGCTTTGCGCTCTGCGCCAGGAAATGCCGCGTCAGCAACGGGATATCTTCGCGCCTCTCGCGCAGGCTGGGCAGGCGCAAACGGATCACGTTCAGCCGGTGATACAGGTCTTCACGGAACAAGCCTTCCTTCACGCGCTGTTCCAGGTTCTGGTGAGTCGCCGCGATCACGCGCACGTTCGCTTTCAACGGCTGGTGCCCGCCGACGCGATAGAAGTGGCCGTCCGACAGCACGCGCAGCAAGCGGGTTTGCAGATCGAACGGCATGTCGCCGATTTCATCGAGGAACAGCGTGCCGTTTTCCGCCTGTTCGAAGCGGCCGCGCCGCGTCGCCTGTGCACCGGTGAATGCGCCGCGCTCATGGCCGAACAGTTCCGATTCGAGCAGATCCTTCGGGATCGCGGCGGTATTCAAGGCGATATACGGTTGCGTCGCGCGCGGACTGTGCTTGTGCAGCGCGCGCGCCACCAGTTCCTTGCCGGTGCCCGATTCGCCAGTGATCAGCACCGTGACATTCGACTGCGACAGCCGGCCGATCGCGCGGAACACATCCTGCATCGCCGGCGCCTGTCCGAGAATTTCCGGCGTCTCGGCCGACACCTGCTCGACATCCGATTCGCGCAGGCTTTCTTCCAGCGCGCGCCGGATCAGTTCGACCGCCTTGTCGACGTCGAACGGCTTCGCCAGGTATTCGAATGCACCACCCTGGAACGCGGCCACCGCGGAATCGAGATCGGAGAATGCGGTGATGATGATGACCGGCAGCCCGGGATGTTTGGCCTTGACCGCCTGCAGCAATTTGAGCCCGGATTCGCCGGGCATCCGAATATCGGAAACCAGTACCTGCGGAAGGCCGGTCTGCAGCGCCTCCATCGCATCATGCGCGTTGGCGAAGCTCCTGGTCGCAAGGTTTTCACGGGCGAGGGCCTTTTCAAGCACCCAGCGAATCGATTCGTCGTCGTCAACAATCCAGATTGGCTTCATATAGTCTTCAGTATCCCTGCGTGTGTCGGCATTGATACCCGCAACCCGTTTCGAAGAGCCAATCAAGGCGCTCCTCATTGCCTTCAAGGCAGCGGTATCAAAATCCTGAAGTCGGTGCATCCCGGCCTGCTTTCGCATTCGATCACACCCATGTGCTGCTGCACGAAGGTTTGCGCCAGCGTCAACCCCAATCCGCTTCCGCCCTCGCGTCCTGAAACGAGCGGATAAAAAATGCGATCCTGGATGTCGGACGGGATGCCCGGTCCATTGTCGATGATATGCAAGTCTAATGCCAGCCTGTAACGCACCTTCGCGAGCGTCACCTGGCGTGCGATGCGGGTTTGCAGTGTCAGCTGCGCGTCGCCGCTTTTCATGCGTTCGGAGAGCGCCTGCGCCGCGTTGTGAACGATGTTCAATACCGCCTGGATCAGCTGTTCCTTGTCGCCGCGGAATTCGGGTACCGACAGATCGTAATCGCGCTTGATCGTGAGCCCGTTCGGGAATTCGGCGACGATCAGGCTGCGTACCCGTTCGCATACTTCATGAATGTTGACGTCGCCAACGATATGCGGGCGTCGGTGCGGCGCCAGCAGGCGATCGACCAGCGTCTGCAGCCGATCGGCTTCCTTGATGATGACCTGCGTATATTCGCCGAGCTCCTTCAGGTGTCGCTCCGGCAGCTCCAGCTCCAGCAACTGCGCGGCACCGCGAATGCCACCCAGTGGGTTCTTGATTTCATGTGCCAAGTTGCGGATCAGCTCCTTGTTGGCCAGGCTCTGGTCAAGCAGGCGCTCCTCGCGATCCAGCTTCAGTTGCTGTACGTTTTCGCGCAGCTCGATCAGTACCGGCGTTTCGCGGCTGTCCAGTGCCGTCACGATCACATGCACCTGCAACGGTTCGCGTCCGGCACGCTCCAGCGTCAGGTCGAGCCGCTTGTCGGCAAACTGATGCCGCAAGGCTTCCCGGAATACCTCGGTCAGATGCTCGCCGTTCAGGAACAAGGTTTCGAGCTTCTGATGCGCAAGCGCCTTGAACGAGTTTTCAAGCAGATTTTCCGCTGCCGCGTTCACATAGGTGATGCGACTGGCGCCGTCGAGAATGACGACCGCCGATGAAAGCAGATCGAGGCCGTCGAGCGAAGTGACTGGTGTTTTCACGGAGGTCCAAAAAGTAAAGGCCGCATTACGCGGCCTTGCTCAAGCAAGCGTCATACCTACTGAGGCGAGCCCTTGAGATTGTCGAGTTCACGCTTCAAGGCTTCGATATTCTTTTCGCTGCGACCGATATCTTCCTTCATGGTTGCGACGCGTTCCTGATATTTCGCGTAATTGCGTTCGTTGCCGAGACGTTCCGGCTCGCCATTGTTGAAATCCTTTTTCAGGTCGGCGAGCTTTTGTTCCTCGTTTTTCATTTCTTCCAGCAGAATCTTCCTGCGATCGTTGTCGCGCGCCTTTTGTGTTCCGCTGTCGACCTTGGGAAAATCGGATGGCGCCCCGGATGCCGGCTTCGTGGATGCCGTCTGTAGCGCTCGCTTGGGCGGCGCCGGGATCATTGTGATGCCGGGCAAGTCAATCTTCTTGCAACCCTTGGTGAGCCCGGTGTTCTTGTATTCTTTCTTGCCGAACTCGTCAACACACAAATAAACGTCGCTCTCCGCATACACATATCCGGTAGCAGTGAGGAGCAGGAGCAGACCGGCAAGTTGTTTTCTCATAATCTTTCTTTTAGGGAACTATTAAAGCGCCTATTAGTTTAGGATAACAATCAAGGCTTTACAAACATTCGTGCGCAGAATGCTTTAACTCGCAACAGTTCCCCAAAACAAAAAGCGGGGAAAGCCGAAGCTTTCCCCGCTTTGTTCGCCTGACGGCGCGTCGCTGCGATTACAGCGAGTAGTACATGTCGAACTCGATCGGGTGCGTGGTCATGCGGAAGCGCTGGACTTCCTGCATCTTCAGCTCGATATAAGCGTCGATCATGCTGTCGCTGAACACGCCACCACGGGTCAGGAACTCGCGGTCCTTGTCCAGGTATTCGAGCGCCTGGTCGAGCGACGAGCAGACGGTCGGGATCAGCGCGTCTTCTTCCGGCGGCAGGTGGTACAGGTCTTTCGACGCTGCTTCGCCCGGATGAATCTTGTTCTGCACGCCGTCCAGGCCGGCCATCAGCAGAGCTGCAAAGCACAGGTACGGATTGGCCAGCGGATCCGGGAAGCGCGCTTCAACACGGCGACCCTTCGGGTTTGCCACGTGCGGAATACGGATCGATGCCGAGCGGTTGCGGGCCGAGTAAGCCAGCTTGACCGGCGCTTCGTAACCGGGAACCAGACGCTTGTACGAGTTGGTGCCTGGGTTGGTGATCGCGTTCAGCGCGCGTGCATGCTTGATGATGCCGCCGATGTAGTACAGCGCGAACTCGGACAGGCCGGCATAACCGTCGCCTGCGAACAGGTTCTGGCCATCTTTCCACACGGACTGGTGCACGTGCATGCCCGAACCGTTGTCGCCAACGATCGGCTTCGGCATGAAGGTCGCGGTCTTGCCGTAGGTGTGCGCAACGTTCCAGACCACGTATTTCAGGTTCTGGGTCCAGTCGGCACGCTCCACCAGCGTGGAAAACTTGGTGCCGAGCTCGTTCTGGCCGGCGCCGGCGACTTCGTGGTGATGCACTTCAACCGGAATGCCCATCGCTTCGAGGATCAGCGACATTTCCGAGCGCATGTCCTGGAAGCTGTCGACCGGCGGAACCGGGAAGTAGCCGCCCTTGACGGTCGGACGATGGCCGGTGTTGCCGCCTTCGAGCTTCTCGCTGGTGCTCCAGGAAGCTTCTTCGGAATCGATCTTCACGAAGCAGCCCGACATGTCGACTTTCCAGCGTACGCTGTCGAAGATGAAGAATTCGGGTTCCGGACCGAAGTAGGCGGTGTCGCCCAGGCCGGAGGATTTCAGATAGGCTTCAGCGCGCTTGGCGATCGAGCGCGGATCGCGGTCGTAGCCTTTGCCGTCGGATGGCTCGATCACGTCGCACTGCATGAACAGCGTCGTCTCTTCCATGAACGGGTCGATGTTGGCAGTGTTCGGGTCCGGCATCAGCAGCATGTCGGAGGCTTCGATACCCTTCCAGCCGGCGATCGACGAACCGTCGAATGCATGGCCGGACTCGAACTTATCGATGCCGAATTGCGAAACCGGAACGGTAACGTGCTGTTCCTTGCCTCGGGTGTCTGCAAAACGAAAATCAACGAACTTGACTTCGTTGTCTTTCGCCATCTTCAAGACCTCTGCGGCCGTCATTGCCATGCGAATCTCCTAAAATGAGCAAAGTGGTACGGAATTTTTGCGAATTGGTTGTGAGCCGACCATGTGCAGCACGCGCGGGACGCGGCGCCAGAATGTACGACCAGAACTCAGCCGGGGATGATAGCAGATTCCATGCCATCGACTTTTAGAAAAAGACGTTTTGCGCAGCCTCATGAAGCGTTCAAATTACCCGGAATAGTGCGATGTTGAAATATTTTTAGCAGCTGATCCGGAACCGCCTCTTCGCACAAAGTTGGTGCATCATCAAATATTCGCACCTTTTTTGTGCGCACATCTTGCGAGCAGTAAATTTTTGCCTTATTTTGGTGCATATCCGCATCCATCACTAGTCGCGGTGCAGGCGCGCTAAAATCAAGCGTTTCCCCTATCGAAAGGACAAGATGACCGCCTCACCTCTTTCGACCGCGCGCCTGCGCGGCAAGGAAAACCAGCTTCCGTATGCCGGTGCCGTCACTCCGCAGGAGGCATACGAACTGATCCGGAACGATGCCGGCATCAAGCTGGTGGATGTCCGGACCAATGCCGAGCGTGACTGGGTGGGCCGCGTCGCAATCCCGGATACGCAACATCTGGCCGTACAGTGGAGCCTGTATCCGGGCGGGACGCCCAACCCCGCCTTCGTCGAACAGTTGGCCGCAGCCGCCGACAAGGACGACATGCTGCTGTTCCTGTGTCGCTCCGGCGTGCGTTCGCGTCACGCAGCCAAACTTGCGACGGAACACGGATATGCGAACTGCTTCGATATCCTCGAAGGTTTCGAAGGCGACAAGGACGCACAAGGGCACCGGAAGACGCTGGGCGGCTGGTGCAAGGCGGGATTGCCCTGGATCGGCGCATGACGGCAATGCGCAGGCACTGGCTATTTCGCCTCCAGCAAGCCCTGTACCCGGCGACGCACGAAATTGATGTGGCTGCGCAGGCCGTATAACTCGTCGGCGAACGACAGTGGAATCGAGATCCGGTTGACACGCTCCTCGATTTCGTTCAGACGATGCAACTGAGCCGCATAAATACTCTGCGGCGCATCGCGCGGCACATCTTCTATCGCCTGCTCCACCGCTCGCAACTGACCATACCAGCGATAGACGCGCGAACGCACCTTCCATACATAGATCGGCGGGATGATGCGCGACAGCGGCAGCACCAGCGCGCCGAGCGCCACCACCACCACCCACATCCGCCCGAAGAAATTGGCCAGCCAGAACGGCAGGTAGCGCTGCAACAGCGGCGGCCCGTTCTTGTAGAACTTCTGCGCGGCCGGCGATACCGGGATTTCGGTGAAGCTCGCGGTCGGAAACTCGTCCTTCCGATGGAACCAGCCGGCGTCGCCATGAATATCGGAGGCGGACTGCACCAGCAGATCGACCAGCGCCGGATGCAGGTCGGCGCGCGCCACCAGTGTGGCGGTCGGTGCGATCAGTTGATAGTCCCGCGGCGGCAGGTCGCGCCCAAGATCGACGATCCCGCGCGGCAGAACCACATGCGACAAAAATGGGAAGCGTCGGGTATAGGCTTCGGCTTGCGTGAAATCGAACAGCCGGATGCCGGGTGTCTGCAACAGCATCTGGATCAGCGGCGCGTCCGGTGCCGAGCTGAAAACGAGGCCATCGATCCGGCCGTCGAGCAGCGCAACCGTGGCAGGCGTGTTTTCAAGTGCACCAAGCTTGAGGTCTTTCGGCTCCACGCCATTGACCGACAACAGCTTGCGGAACAGTTCGGGGACGCCGGTCCCCTCCGGCCCGACATTGATTTTCAAGCCCTTGAGCTGGGTCAGGCTGGTGATCTTCCGGGTATCGCGGAAAAACAGCCAGACCGGTTCGGTGAACAGGCTACCGAGAGAGACCAGCCCTTTGCGCTCGGCCTCTTCCTGCTCGGTCGAGCCGCTCTGCACGAACGCGACATCGACCCCGGAATCCGGATCGTTCAACCGCAGCAGATTCTCCTGCGATCCCAGCGAGCGCTTCAATGCCACATGAATGCCGAACTTCGCCAGCGCGTCGGCGTATTTCTTGCCGAACGTCTCATACGCACTGTTTTCCTGTCCGGTGGACATCGTCAGCTGCGATGGCGGCGAAGGATCGACCAGCCAGTAGGCGAGCAGGCAAGTCGTTGCAATGGCAATCACCGCCGGGCCTGCGGCGACAAGAAAATCGCGCAGCGAGAATCGGGTAAATGTGAGTATTTTCGGCATGTAAGGCCTTGTGAAAATCAAGGACCTCACCATGCCAAGAAACCTGCCGCGGCGCAAGAGCCGCAATCGAGGGGGAATTAATCAGTTTGCGCCTGCGTTCGATTGTGCTGCAGTGGCAGTTGAATAAGGCGCAATTGCGGAGGGCCGCCTGCGCCCGGATGCCTCGGCATCATCCGCCAGGAATTTTGCCGCGAGTGAAAACCATTCCTCAACCGACAGCAAGCGGCGAGCGACGGGAAACAGCAAATCGTCTTCCTTCTTCAAGCGAGTCGACAAGCTGCGGCAATAAAGCTCCATCGAATGACATATCTCTCCGGCCCGGACGCTGCTGACTTCCAGTGCGCTGGCCAAGTGGCGCCCCACTGCATGGAGAATCTCTGCGCCGCGCGCGCTCAGCGCCTCAAGTTCGGCAATCAGCGCATCCGCTTCGCGCGTGGTGCAACGCAGTGCCGGGATCAGATAACGTTCGACCTTGCGGTTGCGGCAATAGTCGTCGAACTGAAGAAGTCGATTGAAGGCCGCATCGAGAAAAGCAAGATCGACGTTTTGCAGGCCTTGCCAGGCGCTCTGGACATATTGATGCAATCTCGAAAGAATACCGTGGGCTTTTTCCTGTTCGGCGGAAATGGCAACGAGAGAATAAGTGGCAGTCAGCATAAGGGCTCCTTGTGCATTCCGTTGCGAAGCGACAAACAGCGAGCACTCGGCCAATTGTCGATACGCAATAAACGGGGTTGAAGGGGCGTCAAAAAAGTGTTGGGAGAGTATAGGCTGGCCGATTTGTCCATATTTGATATATCGCAAACGCTTCTTGAACATCGGCTAACAGCCGCGCTTTCGATATAAAAACGGAATCATTTGCAGCCAACTGCGCAACAACGCAGGACGAATCCAGCCTGTCCGAACAGGCGGATTATTTCGACGTGGATAGAATGACGAGGACTTGCCGAGTCCGGCGTCCCGGACCACGACCGCAATCTGCGCGGGCGTGATCCGGAATCCGAACTATTGTCTAACCCAACTTTGCTGCATGCTCGCGGGTTGCATGGAAGGTCAATTGCGGCCAACGCTCTTGGGTGAGCTTGAGATTGACGCCGGAGGTGGCGAGGTAGGCCATGTTGCCGGAGGCATCGAACGCGATATTGCCGCCGGCCGACGACTTTTCAAAATCGGCCAGTGCGCGCTTGTCGTCGCATGAGACCCAGCGCGCACTGCTGATGCTGGTGCCCTCGAATACCGCATCGACGCCATATTCGTTCAGCAGGCGGCTGGCGACCACTTCAAACTGCAATACACCGACAGCGCCGAGAATCAGGTCGCCGCCATGGACCGGCTTGAATACCTGCACCGCGCCCTCTTCGCCAAGCTGTTGCAGTCCCTTGTGCAACTGCTTGATCTTCAGCGGATTGCGGATGCGTACCGAACGGAAAAAATCCGGCGCGAAATACGGGATGCCGGTGAATTGCAGTGCCTCCCCCTCGGAGAAACTGTCGCCGATCTGCATGTTGCCGTGATTCGGCAAGCCGATGATGTCGCCGGCATACGCTTCTTCAACCTGCTCGCGGCTGGACGCCATGAAGGTCACGACACTGGAAACCTTGACCTCCCGGTTGAGGCGCAGGTGCTTCACCTTCATGCCTCGCTCGAAGCGGCCGGAGCACACGCGCAGGAAGGCAATGCGGTCACGATGCGCCGGGTCCATGTTGGCCTGGATCTTGAACACGAAGCCGGAGAACGGCGCCTCGACCGGCTCCACCGAACGCACGGTGGCGTCACGCGGACGCGGCGCCGGCGCCCAGTCGAGCAAGGCGTTGAGGATTTCGCGCACGCCGAAATTGTTGATCGCCGACCCGAAGAATACCGGCGTTTGCGTGCCGGCCAGAAAGGCGTCGAGTTCGAACGGATGCGAGGCGCCGTGCACCAGTTCGACTTCCATCTTGAGCTGTTCGATTTCGAGCGGAAACATCTCGACCAGGCGAGGATTGTTGATCCCCTTGATGACTTCGAATTCCTGATCCGCGCGTTCCGAACCCGCCTTGAACAGCAGGATCTCGTCGCGCAGCAGATGGTAGACGCCGCGGAAATTCTTGCCCATGCCGATCGGCCAGGTGACCGGCGCGCACTGGATCTTCAGCACCGATTCCACTTCATCCAGCAGTTCCAGCGGATCGCGCGTTTCGCGGTCCATCTTGTTCATGAACGTCAGGATAGGCGTGGCGCGCATGCGGCATACGTTGAGCAGCTTGATCGTTTGCTCTTCCACGCCCTTGGCCGCATCGATCACCATCAACGCCGAGTCGACCGCGGTCAGCACGCGATAGGTATCCTCGGAAAAATCCTGGTGGCCCGGTGTATCGAGCAGGTTGACCACATGCTCGCGGTACTCGAACTGCATGACCGAACTGGCAACCGAAATGCCGCGCTGCTTTTCGATCTCCATCCAGTCCGACGTCGCATGGCGGCCGCTTTTGCGCGCCTTCACCGTGCCGGCAAGCTGGATCGCGCCCGAAAACAGCAGCAGTTTTTCGGTCAGCGTTGTCTTGCCGGCGTCCGGGTGGGAAATGATGCCGAAAGTGCGGCGTCGCGCAACTTCGCGGGCGATCAGTTCGGTCGGTACTTTATGGGAATCGGAAGCGGCTTCGACAGAATCGGTCGACGGAATATCTGGGGCGGAGGCCATGATGCGCCTTAAAAAAGGACTGAAGTTTAAAGGCTCTTACGGACGAAGTCCAACCGCAGCGAGCCGGTGATGAAGAAGCGGCAATGTCAGCAATATCAGATCTTGATGAAATGCTCGCGGTAATAGCGCAGCTCTTCCACGGACTCGATAATATCGGCCAGCGCCGTATGTTTCTGGTGCTTCTTGAAGCCGCCCGCGATTTCCGGCTTCCAGCGCTTGCACAATTCCTTCAGTGTCGATACGTCGAGATTGCGATAATGAAAGAATGCTTCGAGTTTCGGCATGCCGCGTGCCATGAAGCGACGGTCCTGACATATGGAATTGCCGCACATCGGCGATTTGCCTGCCGGCACGAAGTGTTTCAGGAAAGCGATCAGCGCAGTCTCGGCATCCGCCTCCGTCACTGTCGACGCCTTCACGCGGTCGATCAGCCCGGAACGGCCATGAGTACCCTTGTTCCAGGCATCCATCTTGTTCAGCGTTTCATCGGCTTGATGAATCGCGAAAACCGGACCTTCGGCCAGCACGTTCAAATCCGGATCGGTGACGACAACCGCCACCTCGATGATGCGATCGGTATCCGGATCGAGTCCCGTCATTTCCATGTCAACCCAGATCAGGTTGAATTCGTTGGGGCGGGCGGGCGCATTTTCCGGGATATGGGATTCAATAGCTTGTGACATAATTTGTTTTCCTTGGGCCTGCCATCGGTCAAACGTCCATTTTCTCACAGGCACAGCATGTCTTCACTCGCATTTTCGGCATTATTCGTCGGCTTTCTCATCGTCACCCTGATCGTCCGCTTCTGGCTCGGCTCGCGCCACATTCGCCATGTGCTCGCCCATCGCAACGCGGTACCGGCCGAATTCGCCGAGAAGATTCCATTGTATGCACACCAGAAGGCAGCCGACTATACAATCGCCAAGACCAAATATGGTCTGCTGACGATGTTCGTCAACAGCGCGGTACTGATCGGCTTTACATTGCTGGGCGGACTGCAGGCGCTCGCAATCGCGATATTCAAGCTGACCGGTCCGGGCATGACCTACCAGCTTGCCTTGCTCGCTGCATTCGGATGCATTTCAGCAGTGATCGAGCTGCCTTTCGATTACTACAGGCAGTTTGTGCTCGAAGCCCGGTTCGGCTTCAACAAGATGACGCTGCGCCTGTATCTCACGGACATGATCAAGAATGCGATGCTTGGCATCGTGATCGGCCTGCCGCTGATCTGGATCATCCTGACACTGATGGACAAGTCCGGTGAGCTGTGGTGGCTGTATGCATGGGTAGTCTGGAGCGGATTCCAATTGCTGATGCTGGTGCTGTATCCGACCGTGATCGCGCCGTTGTTCAACAAGTTCACGCCGCTGCAGGACGACAGCCTGCGCGCCCGTATCGAAGGCCTGATGCAGCGTGTCGGCTTCGCGTCGCAAGGCCTGTTCGTGATGGACGGCTCGAAGCGTAGCGCACACGGCAATGCTTACTTCTCCGGTTTCGGCGCGGCCAAACGCATCGTGTTCTTCGACACCCTGCTTGCACGACTGGCGCCGCAGGAAATCGAAGCAGTGCTGGCGCACGAGCTCGGCCACTTCAAGCTGAAGCACGTACTCAAGCGCATCGCGGTGATGTTCCTGGTGTCGCTCGGCTTTCTGGCGCTGCTCGGCTATCTGAAAACGCAGGCCTGGTTTTATTCCGGGCTCGGTGTCGATCCTATGCTGATTGCCAACAACGATGCGATGGCGCTGATCCTGTTCATGCTGGTGCTGCCGGTATTCACGTTCCTGCTGTCGCCGCTCACGTCGATCACGTCGCGCAAGCATGAATTCGAAGCCGACGCGTTTGCGGCAAAACACACCAACCCGCACGACCTGGTAGCAGCGCTGGTGAAACTGTATGAAGACAATGCGTCGACACTGACGCCCGACCCGGTTCACTCGGCGTTCTACGATTCCCATCCTCCCGCCACCGTGCGGATTCATCAACTCCTTGCGAACCGTTAAAGGTGACCGCCATGACAACAACAACCGAACTTCTCGGAAAGCAATGCAGACATCTGGAAACCGCGCTGGACGAACGGCAGATCGCCGATCATTTGACAGCAGTGGAAGGATGGGCGCTGCAGGAAGGCAAGCTTGTCAGAAGCTTTGCGTTCAAAAATTATTATGAAACCATGGCTTTCGTGAACGCCATCGCTTACCTGTTTCACGTTGAAGATCATCATCCGGAATTGGTCGTGACCTATAACCGCTGCGCGGTCAAATTCGACACGCACTCGGTCAACGGCGGTCGCGGCGGTATTTCCGAGAACGATTTCATCTGCGCTGCAAAGGTCGATGCGATTTTCCGGCAAGCCGCGCATTAAGCGATGAGCGAGGCACTCGGCACGATCATCGCTGCACACGGTCGTCACTATCTGGCCTTGGCAGGTAACGAGAAACTGCAATGCGTTACCAGGGGGAAGAAAAGCGATGTCGCAGTCGGCGATAGCGTCAATCTGAAGCGGACCTCGCCGAACCAGGCCGTGATCGAATCGATCGGCGAGCGCAAGACGCTGCTGTATCGCTCCGACCAATACAAATCGAAACTGCTTGCGGCGAATCTGACGCAATTGTTCGTCGTCGTCGCGACCGAACCGGGATTTTCCGACGATCTGGTGTCGCGCGCGCTGGTGGCCGCGGAAGCCGGCGGCATTGCCGCGCATATCGTACTGAACAAAATCGACGTCACCAATTTGCTGCCGCAAACGCGCGAACGACTGGCGTTGTACGCGTCGCTGGGCTATCCGATACACGAAGTGTCGGCTGTCGCATCTCCCGAAGCGACACGCAATACGCTGCTGCCGCTACTGTCCGGTCAGTCGACCATTCTGATCGGGCAGTCCGGTATGGGCAAGTCCTCACTGATCAACCTGCTGGTGCCGGACGCCGACATCGCCACGCGGGAAATATCCGCCGCACTCGATTCCGGCAAACACACGACCACCTTTACCCGGCTGTATCAAATTGGCCCCGATACCTGCGTCATCGATTCGCCCGGCTTTCAGGAATTCGGCCTGCACCATTTGACAGAGGGTATGCTGGAGCGCGCCTTCACTGAATTCACGCCATATCTGGGGCAGTGCCGTTTCTACAATTGCCATCATTTGAACGAACCCGGATGTGCGGTACTGACAGCGGTGAAGCATGGGCAGATTGCAAAAATCCGTCATGAACTTTATCGGCAATTGGTGCATGAAGCGTCTCAGACCATCGGGTATTGAGATGTCTCGTCTGAACGATGATCATAAGTGTGCCGTCCCATCAACACACACTTTGCAGTGCGCCTTCCAGGTCCGGATAATCGAATGAAAAACCGGTCGCCTGCAAGCGGGTCGGCGCGACACGTTGTCCTTCCAGCAGCAGATTCGCCTGCTTGCCGAGCATCAGCTGCATCGGCCAACCCGGCATCGGCAACAGGCAGGGGCGATGCAATACCTTCGCTGCTACCCGGCTGAACTGCTTCTGAGTTACGCTTTGTGGCGCGGTGAAGTTGTAGACTTGTACAGCGGTCGTCATGGTAGACACGCTATCCGCATGCCAAACATGCGCCATGCCGCGAAGCACGTCGCGCACATGGATCCAGGAAAGCCATTGATTGCCCCGGCCTATTCTGCCGCCTATGCCGAGTTTGAAAGGCATGAGCATCATCGGCAGCGGCCCCTGTTCGCCGAACACCAAACCCAGGCGCATGCATGCAACCCGAACGGCACTGATGCTGGCCGCGCCTGCTGCGCGCTCCCAGTCCTGACAAAGTTCGGACATGAAAATCGCCTGGGGCGCGCTATCCTCGTTCAAGACCGTATTGTCGCCTTTCGGCTGCACGCCGTAATAACCGATCGCGGAAGCAGACAGCAGCAAGCGTGGCTTGTGCTCGGCCACGGCGATCCAGGCGACCAGTCTTTGTGTCAAATCGATGCGACTGCGACGCAAGGCTGCTTGACGTGCTGCTGTCCAACGCCAGCCAAGGATACGTGCGCCGGCCAGATTAACGATCACATCGATGCGCCGCGACGGCGCCAACTCTTCCATGCTCGCAATGCATTGCACTTTGCCGTCGAACAGCCACGCCGCTGCTTTCGGATTGCGCGTCAGCGCCGTCACTTGATGGCCATCCGCCAGCAACGCATGTACCAGTTGCTGACCAATGAATCCCGTGGCACCAGTGACCAGAACCTGCTGGGCAATGTCGCCGAAATGAATCAACGGCAATCCTGCATCATGCAGCATCTGCTTCCGGATATGCATTACGGCAAAGGCATCCCGCAAACCGGAAAGACCCACTCCCAACCCGCATACCGCCAGGAACCAGCTCAAGAGTCCATGCGGCTGCCATTGCAAGGCGGTTGGTTGCTGCAACCACGCGGGCGCATTCAGGGCCAGCAAGGTAATGAAGGCGCCTCCATTGATCGCCAGGAGGGTATGCGTGATGCGCTCGCTTGCCGGCAGCAGCCGAGTCCGGTCTTCGATCACGAAATCCCACAGAGTCAATACGATTTCGATGCCAAACACAGCCAGCAAAACCAGCGACCAGGCGCCATGCCATGTCCAGGCAGACAGACCGACGAAGAGCACACCATAGATCAGTGCCCGTGCGGCGTGAATCGACAGCTCGCGCAATGCACTGCGCCGCTGCGCCAATGCCTCGGTCAACTCATGGTGATAGAGGGTATCGAATGCCCCCAGACAGCCTTGGACTGCCATCAGTTGCAGCGCCAGCAGGTGCGTAGCCGCCATCACGCCACCTCCGGATTCACTGCTTCCTGCTGCCCGATCTCCTCCGCAGCGGCCTGCACTTCATGAAAGACGCCGACTTGCCTGAAGGTGGTTCCGAACAGACTGTGCTTGATTTCAATGCGGATATTGAAGCGACTCGCGTTTTCGTTCTGATGGCACAGGAAGGTTTTGCCCGGCGTGAGGACGCCAGGCAAAGGAATACGCCAACCGAAAATCTGCCAGAAGTAGCCATCGCTGGTGAAGTGCAAATTCCTGTCCTGCACGTGAAGCAGCAGCTTCATGCCTAACCCCATGCCGACGTATTCCAGCACTTCGCCGCTGCTGCTTTCGCGCATCCAGGAGGTGAACCGAATCGGCTTGCGGCCATGTAGCCGATAAATCCGCTGCTTGAAAATCGCGGACGAATCCGGCTTGGAATACACCTGGATATCGACCGGAAAATCGGCGTCGTCAAATGGAATCAATGCTCCCTGGATCAAGGGTGTCGTGATGTAGCCGAACACCTTGCCAATGACCGAGCATTTCAGCTCGCTCAGGGAGCCGGCGTAGCGTAGCGGTTTCCCCGGCACCGGATTCTTGTCGAAGCGACGTTGGATATCGGGGTGCAGCTTCCGCCATTCCGGGCCAAGAATTTTCTTGAACAACTCCCCCTCGGAAGGCCCGGTAGCCGCATCGTTCATATGCCTGTTCATTTTTTCTCCCGGAAGTTCCTGCTTCAATTGATTGCGGGGGCTGTCCGATCCAGCAGCCAGAGCCCTGCCAAAGGCGGAAGCATGCTGGCGACTGCGAAGCAGTCCAGCCATACATGCATCCAGCAATCCGCCCGCAGAGAAATCAACATATCCTGTGGCGCCCAGAGAGCGATGCCAAGAAACAGAGCTCCCCAGGCGAATGTACTGTGCTGACGCTCGCCAATGCGAATCAAGGCAAGCATCCAGAGCGACAAACCTTGTACCGTCGGCCCGAACAAGGAAATCCGCCACACTTGCTGCGCCCGTGCGGCAGACGGAGCGCCAAGCCCCCAGAACGCGGTTTCGATGCTGCGATGGTAGGCGTCAAACATGGCGGCGTTGCCAATCCATGGCAGCAGAATGCCTGCCAAGAGGTGCGTCAACGCCGTTGCGTACATCCATCGCACCAGCCAGGTTCTTGCGGTTTTGGATTGCATGTGTGCCTCTTTGACGCTGGAGGGAAACTGGTTGCCGCTGACCTCAACGACTCCGGAAGAATGGATTGATCGGTTGGCACGCGCCGTTCTCGCACTGTGAGATGGGCCGATACCCGATCCAGCGCGAAAAGCGGTAACGATTGCGGGCGAACCATAAATAGAAGCGCGCCAGCAAGGGGCGCAGCAGCGGTATCCGCAACGGCATTACCAGCCAGCCCCGGCCGACCAGCGTATAGGCGGCCAGAATGCTGTCGAGACCAACCAGCAAACTGCCTGCGGCAGTCATGCTGTGCAGTGCGCGGTCAAGTGCTGCCAGGTCTACGCCCAATGGAGTCGGATCGAAATCCGGTTCCGAAATATCAATGAACCCCAGTCGACCCGCTGCGTCCCAGCGCCGCAGCCTTTGCATCTCGGCAGCGCAAAAAGGGCAATAGCCATCAAAATACAGAGTGAGTTCCGGGGCAAGGCTCATGAAATTCTTCTCTCGTGATATTTAATCAAGCGCTTGTTTTCACCTCGGGATGGACTTGCTTACTTCCCCTTCCGGCTTCCATTCCTGTCATTGCCCCGCACGAACTTCTGGACCGACGCACCCATCTTCAACAGCTTCATCAAGGTCAACGGTTCCAGGCGCAGCATTTCATCCGCCCAGGTGGTCAACGTCTCCGTCAATGCCAAGGTCTGGGCGATCCTTTCCTGTGCCGCTTTGTCTTCCTGCCCGAGATCGGGACTGGCGAGGCATTCGCGCAGAGTGGCAACAGTCGGATCGAACTCGCGCTCCTTGCGCTCACGCACCACGGTACGGAACAACTCCCACACATCCAGTGAAGTTTCGAAATGGTCACGACGCTCGCCCATGATGTGCGCCACCTTCACCAGTTTCCAGCCCTGCAGCTCCTTCAGGCTGTTGGAGACATTGGAGCGGGCTACGCCCAGCGTTTCCGCGATCTCTTCGGCATCCATCGGCCGGCCTGCCATGTACAGCAACGCGTGAATCTGGCTGACGGTCCGGTTCACGCCCCAACGGGTGCCCATCTCGCCCCAATGGAGTATGAATTTTTGTGCGACGGGTTTGAGTTCCATGACTGCAGCTTAAATTTTTCCTTAATTTCTGTCAATACAGAAATTAAGGAAAATATTTTGATGGCAATGCTCGACCCGAACAGTGACTTTCCTGCAGTTCTTCGACTTCACCTGGACGAATACGAATACGTGATCGAACGTAGCCGTCTCATCAAGTGCAAGCTCAAGAATTACGAACCGTACCACCCGCTGCTCGACCGTATCTTGGTGACGGTATTCGAAAAGAATTTGACCCGTACTCGCCTGTCGTTCAAAACCGGCATGCGCTAGCTCGGCGACGCGGCACTCCATCTACAACGCGGTTCGATCGCCGGCAAGACGGTCGCCTGTCCCGCCGCTCAGCCGGAACCTGCGGTATCAAATGCGCGAGCTTACCGGGTCGCCACCACTGTCACTGCGCAACGACATCGATCACGCCGCTCATCGTGGGTCCCGTCACGGCCGGCAGGGTCGAGTTGCCAAGGGTGGTGGAAATCGTCGGTAGTGCAATCAGATTCTGGTCTTCCATCACCACCCCGGAGACCGTGATTTTCACGTCGAAGGTGCCTGCCATCGAGGAAATCGTGGCAAGCACGGGCTGCGTCAGCGTGTTGGCGGCGGCTGCAAAAATGGCTTGCATGGCCGGCTGCATGTTGAAGCTCAGGTAGTCGCTGGTCGTGTCGTCGAAGATCGGTTGCAGCGTCACCGTGTCCTGGGTCACGGCAGCCGTATTGGCGTTGACCTGTTCCCCTGCAGCGTTTCTGAAATAGACCCAGGCCTGCGCGCCGGGAGGGAAGCTGACCTTCACGACGTCATGGTCCGCGCTGATCACGATGTCCACCTGGTCGAACTCGAACTGGAACATTTGTGCCACCCGGCCAGCCGGCACCGTGTCGGGGCGCTGCACCATGGATAGCAAGAGGGATACGCGCTGCGTATCGCCGGTGGCGGTCGGCCTGTTGTTGGACTGGGGACGGAAGCCGAAGGAAGTGAGAGGCGATTCGGCGCTCCGGGGGAAGAGAAGGCCGGCACCGTCCGGAGCATCAGGCTTGGCGGCGATCTGTTCGAGCGTGACGGCGGTTCCGGAAAACAGGACCTGATCGGTAATGAGCTTGAGCAAGGGAAGTGCCGCATCGCCGTTGGAAGCCGAGGTTCCTCCGCCGGCCGGATTACCGGGCAGTTCATTGCTGGAGCCCGAAGTGCCGCCGCCGCCCGAATTTTCCGTTCCCGTTGTATTCGAGAGAGGCGCGGCCGGGTCGCTGCCGCCACAGGCGACCATGCTCATGCAAACGGCAGAAAACAAAACAGCCAACGACCCGTGTTTCATAACGATTCTCCTGTGAGGTTTAGGACTCCGTGTTCGCCCTCAGGCAGGATGAAGATTCGGCGGGATGGAAGTGTGAGGATGCTCAAGCTGAAGCTTGAGCTTGATCATGGAACAAGGGTATGGATTCCGGGCATGGATTCTCGATGTCAAACTTCCACTGCGGCCTCGGCAAAGCGCCTCCCCTTGCCGGCTCAGACGGGCTGTCCTTTCAGGCACAAAACCCTTATAATTGAACGGCTTACACAAACTCCGGCGGCAGGCGCCACCCTCGCCGCCGTTTTCATTTATGGCAATCAAACACTTTCTGCAGTTCTCCGACTTCACGCTGGACGAATACGAATACGTGATCGAACGTAGCCGTCTCATCAAGTGCAAGTTCAAGAATTACGAACCGCACCATCCGCTGCTCGACCGTACCTTGGTGATGGTGTTCGAAAAGAATTCGACCCGTACCCGCCTGTCGTTCGAAGCCGGCATGCACCAACTCGGCGGCGCGGCGATCTACCTGAATACCCGTGACAGCCAGCTCGGCCGCGGCGAACCGGTGGAAGACGCGGCACAGGTGATGTCGCGCATGTGCGACATCATCATGATCCGCACCTTCGGCCAGGAAATCATCGAGCGCTTTGCCGCGCATTCGCGCGTGCCTGTCATCAACGGCCTGACCAACGAACATCATCCCTGCCAGGTACTGGCCGACGTATTCACCTACATCGAACAGCATGGTTCGATCGCCGGCAAGAAGGTTGCCTGGATCGGCGACGCCAACAACATGCTGTATTCGTGGCTGCAGGCGGCGCAGGTGTTCGGCTTCCATGTCAACGTGTCGACGCCGAAGGGTTATGAAATCGATCGCACGCTGGTGGCGCCGGACAATACGCACTACACGGTATTCGCCGACCCGTCCGATGCCTGTGCCGGCGCGGATCTGGTGACGACCGATGTCTGGACCAGCATGGGTTACGAGGAAGAAAACGCGGCGCGCCTGAAAGCGTTCGACGGCTGGATTGTCGATGGCGCGAAGATGCAACGCGCGCAGCCGGACGCCCTGTTCATGCACTGCCTGCCCGCGCATCGCGGCGAGGAAGTCGCAGCCGAAGTGATCGACGGTCCGCAATCGGTGGTCTGGGAAGAAGCCGAGAATCGCCTGCACGTCCAGAAGGCATTGCTTGAATACCTGCTCTTGGGCAAAGTCAATTAATCACCTCCGTCAGTTATCGCTCAGCTCCTCATCGCTTACCTACAATCACACTCAGCAAACGAAGCCGAAACCATGTCGACCATTCTCCAGTCCGTTCCCGTGAACCAAAAAGTGGGCATCGCCTTTTCCGGCGGGCTCGATACCAGCGCAGCACTGCACTGGATGCGCCAGAAAGGTGCGATCCCCTATGCGTACACCGCGAACCTGGGTCAGCCGGATGAAGCGGACTACAACGCGATCCCGGAAAAGGCAAAGCTGTACGGTGCCGAACAGGCGCGCCTGATCGACTGCCGCGAACAACTGGTCGCGGAAGGCATCGCCGCGCTGCAAAGCGGCGCGTTCCACATCTCGACCGCCGGCGTCACCTACTTCAACACGACACCGCTGGGCCGCGCAGTCACCGGCACGATGCTGGTCGCCGCGATGCAGGAAGACCAGGTCGATATCTGGGGTGACGGCAGCACGTTCAAGGGCAACGACATCGAACGTTTCTATCGCTACGGCTTGCTGGTGAATCCGTCGCTGCGCATCTACAAGCCGTGGCTCGATGACACGTTCATCCAGGAACTCGGCGGCCGCAAGGAAATGTCCGAGTTCATGATCAAGTCCGGCTTCGACTACAAGATGTCGGTCGAGAAGGCGTATTCGACCGACTCCAATATGCTGGGCGCAACGCACGAGGCGAAAGATCTTGAGCACCTGAACAGCGGGATGAAGATCGTGCAGCCCATCATGGGCGTCGCATTCTGGCGCGACGATGTCGAGGTCAAGCGCGAGGAAGTCAGCGTTCGTTTCGAGGAAGGCCGTCCGGTTGCGCTGAACGGCGTCGTCTATGCGAATCCAGTCGATTTGCTGATGGAAGCGAACCGCATCGGCGGCCGTCATGGCCTCGGCATGAGTGACCAGATCGAAAACCGCATCATCGAGGCGAAGAGCCGCGGCATCTACGAAGCCCCCGGCCTGGCGCTGTTGTTCATCGCTTATGAACGCCTGGTGACCGGCATCCACAACGAAGACACCATCGAGCAATACCGCGAAAACGGCCGCAAGCTCGGGCGTCTGCTGTACCAGGGCCGCTGGTTCGATCCGCAGGCAATCATGCTGCGCGAAGCGTCGCAGCGCTGGGTGGCGCGCGCGGTCACCGGCGAAGTCACGCTGGAACTTCGGCGCGGCAACGATTACTCGATCCTCAATACCGAATCGGCCAACCTGACCTACCAGCCGGAACGGCTGACGATGGAAAAAGGCGAAGGTGCATTCACGCCGCAAGACCGTATCGGTCAACTGACGATGCGCAACCTGGATATCACCGACACGCGCCAGAAGCTAGGCATCTACGGCAAGGCCGGTTTGCTGACCGCAAACCCGTCCGTTGCATTGCCGCGCCTCGGCAAGGACAGCGACAAGTAACGAAACCCCCCGACATCAGACACAACAACAAACACCACACCATGACCACACAATTCGACAACGTTTCCGTCGTCAAGAAAGCCAACCTCTATTTCGACGGCAAATGCGTTTCGCATACCGTCCTGTTTGCCGATGGCACGAAAAAAACTCTGGGCGTGATTTTCCCGTCCGCGCTGACGTTCAATACCGGCGCGCCGGAAATCATGGAGCTGAATGCGGGCAAGTGCCGCATCCGCATCAAGGGTGAAGACGAATGGAAAAGCTATGCGGGCGGCCAGAGCTTCAATGTGCCGGGCAATTCAAGTTTCGACATCGAAACGACGGAAACCCTGGACTACGTCTGCCATTTCGTAGTCGCGTAAGACACGAGCAGATCCGGCCTTGACTGAGACAGTCAGGCCGAATCCGCTCGATCGCGAACGCTGTTGCGCTCGTGCTCAAACGAATATCGGTTCCGGTTCCAGCGTTACGCCAAACCGGGCCTCCACATCCTTCCGGATTGCAGCGGCAAGCTGTGCAATCTCTCCTCCCGTCGCACCGCCGCGATTGACCAGTACCAGCGCCTGCTTTTCGTACACGCCGGCCGCGCCGATACTCCTGCCCTTCCAGCCGCACTGATCGATCAGCCAGCCGGCAGCCAGCTTGAACCGCCCATCCGGTTGCACATAGCTGACCAGTTGCGGATGTTGTGCCAGCAATGAATCGCGCAGCGCCGCGGAAACCAGCGGGTTCTTGAAAAAACTGCCGGCGTTGCCGACGATGGTTGGGTCGGGAAGCTTGCGGGAGCGAATCGCAATCACCGCCGCGCTGATCTCGTTTGCGCTCGGCGTCGCCAAGTCGCAAGCGGCGAGCTCCTGCGCGACATCCGCGTACCGAATATTCGGCAGCCACTGTTTCGGCAACGAGAATGTCACATCCAGGATCACGGCGCGATCGCGTAGCGCGTGCTTGAAAATGCTGTCGCGATAGCCGAATGCGCACGCCTGACGATCCAGCATGAAGATCTCGCCGGTTTCAAAGTCGAACGCGGTCAGGCTGTGAAAACGCTCTTTCACTTCGACGCCATAGGCGCCGATGTTCTGGATCGGCGCCGCACCGACACTGCCCGGGATCAGCGACAGATTTTCCAGTCCGCGAAAATCATGTTGCAGCGTCCACTGCACGAACCGATGCCAGTTTTCGCCGGCGGCAGCTTTCACGTAAACGTTCTGCGCGTCGTCGCCGACGACCTCGATTCCGGTGCTGCGCATATGCAGCACCAGTCCGGGAAAGTCGCGTGTCAAAAGGAGGTTGCTGCCGCCACCAAGTACCAGTCGCGGCAAGCTTGCCAGAGTGGCGTCTTTACGAACTGCACGCAGCGTGTCGACAGAGCTGACCTCCAGATAAGCCTGCGCATTCGCATCAACGCCGAAGGTGTTATGCGCTTGCAGCGAAAAATCGTATTGAACGGAAAGATCATTCGTCATAGGGCTGGAATTATAGTCGCAGTCAATCCCGGACATCGCGTAGTAGTCAGCCAGGCTGAATCGATGGGCGAAATACATCGCGTCTTTTTTGTCTGACTGCGTTGCTCGTCGTTGCATGGCCTGCCATGCAGCCTCCTCACGCCTTGCCAGACGAAAAAATCCATCAATGCCTTCTGCGCCAATTCAAGCTGACTGACTACTAGCCACCCGTTTTTTTGTCCGCTAGAATGACCCGTTGATCAAATCACAATCAGGCAATCGCCATCCTTTACGCCGATTGCCTTTCTGTCCAAACACTAGCGAAAAGAGTCCCGCCATGCCCTCCTTTGATGTCGTATCCGAAGCCAATCTCGTCGAAGTCAAGAACGCAGTGGACCAGTCGAACAAGGAAATTTCCACTCGCTTCGATTTCAAGGGCAGCGATGCCCGCGTCGAACAGAAGGAACGCGAACTGACCGCCTACGCCGACAGCGACTTCCAGTTGAACCAGGTGCGTGACGTGCTGACCGGGAAAATGGTCAAGCGCAACGTCGACGTTCGTTTCCTCGATATCGGCAAGATCGAAAAGATCGGCGGCGACAAGGTCAAGCAGGTCATCAAGATCAAGAACGGCATCGAGTCTGACGCTGCCAAGAAAATCGTCCGTATCGTCAAGGACAGCAAGATGAAAGTGCAGGCCAGCATCCAGGGCGATGCGGTCCGTATTACCGGCGCCAAGCGCGACGACCTGCAGGCGACGATGGCGCTGCTGCGCAAGGAAGTGGCGGACCTGCCGCTGGAATTCAACAACTTCCGCGATTGACGGCAGATTTTCCATGCGACCGATCGCCCTTGCCTCGATGATCGCGCTATGCGCCGGCACCGCGATGGCGGCCGATATCGGCGTTGTAGGATCGTTCCCGAATAAGGCGGTGCTGGTAATCGACGGCGGGCCGCCGAAAACCTACACGGTGGGCAGCACGGTTGCAGACGGCGTCAGGCTGATCGCGTCGGACGGCTCTACGGCAACGATCGAGGTGCAGGGCAAGCGGGAAACGATCGCGATCGGCGGCTATGTCAGCCGTGCCGCCAGCAGCAGTCGCGCATCGGTGACGCTGGAACCGGATAGCGGCGGACATTACCTGGTGCAGGGTCAGATCAATGGCGGCGCGGTACGCATGCTGCTCGATACCGGCGCCACTGCAGTTTCGCTGCCCGCGTCGGATGCGATACGGCTGGGCATCAACTACAAAAAAGGGCGCATCGGTTACGTGAATACCGCGAACGGCGTCGCGCCCGTCTATCAAGTCGTGCTCGATACCGTAAAGGTCGGAGACATCGAAATCCATCAGGTCGATGCGATGGTGCAGGAGAGCGGGTTGCCTTTCATTTTGCTCGGCATGTCCTTCCTCAATCGCACCGACATGCGCCGCGATGGCGCGCAGATGGTCCTCACCAAACGCTTTTGACGGTATTGCGTCACGGCAGCGGCAGACGTTTCCGTTGCCGCCGCACCTGCGGGCGCACTATTCCGAGTCCGTCAGGCGTCGCTGCCTTACCGCTTCCGCCAGCCCTTCCAGCACCTTGACGCTCGATTCCCAGTCGATGCAGCCGTCAGTCACCGACTGCCCGTAAGTCAGTTCCTTGCCCGGCACCAGATCCTGCCGGCCGGCCACCAGGTGCGATTCAACCATCACGCCGACAATGCGGGTTTCGCCGCCCGCGACCTGCCGTCCGATATCGGCGCAGACCGGCACCTGGTTTTCCGGCTTCTTCGAGCTGTTGGCATGCGACGCATCGATCATCAGGCGCGATGCGAGACCATTCGCAGCGATGTCCTTGCATGCGGCATCAACGCTGGCCGCGTCGTAATTCGGCGCCTTGCCGCCGCGCAGGATGATATGGCAATCCTCGTTGCCGTTGGTCGATACGATCGCCGAGTGGCCGCCCTTGGTCACAGACAGGAAGTGGTGCGGCTGCGATGCGGCCTTGATCGCATCGACCGCGATCTTGACGTTGCCGTCGGTGCCGTTCTTGAAACCGACCGGACACGACAGGCCGGACGCCAGTTCGCGATGCACCTGCGATTCGGTGGTGCGGGCGCCGATCGCGCCCCAGCTGATCAGGTCGGCCACGTATTGCGGGCTGATCACGTCGAGGAATTCGGTGCCGGCAGGCAGGCCAAGCTCGTTGATGTTCAGTAGCAGTTCGCGCGCCATGCGCAGGCCGTCGTTGATGCGGAAGCTGTTGTCCATGT
>CBIHNU010000038.1:0-43549 GCA_966211585.1 uncultured Noviherbaspirillum sp. | reverse complement strand
AGGAGCAGGTGATCCACTTCATCAACAAGAAGATGCCGGGCAACCTGCCGAAGAAAACCGCGCGCGCGCTGCTCGACATCGAAGACGACAAGGTAGTGCCGATCATCCGCGATCCGAAAAAGACCACTGCCGATACCGAAGCGGTATTCTATTTCCCCGGTTGCGGTTCGGAGCGCCTTTTCTCGCAAGTGGGGTTGGCGACGCAGGCGATGCTGTGGCATGTCGGCGTGCAGACCGTGCTGCCGCCCGGCTATCTGTGTTGCGGCTATCCGCAGCGTGGTGCCGGCCAGTACGACAAGGCCGAAAAGATGATGACGGACAACCGCGTGCTGTTTCATCGCGTTGCCAATACGCTGAACTACCTCGACATCAAGACGGTCGTAGTGTCATGCGGCACCTGCTACGACCAGTTGCAGAGCTATGAATTCGAAAAGATTTTCCCTGGCTGCCGGATCATCGACATCCATGAATATCTGCTCGAAAAAAATGTGAAGCTCGAAGGCGTGAATGGCGTGCGCTACATGTATCACGATCCCTGCCACAGCCCAATGAAGCTGCAGGACCCGCTGAAGACGGTGAATGCGCTGATCACCACGGGCGATGCGCAGAGGATCGAAAAGAACGAGCGCTGCTGCGGCGAATCCGGCACGTTTGGCGTGAGCCGCCCCGATATTTCGACGCAGGTGCGTTTCCGCAAGGAAGAGGAAATGCGCAAGGGCGCGGACAAGGTACGCGCAGACGGATTCGACGGCGAAGTGAAAATCCTCACTTCCTGCCCGTCGTGCTTCCAGGGCTTGTCGCGTTACAACGAGGACTCCGGTACCACGGCTGACTATATCGTGATTGAAATGGCGAAACACCTGCTTGGCGAAAACTGGCTGCCCGATTATGTGGCGCGCGCCAACAGCGGCGGCATCGAACGCGTGCTGGTCTAAATATGTTGGTCTGAGGACAAATGGCAAAACCCGCTTGCGAACTATGTGTGCTGCCCGGCGGCGACGTCGTCTACCGTGATGACAATTATCGTATCGTGCTGGTGGATGATGAACGCTATCCCGGTTTTTGCCGTGTGATCTGGAATGCGCATGTGAAGGAAGTGACCGATCTGTCTTCCGCCGAACGTGCGGTCCTGATCGCCGCCGTCTGGCAGGTCGAGGAAGCGGTGCGCGAAGTGATGCAGCCGGACAAGATCAACGTGGCCAGCCTCGGCAACATGACGCCGCATGTGCACTGGCATGTGATTCCGCGCTACGAAGACGATGCACATTTCCCCGACCCGATCTGGGCAGAGGTCAGGCGCACACCGGTGTCGACCGATCTCGCCCGGCGCCGCGCGCTGGTGCCGCGCTTGCGCGAGGCGATTCTCGATCGCTTCAATCGCTCCCTCCTTTGATTGCAGAGAAGCAGATCGCCATGGCTGATTCCAGAAAGACCCCGCCGATTCCTGTCGCGCTGACCGTGCACAAGCAGTCGCGCACGCTGGAGATCGCTTTTGACTCCGGTGAAGAATTTTCCTTTTCATTTGAATTCCTGCGCGTCCATTCGCCCTCGGCCGAGGTGAAAGGGCATGGCCCCGGGCAGGAAGTGTTGCAGACCGGCAAACGGGACGTGCTGATTACCGCGCTTGAGCCGGTCGGCAATTATGCGGTGCAGCCGCATTTTTCCGACGATCACAACACCGGCATCTATTCATGGGATTACCTGTACCGGCTGGGTATCAACCATGCGGAGTTGTGGGAAACCTATCTGACGCGGCTGGAAGCGGCCGGGTTTACGCGCGAAACCGGGCGCGATGCGCCGATGCTGGCGGAAGACGGCGGCGCGGGTTGCGGCCATCATCATTGAATTCTGCATCGGCCGGTTTCGCCTATGCCGGGAAGTTTTCCGATGCAGTCGATCCGGCAACGCACTGGTTCGCACTTGTATAATGCAGCTTGCGCAAACAGGGCTGCTGTCATGACAAACACCACGCATTTCGGTTATCAAACCGTTCCCGAAGAAGAGAAGGTCCGCAAGGTCGCCGAAGTCTTTCATTCCGTTGCCGCGAAATATGACGTAATGAACGACCTGATGTCGGGCGGGCTGCACCGGATCTGGAAGACCTTCACGATCGCGCAAGCCGGCGTACGGCCCGGCTTCAAGGTGCTCGACATCGCGGGCGGTACCGGCGATCTCGCGAAGGTGTTTGCGAAACAGGCAGGCCCGAGCGGAGAAGTATGGCTGACCGACATCAATGAATCGATGCTGCGCGTCGGCCGCGACCGGCTGTTGAACAAGGGTTTTGCCACGCCGATCTTGCTATGCGATGCGGAAAAACTGCCTTTCCCTGACAATTATTTCGATCGCGTGACCGTCGCATTCGGTCTGCGCAACATGACACACAAGGATGCGGCGCTGGCGGAAATGCAGCGCGTGCTGAAGCCCGGCGGCAAGCTGCTGGTACTGGAATTTTCCAAGGTATGGGAGCCGCTGCAAAAGTCCTACGACGTCTATTCATTTTCGGTGTTGCCGTGGCTCGGCAAGCGCATCGCGAACGATGCCGAAAGCTATCGTTACCTGGCTGAATCGATTCGCATGCATCCGGACCAGGAAACACTGAAAGACATGATGCGGCAGGCAGGGCTGGAGCGCGTCGAGTATTTCAATCTGACGGCGGGTGTCGCGGCGCTGCATACCGGAATCAAACTTTAGGATTTCGCATGAAAAAATTACTGATTGCGATGATCGTGGCCGCCGCTGCATTGTCGGTCGTGGCCACCGATGCCGAAGCCCGGCGCCTCGGCGGCGGCGGCTCGTTCGGACGCCGGGCGCCGACCTATAGCCGTCCGGCGCCGACCCAGTCGCCCAGCCAGTATTCCAACGCGACCCAGCCGCGGCAAGCCGCACCGGCTGCCACGCCGCAAGGCGTACCGCCGAAACCGGCCAGTCCATGGCGCGGCATCCTCGGCGGCGCATTGCTCGGCCTCGGGCTCGGCGCGTTGCTGTCACATTTCGGCCTGGGCGGCGCAATGGCCGGCATGATCGGCTCGATACTGACGATTGCATTGATCGCGTTGGCGCTGATGTTCATCATCCGCCTGTTCCGCGGCAAGAGCGACGGCGGCGCGCGCTCCGCTTATGCCGGCGGCTATTCGGGCGGCACGCCGGAAATCGGCTCGCGCATCGAGCCGGCCGCGCTGCAAGCGGAACCGAGGGCACCGGCCGGCAACGCCGCGTTCGGTGACACGCCTGCCGATTTCGACGCCACTGCGTTTCTGCGCAGTGCAAAAGCCTATTTCATTCGTTTGCAGGCGGCGTGGGATCAGGCCGATATCAACGACATCCGTGAATTCACGACGCCGGAAATGTTCGGCGAACTGCGTCTCCAGCTGCAGGAACGCGGCGCGACGCCGAACCATACCGACGTGGTATCGCTGGACGGAGAGCTGCTCGGGATGGAACCGGTCGGCGACAACTACATGGCCAGTGTCAAGTTCAGCGGCATGATCAAGGAATCAGAAAACGCGCCGGCCGAACCGTTCACCGAAATCTGGAACCTGACCAAGCCGGTATCGGGGCAGGGCGGCTGGGTCCTGGCCGGCATTCAGCAACTGTCGTGAAGCGGCTGCCTACCGCGAACTGGTAAACTTGGACCGCCCGTGAAACGTCACGGGCGGTTTTATTTTGTGATCATGATTTCTTCTCCCTTTTCCGCTGCAATCAACCATCTGCTCGCGCAGGAACCCTGGGCGCGCGACAAGCTTGCGCGGCATGCCGGGAAGGTCGCGGTGTTCGACGGCGGCATTGCCGCGCTGAGGCTGAAGGTGGCGGCCGACGGCATGCTGCAGGCTGCCGATGCCAGCGATGCGCCGAACGTCACCATTCGGGCGCGGCTGGCTGACCTGCCGTTGATTGCCCAGAACCGCGAGCGTGCGTTTTCGTATGTGCAGATCGAAGGCGATGCCGATTTTGCCAACACGATTTCGCAGCTGAGCCAGTCGTTGCGCTGGGAAGCGGAAGCAGACCTGAGCCCGTGGATAGGCGATATCGCGGCCAACCGGCTGGTAGCCGGCGCACGCACGGCTTTCGAAAACGCAAGGTCGACGCAACGCAAACTGGCGGAGAACATGGCCGAATATCTATTGGAAGAGAATCCGATGCTGGTGCGTCCGCGCGACGTGGACGAGTTTGCTGCGGAAGTGACGCGCCTGCGCGACGACGTCGAGCGGTTGGGAAAGCGAATCGACAAACTGAAGGGAAGCCGCTAAATGCTGTTCCGCCTGCCGCGGCTGTTCAAGATCGTCCGGGTGGCGATTCGCTACGGACTCGACGATATCGCGATCGCGGGACTGGCCCGGCCGCGCATCGCAAAACTGATCGACAGACTGATCTTCTGGCGCGATATTTCGGCGCCGCGCGGCGTGCGCTTGCGTCTCGCCCTGGAAGAGCTTGGCCCGATCTTCGTGAAGTTCGGCCAGCTCCTGTCGACGCGGCGCGACCTGATGCCGGCCGATATCGCGACCGAGCTTGCGCGACTTCAGGACCGCGTGCCGCCGTTCGATTCCGATCTCGCGATCGCGCAGATCCGGAAGTCGCTGGGAGCGCTGCCCGAGCAGTTGTTCGCCCGATTCGACCGTACGCCGGTGGCATCGGCCTCGATTGCACAGGTGCATTTCGCCACGCTGAAAGACGGTACCGAAGTTGCGGTCAAGGTGCTGCGGCCGGGCATGAAAAAATCGATCGAGGAAGACATCGCGCTGATGCAGATCGCTGCCGGCTGGGTCGAGCGGCTATGGGCTGACGGCCGCCGCCTGAAGCCGCGTGAGGTGGTCGCCGAGTTCGACAAATACCTGCACGACGAACTCGACCTGATGCGCGAAGCCGCTAACGCCAGCCAGTTGCGCCGCAACTTCCAGAAGTCGGACCTGTTGCTGGTGCCGGAAATGTTCTGGGACTATTGCTCGACGTCGGTGATCGTGATGGAACGCATGCGCGGCATCCCGATTTCGCAGATCGAGCGGCTGGTCGCGGAAGGCGTCGACCTGAAAAAACTGTCGCGCGACGGCGTCGAAATCTTTTTCACGCAGGTGTTTCGCGATGGTTTCTTTCATGCCGACATGCATCCGGGGAATATCCTGGTGTCGACCGATCCGAAAACCTTTGGCCGCTATATCGCGCTCGACTTCGGCATCGTCGGCACGCTGACCGATTTCGACAAGGATTACCTGTCGCAGAATTTCCTCGCGTTTTTCCGGCGCGATTACAAGCGCGTCGCCGAAGCGCATATCGAGTCCGGCTGGGCGCCGAAGAAAACCCGCGTCGACGAACTGGAATCGGCGGTCCGCGCCTGCTGCGAACCGATCTTCGACCGGCCGTTGCGCGACATCTCGTTCGGCCAGGTGTTGCTGCGCTTGTTCCAGACTTCGCGCCGTTTCAACATCGAAGTGCAGCCGCAACTGGTGCTGCTGCAAAAGACGCTGCTCAATATCGAAGGTCTTGGCCGCCAGCTCGATCCGGACCTCGACTTGTGGAAGACCGCCAAGCCCTATCTGGAACGCTGGATGAAAGAGCAGATCGGCTGGCAGGGGCTGATCGCGCGCATCAAGGAAGAGGCGCCGCATTTCAACAAGCTGATCCCGGCACTGCCGCGTCTCGTGCATCAGGCCTTGCACGCGCAGATCGAACAGCCGCCGCGCCAGAACAGCGAGTTGCTGCAACAACTGATCGCCGAGCAGAAGCGCACCAACATGCTGCTCGGAGTCCTGATGTATTTCGGCATCGGTGCAATCGGCGGCGTCCTGGTCGTACAATTATTTGTCCGCTATTCCCCGCTGTTTCAGTGAAAACGATGCCGACTTTCGAGACACGCGATCCGAACGAGCCCGGGTTCTGGTCGGAACGCTTTGCGCAGCGCTTCACGCCGTGGGACCAGGGCGGCGTGCCGGCCGCCCTGCGGCGCTTCGTCGAGCAATCGCCGCGCAAGTATGTCAGCCTGATTCCCGGTTGTGGTTCCGGTCATGAAGTCGCCTACCTGTCCGAGGCGGGTTGGCAAGTCACGGCAATCGATTTTTCCCCGGCGGCGGTCGAGGCAGCACGTGCGCTGCTCGGCCCTTGGCGCGAGCGGGTGCGGCAAGCCGACTTCTTCCAGTTCGAGCCGGAACAGCCGCTCGACCTGATCTACGAACGCGCATTTTTCTGCGCTCTGCCGCCGCAGCGGCGCGCCGCGGTCGTCGCACGCTGGATGCAGTTGCTGCCGCAAGGCGGGCTGCTGGCCGGCTTTTTCTATTTCGGCGACGAGCCGAAAGGGCCGCCGTTCGGCATTGCGCCGGCGGAACTGGACGCCCTGCTCATGCCCGGTTTCGAGCGGATCGAAGACTTGCCGGTCGATGATTCCCTTCCGGTCTTCGCCGGCAAGGAGCGCTGGCAGGTCTGGCGCCGGCTGGCCGCGCAGGCGGCTGGCCGTCCGGCATCTGCATAGGAAGCAGGAATATTGCCGTTCCATTCATTCCTCTTGCAGGACGGCAGCTTTTCTTCTTTATAATGGCGCGGTTTTTCCATGCGGAGCAAACTGAGATGAACATCACACTGATTTCCTTCGTCGTGCTGTATCTGCTGGGCACGCTCGGCCTGGGAATATGGGCCGGCACGCGCATCAAGAACACCAGCGACTTTGCCATCGCCGGCCGCAGCCTGCCGCTGATCATGGTGGTGACCACCACCTTCGCGACCTGGTTTGGTGCCGAGACCGTGATGGGCATTCCGGCCCGCTTTGTGCAGGGCGGCCTGAACTCGATCGTCGAAGATCCATTCGGCGCCGGCTTCTGCCTGATCCTCGTGGGCCTGTTCTTCGCCGCCAAGCTCTATCGGCTGAACCTGCTGACCATCGGCGATTTCTACCGCGAGCGCTTCGGCAAGGGTGTCGAGGTGTTCTGCTCGACAGCGATCATCCTGAGCTACCTCGGCTGGGTCGCCGCCCAGATCACCGCGCTCGGCCTGGTGTTTTCGGTGCTGACCAATGGCGCCATGTCGGAAACGGCCGGCATGATCGTCGGCACGCTGGCGGTGCTGATCTACGTGGTCATCGGCGGTTTCCTCGCGGTGGCCTGGACCGATTTCATCCAGATGATCGTGCTCGTGATCGGCCTCTCGGTGATTGCCATTTTCTCCGCCCAATTGGCCGGCGGCGCCGACAAGGTGTTCGCGATGGCGCGTCAGGACAACCTGTGGAACTTCCTGCCGCAGCCGAGCTTTACCGACATTGCTGCGTTCATCGGCGCCGGCCTGACGATGATGCTCGGCAGCATTCCGCAGCAGGACGTGTTCCAGCGCGTGATGTCCGCCAAGGACTCCGGTACGGCACGCAACGGTGCGGTGATCGGCGGCGCGAGTTACATCCTGTTTGCTTTCGTGCCGATGTTCATCGTCGCCTGCGCCGTTATCGTCATGGGTTCCAGCGCGATGGACATGGCCAAGAACGATTACCAGCGCCTGCTGCCGACCTTCGTGCTGACCAAGATGCCGCTGATAATGCAAATCTTCTTTTTCGGTGCGCTGCTTTCGGCGATCAAGAGCACTTCGTCGGCGACCCTGCTGGCGCCGTCCACCAGCTTCGTCGAGAACATTCTCAAGAATCTGCGCCCGCGCATGACCGACCGTGAACAGTTGTTCGCGATGCGCGCCACGATCATCGTGTTCGCGTTGCTGGTGCTGGTCTACGCGATCGCCATGCGCGGCACGCCCATCTACGAGCTGGTGTCGGCGGCCTACCAGGTAACGCTGGTCGGCGCGTTCGTGCCGCTGGCGCTGGGCCTGTATTGGAAGCGTTCGACGACGCAAGGTGCAGTCGTCTCGTTGGGCGCCGGCGTCGCGACATGGATCCTGTTCTTTCCGCAGGTGAGCGGCCTGGGCGACATGTTCCCGCCCCAGCTCGCCGGCCTGATCGCCGCGCTGGTCGGCATGGTGGCGGGATCGTTGTTGCCGCAAGTGTTGAGGAACCGTCACGAGCACCCGGCCCCGATCGAGAGCATGAGCGTCTGATTCAGCTGCGGCGGCAGGAGTGCCGCCCGGCACCGCCTTGTGTTTCCGCTGATCAGCCTTATATTCGACCCGGGCGGGGACTGTTCCAGCGCTTTACCAGCAGCGCGCTTCCTGCGGACGGAAAATCCGATGACAGCCGGATGTCCTGACGCAAGATGCGTCGTTCGCGCTGCGCCGGAATATTCCTCGGGTTCAATCGCAAAACCTTTATAATTCAGGGTTTTGTATGATTTTTGCGGGGATTTCAGATGCCGATTTATGCTTATCGCTGCGACTCGTGCGGTTTCACCAAGGATGTATTGCAAAAAATATCCGACGCACCGTTGACCGTTTGTCCTTCCTGTGAAAAAACCAGCTTCAAGAAGCAACTGACTGCGGCCGGTTTTCAACTGAAGGGCACCGGCTGGTACGTGACGGATTTTCGCGGCGGCAGCGGCGGCAAGTCGGCGCCTGCGACACCACCGGCGGCTGAAAAGACTGCGGCGGCGTCTGATTCCGGCAGCAGCGCCACGACGACGCCTGCGCCGAGCACAGGCGGCACCTCGAGCGATACCTAAACCATCGGAACCGGACGCGCTGCAGGCGCGTCCCACCCTTACACCATGCGCAAATATTTCGTTACCGGCCTGCTGATCCTGGTTCCACTTGCAATCACGCTGTGGGTGCTGAACCTCATTATCGGCACCATGGATCAGTCGCTGTTGCTGCTGCCCGAAAGCTGGCGGCCCGAGGCGCTGGTCGGCTTCCACATTCCGGGACTCGGAACGATACTGACGCTGCTGTTCGTTTTTCTGACCGGCCTGCTGACGCGCAATTTCATCGGCAAGCAGGTCGTGCACGGGTGGGAATTGCTGCTGGCGCGCATTCCCATCGTCAATTCGATCTACTCCAGCGTCAAGCAGGTATCCGACACGCTGTTCTCGTCGTCCGGCAACGCGTTTCGCAAGGCAATGCTGGTGCAGTACCCGCGCGAAGGATCATGGACCATTGCATTCCTTACCGGCATCCCCGGCGGCGATGTCAAGAACCACCTCGTCGGCGATTACATCAGCGTATATGTGCCGACCACGCCGAACCCGACGTCCGGCTTCTTCCTGATGATGCCGCGCGCCGATGCGATCGAACTCGACATGAGCGTCGATGCGGCGCTGAAGTACATCGTGTCGATGGGTGTCGTCGCCCCCGAATACGTCGTTGCCGCAGCCACCAACCTGAAGGCGGCGGCGCCCCCTGTCTGAAGCTGCGGCTTTCATGCGCTCGCCGGCCCTGCCGGCGAGCGATTATAAAGAATCTGAAACTGGAACCCGATCATGTCCATGCGAACTCAATACTGCGGCCTCGTCACCGAGGCGTACCTTGGCCAAACCGTCAGCCTGTGCGGCTGGGTGCATCGCCGCCGCGATCATGGCGGCGTCATCTTTATCGACCTGCGCGACCGTGAAGGCCTGGTGCAGGTGGTGTGCGACCCGGATCGCGCCGATGTGTTCAAGACCGCCGAAGCGGTGCGCAACGAGTATTGCCTGCGCGTGGTCGGCGTGGTGCGCAACCGCCCGGAAGGCACCACCAATGCCAACCTGAAATCCGGCAAGATTGAAGTGCTGTGCCAGGAAATCGAAGTGCTGAACGCATCGGTCACGCCGCCGTTCCAGCTCGACGACGACAACCTGTCCGAAACCACGCGCCTCACCCATCGCGTGCTCGACCTGCGCCGTCCGCAGATGCAGAACAACCTGAGGTTGCGCTACAAGGTCACGATGGAAGTGCGCAAGTTCCTTGACGCCAACGGCTTCATCGACATCGAAACGCCGATGCTGACCAAGTCGACACCGGAAGGCGCGCGCGATTACCTGGTGCCGTCGCGCGTCAACGCGGGCAATTTCTTCGCACTGCCGCAGTCGCCGCAGCTGTTCAAGCAGTTGCTGATGGTCGCCAACTTCGACCGCTATTACCAGATCACCAAATGCTTCCGCGACGAAGACCTGCGCGCCGACCGGCAGCCGGAATTCACGCAGATCGACTGTGAAACCTCGTTCATGAATGAACAGGAAATCCGCGACCTGTTCGAAGGCATGATCCGTCTCGTGTTCAAGAACACGCTGGACATCGACCTGCCGAACCCGTTCCCGGTGATGGAATATGCGGAAGCAATGGGCCTGTACGGCTCCGACAAGCCGGACATGCGCGTCAAGCTGCAGTTCACCGATCTGACCGCAGTGATGAAGGATGTCGACTTCAAGGTGTTTGCCGGTGCGGTGAACATGGAAGGCGGCCGCGTGGTCGGCCTGCGCGTGCCGGGCGGCGGTGCGATGCCGCGTTCCGAGATCGATGCGTACACGCAGTTCGTCGCGATCTACGGCGCCAAGGGCCTGGCTTATATCAAGATCAACGAAAAGGCCAAGGGCCGCGACGGCCTGCAATCGCCGATCGTGAAGAACCTGCACGACGCCGCACTGACGCAGATCATCGAGCAGACCGGCGCGCAGGATGGCGACCTGATCTTCTTCGGCGCCGACAAGGCGAAGGTCGTCAACGACGCGATCGGCGCGCTGCGCGTGAAGATCGGCCACAGCGATTTCGGCAAGAAGAACGGCCTGTTCGACGACAGCTGGAAGCCGTTGTGGGTGATCGACTTCCCGATGTTCGAGTACGACGAAGACAACCAGCGCTGGACTGCCGCGCACCATCCGTTCACGTCGCCGAAGGACGGTCATGAAGACCTGCTCGAAACCAATCCGGGCAAGGCGCTGGCGAAGGCCTACGACATGGTGCTGAACGGCTGGGAACTGGGCGGCGGCTCGGTGCGTATTCACCGTGCCGACGTGCAGAGCAAGGTGTTCCGCGCGCTCAAGATCGATGCGGAAGAAGCGCAGCTCAAGTTCGGCTTCCTGCTCGATGCGCTGCAATACGGCGCACCGCCGCATGGCGGTCTTGCGTTCGGCCTCGACCGCATCGTGACGATGATGACCGGCGCCGAATCGATCCGCGACGTGATCGCATTTCCGAAGACGCAACGCGCACAGTGCCTGCTGACACAGGCACCGTCCGAAGTGGACGAGAAACAGTTGCGCGAATTGCATATCCGGCTGCGCAACGTGGAGCCGGCGGCGAAGGCGTAGGTGTTGCGGGGAAGGTGATCAAAACCAAAAAGGCGCGGATCTCTGCGCCTTTTTGCTTGATGGGCTTCGGCCAGACTTTTTCGGATCAAGCATGCAGAAACCGTACAAGATTCCTGAATCGGTGCTGGTCATCATCCACACCGCCGACCTTGATGTGCTGCTGATCGAGCGCGCGGACAAGCCGGGCTACTGGCAATCGGTGACCGGCTCCAAGGACACGCCGGAGGAATCGCTGACGCAGACTGCGGTGCGCGAGGTATTCGAGGAAACGGGAATCCGCATCGGCGGTTCCGTACCGGCTCCGGAGAACAGCTTGTCGGCCGTGCCGCTGCGTAACCTGTCGGATTGGAAACTCTCGAACGTCTATGAAATCTATCCGGTCTGGCGCCATCGTTATGCGCCCGGCATCACGAAAAACACCGAGCATGTCTTCGGCCTGCTGGTGCCGCGCGATATCCCGGTCACGCTGGCGCCGCGCGAGCATCTGAATCATATGTGGCTGCCTTACCGTGCCGCGGCGGACAAGTGTTTCTCGCCATCCAATGCGGAAGCAATTTTGCAACTGCCGAAATATCTGCCAACTTCGTGAACTGCATTGCGCCGGGACAAGTCTATTTCCATGAGAGGCAAAAACCGGCGGCTGCAAGGCTGGTCATCTTTTGTGCCTCTGGTCCCCGTTATTGCATTGATAAAGTGTCTTCATGAAACTCCGCATCGCGACCTACAACATCCATAAAGGCGTCAGCTCCATCCGCAGCATGCCACGTGTTCATGCACTGAAGCAGGCGCTCGCGTCGATGGAGGCCGATATCCTGTTCCTGCAGGAAGTGCAGGGCCGGCACGATAAATATGCGACCAAACATGCGGCGCACTGGCCGGAGCAGGCGCAACACCAGTTTCTTGCGGGCGATTCGCATCAGGCGGTGTACGGCATGAATGCCGTGTACGACCACGGCCATCACGGCAATGCGTTGCTGAGCCGGTTTCCGATTCTGTCGTCGACCAATACCAATGTATCGGACCATGCGTACGAAGCGCGCGGCATTCTGCATTGCGTGGTGCAGACGCCGCAGGGCGAAGTGCATTGCTACGTGATTCACCTCGGCCTGTTCGCTGGCAGCAGGAAGCGCCAGACCGAAGCGCTGATCGACGCGGTGCGCGCTTCGGCGCCGCCGGGTGCGCCGGTGCTGATCGCGGGCGACTTCAACGACTGGACCAATCAGTTGAGCGCTTCCCTGCGCGACTGCCTGGGCGTGAGCGAGGTATTCGACGGCAACATCCCGGCACGCGGCTTCGGTTCCTATCTGCGTACGCTGAGCGGACGCGGACCGCGGCTGCAGCCGGCGCGCACCTTTCCCGCGGCAATGCCATGGCTGCGGCTGGACCGGATCTATGTGCGCGGCTTCGAGGTGGAGTCGGCCCAGGTTCTGCACGGCGGCTCGTGGACTAGGCTGTCCGACCATGCGCCCATCATTGCATCGTTGGCGCTGCAATAATTTTTCGATGGCGTTTCGATAACGTTTCACAACGTGCGCCGTGTCCCGCACGGTAGAATCGGTGTCGGCTCCGTTTTCATGAAAGCGGTATTTCCACATGCGTTCGGTAACCTTTACCGCCGACAACGACATCACTCTCCTGAATTCGGGGGCCGAATTTTTTCCGGCGCTGATCGCGGCCGTTGATGCGGCCAGGATAGAGATCTACCTGGAAACCTACATCTTCGCCGCCGACGAGATGGCGGACGCGGTAAAGGATGCGCTCAAACGCGCGGCTGCGCGCGGCATCACGGTCAATGTGATTACCGACTGGGTCGGCACCGGACATGCGCAATGCGTTGCGCTGAATCGCGAGTTTCGTGATGCGCGCGTCAATCATCGTATCTTCAATGCATGGTTCCGGCGCGGCGTCACGCGCAGCCACCGCAAGATCTGCATCGTGGATCGCGAGGTCGCGTTTTTCGGTGGACTGAACATCAATGACGATCTGCTTTCCGACGACAAGTCGAAGACGCCGCTGCCCGCGCCGCGCTGGGATTTCGCGGTGCGCGTCGTCGGGCCGCTGGTGGGCGCGGCGCATCTCGAAGTCGAGCAGCAGTGGACCCTGCTTGGGGGGCTGAATCTGCGTTACCGCTGGGAGAAATTCCGCGAGAAATGGCTGCACTCCATGGCAGGCCGCGGCGGCCCGATGCTGGCCGCGCTGGTGGTACGCGACAACCTGCGCAACCGCCGCACGATACAGCGCGCCTACCTGAAGGCGCTCGGCGGCGCGCGTGCCAAGGCGCTGCTGGTGACGCCGTACTTCGCGCCCGGACGCAAGCTGCGGCACGGATTGGCCGCGGCCGCCGCGCGCGGCGTCGACGTCACGTTGCTGATCGGCGTCGGCCAGTTCCGCATCCAGGATGCGGTCGCGCATTCGTTTTATCCGAAACTGCTGCGCAGCGGCGTCAAGGTGGTCGAGTATCGCAAGACCGAACTGCATGCGAAGGTCGGGGTGGTCGACGACGAGTGGGCGACGGTCGGATCGAGCAACTGGGACGGCCTGAGCCTGCTGATCAACCAGGAAGCAAACGTCGTTATCAAGGATGCGGATTTCGCGCGCAAGCTGCGCCTGCAGATCGAACGCGGCGTGGCTGATGGCGTGGCGATTCTTCTTGAAGACTATACGAATGTGCCGTGGTACAAGCGTATGTGGTACGGCGGTGCGTACATCTTTTATCGCAGTGTGCTGCGCATTATTGCGGCGGGCAGGTACGAGGAATGAATCATTTCAATATGGCGGTCAGCTGTTTGACGCCGTTCCTTGTCGCGGTTGGCGTGAGCGCGCTGAAGCCCATCTGGAAAAACGGCCTGCTACGATTGCGGTAAATGCCATGTTTTTGCAAACCATTTAACGAGATACCATCTTCCCTGTCAGTTATCGCAAACGTCCGGCCAAAGGAATAAATCATGCAGGCACAAGTGCAGCACTACCTCGATAAGCTCGCTTATGAAATCGATGCCTGGGATTTAAGCAATTCACTGAAGGCGAACCAGAACGTGATCGTGATCGATGCCCGTGCCGCCCAGGTCTATGCGATCGAGCATATCCCCGGTGCCGTGAATTTGCCGCACCGGACCATGTCGGAACAGACCACGGAACACATCGACCGCGATGCGCTGATCGTCACCTATTGCGATGGTATCGGTTGCAATGCATCGACCAAGGGCGCGCTCAACATGGCCAGGCTCGGCTTCAGGGTAAAGGAATTGATGGGCGGGCTGGACTGGTGGAAGCGCGACGGTTATCCGACTTCCGGCAAGCAGGGATCGCAGGGCAACAGCGAGATCCTTTGCGGCTGCTGATGGTGCGGTTGGGGCGCTCCGGCAAAATAGGGAAATGCCGCTGCCATTCGGCATCTTCCAGGAGAGTGTTCCGATGACAGAGGTTGTTACCGTTCGAGGCGCGAAGACCGCAGACATTCCGGCGATGCTGGAACTGATTTTCACGCATGGCGTGAACCAATGGAATTTTCTACCGGAAGCGGAAGTGCGTATGCATCTTGACGGCATCGCCAGCGGCAAGACGCAGGCGGTGATCGCCGAGTCCGATGGCAGGCCGGTCGGATTCGTTACCTTTCTCGCCCGGCATTCGCTGGCTGGCGTCGAGGCGGTAAAACCGGGCAGCTTGCCTGCCTATGTCTGTGAGGCGGTGGTACATCGCGAACATGCGGGCAAGGGCATCGGCTCGCGATTGCTGCGCGCTGCGACCACGGCGCTGGTGGCGCAGGGCCTCAACGACATCTATATCGAGCGGCATGAGGAAAACCTGGCGTCGGCCGGCATGATGCGCAAGGCCGGATTCGTCGAGATCGACTGCTTCGATGATCCCGAGCGTCGCGCGTCGGGCTCGCGCCGCACCACGGTATGCCGCTTTGTTGCCGACGGTCGGCAATGATGCAAAGTGATTGATTCAGCGTTGCTGCCGTTGCGCTTCCGCCTTGACCCAGTCGCAGAATGCTTTCACCGCCGGCCGTGCCTCCGCTTCCGCCGGGCGCAATAGATAAAAGCGATAGGGACCGAGCACGCGCTGCTCGAACACACGTACCAGGCGCCCGTTGCGCAAGTCTTCCGCGATAAACGGTTCGGCCGCCAGCGCCACGCCCTGGCCGTTTGCGGCCGCTTCCAGCGTCAGGTAGGTGTGCGAGAAACTGGGCCGTGTCGCGCCGGCATAGGCAATGCCGAAATTCTGCAGCCAGCGCGCCCAGCTGATTTCGTCGGGAATGCGCATTTCCCGCTCGTCGTGCAGCAACGGGTAGCGCAATAGATCGGCCGGCGTGCGCAGGTCCGGCGCCGCGGCCTTGAATGCCGGACTGCAGACCGCCGAAAACCATTCTTCCATCAGCAGGTCGGTCTGCAGTCCGGGATACGGACCGGCGCCGAGCCGGATCGCGACATCCACGCCTTCGCGCACGAAGTCGACCGGATGCAGCGAGGCCAGCACCCGCATATCGATCTCCGGATGCTGTTCGCGCAGCCGGCCGAGGCGCGGCATCAGCCAGCGCGCCACCAGCGATGGCACCGAGGTTACGGTGACGACGCGTTCGTCGCCGTGGTGCCTGGCCGCCTCCGATGCGTCCGCCAGTGCGGTCAGCAACGGCCGCAGCGCTTCGGCATAGCGGTGTCCGGCGGATGTCAGCGTCACGCCGCGCGCCAGCCGTTGAAACAGCGCGACGCCGAGCCAGGCTTCCAGTTGCTTGACCTGATGCGCAACGGCACCGGCCGACACATGCAGTTCCGCGCCGGCGTTCTGGAAACCGCCAAGGCGGGCGGCGGCTTCGAAAGCGCGGACGGCGGGCAAGGGCGGCAAGCGGTACGACATCGGTAATGCCTCAAAAATATTGGGTCTGTCGAGCAAGAATATTGGTTTGTTCGGCTTCCTGCAACTCAATACACTGGATTTTTGGCGTGTTGTTGCGCCGTTTTACCCCTAACCAGATTCGCTCTTCGGGAAAGTCGATCATGTCGCGCCAATCCGCCATTGCCCTTGTCCTGCTGTCCGCTCTCGGCTTCGGCAGTATCGCGCTGTTCGCGAAGATCGCTTATGCGGCGGGCGTCAGCCCGTCCATGCTGCTGGCGCTGCGTTTCATCCTGGCAGTGGGCTTGCTGGCGCCGCTGGTATGGTTCCGGCGCCTGCCGTTGCCGCGCGGCCGCGCACTGGCCGGATTCGCACTGATGGGCGCGCTGTACACCGCACAGTCGCAGTGCTATTTCACCGCACTGATGCATGCGAGCAGCGGGCTGGTCGGCTTGCTGTTGTATATCTATCCGGTACTGGTGACCTTGCTGGCCGTCGCGTTCGGCTGGGAAAAGCCGGATCGACGCAGCATCATGCTGACGCTGCTGGCGATCGCCGGTATCGCGGTCACGCTCGGCGGCCATCTTGCCGGGCAGCCGCTGGGCATCGCACTCGGCTTGCTGGCGGCGGCCGTGTATGCGGTCTATATCGTGCTCGGCGGACGCCTGTCGCAAGGCACTGATCCGTTGGCGGCGACGCTGGTGGTGCTGACCACGGCAGCGCTCGGCAATGGCGCGTTCGCGCTTGCCGGCGGATCTGCGCTACCGCAATCGCTCACCGCGTGGCTCGCGATCGGCGCGATCGCGCTGTTTTCGACAGTGATCGCGATCGCCGCTTTCCTGGTCGGCATCAAACACATCGGGCCGGCACAGGCGTCTATCGTATCGACGCTGGAACCGGTCATCACGCTCTGTCTCGGCGCAATGCTGCTCGGCGAATCGGTCAGTACCGGGCAACTGGCAGGCGGCGCGATGGTGCTCGTCGCAGTGGTGTTGCTGGCCCAGCGGCCGAGGCTGCGGCTGGTACACGACGCAACGCGGGACGGGCAACTGTCGGTCGAGTAGCGCTGCCGGCCGCATCGAAGGCGGCGCATGCATATCGGCTCATCGGAGCTGCTGTGCCGCCGGTGGGATTGGGGTAGCATCTGTGTGGCAAGAGACTGAGAAATTCTCCCGCTTCGTTGTCATGCCTACATCCGATATCCCAATGCAAAAAGTGCGTTTCCGTCCGATCGCGTTCATCGCCGTGCCTGCGGCCGTATTCATTCCGGGGTGCGCATGCTGAGTACGCTGCTCCGGCTCCGCACACGCCTGCTTCTGTTTTTCCGCGTTTCCGAAACCCATACGATGCTGTTGTGGGCCGCCGTGGTCGGCTTGACCGGCGCACTGGCGACCATCGCATTTCGCGACAGCATCAGCTTCGTGGAAACCCTGATCACCGGCCACAGCGGTTCGCTGGTCGAAACTGCGAGGAGCCTGCCGTGGCACATGCGCCTGCTGCTGCCGGCGGCGGGCGGCATTGTCGCCGGCCTGTTCCTCGGCGCGGCGAAGCGTTTTTCGCCGGGCACCGCGCCGGATTACATGGAGGCGATCGCGATCGGCGATGGTCATATCCCGGTGCGCTACAACGTGTTGCGCAGCGCCTCGTCGCTGAGCACCATTGCGTCCGGCGGTTCGATCGGACGCGAAGGGTCGATGGTGCAACTGGCCGCAGTCTGCGCATCGCTGCTCGGCCGCGTGCTGCACTTCGATACGCCACGCCTGCGTCTGCTGGTTGCCTGCGGCGCCGCCGCCGGCATCACTTCCGCGTACAACACGCCGCTGGCCGGCGCATTGTTCATCACCGAGATCGTGCTGGGCACGATCGTGATGGAGAATTTCGGACCGGTGGTGGTCGCGTCCGTGGTCGCCAACATCACGATGCGCTGGTTTCCGGGTTACCGGCCGACCTACGAAATGCCGGCCTTCCCCGACATCTTCGGCGCCGAAGTGCTGCTGTTCGTCGCGCTCGGCGCCATCGTCGGACTCGCGGCGCCGCAATTCCTGCGCTTGCTCGATTTTTCGAAACGCCAGTTCGGCAGGCTGCCGCTGCCGCTGCCGTTCAGGCTGGCGGTCGGCGGGCTGCTGGTCGGTGTGATTTCGATATGGGCGCCGGAAGTGTGGGGCAACGGTTACAGCGTCGTCAATTCGCTGCTGCACGAGCCGTGGGCCTGGTCGGCGGTGCTGCTGGTGCTGCTGGCGAAGGTGATCGCAACGGCGTTGACCACCGGTTCCGGCGCAGTCGGCGGCGTGTTCACGCCGACGCTGTTCGTCGGCGCTGCGATCGGCTGGCTGTTCGGCGCCGCCGCGCACACGCTGTTTCCACACGCGACTTCGGCGCCGTTCGCATATGCAGTGATCGGCATGGGCGCGTTTCTCGCGGCAGCCACCAGCGCGCCGCTGATGGCGATCCTGATGATCTTCGAGATGACGCTGAGCTACCAGGTGGTGCTGCCATTGATGCTGGCCAGCGTGGTCGCCTACCTGATCGCGCGTTCGATCGCGGAGCGCTCGATGTATGAAATCACCAGCAAGCGCAACCGCGAAGAAAAGGAGCGCATGCGATTGCGCGGCATGCACATGGGTGACCTGGTCAAGCCGGCTGCCACCGTGCTGCCGCTGACGGCGACCGTGGCCGAACTGACCCGGATGTTTCTCGAACATTCGGTAAAGTACGTGTATATCGTCGACGACGCGCAGCGCTACCAGGGCGTGGTCGCTTTGCAGGACCTGACGTCGGTACTGTCAGACAAGGCGGAAGCCGAAATGAAGCGCGCGCGCAATTTTTTGCGTCGCGAACATCTGCATGTGCTGACGCCGGAGATGGGGCTGGGCGAAGCGTTGCAGCATTTCATGCAGCATCAGGGCGAACGGCTGCCGGTGATCCGCAGTGTCGAAGACCCGGTGTTGCTCGGCGTGGTGTACAAGACCTCGCTGCTGGATGCCTGTTTCCAGTTGAGCCGCTGACGTCGGCGGCCCATGCATGCGGCACGCTTTGTGCCTGCATGCAAACGGACGCGACACCCGATTTCGTGTTTTCCGGAAAGGTGCGCCATGTGCCCGGACAGCGTTCGCTGGCTTTACAGGATCGATCGGAATGTCGAATGGCGCTGCCCGCGCCGCTTCGACCAGGACTATGTGTTCTTCGATGCCGACGGCACCGTGCGGCTGATCATCCAGCGCGATGGCACGCTGACCGTCACCCGCGGCTATGCATGGAACGGTTGCAGTCCGAAGATCTGCATCTTCGATATCGTCTTCGGTCCGCCGGAAGGCGTGGTGCATGTGCTGACCGGCCACCCGAAAACCTACTACGCATCGCTGCTCCACGATGCGCTTTACCAGTTTCTGCACGACGGTTTGCCGCTGACGCGCGCGGAAGCCGATCGATTTTTCCTGCTGCGTCTGCGCGAGACGAATTTCCGGCCCGCACCAATCTACTGGGTCGCCGTGCGTGTCTTCGGCCGTTTCATTCACGCCGGAAAGCAGCGTTACCGGCACTGGAACGGGAGGCTGCTAATAATCGACGATCACTGAACGCATTGATTGGCACACATCCTGCTGCGATTCGAAAAAAACGATGCAAAGGATGTCACATGGTTCCAGTCTGGCTGCAGGCAGCGTGGTGGGGGTTCGTCGCGGGTTCGGCATTGCTGGTCGGCGCCGCGATCGGCTATTTCGCGAAAGTACCGCAACGGCTGATCGCCGGCGTCATGGCATTCGGCAGCGGCGTGCTGATTTCCGCGCTGTCGTTCGAATTGATGGACGAGGCGTACCGGCGCGGCGGTTTCGACTCGACCGCGATCGGATTCCTCGGCGGCGCGGTTGTGTATTCCGCCATCAACTGGGTGCTGGCGCAAAAAGGTGCGAAGCATCGCAAACGTTCGGGAGGCAAGCAGCCTTCGGAGAGCGACAACAGTGGCAGCGGCCTTGCCATCGCAGCCGGCTCCTTGCTGGACGGCATTCCGGAATCGATCGTGATCGGCCTCAGCATGCTGGCCGGCGGCGCGGTCAGCACGGTCGCCGTGGCAGCGATTTTCCTGTCGAATATTCCCGAGGGCTTGTCGAGCGCGGCCGGCATGAAAAAGGCCGGACGCTCCGTCACCTATGTCTTCGGCGTCTGGGCCGGCATTGCGATCGTGAGCGCGATTGCGGCCTTGCTCGGGTATGCGGTGTTCCGGCATTTCTCCGCTGAAGTGGTGGCGGCCACCACCGCGACGGCCGCCGGTGCAATCCTGGCGATGCTGGCCGATACCATGATCCCCGAAGCCTTCGAACAGGCGCACGATCTGGCTGGACTGATCACCGTCGCCGGCTTTCTGGTGTCCTTTATCCTGAGCAAACTCGGTGGCTGACGATAGCGGAACTTTGCGCGACTGTTGGCATCTTCCTTGAACGTAGGTGGGCTGGGAAATCACTGACGGGAGACGACAATGCACGTGCAAGAACAGCAGTCCGGCGATGCGCAGCGGGTCGCGGATCTGGTAAACGAAATCCGCTTCGCGATGCTGACCACCGAGGAAGAAGACGGCAGCTTGCGCAGTCGGCCGATGTCGACCATGGAAATGGATGCGGACGGCAACCTGTGGTTTTTCAGCGCGCTGTCATCATCCAAGATTACCGAGGCGCAGCAGCACCGGCAGGTCTGCGTCAGCTACATGCGGCCGGACAAGCAGGACTACCTGTCGATTTCCGGCAGCGCGCAAGTGGTGCGCGACAAGGATCGCATGCGGCGCCTGTGGTCGCCATGGATCCAGCCGTGGTTTCCGCAAGGACTGGACGATCCCGATCTGGTGTTATTGAAGATCACGGTCGCCGAGGCCGAATACTGGGACGCACCGGGCAGCGCAATCAAGCGCATGGTCAGTCTCGCCAAGGGGGTCGTCAGCGGAGACACGTCGGGCTTGGGCGAACACGGCAGGCTGTCTATGTAATGCTTGCGTGATTCTTGTAAAAGCTGGTCGCCGGATTTGATTTTCAATTCACGCCGTGCCGGCAAGATACGCGACCAGTTGCCGCGCCTGCGCCGACAAGCCGTCGAGGCTGCGCACGCAGATCCGCAATTCGCGCGTGGCCCACGGATCGTCGAGCACGACGATCGACACCGGCATCGCGCCGGCATGCCGTTGCGCCGCTGCTTCCGGCAGCACGGCCAATCCCACTCCCTGCGCAACCAGTTGCGCGATCGCGAAAAATCCCGGCGCGCGCACCCGTACCGTCAACTGCGTGCCGAGCAGCATCGCCATCTCTTCGACGAAACGTTGCATCGCGCGTTCGGCTGGCATGCCGACGAACGGAAAGCCGAGCGCCTCGCGCAGCAGGCAATGGCCGCGCGCGGCCAGCGCATGTCCGGCCGGCACCAGCAGCACCAGCCGGTCGTGCCGGAACGGCAACGACACGATGCCATTCAATTGCAGATTGCCATCGAGGACGCCGATATCGACGTCGCCCGCCAGCAGCGCCTGCAAAATCCGCTGGCTGGGATATTCATCGATTTGCAGATCGACTTCCGGGAAATCCCTCATGAACGGCCCCAGCGCCGGCGGCAGGAAGGTGCTGTTGGCGACAGTGTTCGCCGCCAGCCGTAGATTGACGCGCTGGCGGCCGGCGAGTGCATCGAGCGCCTGGTTCAACAGCACCGCATCGGCGATGACCCGCCGCGCGTGATCGAGCGCGATCCTGCCGGCTGGCGTCGGCGTCATGCCATCCGCGTGCCTGGTGAACAACGGCAATCCGAGCCGTCGTTCGAACAGCCGCAGCCGGTTGCTCGCCGCCGATAGTGCAATCGGAAAATCCGCTGCCGCGCGGCTCAGGCTGCCGGCGTCGGCGATCGCGATCAACAGGCGCAGGTCGGTCAGATCAAAGTGCAAGGTTTCGTCTCTCGCGAAGGCAGGTTCCAGAAAATACGCATTTTAGAACGTTTGACTACGCGGCAGAATAAGTGACGTTCAATCATTGGCTTATCCCGACATGCGCAACACGATCCGCAACATGCTTGTTTCATGGTCACGCGACGGCCGCCTGTATGCAGTGCTGGCAGCCTGCGGCTTTTCGATGAAGGCCATATTCGTCAAGCTGGCCTATGCGGCCGGCCCGGTCGATCCGGCTGCGCTGCTGGCGTTGCGCATGGGCTTCGCGCTGCCATTGTTCCTGTGGCTGATGCGCCGCAGTGACGGCAGCGAAGGCATCCCCCGCCTGAGCGGCATCGATATCGCCCAGGTCTGGCTGCTCGGCTGCACCGGTTATTACCTGTCCAGCCTGTTCGATTTCAAGGGCCTGGCCTATGTCACGGCCGGCCTCGAACGCCTGATCCTGTATATCTATCCGACGCTGGTGCTGTTGCTGCAGGCATGGCTGACGCGGCAGCGGCCGGAGCGCCGCGCATGGCAGGCGATGGGCATCTGCTACCTCGGGCTGGCGATCGCGTTCGCGCACGATCTGCATCAGGGCGGGCAGGGCGCCAACGTGCTGGTCGGTTCGGCTTGGGTATTCGCCAGTGCAGTGACCTATGCGTTGTATTACATCGGCACTGGCAAGCTGGTTGGCCGGCTCGGTTCAACGCGGCTGGCGGGCTTGTCCGGCAGCGCGTCCTGCGTGCTGGTGATCGGACACTTTCTTGTATTCGGGCAGCCGCAGTCGCTCGCCGGATTGCCGCTGGCGGTCTGGATCAATGGCCTGCTGATGGCGCTGCTGTCGACGGTATTGCCGATCTGGTGGCTATCGCTCGCGATCCAGCGCATGGGCGTCGGACCGGCGGCGGCAGTCGGCACGCTGGGGCCGGTGCTGACCGTATTCGCGGCTTGGCTGCTGCTGGGCGAATCGCTGTCCGTGCTGCAACTGGCTGGATTGGCGCTGGTGATGTTCGGCGTGATGCGGCTGAAGCCGAAGACGAAATCTGTGCCCGCTGCCGCCATGCCGGCGGCAGGGCCGGCAGTAGCCGGCAAATAGCGTTCTGCCATGGCCCACGATCTGCTGACCGCTTCGCTGTTGATCGGCACTTTCGCGTTCCTGCTTGCCGGCTTCATCAAGGGCGTGATCGGCCTCGGCTTGCCGACCGTTGCGATCGGGCTGCTCGGGCTGGTGATGACGCCGGTACAGGCGGCTTCGCTGCTGGTGGTGCCGTCGCTGGCGACCAACCTGTGGCAACTGGCGGCCGGTCCCGGCATACGTCCTCTGCTACGCCGTTTCTGGCCGCTGCTGGCAGGAATTTGCATCGGTACCTGGAGCAGCGGCGCACTGCTTGTCGGCACCGACCGTGCGCGCGCCGGCATGCTGCTCGGTTTTGCATTGATCGCCTATGCGCTGGTTGGCCTGAGCGCGAAGCAGTTCTCGCTGTCATCGCGCGTCGAACGCTGGTTATCGCCGCTGGTTGGTGCCATGACCGGCGTGGTGGCCGCGGCAACCGGCGTATTCGTGGTACCCGCCGTGCCTTATCTGCAGGCGCTCGGCTTGGCGCGCGAAGAGCTGGTGCAGACGCTCGGCCTGTCGTTCACCGTGTCGACCATCGCACTGGCGATGCTGCTGACATACGACGGAAGCTTCCAGCTGTCGGTAGCGGGTGCCTCGCTGATGGCGCTGCTGCCGGCGTCGGCCGGCATGTTCGTAGGCCAATGGGTGCGCGGAAGGGTGCGTGCCGAAACCTTCCGCCTCTGCTTTTTCATCGGGCTGCTGCTGCTCGGCACCCATCTGGCACTGCGCTCGTTTTTCTGATCGCCTCGGCCTGCCGTCAAATCACACCTGCAGCCACGCGCCCTTGAACAGCACGGGGCCGCTTGGTCCGTTCGGGTCCGGCGAACCGCCTTTCGGCTCCAGGCTGATCGCCAGTACCGGGATCGATTCCGGTGTTGCATTCTCCGGCAGCGGCAGCGTGACACTGCCATTGGCGGCGACCAGGCCGAGCGAACGGGGTGCACCTTGTTTCGGCACTGCCCATAATTCCAGGCTCTTGTCGGCCGCTATATTTTGCTGCGCGACCAGCTTGACCGTCAGGCGGCGATGCCGCATGTCGCCGGTAATCACGGCCACCGGCCGTGCATTCTCATCGGCCAGCATCGCGATATACGAGGTGTTCGGCAGCGCCGTTTCCGGCTGCCGGACCAGCAGTACCGTGACCAGGATCGTCGCCAGTGCGGTCGACGCAATGCCAAGGCCGCGCCAGAAGCGCAGGTCTTCCAACAGCCCGCGCCAGAACGGAGACCGGGCCGGAGTGCGGCCCAGATCCAGTCGTTTTTCGAGCGCCTGCCAGACCTGCGGCGGCGGTTGTACGGCCGGCGCGAATTCCGCCATCGGATGCAAGCGGTCCTGCCATTCGGCAACCGAGCGTCGCAATGCCGCATCGTCGCGTAGCCATGTTTCGAAACGCCGCCGCGCGCCGCCGCGCAAGGTGCCGATCACGTATTCGGATGCGAGCTTTTCGCGCAGCTTGTCGTTGTGCCGGATTCGCTGCGGGTTCATGCGCCCTCCAGCGTCGAAAGGCAGTTGCGCAGACGTTCGAGACTGCGCCTGATCCAGGTTTTCACGGTGCCGATCGGCTGCTTCATCTGTTCGGCTACTTCGCTATGCGACAGATCGTGATAGAACGCGAGCGCGACCGCTTGCCGGTGCAGGCCTTCCAGGCGGGCCAGGCAGCGTGCCAACGCCTTCGCGTCGCCGCTCAACTGCAGCGCCTCGATCGGTGTCGGGTCGGTGCTTTCCAGTGCGTCCATCACGTCTTTGTCAAAAGTGTCTGCGTCGATCTCGACCGCGTTATCCACCCGGCGCAACATGTCGAAAGCCTTGTTGCGCACGATGGTGGTCATCCAGGTCATGGGGGCCGCCAGGCTCGCTTGATAACTGCCAGCGCTGTTCCAGATATTGATGAAACTTTCCTGCAAAGCCTCTTCCGCCCATTCCCTCTTGACCAATATACGTAGCGCGAAGGCAAACAGTTTCGCGGAGGTAGCGTCATAAAGCGAACGGAAGGCGCCGGCGTCCTGCCGGGAGACGGCTGCCAGCCAGTTTCTCAATTGCGCCGCGTGCTGATCATCAGTCGCCAAAGTAGGTTCCGTTCAAAGAATCAAGTTGCGTACAAGAAGGCAGCGAGTGCGTTTGATATGAATCGCATTAGAGCAGTTTGTGTACCAGTGTAAGGGTAGCGAAGCAGTCTGCCGAGTTGCTCGGGGGAATACAAGACTCGACAGATCCATACACCGATACGCAAACTGCCCACTATGGCAATCAATTTTTTACGGAGTGCGCGGTCGAATGGATTCAGAAGCGAGGCCCGCATATATTGCAATGCAGGATATAAAAACCGCTTTCAACATATAAAATACCGTCAGTTGCATGAATGTACAGAAAATGAACGATTCCATCCGTATCGACAAATGGCTTTGGGCTGCACGTTTTTTCAAGACACGCTCGTTGGCGACCGATGCGGTGGATGGCGGAAAGATACGCATCAATGGCGATCGTATCAAACCGGCGCGAGGTGTGAAAATCGGCGACAGGCTTGACATCGACAACGGCGCCACCGAATGGGAAGTCGTGGTCCGGGCGCTGGCCGACAAGCGTGGCTCTGCTTCGGTCGCGCAGACCTTGTACGCGGAAACGGACAAAAGCATCGCCGAACGGCAAAAAAAAGCAGAACAACGAAAATTCTTTCGCGAGCCGGGCGAAGCCATCAAGGGGCGACCAACCAAACGCGACAGACGCCAGCTGGATAAATCAAGCCATTAAACGTATTTCATGAATGGTGGCATTCATGACAAGCATCGTGACATGACATCGATTTCCCTTGTTTTTCTATATGACACACTAGAACGGTCCCTCTAAGTTCTCGTTTGACATTTATACTGCTGTAGATAATAGTACGAGCGTTCGCTTCAGTTTGCTCGTGCGGATTTTTGAATCTTTTTGCGAGGCATTACCGTGGCTACCAACATCACCGATTCGACACCCAAATTCATGCGTAAAGGCGAGCTTACCCGCGCCGCGATTCTCGACGTGGCACTGGAGCTTGCCAGTCGCGACGGCTTGGAAGGTTTGACCATCGGGCTGCTTGCGGACAAGATGAACATGAGCAAATCCGGCGTGTTCGCGCATTTCGGTTCGCGCGAGGATTTGCAGATCGAAGTCGTCAAGCTGTATCACCATCACTTCGAACAGGAAGTGTTCTATCCGAGCATGAAGGAACCGCGAGGCCTGCCGCGTCTGCAGACGATGTTCGCGCGCTGGGTCAAGCGGGTATCGGTCGAGATCGCATCGGGCTGCATTTACATCAGCGGCGCGGTCGAATACGACGACCGTCCAGGCGCGATCCGCGAGGAACTCGCCGGCATGGTGCGCGCATGGAAAAATGCGTTGCGCCGCTGCGCGGTGCAGACCATCGAAATGGGGCATTTGTCCAGCGATACCGACCCGGATCAACTGGTGTTCGAAATGTACGGGTTAATCTTGGCGCTGCATCACGACGCCCGATTCCTGAAGCTGCCCGGCAGCGTGAACCGTGCGGAAGTCGGGTTTGAACGTTTGATCAAGAGTTACCAGAAGTCGCAGCCGGATGAGCAGGCAAAGCCGGCCGCAAGACAGAATCCCAAATCCGCTGTCAGAAAAACAGCCTAATCCGTTTAGTCGTCAGGAGAAATATCATGGGTCAATACATCGCTCCGTTGCGTGACATGCAGTTCGTGCTGCATGAACTGCTGAAAGTGGAGGATGAGTTCAAGCAATTGCCGAAGCATGCGGAAATCGACAAGGACATCATCAACCAGGTCCTGGAAGAGGGCGGCAAGTTTGCATCGGAAGTGATTTTTCCCCTGAATCATTCGGGCGATCGCGAAGGCTGTCATCTCGACAAGGAAACCCACAAGGTACAAACGCCGAAGGGCTTCAAGGAAGCCTATCAACAATACGTGGACGCGGGCTGGCCGTCGCTGTCGTGCGACCCGGAATTCGGCGGCCAGGGGCTGCCGATCGTGGTCAACAACTCGTTCTACGAGATGATGAATTCCGCGAACCAGGCATGGACCATGTACCCCGGCCTGTCTCACGGCGCATACGAATGCCTGCACGAGCATGGCACGCCGGAACAGAAAGCGATGTATCTGCCGAAACTGGTGTCCGGCGAATGGACCGGCACCATGTGCCTGACCGAGCCGCATTGCGGCACCGACCTCGGCATGCTGCGCTCGAAGGCCGAGCCCCAGGCCGACGGTTCGTACAGAATCAGCGGCGGCAAGATTTTCATCTCGGCCGGCGAGCATGAACTGTCGGCCAACATCATCCATCTGGTGCTGGCGCGCCTGCCGGATGCGCCTTCGGGGACCAAGGGCATCTCGCTGTTCCTGGTACCGAAGTTCATCCCGAACGCAGACGGCACGCTGGGCCAGCGCAACAACATTTTCTGCGGTGCGATCGAAGAGAAGATGGGCATCCACGGCAACTCGACCTGCCAGATGAACATGGACGGCGCGACCGGCTGGCTGATCGGCGAGCCGAACAAGGGCCTGAATGCGATGTTCGTGATGATGAACGCGGCGCGTCTCGGCGTCGGCATGCAGTCGCTCGGCCTGACCGAAGTCGCTTACCAGAATGCGGTGGTATATGCGAAAGACCGGCTGCAGATGCGCAGCCTGACCGGCCCGAAGGCACCGGACAAGCCGGCCGATCCGATCATCGTGCATCCGGACGTGCGCCGCATGTTGCTGACCGCGCGTGCGTATGCGGAAGGCGGCCGCGCATTCAGCTCGTACGTCGCATTGCAGATCGACCGTGAGCTGAACCATCCGGACGAAGAAGTGCGCAAGGAAGCGGCCGATGAAGTCGCGCTGCTGACACCGATCATCAAGGCCTTCCTCACCGACAACGGCTGGACCGCGACCTCGGAAGCGATGCAGGTATACGGCGGCCACGGCTTCATCGCCGAGTGGGGCATGGAGCAGTATGTGCGCGACGCCCGCATCAACATGATTTACGAAGGCACCAACACCATTCAGTCACTGGATCTGCTGGGCCGCAAGATACTGATGGACAACGGCGCCAAGCTGCGCAAGTTCGGCGACAAGGTCAAGGCCTTCGTCGAGGAGAACGGCACCGACGAAGCGATGTCCGAGTTCATTACGCCGCTGGGGGACATTGGCGACAAGGTCGGCAAGCTAACGATGGAAATCGGCATGAAGGCGTTCCAGAACCAGGATGAAGTCGGTGCTGCCGCGGTGCCTTACCTGCGTGTGGCCGGCCACATGGTGTTCGCGTATTTCTTTGCGCAGATGGCGAAGATCGCGCTGGAGAAGCAGGATTCCGGCGACAGCTTCTACAAGGCCAAGCTGGCGACCGCGCGCTTCTATTTTGCGCGGCTGCTGCCGGAGACGGCGATGCTGATTCGGCAGGCGCGGTCGGGTTCGGCGAACCTGATGGCGCTGGACGCCGATCTGTTCTAAAAAATTTACCGGCGCGCTCCTTCCCCCTCGCAGGGGGAAGGCTGGGATGGGGGTAGTGCGCTTGAGATAAGGAACGCGTATCTCGAACGCACTACCCCCACCCTAACCCTCCCTCTGCAAGGGGGAGGGGATACCTCTCAAGAATGTAAAGGAATCCCCATGTCCAATTTCATCGTCAAAAAAGTCGCCGTACTCGGCGCCGGCGTAATGGGCGCGCAGATCGCCGCCCATTGCGTGAATGCGAAAGTCCCCGTCGTGCTGTTCGACCTGCCTGCGAAAGAAGGCCCGAAGAACGGCATCGTGCTGCGCGCGATCGAAAACCTGAAAAAGCTCAGCCCGGCGCCGCTCGGCAACAAGGAGGATGCCGCGCTGATCCAGGTGGCGAACTACGAAGACAATCTCGACATTCTCAAGGGCTGCGACCTGATCATCGAGGCGATCGCGGAACGGATGGACTGGAAGCATGACCTGTACAAGAAGGTCGCACCGCATATCGCGCCGAATGCGATCTTCGCTTCGAACACGTCCGGCCTGTCGATCACCGCATTGTCGGAAGGCTTCGACGCCGACCTGAAAGCGCGCTTCTGTGGCGTGCACTTCTTCAATCCGCCGCGCTACATGCATCTGGTCGAACTGATCCCGACCGTCGCGACCCGTCCGGAAATTCTCGATCAGCTCGAAGCTTTCATCGCGTCGACGCTCGGCAAGGGCGTGGTGCGCGCATTCGACACGCCGAACTTCATCGCCAACCGCGTCGGTATCTTCGGCATGCTGGCGACCATTCATGAAGCGGAAAAATACGGGCTGTCCTGCGACGTGGTCGACGATCTGACCGGCGCCAAGCTCGGTCGTGCGAAGTCCGGCACCTTCCGCACCGCCGACGTGGTCGGCCTGGATACGATGGGCCACGTGATCAAGACCATGCAGGACAACCTGCAGGATGATCCGTTCTTCCCGGTCTACAAGACGCCCGAGGTGCTGGCGAAACTGGTCGGCGCCGGCGCGCTTGGCCAGAAGACCGGCGCCGGTTTCTACAAGAAAGTCGGCAAGGACATCCTGCGCTTCGATTCTGCGAAGAACGACTATGTGCCGGGCGGCGGCAAGGCCGACGACATCATCGGCCGCATCCTGAAGGAAAAGGACCCGGTCAAGAAGATGAAGGCGCTGCGCGAATCGACCAATCCGCAGGGACAGTTCCTGTGGGCGATCTTCCGCGACGCATTCCATTACATCGCGGTGCACCTGGCATCGATCGCCGACAATGCGCGCGATGTCGACTTTGCGCTGCGCTGGGGTTTCGGCTGGAACCACGGCCCGTTCGAAACCTGGCAGGCCGCCGGCTGGCAGCAGGTTGCGACCTGGGTACAGGAAGACATCGATGCCGGCAAGGCGCTGTGCAATGCGCCGCTGCCGCAATGGGTGTTCGACGGCCGTACCGGTGTGCATGACGCCGAAGGCTCGTGGTCGCCGGAAAAGAAGGCTTACGTGCCACGCTCGACACTGCCGGTCTATCAGCGCCAGGCATTCCGCGCGCCGCTGCTCGGCGAAGGCGCGGCCGACGGCCGCACCGCGGGCACCACAGTATTCGAAGACGAGTCGGTGCGCATCTGGCACCAGAACGACGACGTACTGATCCTGTCGCTGAAGACCAAGATGCACGTGATCGGCCAGGGTGTGATCAACGGCCTCGCGAAAGCGATCGATGAAGCGGAAAAGAATTACAAGGGCCTCGTGATCTGGAGCGCCGACGCGGCCGAAGGCGGTGCGTTTTCCGCCGGCGCCGATTTGCAATCGATGCTGCCGGTATTCATGTCCGGCGGCGTGAAGGCGATCGAACCCGAAGTCGCGAAGCTGCAGCAGGCGCACCAGGCATTGAAATACGCGAACGTGCCGGTGGTTGCCGCGGTCGCCGGCCTTGCGCTCGGCGGCGGTTGCGAACTGATGATGCATGCCGCAAAGCGGGTCGCATCGATCGAATCCTATATCGGCCTGGTTGAAGTCGGTGTCGGTCTGGTGCCGGCTGGCGGCGGGCTGAAGGAAGCGGCAGTGCGCGCAGCCAATGATGCGAAGGGCAACGACATCCTGCAGTTCCTGAAAGGCTATTTCACCAATGCCGCTACTGCGAACGTGTCGAAATCGGCATTGGAAGCGCAGAAGATGGGCTATCTGTCGCAGGACGACCGCATCGTGTTCAACGCCTATGAGTTGCTGCATGTGGCCAAGGTTGAAGCACGTGCGATGTTCGATGCCGGCTATCGCCCGCCATTGCAGAAGCTGGTGCCGGTCACGGGCCGCTACGGCATGGCAACCATCATGGCGCAACTGGTCAACATGCGCGATGGCGGTTTCATCTCCGCGCATGACTACAAGCTGGGCGCGATGATTGCCGAGATCGTCTGCGGCGGCGAGGTTGAACAGGGCAGCCTGGTGAGCGAACAATGGCTGCTTGATCTGGAGCGCAAGGCGTTCATGGAGCTGCTGAGCAATCCGAAGACGCAGGAACGCATCATGGGCATGATGCAGACCGGCAAACCCGTTCGTAACTAATACACAACCGAGCAAGGGCTGCCATGGACATGCTGCAGATCGGACAACAGGCGCTGGCGTCACAGCCGTTCAGTGCGTTGATCGGCGCGGAGCTGATCCGCTTCGATCAGGAAGCCACCGAGTTGCGCATTCCGATTCGTGACGCGCTGAAGCAGCAGCATGGATTCGTGCACGGCGGTGTGCTCAGTTACGCGGCCGACAACGCATTGACCTTTGCCGGCGGCGCGGCGCTCGGCACCGGCGTCGTCACATCGGAATACAAGATCAACTATCTGCGCCCGGCGATCGGACAGATGCTGATCGTGCGTGCGGTGGCGGTCCAGGCAGGCAAGTCGCAGGCAGCATGCCGCTGCGATGTGTTCGTGGTGAACGAAGGTAAAGAGACTTTATGCGCAATCGCGCAAGGCACGATCGCGCGGCTTGCCGCCGCGTCCGCGCCTACGGCTGAATGAACCAGGAGAATTCTGAAATGAGCAAACAACTTCAAGATGCATACATCGTCGCTGCCACCCGTACCCCGATCGGCAAGGCGCCGCGTGGCATGTTCAAGAATGTCCGCCCGGACGACCTGCTGGTGCGCGCGATCCAGTCGGCCGTCGCGCAAGTGCCGGGTCTCGACCCGAAGCTGATCGAAGATGCGATCGTCGGCTGCTCGTTCCCGGAAGCGGAACAGGGCCTGAACCTGGCCCGCAATGCGGTGCTGCTGGCCGGTCTGCCCAACACGGTCGGCGGCGTCACGATCAACCGTTATTGCGCATCCGGCATTACCGCGGTGGCGATGGCCGCCGACCGTATCCGCGTCGGCCAGGCCGATGTGATGATCGCGGCCGGTGCCGAATCGATGTCGATGGTGCCGATGATGGGCCATCATCCGTCGATCAACATGAACGTGTTCAAGGACGAGAACATCGGCATGGCCTACGGCATGGGCCTGACTGCGGAAAAGGTTGCGCAGCAATGGAAAGTGTCGCGCGAGGCGCAGGACCAGTTCTCGCTGGAATCGCATCGCAAGGCGCTGGCTGCGCAGCAGGCTGGCGAATTCAACGATGAGATGACGTCGGTCGACATCATCGAACGCTTCCCGAACCTGGCGACCGGGCAGATCGACATCAAGACCCGTACCGTCAATATGGACGAAGGCGCGCGTCCCGACACCAGCCTCGAAGGCCTGGCGAAGCTGAAGCCGGTGTTCGCGGCCAAGGGCTCGGTCACCGCCGGCAACAGCTCGCAGACCTCGGACGGCGCCGGCGCGCTGATCCTCGTCAGCGAAAAAATCCTGAAGCAGTTCAACCTGACGCCGCTGGCGAAGTTCTCGTCGTTTGCGGTGCGCGGCGTGCCGCCGGAAATCATGGGCATTGGCCCGAAGGAAGCGATTCCCGCAGCGCTGAAGGCTGCCGGCATCACACAGGACCAGATCGACTGGTTCGAACTGAACGAGGCGTTCGCCGCGCAATCGCTGGCGGTGATCCGCGATCTCGGTCTCGATCCGGCCAAGGTCAACCCGATGGGCGGCGCGATCGCGCTTGGCCACCCGCTCGGCGCAACCGGCGCAATCCGTTCCGCGACCGTAATCCACGCACTGCGCCGCAAGAACCTGAAATACGGCATGGTGACGATGTGCGTCGGTACCGGCATGGGCGCCGCAGGTATTTTCGAGCGCGTATAACAGTGATCGAAGCAGTGCCGGAAAGCCACATGGTCATGAGCCGTGCGGCTTCTTTCCGGACTCGCGTTCCCGGCACGATCGATCCCCGATAAGCTCTCATCCCCATAACAACCCAGGAGACTGCATGGACATTCTGACCAGCAAGGCCAACGGCATACTGACGATCGAGTTCAATCGTCCGGAAAAGAAAAACGCCATCACCTCGGCGATGTACCAGGTGATGGCCGATGCGCTGAAGGACGCGGAGAGCGACGCGGCGCTACGTGCGATTGTGATCATCGGCAAGCCGGAGATTTTCACGGCCGGCAATGATCTCGAAGATTTCCTGAAAAACACATCCGCCGAGGTCGGCGATCGGCCGGTCGCGCAGTTCATGCGCGCACTGAGTGCCGCGAGCAAACCGGTGGTGGCCGCGGTGGCGGGTAATGCGGTCGGCATCGGTACCACGCTGCTGATGCATTGCGACCTGGTGTACGCCGCGGAGAATGCGAAATTCTCGATGCCGTTCACGCAGTTGGGCCTGTGCCCGGAGTTCGCGTCGAGCATGCTGTTCCCGCAGATGGTCGGCTACCAGCGTGCTGCCGAAAAGTTGCTGCTCGGTGAAGCGTTTTCCGCACAGGAAGCGTATGAAATAGGGCTGGTCAGCCGCGTGGTGCCGGTTGCCGACCTTGCCGCATTCGCGCATGCGAAAGCCGCTACCCTGGCGGCGCTGCCGGCGTCGTCGCTGCGCGTTACCAAGCGCCTGATGAAGAGCGCCCAAACCGCCCAGGTGCAGGAGCGCATGATGGAAGAGAATCGGCATTTCGGCGAAATGCTCGGTGCGAATGAAGCGAAGGAAGCGTTTACCGCGTTCTTCGAAAAGAGACGGCCGGATTTCACCAAATTTTCCTGAAGGTGCAAGGCGGAGCGTAACGAAAGGCGCGCTCCGCCGTTCGGAAACGGCTGATTAACGCTTGCCGAGAATACGCGCCCACCAGCCCTTTTTCGGCATTCGCCTTTCCGGGTTTTTCGGTTTGGCCTCGTTCGCCGAGGTATCCGCCCGCCTGCCCGGCGGTGCGGATTCCACCTGCTTGTCGTATTCCAGAAAAAGCAGCTTGCTCTCCAGAACCTTGATCACGTTGTCCTTGTCGGCCAGCCGTGCCCGCAATTCATTCGTCACCTGGTCTTTCACTTTGCGCAGCTCCGCCTCCAGCGCAAGCACACGTTCCAGCGAGCGATTCCGTTCCTCCAGCAACGCAAGCCTTACTCTCTCCCGGGACAATCCGTCGTCGCCGCCGGTGTCGTTGTCATGCAGTCGGCCATAGGTACGCAGCAATTCCGAAGTATCAATCTGCGTTTCGCCGTCCTGGGTCACGGTTTTGCTGAGACGACCTCTTTCGATGTCGCGATAGATCGTCGAGCGGTTTTTCCGAACCAGTCTCGCGGCTTCGGTAATGGAAACGAGTGCCATGGGGCAAGCGGTGTTTGTCGGTGGCGCGGTTGTTGCGCGCAAGATGTCCTGTGTTACTTGACAATGTCGACGCGAAAAAATTCTGCCACTGGCGGCAAAGTCAACCAGGTCCTCGCGCCGAATGGGGTGCCTGAGCCGCTTTCCGTATCGCCTCCAACGTCGTATTCGGCGTAATCAGATTGGCGTCGTAACGCAGTTCGATCAGCGCCGGCAGACCGGTTGCGCCGATGTGTGCGAGTGCGCGTTGCAACGCCGGCGCAAAGAGTGCCGTCGTATCGACTGTCTCGCCATGCGCACCAAATGCGCGTGCCAGCGCCGCGAAGTCCGGATTGCGCAATTCCGTTCCCGATACCCGCGCCGGATACGCGCGTTCCTGGTGCATGCGGATCGTGCCGTATGCGTTGTTGTTGAAAACAATGAACAACACGCCTGCGCCGTATTGCACGGCCGTCGCCAGCTCCTGGCCGGTCATCAGAAAATCGCCGTCGCCCGCGAACGTGAGAACCGTACGCTCGTTGCCCTGATGCCGTCCGATGATTTTTGCCGCGATGCCGGCCGGCACTCCATAACCCATCGCGCCCGAGGTTGGCGCGAGTTGCGTGCGAAATCCGCCGTAATGCCAGAAGCGATGCGCCCAGGTTGCGAAGTTGCCAGCGCCGTTGGTCAGGATCGTGTCCGCGGGCAGCCGGGCCTGCAGCGTTTGTACCACTTGCCACAAATCGAGTTTCGCTGATCCGTCCTTGAATATCGGCGGTGCGCCTTGCCACGCATCGAGTTCGGCGCGCGCTTCCGCAACCGTGTGGCGCCACTCGCGTGCATCGACCGGCGCCATGTCCGCCAGCAGTGCGGCAATTTGCGGCATGCCGCTGTTGATCATCAGGTCGGCCTGGTAGACGCGGCCGAGCTCTTCGGCTGCGGCATGGATGTGGACCAGCCGCTGTCGCGGGCAGGGCGCATCGAGCAAGGTATAGCCGCCAGTGGTCATTTCGCCGAGCCGGGGACCGATCGCCAGGATCAGGTCGGAGGCCCGGATGCGTGCCGCCAGTGTCGGGTTGATGCCGATACCGACGTCGCCGGCATAATGGGGATGCTGGTTGTCGAACAGGTCCTGGAAGCGGAACGCGCATGTGACCGGCAGTGCATTCGCTTCGGCGAAACGGCGTATATCGTCGCACGCGGCAGCGTTCCAGCCGGCGCCGCCGAGCAGCACCAGCGGCCGTTTTGCCGTAGCGATCCATTCACGCAATTGCGTAATCTGCGCGGCGGCCGGCGCAGCCTGTACCGGCCGATACGGCCGCGTATCCGAGACGGTCGCGACCGAGGTCAGCATGTCTTCCGGCAGCGCCAATACCACCGGGCCGGGACGGCCGCTGGTCGCGACCTGGAATGCGCGCGCGACGTATTCCGGGACGCGGTCGGCGCGATCGATTTGTGCAGTCCATTTCGTCATGGTGCCGAACATGCGGCGATAGTCGATTTCCTGAAATGCTTCGCGCTCGACGAAATCGTTGCCGACCTGGCCGATGAACAGGATCATCGGCGTCGAATCCTGATGCGCGGTATGGACGCCGATCGAGGCGTTGGTGGCACCCGGGCCGCGCGTGACGAAGCAGATGCCGGGACGGCCGGTCAGCTTGCCGTAGGCATCCGCCATGAACGCGGCGCCGCCTTCCTGCCGATTGGTGATGAACCGGATCGGCGAGTCGCGCAGCGCGTCCAGTACTGCGAGATAGCTTTCGCCGGGTACACCGAAGACAAGGTCGGCGCCTTGGGCAACCAGTGTATCGACCAGGATGCGGGCGCCGGTTCTGGGATGGCTCATGCTGTTTTCCTTCGAATGCAAACCAGTAACGTAGCAGAAAATGCATCCGTCCAAGCGGACCGATTGGCCGAAAGCGCATTCATGCAAGCCGTCTTGCCTACGGCGCTGCGGTACAATGCCGGGTGAAGCAAGCCAGACAGCCGCTGGCCATCGTGAGATGGCGGGAGGAAGGTCCGGACTCCATAGAGCAGGGTGACGGTTAACGGCCGTCCGCTGAAAGCCGGCGCAAGCCGGTATAAGGCGAGGAACAGGGCCACAGAGACGAGCGTATTAAGTTACGGTGAAACGCGGTAACCTCCACCCGGAGCAATTCCAAATAGGCACGCATTGAGGCTGCTCGCGGAGCGTGCGGGTAGGAAGCTTGAGCCGTGGAGTAATTCACGGCCTAGAGGAATGGCTGTCATAGCAGGGTAATCTGCCGTAACAGAATCCGGCCTATCGGCTTGCTTCATTTTCGTTTTATTGCACATCTCGCAGGCAAGAAAATCGCGTGCGAGATGTTGCGGAATGGCGTCTGCTGCAACTTGATCAAGCTCAACACGCGCTGTCCCGGTTCCGGCAAAGTGCGATCAAAGAACCTGTTGGCCGTGGGATGAAAAACTGCGAATGGCGGAGGATCGCGGATCTGGATGTCCCTCAATTTAGCGGCCGCTAAGTACCAAGCAGTACCATTTTGGTACATCCGGCACCGCCGTCCCGCTTCCAAAATTTCATCCCACGACCAACAGGCTCTTTCTTGATTGAAGGTGCGTTCATGCATCGCTTCGTTTTCGCGCGACTGCGCGTATGGCTGGCAGCGATCGCGATGCTGAACAGCCTGGCGGTGGCATCATCAAGTCTTGCAGCGATCATCGCTCTCCCGCGTTTTCATATCGATATCGAGGAAACCTCGGTATCGGGCCTGTCGTCCGGCGCGTTCATGGCGGTCCAGTTCGGCGTCGCCTATTCGTCGATCGTGAAGGGCGTCGGGGTGATTGCCGGCGGTCCCTATTACTGCGCGCAAGGCGATGTCGAAATCGCGACCCGCAAGTGCAGTTGCACCGGATTTTTCATTTTTTCTTCATGCGAGGTCGCGCCGGGCGCGACCCGGGTCAGCCAGCTCATCGCCATCACCGATCACAATGCCGGGCAAGGCAGCATCGATCCGACCTCGAACATGGCGCGGCAGCGGATCTGGATGTTTTCCGGCACGCTCGACAGCGTGGTGCCGATGCCGGTGATGAACGACCTGCTGGCTTATTACCGGCATTACATCAGCGACGGCAACATTCGCTACCGGAATGATGTGCCTGTGGAACATGCGATGCCGACCGATGCGTTCGGCAATCACTGCGACAAGCTGGGCTCGCCCTATATCAGCAATTGCGGCATCGACGCGGCCGGTGAGCTGCTGCGATGGATCTACGGCGACACATTGCAAGCCAGGCGCGTCGGTGCACTGGGCGGCCGCTTCATCCGCTTCGATCAAAAGGAGTTTGTCGACGACCGCCACCCGGAGCGCCATGGTCTCGCGGCCAGTGGCTTTGCATTCGTACCGACCGCCTGTGAAGGCGCTGCTGCTGTCATATGCAAGCTGCATATTGCATTCCACGGATGCCTGCAAAACTTCGACAGCGTGGGAGACCGGTTCGTGAAACACGCCGGCTACAACCCGTGGGCCGATACCAATCGCATCATCGTGCTGTATCCACAAACGGTCGCAAGCATCGGCACCAATCCGAATGGCTGCTGGAACTGGTTCGATTACGATCATCTGGATCCGGACTACGCGAAAAAATCCGGCGTTCAGATGCAGGCAATCAAGCGCATGATCGATCGGGCTGCCGGCCTCACCGCTCCGCCATCGAAGCCGGCCTGTTTTACCGCATCCAATGCCGAACATGTTGCCGCCGGCCGCGCATACGACTGGTTCTTCCTCGCCCGCGCCAAAGGTTCGAATGCATTCATGGGTCTCGACAATGCATTCTGGGTCACGACGTTGAAACGCATCGCGGCCGACTTCTATGACATTGGCACCTGTCCCTGATCCTTGTCCTCCTGTTCGGCGATCAATGAAAAACGCCGCTGCACAAGCGATGCAGCGGCGTTTTGATTTCTCGCGGCTGATTCAGCTACCGAAATAGATAGAGTCGGTCCGGCCGCGCCGTGCCGACTGAATCATTTCGCGACGTATGTCGGCACGCGACTTGCCAGACGTGATTTGTGGTTGGGCCGCAATTTCGGTGTTTTGCCACAGCAATCCGTCCCGGTAGGCCTGTTCCAGTTCTGCGCGCACCTCGGCGCGAGTCCTGGTCGAAGGAACGTTGACGAAATCGACATATTCCTTCTGCTCCTCTGCAAGAGCGCCGCCGGCGGCGGCAAAAACGATGATGGCTGCAAGCCATTGCCTCGTGTTCATTTTCGTCTCCAGTAATGATGGTTGATGGGCGGAACCCGGCTGGCGCACCGACCGGCGCCCACGCATCAAGTCCCGGTAGGCAGTCGCATCTGGTTTCGCAGGCGGCTGTCGCTGAAAACAGTCTATGCACCGCTCGCACTGTAAAAAACGCTGATAAAAACAAATCTCCATTCCTGTTCCAGGAAAAATCCGATGGGCAATGACGACACCCGATGCTGTCCTAATCTGCGGCCGCGACTCGCGCATATCGCTCCGATGCGACATTTCTCCTGTTCAGCCAGAACTAAATTTCGACATGGAAATCTTATCCGTCGCCACCTTCAAGCAGGCAAACACATGTGTATAGCTAAGAGGTAACTTTCAATATCATCGATAAGTGCTTAATTTTCTGAGAGATTATTTTCTTTAAGTTGCTTCAATGAAACGCGCTAAGTCATTGACTTTATTGGAAAAAATCACATTTTTGCCTACGAATATTACTTGACCGCAAATTAGGCATCCTCTAAAGTGGGCGTCAGTGTGAAAAAGTGTATTTTTGTGGGGTGAAATTGAATATTTCCGCAAAGTCACAGTTCGCAGCCGTCACTAACAAATAATCATTGCGAGGGTTTTCAAGGTGTTCCAAGGCGCGTCGGCATTGAATCTCGATGCAAAAGGACGGATGACGATTCCGTCCCGGCATCGTGACGCCTTGTCGCTTCAGTGCGAGGGGCGCGTGACCTTGACCAAGCACCCGCACGGTTGCCTGTTGTTTTTCCCGCGCCCTGTCTGGGAAACCCATCGCGAGCAGATCGCCGCCTGGCCGATGTCGGCACGCGCATGGCAGCGGATCTTCCTCGGCAATGCCTCCGACGTGGAAATGGATACGGCGGGCCGCATCCTGATCGCGCCGGAGTTGCGCAATGCCGTCGGCCTGACGCGCGACGTGATGTTGCTTGGCATGGGCAGCCATTTTGAAATCTGGGATGCCGGAAAGCTCGCCGAGAGCGAGTCGCAAGCGGTTGCGGCCGGCATGCCTGATGTGTTGAACGATTTTAGTTTCTAGCCCGCGATGAAAGAACAAGCGGTGCCGGAAATGCAGCACCGCACGGTGTTGTTGGAGCAGGCGGTCGATGCGCTGGCCATCGAAGGCGTGCGGACCGATGGCGTGTACGTGGACGGTACTTTCGGTCGCGGCGGCCACAGCCGCCTGATTCTGGAGCGCCTGGGACCGCATGGCCGTCTGATCGCGTTCGACAAGGATCCGCAGGCGATCGCGAACGCGAACACGATCGCCGACGCGCGTTTCGAGATCGTGCACGACAGTTTTGCAACGATGGCCGAAGCGCTGACGGCGCGCGGCGTATCGCAGGTGGATGGCATTTTGCTGGATTTGGGAATCTCCTCGCCGCAGGTCGATGACGCGGCGCGGGGCTTCAGTTTTCGCTTTGATGGTCCGCTCGACATGCGCATGGATACCACGCGCGGCATATCGGCCGCGGAGTGGCTGGCGACGGAAACCGAACAGACGATCGGAAAGGTGATTAAAGATTATGGGGAAGAACGGTTTGCTTTTCAGATTGCAAAGGCGATTGCAGCTCGCCGGGCAATCGAACCAATTTCAAGCACACGACAGCTTGCCGCGATCGTGGCACACGCCGTTAAAACCCGCGAGAAGGGCAAAGATCCGGCCACTCGTACCTTTCAGGCTGTCCGGATTTACATCAATAAAGAGCTTGAAGAACTCGAAGTAGGTTTAGGCGCGGCACTACAAAAACTCGGCCCGCAGGGGAGACTGGCTGTGATCAGCTTTCATTCGCTGGAAGATCGCATCGTCAAGCGCTTCATGGCTGCCAAAGCCAATGCGCCGCAGCCTGACCGTCGCCTGCCGATTCGCGCGGTGGACCTGCCGCAGCCGGAACTCAAGCTGGTGTCCAGGATCAAGCCGGACGACGCGGAGATCGCCGCAAATCCGCGCGCGCGTTCGGCCATCATGCGCGTCGCCGAACGCACGTCGGTGGCGGAGAGCACACGATGAGCGGGCGCCTGAACGCATTGCTGGCCGCCGCTCTCGTGGTATGCGCGCTGTCGGTAGTCAATTCCCAGTACCAGGAGCGCCGCCTGTTCATCGAGCTGGAGCGCGCGCAATCCGCTGCCCGGCAACTGGATATCGACTGGGCGCAGTTGCAGCTCGACCAGTCGACACTGGGCAAGCATGCGCGTATCGATGCCAATGCCCGGCGCGACCTGAACATGGTCCCGATCACGCCTGCGCGCACCGAATACCTGATGCCGGGGGGTAAATGACACGCTCGTCGGGACGCACCGCAGCCGCCAAGGGAGTCGCATTCAGCGCCAGTCCGGTACTGGCGGTGAAGTTGCCGGTATGGCGTTCGCGCGTGGTCCTGTTCGGCATGTTTGCCGCATTTGCCACCCTGGCGGGGCGCGCACTCTGGCTGCAAGGCATTTCCACCGACTTCCTGCAAAAGCAGGGTGCATCGCGTTACGCACGCACGCTGGAGTTGCCGGCAACGCGCGGCAAGATCACCGACCGCAACGGCCAGGTGCTGGCGTCGTCGCTGCCGGTGAAGGCGATCTGGGCGATTCCTGACGACGTGCTGGCAGCGCCGCCGGAAAAGCTACGCGAACTGGCGAAACTGCTGGACATGAGCGAGCAGGAATTGCGCAAGAAGCTCGACTCCGACCGCAATTTCGTCTACCTGAAGCGCCAGGTCGAAATGGACGTCGCCGACAAGATCGCCAAACTGGGCATCGGCGGCATCGATGCGCGCCGCGAATACAAGCGCTTTTACCCGGACGGTGAAGTGATGGCGCATGTGGTCGGCTTCACCAATATCGAGGACGCGGGGCAGGAAGGCATGGAGCTGGCATTCCAGAAAAGCCTGGCCGGCGTCACCGGCAGCCGGCGCGTGATCAAGGATCGCCTCGGCCGCATTGTCGAAGATATCGAATCGGTACGCACGCCGCATGACGGGAAAAATCTGGCGCTGTCGATCGATCGCCAGATCCAGTACATTGCCTTCTCCAAGCTGAAGGAAGCGGTAGAAAAGCACAACGCCAAGGCCGGTGGCATCGTGGTGCTGGATGTGAAGACCGGCGAAGTGCTGGCGCTCGCGAACCTGCCGACCTATAACCCGAACGATCGCTCGCGTCTGAGCGGCGAGCAGCTGCGCAACCGGGTACTGACGGATACCTTCGAGCCAGGCTCGACGCTGAAGCCGTTTACCGTGGCGCTGGCGCTGGAAAAGCACATCGTATCGCCGTCCACCACCATCCAGACCGCGCCCGGCAGGATGACCATCGGCACGGCCACTATCCATGACGCTGAAGAGCATGGGCTGCTGACGGTTTCCCAGGTGATCGAAAAATCGTCCAACATCGGCACCGCCAAGATCGCGCTGCAGATGCAGCCGCAGGAAATGTGGGACATGTTCACCACGGTCGGATTCGGCCAGCAGCCGAAGCTGGGCTTCCCGGGCGCGGTTGCGGGGCGGCTCCGGCCGTACAAATCATGGCGCCCGATCGAGCAGGCGACCATGAGCTACGGCCATGGCATTTCGGTATCGCTGATCCAGATCGCGCATGCCTACATGCTGTTCGCGCGGAATGGCGACATTATTCCGTTGTCGCTGCAAAAGGTCAGCGAGCCGCCGGTCGGACGGCGCGTGCTCAGCGAGAAGACCGCGCTGCAGATGCGCGCAATGCTGGAAACCGTGACCAGCCCCGAGGGTACCGCGCCGAAGGCGCAGGTGCCGGGCTATCGTGTCGGCGGCAAGACCGGTACCGCCTACAAGATCGTTGGCGGACGCTATGTGAAAAAGTACGTGGCGTCGTTTGTCGGCTTCGCGCCGGCATCCAATCCGCGCATCATCATCGCGGTGATGATCGACGAACCCACCAACGGCCACTATGGCGGCGACGTGGCCGCGCCGGTGTTTTCTGCGGTGGCGGCGAACGCGCTGCGCGCGATGAACGTGTCGCCGGATTCATCGGTGACGGACATCATCATTCCTGCCAATGCGGCAAAGGAGAGCATGTGAAGCCGGCCATGACTTCCAATGCAGATGATGTCGTCGCGTGGTTGCGCGCAACGGCGCCGGCCGCGCAACTGTCGTCGGATTCGCGCAGCATTGCGCCGGGCGATGTGTTCGTTGCCTTTCCCGGCGACGTCGCGGACGGCCGTGCCTATATCGGACATGCGATCGAAAAAGGCGCGAAGGCAATCGTCTACGAAGCCGACGGCTTCGACTGGGACGCCGGCCGGATGCTGCCGCATTTGCCGGTACGTCAACTGCGACAACTGGCCGGCGCCGTCGCCAGCGGATTCTATCGCAAGCCGGACGCCGACATGTTCAGCGTGGCAGTCACCGGCACCAACGGCAAGACCTCCTGCACGCAATGGCTGGGCAACGCGCTGTCCGCACTGGGGCAGCCGACCGGCGTCATCGGCACTCTGGGCGTCGGCCTGTATCGGCGCGGCGCACATGCCGGTTTTCGTGCCACCGGCTATACCACGCCGGATGCGGTGCAACTGCAGCGCACGCTCGCGCAGCTGCGCGACAGCGGTGCACGGGCGCTGGCGCTGGAAGCGTCGTCGATCGGGTTGCATCAGGGACGGTTGAACGGCTTGCATATCGATGTCGCACTGTTTACCAATTTCACCCGCGACCATCTCGATTACCACGGCGACATGGCCGCGTATGAAACCGCCAAGCGTGCGTTGTTCGACTGGCCGGAACTGCAACACGCGGTCGTCAATCTGGACGATGCAATGGGTTTGCGTCTTGCACGCTACCTGAAAAGCAAGCGCCCCGGCGTGCAGGTGCTCGGCTATTCGCTGACCGGCCAGGCGGAATCGGGCATTGCCACGTTACATGCCGCCGACATTCGCAGCAGCGCTAGCGGCACCGTGTTCCGGCTCGATTCGCTGTTCGGCGCATCGCAGGTCAGGACGCAGCTGATTGGCCAGTTCAATGTCAGCAACGTGCTCGGCATTCTCGGTGTGTTGCTGGGCAAAGGCGTCGAACTGAAGGTCGCGATCGAGCGCATCGAGGCACTGACTTCGGTGCCGGGACGCATGCAGCAGGTTGGCGGGCAAGATGCACCGCTGGTGGTGATCGACTATGCCCATACGCCGGACGCGCTGGAAAAAACCCTGGCGACGCTGCGCCAGGTCGCGCAGCAGCGTTGCGGCCAGCTGTGGTGCGTGTTCGGCTGCGGCGGCGACCGCGATCCGGGCAAGCG
>CBIHNU010000037.1:0-43829 GCA_966211585.1 uncultured Noviherbaspirillum sp. | reverse complement strand
GTGCGTGTTCGGCTGCGGCGGCGACCGCGATCCGGGCAAGCGTCCGCAGATGGGGGCGGCGGCAGAGGCGGCCGATCACATCATCGTCACCAGCGACAATCCGCGCAGCGAGGAGCCGGCAGCCATTCTCGCGCAGATCGTCAAAGGCATCAGCGCGGCGCGATTGGCGAAAGCCGCACCGCATGTAGTCGAGGACCGTGCCGCCGCGATTCTGTGGGCAGTCCGGCACGCAGGGAAAAACGATGTGGTTCTGTTGGCCGGCAAGGGCCACGAGAACTACCAGGAAATCAAAGGCAAGAAATTGCCGTTTTTGGATGCGGACCATGCAGCACTGGCGCTGGCCGCAAGAGCAACAATGAAGGGGATGAATCAATGAAATCGTCATTGGCTGATTTGCAGCCATGGATTTCGCGAGCCGTACTGAGTGCGGATGCAGGCTTTGACGGCGTGTCGACCGACAGCCGCGCCGCGGGCGCCGGCAATCTGTTCGTTGCGCTGCGCGGCGAGCGTTTCGACGCGCATGATTTCCTGAACGATGTTGCCGCGCGCGGCGTCGCCGCCGTCGTGGCGGAGCGTGTGCCGCAAGGCTTCGGCGTGCCGACGCTGCTGGTGCCGGACACGCGCGTGGCGCTCGGCGAGATGGCCGCGTACTGGCGCCAGCAATTCACGATGCCGGTGATCGGCGTCACCGGAAGCAACGGCAAGACCACGGTCAAGGAAATGATCGCGTCGATTCTTGCCGCCGCGTTCGGAGCGGAACACTATCTCGCAACACGCGGCAATCTGAACAACGACATCGGTGTGCCGCTTACCGTATTCCGTCTCGGCTCCCGCGATCGCGCGGCCGTGATCGAGCTCGGCATGAATCATCCGGGCGAAATCGCGACGCTGGCGGCGATCGCCAGGCCGACCGTCGGACTGGTGAACAACGCGCAGCGCGAGCATCAGGAATTCATGGAAAGTGTGGAAGCGGTCGCACAGGAAAACGGCGCGGTGATTCGTGCGCTGCAGTCCAGCGGTGTCGCGGTATTTCCGGCAGACGATCCATACACGGCTGTGTGGCGCGACTACGCGCGCGATGCGCAATGCGGCAGCATGAGTTTCGGCCTGTCGGATGATGCCGACGTTCGCTGCAGCTATCGGGAAAATGATTTCGGCAGTGAGCTGGCGATCAAGGCCGGTGCGCACCGCTTCGACGTGAAACTGGCCGCGGCCGGCGTGCACAATGTTCGCAACGCGCTGGCGGCAACCGCATGCGCGCTCGCGATCGGTATTGCGCCGGAGGCAGTGGTGCGCGGCTTGCAGGCGTTTGCGCCGGTAAACGGCCGGCTGCAGCGCAAAAAGGCACGCAGCGGCGCGCAGGTGATCGACGATACCTACAATGCCAATCCCGATTCGGTTCGTGCCGCGATCGACGTGCTGGCAAATGCCGGAACACCGCGCGTGCTGGTGCTGGGCGACATGGGCGAAGTGGGCGACGAAGGCCCGCAATTTCACCGCGAGATCGGCGCATATGCGAAGCAGCGCGGCATCGACCGGCTGCTGACGATGGGCGAACTGGCGCGTGACGCGGTTGCCGCGTTCGGCGCCGGCGCCGCGCATTTCGACAATATCGATGCAATCAATCAGGCGGCGGAAGCTCTTGCGGCCGCCGGCACCACCATGCTGGTCAAGGGCTCGCGCTTCATGAAGATGGAGCGCGTGGTCCGGCATCTGGTCGAGCCGTCGCCTTCAGAACAAACACAGGGAGCCCACTGACATGTTGTTGTGGCTGGCAGAATATTTCAAACAGGATCTGGGCACGCTGCGGGTCTTCACCTTCATCACTTTCCGCGCGGTGTTCGCCACGCTGACCGCGCTGGCGATCGGCCTGCTGTCCGGCCCGGCGGTGATCCGCATGCTGACCCGCTTGAAGGTCGGTCAGGCGGTGCGCACCGACGGTCCGCAGACGCACCTGATCAAATCCGGCACGCCGACCATGGGTGGCGCACTGATCCTGATCTCGATCGGCGTATCGACGCTGTTGTGGGCCGACTGGAGCAACCGCTTCATCTGGCCGGTGCTGGTGGTCACGCTCGGCTACGGTGCGATCGGCTGGGTCGACGACTACCGCAAGGTGGTCTACAAGGACCCGGAAGGCATGCGTTCGCGCGAGAAGTATTTCTGGCAATCGCTGATCGGTATTGCCGCCGCGCTGTATCTCGCGTTTTCGGTATCGGCGCCGACCAATGCCAAGGTCTGGATGCTGTTCCTCGAATGGGTGCAGTCCGGCTTCAACCTCGATTTGCCGCCGAAGGCCGACCTGATCGTGCCGTTTTTCAAGACCATCAGCTATCCGCTCGGCGTCTGGGGCTTCATCGCGCTGACGTATTTCGTCATCGTCGGCACCAGCAACGCGGTGAATCTGACCGACGGCCTCGACGGACTGGCGATCATGCCGACGGTGATGGTCGGCTCGGCGCTGGGCCTGATCGCCTACCTGACCGGCAGCGCGGTGTATGCGAAATACCTGTTCATTCCGCACATACCGGGCGCCGCCGAACTGCTGATTTTCTGTGGCGCGATGGCGGGCGCGGGATTGGCTTTCCTCTGGTTCAACGCGCATCCGGCGCAGGTGTTCATGGGTGACGTCGGCGCGCTGGCACTGGGCGGCGCGCTCGGCACGGTCGCGGTGATCGTGCGCCAGGAAATCGTGCTGTTCATCATGGGCGGCATCTTCGTCGTCGAAACCTTGTCGGTGATGCTGCAGGTCGGCTATTTCAAATATACAAAGAAACGCTACGGCGTCGGCCGCCGCATCCTGCTGATGGCGCCGCTGCACCATCACTTCGAACAGAAGGGCTGGAAGGAAACCAAGGTCGTGGTGCGTTTCTGGATCATCACGATGATGCTGGTGCTGTTCGGACTGTCAACCTTGAAATTGCGCTAATGGACTATCAAGGCAAACACGTTCTCGTTCTCGGACTCGGCGAATCCGGCCTGGCGATGGCGCTATGGCTGGCGCGCTGCGGCGCGCGGCTGCGTGTCGCGGATACGCGCGCGGAACCGGAACGGCTGCCGGCATTGCTCGCAGCGGTACAAGACGTGGACTTTGTCGCCGGACCGTTCACGGCAAACCTGTTGGATGGCATCGACTTCGTTGCGCTCAGTCCCGGCCTCGCGCCGAATCGCGAACTGGCCGACATCATCCCCGCCGCACAGCAGCGAGAGATTCCGCTGTGGGGCGAAATCGAGTTGTTCGCGCAGGCGCTTGCTGCGCTGCGTGCCGAGCGCGACTACGCACCGAAAGTGATCGCGATCACCGGCACCAACGGCAAGACCACGGTCACCAGCCTGACTGGCCTGCTGTGCCGCCGTGCCGGGCTCAAAACTCAAGTCGCCGGCAACATCAGCCCGGCCGCGCTTGATGTATTGCGCGCCGCGCTCGACGGCGACGACCTGCCGCAAGCCTGGGTGCTGGAACTGTCGAGCTTCCAGTTGCACACGACGTTCAGCCTGCAGGCCGACGCCGCCACCGTGCTCAACGTCACGCAGGACCATCTCGACTGGCACGGCGATATCGATGCCTACGCGGCCGACAAGGCACGCATTTTCGGCCCGAACACGGCACGTGTGCTGAACCGCGACGATGCGCGGGTGATGCAGATGACGGCACCGCTGGCGTCGAACATCAGTTTCGGCGCGGACGAGCCGGAACAGGCCGGCTGCTTCGGCCTGGTCGACGACAACGGCATGCAATGGTTATCGGTGGCGGTTGCCGCCGAAGAGGGCGAAAAGCGCCGGCGCAAGAAGGATGCGGTCGAACTGCCGACCATCGTCAACCGCCTGATGCCGGCAGATGCGCTGAAGATTCGCGGCCGCCACAACGCGCTCAATGCGCTGGCCGCGCTGGCGCTGTGCCGTGCGATCGGCCTGCCGTTGGCGCCATTGCTGCACGGCCTGCGCGAATACGGTGGCGAGCCGCATCGGGTGGAGCTGATCGCCAACGTTGGCGGCGTCGATTACTACGACGACAGCAAGGGCACCAATGTCGGCGCCACCGTCGCGGCGCTGGTTGGTCTCGGTTCACAGCAGGGCGGCACGAGCCGCCTGGTGCTGATCGCCGGCGGCGACGGTAAGGGGCAGGATTTCTCGCCGCTCGCCGACCCGATCGAGAAATATGCGCGCGCGGTCCTGTTGATCGGCAAGGATGCGTCCGCGATCCGCGCGGCAATCGAGACGACCGGCGTCGAACTGGTCGACTGCGCGACGCTCGAAGCGGCGGTGCAGCGCGCGGCGGAACTGGCGCAGACCGGTGACGCGATACTGCTGTCGCCGGCCTGTGCCAGCCTGGACATGTTCCGCAACTATGCGCATCGCGCGCAGGTGTTCGTCGATGCAGTACGTGAAATCGCGCTGGCGCGCGGCGAGGTGATCGCATGAAATTCCAGCTTCCGCTATTCGGCTCGGCAGCGGCGCAAGCGCCGCTGCGCGGTGTCGCACAGCGTTCGAAGATGATGGAATACGACCAGCCGCTGATCTGGGTGGTGATGCTGCTGATGCTGTTCGGGATGGTGATGGTGTATTCGGCCTCGATTTCGCTGCCGGATTCGCCGAAATACGCGAACTACAGCAATGCGCATTTCCTGTTTCGGCAGGCGCTGTTCATCTGCATCTCGCTGGTCGCCGGCCTGTTTGTTTTCCGCGTGCGCATCGAGACCTGGCAGCGCTGGGCGCCTTACCTGTTCGTCGGGACGCTGGTGCTGCTGGTGCTGGTGCTGATCCCGGGTATCGGCAAAGGCGTGAACGGCTCCAAGCGCTGGCTGTCGTTCAGGATGTTCAACCTGCAGCCGTCCGAACTGATGAAGCTGTTCGTGGTGCTCTATGCCGCCGACTACACGGTGCGCAAGCAGGAAGTCATGCACAAGCTGACCAAGGGCTTCATGCCGATGACGGTGGCGATCGGTTTCGTCGGCCTGCTGCTACTGCTGGAGCCGGACCTCGGCGCGTTCGGCGTGATCGTCTGCATCGCAATGGGCATCCTGTTTTTGGGCGGCATCAACGGCGTCTGGTTCGGCGGCATCGGTGCGACGCTGGTCGGCATTTTCAGTCTGGTGATCGTGCTGTCGCCATGGCGCCGCGAACGGATTTTTGCGTACATGAATCCGTGGGTCGAGGAAAACGCATTGGGCAAGGCTTACCAGTTGTCGCACTCGCTGATCGCCTTCGGACGCGGCGAATTTTTCGGCGTCGGCCTCGGCGCCAGCGTGGAGAAACTGCATTACCTGCCGGAGGCGCACACGGACTTCCTGCTGGCAGTGATCGGCGAAGAGCTCGGTTTCGTCGGCGTGCTGGTGGTGGTCGTGCTGTTTTACTGGATCGTCAAGCGCGCATTCGAAATCGGCCGCCAGGCGATCGCGATGGACCTGACCTTCGCCGGCCTCGCTGCGAAAGGCGTTGGCATCTGGATCGGCGTGCAGGCGTTCATCAACATGGGCGTGAATCTCGGTTTGCTGCCGACCAAGGGGCTGACATTGCCGCTGATGAGTTATGGCGGTTCGGGCGTGCTGATCAACTGTGTCGGACTGGCGATTCTGTTGCGTATCGATTACGAGAATCGCATCCTGATGCGCGGAGGCCGCTTATGAAACGGCTCGTCATCATGGCGGCGGGCACCGGCGGCCACATTTTCCCCGGTCTTGCGATCGCACACACGATGCAATCGCGCGGCTGGCAGGTGACGTGGCTCGGCACCATGCATGGCATGGAGCGCGACATCGTGCCGAAACATCGCATTGAAATGGATTCGATCGATTTCGCCGGTGTGCGCGGCAAGGGGTTGGCGCATACCGCACGAGGCGTCTTCAAGCTGCTGGCCGGTTTTGGGTCCTGTTATCGCATCTTCGGCCGGCGCAAACCGGACGTGGTGCTCGGCATGGGCGGCTATGTGACGGTGCCGGGCGGCGTGAGCGCGAAACTGCGCGGCGTGCCGCTGGTGCTGGTCAATGCGGATGCGGCGCTGCTGCTGTCGAACAAGACGCTGGCGCCGCTGGCACGGCGGGTTCTGTTCGGTTTCCCGGCGGCATTCGGCAATGCCGCAGGCAAGGCGGTGGTTACCGGCAATCCGGTGCGTGAAGAAATTCTCGCGCTGCCGTTGCCGGCTCAGCGCTACGCCGGTCGCAGCGGACCGTTGCGCCTGCTGGTGGTCGGTGGCAGCCTCGGCGCCAAGGCGTTGAACGACTGCCTGCCGGCCGCACTTGCACGGATTCCGGCGCAAGCGCGGCCGATCGTCACACACCAGTCGGGCAAGCAGCATGTCGATGCATTGCGCCGCGCATATGACACAGCGCAGGTGCAGGCCGAGGTGGTGGATTTCATCGATGACATGCCGCGCCGCTATGCGGAGGCGGAGCTGGTGATCTGCCGCGCCGGCGCGATCACGGTATCCGAATTGACCGCCGCTGGCGTGCCCAGCGTGCTGGTGCCGCTGGTCGCATCGACCACCTCGCACCAGCGCGACAACGCGCAATGGATGGCGCAACAGAAGGCGGCGATCCATCTGCCGCAGACCGAACTGACGCCGGACAAGCTGGCCGGGCTGCTGCAGTCGACCACGCGCGAAGCATGCCTGGCAATGGCGGAGGCGGCACATGCGATCGGGCGCCGGCAGGCAAATGAAACGATCGCCGATGTATTGGAAGAAGTGAGCAGTCAAGCATGAAACATAAAGTCAAAAACATTCATTTCGTCGGCATTGGCGGCAGCGGCATGAGCGGCATCGCCGAGGTGTTGCTGAACCTCGGCTATACCGTTTCCGGCTCCGACCTCGGCAGCAACGCGGCGACGCAGCGCCTAGCCGAACTGGGCGCGAAAGTCACGCGGGGGCATGCGGCGGGCAACGTCGCCGGCGCCGATGCGATCGTGACCTCGACCGCGGTCAAGCCGGACAATCCGGAAGTGGTTGCCGCGCGCGCGAAACATATCCCCATCGTGCCGCGCGCGATGATGCTGGCCGAACTGATGCGCCTGAAGCAGGGCATCGCGATCGCCGGCACCCACGGCAAGACCACCACCACCAGCCTGGTGGCGAGCGTGCTGGCCGAAGGTGGGCTCGACCCGACCTTCGTGATCGGCGGCCGTCTGACCAAGGCCGGTGCCAATGCCAAGCTCGGCACTGGCGATTTCATCGTCGCCGAAGCGGATGAGTCGGACGCGTCGTTCCTGAACCTGTCGCCGGTGATCGAGGTGATCACCAATATCGACGCCGACCACATGGAGACCTACGACCACAGCTTTGCGAAGCTGAAGCAGGCGTTCGTCGAGTTCACCCAGCGCCTGCCGTTCTACGGCGTCGCGATGCTGTGCATCGACGATCCGAGCGTGCGCGAGATCATGCCGTTCATTTCCAAGCCGATCACCACTTACGGTTTTCATGAGAGCGCGCAGGTGCGCGCGGTGGACGCGAAGGCAGTCAACAGTCACATGGAATTCACGGTGCTGCAGGACGGTTATGCGCCGATGGCGGTGCGTCTGCATCAGCCCGGCATGCACAACGTGCAGAATGCCTGCGCGGCAATTGCAATCGCGCGCGAACTGGGCGTGGCCGACAGTGCGACGCAGAAGGCGCTCAGCGAATTCAACGGCGTCGGCCGCCGCTTCACGCGCTACGACGACATTGCATTGCCGGGCGGCGGTTCGTTCACGCTGGTCGACGACTACGGCCACCATCCGGTCGAAACCGCGGCGACGCTGGCTGCGGCGCGCGGCGCGTATCCGGGGCGCCGGCTGGTGCTGGCATTCCAGCCGCATCGCTATACCCGCACGCGCGACCTGTTCGAGGATTTCGTGAAGGTGCTGTCGACTGCCGATGCGCTGGTGCTGGCCGAAGTCTACGCGGCCGGCGAACAGCCGATCGTCGCCGCCGACGGCCGTGCGCTCGCCCATGCACTGCGTGTGGTTGGCAAGGTCGAACCGGTCTTTGTCGAAGACATTGCGGAGATGCCGGAAACCATCCTCGGCATCGTCAAGGACGGCGATGTGGTGATGACGATGGGCGCAGGTTCGATCAGCGGCGTGCCGGCGAAACTGGTGCAATCCGGGAGCAAAAAGTAATCATGACTACCAACGACAAGCAGAAATTCGGGAAGGTCGGCGTGCTGTACGGTGGCCGCTCCGCTGAGCGCGAAGTATCGCTGATGTCGGGCGCAGGGGTGCTGAAGGCGCTGCGCGACAAAGGCGTCGACGCGCATGGCTTCGATCCGGCCGAGCGCAGCCTGGCCGAACTGGCGGCGGAAAAATTCGATCGCGTGTTCATCGCGCTGCACGGCCGCTTCGGCGAGGATGGCACGCTGCAGGGAGCGCTGGAGCAGCTCGGCATTCCGTACACCGGATCGGGCGTGATGGCCTCATCGATCGGCATGGACAAGGTGATGACCAAGCGCATCTGGCAAAGCCATGGCTTGCCGACGCCGCACTTCATTGTGCTCGACGCGAAAAACGCCAGCGCCGAAGAGCTGCGCAAGGTGCCGGACGAGCTCGGATTGCCGTTGATGCTGAAGGCGCCGCATGAGGGCTCGACGATCGGCATCGCCAAGGTGGCCGGCTATTCGGAGATGCGCGACGGCTTCGATCTGTGCGCGAAATACGACGAAGCGGTGCTGGCGGAGGAATTCATTTCCGGACGCGAACTGACGGTGCCGGTGCTGGGCAAGGGCAGCACCGCGCACGCGTTGCCGATCGTCGAAATCCGCGCGCCGCAGGGCAATTACGACTATCAGAACAAGTATTTCAGCGACGACACGCAATACCTGTGTCCGGCGCCGCTGGACGACGAACTGACGAAGCGGATTCAGTCGCTGGCGGTGCGTGCCTTCAACGCGGTCGGCAGCGCGGGTTGGGCCCGCGTCGATTTCATGCTGCGCGCGTCGGACAACGAGCCGTTTTTATTGGAGATCAACACTTCGCCGGGCATGACCGGTCATTCTCTGGTGCCGATGTCGGCCAAGGCGGCCGGCGTCAGCTACGAGGATTTGTGCGTGGCCATCCTGAGTTCGGCGAACCTGGACCTGAAGCCGTCGGAAGACTGGAAAGCGGATTGAACCTCGACCATGTGGCATGACATCAAGATGCTGAACGCAACCACCGGCGCCCTGCTCGGCGCGCTGGTGCTGGGTCTGCTTGCGTCCGGTTCCTGGTGGCTGGCGCAGCGGCCGATGTTCACGCTGAAGGTGATTCGCATCGAAGGTGTCGGCGGAACGCCGCTGCGGCACGTTAGTGCATCAACGGTGCGCAGCACCGCGCTGCCACGCATCAAGGGGAATTTTTTCACTACGAACCTGGATGCGGTACGGGTCGCGTTCGAGGCGGTGCCGTGGGTACGCAAGGCAGCCGTGCGGCGCGAATGGCCGAACAAGCTGATCGTGACGATCGAGGAACATCAGCCGCTGGGAACCTGGGGCGAGGACGGACGGTTGCTGTCGACCAAGGGGGATGTGTTCACCGCCAACCTGGCCGAAGCGGAAGAGGACGGCGACCTGCTGGCGTTCGAAGGGCCGGAGGGCAGCGAGAAGGAAGTGCTGGCGCGCTATCGCGATCTGCGCGACTGGTTCGCGCCGGCGCATCTGGCGCCGGAAGCGGTACAGCTGTCGGGCCGCTATGCGTGGAAGGTCAAGCTGGACAACGGCATGACGGTGGAACTGGGACGGGAGCAAAGCAAGACGACGTTGAAGGACCGAGTCGAGCGCTTGATCGGCATCTATCCGCAACTGGTGGCGCGGCTGCAGGACAGGATTGAAAGTGTGGACATGCGTTATCCGAATGGCCTTGCGTTGAAGGCAGAGGGATTGGCATTCGGATCGGGTAAAAAAAAGTAAGCGGAACAACATGACAAAAGACGCAAAAAATCTGATCGTCGGTCTTGATATCGGCACCTCGAAAGTGGTGGCGGTGGTTGCCGAAGTGATGCCGAACGGCAGACACGAGGTGATCGGCCTGGGCCAGCACGAATCCAAGGGGCTGAAAAAAGGGGTGGTGGTCAACATCGAGGCGACCGTCGAGTCGATCCAGCGCGCTCTGGAAGAAGCCGAGCTGATGGCCGATTGCAAGATCCGGAATGTCTATACCGGAATCGCCGGCAGCCATATCCGCAGCTTCAATTCGAGCGGCATGGTGGCGATCAAGGACAAGGAAGTGACGGCGACCGACGTCGCGCGCGTGATCGAGACGGCGAAGGCGGTCAACATCCCGACCGACCAGCAGTTGCTGCATACGGTGCCGCAGGAATTCATCGTCGACAGCCAGGAAGACGTGCGCGAGCCGATCGGCATGAGCGGCATCCGCCTCGAAGTGAAGGTGCACATCGTGACCGGCGCGGTGTCGGCGGTGCAGAACATCGTCAAGTGCGTGCGCCGCTGCGGCCTTGAAGTATCCGACCTGATCCTGCAGCCAATGGCATCCGCCGACGCGGTGCTGACACCGGACGAAAAGGAACTCGGCGTGGTGCTGATCGATATCGGCGGCGGCACCACCGACGTGGCGATCTTCACCGAAGGCGCGGTCCGTCACACCGCAGTGATCCCGATTGCCGGCGACCAGATCACCAACGACATCGCAATGGCGGTGCGTACGCCGACCTCGGAAGCGGAAGAGATCAAGCTGCGCTACGGCGTCGCCAAGCAGGTGCTGGCCGATCCGGGCGAGACGCTGGAAGTGCCGGGGCTCGGCGATCGCGGTCCGCGCTCGCTGTCGCGCCAGGCGCTGGCGGCGGTGATCGAGCCGCGCGTCGAGGAATTGTTCGCACTGGTGCACCAGGTGGTGCGCGAGTCCGGCTACGAGGAAGTGCTGTCGTCCGGCCTGGTGCTGACCGGCGGCTCGGCGATGATGCCGGGCATGGTCGAACTGGCGGAAGACATTTTCCTGAAGCCGGCGCGTCTCGGCGTGCCGGACTACAGCGGCCAGCTCGCCGACGTGGTGCGCAGCCCGCGGTATGCGACGGTGCTGGGCCTGCTGCAGGAAGCGAAGAAGCAGTATTTGCGCGGCCATATCGTCACCCGTCAGGAAGGTTCGGTGAAGGCGGTGTGGCAGCGGATGAAGGAGTGGTTTCTGGGTAATTTTTAAGCGTCGTTGTTTTTTGTTCTAGCCGCAGTTAGCAGTTGCCAGTTTCAACATCGCGTGGGGACTGGCGACTGACAACTGCATCATTGATAAGGGAGTCATCATGGAAATCGATATGATCGATAACGCAACTTTAGGTACCGTCATCAAGGTCGTCGGCGTCGGCGGTGCCGGTGGAAATGCAGTACAGCACATGATCAACAAGGGTGTGTCCGGCGTCGAGTTCATCGCCGCCAATACCGATGCGCAGGCGCTCGCGCAGTCGAAGGCGCACAACGTGATCCAGATCGGCGAGACCGGCCTGGGCGCGGGCATGAAGCCGGATGTCGGCCGCACGCTGGCGGAAGAATCCCGTTCGCGTATCGAAGACGCGTTGCGCGGCGCGCACATGGTGTTCATCGCCGCAGGCATGGGCGGCGGCACCGGCACCGGCGCCGCACCGATCGTCGCGCAGGTGGCGAAAGAGCAGGGCGCGCTGACCGTGGCCGTGGTCTCGAAGCCGTTCTCGTACGAAGGCGCGAAGTGCATGGAAATCGCCGACGAAGGCCTGGAAGCGTTGAGCCAGCACGTCGACTCGCTGATCGTGATCCTGAACGAGAAGCTGGAAGAGATCTACGAAGACGACAGCATGATCGAATGGCTGCAGCATGCCGACGATGTGCTGAACAATGCGGTCGCCGGCATCGCCGAGATCATCAATGTGCCGGGCCATATCAACGTCGACTTCAACGACGTGAAAACCATCATGGGCGAGCAGGGCAAGGCGATGATGGGGACCGCGACGGCTTCCGGCGTCGATCGTGCGCGTATCGCTGCGGAGCAGGCGGTGGCATCGCCGCTGCTGGACGGCATTGACCTGTCCGGCGCGCGCGGCGTGCTGGTCAACGTTACTGCCAGCCGTGGCCTGAAGGGCAAGGAGATCAAGGAAGTGATGGCGACCGTGCGCGCATTCGCCGCGCCCGATGCATCGATCGCGCAAGGCATCGCGTACGACGACAAGATGGGCGACGACATTCGCGTGACCGTGGTTGCGACCGGCCTGGGCCGTGCGCGCAAGAACGTGCAACTGGTGCAGACGCCGGTGCTGCGTACCGGCACGCACAACGAGCCGATCATGGCACATAGCGGTGCGGCCCAGGGCAACGGTCACGCTGCCGGCTCGTTCGACGGTTTGAAGGCGCCGGCGGTATGGCGTCGCGAATCGGCATCGGAAACGGTGCGCGCTCTGGAAAAGAACGGCATGGAAACCTACGACATCCCGGCTTTCCTGCGCAAGCAGGCAGACTAAGTTTGTTATCGCTCCCTGAAAAAGCGAGCGCCACTGTCGATGCAAAAATAGCCGGAACAAGGCATACTGCGGACTTCAACGCCGCGCCTGCGGGTGCGGCGTTTTCCATTGGAAACACCGCTCAACAACATAAAAGGAATCCGCAATGACGATCAAGATCGGCGACCGCCTGCCAGAAGGCTCACTCTCGGAATTTGTCGAAGTCGAATCCGAAGGCTGTTCGATCGGCCCCAATACGTTCAACGTCGCCGAGCTGACCAAGGGCAAGAAGATCGCGATCTTCGGCCTGCCGGGTGCGTACACGCCGACTTGCTCGGCGCAGCATGTGCCGGGTTACGTCAAGCATGCCGATGCATTGAAAGCCAAGGGCGTCGATGAAATCTGGTGCGTCTCGGTCAACGACGCGTTCGTGATGGGTGCGTGGGGCCGCGATCAGAAGGCGACCGGCGTCGTGCGCATGATGGCCGACGGCAATGCCGCATTCAGCAAGGCGCTCGGCCTCGATGCGGACTTCAGCAAATTCGGTATGGGCACCCGTTCGCAGCGCTATTCGATGCTGGTCGAAGACGGCGTCGTCAAGCAGCTGAACGTCGAACAGCCCGGCAAGTTCGAGGTGTCGAACGCCGAAACCCTGCTCGCGCAACTCGGCTGATCCAGTCGCAGCATGCATGAAGACGGCGCCTGACGGCGCCGTTTTTCATTTCGGCTATGCGATGGATGAATGGCTTCGCGCAGCGAGCGCTCAAGGCGCGACGATGACCTTCACGTGCGCTTCCTTCAGCACTTTCGCCAGCGCCTCCGGCGGCTTCGTGTCGGTGAACAGCATGTCGATCTGCGATACATGCGCCATGCGCACCAGTGCCTGGCGGCCGAACTTGTCGCGGTCGGCGACCAGCCATACTTCGCGCGACTGCTCGATGATCGCCTGCGCCACCTTCACTTCGCGCGGATCGAAATCGCGCAGTGTGCCGTCCGTCTCGATGCTGGAAATGCCGATGATGCCGATGTCGACCTTGAACTGGCGGATGAAATCGATGGTCGCCTCGCCGACGATGCCGCGGTCGCGCCCGCGCACCACGCCGCCGGCCAGGATCACTTCGCATTGCGGATTGTCCGCCAGCGTCGCGGCCACGTTCAGGTTGTTGGTCACTACATGCAGGCCCTGATGGTGTACCAGCGCACGCGCCACTTCCTCGGTGGTGGTGCCGATGTTGATCAATAGCGAGCAACCCGGCGGCACCTGCCTGGCGACTGCGGCGGCGATGCGGCGCTTGGCTTCGATGTTCATTACCTGGCGCTGGCTGTAGTCGATGTTCTCGACCGAAGAAGGCAGACCTACTCCCCCGTGATAGCGCGCCAGCAGTTTGGCTTCCTCCATCTGCTTGATGTCGCGCCGCACCGTCTGCGGCGTCACGTCGAGCTCCTGCGCCAGTTCCTCCACCGACATCGTAATGCGTTTCCGCACGGCATCTAACAGCTGCCTTTGACGGGGATTAAGGATCATGCCTTTGCTCCGGTGAATAATTAAAAAAAGTCAAAATTCGCTTAAACGAAAACAAACGAACAAATAAAATCAAAATAAATGTTGATTTGGTTTCTTATTTTGTCGTATCTTACGCGCTTGTCATCTTACATAAATTCACTTTCGGGTGCGAGAACTAGATGGGACAAGCACGGAATGACATCGATTGCGACTTGCTGATCGTCGGCGGCGGCATCAACGGTGCCGGTATCGCGCGGGATGCGGCCGGCCGCGGCCTGTCCGTCGTGCTGTGTGAAAAGGACGACCTTGCCTCGCATACCTCGTCGGCGTCGACCAAGCTGATCCACGGCGGGTTGCGCTATCTCGAACATTACGAATTCAGCCTGGTGCGCAAAGCGCTGATCGAGCGCGAAGTATTGCTGCGCGCAGCGCCGCATATCATGTGGCCGCTGCGCTTTGTGATGCCCCATGACAAGGGGCAGCGCCCGAGCTGGATGATCCGCGCCGGCCTGTTCCTTTATGACAGTCTCGCCCGGCGTGAACTGTTGCCCGGATCACGCGGCATCGACCTGCGAGAGCATGCCGCCGGCAAGCCCCTGAAACCGGAATTCACGCGCGGGTTCGTTTACTCGGACGGCTGGGTCGACGACGCGCGCCTGGTGGTGCTGAATGCGGTCGACGCAGCGGAAAAGGGCGCGACGATTTTCACGCGTACCGCCTGCGAAGCGGCGCGCCGTGAGGGCGAGCGCTGGATCGCCACGCTGCGCAACGCCGAAGGGCAGTTCACGGTTCGGGCCCGTAGCCTGGTCAATGCCGCCGGGCCATGGACCGCGCACTTCCTGGAACAGGCGACGCATCGGCCTTCGGAAAAATCGCTGCGGCTGATCAAGGGCAGCCACATCGTGGTGAAGCGGCTGTTCGATCACCCTTATGCGTACATCTTCCAGCATCCCGATGGCCGCATCGTCTTCGCGATTCCGTACGAACACGACTTCACGCTGATCGGCACCACCGATATCGATTACCACGGTGACGTCGACAAGGTCGCCATCGAGCGCGACGAAATCGAATACCTGTGCGACCTGTCGAGCCGCTATTTCCGCAAGCCCATCGTGCCGGCGGACGTGGTGTGGAGCTATTCCGGCGTGCGGCCGCTGGTCGAGGACGAGGCGTCGAGCGCATCCGCAGTGACCCGTGACTACCGCCTCGAACTCGATATCGATGGCGCGCCGCTGCTGTCCGTGTTCGGCGGCAAGATCACCACTTTCCGCAAGCTTGCAGAAGAGGCCGTCGACATGCTCGCATCTTCGCTGCCGGCCCGCCGCAGTGCCTGGACTGCCGATGCCTGCCTGCCGGGAGGCGACCTGTTCGGCGCCAGGCCGAGCAAGCGCGCGGTGCTGGAATTCGATCGCTACCTCCACGGCATGCAGGAAAAATATCCGTGGTTGCCCGCGGCACTGGTAACGCGTTATGCCCGTGCCTATGGCACCCGTGCCGATCTGCTGCTGAATGCCCGCCAGAGTCTGGCTGACATGGGCGATGAAATCGCGCCGGGGCTGTACGCGGCCGAGGTCGATTACCTGATGCGCCATGAATGGGCCGGCAACGCTGCCGACGTGCTGTGGCGCCGCTCCAAGCTGGGCCTGCATCTGCCGGCGGGAAGTGATACGAAACTCGAAGCGTGGATGCAAGCGCATCGGGGGAAAAAGCAGTAACGCAGCAAAGCCGCCGCGCTTCATCCCACAACAACAGGCGCGACGGGAACAATTTTAGGAGGAAGACAGCGTGCTTCTAGCATTGGAAAACATCAGCAAGAAAGTCGGTGCGGAAGAGCATATCTACCCGCTCTCGCTCAAGCTGGTTCCCGGCACGATCAACGTGCTGCTCGGCACCACGCAGGCGGGAAAAACCTCGTTGATGCGCTTGATGGCCGGGCTCGATCGTCCCAGTGCCGGACAGGTGCTGGTCGACGGCCGCGACGTCACTGGCGTGCCGGTGCGCGAACGCGATCTCGCGATGGTGTACCAGCAATTCATCAACTATCCGTCGTTCACCGTCTACGAAAACATCGCCTCGCCGCTGCGCATCAAGCGCGTGCCGGCAGCCGATATCGACCGTCGCGTGAAGGAGATGGCCGAGCGTCTGCACATCACGCCGTACCTGCAGCGCTCGCCGGCCGAACTGTCGGGCGGCCAGCAGCAGCGCACCGCACTCGCACGCGCGCTGATCAAGGACGCCGGCCTGTTGCTGCTGGACGAGCCGCTGGTCAACCTCGATTACAAGCTGCGCGAGGAGTTGCGCAGCGAACTGACCGATCTGTTCTCGGAAGGCAAAACCACGGTCGTGTACGCGACGACCGAGCCGCTGGAGGCATTGCAGCTGGGCGGCCAGGTCGCCGTGCTGCATGAAGGCCGGATGCTGCAATATGGCGACACGCTCGACGTATTCAATGCACCGTGCTCGATCCAGGCGGCCCGCACGTTCAGCGATCCGCCGATCAACCTGATGTCGGCGAAGCTCGCCGGCGGCGGTGTCGCGCAACTGGATTCGGGGCTCGCGATGCCGCTAACGCCCGCGCAGCTGCAAAAGGCAGCGTCGCACAAGAAAGTCATACTCGGACTGCGTGCGCACAGTTTGCGGCTGGTGCGCGACGGCGACGGCGATTTTCCGATCGAGGCAACGGTCGATCTGGCCGAAATCAGCGGTTCGGAAACCTATGTGCACATGCACCGGGAAAGCATTTCACTGGTCGCACAATTACCCGGCGTGCACGACATCGAAATCGGCTCCAGGTGCAGCATGTACTGCCGGCCCGCCGACCTGTTCCTGTTCGCCCCCGACGGTGCCTTGCTGTTCGCGCCGCATCAGTCTCACGCTGGAGGTTAAGCATGGCCCGTATCGAACTCGTCGACCTGGCGCACGCCTACAAACCCAATCCAGCCGTTCCCGCCGATTATGCGCTGCGCCCGATGACCATGCATTGGGAAGACGGCGGCGCGTATGCGCTGCTCGGCCCGTCCGGCTGCGGCAAGACCACGCTGCTGAACATCATCTCCGGCCTGGTACGGCCATCGCACGGCCGGGTGCTGTTCGACGGCAAGGATGTGACCGATCTGCCGCCGGAAGCGCGCAACATCGCGCAGGTATTCCAGTTCCCGGTGATCTACGACACGATGACCGTATTCGACAATCTCGCGTTCCCGCTGCGTAATCGCGGCTGGAAATCCGCCGACATCAACAAGCGTGTCGAGCAGGTTGCCGAGATGCTCGAACTGTCGGGCGACCTCAAGCATCGCGCCAGCGGTCTCGCGGTCGACGCCAAGCAAAAGATTTCGCTCGGCCGCGGGCTGGTGCGGCCGGACGTCGCTGCAGTGCTGTTCGACGAACCGCTGACCGTGATCGATCCGCACCTGAAATGGCTGCTGCGCCGCAAGCTGAAAGAGATTCACCACGAACTGAAGCTGTCGCTGATCTACGTCACGCACGACCAGGTCGAAGCGCTGACCTTCGCCGACAAGGTAGTGGTGATGACGCAGGGTGAGGTAGTGCAGGCCGGCAGCGCACAGGATTTGTTCGAGGAGCCGGCGCATACCTTCGTCGGCTACTTCATCGGCAATCCGGGCATGAACCTGCTGCCATGCACGATCGACGGTAGCGTCGCGCACATAGACGGCAGCAGCGTTGCATTGTCCCGCAGCACCGCAGCGGCATTGGCTGGCGTCTCCGGCAATACGACTCTGGGAATCCGGCCGGAATTCGTCGAATGCCTCTCCGAACAGAAAGCCGACGCGACCGCCGCATCGGTCCTGTCGGTGCGTAATCTCGGCACGCACTGCCTCGCCGAATTCAAGCTCGGCGGCCATACCGTCGCGGCCAAACTGCGCGCGCTCGATGCGCGCGCCGGTGACCGCGTGTGGTTGCGCATGCCGCCGGAAAGAACGCTGTATTACGTCAACGACAAGCGGGTAGCCTGACATGAAGACACATAACAATCGCGCCTGGTTTCTGATCCTGCCGGTGCTGCTGTGCGTTTCCTTTTCCGCGATCCTGCCGCTGATGACGATCGTGAACTATTCGGTGCAGGACATTCTCAGTCCGACGCAGAAGGTGTTTGTCGGTCTCGACTGGTTCAGGCAGGTGCTGCGCGACGAGGAATTGCACGGCGCACTGTACCGACAACTCGGATTTTCGCTGTCGGTACTGGCGATCCAGATTCCGCTCGGCATTCTGATCGCGCTTACGATGCCGGCGCGCGGCTGGAAGGCCTCGATGTCACTGGTGCTGATCGCGCTGCCGCTGCTGATCCCCTGGAACGTGGTCGGCACCATCTGGCAGATCTTCGGCCGCGAGGATATCGGCCTGCTCGGCTACGGCATCAACCAATTGGGCATCAGTTACAACTACACCGGCGATTCGCTCGACGCCTGGATCACCGTGCTGGTGATGGATATCTGGCATTGGACGCCGCTCGTGGTGCTGCTGTGCTATGCCGGCCTGCGCGCGATTCCCGATGCGTATTACCAGGCTGCGCGCATCGACGGCGCGTCGCGCTGGGCGGTATTCCGCTTCATCCAGTTGCCGAAGCTGCGCAGCGTGCTGATGATCGCGGTGCTGCTGCGCTTCATGGACAGCTTCATGATCTATACGGAGCCGTTCGTGCTGACCGGCGGCGGTCCGGGTAACGCCACCACATTCCTGTCGCAATACTTGACGCAAAAGGCGGTCGGCCAGTTCGACCTCGGCCCGGCAGCCGCGTTCTCGCTGATTTACTTCCTGATCATCCTGCTGTTCTGCTTCGTGCTCTACAACTGGATGCAGCGTGTCGGTACGGGAGACGCAAAATGATGAGCAAACGCCTGACGACACCGATCCTGTTGATCTACCTGCTGCTGTCGCTGCTGCCGATCTACTGGATGCTGAACATGTCGTTCAAGACCAACGAGGAGATCGTCAGCAGCATGACGCTGTGGCCGGCCGGCCTGACCCTCGACAACTTCAAGGTGATCTTCACCGATTCGTCGTGGTACAGCGGCTACATCAATTCGATGATCTACGTGTTCATGAACATGGCGTTCTCGGTGACGGTCGCATTACCGGCGGCATATGCGTTTTCGCGCTATTCCTTCCTCGGCGACAAGCACCTGTTCTTCTGGCTGCTGACCAACCGCATGACGCCGCCCGCGGTGTTCCTGCTGCCGTTCTTCCAGTTGTACTCGACGGTCGGCCTGATGGATACGCATCTGGCGGTGGCGCTGGCACACATGGTATTCAACGTGCCGCTGGCGGTATGGATACTGGAAGGCTTCATGTCGAGCATCCCGAAAGAGATCGACGAGACCGCCTACATCGACGGCTACAGCTTTCCGAAATTCTTCGTGAAGATTTTCCTGCCGATGATCAAGTCCGGCGTCGGCGTCACCGCGTTCTTCTGCTTCATGTTCAGCTGGGTCGAGCTGCTGCTGGCACGTACGCTGACGTCGGTTCACGCGAAACCGATCACCGCGATCATGACGCGCACCGTATCGGCCGCCGGCATGGACTGGGGCGTACTCGCTGCCGCTGGCGTCCTGACCATCGTGCCGGGTGCGCTGGTGATCTGGTTCGTCCGGAATTACATCGCCAAGGGTTTTGCAATGGGGAGGGTGTGACATGGCTAATGCATTTGCCTGGATGGCATGGACGCAGCCGGTGGCGATCTTTTTCAGCGCCGTGGTGCTGATGCTGATCGGCATGACGATCTGGGAACTCAGGTCGCCAACCGTGGAGCGCAAAGGATTCCTGCCGATCGCCACCACGCGCGGCGACCGCTTGTTTATCGGTCTGGTGACTGCCGCCTATCTGAATCTGGCCTGGGCCGGTCTGACCGACCTGCAGCAATGGATCGGCGCAGCCATCGGATTCGTGATGCTGCTGATTGTGATGCGCTGGGGTTGATCCGCGCATCGGCGCCCGGCGGGATCCTTCCCGTTCGCCGTGCGTCACTGTCTACGGGAAGGCAATAAAAGGTGGAGATATGAGACTACAACTGACAGTGCTGGCCGCCGCTGCTGCAATGCTGGCCTCGGGTTCGTCCTGGGCTGACATGAAGGCGGCGGAAAAATGGGTATCGCAGGAATTCCAGCCATCGACGCTGAACAAGCAGCAACAGCTCGACGAAATGAAATGGTTCATCGAAGCAGCCGACAAGTTGAAGAAGCGCGGCGTAAAGGAAATCAACGTGGTGTCGGAAACCCTCGACACTCACGTGTATGAATCGAAAACCCTGGCCAAGGCGTTCGAGGAAATCACCGGCATCAAGGTCAACCACGAAGTGATCCAGGAAGGCGATCTGGTCGAGAAAATGCAGACGTCGATGCAGTCGGGCAAATCGATTTATGACGGCTGGGTCAACGATTCCGACCTGATCGGTACCCATTTCCGCTATGGCCAGACGGTTGCACTGTCGGACTACATGGCGGGGTCCGGCAAGGAGTTCACCAATCCCGGGCTGGATCTGAAGGACTTCATCGGCACCAGCTTCACCACGGCGCCAGACGGCAAGCTGTATCAGCTGCCCGACCAGCAGTTCGCGAATCTCTACTGGTTCCGCGCCGACTGGTTCGCGCGCAAGGACCTGCAGCAGAAATTCAAGGCCAAGTACGGCTACGACCTGGGCGTGCCGCAGAACTGGTCTGCCTATGAAGACATCGCCGAATTCTTCACCAATGACGTCAAGGAACTCGACGGCAAGAAGATCTACGGCCACATGGACTACGGCAAGAAGGATCCATCGCTCGGCTGGCGATTCACCGACGCGTGGTTGTCGATGGCGGGCAGCGCCGACAAGGGCATTCCGAACGGCTTGCCGGTCGATGAATGGGGCATCCGTGTCGCCGATGACAAATGCACGCCAGTCGGCGCATCGGTCTCGCGCGGGGGCGCTACCAATTCGCCGGCAGCAGTCTATGCGCTCACCAAGTACATCGACTGGATGAAAAAATACGCGCCGCCGCAGGCAATGGGCATGACCTTCTCGGAAGCTGGCCCGGTGCCGGCGCAAGGCCAGGTCGCACAGCAGATCTTCTGGTACAGCGCGTTCACTGCATCGATGATCAAGGGCGGCCTGCCGGTCGTGAATCCGGACGGAAAACCGAAGTGGCGGATGGCGCCGTCGCCGCACGGTCCGTACTGGAAAGAGGGCATGCAGAACGGTTATCAGGACGTCGGTTCCTGGACTTTCCTGAAAAGCACGCCGCCTGACCGGATGAGCGCAGCCTGGCTGTACGGGCAGTTCGTGACGTCGAAGACGGTATCGTTGAAGAAATCGATCGTCGGCCTGACTTTCATCCGCGATTCCGACATCCGCAGCGATTACTTCACCAAGCATGCCGACCAGTTGGGCGGCCTGATCGAGTTCTATCGCAGCCCGGCACGAGTCGCATGGACGCCGACCGGCAACAACGTTCCGGATTATCCGAAGCTCGCACAATTGTGGTGGAAGAACGTGGCTATCGCCGTGACAGGCGAGAAGACGCCGCAGGGCGCGATGGATAACCTGGCTGACGAAATGGACCAGATCATGGGTCGTCTGCAGCGCGTCGGCATGAAGAACTGCGCGCCGAAGCTGAACCCGAAGAGCGATCCGGCCAAGTGGCTGTCGGCGAAGGGCGCGCCGTGGCAGAAACTGGCAAACGAGAAACCGAAAGGGGAAACGATTGCCTATGACAAGCTGCTTCAGGCCTGGAAAGAAGGTCGGGTAAAGTAGTACAGTTCTCTGCGATTCCACGATCAAGCAGAGTGGAGCGCGGCGGGAGCCGCGCTCTTTTTCCATTTTACGCATGCAATTGGAGCGACCGATGACCCGTTACATACTATCGCTGGACCAGGGCACGACCAGTTCGCGCGCGATCCTGTTCGATCAAGCGGGACGGATGCATGGATTGGCGCAGCAGGAATTCCGGCAGATCTTCCCGCAGCCGGGATGGGTCTCGCATGACGCTGGCGAAATCTGGCAAAGCCAGCTGGCCGTGGCGCGCCAGGTGCTGCAGGAAACCGGTGTCGCCGCTGCCGATATCGCCGCCATCGGTATCACCAACCAGCGCGAAACCACGGTGCTGTGGGACCGTGCAACAGGCGTGCCGATCGCCGATGCGATCGTGTGGCAGGACCATCGTACCGCCGACCTGTGCGACGCGTTGCGCAAGCAAGGCAAGGCCGCGGTGTTCCAGCAAAAGACCGGATTGATACTCGACTCCTACTTCTCCGGCACCAAGATCCGCTGGCTGCTCGACAATGTGCCCGGCGCACGCGACAAAGCCGAGCGCGGCGAGCTTGCATTCGGCACCATCGACGCGTGGCTGATCTACAAGCTATGCGGCAGGCACGTCACCGACACCAGCAATGCTTCGCGCACGCTGCTGTTCAACATCCATACGATGCAATGGGACGATGAACTGCTCGGCCTGCTCGACGTCCCGCGCAGCCTGCTGCCGGAAGTGGTGCCGAGCAGCGGCGTGGTCGGCCACAGCGATGCGCAATGGTTTGGCCAGGCGATCCCGATTGCCGGCATCGCCGGCGACCAGCAAGCCGCCACTTTCGGACAAGCCTGCCATCGGCCCGGCATGGCCAAGAACACCTACGGCACCGGCTGCTTCATGCTGATGAACACCGGCAGGCAGGCGATTGCCTCGCGCAACAACCTGGTCAGTACGGTAGGCTGGACGCTTGCCGACGGCCGTTCCGACTACATGCTCGAAGGCAGCGTCTTCAATGCCGGCGCCGCCGTGCAATGGCTGCGTGACGGGCTTGGCATCATCCGCACTTCCGCCGAGGTTGAAACGCTGGCCGCCAGCGTTCCGGACACCGGCGGCGTAATGTTCGTGCCCGCGTTCGCCGGCTTGGGCGCGCCATACTGGGATGCCTATGCCCGCGGCACGATGGTTGGCATCACCCGTGGCACCACCAGCGCTCATATCGCCCGCGCCACGCTGGCTGCGATTGCCTACCAGAGCGTCGACGTACTCGAAGCGATGCAGCGCGATGCCGGGATCGGCTTGACCGAACTGAGGGTTGACGGTGGCGCCGCCCGCAATGACCTGCTGATGCAGTTCCAGGCTGATGTGCTGGGGGTGCCGGTGGTGCGGCCGGTCGTGACCGAGACGACAGCACTCGGCGCTGCCTGCCTCGCCGGGCTGGCTGTCGGCTATTGGCAATCGCAGGACGAGATTGCTGCGCAATGGCAAGTGCAGCGCCGCTTCGAGCCGCAGATGCAACCCGACGAGCGGCTGCAGCGCATGCATGACTGGCGCCGTGCGGTCGAGCGTGCGCGCCAATGGCTGGAGTGACGGCGCGGAGTTTGTGATCAGGGCAGGATAGTGGAGAATGCGTGGCAGGAGCCCAACAGCGGTTACATCTGATCACAAGTGACCGGTGGGTTAGTTGCTATAATTCCACAATGCTCAAACAACGCACCGTTAAACAACTCGTGAAGACCGTCGGCGTCGGATTGCACTCCGGCACCAAAGTGGAACTCACCTTGCGTCCGGCCGCGCCGAACACTGGAATCGTGTTTCGCCGCGTCGACCTCGATCCGCCGGTCGATCTGCCCGCCAGCGCAACTGGCGTCGGCGATACGCGCATGGCATCGACGCTGGATAACAACGGTGCAAAAGTATCCACGGTCGAGCACTTGATGTCGGCCTGCGCCGGACTTGGCATCGATAACCTGTATGTCGACCTGAGCGCGGAAGAAATTCCGATCATGGACGGTTCCGCTTCGTCCTTCGTGTTCTTGTTGCAGCAGGCTGGGTTGCAGGAGCAGGGCGTCGCCAAAAAATTCATTCGCATCAAGAAACCAATCGAAGTCCGCGAGGGGCAAGGTGCTCAGGAAAAGTGGGCGCGGCTTGAACCGTATAACGGTTTTCGACTGAAGTTTTTCATCGAATTCAATCATCCGGCGGTCGATGGTACCGGCCAGGTCGCCGAGATCGATTTCGATAGCGATTCCTACGTCAGGGAGATTGCCCGCGCCCGTACTTTCGGCTTCATGCAAGACGTCGAAACCTTGCGTGGCATGGGGCTGGCGCGCGGCGGTTCGCTGGAGAACGCGATCGTCATGGATGAATATCGCATCCTGAATCCGGATGGGCTGCGTTATGAAAACGAGTTCGTGCGGCATAAGATCCTGGACGCGATCGGCGATTTATATCTTGTCGGCCATCCGCTGCTGGCCAGCTATGTCGCGCACAAGTCCGGCCATACACTCAACAATCAGCTGCTGCGCGCATTGCTCGCGCAACCGGACGCTTATGAAATCGTGAGTTTCGACTCGATCGAAGGAGCCCCCGGCGCCTATGTCCGGCAAGCGGGGCAGGAGTGGATGGCCAGCTACTGAAACCGGTTGCTTGCGCAGTTCCGGTTACGTCCGGTCGGAATACGCAGCCTCTTTCTTGAATCCCAATCAGTATTTCATTTCTTGTAGAGATGGCGTCTCAGCATCGTGCTGATTGCCGCCTTCAATGCCGCATTGCCCGGCGAATTCTCCAGCGACGTGTTCAATACCTCCAGCGCACCCAGTGCCTGCGAGGGCAAGGCGATCTGCTTTTTCGGAATTGTCTTTTGGGAAATATTTCCTACTTGCACTTTAATTTTTATTGCGCTAACCTGCCATCCCCGGCTCAACAAACCGTCTTGCAATTTGGTTAACTGTTGTTTCAGCTTCGCCGCCAAAGCATTGTTCGGTGTGGCAAGCACTAACTGACCCGCTTCATATTGCATAACGGAGCAGGTTTCAAACAACGCGGGGAGGGTTGCAACGCAATCCTTTTGCAATGCCGCCATGCGGGCCACCGCTGGCAGGAGCGCTGCCATTCTGTCGTGCGCGCGCAGGAAATCGACCACGCCTTGGGTTGACGACAGCTTGTTGCGTGCCGAACGAGAGCCGGACTGAAAAGAGAGAGTTGAGGACGAGCGCATCATGCTCCGACCTTATCACACCTCATCCATGAGAGACGAATCAGAGGAGTCGGGATGCAGATTATTTTATTGCGCAGTCGTTCCAATGCAATGACACTGACGCATTGGCATCTGGCACTCGCGGCAGTGGCGTTCGCCGCATCGGTAATCGCAGCCTCATGCCTGCTGTATTACGTGACCTTCCGAAACGCAACAAATCTCGACATTCCCATCCTGCGCGACATACTGGCCTCCGCGGCACAGCATGACGTCAATCGGCAAGACAGGTACATGAAAGAGAATCTGGCTGCCATGGCGGTCAAGCTGGGTGAAATGCAGGCCCAGTTGATGCGCTTGGACGCATTGGGCGAGCGGGTGCAGGGACTGGCAGGGATCAAACCGCAGGAGTTCAATTTCAAGGAACCGCCGGGCCGCGGTGGTGCCGAACCATCCGCGGAGCAGGACCGGCCGTTAAGCATGCTCGATTTCAAGGACACGCTGGATGCATTGGCCAAGGATGTCGAGCGTCGTGCCGATTACATGAACGTGGTCGAAACTGCGTTGATGAGCGACAAGCTCAAGACCAAGCTATTGCCGACCACACAGCCTGTCAACGTCAGCTATAACGCGTCCAGCTTCGGTTGGCGACTCGATCCGTTCACCGGACGGCAGGCATTTCATGAGGGTATCGATTTCGCAGCGCCTATCGGAACGCCGATTATCGCGGCGGCTGGCGGCGTGGTGATTGCCGCCGAATATCATCACGACTTCGGCAACATGGTGGAAGTCGATCATGGCAATGACATCGTGACCCGCTATGCCCATGCCTCCAAGCTGCTAGTGAAGGTGGGCGACATCGTCAGGCGTGGCCAGCATATTGCCAATGTCGGTTCGACAGGGCGTTCTACAGGGCCGCATCTGCATTTCGAGGTGCGGGTCAAGGGCGTTGCTCAGGACCCGAGCAAGTTCCTGGCGGCGGGGGCCGATCTTGCAAAGATTGCCGCGCTGGCACGCAAGTAGTGGGCGAAATCCTCACTGATTGCAGGTTTGGTGGCTGCAAGTATTGCAGACCAGCCGGTCATCCCCATCTATAAAAATATCAGTGCAGCAGAGCTGAAGTCATTGGCATCTGTGCATGCGCAAGCAATTTGCACTTCCCTTGCCGACTCAAGTAGGCTCGCAATAGGCACATGATAAAATCCACAATTTAGCCAAAATCCGGTCTCTGCGAACGCCGATCAAGCAGGCATGGGGTCCGCGGCGCCACTATCAGAATCCAAGCATGTCATTACTGACCCAGATTTTCGGCAGTCGCAATCAGCGACTGATCAAGCAGTATCAAAAAACCGTTCGCCAAATCAATGCGCTTGAGCCGGCAATGGAAAAATTGTCCGATGCCGAGTTGCAGGCAAAGACGCCGGAATTCAAGGAACGGATCGCCAACGGCACCAAGCTGGATGACATCCTGCCCGAAGCATTCGCGGTGTGCCGTGAGGCGAGCAAACGCGTGCTCAAAATGCGCCACTTCGACGTCCAGTTGATCGGCGGCATGGTTCTCCATTATGGCAAAATCGCCGAGATGGGCACGGGCGAAGGCAAGACGCTGATGGCAACGCTGGCGGCTTATCTGAATGCATTGTCCGGCAAGGGCGTGCACGTGATTACCGTCAACGACTATCTTGCGCAACGCGATGCGGAATGGATGGGCAGCCTGTACGGCTGGCTGGGGTTGAGCACCGGCGTAAACCTGTCGCAAATGGATCATGACGCCAAGCAGGTCGCGTACGCGTCCGACATTACCTACGGCACCAACAATGAATTCGGCTTCGACTACCTGCGCGACAACATGGTGTATGACAGCGCCGACCGGGTACAGCGCGAGCTGAACTTCGCGATCGTTGACGAGGTCGACTCGATCCTGATCGATGAAGCAAGAACGCCGTTGATTATTTCTGGCCAGGCCGAAGACCATACCGACCTGTATGTGAAAATCAACGAAGTGCCGCCGTTGCTTACCTTGCAGATCGGCGAAGAAACGCCGGACGGCAAGGGCAAGATCGAAGTGCCGGGCGATTACACCAAGGATGAAAAGGCGCACCAGGTATTGCTGACCGAAGCCGGTCACGAGAAAGCCGAACAAATCCTGACGCGTATGGGTTTGCTGCCCGAGGGCGCATCCCTGTACGACGCGGCCAACATTACGCTGATCCATCATCTGTACGCTGCATTGCGCGCGCATACGCTGTTCCACAAGGATCAGCATTACGTAGTGCAAAACGGCGAGATCATCATCGTCGACGAATTCACCGGCCGCCTGATGACGGGGCGCCGCTGGTCCGACGGCCTGCATCAGGCCGTCGAGGCAAAAGAGCGGGTCAAGATTCAGAACGAGAACCAGACGCTGGCCTCGATCACCTTCCAGAATTACTTCCGCATGTACGGCAAGCTGGCCGGGATGACAGGTACTGCCGACACCGAAGCCTACGAATTCCAGGAGATCTACGGACTGGAAACGGTCGTGATTCCGCCGAACCGGCCGAGCCAGCGCCAGGACCGCCAGGACCAGGTCTACAAGACCGCCCAAGAGAAATACAACGCGATGCTGGCCGATATCAAGGATTGTTACGAGCGTGGTCAACCGGTACTGGTTGGCACCACCTCGATCGAGAATTCGGAGCTGTTGTCCAGCATTCTGAGCAAGGCGAAGCTTCCGCACAACGTGCTGAATGCGAAGCAGCATGCGCGCGAAGCGGAGATCGTCGCGCAGGCCGGCCGGCCGAAAATGATCACCATTGCAACCAACATGGCGGGCCGCGGCACCGACATCGTCCTCGGCGGCAACGTCGAAAAACAGATTCAGATCATCGAAGCGGATGAGCAGCTTGATGCCGCCGAAAAGCAGTCGAAAGCGCAGAAGCTGCGCGACGAATGGCAGTCGCTGCACGACCATGTGGTAGCGGCCGGCGGCCTGCATATCATCGGCACAGAGCGCCACGAATCACGCCGCGTCGACAATCAGTTGCGCGGCCGTTCCGGCCGCCAGGGCGACCCCGGCTCGTCCCGTTTCTACCTGTCGCTGGACGATCCGTTGCTGCGTATTTTCGCCGGCGATCGCGTGCGCGCCATCATGGATCGGCTGAAAATGCCGGAAGGCGAGCCGATCGAGGCTGGCATCGTGTCGCGTTCGATCGAATCCGCGCAACGCAAGGTGGAAGCGCGCAACTTCGACATCCGCAAGCAATTGCTCGAATACGATGACGTCGCCAACGACCAGCGCAAGGTGATCTACCAGCAGCGCAATGAGCTGCTGGAGGCGCAGGATGTATCGGAACTGATTGCCTCGCTGCGGCAAGGCGTGTTCACCGAAATGTTCCGTAGCTATGTACCTGCGGATTCGCTGGAAGAACAGTGGGATATCAAGGGACTGGAAGCCGCGCTGTCCAACGAATGGCAGATCGAGGTGCCGCTGGCGAAGATGCTGGAAACCGAGCCCGACCTGACCGATGACGACCTGCTCGAACGCGTGCTGAAAGCGGTGGAAGACACGTATGGCGCGAAGGTGGCCATCATCGGCAAGGATGCATTTGCCGGTTTCGAGCGCAGCGTAATGCTGCAGAGTATCGACAGCCACTGGCGCGAACATCTCGCGGCACTGGATCATCTGCGCCAGGGCATTCATTTGCGCGGCTATGCGCAACAAAATCCGAAGCAGGAATACAAGCGCGAAGCATTCGAGTTGTTCGGCCAGATGCTTGATCTCATCAAGAACGAAGTCGTCAGAATCGTGATGACCGTGCGCATCCAGTCGCGCGAAGAGATCGATGCGGCGGAAGCGCAACTGGCGCATTCCCAGGTCGAGAACATTCACTATCAGCATGCCGACTTCAATCCGGAAGCGGCGCCGGAAGAATTGCTGGCGCCTACCGCAAGTCCGGAAGAAGCGCGGCAGCAGCCGATGGTCAATGCGGTTCCCAAGGTCGGTCGCAATGATCCCTGCCCGTGCGGCAGCGGCAAGAAGTACAAGCAGTGTCACGGCAAGCTGGCGTGATATCGCTGATGACATGATGCGAAGGACAAGGGCGGCATGTGCCGCCCTTGTCCTTTTCTGCACGTGGCTTCGGAGCTGTTCAACATCGCGGTGAGGGCGGCAAACATCCGCCCGATACGTTTACAATACCGCTCTTGTTCTCTTCAACCTATCCGCAATCCAGCCGGGAAAAACACCATGGCCGTCAATCTTTCTCTACCCGTCGCAGCCGACCTCAAACCCGTTCCCGGCATCGAACTCGGCCATGCCGAAGCCGGTGTACGCAAAGCCAATCGCAAGGATCTGCTGGTCATGAAACTGGCACCGTCCGCCACCGTGGCAGGCGTGTTTACAACCAACCGTTTCTGCGCCGCGCCGGTCCAGGTTTGCAAGGCGCACCTGGAAGGGTTGCGAGTGGCCGGCGGACCGATACGCGCGCTGCTGATCAATACCGGCAACGCGAACGCCGGCACCGGCGAGGCCGGCCTGGCGAATGCGAATGCAACATGCGTGGCGCTGGCGGATCTGCTGGCTTGCGAACCCTCGCAGATCCTGCCATTTTCCACCGGCGTGATCCTGGAACCGTTGCCGGTGGATCGTATCAAGGCCGGGTTACCTCAAGCCATTGGTAACCTGAAAGCCGATAACTGGTACAACGCGGCCGAAGCGATCATGACCACCGACACCCAGCCGAAAGCGGCTTCACGTACGGTCACAATCAACGGCGAGACAGTGACGCTGACCGGCATCAGCAAGGGCGCGGGCATGATCAAGCCGAACATGGCAACCATGCTCGGCTTCGTTGCAACCGATGCCAAAGTGGCGCAACCGGTGCTTGAACACTTGGTCAAGGAAGCCGCGGATAAATCGTTCAATTGCATCACGATCGATGGCGATACGTCGACCAATGACTCGTTCATGTTGATTGCAACCGGCGCGGCGGCAATCGAAGTCAATGAAATCGGTTCCCCGGAATATGCAGCCTTGTCCGCCGCCGTGATCGCGCTTTCGCAGGAACTTGCACAGATGATTGTGCGCGACGGCGAAGGCGCGACCAAATTCATCACCGTCACGGTAGAGCAGGGCGCCAGCGTCGACGAATGCCGCAAGATCGCCTACTCGATCGGTCATTCACCGTTGGTCAAAACCGCATTCTATGCATCCGATCCGAACCTCGGCCGCATCCTCGCCGCCATCGGCTATGCCGGCGTCGATGATCTCGACGTCAGCAAACTGAATTTGTATCTGGACGACGTGTGGGTCGCGAAGAGCGGCGGGCGCAACCCCGATTACAAGGAAGAAGACGGGCAGCGCGTGATGAAGCAGAGCGAAATCTCGATTCGCGTCAGGCTCGCGCGCGGCGACGCGGCGGCAACGATATGGACTTGCGATCTGTCGCATGAATATGTCAGCATCAATGCCGATTACCGTTCCTGATTTGCCATGACCCAGCTCGATCAATTCCTCATTCGCGCGGAAGCATTGCTGGCGCGTCTTGAAACGATTCTGCCGCAGGCAAATACCGCGCCTGACTGGGGCGCCGGTACTGCTTTTCGCTGGCGCAAGCAAGGCGGCAGGGACGGTCGCGGCCGCTTGCAGTCGGTCGCGCATATCGCGCCCATCGGATTGTCCGACCTGCATAACATCGAACCGCAAAAGCAGCAGATCGAACAGAATACCCGGCAGTTCGTCCAGGGAAAGCCAGCGAACAATGTGCTGCTTACCGGCGCGCGCGGCACTGGCAAGTCGTCGCTGATCAAGGCTTGCCTGAATACCTATGCAGACCAGGGCTTGCGCCTGATCGAGGTCGACAAGGACGATCTGAGCGACTTGCCGGACATCGTCGACCTTGTTGCAGGGCGGCCGGAACGCTTCATCATTTTTTGCGATGACTTGTCGTTCGAAGAAGGCGAGGGCGGTTACAAAGCGCTCAAGGTGGCGCTCGATGGCAGCATTGCCGCACAATCCGACAATGTGCTGATTTACGCAACATCGAACCGCCGTCACCTGATGCCGGAGCGCATGTCGGATAACGCTACATATGTGCATACCGAAGATGGCGATCTGCATCCTGGCGAAACCGTCGAAGAGAAGATTTCGCTGTCCGAACGCTTCGGCTTGTGGGTGTCGTTCTATCCGTTCAAACAGGACGACTATCTCGACATCGTTGCACATTGGTTGTGCCATTTCGGATGTGACGCGCAACAAATCGAAGCCGCGCGAGCCGATGCGTTGCGCTGGGCGCTGCAGCGCGGCTCCCGCTCGGGTCGGGTTGCATGGCAGTTCGCGAAAGACCACGCTGGAAAAATCAGCGCCTGATCCTGTTCAATTCACCTCGTCATGCCATCTGCCGCCGTACCCCCGATCGATGTTGCCGTCGGCATCCTGATGAAGCCGAACGGCGACGTATTGCTGGGGCAGCGTCCGAATGGCAAACCGTACGCCGGATACTGGGAATTCCCGGGCGGAAAAGTCGAGCCGGGTGAATCGATCTTGGATGCGCTGAAGCGCGAATTTGTTGAAGAACTCGGCATTGTCGTCGTATCGGCAGAGCCATGGTGCGGCATCGAGCATGTCTACCCGCATGCCCATGTCCGCCTGCATTTTTATATCAGCCGTGACTGGCGCGGCGAGCCGCAAAGCCTGGAGGGGCAGGCTTTTGCCTGGCAAGGCAGTGTCGGCGTCGAGCCGTTGTTGCCGGCGACCATTCCGCTGATCGCATGGCTCGATAAGCGGCGATATGGCGATTGAAACCGGGTTCGTGATTGCGGCATGCCGTTTTTCCGGCGTTTGATCATTTTCCCACGTAGCGTATTGAATTGAATACAGTGTATTCAATTCAATACGACAGAATTTTTCCACTTTCTCTTTATATTTCAACAGTTTGGCAAGCTTTGCCAAATGTGGTGTCTCGCTTCGTAGACGGTTGATTTTCTAATCGCTCTTCCTCTTTTTGTAAGTCATTGAATCGCAAGACTTATTTTCCTTGGCATGCATGTTGCTGATATGGCGCGATGCCGCACGGACAGTTCCGTCCGCCGGCGATATCCACCATTCAGTAAGGGAGTCAAATGGCGACAGCGGACAAGCATGCCGGCGCAGTGCTGACAATCGATCTCGATGCAGTACGCCAGAACTATGCGTTGCTACGTAGCCGTTTGGGACGCGCGACCTGTGCGGCAGCGGTGAAAGCCGACGCCTATGGTCTCGGTGCAACGCGCGTGGCGCCGGTATTGGCAGAGCAAGGTTGCCGCCTTTTTTTCGTTGCCCATCTTGACGAAGGTATTGCGTTGCGGCTGCATCTGCCGGCACACGCAGAAATATTTGTCCTGCATGGTCCGCCAGTCGATACCGAAGCGGAATTCGTACATCATCGGCTGATTCCTGTATTGAACAGCCTGCCTCAGATTTCCGCGTGGCGTCGCGCTGCACACCAATTGAATCGGCGTTTGCCGGCAGTCGTGCAGATCGATAGCGGCATGTCGCGCCTCGGTCTGTCTCCAGCCGAACTCGATGCATGGACCAGCGATCCGGACTTCCTGCAGGGTATCGAGCTACGCTATCTGATGAGCCATCTCGCCTGCGCAGAACAATCCGGGCATCCGATGAATACGCTGCAATTGGCCGCTTTCAATGCGGCGCGAAAACGCCTGTCTTCGTGCCCTGCGAGTTTGGCAAATTCATCCGGCATTTTTCTCGGCCCGGATTTTCATTTTGACCTGGTCCGTCCCGGCGCCGCGCTGTATGGGATCGCACCGGTTGCCGGCACTGACAATCCAATGAAACCGGTGATCCGGCTGCGGGCAAAGATCATCCAGACCAGGACCATCGCTCGCGGCGACCGCGTCGGCTATGGCGCCACCTACCATGCACAGGAGCCGCGCTGCATTGCGACCATTGCAGTCGGTTATGCCGACGGCTGGATGCGCGGCTTCAGCAATCGCGGTTGCGCGCTTGTCGACGGCGTGCCGGCGCCGATCGTCGGCACCGTATCAATGGATACCTGCACCATCGATGTTACCGACGCCAGTCCGGATTGCCTGTTCCCCGGAGCGTTGGTGGACCTGATCTCGGCGGAGCAGACAGTCGATACGGTTGCGGCCTTGGCCGGCACCATCGGGTACGAGATTCTGACCAGCCTCGGCAAGCGCTATCACCGCGAGTACGTTGGCGACCATTTGCAGACCATGCAGCAACACACGGCTGAACCTGTGGGCGCATCATCTATTTGATCTTCGGAGACAGACATGAAAGTCATCGTTTTGGGTAGCGGCGTGATCGGCACCGCATCTGCTTACTACCTGGCACAGGCGGGGCACGAAGTTACTGTGATCGATCGGCAGCCATCCGCGGGGCTGGAAACGAGCTATGCAAATGCCGGTGAAGTTTCGCCCGGCTACGCCGCACCATGGGCCGCACCCGGCATTCCTGCCAAGGCGTTGAAGTGGCTGTTGATGCGTCATAGTCCGCTGGTGATTCGTCCTGGAATCGATCCCGACATGTGGCGCTGGGTCTTGCATATGCTGATGAATTGCACGTCTGCACGATACGAGACAAACAAAGGCCGGATGCTGCGTCTGGCCGAGTACAGTCGCGACTGCATGGTCGCTCTGCGCGCCGCGACTGGCATCGATTACGATCAGCGCACGCAGGGGACGCTGCAATTGTTTCGTACCCAAAAGCAGCTCGATGCGGCAGCACAGGACATCGCGGTTCTGGAGCGCTACGGCGTTCCCTATGAGGTGCTGGATCCTGCCGGTTGCATCGGCGTCGAGCCGGCACTTGCTCACGTGCGCGAAAAATTCGTCGGTGCGCTGCGTCTGCCGGGCGACGAAACCGGCGATTGCTTCAAATTCACCCAGCGGCTGGCGGCGCTGGCACAGCAGTTCGGGGTGAGATTCAGATATGGTGTCTCCATCAAGAACCTGGCTGCGGATGGCAGCAATATCACCGCGGTCAATACCTCCGAAGGAAAGCTGAAGGCCGATGCCTATGTGCTGGCGCTCGGCAGTTACTCACCGTTGCTGCTGCGTGATATCGGTATTCGCATTCCCGTCTATCCGATCAAGGGATACTCGATCACGGTGCCGATCCACGATCCCGCATATGCTCCGGAATCCACCGTGATGGACGAAACCTACAAGGTAGCGATCACCCGTCTCGGCGATCGCATCCGGGTTGGCGGAACTGCGGAAATCGCCGGCTACGATCTGACGCTGCGCAATGCGCGGCGTGAAACGTTGGAGCATTCTGTGGTCGATCTGTTTCCCCGTGGCGGCGATGTGGCCCGTGCCGAATTCTGGGCCGGCTTGCGTCCCATGACGCCGGACGGTACGCCGGTGGTAGGGCCGACGTCCTATCGCAATCTGTTCCTCAATACCGGCCACGGCACACTCGGCTGGACCATGGCCTGCGGCTCCGGCCGCCTGCTTGCAGATCTGGTTTCGGGCAAATGCCCCGAAATTGATACCGAAGGATTGTTCATGAATCGCTACAGCAGATCGAGCAACCCTTCCGTTGTCCCGCAGCAGGTGCGGGTATGAGTGCGGCAGCGCTGGAACCGTCTGCCGTCAGCGAATTTATTTTTGGCGATCAGCTATTGCACTCGCGTTTTTCCACGGCAATCGAGCTATTGGTACGTATCGTGATCGCCCATCCTCGATCGGTGACGACGGCCGCACTATGCGAAACGACAGGGCAGACGTCACGGCAGGTGCGCGCGTTATTGAACAGCTTGCATCAATCGGGGTTGCTGCACCAGGATCACAAGAACAAAGACGCCTGGCATTGCCCGGCGAGCCTGAACGTCGTCACCTTGGCCGACGTTTTTCGCAGCATCGCTACAGTCATACCGGAATCGAGCGCTTCGCGGAGGAAGAAGCACGACGTTGCCGAGCCCGACGAGATTCGATCGGCCGCCCAACAAAGTGTCGATCTGCTATTGATGCAGGCAACGATGGCGATCAACCAGGTCGTGTTGCAGCATCTGCAGGCATTCGATCTCGGAAGATTGAAGGCCGTTGCCTCGTCCGGCTCCCTGCGTATATTCAGCTCCAGCGTTCGGTCGTATATCGCCGAGCCGGTTTGACTGGCAGAGTCGCGGGGTGCGCCGCTATTGTCGCGCCCGCCGCAGCGGGGTAAAGTCACCATGGCGGTCAGCCAACAACGGCAACGCGTGCCTCTGACGACCAGTCCATACCCTATCAAACCCGGAAAACATGCGGATAGACGTCCAGTTCGCCGACCGTGTCGGCATTGCCCATGAAATTCTCGCGGTGCTGGCGCGCCGCAACCTCAACGTAATCGCGGTCGAGGTGGATTCGTCTGATGTCTTCATCGATGTTCCCGGACTTGATGAAGCCATGCTGTCACCCTTGCGATCCGACTTGATGGGGGTTGCCGGTGTACAGGACATAAAGATCGTCGACGTGCTGCCGGGCGCGCGCCGTCGGCTGCATCTTGATACGCTGATGGCGGTGATGGCGGATCCGGTGATGGCGGTTGACGCCACGGGCCGGATTGTCGTGGCGAACGCGGTTGCAGCTGCAGTGGCCAAGCTGGAAGAGGCCGAACTGCAGGGGAAGATGCTGCAGGATCTGTTTGATGAGGATGGCCTGCAAGCCGAGCTGCTGCAGACGGGATTCCGTGTGCCGGCCAGGGAAGTGCGACTGCACGGACAGCCGTTCCTGCTCGACGTGACACCGGTTTCCGAGCCGGTGAATGCCGCTTTCGGTCAGACCGTGGGTGGCGTGATTACGTTGCATGCACCCCATCGCCTGGGTGGTCGAATACATGCATTGCAGAATACTGGCGGCGGATTCGATTTCATTATCGGCGAATCCGAGCCGATTCGCGCGTTGAAGGCGCGTGCGGCGCGCGTGGCAATCGTGGATGCTCCGCTGCTGATCGTCGGTGAGACCGGTACCGGAAAGGAGTTGGTGGCGCAGGCCTGTCATGCTACCAGTACCCGTAGTGGCGCACCATTTCTCGCATTGAATTGTGCCGCGCTGCCGGAAAGCATCGCCGAAAGCGAGCTGTTTGGCTATATGTCCGGCGCATTTACCGGTGCGCAGCGCGGCGGCAAGCCGGGGTTGATCGAGATGGCGGAAGGCGGTACTGTTTTTCTTGATGAAATTGGTGAAATGTCGCTCTATCTGCAAGCGAAGTTGTTGCGTTTCCTGAACGATGGAAGATTTCGCCGTATCGGCAGCGATCGCGAAATCAAGGTGAATGTGCGCATCATCAGTGCGACGCATCGGAATCTGAACAAGATGGTTGCGGAAGGCAGCTTTCGCGAAGATCTCTTTTATCGCTTGAACGTGCTGCACCTGGAGGTGCCTTCGCTGCGCGAGCGCCCGGATGATATTTTGCCGCTGGCGCGACACTTCATCGATCGCGCTTGCGCCCATGCGCAAAAACCGAGCTGTCGCCTTGGTGCACAAGCTTGCGCGGCGCTGGTCGCGAATCGTTGGCCCGGGAATGTGCGCCAGTTGCAAAACGTGGTTTTCCGCGCGATCACGATGACCGACAAGCGTGTTCTCGATGCTGCCGATCTGGATCTCGCCGAAGGCAGCATCCTGACGGAAGAATCTGCCCATCATCACCAGGAACTGGAAGATTGGGAGCGATCGCTTGCTTCATTCGAACGCTCGCTGCTCGAGCGTTTATATCCGCAATTCCCATCGAGCCGCAAGCTGGCGGCTCGCCTGAACACATCGCATTCGATGATCGCGAACAAGTTGCGCAAGTACGGAATTCCTGGTGCAACCCGTTAAGCTCGGAGCCGGACTTTTCGTCTGACCGGTGGCAAGCACCTTTGAAGTCTGGCTTCAGTGCGGCGAATTACCGTCATCCTCCGGGTTTTCGGAAGGGGTGACCGCCGGTATGCTGTATTTTTCCTCAGCCCAGGCGCCGAGATCGATTTGTTTGCAGCGCTCGGAACAAAATGGACGATATTTGTTTTTTTCGGTCCATTCGACTTTCTTGCCGCAAGTCGGACAATCGACAATGGTCGGCATGATGCACCTCAAAAATTACATAGTGTGAGCTCGAAAGGGATGTCGCTCTCGAAGGATTTCGGTTTCATGTCGCCATCCTGCGAGGTAAAGCGCACCCAAAGCATGTATTTGTTCGCCGATATCTCGGGAATCGCACCCAGGGATTCATCGATGCTCAGCCGAAGCATCTGGTAAACCTTGCCTTGCAACATTTGCTGATAGCTGCCGGCCTGAGCGATGGTTTTCGTGGAGCGTCCGGATTCGCGCAGCAACCTCAGCACGACGCCGATTGCGTCGAACAGCGGAGCCAGAGGCGCAAACCAATTCGTGATGTCGTTGAAGCGCTGTTGCGCCGAACGGTGCTGCCACGCGTAGTAGGATGGCAAATCGAATTCGCAGGCACCGCCGGGGATGATGGTGCGACCGCGAATGCTCATCAGCCACTCATTGTCCCGGACATTTTGACCAGTCTTCCCTTGCGCCGCCATGAGCGCTGCGCTGCTGCGATCAACATCCGACAAGATAGCATTGAGCCGGTCAGCCTGCACGTTCGGGTTGGATTTGAATCCGAGCAGTGTTTGCTTCTGTCTTTCCAGTTCCTGCAACAGATCCGACTTCAGATCCGCACGGCCGGCGACTTCAAGCATTTCGAAGATCGTCGATAGTGCTACATGATGTTGTTGCGGATGTTCCTGATGCAAAAAAAAGACGAACTTCTCGTAAAGATCTTCCAGCCGCAGCAGCGTGCGAATACGCTCGTTGAAAGGGTATTCGTAGATGATCAAAATGGCATCCCTTAACTCTAAAGGTTAGGCTGGGCAATAATTATGTGATTCTGAACGAAGCCATGAAAAATTACAAATACTGCCGCTGACGATCCGGTAATCCAAGCGGAATGGACTTCTTGCGATCCAGTCAACGGATGGCACATGTCGCTGCCAAAGCTGTATATGTCGCATGCAGTCGGGCGACCTGAGGTTCCAGTGCAAGAACGTTCCCGTCATTAACGATTACATCATCGGCTACCGCGAGGCGCTGTTGACGCGACGCCTGCGTTGCCATGATTGCGCGTATCTGCTGCTCCGGCAGCCCGCTGCGACTCGTCACCCGTCGTACCTGCGTTTGTTCATCGCAATCAACTACCAGTACACGGGAAACACGTTGCTTCCAGGTGCCGGATTCGACCAGCAAAGGAACAACAAATACCAGATACGCTCCCTTCGCATCGGCGGCCGCACGTTCTGTTTCGGTTCGTATCAACGGATGCAGGATGGACTCAAGTCGCGCTTTGGCGACAGGATCCGAAAATACGTATGCCCGCATCTTGGCGCGATCCAGCGCGCCCCGGTCGGTGAGGAATGCATCGCCGAATTGTGCGCGGACCTCAGGAATCGCAACGCCGCCTTCCGCCGTCAGTAGATGCGCAATCTGGTCGGTATCCACAACCGCCGCGCCGCGTGCCGCAAACATGTCGGCCACCGTGCTCTTGCCGCTGCCGATGCCGCCGGTCAAACCAACAGAAAACTGGCTGCGTGATGGCCTTGTGTCAGACATACTAGATCGGGAAGCCGAGATAGGCTTGTGCCAATGCTTTGCCAAATAACATTGCGATCATTCCCGCCGCGGCGAGATAGGGGCCAAACGGAATCGGATTGTTACGCCCATGCTTGGCGAAGAGAATCAGGGAAACGCCGATAACTGCACCGACCAGCGACGATAGCAATATGATTATCGGCAGCATCTTCCATCCCAACCATGCCCCTAGCGCTGCCAGTAACTTGAAGTCGCCATAACCCATGCCTTCCTTGCCTGTGATGAGCTTGAACAGCCAGTATATGCTCCACAAGCTGAGATAGCCCGCGACAGCGCCGACAACTGCTTCGTCCAGCGAAACGAAAGTGCTGTTCAGATTTACCAGCAATCCAAGCCAAAGCAGGGGGAGGGTCAAATCGTCGGGCAGCAGTTGTGTATCTGCATCGATGAAGGTCATCGCGATCAGCAGATAGGCAAATAACAGCGCGGACAGGCCGGCCAGGCCGCTACCAAAATGCCAGATCAGCAGGCCAGACAATACTCCGGACAGCAGTTCGACAAATGGGTAACGAGCCGAAATTCGTGTTTTGCACTCGATGCATTTACCTCGCAAGAATAGATAGCTGATAACAGGAATATTTTCGGCAGCGGTAATTCGATGTCCACAATGCGGGCAGGCCGAGCGTGGCACCATCAGATTGTAGCGATCGGTATGTGGTAACGGTTTGCCGCTCTCTTGCGCGACGTAGTTATCCGATTCGCGCTGCATCATTTTCGGCAGGCGATGAATCACGACATTCAGGAAGCTGCCGATGAGAAGACCGAACACCACGGCGATCACCGCCGGCAGCATGCTTCCCGGCGGTGCGGACAGGAGGAGATCGAGCATCAGACGACAGACCCCAGCTTGAAGATAGGCAGATACATTGCAATGACCAAGCCACCGATCAGTACGCCTAGAATTACCATGATCAACGGTTCCATCAGGCTGGACAGGGATTCGACGGCTTCGTCTACTTCCTGCTCATAGAAGTCCGCGACTTTGCCCAGCATCTGATCGAGTGCACCCGACTCTTCGCCAATGGAGACCATTTGCGTCACCATGTTTGGAAACACGCCTGAGTTCTGCATGGCTGTCGTCAGACTGGTGCCAGTGCTGACTTCGGTTTGGATCTTTTTCGTCGCGTCCAGGTACACCGCATTGCCTGACGCTCCGCCCACGGAGTCCAGCGATTCCACGAGCGGAACACCTGCGGCGAACATGGTTGCCAAGGTGCGAGTCCAGCGTGCAATGGTTGCCTTTCGGATTACATTGCCGAAGATTGGCGCCTGCAGCAACGCGGTATCCATGAAGCGTTGCACTTTCGGTGAGCGCTTCCATGATTGAAAGAAGAGATAGAGAGCGGCTCCGAGGCCGCCGAAAATAATGTACCAGTACTTGACAAAGAAGTCTGAAATTGCCATCACGAACAGGGTGGGGGCAGGCAGATCGGCTCCGAAACTCTTGAACACTTCCTTGAACGCGGGCACTACCCAGATCATGATCACTGAAGTGACGACGAATGCGACCACCAGAATCGAAATCGGGTAGAACAGCGCCGACTTGATTTTGCCCTTGATGGCCTGCGTTTTTTCTTTATAGATCGCCAGCCGAGTCAGCAGATCTTCGAGAATGCCGGCCTGTTCGCCAGCGCCGACCAGGTTGCAGAACAGATTGTCGAAGTAGAGTGGGAACTTTCGAAATGCCTGGTTCAGGCTGCTACCTGTTTCGACGTCTGCCCTGATGTCCTGAATCAGTTTCGAGACCGAGGGATTGGCATTGCCTTTGGATACGATGTCAAAGGACTGCAGCAACGGTACGCCGGCTTTCATCATTGTCGCCAGTTGCCGGGTAAACAAGGTGATGTCCTTGTCGGTAACCTTTTTGCCAGTCTTGAAAGCTTTCTTTTTTACCTTGGTGACAAGAATGCCTTGGCGCCGCAGTGTGACATTGACAATAGTCTCGCTGCCTGCACGCAATTCTCCCTTGACAACTTTCCCTGCCTTATCTTTCCCTTCCCAGGCAAATACAAGTTCTTTTACCGCGCTCGCGGATTTGCCGGCAGCAGTTGCCATGTTCTCCCCTTAACTATTCATTGGTGCAGCTGAGCACCTCTTCGAGACTGGTGAGTCCCTGTTTTACTTTCACGAGGCCCGCTTCGCGCAGCGTCTTTACGCCGTCATGCCTGGCCTGTTCTTCTATTTCCAGTGCGGTTCCGTGCGCTAGGATAATGCGCTCGACATCTTCGGAGATCGGCATGATCTGGTAGATGCCCACACGGCCCTTATAGCCGCTGCCACCGCAGCGTTCACAGCCTACGGGTTTGTACGGCAGCCAAGTGCCATCCAGTTCCTCTTCCTTGAATCCGGCTTCGATTAGTGTCTCATCCGGAATCGCAGCAGTCTGTTTGCAAGTACAGAGGCGACGCGCCAGTCGCTGTGCTGTAATCAGGATAACGGACGACGCGATATTGAACGGTGCGACGCCCATGTTCATCAAGCGGGTCAACGTCGATGGCGCATCATTGGTGTGAAGTGTCGAAAATACCATGTGGCCGGTCTGCGCTGCCTTGATAGCGATATCGGCTGTTTCCAGATCGCGAATTTCGCCGACCATGATGATGTCCGGATCCTGTCGCAGAAAGGCCTTCAGCGCTACTGCAAATGTCAGGCCGGCGCGATCATTCACATTCACCTGATTGACGCCCGGTAAATTGATTTCGGCCGGATCTTCCGCCGTGGAAATGTTGATTCCGGGTTTGTTGAGAATGTTCAGGCAGGTGTACAGTGACACGGTTTTTCCCGAACCGGTCGGTCCTGTCACCAGCACCATGCCATAGGGACGCTGAATGGCGTTGAGCAGTGTCTCCTTTTGATCCGGATCGTAGCCTAGTGCATCAATCCCCATCTGGGCCTGAGTGGCGTCCAGAATACGCATCACGATCTTTTCACCAAACAGCGTCGGCAGCGTGCTGACCCGGAAATCGATTGCGCGGTTTTTCGACACAACCAGTTTCATCCGTCCGTCTTGCGGTACGCGCTTTTCCGAAATGTCGAGCTTGGAAATGACCTTGATGCGTGATGCCAGTTTTTCCTTGATGGCTAACGGCGGCTGCGCAATCTCGCGCAATATGCCGTCCACACGGAAGCGGATACGATAAAACTTTTCAAATGGTTCAAAATGCAAGTCGGATGCACCGGCGTTAATGGCATCGATCAGGATTTTTTGCAGGAATTTGACGACCGGTGCATCATCGATATCGACAGTGGCAGCATCCGTCGGGGCCACCATGTCTTCTTCCGAAAAGTCGATATCCATGTCGTCGCCGATCAACTCGTCGAGATTTTGCTCGGCGCTTTGACCGAGCTTCTCGATAAGCTGCAACAGGACGGTATGTTCGACGATGACTGGTTCGACGGTCAGTTCGGTCTGAAACTTGATTTGATCCAATATGTGCGTATTGGTCGGATCGGAAATTGCTACCGATACCTTGTTGCCGCGTTTGGCCAGCGCGACGACGCGCTGCTTTTGCATCAACTTCGCATCGATGACATTTTCGGCAAGGAAGTTGGAATTGAAGGCGGAAATGTCAAGCATCGGATAGCCGAACGTATCCGAGCAAAATGCTGCGAGTGCCCGCGCATCAATGCTGCCGTTTTCAAGAAGCGCATCAATGAACGCGATTTTTTCTGAGGCAGCCTTTTTGTTAAGCGTTTCTGCTTGCTGCGACGAAAGCTTGCCTGCCTGCACCAAGGCGCGAGCCAAGCCAGCTACCGTCGTATTTGCTGCCTGATTGGGGAGGACTGCCGCCATAAGTCGAGCCGAAAATTACCTGAAAAGCATCCAAGTCGCATTAGATAATGCCTATAGGCATATGATTTGTAAAGATATCGCGACTAATTGTTACTTCTTGGTGGCATCGGCCGATGCCATGCTGTCAAGGCTGGATTTTGGCGGGCTGGTTAAGTCGGATAAGTTTGACGACTTTAATAGCCTGATTTTGAACCTGCACGATTTCGACAATGCAGCGATCGAGCTTCAAACTGATGCTTGCTTCGGGTATGTCCCGCAATTCCTCCAGCAATAGCCCATTGATCGTTTTCGGTCCGTCAAGCGGCAAATCCAAAGCCAGTTGCTTGTTGATATCGCGTAGTGTCGTTGCCCCTTCAAGCAGGCATTCGCCCTGGTCGTCCCAATCGAAGCTATCGGCACGCGCTGCGCCGGGAACCGACGTCGTAAATTCACCGATCATTTCTTCAATAATATCTTCCAGGGTCACCAAGCCTTGTACCTCGCCGTATTCGTCGACAATGATCCCGAGGCGCTCATGATTTTCCTGGAAATATTGTAGCTGCGTGAAAATGTCGGTGTCCTCGGGGACGAAATACGGAGCCGTGAGCAATTCGCGGAAGTGTTCGATTGTCGGTTCATTCTGGTTAAGCAGCGTCATTGCCTTTCGCACATGCAGAATACCCACGATTCGGTTGATCTCACCCTCATATACCGGCAGTTTATTGTGGTAGCAGGTCGTGAGCTGATGTTTGATTTCTTCGACCGGAACTGAAAGATCAAGCGCCTCGATCTGTGAACGTGGCGTCATCACGTCTTCGACGGAAATTTTTTCCAGGTCGAATAAATTGAGCAGAATACTTTTGTGCTTCTTGGGAATGAAGCTGGCGCCCTCCAATACCATGGAGCGTAATTCTTCCTGGGAAATTCGATGATCTCGCGCCGACGCACCCGCTTTGATTCGCAGTGCATTCAAGAGACTCGACACGAATAAATTGACGAACCATATTATCGGTCGCGCTAGTCCCATAAGCGGCTTCAGCACAAAACTCGCGGGTAAGGCAATCCGTTCGGGATAGGTGGCGCCGATGACCTTCGGTGTAATTTCAGCAAAAATGATAAGCAGAAATGCAACGACGCCGGTGGCGATGGTAATGACTTGCTTGTTGTTGCCGAAGGTTGAAATCGCAATGGCCGTGACGAGGCCGGTCGCAAGGGCGTTGATCACGGTGTTTGCGATGAGAATCAGCGACAGCACTCTTTCCGTGCGCTCAAGTAGCCAAAGTGTGATCTTGGCCAATTTGTTGCCGCGCCGGGCAAGATGGTTAATGCGATGGCGATTGAGCGCCATCAGCGCCGTCTCTGAAATCGAGAAGAACGCGGACAACAGAATCAGTATGGAAAGGGCAAGAATCTGCGCCCACAAAGGCACGGCATCCACTCGGTCACCGTCAAGAAGTTTGCATAGTGATCGTCTCAAAGCCGCCTGTCAGGGCGACACAAGGCCTGCTATCGGTTTTATTGATTATACGACCCAGGATTCCCTCGCCGACAAGATGGCGTTTGCGGGAAATTTTGACGATTTTCAGCAGGTTTGGTCGGGGTGAGAGGATTCGAACCTCCGGCCTCTACGTCCCGAACGTAGCGCT
>CBIHNU010000036.1:0-44378 GCA_966211585.1 uncultured Noviherbaspirillum sp. | reverse complement strand
TGCGCTCCGGCGCGGTGGGGTGTAACGCCCTTTGTGCCGGGGATGGGGCCGGTACCGGCCGTGGCGCCCCCCCATCGCTGGTGGGGGGGCCGATTCTGTTTTTCTCCTGCCAGTCCGTGCCGCGCAGTTCGCTATACTGCGGACGTTGCCATTCACCGACGTCGCGCCGCCATGAACTTCTTCCCCCGTTCCCGTTTTCACGGTGCCTGCGCTGTTGCGCTGCAGGGCGTCGTTTCCTTCATATTCGCATGCGCCGCCGCACCGGCTGCCGTCGCCGCCGAGCCGGTGCTCGACATCGCCATCGGCCAGCAGTTGCGGCATCTGAGCCGCGGCGAACTGCTGAAGAACCCGGCGCTGCGCACGATCGAGGTGCGGTCCGATGTCGCCTATCAACGCAAGATGCGTTACCGGGCGTTGCCGCTGACGGCGCTGATCGCGCAGCCGGCCGGCATCGAGTCGGTGCAGTTCATCGCACGCGACGGCTTCGTCGCCAACATCCCGGGCAAGCTGCTCGCCGGCGGCGCGCAACCATGGCTGGCGATCGAACCGGCGCACGCGCCGTGGCCTGCACTGAAGCGCGGCGGCCCCAGCGCGGGGCCGTTTTACCTGGTATGGCTGGCACCGGAAAAGAGCGGCATCTCGCCCGAACAATGGCCGTATCAGATCGCGAAGATCGCGCAGGCGGCACCGCTGGAGCAGCGCTATCCGCAAATCCTGCCGGCCGCTGCGGCGGACAGCGCCGCGCAGCGTGGACTGCAGGTATTCGTCGCCAATTGCGCCGCATGCCATCGCATCAACGGCGGCGGCGATGCGGCAGTCGGGCCGGACCTGAACCACCCGTTCAGCCCGACCAATTATCTGCAGCCGGTTTTTCTGCGCCGGCTGATTCGCGAGCCGGCGGCGGTGCGCGACTGGCCGGGGCGCCGCATGCCCGGCTTTGCGCCGTCGGTATTGAGCGACGCGCAGCTCGACGACTTGATCGCGTACCTGACGCAAATGGCGCAGCAGCGCTGACCATGCGATCGCGCCTGATGTTCGATCGCATTGCTGCTATAGTTGATTGTCACCTTTGTCGAACGGTTGACCTGTCCACGATATGAACAAGCTCTCTGGTCAAGGAATCCGAAGACCCCGACTGCGCACTCCTGGTGGCATCGTATTGCTATACGCGGTTTTCGCCGGCTTATGGATCGCGGTATCCGATCAGCTGCTGACGCTGTTCTTCTCCGACGCCGAGCATGTGGCGCGCATCGGCACCTTCAAGGGATTTCTCTTCATCGCCGTCACCGGCACCTTGCTCTACCTGTTGTTGAAGAGCTGGCACAGCTCGCTCACCAGGGCCGTCGACGCGACGGCCCACTATCGGGAGCGGATGGAGCGCGTGCTCAAGGGCAGCAACGACGGCTGGTGGGACTGGGACGTGAAAAACGACAAGCTGTACTTTTCCCCGCGCTGGTGGGAGATGCTCGGCTATGCGGCGAACGAACTGCCGTCCGACACCAAGCTGTGGCAGCGGCTGACGCATCCGGACGACCTCAAGCATGCGCGGCACGTACTCGCAGCGGCGCTCCACGGCGATACGCAAGCCTGTTCGGTCGAGAAGCGGATGCGGCACAAGGACGGCCACTACCTGCCGATCCTGACCCGCTACACGATCCAGCGCGATCCGGACGGCACGCCGGTGCATGTCTCCGGCACCAACATGGACCTGAGCGAGCGCAAGCAGACGGAGACGCAGATCGAATTTCTCGCGCATCACGACTCGCTCACGCAATTGCCGAACCGGCTGTTGCTGCTGTCGCACATGGAACACGCGATCCGCAACGCGCAGCGCGAGAGCAGCCGGCTGGCGCTGCTGATCCTCGACCTCGACCGCTTCAAGAACGTCAATGAAAGCTTCGGCCACGGCGCCGGCGACGAACTGCTGCAGCAGGTGACGCGGCGCCTCACCGCGCGCCTGCGCGGCATGGACACCGTCGCGCGGCTCGGCGGCGACGAGTTCGCGGTGCTGCTGCAGAACATCCTGCATCCGGAAGACGCCGCACTGGTCGCGAACGAACTGCTGAACAGCCTCGACCAGCCGTGGGCCTTGTCCAACGGCGCCGAGGTGCGCATCGGCGTGAGCATCGGCATCAGCATTTTCCCGGATCACGGCAGCACCACGACCGACCTGCTGCAGCATGCCGATGCGGCGATGTACCAGGCCAAGCAGGAGGGGCGCGGCCGCTTCCGCTATTTTTCGCAGAACCTGACGCGCGCCGCGCGCGAGCGCATCGAACTGGAAGCGCGGCTGCACCATGCGATCGCGCAGAACGAGCTGCGCGTGTTCTATCAGCCGCAGGTCGAGATCAGCAGCGGCCGCATCGTCGGCGCCGAAGCGCTGGTGCGCTGGCAGCATCCGCAGGAGGGACTGATTCCGCCGCTGCGCTTCATCCCGCTGGCGGAAGCGACCGGCCTGATCGGCGCCATCGGCGAGTGGGTATTGCGCGAAACCTGCGCGCAGGGCAAGCGCTGGATCGACGCCGGGCTGCCGCCGCTGACGCTGGCGGTCAACCTGTCGCCGCGCCAGCTCCAGCATGGCGACTTCAGCACCTCGGTGGCCGAGATTCTCGCGCACACCGGTTTCCCCGCCGACCGGCTGGAACTGGAGCTGACCGAGGGCGCGCTGATGGAGCAGGCCGAAGACGTGGTGCAGCTGCTGGCCCGGCTGCGTGCGATCGGCGTGCGGCTGGCGATCGACGATTTCGGCACCGGCTATTCGTCGCTCGCGTATCTGAAGCGTTTCCCGCTCGATGTGCTCAAGATCGACAAGAGCTTCATCGACGAGTTGCCGCATCAGCAGGGCAACGTCGCGATCGCTTCGGCGATCGTCGCGATGGCGCATTCGCTCGGCTTTCAGGTACTGGCCGAGGGCGTCGAAAACAGCGAGCAGCTTGCCTTCCTGCAGTCGCGCGGCTGCGACCTGTACCAGGGTTACCTGGCCAGCAAACCCGTGCCGGCCGACGCGTTTGTGGAACTGCTGGCGCCGGTCTAGCAGCGGCATCAAGGCTTCAGCACCACCTTGATGCAATCGTCCTGCTTGTTCTTGAAGATATCGTAGCCGTACGGCGCATCGTCCAGCGCCAGCCGGTGCGTGATTACCACGCTCGGGTCGATCTCGCCGTTCTGGATCCGTTCCAGCAGCGGCCGCATGTAGCGCTGCACATGCGTCTGCCCGGTCCTGATCGTCAGCGAACGGTTCATCACCGAGCCGAACGGGATCTTGTCGAGAAAGCCGCCGTACACGCCGGGCACCGACACCGTGCCGCCGTTGCGGCAGGCCATCAGCGCCTGGCGCAATGCGACCGGGCGGTCGGTTTCTAGCATCACCGTCTGCTTCACGCGGTCGTAGATGCCGATCATGCCGAAGCCGTGCGCTTCCATGCCGACCGCATCGATGCAGGCATCCGGGCCGCGTCCGCCAGTCATCTGCTTGAGCGCCTGCGTGACGTCGACTTCTTCGTAGTCGAGCGTTTCCGCTTTCGATATCTCGCGCGCCATGCGCAGCCGTTCCGGGAAGCGATCGATCGCGATCACGCGTTCCGCGCCGAGCAGCCACGCGCTCTGGATCGCGAACTGGCCGACCGGGCCGCAGCCCCACACCGCCACCACCTGGCCTGGCTTGATGTTGCAGTTTTCCGCCGCCATGTAGCCGGTCGGCAGGATGTCGGACAAAAACAGCACCTGTTCGTCGCTCATGCCGTCCGGGATCTTGATCGGTCCGATGTCCGCGTACGGCACCCGCGCATATTCCGCCTGACCGCCCGCGTAGCCGCCGGTCAGGTGCGAATAGCCGAAGATGCCGGCCGGCGAATGGCCCCACATCTTTTCCGCCATCCATGCATTCGGGTTCGAGTTCTCGCACACCGAATACAGCTGCTCCTCGCAGAAATAACAGTGGCCGCACGCGATCGGGAACGGCACCACCACCCGGTCGCCAATCGCGAGATTCTTCACCTCGCTGCCAAGCTCGACCACTTCGCCCATGAATTCATGGCCGAGGATGTCGCCTCTTTCCATGGTCGGAATGAAGCCGTCGTACAGGTGCAGGTCGGAACCGCAGATCGCGGTCGACGTGATCTTCACGATCGCGTCGCGCGGGTTCAGGATCTGCGGGTCGGGCACGTTCTCGACCCGCACATCGTTCTTGCCATACCAGCAGGTCGCTCTCATCCCGGTTCTCCCCGGCGCAGCAGGCGCGCGATCGGACTGCGGTGGCCGGCCGGCTGGCCGACGGTGGTCGCGATCTCGCCGGTCTCCATCAGTTGCTTGAAGCGGCGCAGGTCTTCGTCGATCTGCTGCGACGGTTCTTCGCCGAACAGTTTCGCGATCGCCGCGCCGGCGTTGCCGCCCGGCGGCCGGTACAGCAGCTCGATGCGCACGATGGTGCCGCGGCCGCCCGGCGCGCGTTCGAAACGTACGGTGCCGGCGTTTTCCACATCCGCGCCTTGCAGCGAATGCCAGGCGATGAATTCGCCCGGCTGGTCGGCGGTGACTTCCGCATCCCATTCGACGCTGGTGCCTGCCGGCCCCCTGGCTTTCCAGCGCGAACGGTTGTCGGACGTGGTCTGCACCGATTCCAGATGCTTCATGAAGCGCGGCAGGTTTTCGAATTCGCGCCAGTAACGGTAGCATTCGTCGGCGGAGCGATTGACCGTGATGCATTTATCTACCAGCACCTCGCCGCCGCTTTCGGCCAGATTCTCTTGCTGGCCGGACTGCATGCTCGACAACACATCAAGCACTGCGACACCGGCCACCGCTGCCGCCGCCAGCGTGATCCGGTTGCGCCGGTTGCGGGCGGAACCGGCGGCCAGGCCGAGCAGGACCAGATCCATCGCATCGCCGGCCACGCGCGACCATAGCCAGCCGGACTGCCGGCGCCGGCTCAGGATGCCGACGCCGCTGGCAAGCTCGCGCGCGCCGAGTGCGCGCAGCAGCGTCGGCTGCTGGTTGACGCCGATCGTCCGTGCCATCGCGCGTGGCGCCAGCAGTCCCGCGACGCCGATGCCGATGCTGAGCCAGCCGAGCGCGTTCGCCAGCTGCGCGGCGCGGTTCGTGCCCTCGATGTGGTACGGCGATTGGTAGGAGGTGTACTGCTGCGGATAAGACGGGGATTCATTGAGGCGTGGTAACGGATACCGCGAGGTGCCGGCCTGGCCCGGGCTGGTGGATTGCTCTTGCATTATTTTTCCTCCGTTGCGTCAGTCAATGACGCGGACTGACGGATGGCAAAAATGAGCGGAGCCGGCAACGCAGCCGGGCGCAAAACCTGGATAGGTTAGTCAGGGGGCTGCGAGAGGAGTTCCCGCGCGGCGGCGCGCAGGAAGAAGGGGCGAGGTGCCGGAATGAAAACGATGAAAGCCGGAAACAGGAAAAGCGGGAGGTATTGCGATGCGCCGGCGCCGTTGGCAGCGCAGCGGCGGTGTTACGCCTTCTCGCCCGGATCGGCTTGCCTGCCGCCGGTGGTGACCTGCTCGAAACTTTCCCAGGGCAGTTCTTCCACTTCCGGTTTCGGGATATGGCGGTAGTGTTCGAGACCTTCGTTGATGTAGTCGTCCGACAGTTCTTTCGACTTGATCTCGGCGCCACCCGCTTCAGCCTCGTTCGCGGCGGTAGCGGTATTCGATACCGCGGCGCTGACCGCGCTGACGGCGCCAGCCACGCCGGCGGCGGTCTGGGTCGCTTCCTTGATCGGGAAGCGCCAGTAGATCTTTTCCAGCTCCAGTCCGCAAGCCTTGTACACATGCTCGCGCACGGTCATCTCGATGATGTGCGACAGCCGGAAGCGCTTCATCGGCTCGGATTCGATGATCGCGATGAAGGCGCCGTTTTCGCGGAAGCCGGTGCAATCGGCCGCAACCGTGACGCCGCTGCGGCGGAAGTAATCGATGATCGTGGCGCGGATGACGATGATGTCGCGCTGGCGCCGCCGTGCGCGGAGCCGGCTGCGGACGGCAAAGGCGAGAATGCCGGCGACCAGCGCGGCTACGACGGCGAGTAGCGTCCAGGTGACTGCGTCGGCACTGAAAGACATTCTGGTTTTACCTCAATGACAGTGGCGGTGGTTCGTTGCGGACAGCGTGGCGTGTTGCCTCGATCCAAGATCATATCACCGCGAATCGGGAATTTGCCGACTTTGCGCAATCCGCGGCAAGCCCTTATTTCCGGGAGCGCATCGAGGTGCGGCGACACCGGCCGCACTGTCGGTCGGCAAGCCGGGCGAATGTAGGCGTTGCGCCGACAGGACTATTCCGATTGCGCCAGCAGCGTGAAATGCTCGACCGTCGGCGGCACGGCGAAATACGGGCCGACGATCGCGCGCCATTCCTGGAATGCCGGCGACTGGCGGAAATCGACAGTATGGTTTTCCAGCGTCTGCCACAGGATCGTCAGCACGTAGCGCTCCGGCGATTCGATCCCCTTGTTGATCCGGTAGCCGCAAAAGCCTTTCGCTTTCGCAATCACCTGCTGCACGCCACGCTGGATCGCGGCGTCGAATTCGGCCTGCTTGCCGGGCGGGATGCGGATGTCGACGAGTTCGAGAATCATGGAGGGGCTTCCGGGAGGTTGACGATGATTTTGCATTATCACATCTTCGGTGGAAACCGATTTGCAGCGCTATCGAATTGAGCCGGGCCCAACTGCGCCCCGGCTATCGCCGCTATCCTCACTTCACGCGCAACTTTGGCCTGCAGTTTGGCGTCGAACCGGCAGCCGTCGGCTCGCATGCTGTTACCGTCGATCACAAAGGAAGATTCCATGCGCAACCTTCATATCACGCTTCTCTTGGCGGCGTTGCTGCTGCGCGGCACCTGTGCCGCAGCGCAGGCGTTCGAGCTCAGGAGCGCCGACATCCGCGACAACGGCACCTTGAAACCGGACCAGGTCTATCAGGGTTCCGGGTGCAACGGCGGCAACCGCTCGCCGCAGCTGGAATGGTCGGGTGCGCCAGCCGGCACCAAAAGCTTCGCGGTGACCATCTTCGATCCGGACGCGCCGACCGGCAACGGCTGGTGGCATTGGCTGGTGTACGACATCCCGGCAGGCGTGCATCGGCTTGATGCCGGAGCGTCAAAGAGCTTGCCGCAGAATGCGAAACAGGGCCGCAACGATTTTGGCGCGATGGATTTCGACGGCGCCTGCCCGCCTGTCGGCGACAAGCCGCATCGCTACATCGTCACGCTGTACGCGCTGAATGTGCCGAAGCTCGGTGCGCCGGCTGATGCCGCGCCGGCGCGGATCGACGCCATGCTGCGGGCGCACCGCATCAGCAGCGCGTCGCTGACCGCGAAATACGGCCGTTGAGCTATCGCGCAACGCGGCGCGGCCGCCTGGCGCGCGCCGCCTTCTTCGGCGCGGCCTTGCTCAGCCGCTGCTGCAGCAAGGCCAGTACCGCCGCTTCTTCCGGACTCAGCACGTGCAGGTCCTCGATCAGCTCTTCACGCGCGCGCCGGCGCAACGCATCCAGCATCGTGCCGTCCAGGTAGGATTCGATCACGGCCGGATGCACATAGCACTTGCGGCAGATGGTTGGCGTGTTGCCCAGTCTTGCGGCGACCGTTTCGATCGCGCGCACCACGTTCTTCCTGGCCTGCGCTTCCGAATCGAATTTCTCGTATTCCTGCAGCGCCAGCGCCGCCAGCACCGTGCCCGACCAGGTGCGGAAATCCTTCGCCGTATAGTCTTCGCCGGTCAGCGTACGCAGGTAATCGTTGACGTCGGCCGAATCGACGCTGCGCTGCTCGCCGTCGTCATCCACGTACTGGAACAGTTCCTGTCCCGGCAGGTCGCGGGTGCGCCGGACGATGCGCGCCAGCCGCGGATCGTCGACCCTGATCGCGTGCCGCACGCCGCTCTTGCCGCGAAAGTGGAATTCCACCGCGCCGCCGTCGATGCGCACATGACGGTCGCGCAGCGTGGTCAGGCCGAACGAGTTGTTGTGCCGCGCATATTCCTCGTTGCCGATGCGCATCATCGTCGCCTGCAGCAGGTAGACGATGGTGGCCAGCACCTTTTCGCGCGGCAGGCCGGGCAGCCGCAGCGCCGCGTCGACCTGTTTGCGGATCGCCGGCAGCGCCTTGCCGAAGTTCAGCATGCGCTCGTATTTGGCCTCGTCGCGCACGCTGCGCCAGCGCGGATGGTAGCGGTATTGCTTGCGCCGTTTCGCGTCGCGCCCGGTGGCCTGGATATGGCCGTTTTCCGATGCGCAGATCCAGACATCGGTCCATGCCGGCGGAATCGCCAGCGAACGGATGCGTGCCAGCGTCGCTTCGTCGCGCACCGTCTTGCCGTCGGCATAGAGATAGCGGAATCCTTCGGTTGCCGGCACCCGGACGATACCCGGCATGTTATCGCTGACGTAGCGCAGGCCGACGTGGCGCGCCGCGGCCGACGCGTCGGTGACCGGTGCGGCGGTCGGCAAGGCGGGAGTTTGCTGTTGCATGATCGGAACGCACCGGCGTCACGCGGCGCGCATCCGGCGAAGAGGGGAATGGATCGAATTTACCGATTCGCCGCGCGGGCGGCCGTGATCAAGCTCAACAGCGCGCCTTGCTGTCCGCCTGCCGGGCCTGTCAGGCGCGCTGCAGCGTTTTCGCCAGCAGCGGATCGAGGCTGCGCAGGAAGTTTTCGACCGAGCGGGTGTAGCCGGGATCTTCGCCCAGCCGTTCATTGATTTCCTTGTGCGACATGTCTTCCTGCAGCACCGACGCGCGCATGCCGAGCTGGGTGGCCTTGGCGACGAAGCGCGTCGCCTGGGCGCAGGAATCGTCGCGCCGCGACGAGCAGACCGCCAGCAGCGGCGCGCCGGCCCGGGTCAGCGCATGGAACGGCGATGCCGCGGACCAGTACGCCGGATCGCGGCCGAACGCCTGGTCGTACAGGCGGAAATGGCGCCCCTGCATGATCTGTGCGACGTCGAACGCGGCGCTGTCCAGCGCCACCGTGCCGAGCCACGGCGCAGCACCGGCTTGCGTCGCGATCGCCGGCGCGGACGCCAGCAGGGAAACCAGGTGCGCGCCGGCCGAATGGCCGATCAGCACGAAGCGCCTGGGGTCGCCGCCCCAGGACGCCGCCTGGTGCTGCGCGGCGGCCAGTGCGCGCGCGACATCGGCCGCCTGTTCCAGCGGATCGGCATTGGGCAGCAGCCGGTAATTGGTCGAGATGACGACAAAGCCTTGCGGCACCCAGCGTGCCACCTTGTTTTCGATGACCGTGCGCATGGCCTTGTCGCCGCGCCGCCAGCCGCCGCCGTGCACCAGGAAGATCACCGGCGCACCGCTGGCCTGCGCCGGCCGGTAGACATCGAAACGCTGATGGCTATCGCTGCCGTAGGCGACATTGCGCACCACGACCACGCCGGCCGGCACTGTTGCCACGGCCGTCGAATCGGTGCCGTCGTCGAGCGTTTCGTTCTGTTCCTGCTGCGCGCGATGCTGCAGCAGGCGGTCGCGCAGCGGCCCGGCGAGCGCCGCCTGCGCGACCAGCAGCGCCAGAGCGGCGCCACACATGGCAAATTTTTTGGTCGGTGAAGTCATGTCGATTTTTCAGTGTCAGCAATCGGGGGACGGCGTGCTGCCGCGAATGGACGGTCCCGCAAGCGTAGCGCAATCCGGGGCGGTTTCACAACCTGCGGCAGGGCTCAGCCGTAGATGGGCGGCGTTTGCCTGCCGTCCGCCGGCAGTGGAACCGACAGGCGCAGTACCGTGCCTTTGCCGGGCGAACTGTCGATGTCGAGCTCGCCACTCAGCATCACGACACGCTCCTGGATGCCGACCAGGCCGAAGCGGCGCACCTTGTGCCGGTCGGACGGGAAGATGCCGATGCCGTTGTCCTTGATGGCCATCGACAGGCGCCGGTGGTCAACGCGCAGCTCGATCCGCACATAGCTGGCGCGCGAGTGGCGTCCGATGTTGGTCAGCGACTCCTGCAGGATGCGGAACACCGCGGTAGCCTGTGCGTCCGGCACCGCCTCGCCGTCATCGCTCATCAGTAGTTCGCAGGGAATGCCGTTGCGCCGTTCGAACTGCTTGACCTGCCATTCGATCGCCGCATGCAGGCCGAGGTCAAGCACTGCCGGGCGCAGGTTGTTCATGATGGTGCGGATCGACTTCATCGTGGTGTCGATCTGTTCCAGCGCGTTGGCGGCGCGCTCCCTCAGCAGCGGGCGCCGCTCGCCGGCCCGCATGTGCAGCGTCGATACATCGAGCCGCAGCGCGAGCAGGTTCTGGCCCAGCTCGTCGTGGATTTCGCGCGCGATGCGCTTGCGCTCGTCTTCGCGGATGCGTTCCTGGTGGGCGGCCAGCTCGCGCAGCGTTTCCTGCGATTGGCGCAGCGCCTCCTCGACGCGCCGGCGTTCGGCGATTTCATGTTCGAGCTGGTCGATCGCATTGCGCAACTGGCGCTTGCTCGGCAGTCGCAGCACGCGCGTCATCACTGGCCACAACAGGGTTGCGGCTACCACCGACGCGACGGCGGCCAGCGCGCGGACGGCGGCGTCGAGCCAGTGGCCCGGGTGCCAGATGGCCCAGATCGACACGAAATGCGTGGTGCCGCAGGCAAACATGAAGATGGAAAGCAGAACGAAGATGCAGCTGAAATCGAGCTCGCGGCGGCTGCGCACGAAGTACGTCAACGCCAGCGGAATCGAGTAAAACGCGATGCCGGTGGTCAGATCGGCAATCAGGTGAATCCACAGTAATCCAGGTGTCCACAGATCGCCGTGTCCGTGCGGCAGAAAATCGCCGCCGGCGAACCATTGGCTCAAGAAGTTGGGCACGCGTTCTTCCTTTCTGTCGGCTGTCGGCGCCAGGTGGTGGTGGTCGTGGTGGTGGAATGCGCGAGAGCGCTTCGGCAGTTTAGCATGTTGCAATAATGGCATTTATACGCCGCCTCTTTCGGATGCAACACCTTGTTGCGCTGTATCGCCGCGTTGGTCATACTGAACGCCTGTATCCGGCCACCCTAGCCATGGAGAGCCGGGCGCAAACGAGCCCCGTATATCGCGGTGCAGACGACAACCTCGAAAGTGTGATGCGGATGTTTCCGGAAAAATATCGCCTGCCGGTCTGGATCAGCATCCTGCTGCTCGCCGGTTTTCTGACCACCAGCATTGCCGGGTACGTCGTGTCGCGCGACTCGGTACAGCGCGGCATCACCGAACATGCGCTGCCGCTCACCGGCGACAGCGTCTACGCCGAAGTCCAGGCCGACATCCTGCGCCCGACTTTCATCGCATCGATGATGGCCAACGACAGCTTCGTGCACGACTGGCTGCTGGGCGGAGAAGTGGACAGCGGGCAGATCGTGCGCTACCTGAACGAGATCAAACGGAAATACGGCGCGGTCACCAGCTTCCTGGTATCGGACCGCAGTCGCAAATACTATTACGCCGACGGCACGCTCAAGACGATCGACGAGAACGATCCGCGCGACGGCTGGTTCTTCCGCGCCAAGGCGGCGCATACGCAATTCGTCACCGACATCGACGTCGATGCGGCCAATCACAATGCGCCGACGGTATTCATCAATTACCGCATGCTGGACCGCGACGGCAGCTTCCTCGGGGTGGTCGGCGTCGGCTTGCGGATGGATACGCTGGCCGCACGGATCGACAGCTACGAAGCGCGCTTCGGCCGCCGCATCTACTTCGTCGATCAGAAGGGCGCAGTCATGCTTACCGGCACAGCGAAGCCGCATCCGGCCGGGCCGGCCCATGCGCTGGCCGGCCTGCACAACAGCGGCGAGCCGACCCGGTTTACCTACGGCGGCGACGACGCGCGGGTGTTCGTCAACGCGCGATTCGTGCCGGAGCTGGGGTGGTACCTGGTGGTCGAACAGAACCCTGCCGCCGACGTGCGCCCGGTGCGGAATGTGTTTGCGCTCAACCTCGCGATCAGCGCCGCGGTCACGCTGCTGGTTCTCGCGATCACGCTGATCGCGGTGAACCGCTACCAGAAACGGCTGGAGCTGATGGCCGGCACCGATGCACTGACCGGCCTGCTGAACCGCCAGGCATTCGAAATCGTGTTCCGCCAGTCCGCGCTGGAAGCGGATCGCAGCGGCCGGCCCTTGTCGGGCATCCTGTTCGACATCGATTTTTTCAAGCAGGTCAACGACGGCCACGGCCATCTCGCCGGCGACAACGTGCTGCGCACCATCGCACAACTGGCCAGGGAAACCGTGCGCGAATCTGACATCGTCACGCGCTGGGGCGGCGAGGAATTCGTCATCCTGCTCAAGGAATGTGCGCTGGAGCAGGCGGTCGCGGTCGCGGAAAAGCTGCGCTACGCGATCGATCATCACGACTTCTCGGCGATCGTGCCGGAACAGCACATCACCATCAGCCTCGGCGTCGCACAGTACGGAATGCAGGAGTCGCCGGCCGGCTTCTTTACTCGTGTGGACGAGGCGCTGTACAAGGCCAAGGCGAACGGCCGCAACCGGCTGCAGGTGGAGCGCAGCGGCGCCGCGGACAACGCGGTTTCGGTGTAAGCCGGGCATGCGGGCGAATCAGTCATCGTCCGCAATGCGCGTCTCACAATGAACGAAAGGACTGCCGCCGAATGGATACCGGAAATCTCTTCGACCACCTGCCGTCGCGCCTGCCATCGGAAATCGCGGACACGCTTGCCAGCGGCGATGGCGTGAGAATCGAGCGCATCGTATCGCACGGCCATTGCTCACCGCCCGGCTTCTGGTATGACCAGCCGGAAAACGAGTGGGTGCTGCTGCTGAAAGGCGAAGCGACGCTGCGCTTCGAGCGCGACGACCGGGTCGTGCAGTTGCGTGCGGGTACGCACGTCAACATCGGCGCGCATGAAAAGCATCGCGTCGAACGGACGGCGGACAACATGCAGACGGTCTGGCTCGCGGTCTTTTACCGCGCGGCGTCATCCGCGATGCGTTAAGGCTACGCTGAACAAGTCCTCGTGCGCCGCGCATCCCGATTTCGGGCGGTCCGCGGCGTTGCAAATCCTCGCCATGGCCCCGCCATGTCTGCGGTTTGCGCCTTGCGTCCCATCCCGAATTCGGGCGCACGACATCACGGGACTTATTCAGCATAGCCTTAACCCATGTTAACCAATCCAGGAAAAACCATGGATCTCGTGATTCGCAACGCCAGCCTTCCGCGCGTTTCGCAACGTGTCGACATCGCCATCGAGGCCGGCCGCATTGCCGCAGTCGGCCCGGCGCTGCCGGCACAGGGCGTGCAGGAGATCGACGCCGGCGGCGATCTGGTCACGCCGCCGTTCGTCGATGCGCACTTTCACATGGACGCGACGCTCAGCTACGGCCTGCCGCGCATCAACCAGTCCGGCACGCTGCTGGAAGGGATAGGATTGTGGGGCGAACTGAAGCCGCAGCTCACGCAAGACGCGTTGATCGAACGCGCGCTGCAGTACTGCGACTGGGCGGTGGCGCGCGGCCTGCTCGCGATCCGCACCCATGTCGACGTCTGCGACGACCGCCTGCTCGCGGTGGAGGCACTGCTGCACGTGAAGCAGCAGATTGCACCGTATCTCGACCTGCAACTGGTCGCGTTCCCGCAGGACGGCCTGCTGCGCAGTCCGAACGCACTTGCCAACCTGAAGCGGGCGATCGCGATGGGCGTCGACGTGGTCGGCGGCATTCCGCATTTCGAACGCACGATGGCCGACGGCGCGGAGTCGGTGCGGCTGCTGTGCGAATTCGCTGCGGACAAGGGGCTGCGTGTCGACATGCATTGCGACGAATCGGACGACCCGCTATCGCGTCATATCGAAACGCTCGCATATCACGCGCAGCGGCTCGGCCTGCACGGCCGCGTCGCCGGTTCGCACCTGACGTCGATGCATTCGATGGACAATTACTATGTCAGCAAGCTGCTGCCGCTGATCCGCGAAGCCGGCGTTGCCGCGATCGCGAACCCGCTGATCAACATCACGCTGCAAGGGCGGCACGACAGCTATCCGAAGCGGCGCGGCATGACCCGCGTGCCCGAGCTGCTGGCCGCCGGCATCGATGTCGCATTCGGCCACGATTGCGTGATGGACCCATGGTACGGCCTCGGCTCCGGCGACATGCTGGAAGTCGCGCACATGGGCCTGCACATTGCGCAAATGACCGGCCAGGAAGCAATGCATGCGTGCTTCGCGGCGGTGACCGAAACCCCGGCGCGCATTCTCGGCCTGCAAGGCTACGGGTTGGAACCCGGCTGCCATGCGGACCTGGTGATCCTCGATGCCGGCAGCCCGGTCGAAGCGATCCGGCTGCGCGCCGCGCGCCGTTACGTGGTCCGTCGCGGCCGCGTCATCAGCCAGTTACCGGCTGCGCACGCGACGCTCGACTTGCCGGGCCGGCCGAAGCAGATCGATTTCCGGCTCAGCCGCTGACGACCAGCACCAGCATCACGATCCGCACCGCGATCACCCAGCACACCACCAGCCCCGCGAGATACAGCAGCGCGCGCCACGGCTGCAAGCCGCGCAGGTAGGCCGCGGTATGCGCATAGCGCAACAGCACGTACGCGCCGAACAGCCATTGCGCGGATGCCGGCGTAGCGCCGAACAGCACATAGGTGAGCGCCAGTGCAATGAACAGCGGCAGGTTTTCCACATCGTTGCGCCACACATGCGTGCAGCGCTGTACGAAAGGCGCCTCGGCATGCTTCGGCCGCAAGCCGAACAGCGCAGCGTCCTCGGGCAGCAATATGGTGCGCGAACGGATGCGTCCGATCACTTGCGACATGCTGACCAGCGTGGTTTTCAGGAACAGGGCGGTCAGCGTCATTGCGAAAGCCGGCAGGGCGGGATAGAGGTTCGTCATTTGCGGTTCTCCGGCGTCGCTGCCGATGCGCGGCCCGCGTCGCGTGCGTTGACCATGCGCTCGATGAATTCGGCAGTCGGTCGCAGTTCGCCGAGCTGCCAGTTTTCCGCTTCGTCCTCGTCGATCCTGATCCATACCTTCTTGCCGAACTCCGGGTTGCCGCCGCCTTCCACCTCGACGAGCAACGCGGTGAATCGGTCCATCAGATAGGTTTTCTGTTCCGGCGACAATAGCCCTTTCACCGTTTGCAATTGCAGATAAGGCATGGATTCTCCCTGTGATTGATCCGGACTCGATTATCGAAAAGCCGGCCCGGAAGTGCCATTGTCGAATCCGACAAAGTCATGGTTAAATCCGCCACATGAATAAACCACCCAGAACCCTGCATATCGGTCTGCTGCTCTATCCCGGCTGCCTGCGCAGCGGCGCGGTGATGCCGATGGACGTATTCGGTATCGCCAATACATTGAGCGCATTGCGCCCGGCGGCGCAGCGCGTGCATTTCGATGCGCAATGGTTCGGCGCGCGTGGGGAAACCACGTTGACGGTCGGCGGACTGGGCTTTGCGTTGCAGGAGCCGGATCCCGCAACACTCGACGTGCTGATGTTGCCCGGTATCGAGCACGCCGGCCCGTTCGGGCTGACGCCGCTGCTGGAAGGGCTCGGGCCGGAACAGCAAGTGCTGCGCACGTTCGCGCACTCAGGCCGGCCGGTACTCTCCAGCTGTTCCAGCACCTGCCTGGTGGCCGAAGCCGGCCTGCTGCACGGCCGCCGCGCCACCACCAGCTGGTGGCTCAGCGCCTACTTCCGCAAGCGTTACCCGCAGGTGCTGCTGGATGCCGAGCAGCTGGTGGTGCAGGACGGCCATTACATCTCTTCGGGCGGCGTCACCTCCTACCTCGACCTCTCGCTGTGGCTGGTCGGGCAGTTCGGCGGCGACGAACTGCGCCAGGGCACCGCGAAGGTGCTGGCAATGGATGCCAACCGGTCGAGCCAGGCGCCCTACATCGCCAGCGCGATGATCCAGGACCAGGGCCATGCGGTGATCGAACGTGCGCGGCGCTGGCTCAACCAGCGGCTCGATCAGGCCTGGAGCATGACCGAGCTGGCCGCGCATTGCCATACCAGCCCGCGCACGCTGCTGCGCCGTTTTCGGCATGCGGCGGGGTTGAGTCCGGTGCAGTACGCGCAGCAATTGCGGGTGGAGCGGGCGAAGGCGCTGCTGGAATCGACCCGGCTGTCGCTGGAAGACATCACCGGCCGCTGCGGCTACGAAGACGTCTCGACCTTCAGCAAGATCTTCAAGCGCTGGACTCATGTGACGCCGCGCGATTACCGGGTGCGATTTGGCGTGCGGCAATGAACAGATGTGAATTTGACGCGGGCGCTGAACCGCAGAGATGGAAGGCCTCTCGCGCTGAAGGCGAGAGGAAGATCTATGCAACTCCGGCTTCGACTATTTTTTCAGCGAAGCCGTCTTGTACGGACCATCCGGAAGAGGATTAGGCCCGAGCACAAACACCTGCTGGTTGGCCTGCTGGGTAAGCGGCATGTAATTCGGCGCCGCACGTGCTATCGCAGCGTTGACTACCGCACCAATCAACAGCGCAAGCGGCGAGCCGGAACTGTTGTTGTTCTGCGGCTGATACTGCATTTGCTTGCTTTCTTTCCATAGCTCTGTGCCGTCCTTGCTCACCATCCGGTAGTCGAAGTCGACCGTGACCGTCGTCGTAATAAAGGCGTACTGCGCATCCCAGCGATTGATGGTCACATACAGCACGGCGTCAGCACCAAACAGCTTGGCGAGCGCCTGCGGCGATTGCTGGCGAACCTGCTCACCCTCGTAGAACCCTTCCTGCTCCAGCACGTATTTGGTCGTATTGACGGGAAAAACGTAGTAGCCCTTTTCAGCAAGCGGAACCGGCAGGCTGGCAAGGACATAGTTGGGCGCATCGACATCCAGCGATCGATTGACGATGGGTACTACCAGAATCGAGCGCGGTGCGGCCGCCTTGAATGCGCTCAGATCTTGCTTGACGGGTTGTGTCACGCATCCGGCGAACAAAAATGCACTAAGAATCCAGACGACTCTCTTCATTTGGCGGCCTCCGCGCGTGCCTGCTGACGGCGCTCAATATTGTTGATCATCGCGGTCATCAATCCCTTGCTTTCCGGCCAGGTGTCCCGCTCACGCGAATACATGCTGACCGCTTTGTCCGACGCGCCGGCCTGCAGATACAGGGTGCCCAGTTCGGCGTAGAGGCCCGGCCCGACCTTCTGACCCGACTTTTCGAGTGCCGTGATATGGGTCTCCAGCTTTACCTTCATTGCCTCCATTTTCGAAGGGTCTTTATAGCCCTGATAAAGCAGGGAGTCATAATTGCCCCACTGGTACATGGATTGCTGTGTCGCACAGCCGGTCAGCGCCAGCGCTGCCAGTGGAATTGCCAGAAAACGCATGTTCTATCCTTATTTCACGATGAAGGTGCGGTTGACGCCGTCACCGATATAGAATTGCTCGTCGAGCAAAACCGCATTTCCGGAAACCACGCGCAGCGTGTGCGTGCCGGGAAGGATGCGTACTGCGGCGACGCCTTCGAGATAGTCGTCCGGCACTCCGACATCCAGACCGTCCAGAAGTATTCGGGCAGAATGCGCACGATCTCCAGCCACCTTGAATGCAATCTGCGGACGCAGATCCGACATGCCCTGTTTCTCGGTCGGCATCTGGGTGCAGCCGCTGGAAACAAATGCAGCAACCAGCGTTGCTGCTCCCGTCAATGTACGTATGCCTTTCTTCATTGCCTGCCCCCTTCGAAACGTATTACCAGTTGATTCGGCTTGTAGTTGCCCAGTGAGCCGGAAACCACCGAGGCAAGCGCACCTTCATTGAGCTCGCTGTCGCCGAACGTCGATTCGACCTGGATCTGCGCGACCTGATGACCCGGTAGCGTGACGATGGCGCCGGTTTGAGGGGACTTCACGGTTTCGCCCTGCGTTTGCACCAAAAACCGCATGCCGGGCTTGATGCCCTGGCTCTTGCCGCCGCCGATATAGACCTGGTTCGCTTCGGTCTTGAGGATATAGGTCTGCCACGGGCGGGACTTCATTTCGACCGTCAGGCGATTCACCGCGTCCACGACGGCTTGCCGGATCGCGGCATCATTCAGCGTGCCGTCATAGCCTGCCCGGGAACCGAAGCCGAAGGTCGATGCCGTTTCGGTCGATGCCTCGCCTGCGCCGGACGTCGCGAAGAAGACGTGGCCCGTCTTTACGTCGACCACACGAATATCGACTTTGGCGAATGCCACTTGTCGCTTGCTGGAGGAGACAAAGCCGGATTCGCCCACTGTCTTGCGACCGAACTCGGTAAGCGAACCGACGATCAGCGAGTCCACACCCACCAGATCAAGCCGGGTATCGGTCAGTTGGCTTTCCGCTTGCAGGCGCGTGATGTCGGGCCGTTCGAAAACCAGATAGGCACCCGACTCGGCCAGCGCCTTGCTCATCAGATCCGTCACCTGTTTTCCAAGAGGATCATCGTGCCGATCGCGCAGCAAGGATTGGCCGTAATTCGTTTCATTCGTTATCCGGCCCAGCGCTATTTTTCGCTTCAACGTCGGCGCCGCGGGCGCCTGCGAAGTAACGGCGGCTTGCGCCGCCTTTTGCACAGCCATTGCCTGGGGTGCTTCTTTCTGGGCGACGGGCGGTGTCTGAACTGCACATCCTCCGGCAGCGATGGCCAGCGCGACAACTATAGGCGCCGCAAGGCCTGGAGAACTCTTGTCGAGGAGTCCCATGAACATGTTGAAATTCCCTTTGATTATTTTTTATGAACGCCCCTTGATGGAGGCGCCTCTCTGACCGGCCTGGTTTCCAGCAGGAAACCAGAAGCAAGAAGCATACGTACAGATTTCCATCCTGGATATCCCATAGACAAGGGATGGAGCATGGAATGACTAGCGTGAGCTTATTGGTCCTGGCCGGTCCCTTTTGCCCTGATATTGCCTGCAGCAGGGCTTTGTCCGTCGCCGCATATATTGGTTTGGCAGCAACTGCAGGCAGCTCTGTAAAGCGGAGCGGAGCGTATTATCCTTTTTCTTTCAAAATAGTCAATTTTGTAAGAAGCGGACGTCCGTGTGGTTTCCGGGATGGTTATCCAGCATGCATTCGGCGAGCCTTGCCAAATAGACTGCTCGTTTGATCCGAGCGGAGCTGGTTACTGTAAACTTCGAGCAACAAACGGCATCGCCATCCCTTGCTTTTAACCGGCTCCTGCAAAGCAGCCAGGGATTTTGCCGAACAATCCCGGAGAGTTGTGCATGAAACTGAAACGCAAGAAGACGCTGGTTATCGTGTTGGTGGCCGTCATCGCACTCGCGATTGCCGTCACCGCCGGCCTGCATTTCGCCACGCGCGCACTGAAGAGCCAGGTCGAGCAGGCGCTCGGACCGGACAGCGAGGTGGCGGAGATTGTCGTCAACTGGACCTCGATCGAAATGCGCGGCGTGCGGATTCGCGGGCCGAAAGGCTGGCCGGCGGAAGATGCGCTGCGTGCCGAACGCATCGTCGTGTCGCCCGACCTGCTCGGCCTGTTTTCCGCGCGCCTGCATGTGCCCCGGGTGGTAGTCGACAACGCGTATCTGTCGGTTTTGCGCGCACACGACGGCAAGCTGCGCCTGTTGCCCGGCCTGCTCGAAAAGCCGAAGGCAGAAGCGAATGCCGGTGCGGCGCCGGCGCCGGCGTTTACCATCGGCACGATCGAATTGCGCCACGGTGTGCTCGATTTCTTTGATGCGACGGTACGCACGCCGGCGTACAGGACGCGCCTGGAACAGCTGCATGCGAAGGTCGAGGACCTGCGCTTTCCGGGTCTGTCGGGCCGTACCGCGATCCAGCTCGACGGCACGGTCAAGGGCGTGCAGCGCAATGGCCGCCTGTCGATCAACGGCTGGGCGGAACTGGCGAGCAAGAATTCAGAGATCGTGACCAAGCTGCAGGGTGTGGATCTGGTTGCGCTGCAGCCTTACCTGATCAAGGCGTCCGAAACCGGCGTGCGGCACGGCGCGCTCGACCTGACGATGAAATCGGTGGTGCGCAACAACCGGCTGCGCGCGCCGGGCACCGTCACGCTGACCGGGCTGGAGCTGGCATCCGGCGGCAGCGGCCTCAGCACCTTCATGGGCGTGCCGCGCCAGGCGGTGGTGGCGGCGCTGAAGAACCGCAAAGGCCAGATCACGGTCGACTTCGCGCTCGAAGGCGATCTGAACGATCCGAAATTTTCATTGAACGAAAGCTTCGCGAAACACATCGGCACCTCGGTCGCTGAAACCCTCGGCATCAGCATCGAAGGGCTGACGCGCGGCGTCGGCGGCGCGGCCGAAGGCCTGGGCGGAATGATGAAAAAACTGTTCGGCAAGTGAGCGGCTGCCAAGCAAGGCGGAGCGGAATGCGCTAACGTATAAGTCTCAAGACAACCAACGAACGCAAGGCAATGACGCTCTCCGATCTCGACATAGAACAATTCAACCGCGACGGTTACCTGGTATTCCGCGGCATGGTGACACCGGTCGTATGCGAGCTGATGCGCTCGGTCGTGCGGCGCGACCTGCACGTCGCAGTGCCGCCGGTCGAATACGAAGCCGAGGTCGGTTATCCGGGCGCGCCGACCTCGCTCGATGCACCCGGCGGCCGCACGGTACGCCGCCTGCGCGGCGCCTACGACCGCCATCTGTGCCTGCGCACATGGGCCGAAGATCCGCGGTTGGTCGCGCGCCTCGCGCAACTTTTCGGCGAGCGGGTCTGCCTGACGCTCGCACACCATAATTGCGTGATGACCAAGCACCCGAATTTTGGCAGCGCGACCGGCTGGCATCGCGACATCCGCTACTGGTCGTTCACCCGGCCGGACCTGATCACGGTGTGGCTTGCGCTCGGCGCGGAAACCGAATCGAACGGCGCACTGAGCGTGATTCCGGGGTCGCACCGGCTCGACATCGGGCGCGAGCAGCTCGACGAGCTCGATTTCCTGCGTCCCGACGTGGCGCAAAACCAGCCGTTGTTCGCGCAAGGCAAGACGGTCGAATTGCGGCAGGGCGACGTGCTGCTGTTCCACAGCGGGCTGTTCCACTCGGCTGGCCGCAACAACAGCGACAAGGTGAAGACCTCGGTGGTGTTCGCCTATCACGGCGAGAGCAATCCACCGGTCGCGGGAACGAGGTCGGCGGCGGCAGGAGACGTGCTGCTTGGCCGGTAACGCCGAGCCTGATTCCGCTTCCGGCACCTGCCTATCGGGGCCGGATTCCGAACGCCTGGTACAGGCCGTCCCTGCCTTGCGGCGTCAACTGCAGCATGCGCGTTGTGCGGGTGCGCATCAGCCAGCGGCGATCGAGCAATTGCTGCAGCAACGCGGCACCGAGCGCGCCGCCCAAATGAAATTCGCGTTCGCTCCAGTCCAGGCAGCCGCACGCGAACTGGCGCTTCGCGGCGCGCACTGCATCAAGATCGATGCCGAGTCCGGCAAACGCCTTCTCCCCCTTGGCTGACAACGCGATGCTTTTCTCCGAGCGCATCGCCCAGCCCTTTTTCTCGATTTGCGCCAGCAGTCCGACGCCAAGCTCACCGGCCAGATGGTCGTAGCAGGTGCGCGCGAAGCGCAGCGCCGGCGGCGTGGCTTTCGACGCGGGCAGGGCGCGCGGCTGCGGACGCGGTGCGACCGCGGCCAGCGATTCCAGCGCAAGTGCTACCGCGTGGCCGGCCAGCCGGTAGTAGCGGTGCCGGCCTTGCGTGTCGACCTGCAGCAGCTGTGCCGCGACCAGCTTCGCCAAATGGCCGCTGGCCGATTGCGCAGAGACGTTTGCCGCAAACGCCAGCTCGCCGGCCGGTCGTGCGCGGCCGTCGATCAGCGTCCACAACATTGCTGCGCGTGCCGGATCGCCGAGCAGAGCGGCGACGGCCGCAATATGCGTTGCAGATTCCATAGTTCACCATCCATTGAAATATCCAGTGAATGGCCATCGTATCATGGTGCCATCTGAACGGGAGGAAGCCATGTTTGCCGTCGTCTTCGAAGTATTGCCGTCTGAAACCGGTTACCAGCGCTATCTGGAAACCGCCGCCGCACTGCGGCCGAAACTGGATGCGATCGATGGCTTCCTGTCGATCGAGCGTTTCCGTTGCATCGCCGATCCCGGCTGGATCTTGTCGCTGTCGCTGTGGCGCGACGAGGCGGCGCTGGTGCAATGGCGCGGCGATGGCGAGCATCATGCGGCCCAGGCGGCGGGCCGGCAGGCCATCTTCGACGATTACCGGATCCGGGTGGTGCGCATGATCGAAGACGACGATGGCACGCAGCGTGCAGCGATCGGCTTGCACAACTATCCGGACGCGGCGCAAGGCAAGCTGTACGAAAGTCTCGCCATGCCCGAGAAGCGGATTGCCTTGCTCGATTTTTCCGCACCGGCACAGGCACTTGCATGGCAGGCCGCGGCCGCCGTGCGCGCAACGGCGCCGGCCAGGGTGTTGTGCGGCGTGGTCGAACGCGATTACGGCTTGTTCGAGCGCGCGCAGGCGCCGCAGCATTTTCCTGCTGCGCCTGCGCGTCGTGCAGACTGAAGGAACGATCATGGACAACACGCTGTTTTCGCAGGCCGAGGTGGCAGATCCGTTCGCGCTCTATGCCGAGCGGCGTGCCCGTCAGCCGCTTGCGTGGGATCACGCGAACGCCATCTGGGCAATGTATTCGTACGCGGGCTGCCGTCTGTTGCTTGACGATACGCGCGCGCAGATTCCCGCCTATCCCGCCGCCGCCTGCCAGGTTCTCGATGTGCACGCGGCAAGCATCGTGCGCAATCTCGTGCGCCTGGCCAATCCGCCCGCGCACACACTACTCAGGCAGGTGGCGCTGCGGTGCTACGAACACCTGCAGACCACCGATATCGCGGCTGCGATGCACCAGCTGATCGGCACGCGAAGCGAGATCGACTGGGTAGGCGATGTAAGCAGGAAATTACCTGCGCTGGCGCTGCTGGACGGCTTCGGTTTTGCGCGAGTGGACGCCGACGAGATCCTCGCGCATCTCGAAGCACTGACAAAAATCATGCTGCCGAGCCGAAGTGCGCAACAGCTGCATGCTGTGAATGCCGCGGCCGATGCGGTGTATCCGCTGATGGAACGACAACTGCGCGATAGCCTGCGCATCCGCTGCGACGACCAGGCGACGCACGATGCGTGCGTGTCGAATCTGATCGGACTGCTGATCCAGAGTGTCGATGCGGGGCGCGGCTTGCTGAGCAATGCGTTGCTGTCACTGTTGCGTTCACCGGCTGCAGCGGCAACGGATGCCGGCGCCGTGCAGCGCATCGTTGTTGAAACGCTGCGCTTCGATCCGCCTATTCACAACACCCGGCGCGTCGCCGTGGAAGATATCCGGCTGCAAGGGGAAACGATAGTGAAAGGCCAGGCAGTGCTGCTGGTGCTGGCGGCCGCCAACCGCGATCCGGCACGGTTCGCGGACCCCGACCGGTTCGATATCGAGCGCCGCAACAACGGCGAACACCTGACGTTCGGCGCCGGTGCGCATGCCTGCATCGCGCAGCATTTTTCGATTCGCCTTGCCGTCGACGCGCTGCAGTGGCTGCGCGATCATTACCCGCGCACGCAGCTGCAGCAGCAAGACATCTGTCACGAGCCGCTGGTCAACGCGCGGCTGCCGCGGCAGCTCCGCATTGCGCTCGGTTAGCGATCAATCACACTCAATCGCGATCACGCACTTGGTGGAATTCCGCGACCGTCGGAGCAGATTCAGACCGACCAGCTTGCCGATGCCGGCCGCATTGTCCCAGCGCGGCATTGCGGTTCCTTGTCATGGTCGCGCGATGTCGCGGCCTGTTCCGTTGTGAGGAGAAGTTTTCTTAATGGCAAATATGCGATATCGTTGCCGTTTTTGCAGGGGCGGAGACAACAATGAATTGGCGTGTCAACAACTGCTTGGGCGCATGTGTCCTTGCTGTCATTCCACTGGTTGCGAGCGCACTCGAACCCGACAAGCTTTTTGACAAGGTAAGCCCTTCATGCTGGGGAGTGATGACTTTTGATGCGCGCCATAAGCCATTGTTTTATGGCAGTGCGGTGGTGATTGCACCTGGACGGCTCATTACAAACTGCCACGTCCTGCAAAAGGAAAAAAGCATCAAGATCATGAAGGCTAATGTGAGCTACGAAGCAAGCCTTGAATTCGAGGATGCCGAACGCGACCTTTGCCAGATCAAGGTTGATAATTTTACTGCGCCGCCCGTGCAGATAGCCGACACAACGCATTTGCGAATCGGCCAGAAGGTATACGCGATAGGCAATCCGGAAGGGCTTGAACTGACGTTGAGCGAAGGCCTGATATCGTCGCTTCGCTATCCAGCGGCTCATGGGCAACCGTTGATTCAGACCACGGCGCCCATCTCGCATGGTTCCAGTGGGGGCGGCCTGTTCGACAGCGACGGCCATCTGATCGGTATCACCACTTTCGGTTGGAAAAGCGGGCAAAGTCTGAACTTCGCTCATCCGGCAGGATGGATCTACGAAGTTGAAGCGCGCTCCAGGAAAGCCATTGCAAAGGCCGGCACCGACAGGGAGAGTACACCTGCTCCGAGCACTGCGGCCACAAACGTCCCCGCACCGAAAGTCAGTCCGGATTCACGGCAGGTTGGCGAAACCTGGACCTACGAACTGGCCGACCGTCTTGCCAAGTCGAAACGCGTTATCGATCTGCGAATCGACAAGATCGATGAGGGAAAAGACCGCATCATCTTCAATCAAGGCGCTCGCATAGAAGACCGGCAAGGCAGGGTAATCGAGATGCGCTCGCCGGAAGCCGGTGCGTTCGATGCTGCAATGCCGCCGGATGGTTGGGTCGAGCTTCCAGCCGCGCCAGGCAAAACCTGGAAAGCCCGCTACGAAAAGAACGGGCAATATAAGGTTTCCTATGATTTGACGGCGAGGGTCAGCGGTGACGAAATCATCACTGTGCCCGCGGGCAAATTCAGGGTGACTCGCATTGAGTGGCGCGGGTATGTATCTCTCGTTGCAGGGACGATTGCCGGAACGGCGCGTGGAAGCTACAAGGCCATCGTCTGGTATAGCCAGGAGCTTAATCGGGTCATTCAATTTAGTGCCGACTATAACGGACCAATGAACTCCTACGCCGGGCTGATAACGCATGAAACACTGTATCTGACCAGCCACACGACAGAGTGACGACGTCTGTATGCTTCCGTGCCGCAGGCAGCGACGCCGTGCATACCTGCATCAACGGCATGGAGGCAATTGGTCAATCCTCCCGATCGCGCCGCCATGCCGAAAACGGCAGGAAAAACAGCTTCATCGCCTGCGTCATCTGTTCCGCGTAATAGCGCTGCGTTTCGTCGATCATGCGGTCGTATGCGGCGATGTCGACCGTGCCTTCGGCTTCCTCGGTGACCAGCCGGCCGTTCTCGATGCGCGTCTCTTTCCGTTTCACATGCGCTTCGCTGCCGTGCGCCGAGATTTCGGTGCGCGAATAGCGGAAACTGAAAAACGATGTGGCCGGCAACGATGGCAACGGCGCTACCGGATAGCCGGCATCGTCGTCATCCCTGCGCAGCAGCGCATTCCTGATCCTGTCGAGTTCCCTGCTCATCAATCATCTCCGATCATGTTGGTGACGGCGCTCTCGCGCCCATGGATACGCTCAGCGCTTCATCGACCGATTCCAGCCACACGAACTGCAGCGCGCGCCGCGCTTCTTCTGGAATATCATCCAGCTCCTTGCGGTTGCGCGCGGGCAGCAGCACCGCATGAATGCCGGCCTGCAGCGCCGCCAGCACTTTTTCCTTGATGCCGCCGACCGGCAACACCAAGCCGCGCAGACTGATCTCGCCGGTCATCGCGCAATCGTTGCGCACCGGCCGGCCGGATACCAGCGACGCCAATGCAACATAGAGCGCAACGCCGGCGCTCGGGCCGTCTTTCGGCATGGCACCTGCCGGCACATGCACATGGATGTCGCTGTTATCGAAGACCGCGGGCGCGACCCCGAGTTCAGCGCAATGTCCTTTCACCAGCGTCAGCGCCGCCTGCGCGCTTTCCTTCATCACATCGCCGAGTTGCCCGGTGAGAATCAGCTTGCCGCTGCCCGGCGTGCGGTTGGCTTCGATGAACAGGATGTCGCCGCCAGCCGGCGTCCACGCGAGGCCGGTGGCGACGCCGGACAGGCTGGTATGCAGCGCCAGCTCGTTTTCGAATTTCGCCGGCCCGAGAATGCCGGCCAGGTCGGCCGCGCCGATATCCACCTGCTGTGCCGCGCCTTCGGCCACGCGCATCGCGACATGGCGGAACACGTTGCCCAGCTCGCGCTCCAGACCGCGCACGCCGGCTTCATGCGTGTAGGCGCGGATCAGCGCGTGCAGCGCCGTGTCGTCGATCGTGCATTGCCGCGCTGTCAGGCCGTCGGCGTCGAGCAGGCGCGGCACCAGGTAGCGGCGCGCGATCTGCGCCTTTTCTTCTTCGGTGTAGCCGGGCAGGCGGATCACTTCCATGCGGTCGAGCAAGGGCGGCGGTATCGTATCCAGCATGTTGGCGGTGCCGATGAACATCACTTGCGACAGGTCGAACGGCTGGCCGAGATAGTTGTCGCGAAAACTGTTGTTCTGTTCCGGGTCGAGCACTTCCAGCAGCGCGGCCGACGGATCGCCGTGCGCGCCGCTGCCGAGCTTGTCCATTTCATCGAGCATCAGCACACAATTGCGCGTGCCGGCCTTGCGGATCGCCTGGATGATGTTGCCCGGCAAGGCGCCGATATAGGTGCGGCGATGGCCGCGGATTTCCGCTTCGTCATGCGTGCCGCCGAGGCTGACGCGGGCAAACCTGCGGCCGATCGCACGCGCGATGCTGTGGCCGAGCGAAGTCTTGCCGACGCCGGGCGGCCCGACGAAACACAGGATCGGGCTCTTGCCGTGCGGATTCAGCTTGCGCACCGCCAGATGTTCGAGGATGCGGCGCTTGACCTTGTGCAATCCGAAATGGTCTTCGTCGAGAATGCGGCGCGCATCGCCAATGTCGATATGGTCTTCGGTGCTGACCGACCACGGCAGCGCCGCCATCCATTCGAGCCAGGTGCACAGCATCGAATACTCGGCCGAGGTTTCCTGCATCCGCTCCAGCCGCTGCAGTTCCTTTTTTGCCTGCGCGCCGATGTCTTCTGGCATCCTTGCCTGCGCGACTGCCTGCGCCAGCGCCTGCAATTCGGTGTTGCCGCCTTCCGCTTCGCCGAGTTCGGTCTGGATGGTTTTCAGTTGCTCGCGCAACAGGTATTCGCGCTGCCGGTCGTCGATGCGCTCCTTGGTCTGTTCATTGATTTCATGCGACAGCCGCAGCACGTCGATGCGGTGGATCACGAAATCGAGCACCTTGTCGAGCCGCAGCTGCAGGTCGGGCGTTTCGAGGATTTCCTGCTTCTGCTGCAGCGGCATGTCCATCAGGCCGGCGACGAAATCGGCCAGCGCCGATGCCGAGGTCATGTTTTCGGCAGCGCCGGTGAGTTCGGCCGGCGCCTGCGGCAGCAGCTCGATCGCCTCCGCCGCGCGCTCCTTCAACTGGATCAGGCGCGCCTCGATGTCGGTCGACTGCTCCTCCGGGTCCGGCAATTGCTGCACGCGCGCCGCCTGGAACGGAAAGCCGGACAGGAACTCGATCACGCGGAAGCGCCGCTCGCCCTGGCACACCACGAAATGCGCACCGTCCTGCGTGATGTAGCGCAGGATGCTGGCGACGGTGCCGGTGCGATGCAATTGTTCATCGGTCGGCGTTTCCACGTCGGCATCGTGCTGCAGGATCAAGCCGAGCGGCCGTTCATTGCGCACCGCATCCTGTGCGGCGGCAATCGACCGTTCGCGGCCGACGCTGATCGGCGCGATCATGCCGGGGAACAGCACCAGGTGGCGCAACGGGACGATCGCCAGCGCATCCGGCGGCAGCGCCGGATAGGCGCTGTCGGCAGCCGCATCGCCTTGCGCCGCGCTCGCCGGCGCAGCTTCGGCGGCGGCCCGTCGGCCGGCATCCTGTTCGGTTTTCATGCGGGACTTCCTTTGCTCCGTGGCCGGCTGGCCGCGTCGGGTGCGCTACCGCTGCGTCCTGCGGGTGTCGCTGTTTTTCGATCAATTGGACAAGAGCGGACCGGGGACTGTTCCACCGGTGTGGCGGGCGCTCGGCAATTTATGGTCGCGGTGCGGCGCTGATCGGCCGGTGAAATATTGACTGCTTGGCAATTCGTTGTAATCGATTAGATATTTTCGACAAATTATTTAATAAAACGTTTGTAATTTGTCGGTGTTTCGTCGTAATCTGATGCGACTCGACAAGTTTCCCGCGCGTCCATCCGCGCCGTTGCCGACTTCATCGATCAAAACGGGAGGGGTCATGAAATTCGCAAACCTGAAGATAGGCCAGCGCCTGACGCTGGGCTTCGGCCTGGTGATTCTGCTGATGCTGGCGCTGACCACGATCGGCGTCACGCAGATCACGCACATCAACGGCAGCATCGAGGAGATGGCGCGCAATTACTATCCGAAGACGGTAATGGCGAACGCGGTCAAGGGCGCGCTGAACGACACCGCGCGCAGCATGCGCAATCTGCTGTTCATGAGCGTCGCCGACGAAGTCAACGGGGAACTCGCAACCATCGACCGCTCCGGCCGGACCATCACCGATACGCTCGCGCGTTTTGAAAAAGCCGCCAGCTCCGCCGAAGACAAGCGGCTGCTGAAGGACGTGCGCGACGCGCGCGCGAAATACCTGCCGATACTCAACGACTACGTGAAGCTGATCAAGGATGGCCAGATCGAGCAAGCGCGCGACCTGACGCTGCCGCAGATCGCGCCGTTCCAGCAGAAATATTTCGATGCGCTCGACAAGCTGATTGCCGCCGAAGGCGGGCTGATGGAGCAGGCCGGCACGCAGGCGGAAGCGATTTCGCACAGCACCCGCATGCTGATGATCGCGCTGGCCGCGATCGCCGCCGTGCTCGCGGTGCTGGTCGGCGTGCTGGTCACGCACGGCATCATCCGGCCGCTGACCGCGGCGGTCGGCGTCGCGCGGCGCGTTGCCGGCGGCGACCTGACCACCGAGGTCGAGGTCGCGTCGCATGATGAAACCGGGCAGTTGCTGCAATCGCTGCGCGACATGAACGACAGCCTGGTGGCGACCGTCAGCCAGGTGCGCGCCGGTACCGAAACGATCGCACTGGCGTCGCGCGAGATTGCCTCCGGCAATGCCGACCTGTCGGCGCGCACCGAGAGCCAGGCCGGCTCGCTGCAGCAGACCGCGAGCGCGATGGAAGAACTGACCTCGACCGTCAGGCAGAACGCGGAAAACGCGAAGCAGGCGAACCAGCTCGTCACCGCCGCGTCCGACCACGCGGTCAAGGGCGGTGAAGTGGTCGGGCAAGTGGTCAGCACGATGGGCTCGATCAAGGACAGCTCGCGCAAGATTGTCGACATCATCGGCGTGATCGACGGCATCGCGTTCCAGACCAACATCCTCGCGCTGAATGCGGCGGTCGAAGCGGCGCGTGCCGGCGAGCAGGGGCGCGGCTTCGCGGTGGTGGCGTCCGAGGTGCGCAACCTGGCGCAGCGCTCGGCCGGTGCGGCGAAGGAAATCAAGGCGCTGATCGGCGATTCGGTGGAAAAGGTCGACGCCGGCGGGCAGCTGGTCGATCAGGCCGGCAAGACGATGGACAACTTGGTCGCATCGGTGATGCATGTGGCCGACATCATGCGCGAGATCACGGCGGCCAGCGAAGAGCAGAGCACCGGCATCGAGGAAGTGAACCGCGCGATCGCGCAGATGGACCGGATGACGCAGCAGAACGCGGCGCTGGTCGAGCAGGCGGCGGCAGCGGCCGAAAGCATGCAGGATCAGGCCGGCCAGCTGGCGCAGTCGGTCGCGGTGTTCAAGCTGAAGGGTACCGCAACCACACAGGCGCTCGCAACGGCGCCGCAGCCGCCTGCCCGGCCGGCATCGGCCGTTGCGCGCAGTGTGCCTGACCGAAAGCGCGCGCCAGTGGTGGCGCTGGCCCGGGCGCGTGCGCCGGCCAGGGCAGGCGGCAGCGAAGAGGCGTGGGAAGAATTTTAAGTTAAGCAGTTGCATTTGAACGCGACGCGCGTATCGCGCGTCTTCCGGAGCATCGATTCTTATGGGTTTTCTCTACGGGCTTGCGGTCGCGCTGGTATGGGGCGCGCAACCGGTCGTCGCCACCTTCGGCTATCGCGCGGGCATGTCCGCGCTGGACCTGACGCTGCTGCGTTTCGCCGCCAGCGGCCTGATCATGTTGCCGCTGTTTCTGCGCCGCGGCGTGGCGAAAGCCGGCGGCCTCGGCTGGCCGCGCGCGCTGCTGCTGATCCTGCTGGCCGGCCCGCTGTACAACATGGTGCTGATCGGCGGCCTGACCTGGGCGCCAGCGTCGCACAGCTCGCTGATCTATCCGGCCTGCACGCCGATCTTCACCGCGCTGCTCGCGAAGCTGTTGCTCGATCGCGGCGAACGTCTGCCGGTCGGCGGGCTGGTGCTGCTGGTGGCCGGCGTGCTGACCATCAAGCTCGCCGGCATCCTGCATCCGGCCGCCGGCGTTTCCGCCGATGCCTGGCGCGGCGACCTGCTGTTCATGGTTGCGGCGCTGATGTGGTCGTTCTACACGGTGTTGATGCGGCGCTGGAACACCGATCCGCTGGCCGTGGTCAGCGTGGTGCAGGTCGGCGGGCTGCTGTACCTGCCCGTGTATTTCCTCACTGAAGGCACGGCGGTGTTCCGGCTCGAGCCGGCGGCGATCACGCTCCAGGTGCTGTATCAGGGCGTGCTGGTCAGCGTGATCTCGGTGCTGCTGTTCAACCTCGCAGTGCGCCGGATCGGCGCGAAGGCCTCGATGTTTACCGCGATGATGCCGGTGGTCGGCGTCAGCCTCGCAGTGGTTGCGCTCGGCGAACCGCTGACGCTGTCGCTGATTGCCGGCACGCTGCTGATCGTCGGCGGGCTGTTTCTTTCCCTCAAGCGAAAATCTCCCCGAACTTAATACGCTTCGGCTAACTCCAAAATGACCGCGCGGATCGTAGTTGCCGTGGCTGCCGCCGGGCGGCGCATTCGCGCTGCAATCATTTCAAAGGAGAAGCCCATGGACCAGACTCTTACTGGCATGAATGTCGCCATCCTCGTCACCGACGGTTTCGAGCAGGCCGAATTCACCGAACCGCGCAAGGCGCTCGAACAGCAGGGCGCGACCACCAAGGTGGTGTCCAGCAAACGCGGCAAGGTGCAGGGATTCAATCACGATACCAAGGCCGACCAGTTCGATGTCGACCTCACATTCGACGCACTCGATTCGAAGGATTTCGATGCGGTGCTGCTGCCCGGCGGTGTGATGAACGGCGACCAGATACGCATGATTTCCGAGGCGCAGCGCTTCGTGCGCGACATGGACGACGACGGCAAGCCGATCGCGGTGATCTGCCATGGCGGCTGGCTGCTGGTATCGGCCGGTGTGGTCGACGGCCGCACGATGACCAGCTGGCCGACGCTGCAGGATGACATCCGCAATGCAGGCGGCGACTGGATCGATCAGGAAGTCGTGATCGACGGCAACCTGATCAGCAGCCGCAAGCCGTCCGACATTCCGGCCTTCAATCAGAAGATGATCGACAAGCTGTTCGAGCGGCTGACCGCCAGCGCCCGCGGCACGCGCGACGAGCAGAGCGGGATCGGCATCTCGGGTTGACACGACAGCGCTTCAATGGCGCTTCAATTGATGCCATCGGCGCGTGTATGTCGGCACCGGCAGCAAGCCCATGTCATTTCTGCTCGGCACGCCGATACAGTACGGTCGAGCGCGTGCCGGTGCGGCAGAACGCGAGTATCGGTTTCGGCAACACCGCGAGCAGGTTGCGCATGCGCTCGACCGGCTCGTCGCCGAAGTTGCTTGGCGGGATAGGCAGCGACACATACTTGAGGCCGGCCGCTTCCGCGGCGGCGCGCAACGCGTCGTCGCGGGGCTGGTCCGGGCCGCCTTCGCCGTCCGGCCGGTTATTGATTACCGAGTGAAAGCCGCTGCGCGCGATGTCGGTGAAATCGCCTGGCTGCAATTGCGGCGCGACGGAAAAATTTTCCGCGACGGGAGTGATGTTGACCGACATGGCGGAACTCCTCTTCAAAGCGCATTGATCGGGATCTTCAGGTAACTGACGCCGTTGCTTTCGGCAGCCGGCATCGCGCTGGCATGAATGCCGACCTGAAGCGAACGCATCTCCAGACCGACACGCGCCCGCTGCAATCGATCATCCCTTAGCGCAAACGCAAAGCGCAAAACAACGGTTCAATCGACCGCGAACGTCACCTTCGCATTGATGCGGTAATTGACGACCTTGTTGTTGTCCACCTGCGCCTCGAATTCCTTGATGTACACCGAGCGGATGTTATGCACCGACTCGCTGGCTTTCACGACCGCTGCGGTGACCGCGTCTTCCCAGCCTTTCGGCGATTCGGCGAGCACTTCGATTACTTTCATTACGTTCGACATGGTGGTCTCCATCAACAGGTTGGCATGCGTCATGGCGCGCGCGGCACGCGCTGCACATGCGTCATTGCGCGCGGCGCCAGTCCAACGATGATAGGAAGGGAAGCCGGATACCGGCATGAGCGATGTCAAGCGCGCGGCGGAATCAGTTGCGCTCAGTTGCGTGCGTGTGCCAGATGAAAGCTTTCCACGCCGTCGAAGCCGCTCAGCTCCTGCGCCAGTTCACTGATCGGCTCCCCACTGTGATGATCAAAGGCCACCGCGACGAATTGCCAGGCGGCCTTGCCGTTCTGGAAGGAAATCGAGATCGAACCGCTGGCGATTTCATAGCCGCGCTTGTGCGCCGCGTTGCGCAGCAACGGTTCGCTTGGCGTGAAGCCTTCGCGAAAATTCAGCGAAATCACGATCGCATGACGCGACGGCAGCCAGCCGGTGAGCTTTGGCACGCCGATCATGCATAGCGCCGACATCAGCGCCAGCAGCATCGCCGACAGGTAGAAGCCGATGCCGACCAGCACGCCGACCACCGAGACCGCCCAGATTGATGCGGCGGTGGTCAGGCCGCTGATGTTCAGCCCCTCTTTCATTATGACGCCGGCGCCGAGAAAGCCGATGCCGGTCACGATGCCCTGGATCACGCGCGTCGGGTCGGCGACGAAGCCGAGCGGCTGGCCGCCATACCAGTCGCCGATATAACCGGCGATCACCGTCAGCGCGGCGGACGCCATGCACACCAGGCCGTAGGTGCGCATGCCGGCCGCGCGGCCGCGATACGAACGCTCGTAACCGACCAGCAGGCCCAGCAGCAGCGCGCCGAACAGACTGAAGAAGACGATCAGGTTGGTCGCCACCACCGGGCCGGCCCAGAATGCGGCCAGCGCCTGCAGGGAAGGGAAATCGGACGTGATACGCATCGTGCTCAACCGTGAAAACGCCGCAGGCCGTCGACGTCCAGGATCTGGATGCCGCCGTAATCGACCTTCAGCAGGCCTGCCTTTTCCAGCACCTGCAGCGCCTGGTTCGCGCGCTGCCGCGACGCGCCGGATAGATAGCCGATCTCTTCCTGCGAGATCTGCAGCAGCATGTCGGTGCCCGGATACAGATGGGTATTGAACAATGTGGCGAGACAGCGTGCGACGCGCGCATCGACATCGAGCAGGCGGTCGAACTCGACCATGCCGATGAACTGGCCGAGCCGCTCGTTGAGCTGCATCAGCAGGAAGCGGGTGAACGGCAGGCTGGTATCGAGCAGCCACATGAAGGTCTTGCTCGGCATGCGCGCAATGCGGCTGTCGCGCAGCGCCACCACGTCGTACTTGCGCTGCTCCTGCTTGAGCAGCGTGCCTTCGCCGAACCAGCCGCCGGCCGGCACGCCGGTGAAGGTCACCGATTTTCCTTCCGGCGACAGGTTGTTCATCTTGACCAGGCCATCGATCACGCCGATCCACGCATCGACCATCTCGCCCTTGCGGCACACGTAGCCGCCTTTCGCCACGTGCTGCTCGATCGTGTCGGCTTCCACGCGCGCCATCTGCTCCGGCGTCAGCTCCCTGGACCAGATGGTTTGCCGCAGCAAGTCTTTGAAGCCCGGTTTCTCTACAGTCATTGTGCGGTGCGTCAACGATAGTTTGCGATTGCAGGATGATTGTCAGCGAAATGACAGCGCCCGGAATCGTCGCTGTCTAGTATGCTGACAACAAAAGAACAACGGAGACATTGTAAGCGCATCTCTCTGCTGCGGATACCATCGCGGCAGGTGGCTCGCTCGCATTGCTCCGGCCCCATCAAGACGGTCAGTATCTGTTGAGAGAGAGTGGGACGATGGATGAGACAAACGCCGATGCACTGAGCTTTCCGCACCTGCTGCTGCAGCATGCGCAGTCGCGTGGCGCCAGGCCGGCCTTTCGCGAAAAGGATCTCGGCATCTGGCAGACCTGGAACTGGTCGCAGGTGGCGGACGAAGTGCGCGCGCTGGCGTGCGGGCTGGCGGCGCAGGGCTTCAGGCGCGGCATGAACCTCGCGATCATCGGCGACAACCGGCCGCGGCTGTACTGGGCGATGCTGGCCGCGCAATGCCTCGGCGGCGTCGCGGTGCCGCTGTACCAGGATGCGCCGGCGGTCGATATGGCGTATGTGCTGGATGATGCCGAAATCGATTTCGCGGTGGTCGAGGATCAGGAACAGGTCGACAAGCTGTTCGAGATCAGGCAGAACCTGGAGCGCAGTTCACTGCTTTCCCACATTGTTTACGACGATCCGCGTGGCATGCGCCACTACGCGCAGCCCGAACTTGTCTCCTACGAAAAGCTGCAGCAGCTCGGCCGCGAATTCGATCGCGCGCATCCGGGCTTCTTCATGAACGAAGTCAACGCCGGCAAGCCGGACGACGTCGCAGTGATGCTGTATACCTCCGGCACCACCGGCAAGCCGAAGGGCGTGTGCCAGACCCATGCATCATTCATGGCGGCCGCGACAGGCGGCGTCGGCTTCGACAGGCTGACGGCCGACGACGACATTCTTTCGTATCTGCCGATGGCCTGGGTCGGCGACCATCTGTTCTCGTTCGCGCAGGCGCTGGTCGCCGGCTTCACCGTGAATTGCCCGGAATCCGGCGACACGGTGCTGACCGACATGCGCGAGATCGGCCCGACCTATTATTTCGCGCCGCCGCGCGTGTTCGAAAACATGCTGACCACGGTGATGATCCGCATGGAAGACGCCGGCATCATCAAGCGCAAGATGTTCCATCACTACATGGGCGTCGCGCGCCGCGTCGGTTCCGATATCCTCGACCGCAAGCCGGTCGGCCTGCTCGACAGAATCAATTACGCGCTCGGCAAGCTGTTCGTGTACGGCCCGCTGAAAAACGTGCTCGGCCTGTCGCGCGTACGCGTCGCCTACACCGCCGGCGCCGCGATCGGTCCCGACCTGTTTCGCTTCTACCGCTCGATCGGCGTCAACCTGAAGCAGCTGTACGGCTCCACCGAAACCTGCGCGTATGTCTGTCTGCAACCGGACGGCAACATCAAGTTCGACAGCGTCGGCCTGCCCGCGCCCGGCGTCGAAGTGAAGCTGGCGCCGAACGGCGAAGTGCTGGTGAAATCGGCGGCGATGCTGACAACCTATTACAAGCGCCCCGACGCGACCGCCGAAGTGATCGATGCGGACGGTTATTTCCATACCGGCGACGCCGGCATCTTCGACGACGAAGGCCATCTGAAGATCATCGACCGCGCGGCCGACGTCGGTCGCATGACTTGTGGCGACATGTTTGCGCCGAACTATATCGAGAACAAGCTGAAGTTCTTCCCCTTCATCAAGGAAGCGGTCGCCTTCGGCAACCAGCGCGACCGCGTGTGCACCTTCATCAACATCGACATGGAAGCGGTCGGCAACTGGGCCGAGCGGCGCGGCATCGCGTATTCGGGCTACACCGATCTCGCGGCCAAGCGTGAAACCTACGAGCTGATCGCCGAGTGCGTGGAAAAGGTCAACGCCGATCTCGCCAGCGAACTGCTGATGGCCGGCACCCAGATCCACCGCTTCCTGGTGCTGCACAAGGAACTCGATCCGGACGACGACGAACTGACCCGCACGCGCAAGGTGCGCCGCCGCTTCGTCGCCGATAAATACAAGGTATTGATCGACGCGCTGTACACCGGCAAGACTTCGCAATACATCGAAACCCAGGTCAAGTTCGAGGACGGCCGCCAGGGCGTGGTCGCGGCCGACCTGCGCATCGTCGACGTGAAAACCTTCGACCTGCTGAAGAGGGCCGCATGATGACCGACCGGCGCGTCATCGGCGACGTGATCCTCGACCTGAACAATATCTCGCTGGCTTTCGGCGGCGTGAAGGCGCTGACCGATATTTCGTTCGACGTGCGCGAGCACGAGATCCGCGCGATCATCGGCCCCAACGGCGCCGGCAAGAGTTCGATGCTGAACGTGATCAACGGCGTCTACCGGCCGCAGCAGGGCGAGATCACCTATCGCGGCCAGCGCCGCAAAGACATGAACACCTACGCGGCGGCGAAGAGCGGCATCGCGCGCACCTTCCAGAACATCGCGCTGTTCAAGGGGATGTCGGTGCTCGACAACATCATGACCGGGCGCAACCTGAAGATGCAGACCAATTTCCTGCTGCAGGCGCTGTACTGGGGCCCGGCGCAGAAGGAAGAGATGGCGCACCGCAAGAAGGTTGAAGAGATCATCGATTTCCTCGAAATCCAGCATATCCGCAAGACCCCGGTGAGCCGGCTCGCGTACGGCTTGCAGAAGCGCGTCGAACTCGGCCGCGCGCTGGCCGCCGAGCCGGAGATCCTGCTGCTCGACGAGCCGATGGCCGGCATGAACGTGGAAGAGAAGCAGGACATGTGCCGCTTCATTCTCGACGTGAACGACCAGTTCGGCACCACCATCGTGCTGATCGAACACGACATGGGCGTGGTGATGGATATTTCCGATCGCGTGGTGGTGCTGGATTACGGCCGGAAGATCGGCGATGGCACGCCGGACGAAGTGCGCGGGAATCAGGAAGTGATCAATGCGTATCTGGGTGTCGCGCACTGAATGAAAACTTCTTCCCCTGCCAGGGGGAGGGGGCCGTAACAGGTGTTGAACGGAAACGACATGGACATAAGCTTCTTCTTCGAAGTGCTGATCGGCGGTCTGCTCGCCGGTGTGATGTATGCACTGGTCGCGCTCGGTTTCGTGCTGATCTACAAGGCGTCCGGCGTGTTCAACTTTGCGCAGGGCGCGATGGTGTTCTTCGCGGCACTGACCTGCGTCGGCATCTCAACCAAATTCGGCGTTTCGCTGTGGATCGCGATTCCGCTGACGATGGTCGCGATGGTGTTGCTTGCGTTGGCGACCGAACGCATCGTGCTGCGGCCGCTGGTGAACCAGCCGGAAATCACGCTGTTCATGGCCACCATCGGCCTGACGTTTTTCATCGAAGGTCTTGCGCAATTGCTGTGGGGTTCGCAGGTGCACGCGCTCGATCTTGGCATCGAGGACGTGCCGATCGCGTATTTTCTCGATCGCTTCAATATCGCGATCTCGCAGTTCGACGTGATCTCCGCCGGCATCTGCACGGTGCTGGTGGCCGGGCTCGCGCTGTTCTTTTCCAAGACCCGCATCGGTCGCGCGCTGCGCGCAGTGGCCGACGATCACCAGGCCGCACTCGCGGTCGGCATTCCGCTGCAGCAGATCTGGGCCATCGTGTGGTCGGTCGCCGGCTTTGTCGCGCTGGTGGCAGGCTTGCTGTGGGGCGCGCGTAACGGCGTGCAGTTCGCATTGACCTTCGTCGCGCTGAAGGCCTTGCCGGTGCTGATACTCGGCGGCTTCACGTCGGTTCCGGGCGCGATCGTCGGTGGATTGATCATCGGCGCGTCGGAAAAGCTGGCGGAGGTGTATATCGGGCCGATGGTCGGCGGCGGCATCGAAGGCTGGTTTCCGTATGTGCTGGCGCTGCTGTTTTTGCTGGTGCGGCCGGAAGGCTTGTTTGGTGAGCGGATCATTCGTCGGATTTGAGGTAGCAGTTGTGACGCACGGCTCCTTCCCCCTGCAAGGGGGAAGGTTGGGATGGGGGTAGTGAGGTTGAAATACGCTTGCCGTAGATCGGGCGCACTACCCCCACCCTAGCCCTCCCCCTGCAAGGGGGAGGGGACAGGTCAACGAACCAAAGCGTTTAACGGAGTCAGGAAACCATGTTCTACCGCGAAGCAGGCCAGTTCAAAACCACCTACCGGGCCGACAGCCAGATTCTGCCGATCCGGCAGGACCGCATCGGCATCTTCGCGATTCTCGCCATCGCCTTCGTCGCGGTGCCGCTGCTCGCGTCGCCCTATGCGTTCTCCGCGATCCTGATTCCGTTCCTGATCTTTTCGCTGGCCGCGCTCGGCCTCAACATCCTGACCGGCTATGCCGGTCAGCTGTCGCTCGGCACCGCGGCCTTCATGGCGGTCGGCGCGTTCGCGTCGTACAACTTCATGTTGCGCGTGCCCGGCATGCCGATCCTGCTCGCATTCGTGCTCGGCGGCCTGTGCGCGGCAGCGGTCGGCGTGCTGTTCGGTCTGCCTTCGCTGCGCATCCGTGGTTTCTATCTCGCTGCGGCGACGCTGGCGACGCAATTCTTCGTGATCTGGTGCCTGACCAAGGTGCCCTGGTTTACCAACAACAGTTCTTCCGGTGTGATCACCGCGCAGCAGATCGTGATTTTCGGCTATGAGTTCGACGCGCCGGCCAGCAAATACCTGCTGACGCTGGCGATCGTCTGCGTGATGGCGCTGCTGCTGAAGAACATGACGCGCACCAATGTCGGCCGCTCGTGGATGGCAGTGCGCGACATGGACATGGCGGCCGAGGTGATCGGCTTCCGGCCGATGCGCACCAAGCTGCTGGCGTTCGCGGTCAGCTCGTTCTATTGCGGTGTGGCCGGCGCACTGTACGCATACGCGTATCTCGGCACGGTGGAGCCGGAAGCCTATGGGCTGGATCTGTCGTTCCGCATCCTGTTCATGATCATCATCGGTGGCGTCGGCTCGGTGGTCGGCGCATTCTTCGGCTCGGCCTTCATCGTGCTGCTGCCGATCCTGCTGAACGTGATTGCGCACGGCCTGCAGTTGCCGACCTCGGTCGCATCCAATCTGGAGTTGATGGTATTCGGCGCATTGATCATTTTTTTCCTGATCGTTGAGCCGCATGGTCTGGCGCGCCTGTGGCAGATCGCAAAGGAGAAGCTGCGCTTGTGGCCGTTTCCCTACTGAGAAGTGGAAGTTTCCCTGCTGTCTTATAACAAGGAGGAGCACATGAAATTCATCAAATCAGTCTTGCTCGGTGCGGCACTGGCCGGCGCGGCCAGCGTTGCGTTGGCGGAGGATCAGTTCATCCCCATCCTGTCGTATCGCGTCGGGCCTTATGCGGCCGGCGGCTCCGGTTTCTTCGGCGGTGCGATCGATTACATGAACCTGGTCAATGCAAACGGCGGCATCAACGGCGTCAAGCTGAGCTGGGAAGAATGCGAAACCGAATACAACCCGTCGCGCGGCGTCGAATGCTACGAACGCCTGAAATCGAAGAACGGCGGCGCGTCGCTGGTCGAGCCGCTGGCCACCGGCATCGCGTACGGCATTCTCGATCGTGTCGCGGAAGACAAGATCCCGATGACCACGCTCGGCTACGGCCGCTCGGACGCGGCCAACGGCCAGGTGTTCCCGTATGTGTTCCCGCTGATCACCAGCTACTGGAACCAGGCAACCGCGATGATCTCTTACCTCGGCAGCAAGGTCGGCGGCGTCGACAAGCTGAAGGGCAAGAAGATCGTGCACCTGTATCACGATTCGGCGTTCGGCAAGGAACCGATCCCGGTGCTGGAAGCGGAGGCGCAGAAATACGGTTTCGAGCTGATCAAGATCCCGGTCGCGCATCCCGGCAATGAGCAGCAGTCGCAATGGCTGCAGATCCGCCAGGCACGTCCGGACTTCGTGATCCTGTGGGGTTGGGGCGTGATGAATGCAGTGGCGCTGAAAACCGCGCAGCGCAACGGCTTCCCGCGCGAAAAGATTCTCGGCGTCTGGTGGGCCGGTTCCGAGGAAGACGTGATCCCGGCCGGCGATGCCGCGAAGGGCTACACCACGATGACCTTCAACACGCCGGGCAATTATCCGGTGCTCGACCAGATCCGCAAGAAAGTGTATGACGCCGGCAAGGGCAACCTGCAGGACAAGACCCGCGTCGGCTCGGTCTATCACATGCGCGGCGTGACGGCGGCGATCCTGTGGACTGAAGCGATCCGCAAGGCGCAGGAAAAGTACGGCAAGGGCAAGGTGATGACCGGCGAGCAGATCCGCTGGGGCCTAGAAAATCTGAACGTGGATGAAGCGCGGCAGAAGCAGCTCGGCGCCAATGGCATGTTCCCGCCGGTGAAGACCTCGTGCGAAGACCACGAAGGTTCCGGCGCGGTGAAGGTGCAGCAGTGGAACGGCAGCAAGTGGGTCCCGATCACGCCGAACTGGGTGGTCGGCGACAAGGCGCTGACGCGCAAGCTGCTGGAAGAATCGTCGGCGAAGTACGCGGCGGAGAAGAAGATCACGCCGGCCTGTTTGTAGGATCTTGTCCCAACCCCGCTGCAGGTTCCCTCCCCCTTGCAGGGGGAGGGTTAGGGTGGGGGTAGAGTGCTTGAGTCGACGTTATCACTGATTCGAGCTCACTACCCCCATCCCAACCTTCCCCCTGCAAGGGGGAAGGAGCAGCGCAGTTACGTGCTCCAACTATTGACATGAACCTATCCTCCACAAGCACTGCCGCAAGCGTGACTCCCTACCTCTCCGTCAACAACATCGAGGTCATCTACGACCACGTGATCCTGGTGTTGAAAGGCGTATCGCTGCAGGTGCCGCAGGGAAAAATCGTTGCGTTGCTGGGCGCCAACGGCGCCGGCAAATCGACCACGATGAAATCGATCTCGACGCTGCTGCGCGGCGAACGCGGCGACGTCACCAAGGGCAGCGTCGAATTCAAGGGCGAACGCGTCGATCAGCTGACGCCGAACGAGCTGGTGAAACGCGGCCTGTCGCAGGTGATGGAAGGCCGCCATTGCTTCGCGCACCTGACCATCGAAGAAAACCTGCTGACCGGCGCCTACACCCGCCGCCAGTCGCGCACAGAACAGCGCGCAGCGCTGGACAAGGTGTACCACTATTTCCCGCGCCTCAAGGAGCGCCGCGCGTCGCAGGCCGGCTACACCTCCGGCGGCGAACAGCAGATGTGCGCGATCGGCCGCGCGCTGATGGCGAAGCCGTCGATGATCCTGCTCGACGAACCGTCGATGGGCCTCGCGCCGCAGATCGTCGAAGAGATTTTCGAGATCGTGCGCGACCTGAACAGCAAGGAAAACGTGTCCTTCCTGGTGGCCGAACAGAACACCATGGTCGCGCTGCGCTACGCCGACTTCGGCTACATCCTGGAGAACGGCCGGGTAGTGATGGAAGGCGACGCGAAAGAGCTGGCCAGCAATGAAGACGTGAAAGAGTTTTATCTCGGCGTCTCTGGTGCGGGCCGCAAGAGTTTCCGCGACATGAAGTTCTATCGGCGCCGCAAGCGCTGGCTTGCCTGAGCGATGAACTACGCGAACATGGTCAGCTATTGCAACACGATTCCGGATGCGCATTCCGGGATCAAGTGGAGCAGCACGCTGGTGTTCATGGTCGCGAACAAGATGTTCGCGCTGTTCACTCTCGACAGCAGCGGGCGGCCGACAGAACTGTGGTGCAAGGTCGATGACGACCTGTTCCTGTCATACACCGCGCAGGCCGGCATTCGGCCCGCGCCGTATCTGGCGCGCGCGAAATGGATCGCGCTGGAACGCCGTGCGATGAGCGATGCGGCGGCCAAAAAACTGCTGCGGCGTGCGCGCGACATCATCGCGAAGAAATTACCGAAGCGCGTGCAAAGGGAATTGCACGAACAACCCGAATAGGTGCGTCATGCCAGACACGCTCGACTTCCTCGAAACCCGCGATCCGCATCTGCGCGAACAGGATCTGATGACGCGGCTGCCACAACTGCTCATGCGTGCGCAGGGCGCGCCCGGTTGGGCCGCCATCCTGCGCGGCATCGATGCGCGTGCGATCACGTCACGCACCGCACTCGCCCAATTGCCGGTCACGCGCAAGTCCGATCTGAAGGCCTTGCAGCAGGCCGACATGCCGTTCGGCGGCCTGACCACGACGCCGGTACGCCAGCTGCGCCGGCTGTTCATGTCGCCCGGCCCGATCTTCGATCCGGAAGGGCATGACGGCGACTGGTGGCGCTTCGCGCGGCCGATGGCGGCGGTCGGGCTGCGCGCCGGGCATATCGTGCAGAACTGTTTTTCGTATCACTTCACACCGGCCGCATTCATGGTCGAAGGCGGCGCGGCCCGGCTCGGCTGCGCGGTCATCCCGGCCGGCAGCGGCCAGACCGAGATGCAGGTGCAGGCGATGGTCGCGCTGAAGCCGGACGCATATATCGGCACGCCATCGTTCCTGAAAATCATCATCGAAAAGGCGCGCGAGATGGATGCCGACATCGGCAGCGTGCAGCGCGCGGTAGTCGGCGCCGAAGCGCTGCCGCCGTCATTGCGCAAATGGCTGCGGGACAACGGCGTGCCGCACGTGCTGCAGATGTATGGTTCGGCCGACATCGGCAACATCGCGTATGAAACGCAGACCGGCGGCGAAGTGCATCCCGGCATGGTGCTCGATGAAGAACTGGTCCTCGAAATCGTGCGTCCCGGCACCGGCGACCTGGTCGCCGAAGGCGAAGTCGGCGAAGTGGTGGTGAGCTCGTTCAACCCCGACTATCCGCTGATTCGCTTCGGCACCGGCGACCTGTCCGCGGTGCTGCCCGGTGTGTCGCCCTGCGGCCGCACCAATACCCGCATCAAGGGCTGGATGGGACGCGCCGACCAGACCACCAAGGTGCGCGCGATGTTCGTCCATCCGTCACAGGTGGCGGACGTGGCAAAGCGCCATCCGCAGATCGTGAAGGCGCGGCTGGTGGTGAGCGGCGAAATGGCGAACGACGTGATGACGCTGCACTGCGAAGTCGACGATCTCGCATGCGACACTTCCATGATCGTCGACACGATACGCGACGTCACCAAGCTGCGCGGCGACGTGAAGCTGGTTGCACGCGGCAGCCTGCCGAACGATGGCAAAGTGATCGAAGACGCGCGTCGCTACGAATGACCGGTGCGCAGGATGCGCACGCCGGCTAGCGGCCAGATTTTTTTACCACCTTTTCCGGCGGCGTTCCCGGCCGGTCGTTCACCACTTCATCGACGCCGCCGGTTTCGCGCAGATCGGTATCGACCTGGCCATTCTGCAAATCGATATAGGCTTGCCTGATATCGTCGCGCGGCGTGCTTTCCTGGCTGTCATCCGATTCATCGCGCTCATGCGGCAAGCGCGGCGTCACGCCGCCCTTGATCGGCCGCTTGGTCTTTACCTGATGTTGCTTCAGTACAGTTCTCATCGGTTTTCCCGAGTTGTCACAAGCAATACGGGTTCGAGCCGAGACACCATCAAAGATTCCCCACGCATGCCGATTTCCGTGCCGTTGCGCGACACCCGGATTGTGGTCGCCGTCGGTCTTGCGGTACGATAACCACTATCCGCCGCAGCCCTGGCTGCCCATCCTTCACCTGTGTTATCGTCTCGGCCGCTTCGCGCAACCCTGCCTGTTGCCATCATTCATACAATCTCTTGCTTGAGGTCTGGCTCCCATGCCTTATATCGATTCCGAATTCCATCGCAGCAAAGCCAAGGCATTACTGACCGATGCTGAACTGATCTATGACACCGACGCCGTGCAGAAGGCCGTCGACAAGGTTGCCCTGCAACTCAACCAGCGCTTCAATGAAGACGACAGCGCGCCGTTCCCGCTGGTGCTCGGCGTGATGGGCGGCGCGGTGGTGTTCTGCGGTCAATTGCTGACGCGGCTGGGCTTTCCGCTGGAATTCGACTACATGCATGTCACCCGCTACGGCACCAGGGACCAGGGCGGCAAGATCGAATGGAAAGTGGTGCCGCGTTCCAACGTGCAAGGGCGTACCGTGATCGTGCTCGACGACATCCTCGACGAAGGCGAAACGCTGGCGCACGTGAAGGAGCGGCTGCTGGAAATGGGCGCGGCGGAAGTGATCCTCGCGGTGTTCGCCGACAAGGATATCGGGAAGAAGAAACCGGTGCAGGCGGACTATGTCGGACTGACCTTGCCGAACCGGTTCGTGGTCGGGTACGGGATGGATGCTTACGGATACTGGCGCAATCTGCCGGGGATCTGGGCGATCAGGACGGACAGCGAAGGCTGATTCGATCAGCAGGTAGCAAGGGCGGAAAAGCTTAGTAGATACTGTTATTCCCGTCAAGCGTTCTGCAATGCAGGGTTAAACGATTTCC
>CBIHNU010000035.1:0-45802 GCA_966211585.1 uncultured Noviherbaspirillum sp. | reverse complement strand
TTTGATTTGCGGCTTTTATTGGTGTTTTTTGTGGCGGGCGGCTTGGGGGGCGGCCTCCGCCCCCCCCACAACTGGCTAGAAATGCAGCCAGGCCACGATGCCCAGCGCAACGCCGACACCCGCGACGCCATACGACGTATATTCCAGCCAGCGCTTGCGTGTCAACAACGTGATCGCCGCCAGCGAAATCGCGATCTGCTCGGCGGTCATCGCCTGCGCCCAGCGGTGGTGCTGATGAATCTCTTCATCGGATTTCTTGTCCCATTCCAGCGATACCGCTTCCAGCTTCTCCGCTTCGGCCTTGATGTCGGCTTTTTCCTTCTTGTAGCGTTCGACTTCCGACGCGTACCGTTCGCGGTCGGTGCCGGGCAGCGTCATCGCCAGTTCCGCCAGGTTCTGCTTGTTGGATTTCGACTGATAAAAATTCCACTGATTCGACGCTTCGGTCTTCTTGATCGATGCTTCGTTCTTGAACAGCGCCGCATTGTTTTGTGTGTCGCCGGCCTGATAGCCGAACAGCGCGCCGACGGTCGCGAGGATCGCCGTCATCACCGCGATCTTGCCGGAAAAACTGTCGCCGCTGTGTGCCGCGTGTTCCACTTCATGGTCGTGCGGGCCATGCACGTGAAAACCGTGTCCTGACATTACTGCTCCTGAATTCAGTTTCTTTGATAGGTGACGAACGCGTAATCGAATCCGCCCGCGTCCGAATGATGGGTTTCGCGCGCAACTTCCGTCCATTGCGCCGGATCGATCGCCGGGAAAAACGTGTCGCAGCCGAAGGTTTTGGCGATCTCGGTGACGATCAGCCGGTCGACATGCGGCAGCGCTTCATTGAAAATCTGCGCGCCGCCGATGATGCAGGCCGGCACGTCGTGCACCAGCGCAATTGCCGCATCGAGCGAGGTCACCGTTTCCACGCCCTCGTGCCGCCAGTCCGAATTGCGCGTGATGACGATGTTGCGTCGGTTCGGCAAGGGCCGGCCGATCGAGTCGAAGGTCTTGCGGCCCATGATGATCGGATGGCCGGTGGTGGTGCGCTTGAAATGCGCGAGGTCTTCCGGCAGGTGCCACGGCAGGGCGTTGTTGATGCCGATGCCGCGCTGCGCGTCGATCGCGACGACGATGGTGAGATGCGCCATCAGACCGCCACCGGAGCCTTGATGTGCGGGTGAGACTGATAGCCGGTGATCTCGAAGTCTTCGAACCGGTAATCGAAGATGGTTTCCGGCTTGCGCTTGATCACCAGTTTCGGCAGCGGATACGGTGTGCGCGAAAGCTGTTCCTGCACCTGTTCCATATGGTTCGAATACAGGTGGCAATCACCGCCGGTCCAGATGAAGTCGCCGACATCGAGCCCGGTTTGCTCGGCCACCATGTGCGTCAGCAGCGCGTATGAAGCGATATTGAACGGCACGCCGAGGAAGATGTCGGCGCTGCGCTGGTACAGCTGGCACGACAGCTTGCCGTCGGCGACGTAGAACTGGAAGAACGCATGGCAGGGCGGCAGCTTCATCTGCGGGATGTCGGCCACGTTCCATGCCGACACGATCATGCGCCGCGAATCGGGATTGTTGCGGATCTGCTCCAGCACCTGCGCGATCTGGTCGATGTGGCGGCCATCCGGCGTCGGCCACGAGCGCCATTGATAACCGTAGATTGGACCGAGATTGCCGTCGGCGTCGGCCCATTCGTCCCAGATCGAGACGCCGTTGTCCTTCAGGTATTTGGTGTTGGTCGAGCCGGCGAGAAACCAGATCAGTTCATGGATGATCGATTTCAGGTGCAGCTTCTTGGTGGTCAGCAGCGGGAATCCGTCCTGCAGGTTGAAGCGCATCTGGTAGCCGAACACCGACCGTGTGCCGGTGCCGGTACGGTCGGTTTTTTCGGTGCCATGTTCATAGACATGGCGCATGAAGTCGAGGTATTGGCGCATGGGGAATGGTTTTTCTTGGGACGCGCTATTTTACCGGTTAACGACCGCGGTAACGACGCGTCAGCCGATCCGGAACGCGCGGTTTTCGAGCCGTTTTAGCGGTTCATGATTGTGAAAACTGCAACGCCGCCAGGCTCGCATACAAGCCGCCTTGCGCGACCAGCGCCGCATGCGTGCCGCTTTCGACGATGCGACCGTGCTCCATCACGATGATACGGTCCGCGCTCTGCACGGTGGCCAGCCGGTGCGCGATGACCAGCGTGGTGCGGCCGACCATCGCGGCTTCCAGCGCGCCTTGCACCAGCCGTTCCGATTCCGCGTCGAGCGCACTGGTCGCCTCGTCGAGCAGCAGCAGCGGTGGATTCTTCAGCAATGCACGCGCGATCGCGATGCGCTGCCGCTGCCCACCCGACAGGCGCACGCCGCGCTCGCCGAGAAACGACTGGTAGCCTTCCGGCAGTCGTTCGATGAACTCATGCGCGGCCGCCATCTTCGCTGCGGCGATCACGTCATCGTCGCTGGCATCGATGCGGCCGTAGCGGATGTTTTCCATTGCGTTCGCGGAAAACACGACGGTGTCCTGCGGCACGACACCAATCGCGCCGCGCAATGCATGCAGGTCCAGCTGCCGGATGTCGACGCCGTCGAGCTGGATCGTGCCTTGCTGCGGGTCATAGAAGCGCAGCAGCAGCTGGAACAGCGTGGTCTTGCCGGCGCCGGAAGGACCGACCACCGCGACCGTCTCGCCGGGGCGGATGGCTAGCGACAGGTCGGCCAGCGCCGGCGATTGCGGCCGGGAAGGGTAGCTGAAGCCGACCTGGCGCAGCACCAGCGCGGCGCCGTTGGCGGTGCGCGGCGGCAGCAGTTCCGGCAGCGCCGGCGACTGGATCGGCGAGCGCACCGACAGCAGTTCCAGCAGCCGTTCCGCGGCGCCGGCGGCGCGCTGCGCTTCGCCGATCACTTCCGACAGCGCCCCAAGCGCGCCAGCGACAATGGCCGCGTACAAAATGAATTGCCCGAGTTCGCCGCCGCTCATCTCGCCGCGCACCACTGCGTGCGCGCCCAGCCACAGCACGAACACGATCGCGCCGAACACCAGCAGGATCGCGATCACCGTCAGCAGCGCGCGGGCACGGATGCGTGCCATCGCCGACTTGAACGCGCGCTCGATCGAGTTGCTGAAGCGCTTCGCTTCCTGCGCCTCGTGCGTGTAGGCCTGCACGATAGTCATCGCGTTCAGGATTTCGCCGGCCAGCGCGGACGCATCGGCCACCCGGTCCTGCGAATCGCGCGACAGTTTGCGCACACGGCGGCCGAACAGCACGATGGGCAGCACCACCGCTCCCAGCAGCACGATGATGATCGCGGTCAGTTTGGCGCTGGTGATGAACAGCATCGCCAGTCCGCCGATGAACAGCAGCACATTGCGCAGCGCCATTGAAATGCTGGTGCCGACCAGCGCCTGGATCAGCGTGGTGTCGGTGGTCAGCCGCGACAGCACTTCACCGGTCTGCGTGGTCTCGAAGAACTGCGGACTTTGCGTGACTACGTGCCGGTAGACTGCGCTGCGCAGGTCGGCGGTGACGCGCTCGCCGAGCCACGACACTGTGTAGAAGCGCGCAGCCGTTGCGAGCGCCAGGATGCAGGCGACGCCGAACAACGCGAGGAAATACATGTCGATATGCGAGGCGCTTTTGGTGCCGGCCGCGCCGAAGCCGACGTCGATCATCTGCTTGAACGCATACGGAATCGCCAGCGTCGCGCCGGCGGCGGTGACCAGCGCGATACCGGCCAGGCCGAATTGCTTCTTGTACGGCGCGAGGAAAGGAAACAGCCCCTTCAGCGTCGCGAGGCTGCTTTTTTGTTGTTCTCTCGAAGTCGTCATGTTCACAGTTTCAATGGTTTGAAGTAGCCGGTCAGTTCCAGGTAACCCTGCCCATGCTCGGCCGGCTTGCCGTCGCGGCTGACGCTGACCGCGCCTTCCCAGTACACCGCGCCGGTCGATTGCCGCGAGTCGAGTTCCTGGTCGTCCTGCAGCGGCGTCAGTTGCCACGCGGTGGGGCCGATTTCGATGCGGGTGGCGACGGGGTAGACGGCGCCGGTACGCGGCGAGCGCCAGGTGCGTTGCGGGATGAAGCGGATTTGTTGCGGCCCGTATTGCGTGATGTTGCCGTCCTTGTCGCGCAACGCGGCATGGGCCCATAGCTTAGCACCACTCTTGCTGCGGATACGGAAGGCCATCAGTGCCGAGCCGTCGTCGAGGTTGGCGCCCAGCCAGTCCCAGCCGGCCGCGTCGGGATCGAGCACGCTGGTCGACCACTCATGGTCGAGCCAGGCGCTGCCGCTCACCGCCAGCGGCTTGCCGCCGCGCGTGACGCTGCCGGAAACGCGCAGTTGCGGCTCGCTGTAGTAATAGCTGGCCTGCGCCGGTTTCGGGCCTTTCTGCGAAAAGCCGTGCTCGCCTTGCGGCATTGGCGGCTGCGTCGGCGTCAGCGTCAGGTTCAATGCGAAGTCGCGCGCGGCGAGCGTGGCCTGGTAGCGGCCGTCGGCGCCGCGCACCATGCGCCAGTCGTCCAGCTTGACGTCGGTGTCGCCGCTTTTTGCATAGGCGAGGCCGAAGCCTTCGCGTGCGCTTTTCTGGTCGTGCAGCAGCTTGCCGAGCGTCGGATCGGACAGCGCGACATGCGCGAGGACCAACTGTTTCGGTGCGAAGCGGCTCGGGTCGGCGCGATCGTGTTCGGTCGCGGAGCGGAAGAAGGTCACCTGGAAGCCGAGCGGCTTGCCGTCCGGCGTGTTCAGCCAGCCGGTCACGTACCACCATTCGGTGCGGAAGCCGGGATGCGCGCCAAAATCCTGCGGAAAGGACAGCGGCTTGCCGGGGACGACTTCGGAGAAGTGCGGCGGTGCGGCGAATGCAGCGCCGGCGACGAAAACGAGCATGAATGCCGCAAGCCGCAGAACACAGGTGCGTAATATTGCAGGCATTACCAATCCTCTCTCACCGCCCGTACTGCGTCGCCGGATACCGCGTACCTGCCGGCCGCGAGCGCGGTGAGCGCCGCTGCGCCGAGCAGGATCGCGGCAACCGTGCCCAGCATGCGCCACGGCACATGCAACTGCATCGTCCAGTGGAACGACTGCGGGTTCACCACGAACACCAGAATCAGGCTGATCGCACCACCCAGCAAAAAACCGACCGCGATGCCGAGCGAGGTCAGCAGGCTGCCCTCAATCGCCAGCATCGCCAGGATCTGCCGCCGCGTCACGCCGATATGGCGCAGCATGCCGAACTCCTTCGCACGCGCCAGCGTCTGCGCGGAAAACGTCGCGGCGACGCCGAACAGGCCGATCACGATTGCGACCAGTTCCAGCAGGTAGGTCACCGCGAAGCTGCGGTCGAAAATCTTCAGGCTGCGCGCCCGGATCTCGTTCGGCACCGAAAATTCCAGCGCCGCGCCGAACGACAGGTGTCGCAATGCCGCGATCATCTGTTCCGGCGTCACGCCCGGCCGCAGCCACAACGCGGCATCATTGACGTCGGTATCGCCGGTCAGCGCCCGGTAATCCGCCAGCCGCATCTGGATCGCGCCGGATTGTCGCGCATAGTCGCGCCACACACCGGCCACGACGAAGTCCTGCGCATGTCCGGCCAACGGCAAGCGCACATGCTCGCCGGTCCGGTAGCCGTAGAGATCGACCATCGCTTCCGAAACCCAGATCGGTGTCGTACCAGGCTCCACGGAAATCGTCCGGCCGACGACAGGCAGCGTGTTGCCGGGATCGGCGGCGTTGATCGGACGTGCAATCAGCGCAACCGAGGGGCGGCCGGGCGCCAGCGCCAACTGCGAAGAGCGCAGGAATTCGGCGCGGGCCACACCGGGCAGGGCGGTGATCGCGCGTTGTTCTCCGGCATGCAAGGCACCGGTATTGCCGCCCGCCGCGGAGCGCACATACAGGTCGGCCGACAGCAGCCGCGACAGCCAGTCGTCGACCGATACCCGGAAGCTGGCGACCATGATCGCCATCGCAACCATCAGACTGAAACTGGACAGCACGCCGCCGAGCGCAATCGATGCCTGGTTCGGTGCGTTCGCCAGTCGCGCCAGCGTCAGTGTCGGCAGCGCACCCGACGCCGGCTTGGTCGCCGCAGCAGCCATTGAGGAAAAGATCAGTGCGGCCATGCGCGGCATCAGCGCGATGCCGCCGATCAGCAGCAGCGCGACCGCAAGATAGCCGAACAGCGGCAGCTCGAATACCGGCGGCAACTGCGTCAGCGCCGCGCCGAGCGCGAGGCAGGCGAGCGCCGGCCACGGCGACGCCAGCCGGGCCAGCGCCACATCTTCGCTGCCCGATTTCAAGGCCTGCGCCGGCCGGGCGCGCGCCGCTTCCCAGGCCGGACCGACGCAACCGAGCAGTGCAACCGCGGTGCCAAGCAGAAAAAATACCATCGCTGCCATCGGCGCAAACCGTACGCTCGGCCGCACGCCCGCAAAGTAACCGCCGCCCAGGTCACCGCCGAAAAAATGCAGCGCGAGCGCCGCGCCCGCATAACCCGCCGCTAGTCCGAGCAGCGAGCCGCTGACGCCGAGCAGCGCGCCTTCCAGCAGGATCTGCAGCAGCAGATGGCGGCGCGACAGTCCCACCACGCGCAGCAGGGCAAGCTGGGTGCGGCGCCGGATCACCGACAGGGCCTGCGTGGAAAACACCAGGAAGGCACCGGTGAACAATGCCACCAGCGCCAGCACGTTCAGGTTCACGCGATACGCGCGCGACATGTTCGCGGTGCGCGCTTCCTGATCTTCGGGTTCGCTGACCACGAACTGTTGCTGCAGCTCGCGTTGCAGCCTGGACTTGAACGCATCGCGGTCGACGCCGGCGGTCAGCTTCAGATCGATGCGCGACAGTTTGCCAATGAGGCCGAAGCGCCATTGCGCGGCGCCGATGTCCATCACCGCGATGCGCTGTCCGGCGCGTGCGCGCACCAGGCCGCCGGCAACGCGCAGTGGCACGAAACGGGTGCCGGAGCGCAGCAGAACCTGCTCGCCGGGCTTTGTATGCAGCCATGCCATTGCGGCGGGTGACAGGAAGATCGCGTCGTCGGCCAGCGTGTCGAACGGCTTGTCCTGCGCCGGCAGGCCGATCAGATCGGGCGCGATTGCTGAGGCGCGGAATACGTCGATGCCGAGAATGTTCAACGCGCCATCATGGCCGCGTGCCTCGGCATCGAATTCGAGAACCGGCGCGGCCCCCGCGACGCCGTCATGCTGTGCCAGCGTCGGATACAAAGCCTCGTCGAAGAATGTCTGCGCGCCGCGCACCTGCAGGTCGGCCTGTCCGGACAGGCTTTTCACTGCGGCGGAAAATTCGTTGAATGCGGCGGCATTGATCAGGTGAATCGCGAAGCCGAGGGCGACGCCGAGCGCGATCGCCGCGACCGCGACCAGCGCGCGAACCGGATGCGCGCGCCACTCGCCGAACAACAGCCAGCCGGACAGGCGCAAGGTGGAAGCGCGTGCGCCGCTCATCCGATCTCGCGCTCCCGCTTCTGCATCGGCCGCAAGCCATTCTTGCCCAACACCAGCACGCGGTCCGCCGTCGCCGCCGCAGCGGGCGAATGGGTAACGATGATGCCGGAAGCACCGGTCGCCTTGATCTCGTTGTGCAATAGCGTCAGCACACCGTGCGCAGTGTCCGGGTCGAGGTTGCCGGTCGGCTCATCGGCGAGAATCAGCCGCGGCCGATGCACCAGCGCACGCGCGATCGCGACCCGCTGCAATTCGCCGCCCGACAGCTGGCGCGGAAAATCCCTGCCGCGATCCCCCAGTCCCACGGCGTCCAACATCTGTTGCGCGCGTTGCGTCGACGCATGATTCAGCAGCAGCGGCAATGCGACGTTCTGCAGCAGTGTCAGATGCGGCAATACGTGAAAGGCCTGGAACACGAAACCGAATTTCTCACGCCGCAGTCGCGTTGCCGCATCGTCGTCGAGCGACGACATCGCCACGCCGCCGACCAGGATCTCGCCAGCGTCCGGCGTGTCGAGTCCCGCGATCAGGTTCAGCAGCGTCGATTTGCCGACGCCGGAATCGCCCATGATCGCAACGTACTCGCCCGCGCGCAGCGTGTATGACAGCTGATTCAGCACCTGTCTGCCATTGGCGTAGGACTTCGATAGCCGGCGTAGTTCAAGCATGGTGAAACATTGCGGCCGGGCGCGCGCCGGAGCGCGGGGCCGGGAGCGGGATCATGAATCTTGTTATGATGAAGCTTGCAGGTTGAAGTTGCATCGACGAATTTTCTGTAAGGATGCAATGAACGCGGCGACGAAGTGATGCTTGTGTCGGGTCAATGGCGACCGGGATTTTGTTCACTATGATAGCCAATCTCGTCGCTCGTCGCCTCGGGCCGCACATGCGGCCGATTCCCCCAATAAATCCACGAACCGATGCAGACCCAATCCATTCCAGACATTTCGCAGCACGGCTTTCTTCAGATATACCGACAGGATCCGGAGGCGATTCGCGCCGAACTGCGCGAAGGCCTGCTTGCGCCGCAGGCGTCGACATCGCCGAAATATCTGTACGACGCGCTCGGATCGAAATTGTTCGAGGCGATCTGCGAACTCCCCGAGTATTACCCGACGCGTACCGAAGCCGCCATCTTTGCCGAGCATGGCCAGGACATCGCGCGTGCGGCGGGACATGGCGCGACCCTGATCGATCTCGGCGCCGGCAACTGCGCGAAGGCCGCGGCGCTGTTCCCTTCGCTGCAGCCGTCGCAATACGTGCCTATCGACATCTCGGTCGATTTCTTGCGCGATGCGGTCGACCATCTGCGGCACCGTTTCCCGCAAATCAGGATGACCGCGATCGGCATGGATTTTTCCAGCGCGCTGGAATTGCCTGCGGCGGTGCGGCGCGAGCAGCGCCTGTTCTTTTATCCCGGCTCGTCGATCGGCAACTTCACGCCGGAACAGGCGGTCGCCCTGCTGCGCCGGCTGCACGACGCATGCAACGATGACGGCGGCCTGCTGATCGGCGTCGATCTGGTCAAGAACAAAGCGCTACTCGATGCAGCCTATGACGATGCGCTGGGTGTGACCGCATCGTTCAACCTGAACCTGCTGTTGCATCTGAACCAATTGCTGGGTGCGGATTTCAATGTGCGCGACTGGCGGCATCGCGGCTTTTTCAACGAAGCGCAAAGCCGTATCGAAATGCATCTGGAAGCGCGGCGCGACGTCGTGGTGACCTGGCGCGGCGGCGAGCGGCGCTTTCGGCAGGAAGAGCGGATCCATACCGAAAACAGCTACAAGTACACGAAGCAGGGTTTCCTGCAATTGCTGGAACGGGCCGGATTCGGCGCGGTGCGCAGCTGGACCGATGCGCACGAATGGTTCATGGTTTGCCACGCCGAGGCCCACAACCGGAATTCACGATGACCATCGCCGATCAGCTGCTCGTCCGCTACGACACGGTGCGCAAGCGTACGCTGGCGCTGGCCGAGCCGCTATCGGATGAAGACTGCTGCGTGCAATCGATGCCCGATGCCAGCCCGGTCAAATGGCACATGGCGCACACCACCTGGTTCTTCGAAACCTTCATCCTGGAAGCGCTGGAATCCGGCTTTCGTCCGTACCAGTCAGCTTTCCGCGTACTGTTCAACTCGTATTACAACGGCATCGGCGAAAAGCATCCGCGCCCGCAACGCGGATTGCTGACGCGCCCGTCGCTGCAGGAAGTGAAAGCCTACCGGCGCAATGTCGACCAGCGGATGGCGGCGCTGATCGCGCGCAGCGGTTCATCCGATGCCCTTGCCGGGCTGATTGAACTGGGCGTGCAGCACGAGCAGCAGCACCAGGAACTGATGCTGACCGACGTCAAGCATTTGCTGTCCATGAATCCGCTGGCGCCGGCCTATTCGGATCTGCCGTTCGAAGCTGCGACCACTGTCGTGCCACTGTCGTGGCAGGAATTCGACGCGGGCATCGTCGAGATCGGCCATGCGCGCGACGGCTTCTGCTTCGACAACGAGCTGCCGCGTCACCGGCAATTCGTCGAATCCTATGCGCTCGCCTCGCGGCTGATCACGAATGGCGAATTTCTCGAATTCGTCGAAGCCGGCGGTTATCGCGAACCGGCGCTGTGGCTGGCGGAAGGCTGGGACTGGGCGCGCGCCAATCAGCTCGAAGCGCCGCTGTACTGGCGGCACACCGACGCCGGCTGGCGGGAATTCACGCTGAAAGGCATGCTGCCGCTCGACACCAGGCGCACCGCAACGCATCTTTCCTTGTTTGAAGCCGATGCGTATGCGCGCTGGCGCGGCGCGCGCCTGCCGACCGAGGCGGAATGGGAGCATGCATGCAGCATGCCGGACACTGGCCTGGCGCAGCTGTTCGGCAGCGGCTGGCAATGGACCGTCAGCAGCTACGCGCCTTACCCCGGCTATGCGACAGCGGAAGGCGCGATCGGTGAATACAACGGCAAATTCATGGTGAACCAGTACGTGTTGCGCGGCTCGTCGTGCGCTACGCCGGCCGGGCATTCGCGCGCTAGCTATCGCAACTTCTTTCCCGCCACCGCGCGCTGGCAATTCACCGCAATCCGGCTCGCGAAATCCTGAACGAAATCCTGAACGAAGCGGCGGCGGAATTTCAGGCCTCGCCGTCCCGGCGCCTGAAATTCCGCTTTCCGTTTCCTATGCGGCAGCCACTGCCGCATCGACTGCATCGGCAGTGCCGGCGACATGCCGGTTCAGCGCACTGAGCACCGCCATGAACGATGCCGTCACGATGTTGCGATCGATGCCGACGCCGAACAGGGTAGGGCCGTTATCCACCCGCAGTTCGACATAGCAGGCGGCGCGCGCATCGGCGCCGGCGCCGATCGCATGCTCGTGATAATCCATCACCCGGATATCCAGATCGAGCGCATCGACGAAGGCATCGATAGGGCCGTTGCCCGTCCCCTGCAAGGTCGTCACGCGATCCGCGCACGCCAGCTCCAGTGCCAGTGCCACCGGCTGGCCGGAGCCCTCCGTCATCCGATGCGCGCGATATGCATACGGCGCTTGCACATCCAGATATTCGCTATTGAACAGCGCGTAAATATCCGCTGCCGCCACTTCCTTGCCGCTGTCGTCGCTCACCCGCTGCACCGCGCGGCTGAACTCGATCTGCAGCCTGCGCGGCAGCTTGAGTCCATATGCCTGTTCCAGCAGATAAGCCATGCCACCCTTGCCGGACTGGCTGTTGACCCGGATCACCGCATCGTAACTGCGGCCGAGGTCGGCCGGGTCGATCGGCAGATAAGGCACTTCCCAGATCGCGTCCGGTTTCTGCTGCGCAAAACCCTTCTTGATCGCGTCCTGATGCGAACCGGAAAACGCGGTGAACACCAGGTCGCCGACATATGGATGGCGCGGATGCACCGGCAACTGGTTGCATTCCTCGACGCATTTGCGCACTTCGTCGATATCGGAAAAGTCGAGGCCCGGATGCACTCCTTGCGTGTACAGGTTCAGCGCCAGCGTCACCAGGTCGACGTTGCCGGTGCGTTCGCCGTTGCCGAACAAACAGCCCTCGACGCGATCCGCACCCGCCATCACCGCCAGCTCCGCCGATGCGATCGCGGTGCCGCGATCGTTATGCGGATGCACGCTCAACACGATCGCATCGCGCCTTGCGAGATGCTGGTGCATCCATTCGATCTGGTCCGCATAGACATTCGGCGTGCTGCATTCGACGGTCGATGGTAGATTGATGATCATTTTGCGTTGTGGCGTCGGCTGCCAGATCTCGGAGACCGCATCGCACACTTCCTTCGCGAAATCCAGCTCGGTCATGCTGAAGGTTTCCGGCGAATACTCGAACACCCATTCGGTCTGCGGTCGTTCGTCGGTCAACTGCTTGATCAGCCGTGTGCCGGACACCGCAATCGCCTTCACTTCCTCGCGCGACATGCCAAACACGATGCGACGAAACGCCGGTGCAACCGGGTTGTACAGATGCACAATCGCGCGTCGCGCGCCTTGCAGCGAATCGACGGTACGCCGGATCAGGTCTTCACGTGATTGCGTCAGCACTTCGATCGTCACATCGCCCGGAATACGGTTTTCCTCGATCAGCTTGCGCACGAAATCGAAATCGGTTTGCGACGCAGATGGAAACGCGACTTCGATTTCCTTCACGCCGATCCTGACCAGCATCTCGAAGAAGCGCAGCTTGCGTTCCGCGCTCATCGGCTCGATCAGGGCCTGGTTGCCGTCGCGCAGGTCGGTGCTCATCCAGATCGGCGGCGAGGAAATGACCCGGTCGGGCCACGTTCGGTCAGGTAATGAAACAGGAGGGAAGGCGCGATATTTCGTCGCCGGGTTGTTCAGCATCATGATGCATCCTTTGTTGTTTGTTGGGATTTCAGAGGTGGCGAAACGGCTGCCGGGCTGCCACTAACGCAAGGCCAGGCAACCGATCGGTAGCGGTAGCAGCGAAAGCGAACGCGCAAAGATCATCACGGCGATCGCATCGCCTTTGATGAACGTCACGGGAATCCGCTTGAAATGCATGGCACGCCGGTTTTCTGAAAAATTGATCGGCCGCATCGGCCTGAAAGGCATGCGGGCAACGACAGACAACAAGGAGGGGGAAGAGTATTAATGCGCTAGGCGCAGTAGCAGCATCACCGGCAGCAGGCCGGTGATGAGCGGTAGGGCGAAGGGATGTGCTTGCGCGGTAAACATGTGCCTACTGTAGGAGAAGGCGCCGGCGCTTGTCAAGCCCGGCGCGCGCCGTCGCATCAATCCAGTGCCAGGCTGTAGTGATAAAACACATTGTCGCGTTCGTAGCCGACCGATTCATACAGCTTCTGTGCGGGATTGTCGCGCGCGGTCGACAAGGCCAGCCGCTTTGCCCCGGTGGCGACCGCATGATTCCTTGCCGTATCCAGCAGTTGACGCGCGACGCCGTTGCCGCGTGCAGCGGGTGTCACGAACAGATCGTTCAGAATCCAGATGCGCCGCGCGCTCGAAGACGAAAACGACGGGTACAACTGCGTGAAGCCGATTCCCTGTCCCTGCTGGTCCTGAGCGACAAAGATCACGGATTCGTTCAGCGTCAGGCGTTCGCGCAGGAACGCAAGTGCCAGCGGCAGGTCGGCGGATTGCCGGTAGAACTGTCGATATGCGTCGAATAATGGCGCAATCAGTTCGGCATCGGCTACCTGGGCCCGGCGTACAACGGTCTTCATCTGTTCTCCTTCGTGTTGCATGAATTTCCCTGCCGTATGGCAGTCGGCTAAATTAACATGAACGCGATCGCTTGTTGGCATTTACTAAGGTGCGACCGATAATGATTGCTGTCCCTCGCCTTCATGACAGCCCGAACACCGCGATGAATTTTTCCTTCCGAACCGCGACGCCGCCCGAACTTGCCGGTGCCTTGCAGGACGCGCGTGACTACACGCTGATGCTGTTCGACTGTTTTGCGGAAGCGGGGTTTGACGTAGCCGCGCGGGTACCGGTTCTCGCCGACATCAACCCGCCGTTATGGGAGCTCGGCCATGTCGCCTGGTTTGCCGAGTGGTACGTGCTGCGCGGCGCGCAATCGAGCGATCCTGCGGCGGCACAGCGCCATGCATTGCTGACCAAGGGTGACGACTGGTTCGACCCTGCGACCGTGCCGCATCGCAGCCGCTGGGCACTGGATCTGCCGAGCCCGGGCGCGCTGAAAACCTATTGCCACGAAGTGCTGGATCGCGTGCTCGACAAGCTTGACCGCATGCCGGGCACCAATGAAGCGTTGTACCCGTACCGATTGGCGCTGGCGCATGAAGACATGCGTGGCGAAGCAATGGTGCGCATGCTGCAGGCGCTGAGCGTGACCTTGCCGCCGCAGCTTGCGCGGCAGGCGATACCTGCGTGGGCGCAAGGAGAAATCCGTTTTCCGGGCGGAACTCTCGAACTCGGCAGCAGCCCGAATTCCGGCTTCGTGTTCGATAATGAAAAGTGGGCACATGCCTGTTACGTGCCGCCGTTCACGATGGATTCGACACTGGTCTCGAATGCACAATACGGCGAGTTCATTGCCGACGGCGGCTATCAGCATCCGCAGTTCTGGAGCATCGCTGGGCGCGCATGGCTAATGCGCACCGGCCTTTCCGCCCCATGCGACTGGCAGCGCGACGGCAAGTACTGGCGCATACGGCGATTCGGCAGGCTGCTTGCGCTGCCGCCCAACGAGCCGGTGCGTCATGTCAGCCTGTATGAAGCGCAAGCGTATTGCCTGTGGGCGGGGCGGCGGTTGCCGAGCGAGGCGGATTGGGAATTCGCCGCGCTGTCCGCCCATCCGGCGTTGCGTTGGGGCGATCTGTGGGAATGGACCTGTTCTCCGTTCGAACCCTATCCGGGGTTTTCGCCGGACGCGTATCGCGAATATTCGGCGCCGTGTTTCGCCACTCACCAAGTGCTGCGCGGCGCCTCGTTTGCGACGCGCTTGCGGATGCGCTCGCCGAAATTCCGCAATTTCTGCCTGCCGGAACGCAACGATCTGTTTGCCGGATTTCGCACCTGCGCGTTATGAAACGCTGTAGTCAAAGAAAAACGGCTGCTCTGGAATCCGGAGCAGCCGTTCTGGCCTTGATGCCTGTTGCTATCGATCAGCGATCGCCATAGGTGCGGCGGTTGCCATTGCTGTCGCCGAAGCGCGAACCCTTGCTGAATCCGCCTTCCTTGCGCGGCGCGCCCGGCTTGCTGAACGTGCGCTGACCCGGCTTTGCAGCATTGCCGCTGCCGCGATTGTCGCCCGGCTTCCAGCCGCCCGGCTTGCGTGCCGCGCTGCGTGGTGCGGACGCCGTCTTCTTCGGCTCGAAACCTTCGATCACATCGACCGGAATCAATTGCTTGGTGAAGCGCTCGATGCGCTTGATGTTGATGTTTTCCGCGTGGTTCACCAGCGAAATTGCCTGGCCGTTGCGGCCGGCGCGGCCGGTGCGGCCGATGCGGTGCACGTAATCCTCGGGGAATTTCGGCAGATCGTAATTGACCACGTGGGTGATGCCCGGCACGTCGATACCGCGCGCAGCGACGTCGGTTGCCACCAGTACGCGTACCTGGCCGCGACGCAGCGCGTCGAGCGTACGGTTGCGTGCGCCCTGGTGCATGTCGCCATGCAATGCAGCCGCTGCGAAACCGGCGATGTTCAGGCGGTCGGCGATGGTATCCGCGTCGCGCTTGGTCGCGGTAAACACCACGGCTTGGTCGAGCGATTCATCGCGCAGCAGATGGTCGAGCAGGCGGTTCTTGTGCGACAGGTCGTCGACGAAATGCACGCGCTGCTGGATGTTTTCATGCTTGCTGGCCGAGCCGGCGATCTGGATCACCAGCGGATCACGCGTGATGCGTTTCGCCATCGTGCCGACGGTGCCGTCCAGCGTGGCCGAGAACAGCATGGTCTGGCGGGATTCCGGCGTCGCGGCAACGATCTTTTCGATGTCGTCGATGAAGCCCATGTCCAGCATGCGGTCAGCTTCGTCGAGCACCAGGATCTGCAACTGCGAAAAATCGATCTTGCCCGATTCCATATGGTCAATCAGACGGCCCGGCGTCGCGACCAGAATCTCGGGATTCTTCGACAGCAATTGCATTTGCTTCGGATAAGGCATGCCGCCGAGAATCGATACCGCACGTACGCGGCGCAGTTGGGAGCCGTATTTGTCGGTAGCGGTAGTCACTTGCAACGCCAGTTCGCGGGTCGGGGTCAGCACCAGCATCTTCGGCTGTGCCGGCTGGAAACGCGGACGATCGCCGCGTGCACGCGCCGCTTGCCGTTCCTGATTCGCTGTCTTCCCGCCGGCTTGTTCCTGTTGTTCGTTGGTTGCGAATTTATGCAGCGCCGGCAGCATGAATGCCGCGGTCTTGCCGGAGCCGGTCTGCGACGACACCATCAAGTCGCGGCCTTGCAGGGCGGCGGGAATCGCCTGCTCCTGCACCGTGGTCGGCTTGGTATAGCCGGCGTCGGTCAGCGCTTTGAGAATGGATGTGTGCAGGCCTAGTGTTTCAAATGTCATTGTGTTCTTTCGTAAAATCAACGCCGCGACGATATGCATGCCGAGTGCGCGAACGTAAAAATGCAACGCCAACCAACGAAACAGCTGAGAATAATTCTGAGAGATTTCGGCACAAAAGCTTTGCGCCGGGAGGGTGTCTGAATTTCAACACCAAAAGGCGGGAGGGCTTTATCGTTATTGCTAAAGGGTTTGCGATGCTGCTAAGTGCCTGCTTGCTGCAGTGCACAGCGGCGAATTATACAGACTAACCGCAGCCGATGCGAACTATTTTGCCGCAGTGCAGGCGAGGCCGAACGGCGCCGCCTGCATGCGAATATTTATTCCGGTTCCGCAATCCCGCCGACCACATGCGAGAAGCCGCCGTCGACATAGGTGATCTCGCCAGTAATGCCGCCGGCGAGATCGGACAGCAGAAACGCAGCGGTATTGCCCACGTCTTCGATCGTGACATTGCGACGCAATGGCGCATGCGTCTTCACGAAATTCAGGATCTTGCCGAAGTCCTTGATGCCGCTGGCTGCCAGCGTCTTGATCGGGCCGGCGGAAATGCCATTCACGCGCACGCCTTTCTGCCCGAGCGATTCCGCCAGATAACGCACGCTCGCCTCAAGCGATGCCTTGGCGAGACCCATCGTGTTGTAGTTCGGCAGCGCACGGACCGAACCGAGATAGGTCAGGGTCAGCAGTGCCGCATTCGAACTGAGCATCGGCAGCGCGGCCTTTGCCAGCGCCGGGAAGCTGTATGCGGAAATATCATGGGCGATCTTGAATCCTTCGCGCGACAGCCCGTCGAGAAAGTCGCCGGCGATCGCTTCGCGCGGTGCGAAGCCGATTGCGTGCACCAGTCCGTCGAGGCGATCCCATGACTTGCCAAGGTCGGCGAACAGCGTATTGATCTGCTCGTCGCTGCCGACGTCGCAATCGAACACCAGCGTGCTGTCGAATTCCTTTGCGAAATCGGTGATGCGCTCCTTGAAGCGCTCGCCGACGTAAGTGAAGGCCAGTTCCGCGCCTTCACGTTTGCATGCCTGCGCAATGCCATAAGCGATGGAGCGATTGGACAGCAGTCCGGTGATGAGAATTTTTTTGCCTTGCAGGAATGCCATGAATGACTCCAGATGAATTTTGCGTATTTTATGCGCTTTACGAACCGGCGACCGCTGGTGCGAGTCTCAAACTCGCCGACGGTGCAACGGATTGGGCAAGATTGTAGGGGCGTCGCGCAGGAACGGCAACTTTTGCTCTGTCGCAAGGAGTATCGCCGGGATCAACTTTTTGCGAACGGGGCATGATAAAAACACCGAAGCCGGGCTGCGGCGCAGATTCCATTCGGTACAATAGGCCGTCACGCGGACCGGCATTTCTCATACTCAAGCGAATGCGCAAACTCCTCTTTTTACTGCTCGTCAGCTTGCTCGGCCATGGCGGCGATGCACTTGCCGCGCATGCATTTTCGCTGTACGACACGCCGAAGTATCCTGCCGGATTCACGCACTTCGCCTATGTCAATCCGGATGCGCCGAAGGGCGGCGAACTGTATCTCGCCAATCCGGACCGCCGTACCAGCTTCGACAAGTTCAATCCGTTTTCGCTGAAAGGCGTTGCCGCCGCCGGCGTTGCCAACCTGATGTTCGAAACGCTCGCCACCGGTTCTTCCGATGAAACGGCAACCATGTACGGCCTGCTGGCGGACGACATGACGCTGGCGCCGGACCGCATGGCGATGACCTTCCATCTCAATCCGAAGGCGCGCTTCAACAATGGCGATCCGGTCACCGCGGCGGACGTCAAATATTCGTTCGATACGCTGGTGGCGAAAGGCGCGCCGCAATTCAAGTCGATCTTCGCCGACGTGAAACGCTGCGTGGTACTGGACGGACAGACCGTGCGTTTCGACTTCAAGTCGCTGAACCGCGAGCTGCCGCTGATCGTCGGCGGCGTGCCGGTGTTTTCGCGCAAGTGGGCTGCCAACACGTCGTTCGACAGGATCGAGCTGGAGCCGCCGATCGCGACCGGTCCTTACCTGATCGACCGTTACGATGTCGGTCGCTCGATCAGCTACAAGCGCGACCCGAATTACTGGGGCAAGGATGTGCCTTCGCGCAAGGGCATGTTCAATTTCGATCGCATCGTCTACCGTTTCTACAAGGACGATGTGGCGCGCCTGGAAGCGTTCAAGGCCGGCGAGTTCGATGTCAACGTCGAATACAGCTCGAAGAACTGGGCGCGCAGTTATGTCGGCTCGAAATTCCGCGACGGCACGATCATCAAGCGCGATTTCGTCCATTCGAACGTCGCCGGCATGCAGGGCTTCATGATGAACTTGAGGAGGCCTCAGTTCCAGGATATCCGCGTACGCCAGGCGCTCGGCCTCGCACTGGATTTCGAGTGGATGAACCGGCAGCTGTTTTACGGACAGTACAAGCGCATCTATTCATTCTTCAACAATAGCGAACTGGCGGCAACCGGCCTGCCGTCAGCTGGCGAGCTGAAGCTGCTGGAGCCGTTGCGCGACAAGCTGGACCCTGCGGTGTTCGGCCCGGCGCCGGTGCCGCCGAGCACCAATCCGCCGTCGTCATTGCGCAAGAATCTGCTGAAGGCGAAGACCTTGTTCGCGCAGGCGGGCTGGGAATACCGCGACGGTGCATTGCGTAATAATAGGGGTGAACCTTTCAGTTTCGAAATACTCGACGACCAGTCCGCGCTATCGCGCGTGATCAGCGTGTATGTGCGTAACCTGGTCAAGCTGGGCGTACAGGTCAATCAGCGTACTGCCGACTACGCGCTGGTGCAAAAGCGGATGGAAGAATTCGATTTCGACATGACCAGTGAACGCTTGCCCGATACCACCAGCCCCGGCAACGAAATGTTCGATATGTTCGGCTCGAAGGCGGCCGACATCAAGGGCTCGAACAATGTATGGGGATTGAAGGATCCGGCGGTAGACCGGCTGGTGCAGGCATTGGTGGCCGCTGAGACCCGCAAGGAACTGGTCGCGGCTGCGCGTGCATTGGATCGCGTATTGCTGAACAAGTACATCGTCGTGCCGCACTGGTATTCGTCGACGCACCGCATCGCGTACTGGAATCGCTTTGGCATGCCACAAATCCTGCCGCTCTACTACACCGCCGATGCCTATGTGATATCGAGCTGGTGGCAACGCAAGCCGAGATGAGGCATTCAAATGAACCTATGGTCTTACATCGCGAAACGAATATTGCTGATGCTGCCGACGCTGCTGGGTGTGATTGCGATCACCTTTGCCGTGATCCAGTTCGTGCCGGGCGGTCCGGTCGAACAGGCATTGATTGAACTGAAAAAAGGCCAGACGGCAGGCGGCGGTGAAGCGTCCGGCGGCGGCGCGGCGCAGTATCGCGGGCGGCAGGGCATCGATCCGGAACGCGTGCAGGAAATCAAGAAGTTGTATGGCTTTGACAAGCCGCCACTGCAACGCTTCTGGCAAATGCTGAAAGGCTTCGCGACCTTCGATCTGGGCCAGAGCTTTTATCATCATCAGGATGTATGGCAACTGGTGAAGTCGAAGCTGCCGGTGTCGATCAGCATTGGTCTGTGGACTTTCTTCCTCACGTATTTCGTGTCGCTGCCGCTCGGCATTGCGAAGGCGGTGCGCGAGGGTAGCCGTTTCGACGTCGCGTCCAGCATCGCGGTGCTGATCGGCTATTCAATTCCCGGCTTCGTGCTTGGCGTGTTCCTGCTGGTGCTGTTCGGTGGCGGCACCTTCGTGCAATGGTTTCCGCTGCGCGGGTTGACCTCCGACAACTGGAGCGAGCTGTCGTGGTTCGGCAAGATCACCGATTACCTGTGGCACATCACGCTGCCGATCACTGCATCGGTCGCCGGTTCGTTCGCGGTGATGACGATGCTGACCAAGAACACCTTCCTCGAAGAGATCCGCAAGCAGTATGTGCTGACCGCACGCGCCAAAGGCCTGAGCGAAAAGGCGGTGCTGTACAAGCACGTGTTCCGCAATGCATTGATTCCGCTGGTGACCGGCTTTCCCGCCGCGTTCATCGGCGCGTTCTTTGCCGGCAGCCTGCTGATCGAGACGCTGTTCTCGCTCGACGGGCTCGGCTTGCTGTCATACGAATCGGTGATCCGGCGCGACTATCCGGTGGTGATGGGCACGCTCTACCTGTTCACGCTGATTGGCCTTGTGGTGAAGCTGATTGGTGACCTGTGCTACGTGTGGGCCGATCCGCGCGTGCAATTCGAAAGCCTGAGCCGATGAACGCGAACCCGGCACCATCGCTGTCACCCGGCCGGCGCGTCTGGCTGCGATTCAAACAGAACCGGCGCGGCTACTGGAGCTTGATCATCTTTCTGGTGCTGTTCGCGATCAGCCTGATGGGCGAGGTGGTATCGAACGACAAGCCGCTGGTTGCGCACTACAACGGCCAGCTGATGTTTCCGATCGTGACTACCTATTCCGAGAAAGCCTTCGGCGGTGATTTCGATTCGCCGGCCGATTATCTCGATCCGTTTATCCAGGATCAGTTCAAGCACAACGGCAACTGGGCGATCTATCCGATCAACCACTATTACTACGACACGCTGAATTACTTCGCGAAGTCGCCCAATCCTGCGCCGCCGTCGGCTGAAAACTGGCTCGGCACCGACGACCGTGGGCGCGATGTGTTTGCGCGGCTGCTGTACGGCTTCCGCATATCGGTGCTGTTCGGCCTCGCGCTGACGATCACCGGCGTGCTGCTTGGTCTCTTGACGGGCGCGGTCCAGGGCTACTTCGCCGGCAAGACCGACCTGTTCTTCCAGCGCTTCATGGAGATCTGGGGCTCGATGCCCGAGCTGTACCTGCTGATCATCTTCTCGTCGATCTTTCAACCCAGCCTGGGGCTGCTGCTGATCCTGCTGTCACTGTTCGGCTGGATGGGCCTGTCCGACTACGTACGCGCCGATTTCCTGCGCAACCGCAATCTTGAATACGTGCAGGCGGCGCGTGCGCTCGGCCTGTCGAACCGCCAGATCATCTGGCGCCATGTGCTGCCGAACAGCCTGACGCCGGTGGTGACCTTCCTGCCATTTCGCATGAGCGCAGCGATCCTGTCGCTGACCAGTCTCGATTTCCTCGGACTCGGTGTGCCGCCGCCGACGCCCAGCCTCGGTGAACTGCTGGCGCAGGGCAAGAACAATCTGGATGCCTGGTGGATCGTGGTGTCAACCTTCGTGGTGTTGACCGTGACGCTATTGCTATTGACGAATATCGGCGATGCACTGCGCAATGCGCTGGATGTCAGGAGGAAGGCATGAGCCTGCTCGATATCCGGAATCTGCGTGTCTCGTTCGGCCCGGCGACGGTGGTTGACGATGTCAGCTTCAGCATCGCGCCCGGCGAAAAATTCGCGCTGGTCGGCGAATCCGGCTCGGGCAAGACGGTGACCTCGCTGTCGGTACTGCGGCTGAACCAGGATGCGCGTTACGAAGGCCGCATCCTGTTCGAAGGCGAAGACCTGCTGAAGAAGCCGGAAGCGAAAATGCGCGCGGTACGCGGCAAGGACGTCGCGATGATCTTCCAGGAGCCGATGACTGCGCTCAATCCGCTGTTCACTATCGGCAACCAGATCGCTGAAGTGCTGATGCTGCACGAAGGTTTGAGCGCAAAGAACGCCGCGCGCCGTACTGTCGATCTGCTGGACAAGACCGGCATACCGGAGCCGGCGCGCCGCGCGCAGGCGTTTCCGCATCAGCTTTCCGGCGGCCAGCGGCAGCGCGCGATGATCGCCATGGCACTGGCCTGCCGGCCGAAGCTGCTGATTGCCGACGAGCCGACCACTGCGCTCGACGTGACGATCCAGGTGCAGATCCTCGAATTGCTGAACCAGCTGCAGCGCGAGGAAAACATGGCGGTGCTGATGATCACGCACGATCTCAACCTGGTGCGCCATTTTGCGGACCGGGTCGGTGTGATGGAAAACGGACGCATGATTGAAACAGCGACCACGCCAGACCTGTTTGCCAATCCGCGTGAGGCGTATACGCGCAAGCTGCTGGCCAGCCATCCGCATCGCGTGGTCGGCGTGGTAACCGATGAGGTCAAGCCGCTACTGTCGGCCGAGGGCGTGCGCTGTGTTTTTTCGATCAAGCGCGGCTGGTTTCGCAAGACGTCTTTCGTCGCGGTCGATAATGTCGACATCCAGTTGAAACCACACGAAACGCTGGGCATCGTCGGCGAGTCCGGTTCGGGCAAGTCGACACTCGGCATGGCCTTGCTGCGATTGTCGCAGGCGCAAGTGGACGGCCGCATCGTTTTCGCCGGGCAGCCCGTCAGCGAAATGACGAGCCCGGCGTTGCGGCCGCTGCGGGCGAAAATGCAGGTGGTATTCCAGGATCCGTTCGCGTCGCTGTCGCCGCGTCGTACCATTGAACAGATCGTCGGTGAAGGGCTGGCGCTGCACCAGCCGCAACTCGGCAAAGCGGGTTTGCGCGAGGCGGTTGCGCAGGGATTACGCGAGGTCGGCCTGTCGCCGGCGATGATGTCGCGCTATCCGCACGAATTTTCTGGCGGCCAGCGGCAGCGCATTGCGATTGCGCGCGCGCTGGTGCTGAAGCCGGAACTGATTCTGCTCGACGAACCAACGTCGTCGCTCGACGTGTCGGTGCAGCAGCAGGTGTTGTTGCTGCTCGCTGAACTACAGCGCAAATACGGACTCGCCTACCTGTTTATCAGCCACGATCTTGCGGTGATTCGCGCAATGGCGCATCGGGTGATGGTGATGAAGGATGGCCGGGTGGTGGAGAGCGGGGCGACCGAGAATGTGCTGTCGAATCCGGCCCAGTCGTATACGCGCCGACTGCTCGCCGCGTCCGATTACACAATGGTGGATACCTAGCGCGTGCTGTCGACGTCTTCGCGTTACTTGTGATGTTTTTTGGACCGGCTCGACGCCGCTACCTTGCGTGGTGCGTGGCGCGGCGCTGCGACCCGGCGATGAACCACGCTACGTGCAGCCTTGTACTGGACACGAAGCTGCAAGGTCTGGCCGGCCATGATAGTGTCATGTCGCAGATTGTTCCATGACTTGATTTGCGCGACGCTGACATGATGGCGATTGGCGATTGTGCTCAAGGTATCGTGCCGGCCGACCTTGACGGAGATGCGCCGGCTCTCCGGCACCTCTGGTTCGAAACCGATGGTTGCATTGTCGACCAGTTCCGGTGAAATATCCCTTTCGGCTGCCGTTTCGGGCCGCGGCACCAGTATGGTCGAGCCTGCCTTGAGCTGCATTCGCGGCGGAATGTGGTTCACCTCGCGGATTATCTGGGGTGTCGTGCCGAATTTCTTGGCGATGGTCTCGATGCGCTCACGCGCGCTGGTCACCTTGTGTGCGGTCCATGACGACAGTGCATGTCCCCATTTCGCCAGATTCGCCTTGAACTTTGCCGCATTGCTTTGCGGTAGCAGAATTTGTGTATCCGAGCCGGCGATCACCGGCCGGTTGAACTGCGGATTGAGCGCCTTGAATTCTTCGATGGACAGTTCGGCCAGGTGCGCGGCAACCTTGATGTCAATATCGCGCGTCTGGCCGATCGTGACGAAGTACGGCTGATTATCCACTGGCGGTAGCGTAATGCCGTAGCGCGCAGGCATCGCGATGATATTCTTCACCGCCTGCAGCTTGGGTACGTAGTTGCGTGTCTCGACCGGCATCAGCGGCGAGAGACTGTTGAAATCGGTCGGCAGGCCGGCGGCACGGTTCTTGTTGATCGCACGCTGCACCGATCCTTCGCCCCAGTTATAGGCGGCCAATGCAAGTTGCCAGTCGCCGAACATGCCGTACAGCTTCTGCAGATAGGTCAACGCAGCGTCGGTCGACGCGACCACGTCGCGCCGCTCGTCCATGAATGCGCTCTGCTTCAGGTTGAAGGTGCGTCCGGTCGAGGGAATGAATTGCCACATGCCAGCCGCTTTCGCGCTCGAATACGCTTGCGGATTGAACGCCGACTCGATGAATGGCAGCAGCGCCAGTTCGGTCGGCATATTGCGCTTTTCCAGTTCCTGCACCACGTGATACAGATAGAGCGACGCACGCGTCGTGGTGCGCTGGATATAGTCAGGGCGCGATGTGTACCATTGGAGCTGGCTCGTCACGAGCGGATTCTCCAGGTTGGGAATGCCGAATCCCTTGCGAATGCGGCCCCATACATCGATCTCTTCCGTCAGCATCAGCTGAGTGATCGGATTGTTTGGATCGTAGGGCTTTTCGAGCGCGGAGACTTGTGACCAGTTGGAATACGGAAGAGAGAGGTCGCTGGCCTGGCAGGTGAGGGTGGTGCTGAGAAATAAAAATACGGTAAACGGCAATGTTCCTGTTTTCAGCGGATGCATGGTTCTCACTTGCTTATTGGTATTGCCGCCGCATCGTCGCTCGGCAGGAGGATCGTCGGGAGTTTACGTAATGGAGTTTTCCCTCGTCAAGACTTATTACAGAACATAACAATTCGATAATGCTTGCTCGCGGCCTAACGATAGGAATTTTTCCATTGCCGTAAGGCAGCGAAGGTCGAAATTGGTTCCCTGCTGGAAAGATGTCCGTTCGCAATCAGCCGCTCGGCGATCGCTGGTTCACGAAAACGAAGAAAAGGATTGGTTGCCTTCTCCAAGGCGATGGTCGACGGCACGGTCGGCTCGCCCTTGTCGCGCTTTGCCTGCTCAAGCCGGATGCGTTCGATCAATGCGGTATTGGCGGGCTCCACTTGCTGGGCGAACCGCAGGTTCGACAGCGTGTATTCATGCGCGCAATAAACGCGCGTCGCATCGGGCAATGCCGCCAGCTTGTCGAGCGAATCCGCCATCTGCTGTGGTGTGCCCTCGAATAGCCGTCCGCAACCGCCTGCAAACAGCGTGTCGCCGCAGAACAACCACTGCTGTTCTTTTGCAAAGTAGGCAATATGGCCACTGGTATGGCCGGGCACGTCAAGCACCGCGAGTGTCAGCTTCAGTTCGGGCAGGATAAGTGTGTTGCCTTCGCTTAAGGGATACGTGATCTGAGGAATCGCTTCGCGGCGCGGCCCGAACACTGGCACCTTGAAGCGCTCCAGCAGCTGCGGAACGCCGCCGACATGGTCAGCATGGTGATGTGTCAGTAGAATAGCGATCAGGGAGAGGCCATGCAGGTTCAGCGCGGCGATGATCGGTGCCGCATCTCCCGGATCGACCACAGCGGCATGCACGCCATCGTGAATCAGCCACAAGTAATTGTCCTGGAATGCAGGAACAGTCAACACATTCAACATACGATGGATAATCGCGTACCTGAAAAGGCCATTATAGCGCTCGGCCCCTGGCTCGATACGCCGGCCGGCAGCTACGTACGGGCATGGCAGCAGGCACGATTCGATATGCTGACGGCAGATATCTTCGGCTTCAATGCAATGCAGATCGGCTTGCCGCAGATTCGTGCGCTGCAGGCGAACCGGATGCCGAACAAATGGCTGACCGATACGCATCTGCCTGGGGGCAAAAACGAAGGGCAGCCTTCGCCGATTGTAGTGGTGCATGATTTCGCGGAACTGCCGTTTGCGTCGCAAAGCCTCGACCTCGTGGTATTGCCGCATGTGCTGGAATTTACCGAAGAACCGCACCAGGTGCTGCGCGAGGTGGAGCGGGTCCTGATCCCGGAAGGGCAGGTCATCGTCTGCGGATTCAATCCGGCCAGCCTGTGGGGTTTGCGCCAGTTGGCAGGGCGGCTGAGTGGTGCGCATTTCCTGCCACAGAACGGCGAATTCATCAGTCTTCCGCGGCTCAAGGACTGGCTCAAGCTGCTTAACATGGAAGTCAACCGCGGGCATTTCGGTTGTTACGCGCCACCATGCATGACCGATAAATGGCTGAAGCGGTTTGCATTCATGGAAAAGGCCGGCGATCGGTGGTGGCCTTACCTTGGTGCCGTCTACATGGTGCAGGCGATCAAGCGCGTTCGGGGCATGCGGCTGATCGGCCCCGCATGGAGCCGGAAGCCGGCCAAGGCGCCGCAGGGCGTGCCCGTCACCAACAAGATACACAAGCAGGAATAAACACGGATCAACATGGAAAAAGTGGAAATATTTACCGACGGCGCCTGCAAAGGCAATCCCGGTCGCGGCGGCTGGGGTGCATTGCTGCTCGCTGGCGGTCACAAGAGGGAATTGTTTGGCGGCGAGCCGAATACCACCAACAACCGGATGGAACTGAAGGCAGTGATCGAAGCGCTGACCGCGTTGAAGCGGCCTTGCGAAGTGGTTGTGCATACCGACAGCCAGTATGTGCAAAAAGGCATCAGCGAATGGATCCACGGCTGGAAGGCGCGTGGCTGGAAAACCGCGGCGAAGGAGCCGGTCAAGAACGTCGATCTGTGGCAGGCGCTTGATGCCGCGCAGGCGATGCATCGGATCGAGTGGCGCTGGATCAAGGGGCACGCCGGACACGACGGCAACGAGCGTGCGGATGCGCTTGCCAACCTGGGAGTTGCATCAGTACCCTGAGCGGAATCGCTCATGCTGCAGCCGATCACTGTTTTTTTATTCGTCAATCGCCAATCATCATGCGACAAATCGTTCTCGATACCGAAACCACCGGTCTGAATCCGCGCTCCGGCGACCGCATCATCGAAGTCGGCTGCGTGGAGATCGTCAATCGCCGCCTGACCGGCAACAATTTTCACAGTTATGTCAATCCGGAGCGCGATTCCGAAGAAGGTGCGCTCGCGGTGCACGGCCTGACCACCGAATTCCTCAGCGACAAACCGAAATTCGCCGAGATCGCCGACGAATTGCGCGATTACGTGCGTGACGCGGAAATCATCATTCACAACGCGCCGTTCGATCTGGCATTTCTCGACGCCGAGTTCGGTCGCCTCGGTTTTTCCCGTTTTGTCGATCACGTCGCGCTGGTGATGGATACCCTTGTGCAGGCGAAGGAAATCCATCCGGGCAAGCGTAACTCGCTCGATGCGCTATGCGATCGCTACGGCATATCGAATGCACATCGTGCATTGCACGGTGCGTTGCTGGATGCGGAACTGCTGGCCGAAGTCTACCTGGCGATGACGCGCGGTCAGAACAGCCTGACTATTGACCTCGCTACTGCGGACACAGGCGAGGGCAGCAGTGAAACCTTGGTAGCGGTGCCGCTTGCGGAAATTATCGTCGTTCAAGCGAGCGCGGATGAGTTGAACGAGCACGAAGCGCTGCTCGATCGCCTCGACAAGGAAGTCAAAGGAAGCTGCGTCTGGCGCATCACACCCGCGAATTGATTCGTTTTTGCGTTTGTGCCATAATGCCGACCTCCTCGGACAGTTAGCTCAGGGGTAGAGCACCGCCTTCACACGGCGGGGGTCACTGGTTCAATCCCAGTACTGTCCACCAAATCACCTCCCCCCGCTGATAGCACGCAGGTACTGTTTTCCGCCACCCTTCGTTCAACGACGATACCAGTTTCCAGTTGCGCTACCTGTTATCCGCATGCCTCCTGGCGCTCCGGACGCAGTGAACCACGACTTCCCTTTTTGATCGCCGCACGCGTCTTTCGTAGTTCCTCAAGACTATTCTGTCTGTTATCATTCGAGCAATTCCATTGCCCCGGAAGGGGTGAATTTATCCACAGGCGATCCCTGATGAACCAGACGCTAAACGCCGCCCAATCCGCAACCGGCAATCGCCGTTTCATACTCGAGATGCTCGGCTTTCCCTCGGCCGAGAAAACGATGCTTGCCTCGACCTTTCGGCTCACGAGCAGACGCGCCTTCTGTTATGTGGAAGCTTCGGCGCCGGAGGAGCGGCCCGACATATACATAGTCAACGCGGATACGATTGACGGACTGAAAGCCTTGCAGGAGCGTTCGCCGAATGTCCGCGCACCGGCGATCCTGATCGGACGCAATCCGATAGCGTCGTCTGCGTGGCCGATGATCGGGAAGCCGATCCACTGGATGCGATTGTTCGAGCAGCTCGATCTGCTGATGCAGGCGACGCTGAACGAGCGCTCGCGTCCATCGAGTGAAGGCGTTGCGCAATGGGATGGTCGAACCTATCGTCGGGCGAGCGATCGGCATGCGGCTCCGGATCCGGTGTTCCTGGAGCCGAAGCCCATGGAATCCGTGCTGGTTGTCGATGACAGCGCAACGGTACGCGCTTTCATGCGCGCCAAGCTGGCGCCGTTTCGCTTCGACGTGGACTATGCGGAAAACGGCGAGACCGCAATCGACATGGCGCAAACCAAGTCCTACACCTGTATTTTTCTCGATATTCTGATGCCGGGCATCGATGGCTATCAGGTATGCAAGCGCCTCAAGTCGAGCCGGGCGACCAGGGAGAGTGCAGTAGTCATGTTGAGCAGCAAGTCGTCGTCATTCGACAAGTTTCGCGGCAATTGGGCGGGCTGCGATGCCTATCTCGGCAAGCCGGTTGCAGAAGATGAATTGCTCGCGACGATTGCGCGATTTTTGCCGAGCGCTCGTCGGATCGCGAGTGCGATTCTCGTCAGCGAACCTTAGGCGCCGCGCAGGAATAAGGCGTGCATTCTTGCGCCGATTACAGGGCCGTCCTGACGATCCAATAGATGCAGCCGATGCTGACAGCAGAAGAGCATACGATGCATGCGACGGCTTGCAGCTTGTTGTAGTTAAAGCGAATCGCCTCGTTCGAGGTGCGGGCAATCACGTTTCGCATGGCATTCTCCATTGAATTGGGGAAATCAATTTCCAATGGTTATTGTATAGATGCCGCGCCGCAAGACAATAGTCCATATTGCAACATTTGGATATGGCATTTGATTTATCTCAAGCCCCCGTCGTCACTGTTGCTGAACCGGCGCAAAAACAGCGGGATAAAGTCAGGGTAGAGAGGGCTGAAAGGTGACGTGCCAGACGGCAACCGGCTTTTTATCTGCGGCCGGTTTTCGAGGGTGTCGCTTTTTTGCCCGTTTGTCGCGCGATTGCCGGATTCCGCTCGACCGCGCCGCCCGGACGCGGCTTGTTCTGGCCGAATTTTTTCGCCAGCTTTTCCGGTCCCGGCGTTTCCGTACGCCGTTTAATCGCTGCCAGCGCCGGGGAAGTGGGCGAATGCCTCGGTACCAGGTGTCTTTCGCTATTGCCAATCAAATCGCCGCGCCCCATGCGCAGCAAGCCTTCACGCAGGATCTCCCAGTTCGCCGGATCGTGATAGCGCAGAAAAGCCTTGTGCAAGCGCCGTACCTTTCCGGTACGGACCGTTTCCACCGCTTCCGATTCGGCAGTCACTTTCCGCAAGGGATTCTTGCGGCTGTGGTACATCGCCGTGGCAAGCGCCATGGGTGTAGGCAGGAAAGTCTGGACCTGATCAAGCCGGAAATTGTTTTTCTTCAGCCACAAGGCGAGATTCAGCATGTCTTCGTCCGTCGTTCCGGGATGGGCGGCGATGAAATACGGGATCAGGTACTGTTCCTTGCCGGCTTCCTTCGAATAACGGTCGAACAATTCCTTGAACTTGTCGTAAGCGCCCATGCCGGGCTTCATCATCTTCGACAACGGCCCTTCTTCGGAATGTTCGGGCGCGATCTTCAGCAATCCACCCACATGATGGCTGACCAGTTCCTTCACGTATTCCGGCGAACGCACTGCAAGGTCGTAGCGCAGGCCGGAACTGACCAGGATTTTCTTGATGCCGGGGATCGCGCGCGCCTTGCGGTACAACTGGATCAGCTTGCTGTGGTCGGTATTCAGATTGACGCAGATACTCGGATATACACACGACAGGCGGCGGCACGATTCCTCGATCTTCTTGTCCTTGCAAGCCAGCCGGTACATGTTTGCGGTCGGTCCGCCCAGGTCGGAAATGGTGCCAGTGAAGCCCTTTGTCTTGTCGCGGATCAGCTCGATCTCGCGCAGGATCGAGGGCTCGGAGCGGCTCTGGATGATGCGGCCTTCATGCTCGGTGATCGAGCAGAAAGTGCAGCCGCCAAAGCAGCCGCGCATGATGTTGACCGAGAAACGGATCATTTCCCACGCCGGGATACGCGCCTTACCGTAGCCCGGATGCGGGCTGCGCGCATAAGGCATGTCGTACACGCCATCCATTTCATCCATTGCCAGAGGGAGCGGTGGCGGATTCAACCAGACGTCGCGCTCGCCATGCGCCTGCACCAGCGCACGTGCATTGCCGGGATTCGATTCCAGGTGAAACACGCGCGACGCATGCGCATACAGCACCGGGTCATCCTTTACCTGCTCGTATGAAGGCAGCCGCACGACCATCTTGTTGCGCTGTTCCTTCAATGCTGCCTGCCGTTCTTCGCGGCTCAGGATCAGCACCGGCTGTTCGATCGGCTTGGCGTCAGCTGCGCAGCTCTCGGTGTTTTTTTCCTTCATTGCGTAGGGATCGGGATGCGGCTCGATCCGGCCCGGTGTATCGACGCGGGTCGAATTTGCTTCGCTCCAGTCGTCCGCCGGTTTCCAGCCCTGTGGCACCATGAAAGCGGTGCCCCGCAGGTCGCGTATTGCCTTGATGGCTTCGCCGCTGGCGACGCGATGCGTCAGCGCCACCAGTGCGCGCTCGGCATTCCCGAACAGCAGGATATCGGCCTTTGAGTCCGGCAGGACGGAGCGCCGCACTTTGTCCGACCAGTAGTCGTAATGCGCGATACGGCGCAGGCTCGCCTCGATGCTGCCGATCACGATGCCGGTATCCGGATATGCTTCGCGGGCACGCTGCGCATACACCACCACCGCATGGTCAGGCCGCTTGTTTGGTTCGCCGCCGGCAGTGTAGGCGTCTTCCGAGCGGATCTTGCGATCGGACGTGTAGCGATTGACCATCGAATCCATGTTGCCGGCAGTAATGCCGAAGTACAGATTCGGTTTGCCGAGTGCGCGAAACGGCTCCGCCGAATGCCAGTCCGGCTGGCTGATGATGCCAACCCGGAAACCATGTTTTTCCAGCAGCCTGCCGATCAGCGCCATGCCGAAACTCGGATGGTCGATGTACGCATCGCCCGTGACCAGAATCACATCGCAGGAATCCCAGCCGAGTGCATCCATCTCTGCACGCGACATCGGCAGAAACGGCGCCGGCGCGGTGTAGTCGGCCCGATAACGGGGATAGGAAAACAGGTTTTGGGGCGTATTCATGTAGGGGCGGATTGTACCGGAAACAGCTGGCTGCCGGCGAGGTAGCGGGGCGGATGGGTCGTGCCGCTATTGCGGCTGCGCTCCGGACGGCGGCGGTGGTGCGGAAGGTGGCGGTGGTGTCAGATACCTTCCGCGATGCCCCAGGAAAAAATCGTCCATCAAGTCGCCGCGAGCTACCGGGATACGGTGTCCTTTCGCATACATGCATTGCTCGTAGCCGATGTCGTAGCGTTGCTGCAATTGCGAAGAGGCGTCATTGGCAGCGCCGGCACCCGACAACCCACCCAGTGCAAGGCCGGTGCCGGCGCCGACGGAAGCGCCATGGCCGCCATTGATGGCCGTGCCGGCAGCGGCGCCGAGCAATGTGCCGACAGCTGCGCTGCGTGCCCCGCTGTCGACCGCCACGCTGCCAGGAGTGCGCCCGGCGACCTGTTCATGCGCAAACTGCTTGCAAATGTCATTGTCCGCGCGGAATTGATCGAAACTCTTTCCCTGTCCAGGTAATACCAGCACACTCGGTTCATCCGGCGGCAGCACGGTGCATCCGGCAAGCGCGACCAGCGCAATGGCTGCAACCGGGCCGTGGATTGTACGGGGCATTGTCATTGCATTAACGCAGGTCTGGCGGCTGCGGCGCTACCTGTTGCCATCCCTGTGGACAGGTTTTTACATAAGGATAGTACGCGCCCCGGCTTGGACAGTAATACCACCAGAAATCCGGTTGTGCCGCCGCAGCCGGCGGCAGTTCCGCATTCTGGTCGATGTAAACGGGTGGTGGCACCGTTGCCAGCGGAGGGACGATCACCAGCGGCGCCTGCCGATAGTAGTAGGGATAAGGCGCATGCCATGAGCCGGCTGGAATTCCGACGAAAAACTCGATATGAGCATGGCCATGACCATGGCCGCGATGCGCCGCCACAGGAGCCGCCGTAAGCAGCGCGAGCGATAAGACAACAATATGTGCAAGCCCAGGCTTTTGCATGGCAGCGTTCCCGGCAACGAAGCGAAGGGCAGGTCTTCATTGCTATTCATTCGACCAGCCATCGCGAACGAAGTTCGAGCGACGGAATCTTCGGCTTCGCGGCTATGAAGGCGCGGCAGCGATTTTATTTATCAATGGTATTCAATGGCCTGTCCCGGAACTCTATTGCCTGTCTTTCATCAAAACTTATTCTGTGCCTGTTACGCGTACCAACAACTGAAAAGGAGATCATCATGATGCAGCCCAACGAAATCCGGCAACGATTCAATGAGGTTGAAAATACCATTCACCATGCAGCCGAGTGCTGCCAGTCCGCAAAGGGTGTTCCGATGGATTTGAAGGATCGCGTGCAGCAACTGGATCAGAAAGCCACCCAGGCACGGCAGACCATACAGCAGTCCCAGGATCAGAATCAGATCGTGCAATGCGTCGACGACCTGGAGCAGATGGGCGATCAGGCCAGGGATGCGTGTGAGCAGGCAGGGAACGTCGACGGAGAACTGAAAACGGCGGTCATGCAGGCGCATCGGGAGTTGTCCAACCTCAAGCACCAGTTGCACTGACGATGATCGGCACGGCGGCCATCGTCCTGCCAGAGCATAAAAATGAAACCCACTGCCGCGCAATATGCGCGGCAGTGGGTTTGTCGTTTTTGTGCAGCGAAAGGGCCGCGTTATTTGCTGGCTACTGCATCAGGCAGCACGACATTCACATCCAGCACTTCAAGATTGCCTTGGCGGTCGAGCGAGATTTTGATATCTTCCGCGTCGACTTTCGCATATTTGGAAATGACCGCGATCAGTTCCTTGTGCAGGGCCGGCAGGAAATCCGGTCCGCCGAGCCCGTTGCGTTCGCGTGCAATGATCACTTGCAGCCGCTCCTTGGCGGCACTGGCGCTTTTCGGTTTGGTATTGAACAGAAATGAGAGGAGCGCCATGTCACTTACCCTTGAAAAGACGCTGGAGCAAACCGGGTTTTTCATACGCGGTAAAGCGTAGAGCCGCTTCTTCTCCGAGGAAGCGGGCAACGACATCCTTGTACGCTTCAGAGACGTCGCTGCCGGCCATGTGAATTGCCGGATTGCCCTGGTTCGACGCATGCAGCACCGACTCCGATTCCGGGATGATGCCGATCAGCGGAATACGCAGGATTTCCTGTACGTCGCTGAACGACAGCATCTCGCCGGCTTCGACGCGTTTCGGTACGTACCGGGTAATCAGCAGATGTTCCTTGACCGGTTCGGTGCCATTCAGCGCGCGGCGCGACTTCGCCTGGATGATGCCGAGGATGCGATCGGAGTCGCGCACCGACGACACTTCCGGATTGGTCACCACGATCGCCTCGTCAGCGAAAGTCAGCGCCATCACCGCACCATGCTCGATGCCGGCCGGCGAGTCGCACACGATGTATTCGAAGTCCATGGAGGCCAGATTGTTCAGCACGCGCTCCACGCCTTCCTCGGTCAATGCATCCTTGTCGCGGGTTTGCGATGCCGGCAGCACAAACAGGTTTTCGCAGTGTTTGTCCTTGATCAGGGCTTGGTTGAGGGTCGCTTCATTGTTGATGACATTGATCAGGTCATAGACGACGCGCCGTTCGCATCCCATGATGAGGTCGAGGTTGCGCAGGCCGACATCGAAGTCGATGACGGCGGTCTTGTGGCCGCGCATCGCCAGACCGGAAGCAAAACTGGCGCTGGAGGTGGTTTTGCCGACACCGCCTTTGCCCGACGTTACAACAATGATTTTCGCCACGAACAGACTCCTTTAATAAATAATCAAGCGCGGAACTAAGCGCGAATAGATACCACGTCTATTCGGTCGCCCGCAAGACGAACCTGGGCCGGTTGTTTCGCCAGCTCCTTCGGCAAGCCATTTTCAAATGTCCGATAGATGCCGGCGATCGATACCAGCTCCGCCTCCATGCTCAGAGCGAAAATCCGGGCTTGCGCATTGCCGCTGGCACCGGCCAGCGCACGGCCGCGCAGCGGCGCGTAGATGTGAATGCTGCCATCAGCGATCAGTTCTGCGCCACTGTTGACCACGGCGGTCACGATCAGATCGGTACCGCGCGCATAAATCCGCTGGCCGGCGCGTACCGGCGTATCGACGATCATCGCTGCCGGCGCGAGCTCCGGCTCCAGCAGCGATGCTTGCACCGGCAAAGGGGCGGGGACTTGCTCTGCAATCACCGGCTCCGGCTCCGGTTCAGGTGTTTCCACGCGCGGTTGCACCAAAGTGTCGATGCTTAGTCCGCTGGCGATGATTTCGTGTTCCATATCGGCGGGAGCCCCGCGCACTGCTACTGGATTCAGATTGTAGGATTTGAACAGTCCGATCAGTGCCGGCCAGTCGATGCCGCCACTTTGGGATGGATTGCAGGCACCGATATCGAGGACCGCGAATTCATGATCAAAATAGTCGGGGGCGCCGCCGGTCATTTTCCTCATTGCGGCATCCAGTGCTGCGAGATCGGTTGCGTGCAGGATCGCAGCCACCGCCACGACGGTTGAAATCTTGATTTCTATCGGCTTGTTGTTCTGGCTCTTTGACATGAATGCTAACCGTTGTGGTGGCGGACTACTGTTCTATCAGGTATGCGCACGTCGCCGATCTACCCGCTCCGCGAAATGAAATGGGCCGCATGGACAGCGGCCCGAACGTGATGGGGGAATCGACTGAAAACCGTTGCAGCGCATCGAATAACTGCTCGCCACCCGCTCTGTACTCGGCGCCAATTATAACCGCAGGAATCATGCCATTGCCTGCGATCATTCGCAGTATTTGCGATGTCGTCGTCGATGGTCGCGTGCCGTATTCGGCGCGGACCGGTGAAGGCGGCGTGCGTCGGAAGGCCATGACACTCAAGCGCAAAGCATAGGAAAACGGCCTGCTCTCATGGCAAATCCGGCAAGCCTTGTCCGGGAAGCGCAGGGACGGCTACCGGGGTCACATAGTCGGTATTTTTTCGCTCAGACGCCAGTACTTGCGCAGCAACTGCGCCACATTGGCATCAATGCCTGGTGAAGCATAGATCCAGCTACCGTCATTCTTGTACAAACGATGCAGCTGCCTGGGCTTGATATTGACTTCATGTACCTGCATCCCCTGGGCATCGTATGCTGCCTGCTGGGCTTCGATATGCACGTCGTTCTTGAAGAACAGCCATTCTTCGATGAAGCGCGACTGGATACGTTCCAGTTCATGTCCTAGCGACTCCGGTATCGGACAACGGATTTCTTCTCTGGTCGGCGGATAATCGGTAATCCAGGGACTGTAGACATCGTCCTGCAGGCTGCGATACAGGCGTGGCGTTCGTCGCGCGTAAAAATTTTCGAACATGAAGAACGCGGCAGAAAAATACAGATTGCGCGCTTCGATATGCCAGCCGTAGATATCCACACCTGATTCAAAATAGAACAGTGCGAAAACGGAACCGAGCTTCCCCGGCGAATAGGAAACATATACCTTGGGCTGCATGGGTTCAGGGACTGCCAAACGGGACGACAACAATCGCCGGCATGAAGGAGATGCTTGCCGGAAGTGCCTGGGGACAGCGAGCGTGATCGCGGCGCATCTGGCATGCGCCAAATACACGTCTTATAGACAGGCATGTGTGCGTCTGGTTCGCAGCCCTGCCGGTTTTGACAATGCCCTGCGCGAATTTGCCACTCGATATGTTTCCCGATTTCTATTCAGAATCGCGGAATCGCGCGAGCTGCTGCAGAACAGTTGACCCGAACTATTTGATGGCAAGTTGATCGAAACTGCGCTGTGTCCAGGAGTTTTTCCATAGGATGAGGGCGACGCATTTTTTGAAATGTGCGACATCAAAACGCATCTTGCATCGAACGGGAGGAAGTGGCCATGAACGCACAGAGAGTAGCTTTGGTTACCGGTGGCATGGGAGGATTGGGGGAATCAATTTGCCGCAAGCTGTTCAAGACGGGCTATCAGGTCATGGCTACCTGTTCTCCGCTAAATGATCATGCAACGGAGTGGATCGAGGCGCAGAGAAAGGCCGGATTCGAATTTTCAACCTATCGAACCGATGTGACGAGTTACGCTTCATGTGAGGCGGCAGTGATGGAAATCGTGAATGCTGCCGGCCACATCGATGTACTGATCAATAACGCCGGTATTACACGGGATACCACTCTGAAGAAAATGACCTTCGAAGACTGGCGGGCCGTCATTGCGGCCGATCTCGACAGCGTGTTCAACATGACGCGTCCGGTGCTGCACGGGATGCTCGAAAATCGCTGGGGACGAATCGTGAATATTTCGTCGGTGAATGGGGAGAAGGGCGCATTCGGGCAAACCAACTACGCTGCCGCCAAGGCGGGCATTCATGGCTTTACCAAATCTCTCGCCCTTGAAGTGGCAAACAAAGGCATCACGGTCAATACCGTATCGCCTGGCTATCTGCGCACTTCGATGGTGACGAAAGTGCCGAAAGAAATCCTGGAAACGAAAATTCTGCCGGAGATACCGATCGGACGTCTCGGAGAACCGGACGAAATCGCCGGCCTTGTTGCCTATTTATGTTCGGATGAAGCTGCATTCTTGACTGGGGCAAACATCGCCATCAATGGTGGTCAGCATATGCATTGATCTGCATTGATGACGGTAACTAACGCCGCGATTTCCGGTTTCGCCATGTTCGTGTTTGCCGGTTTCCGTGTGATTGATCTGTCTCAAGCGCGAACGGAAGCAGGTGGAAGATCGCGTTGAATATGCGGAGAATGTACGGAGCCTGATCGTCACCCTGCTGACTGCTCGCTGCTGGGTGGGCAGCGACTTATCGACTTATTCGGTTCCTCTTTAGGAGAGCATATTATGCAAAACGCATTCAGTCCCTTGATGAACATGTATCACACACAACTCGAGGCATCGAGGCGGTTCGCCGATGTGATATTTTCCGGAACGGAAAAAATGGATCGGGCGATGATAGGCGCGACCCATCGCGTGTTCAACGAACAGATCAAGCTTGCCGAGGCGATTTCGACAGTACGCGATCCGCGTAATATCGGGTCCGCGCTGCAATCCGGACTTTTGTCGCGCAATCCGGACGAAGCGGTCAACTATCAACAGGAAATCATGCGCATCTATGCAGAGATGCAGAATGATATCGGCAAATCCATGCAGGAATATCTCCGGCAGTTGGGCGCACAAGCATCTGCGGGGGCGGCGCAGTCAACGGAGGCGGTGAAGGGGCGGGCAACCGAGGATATGTTCAGTCCCGTAAGCAGTATGTTCTCCGTCTGGGAATCAGCATTCAAGGAAGTTGCCGCCCTTGCCAAGAAAAACATGACGACGGCACGGTCGGCCGTTGAAGAGGCGACCGGGCGAGCCATGGAAGGCGCGGCAAATTATGCAACTGCGGTTTCCGAGACAGCGGCGGCACAGAGCGATGCGGCGAAGAGTTCGATCATCGTCGGCACCGATACGACCGAGGAAAAGAAAAACGGAGCGTCAGGAGGCGGGAAGCGCAAATAATCCGTTGAGGTTGAGGATATTTCTCGGTCTGTTGTGCAACACAGGAAAAGGTTCTACCTGAGAACTAATATACAGCTACTACAAGGCTTTTTCGACTACATGGATTACGGGCCATCAGATTCAAAACACCGCGAAGGACGTCGGCGCTTTGAATCTGATGGCCCGTCATTGATGGCCGTAATGAAAAGCGCCGGATCAGGCAGTCGCTAGCTCTCCCCAATCCGTGTCCGGCTGCTCCGGTTGCGATGCCTGCTGCCGCAATTTCTTTGCAGCTACCTGTTTCGCGCGTGAACTTGAGGGTGGTAGCCGGCGTAGTGTTTTCAAGGCATCCGGATCCTTGATTCCGATAGAGCGCTGATCAACGGTAATCAAGCCGATTTCATTGAAGGCAGACAAGGTCCGGCTGACCGTTTCCAGCGTCAAGCCCAGATAGCTGCCGATCTCGTGCCGTGTCATGCGCAGGTTGAACAATTTGCTTGAGTAACCCATGTCGGCATAACGCTCGGACAGGGAAACCAGGAAGCGCGCTACACGCGCTTCAGCGCTCAATGCGCCGAGCATGCTGACCATCGCCTGTTCGCGTACAAGTTCGCGGCTCATGACACTGTAAATCGCATGTTCGAATTCGACGTGGGCGCGACCGAGAGCCGTCAGCTTCTTGAACGGCAGCAGAATCAGGTCGCAGTTCGACAATGCTACAGCCTCGGATGCATAACGTTTTGCATGAATTCCATCGACACCGAACAGGTCGCCCTTCATCGGAAAACTGAGAACCTGCTCGTTGCCGAATTCATCGATCAACACCGTTTTGAGAAAACCGGAATGCACGATATACAACGTGTCGAAAGGTTGGCCGATGGTGTGGATACGCTGTCCGGTTTTGAACTGAACATGCTGGAATAGCAGTTCTTCATCGGTATGGACTGCTGCCGACGGGATACGCAGGATGTCGCACAATTCCTTCAGATTGGACCATAACTTGCCCTGACGTTGCCAGCCTGCTTCCAGAGAAGAGCTATGCAATGTGGGTGTCGGGGGTTGGGTGCGGATTTCAGACATTTGCGTGGATAACATGGTCAGCTCCTGATTCAAATAGGTCGCAATTTGTTCGGTGCGCCGGCCGGGGAGCGCCGTCGCATTTTTATTGATCCATAGCCGTCGAATTCGGGTAAAGCCCCGATCGGGCCTTCAGTGCTACAGGGAATCGTCGACGCGTTGCTCGCTTGTCATACTTCGAATGAAGTGCTCAGTATCGCAATCGCAACTGGCAATTGCTATCGGTAGGGGCTGAATCGGAATGTAGGAGGGACGCCATCGATGTAGGAATATCCCTACATTGCCGAATGACATTTGCTGACACTGGTTTGAGCTGCGGCAAAAATGCTTTTGCCTTGATTTCGACAGAAGTGAAACAGTTTGGATGCTACAGGGCAATCAATTGCTATAGGCGTTCCGCGGGGAAAAATTAGCGGGTACCTGTTTAGCTTTTCATCGGGCCAAGCAAGCGATGCTGAACCGCATATTGCACCATCTCCGCCAGCGAATTCATGTTCATCTTGGTGAGGATACGGGTTTTATGCGTACTGACCGTCTTGGCGCTGAGATGCAGCATTTCGGCAATATCGGTGATCGACTTGCCGCTGACAAGAAGGGTAAAAACTTCGAATTCGCGGTTTGACAGCTGCTTATGCGGCAGATCCTCATTGGCCGGCATTACATCCATTGCCAGTTGCTCGGCGACTTCGAGGCTGATGTAAGGGCGGCCGGAAGCGACTTTCCTGATCGCGCTCACCAGTTGGGTGCCCGCACTCTCCTTGGTCAGGTAACCTCGCGCACCGGCGCGGATCGCGCGTACCGCGTACTGTTCTTCCTCGTGCATGGTCAGGATCAGGATAGGAAGTTTCGGCACTTCATCCTTGATCTGGCGAATCAGTTCGACACCGCTGCGTCCCGGCATCGACAGGTCCAGCATCAGCAGATCGAATCCGCCCTTGCGCACATGGGCCAACGCCTCGAAACCGTCGACTGCCTCTCCCACGACCTGGATATCATCGGCGCCATCGAGAATGCGCTTCAGGCCTTCGCGCATGATGGTGTGGTCGTCGGCAATTACAATTCGGATCATAGGCGTGTTATCGGCAATGAAGGCAACGGTTAGGAATTGGGCATTGGTTCGATCGGAATGGAGAGACTGATCGCAACCCCGTGAGGGGGAGCATTTTCGATGCTGATTGTACCGCCCAAAACGAAAATGCGTTCTTGCATGGCAATCAACCCATAGCAGCCGGGTTTGCTGTTGCTGTCCGCAGCCATGCCCACGCCATCGTCACGGATCATAACATTGAGCCTGGTGCCATTATGCCGAAAGGAAATCGTTGCGTTATCGGCATGTGCGTGTTTTTCGATATTGGTCAAGGCCTCTTGAATTACGCGAAAAATTGCAGATTCAGCCGGATCATCGAGCGCAATAGTCATTCCATTGCTTTCCACCGAGCACGTGACCGCTGTCTTCTTCTGGAAATTGGCGGCCATCCATTCGACCGCCGCCAGTAATCCGAAATCATCCAGCAAAGGTGGACGCAACGCGGAAGCCATGCTCTTGGTCATCGTTATCACGTTATCCAGCAGGCCCTGCATCTGGGCCACGCGTGCGGGGAAAGATTCATCAGGGTCTGACAAGCTGTTTTCCAGCCAGTCCAGATCCAGTTTCAGCACGCTTAAGCGCTGGCCGATATCGTCGTACAGCTTTTTGGAAAAGCGCCGCTTTTCGATCTCGTTCGCATGCTGCGACGACGCGGCACGGCGGCGTAATTCGGCGAGCCTTGGCCTGTGCTGTCTCTCATCGCTCGGAACGCCATGGCGCCTCGTTTCGTGAAACACCAGTGCAACGAATATTTCGCCATGCATCGCAATCCGCGAAATTTTTGCATCGAGGCTCAGAACCGTACCATCGGCGTGGATGCCTTTCAACCCGCGCCGAACCCGCTTTCCGCTGGCCTTGACCACGGCAATCCAGTCTGCGCGCCGGCGCTGTTCCTTGCCGCTCGGGACAGGCGGCAGCAGGATATCGAGCGGTTGCTCCAGTAGGTGGTGTGCCGGGTAGCCGAAAATGTACTCCGCCTTCTGGTTCATCAGTACGATACGATGAGCGGCATCGACAATGATCACCCCCGCCATCGACGAGTGGATCATCGTTAGTAAGGAAGTGCCAACCTTGGCAGCCTGAAATCTGGGCAGCGTGACGGAGAAGCCGGAGGGCACGGCGGATCCCAGTTCCAAATGAGTGGTCATCACGTTTCTCTTTTGCCAAAGCCAGTTAATGGTTGGATGAGGATGGGAAGGCCAGGCAGGCGTCGGTGCAATCAATGCTAGTAGACTAATGCAGAGTGAGTGCGGGTTGCCATGCGATGGGTTAAACACCTTGCCAAGTATATTTGCCGTTGATCTCGCTTTTGATGATTCGATAAACCTGCATTGCAAAGAATACCGAAGAGCGCATGCGCCTCAAGGGCGTCCGCTACCTGTCTTTCAACCACATGTTTTTCGATAAGATTTCGAGCGTAAGAGCATGTGCGTGCGACATAAGACATAAAGCTAGGACCAGCAATCATTCAAATTAATAGATCAATTCAAAGCGCAATTGAGAAATCACAATCGGCTGATTGCTGGAAGGAACGAGTTGATTGTGTTTGCAACAGGTTTCCCGGCAGTCGCGGTCTTGTAGTAAGAAGTCCAGCGAAAGACCCACGCGAAAGGTGGCTTCCTCTTGTCTCTACTTTTATTTTTCGTCCAATGGAAAGATTCACTCGGCACAAGCTGCCGCAGCAAATCCAGTCTGTTTCATGTGCCGGAAGAGTGCGGGGCGTAGATCCGGAATCCCCACTTATTGGCGCATAAGGCCTTACATGAACGACATGAACGCCGCTGTTTATTATTTGTCGCCAAGCATGGCCTGGGGAAGCCGGACCTGGACAACTGTACCGGAGTCTTCACGGCTTTCCAGAATCATATTGCCGTTGAGTGCTGTCGTACGCTCACGCATGCCGACCAGCCCAAATGAATCCGTCTTTTGAAACGCATCCGGCGAGAGGCCTTTTCCGTTGTCAGTCACACGTACGGTAATGTAACCACTATCGACAGTCAGTTCTACCACGACGTGTGTTGCATTCGCATGCTTGGCGATATTGCTGAGCGATTCCTGAATCGTCCGATAGATCGTCGATGCGATTTTCCGATCAAGGGAAGGCTGTTCTTGCGGCAGCTTCAGGTGGCAGGAAAGTCGATGGCGGTTTTGGAAATTTTGCCTCATCAGCGAGAGCGCATTGAACAAGCCCTGGTCCTCCAATTCCTTCGGCGGCAAATCGGCGACGATGCGCCGGACAGAAACGATCATTGTGCTTACCAGGCCATTCAGAGCGTCCAGCCTTTGCCGCATCTTATCGCTGAGTGGCGTGGATTGCCCGAGATCATCCAGGTCCATTTTCATCGCAGCCAGCAGTTGGCCAAGGTCGTCGTGCATCTCTTGGGCGACCCGCTTCTGTTCTGCTCCCCGCAGGGATTCCATCGCTGCAATTGATCTTCTCAATTCGGCACGTGTATGGTCTAGCTCCTCCTGCATCCGATGGCGTTCGGTAACGTCATGGATCTGGCCAAGGAACACTTTTTTATTGCCGTCTGACGACACGTATTCCAGAACATCGTGCACGTATCTGATTTTTCCTTCAGGAAGGATGATTCGATATTCACCTTCCGCCACGCTATTGCCAGTGATCGCTTTTTCGAAGATCGAGTGTGCGAAAGAGCGGTCTTCGGGGTGAACATATTGCGCAACATATGCAGCAATTCGCATCGGGCCCTGGGCTGGTTCGCGCTTCAGAATGCAGTACATTTCCTCTGACCATCGATTCGATTCATGCGACAAGTCTTTGGATACTATGATCTTGTAGCTGCCAAATCGCGCGATCGCCCGGGCTCGCTTCAAGTAAGCGTCGCTTATGCGACGCCTGGCACTCGCCCGCTTGCTGATCGATACGCATATTGCACCGAGTAGTGCGATACCGAATAGAAAAGCGATACCGGAGAAATAAAATAACCAGCGAGATTTCGTCGTATCGACCCTTGCCGGGTGACTCGCTGTAATTTCGAGTGTCCAGGGTTGGTCGTTGAATCGGAAAAGAGCCGATTTGCGGAATCTGTCGTCACCGTTTCGCCTGCTGTGCGATATGGAAAAACGTCGATAAAAAGGTATTGTCGCTCCTGTCCCGGTTACTTCGCGCGATTGGATATGCATCGACGGTGTGGCGTTATTGATCGGAGCCGCGTTTACAAGCGCGTCCGGCGAAAATTGCGCGTACACGACGTATCTCGCGTTGCCTGGGCCAGGCTGCTCGCTATTTTCTGGCATACCGGGCACAGCGAGAATTGCCAGCATTTGACTTCCATGCCGCGAGTCCTGGGTATGCCTGGAAGAGAGGGGATAAATCGATGCCGCGTTCTGGATGTCTTGCAGGTATTGCCCATCTTTCTCCTCGAATATCGAGAACGAAAATGTCCGGCTGCTCGGGATATGCGCAATTGCGTTGGAAATTTCGGGAGAGCGTGCGCTGTCGGGGTAGCTTCCGGTGACCGATGGAGGGGAATATATGAGGGCAAGTGATTGCACCAACCCGATTTCCCGCATGCCGGGGAAAGCATTTTTTCTTTCCAATTCGTTCGCATAGCTCCGCCATGCCAGCGGGCTCTGCGGTTGTTCCATCACGAGTGTGGCAAGGCCTTTTAAAGCCGAGTCATAACGCGACAATGCTTTCGCCACTGCCTTGATTTCCGCCTCTGCCTGCGCATTAAAGTGCTCGCGCCCGGTACGATATTGCTCCTCCCAGGCGAAGGCAAAGAGGACGGCGGAAAGCAGCAATGAAGTTGCACACGCAATTCGTGCGACAGCCTTTAATGGATAAGCGGTAGACGAGGGGGCAGGTGACAAGTCATGCTGCCTCATGAAATCCACTCCCTTGCAAATGATAGTGCGGACGAAACGACCGCTTGGCATCCTATTCCGGTTGAGTGGATATGCTGCGGTGCAGCACGCATTATCCTCGCAAAAGTACCACTATTGCAACTGAGGGTTTATACAGTAATCTTACTAACTTTTACTGTCTTCTGAGGCAGTCTTTCAGCTAACTGGAGCCGGCTGGAAAGCAAGCCCTGCTCTTGGCCAGGGGAATGAGATGGCGCCAAAATGGCGCGATGCAGCATAATGATTTCAGCGCAGGAGCGGCACAGGCAATGAGTGCACTTTCAGGCGAAAATGCATGGTGAACGCAGAGCCCTTGGTCTTCGGAAAATTTATGGCAGGTAGACCAGAACATGGTATTGCTCGAAGCAATCGCTCTGGAAGATTGCCTCGATCAAGCGCCTTTGCATGACGCATCACGCTACAGGAGCAATAACTTGTCCCACCATAGGCTTCATGTCATGAAAACGCGATCATATTGCTCGCACGACATGCCCTTTGACTGCTCATCGAGCTTGGCAAGCCATGTCTGCTTGGCGCAGTAGTGTTCGACATCTTCCAGGCAATCGTCGATCGCCTCGCGCCATACGTGAGTCACCTGTCCCAAATGCATAGGCGCATGAGGAGGCGCTTCTGCGATGATGGCTCGCACTCCTGAATTGCTCAATGCCGGTAGAAATCGCAAGACGTTCAGATCGCAAGTTTCCCCGCCGTCATAGCGACAATCATTCGCAGAAGATTCGTCAGTGGCGCAAGGGCCAAGCGAGCCCGAAACGGTGATCGTGTATCCGGCCAAATCCAGACGATGCGTAGCGGGTGCGGACCACTTATGGTCAGATGACTTCGCCTGTTCACTCCGTCGTGACGACGCCGCAGTGAGGGTGCTGAAACCAAATACTGCAAGGCATAGTCCCTTGGTATCTCCTAACTGTTCAAGACTGCTCAATGATAAAACGCGAGGCAGCAATATCCCAGCAATGCCGAACTGTCTCCGGAGAAAATCAATAGCTTCGCGGTTCAGCGCAGCGTCTTCAAGCGCGTAATGCAATTGGATCTCCGGAAAATGGGTGGCCGCATATAGCATCAGTGCCGGATCGGAACAGACGAACCCGTCTATCCCGAGTCGCGCGGCACTGTTTACAATTTTCCGACGAGTTTGCCAGCTCGAACGCAATCGACAATCTTGCAGTGAAAGCAAAACCTTGCATTGGCGATCATGTGCATACCTTACGCCTTTCCTCATTCCCCCGCTTTCCAAAGCGGAGCCGCCGATCTGGTTGGCTTTGATATTGAGCTTGACCCAGTCAGCTCCGTTATCTACTGCCGCCCGTAATTCAACGAGACTATTCGTGGAACATATCAATGCAAGCGCAACGCAAGGTTCTGCATAATTTTCCGAAAAAAACCGTGTAGACAACTTTGTCATGACATTCCTCCTTGCTTGCGATTGTTCGACGAACAGTGCGGAAATGAAAGGGCGGTATGCGGCCAGCAACTCGACCCCATGCGCGAAGAGAGGTCGTATGCCAGGAGTGTCAGCAAGCAGGCCAGACGTAGCGAGAAAATTGTCGGCTTGAAGTGGAATGAAAGATAGTTATCGCTGCATGAAGAATGGAGAGGGAAGTCGATGTCCTTGGAAAATTCATTGATGGCAATGGCACCGCTACTGCCGTAGAGTCGACGGTGCGTGAGGTGCAAACAGTCTGCGAGTGGCATCGACAAAAACAAAGCCTGCAGCATAGAAACCTCTCCTGTTTCCATTTTGCAACGCCTTAACTGTACCAAAGCAGGCTGCAATGCCTTTGATTTTGCACAAACAGATTTCGCTCAGGCACTTATGTGGAGCACTGCTGCACCGGAGGAGGGAACGCTCTCGGCTATTCATGTCGAAGAGGCGCGGGCGAGAAGTCACCTCATTAGAGCAGTTTGCGGGTCAGTGTAAGGGGAGCGAAGTGGCCTGCCGAGTTGTCTGGGGGTGAGTACAAGGCGTCAGGCGCAGGCAGGGTAGTTCCCTGTCGAGCATTGGCAACGCCGCAATCGCTCCCGAGAACTCGGCAGAACCCATGCACCGACACGCAAACTGCTCTACAACGTCCAAAAGGCCAAAAGAAAAGGGGCTACGATTGCTCGTAGCCCCTTGAATTCTTTGGCTCCCCGACCTGGACTCGAACCAGGGACCTGCGGATTAACAGTCCGTCGC
>CBIHNU010000034.1:0-48453 GCA_966211585.1 uncultured Noviherbaspirillum sp. | reverse complement strand
GCCTCTATCGCAAGGCATTGAGAACGTCAACTGACGTTGGTCAGTTACCGGTTACACACCAACGGCTTCTGGCTGCATTACCGACGCCTCGAACAGGGGCGCTTCGCCTGGCCCAGCGATGGGCTGGACCACGCCGCGCTGCCAGTGACGGCGCGCCAGCTGCGCTGGCTGCTCGACGGCTTGCAGTGGCAGAACGCGGTCGCGCACCAGGCCATGGACCGGCGCCACGTTTGCTAAAAAAATGGGAAATGATGTAAACCCAAATGCGCAACGCATTCGGTAAAGTGGCGGCATGCCATCCGCCGCCGACATGCTCGACTCCCTTCCCGCCGAACTGCGCGACCACTTCCGTGCGCTGCAAGCGCAGGCGGCACGCGATGCCGAGCACATCGCCCAGTTGCAGCAACGCATCGATGTGCTCGAAGAGCAATTCCGGCTGGCGCAACTGAAACGCTTTGCGCCATCGTCCGAGAAGTACGGTCTGCAAGGCTGTCTGTTCAACGAAGCCGAGGCTATCGCGCAAACGGCGCCGGAAAGCACCGACGACCAACCGGGCGCAGCCGATCTGGCCGATGACACCCCCACCCCAGGCAAGAAGCGTGGCCGCAAAAAGCTGCCTGCGCACCTGAAACGCGTGCGCGTCGAGCACGACTTGCCCGACGCCGACCGCGTGTGTTCCTGCTGTCAGGGCGCGCTGCACCGCATGGGCGAAGACGTCACCGAACAACTGCATATCGTGCCGGCGCAAGTGAGCGTGCTGCAGCATGTGCGCTTCAAATACGCGTGCCGCCGTTGCGAACAGCAAGCGACGTCTTGCCGCATCGTCACCAGCCCGATGCCAGCGCAACCGATCCCCGGCAGCATCGCCAGCGCCAGCACGCTGGCGACCATCCTGACGGCCAAATATGCCGACGGCATGCCGCTGTACCGGATGGAATCGGTGCTCGAACGCAGCGAGGTCGAGATCGGGCGCGGCACCATGGGACGCTGGGTGATCCGCAGCAGCGAAGACTGGCTCGGACGCCTTTACGCAATGATGCGCCAGACACTGCTGCGGCAGGCGATGATCCATGGCGACGAAACACCGGTGCAGGTGCTCAAGGAGGCTGGCCGGACTGCGCAAAGCACTTCGTACATGTGGGTCTATCGCAGTGCCGAGGGCAGCGCGCAACCGGTGGTGCTGTTCGACTACCAGCCGGGGCGCGGCCATGAACATCCGGAACGCTTCCTGCAAGGCTATGCCGGCACCCTGATGACCGATGGTTATGCGGCCTGGCGCATGCTCGAGGGCGTCACGCACCTGGGCTGCCTGGCGCATGCACGCAGGAAGTTTGATGAAGCATTGAAGGCGCAGAAACAGCCGGCCGGGCGCGCCCGACAGGCGCTGGAGTTCATCGGCAAGCTGTACCAGATCGAGAAGAAAGCGCGCGGCAAGCCGCCCGAGGGGGAAACGCCGCAGCAGACCACGTATCGCCTGCGGCAGGAACACAGCCGCGGCGTGCTGGACGCCTTTTACGCGTGGCTCGTTAAAAATCAGAAGGAAGTCTTGCCGAAATCGCTGATTGGCAAGGCGATCGGCTATGCGCTGGGGCAGTGGAAATATCTGGTTCGATACATCGACGACGGCCGCGCCCCGGTCGATAATAATTTAATCGAACGCGACATTCGGCCATTTACCACCGGCAGAAAGGCATGGCTGTTCTCGGACACGGTGGCGGGGGCGAATGCGCTTGAGATGCGCGAACAGTACTTCTACCTTCTTGCGCTCACGACGCGATTGCCAATATTCAGGGGTACCCATCATGTGGCGAGCAACGTCACGAGCATCTTCATGGATGCTGCGCGCGATCTTGCGGTTTGGTGTATTCGGACAGCATTGCGCTTTCAGACAGCACTGCTGGCAATCCCGCTGGCTCGCATGATAGATAATCGTACCTGCTTTGGTAATGTGGGACCGCGGGTTTGTGGGTTTGTAAACGCCCGCCATTGGCTGCGCAATACATATCCGCCGGGGCAGCGATATTCATTGGCCTGCTCGTCCCAAATGAACGCACTCGTGGCGAAGGTTCCATCCGTGCACTCGCTTTTATCCCAGACGGGCACATGCGGCTCAATGCCCTTGTTCTTGACCAGCCCTCCCAACATGGAGGCTGTGCCGTACGCAGTATCCCCAATCAGGCGGCGCGGCTTAAGATGCTGGCGATGCTCCACGCGGTCAATCATGGTCCGCGTTGCCTGCGACTCGGCCGCGTGATTTGACGGCGATGGTTCAACATCAACAATGATGCCGGCCTTCACATCGATCAGGTAGGTGGTGGAATAGGCAAAGAAGGCGGGTCCGGAAGCGGCCGACCAGGATGCTGCAGGATCGGTCAGAGAAACGTACTTGGGCGGGTCGACAGGATTGGCTGCATCCAGTGCGGACAGGTATTTCCTTACCGGGCGGGTTGCCTGGCCCGGATCGCCCCATTCAATGGGCTGTGTGCCAGGTACTGAACGCTGACGTTGGGCATCGGCCTTGACGATGCTCGCATCTGTAGCAAATCCCTCGCCGCCAACCAGACCTTCGACGATGCACCGGCGCAGCACGGATTCGAACAACTCCCGGAATGCATCGCTTTCACGGAAGCGGCCGTGACGGTTCTTGGAGAAGGTGGAGTGATCCGGACGCGGTCATGGATGCCGAGGTGGCAGAACCAGCGATACGCCAGGTTCAAGTGGATCTCTTCGCATAGCCTTCGCTCCGAACGGATGCCGTAGCAATAGCCAACGATGAGCATGCGGATGATCAGCTCCGGATCGATTGAAGGACGGCCAATGTGACTTTAAAAGCCTTTGAGATGCGCGTGGAAATCCGTCAAATCGAGATAACGGTCCACCGCCCTGAGAAGATGGTCGTGCGGAACGAATTCTTCCAGATTGATCACCTCTGTGCGTTCCCGTGGAACAAGTTGCCGTCCCATCATGATGGCCTCCGCCTGATCATGCCATCCTGTCACGTTATGACAGTGGCGACGAAGGTCAATGGGACTATTTCAACAGAATCGGTCGCTAGCGGCCGGTTTAGAAAACTTATGTTAGGTGAAACGAGAAATGCGCATTGTTTTTATTGAAGGTGTGCCGAGATTTCTTGACGGCAGTTTATTGAACATATTACATTGCCGTCTGGATGCAATTTGTACAAGAAAACGGCCTTGCGCATCGCGACGTAAGCGTTCTTTTCGCAGACGAATGATGGCTGAATGAAGTTGATTTTCATCGTCCCCCCCCGGTTTCTGAACTGCACTTGGCGGTTAGTGAAAAATTAAAGAACACCATTGTCTCTTCCACAAGCGATGGATTTTTTCAAAGCTAAAACAATGAATGCACCGTTGTCAGGCGTAGAGTCCCGTCGGACGGTGGTCTGGCAACGCTCCGGGATTTCCCGGCAGGAGCGGCAAAGTCGGCAAAATCACCGCGCCTTCATCGCATGGTTTACCGGCTTGTCAGGCGCGGGCAAGTCGACCTTGGCGGCTGCAGTTGAGCAACACTTGCATGACAAAGGCTGTCGGACGATCCTTTTGGACGGTGACAACATTCGACATGGTCTGTCGCAGGATCTTGGTTTTTCTGAAGCGGATCGTGCCGAAAATCTCCGGCGGGTAGCGGAAGTCAGCAAACTTTTTCTTGAAGCGGGCGTCATCGTCCTGGCTGCCTTTGTCTCCCCGAGCCATGCGGAGCGGCAAAGAGTACGGGCGATGTTCGATCCCCAGGATTTCCTGGAAATTCATTGCGACTGCAGTCTCGAAGTTTGTGAACGACGGGATGTGAAAGGGTTGTATCGACAGGCCAGGCAAGGCGCCATTCCAAACTTCACGGGAGTGTCCGCCGCCTATGAGCGTCCGGATTGTCCCGACATCCTCCTCAATACCGAGTCCGATGCATTGGATTTATGTGTCGAAAAAGTATTACAACGCATTCGCACCATCATCCCTCAAGCATGAAGCAAACTTACATAATCTGCACCGCTCAACGAAGCGGCTGCACCGTGTTATGCGACATGTTGCATCGGACACGTCGAGCCGGCTACCCGGCAGAGTATTTCGACCCTGCATCGCAAGCCACGCACTATTGGCATGACCTCGTTCGTTGTGGCCCCGAGGACGATTTTCTGGACAATGCAATAGCGTCAGCACCCAGAATGGCGTGTTCGCCATCAAGCTCCATTCGAACCATATCAAGCAATTTCAGCAGTGCCTGCGGGATTCATTGACACGGGCGGGAAAGGTGGTAGCCGACGACTTGCCGCTCGATCGGCTCATCAAGGAAAAATTTGGGGCGGTGAAGTACATATGCTTCGTCGAAAAAACAAGATTGCCCAAGGCATTTCGCACTACAAAGCCGCCAGCACCAGTATTTGGTCAGCGGAGGCAAAGAGTGAAGAGCGGGTGGCGTTGGATAGCAAATTGGGCTTTGACTTTCCCCAGATTCATCAGCGCGTGCAATGGGTCGGCGAGCAAGACCCCCCTGTGCCAGACTACTTGTCGGGTGATTTTTTGAACAGATGATGTCCTGATCTGGTTCTTGTCGTGGGGTTTGGTTCGGTTTTTTTGCTTCAATTTTTAACATCATTTCCGGGAGCGGGAGTCGGGTGTTACGGGTGGAGCGCAGCGGAACCCGTTCCCTCAAGACGTCAGGTTTGGTTTTTCTGTTCGAACAGGAAGGACGCCGACGCTGCGCTCGTGGCCCAGCGTCGGAACTGGTTGTCGCCTCTACCTTTCAATTCATGGAGGCAGCAATGACAGCAAAGCATTCCGAAGCATTTATCGAGCAAGCCCTGGTCAAAGCATATTCACACGGTGGGCGGACGATCAAGTCGGTCGCGCAGGACCTGAACGTCAGTTACCACACGTTAAAATACTGGATGAAGAATAAAGCCTTTACCAAGAGCGGCACGCCGGTGGCGCGCGAGAAACGCCCGCAGGAGTGGACTGCCGCAGAACAGTTGAGCGCCTTGCAGGAAACCCATGGTTTGTCCGGCGAGGCCTTGCAGGCATGGTGCCGCGAACGGGGTCTGTTCGCGCACCATCTGACGAGCTGGAAGACGGCCTTCTGCGCGGAAGGCAAAGCACCTGCAACGGGCGTTCACGAAGTGCGGACCTTGCAGGATGAGATCGCGAATCTCAAGCGCGATGTGGTGCGCAAAGACCGTGCACTGGCGGAGGCGGCCGCGTTGCTGATCCTGCAAAAAAAGTTCCGCGCGCTGTGGGAGGACGAGGCGTGATGACCTCCCTTCCAAAGCGCGGCCAGGTGATGACCATGGTGGCCGAGGCGATCGCTGCCGGGGCGCGCCAGCAGCGCGCCTGCGAGGTGATTTCGCTCAGCGAGCGGACCCTGCAGCGCTGGCGGAACGACCGGGCTGAAGGGGCTTGCGACCGCAGGCCGGCGCGGATACAGACGCCCGGAAACAAACTGGGCGAGCTTGAACGCCGGCGCGTGCTGGCAATCGCCAACGCACCTGAATTCGGCCACCTCTCGCCAAGCCAGATCGTGCCGCGGCTGGCCGACCGGGGCGAGTACGTCGCTTCGGAATCGACCTTCTATCGGGTGCTGAAGGCGGAGAATCAGCTCACGCACCGTGGCGCCGAAAAACCGGCGAAACCGCGCTGCAAGCCGCGTGCGCTGGCAGCAACGGCTCCTGGCCAGCTGTTCAGCTGGGACATCACGTATTTGCCGACGCAGGTCATGGGCATCTATTTTTATCTCTACCTGTTCATGGATATCTACAGCCGCAAGATCGTCGGCTGGCAAGTCTATGAAACGGAAAGCAGCGACCTGGCCAGCGAGGTGATGCGGGATATTTGCGAGCGGGAAAGCATCGCGCCAAAGCAGGTGGTGCTGCACTCCGATAACGGCAGCCCGATGAAGGGCGCCACGATGCTGGCCACACTGCAGGCGTTGGGCGTGATGCCCTCGTTCAGTCGCCCGGCGGTGAGTAACGACAACCCGTATTCCGAATCCTTGTTCAAAACCTTGAAGTATCGACCTGCCTATCCGCGTCAACCGTTCGAGAACCTCATGGCCGCAAGGCAGTGGGTCGGCACCTTCGTCCATTGGTACAACGAGGAGCATCGCCACAGCGCCATCCATTTCGTGACGCCGGCACAGCGTCACGCGGGCCAGGATGGCGCGCTGCTTCGCAAACGCGTTGCGGTCTATGAGGCGGCCAGGGCCAGGCATCCAGAGCGCTGGAGCGGCGCGACGCGGAACTGGGCGCCGGTCACGATTGTGCACCTGAATCCAGAAAAAAGTATCACGGAAGTCGTCAATAAAAAGGAACGAAAAACAGTACTCAAAAAAGCAGCATAGATACAATACTCAGGCGACAACTAGCTTGAAAATTTCCGGCAAATTCCTGTCCAATCTAATGGGGCCACCTCTCCCGTCCCTCTCCTAAACGCGCGAAATTGGGCATTTACATCGTCGGCGTAAGTGTGATGGTGCAAGCCTTTGTGAGCCAATACATAAATTGCGAGCTCGGCATCTACCAACCAAGGTCGCAACTCCCGTACATGCACGAGAGAGGGCTCTATGCTAGGCGTTATCTTTCGATTTCTGATGTCAAATGCAGTAAATTAATATTGAGGATTGAAGCCGCTTCTCTTACCGAGTACCGCACATCATTTTTGAACGGAATTTCGAATGAAGAAATTACCTATTTTCGTCGGAATGGTGATTGGCGCGCTCGTTGGTCTGTTTACATCAATTCCCGATCGTTTGGGAGTAAAGATCGGGATGATGCTGATCGGCGGGCTTGTCGGTGTGGTTATAGGAGGAGCAATCGCGCAGATTGGGAAGAAGGGCCGATTACTCAAATCCGACAACGATGCGCTTGGTGGTTTGGGTGCCACACCAGATGATATTGCGCGAAATTACTGGCGAGATAAAGGCCGCCCTCCACTGACCAGCCCCTTGGAGCCGGAGCGCGGATCTCACCAGTTTGATCCGGATAAACTCTAGTGAGAAGATAGCTACTTTTTGTTCAACAAATTCCTCACAGCGTCTTTAGTGTTATCGACGGAAGTAGATACATCCTCCGCAGCCTGCATGACGCTTTGCTTTAACAGCGATTTTTTCGACGCGAGTGTTCCATCCGCTGTTTTGGCGATTTCTGCTTTTCCATCAAATTCCTGATTTACAGAGTCGGTTTGTTTGCGAATTTCCGTGCCGTGAGTTTGAATATCGCCCCGGATTCCGGAGTGAGGTGATCCAGCGGTACTTGGAAGAGGCGTATTAAAGCGCACGATTTGTCTATGGTTTTCATGATTAGTCTCGGGGATATCGGGAATCAAGACTGAATCGGTTCCATCATGGTCATGTTGTGCACGTATCTCCTCGAACGAAGTGGGTAGTGCGGTCCCGTCCGAGAAGTTGCGATTGGGACGCACGCCTTTGCGCGCCAGCTCCGCGTCAAATAGCGCGAATGCTGCAGCGCTGTTACCGCCGTACTGTTCCGTATAGCGCATGAACATTTCTACGTTATGCGGATCTTGCGCAATGTCGATTGAAATCGAATCCCCATGCTCGCGGGCGTTGGAAAGCCGCTCGGCAAAGGTCGTTCGCTGGACGAGCGTCGCGTCGGCACGTTTCGATTGTGAGATTGCGGTAGCAAGGCGTGATGACATATCCTTCGCTTCCCTGGAGTCCGACCCGATTGCATTGATAAAACTTGCATCCCGGGAGACACGGTCGCCGAATTGCTTGAATTCGGCGATCTGATCGGCAGTCATTGCGCCCAATACTTTTTGCTGTTCGGCGGATAGTGTGGACACGTACGTTTTTCCAGCATTGGCTTTAATTTCCGCTCCTGCCAACGAGGTCGATACGCCAAGGTGACCCGCAGCGCCAAATGCAATCTGGGCAACTTGTGACTGCGACAATCCTGTCCTATCTGCGACTCCTTTGGTAATTTGGTCTAGATGGTTCAGATTTTCGCCAGCCTGCTCGAAGCTGCTGGACGCCGTTCCGCTGCTGCTACGCGACAACTGGTACTTGGCAATGCCTTTGGTCAGCACGTCCGCCAACACCGCCGATCGTTCTGTGCTGGCGGAGATCGCCTCGCTACGCGCGGCGTCGGCCTGCCGGTTGGCTTCGGTGACATCCTGTTCCGATACCCGCATTGATACCACGCGGGAAGCGAAGCCCTGATTACGCAACATACTGACAGCGGTGCGGCCGTTGAGGCCATTCGACGTGATGGTATTTCCTGTGATGTCGCTTTGCACGCTGCTCATGAATGCCGACGTCCTGTTCGGCGCGAGCTGCATCTGATCCATTGCGACATTGCCCATGCTGATATTACCGGTCGCAGTGGAGGCCGTCGAAGAGATAACCGCGGATTGCAGGACGGACAGCCCGCCGACAACGGCCGTGCCGAAACTTTCCATCCGCTTGAGCGCAGCCCAGGCGATAAAGGGAATGCTGATCGTCAGATAGCCGACCACCGCTTCAGAGGAAATGGCATTCGTATAAATCGAGGAGGCGGTCAACAGGGACAGGGCCTTCAACCCGCTACCCACGTCCGCGGCGGCGGACAGCTCGGACGCTGCATAGATGCTCGCCATGTAGTTGAGGATCGCATACAGGGGCGGCCAAAGCTGAATCCAGATGAGCACCGCAATATAGTTCTTCAGCGCCATCATCGTCTCTCTGCCGCTGGTGAGGAACAGCAGCAGTACCACGATCGGAAAAATGGCATAGGCGAGCGCTTCCACGACATTGCGCACGACCGGCAAGGCTTGCTCGGCGATCTTGCCGTTGTTGATCCACGCGGCGTTGGTCTGGGCAACCGCCTGGGCGCGGCCGACTGCAAGCACCATCGACGCCGGATCGTTGATTTTCTGGCCGATGATCTGGCTCGTGTCGTTAACCGCATTGATGATGGCGTTCTGCCGGATGATGTCGGCTGCGCTCGCTGCAGCATTGGCGATGCCGTTCTTCAGGTACGCCTGCTGGATTTGGCCGGCGATCACGCCGGCGGCAGCCGTGCCGGGCAATGTCGGATTCAGTTGCATCGCGAGCCTGCCCTGAATGAGGTTGACCTGTGCAGGAATTCGCCCGTTCAGGTCGTTGTACGCATTCGGACAGGTGTCGGTATTGACTGCGCCGCCGCTGCCGGTGAGCGTGGTGAAGCGGGCCGGATTCGGCGTCGACATCATGTTCCAGACATCATCGGCGCGCGAGAACGCCGCCGGATCGATGGTGCCGTCGACCAGGTCATACATGGTGCAGTTATGAATGAAATTGATCAGGTCAGTGCGGAAGTTTGGGTCCTGGAAGACCACGTTGCCGGTGTCGCGAATGAGCCGGTTACCAAATACCAGCCCGTTCTTTTGGTAAGTCAATTCGCTTGGCAGGCCGGCGTTGCCGGGAATGGTCTGAAACGCGGTTTCGAACAGGTCGGTCAGGGTGTTGCCGATGGTGCTGGTGAGTCCGCCGAACAGGGCGATGCCGAACGGGACGTTATCGACCACCTTGACCGGCGAGCCACCGGTCTTGTCGATGATGTCGACTGCAACACGCGGCACGAACAGGATCGAATACACGAGCACGACGGAAGCCAGCCATTGCCAGCCTTGCAGTTTCTGCGGTGCGAATGCATAAGCGAGCAGGGCAGCGACGAAGCCGCAAAAGGCGACGCCGGCGATCGCGCTCAGGTAGGTGTCGGAGCCGCGGATAGCGGCCACCGCGTTGAAGATGCCGAACAGGCTATCCGAGTTTTGATAGGCAAAGATTTCCCACATGATGCGGCCCCGAATCGATTGGCGTGCAGTGTCTACTTGCCCATATAGGCTGCTTGCTGGCCCAGCATGTCGATCACGTGCTGTGGCATGCTGCTACGGAGTTGGCGTTCCAGTTGTTCGAGATGCGCCGAAACCGCTCGGAATGAGCCGACTTTTTGATAGAGCAGATTCTTTTCCTGCGCAAGCTGCAGCAGCAGGGCCTGCGCTCGCTGGCGGATTTCGGCAGACTGTTCGCGCTGTGCACTGAGCAGCAAATAATCCTTGTCCAAGGCCGCCATGCCGATGCGCAGATTGCGTTCCAAAAACACGTAGGCGTAATCCGCCGCGATCACATCCCGGTATTGCGCGATCAGGCTGTCGGCCAGACCGGAACCGGGAATGGTGGAACCGATCGACAGCATCTTGTAGACGGGTTCGGTGGTTTGATTGACGAAACCGACTTCCGGCGAGTTGTTGGGGATCGGGGTGCGCGTGGCGATCTTCGAGGCGATGGAGCGCATCATGTTTTCGACCTTGACGGTGAAGGGCGTGTGGACATAGTTCGTGTCGATCGTGACGGCGTCGCAGTCGGTATAGTTGTTGCACTTGAGCAGATGCTCCGTCACATTGCCGTTTGCGGCGTCCGCCTGGCCGTACAGCAGATGGCTGATCGATGTCATCGTCGGTGCAATCGGCGTCGGCGTTTGCCCGGATTCCTCCGGATAGAAAATGACGGTGCCGACCATGCTCATGATCAGTTCCCGTTCCTGATCGTCGAGATAGGCACCGGCGAGCTGCAGTGCCTTCCAGGTCAGGTTTCCAACGAACGGCGCCTTGCTTTTGAGGTTCGGGTCGGTTGACGCGCGCGCCGATGCAAGAATGCCGGCCCGGTCCGTCGCGCAGCGACGGCGCGCCGAGTCGCGGTCCGGCTCCAGCCCCATTTCGATCGCGAGATCGGCACAGGTTTCCTGCGTGCTGTAGCCGACTGATTCCGCTGCCGTGCTGACAATGGCCTTTGCCGTTTCGCAGGAATTGATACGGGCGTTGTTGACCCAGGTTTCCAGTCCTTGTGCCCATTTGGTAAGGCCGCCGAGCAATGGCGACACGGATTCCAGCGCGAGTTGAAACGCAATGCCCGGCAGTGCCGCCGTAATGTTCTTCAGCATGTTTTTGAACTCGGTGGCGGAAATATGCGAGAACGAGCCGCCGAATACATCGATGCCGCCGCAGCCGGCTTTCGCGCTTGGAAACTGAATTGCGGCCAGCTGGTACACCTTATTGGGCGCGCGCAGAAAAAGGCTGCCGCCGGTGTACGTGTTGAAGGTTTGGCCGCGAAATGCGCCGGGCGCGGTGTAATTGCCGACCACGCCGAGGCTGTTGAACATGTTGTCCACTTCGGTATTCAGGTCGCCGGCGCGAACCGCGAGCGGGACGACGATCAGACACCCCATGCAGATCCATGCAACGGCACGCTGGAAGATAGGGGTTCTCATCGCGGTCTCCTATTGCAGCTTGATGCGTTCGACGGCGCCGGCGCTCGGGGCTTCCGACGCGGGTGTCGAGATGATCGAAATCCGTTCCAGCAACTGGGATTCGGACAGGACGCCGAAGCCGATCGGCGTGATCTTCCCAGTGAACGGCTGCGCCAGGAACACGGCGGGCACCTGCGTGACATGCAAGGTGTTGGCGATGCCGTTGTCGCGCCTGGGATCGGGAAAACCCGGAATGCCGCCGCCGTCGATGCTGATCGGGACCACGTTGATGCCGTATCTGGCCTGGAATGCTTCCATCGTCGGCGCGAAAGCGTGGCAGTATGGGCAGTCGCTGCGGAAGAAGAAAAACAGCACGTGATCGCGGCCGAGCGTGGCAATCGACCGGGAACGCGCCTGCATCTGGTCTTGCTCGAAGACTTCCAGCGCTTTCGCGTTGACCGGACGGCCCTGCAGTGTCGGATCGAGTTCCGGTGTGCTCCAGGCTACCCGCTGCGCGACATCGGCGAACAGCGAGGCCTGGCTGACGATCCTGGATTCCAGTTCCATGTAGCGGCGCACGTTCGCTTCGGTCGGATTCATGATCGCGACATTCCGATACTCGTCCAGTTTTTTCTGAAGACGTTCGAAGGCGACGATTTCCGGTGGTTTGCGTGGTGCTGCGTTGATCGTAGGAGCGGCGGCAATCGTCCTTGGCGGCGGTTGCTCGATCGGTTCGGGTTCCGGGTCTTCGTAGAAATGCCAGCCGCGCTGGCGGTCGGTCCAGTACGAGCCGCTATGCCGGTCGCTATCGGTCGCCTCTGCGTGCGTTTGCACGGCAGCAACCGTGAAGGCGATGGCGGCGACGACATACCGCATGGCGCGCATTGTCATGGCAGGGAACGCGGGGGAAGCCCGTCGCGGCAGTAATTGATACCGAAGGTGATTGTCTGCTTGCGCGGCGCGCTGGCGCCGGGAAGGAGCACACCGTCCTGCCAGATGTTCACCTTGAGACGGCTGCAACCGACTTGCTTGTACCGTTTCTCGGTCGTGACATCGATGAAAATCGGCGTTCGGGATTGGAACTTGCGCGTGATCGCCTCCGCCGTGTCGCCGGTCAGCACACCGTGCGCTTCGCCGGACGGGGCATCGATCGCGGCGATCATCAACGGGCGCGGATCGGGCACCGGCGTACGCATGGGCAGATTCGTTTGCGCGTGGGCGGTGTAGGCCAGTGCCAGCATGAAGGCAAGAAAGCGCGGTGTCATTGGAACTCCCAGGCGCGGACATAGTTGATTTCAAAGGCGTTGGCCTTCCCGGTCGGCGTGGACCCATCCGGCGTGCCGCTGGCGCTGCCGAACCACAGGTCGAGCAGCAGGTACATCCGACCGCTCATGCTCACATTCGCCGAATACATTTCCTGCCCGTCGAAATAGAAGGTCAGCTTGCCCGGCTCCCACTTCAAGCCGTACTTGTGGAAGCCGGCGGACAGGTCGCCGAGGTCTGCGAAAGTCTTGGTGCCGCCAGTCGGGCCGCTCTGGATACCGGTCGGCCAGATGGTCGACGCAAACGCGGTCGGATGCAGGTTGGTATCGGACCAGCCGCTGTTCGGGCCACCGCCGGCATAGGCTTCGAGGATGTCGATCTCGGGCCGCAGGGTGACATCGTCATGGTTCAGCAGCCAGAACGCCGGCCAGGTGCCTTGACCAACCGGGAGCTTGGCCTCGATCTCGAAATAGCCGTAGGTCTGGTAATACTTGCCGTCGGTATCGATGGTGCGGTTGAAGAAATTGCCCGATGCGTCGCGCTCCGGCCAGATCTTCAGTACGCCGTCTTCCACCGTGTAGTTCCTGGTTGCGTTTGAACTCTCATACCAGGTGGTGTCATTCCAAAGGCCAGTGTTGAAGCCATTTTCGAATTCTTCCGAGAACGTTGATCGATAGAGCGCCGGGTCTTGGCCGAACGGTGAAACATCCGGATTGGTCGGCGCCGGCGTCGGTCCCGGTCCCGAAATCGGTGTTGGGGCAGGCGCAGGGCCGTGCACCTGGGTCGACGGCGGCGTTTGCATTGATCCCGGTAAGGGCGTTCCGCTGGGAGCGGAGACAAGTTGTGCAACCCGCGCGGCATTCGCGGCCTGAAGGGCGCCAACATCGGGCATGCTGGGAACGATGGATGCATAGAACTCGGTCAGGTCCATCGCGGCGAAATCGAGCGATTGCAATTGCGAGACGGTAAAGCCGGAACAGTCCGGATGTTCGGCGTCGCCCCAGTTCTTGCCGACCTGAAGCCGCCCCTGTTCATTGACGAGACGCGACAGCACCGAGTTGAAACAGCATTTGGATGTCGTGTGTTCGATACAGGAAACGCAGTGTCCAAGGACGCGAATGCAGGAAGAGCACCGTTCACCGACGCTGTGACACAGGTGCGCGCCTTCCTTCATCGCGAGTTTTCCTTCCTCTTCGTTGCAGGACATCATCGACATCACGACATAGATCACGACGGCGATGGCCAGCGACCATGGATCGACGGCCACCGCGATGCTGTCGCCGGAAAACAGCGTGACGGAACCGGCGGGCAGCGCGGTACCGTTGACCGCGACCGTCACGCCATACGATGTGAAACTGCCTGAAAACCCGCCACTGGTCAGCAGCGCCTGCACGCCCTGGTAGATGAATTCGCGGTTTTCCGAATTCATCAGCACGTCGTAGACCAGCCGTGAGCCGACGCCGAACATCGACTGATTGGTCATGCCGGCGCCAGCATTGTCCGTATAGCAGCAGTTCTTCAGTAGCCGGTTGCGGCAGTTGTTTTGTTCTCCCTTGAACACCTGCATGCGGTCGGTGTCGAGGTAGACGCCCGCTTCGCGCGCCGCTTCCATGTAGGACATCGAACGGGCGAAGTCGGCGTCGTTCGTATACGACGTGTTGAAGCAGCTGTCACCGAGACAAAAGACATTGTTCGGACAATTGCTCGCGGTGGTAGTGGTCTGGGCGGGAACCGGACAGTTGTACGTGTCCTGGAACACCTCGCAGACGCCAGTGGCGGCGTTCATTTGCGTGCAAGTGGAGGCGGCGGGCGTGCAGCCGGATGCCGCCAGCGGCGCGCATTCGTCGAGTGGTGCGCCGCTGGCGCAGGAAAATGTGCGCTGGTATTTCCAGCATGCGCGTGTCACATCCTTGCCGTCGATCCGTTTGGTAGCGGGGCCGTCGACACAGACGTCGGCGCTCGTCAGCGTGCATCGGCTGCCAGCTGTCGGCACCGGGCATTGGTCGTCCCAGTGGTCTTCTTCGGCCGACTGCGTCGCCGGCTTGGCATAGCTAAGCGTCATCTTGGGTACGGGAAGCGGAAAGTCCGGGTTGTTTTGCCAGCCGGTGACCGTGCGCATGCCGGCATCGGTCCAGTAAGGCGCCGCAAACGTCCCCGTCGTGTCCGTCCCGGCGAGCGGCGCCACGGCAGCCGACGGCGCATAACAGTGCGAGGGATCAAAGGTCGCCGCCGCGCTGCCGGAATCGGCACCCGGCAGGAACAGCGTGGTGAACGTCTGGGCCGCATACTTGCCTTTCATCACATAGACGGCATCGGACGGATGCAAGCCATCCGGCGCGATTGTGGTCGGGCTCTGGCCGGCCAGGTAGTCGGTCAGGTAGGCGTACTGGTCGATGACGGGTACGTGCTCTTGTGCCGCGACGTCCCGCATCGCCTGTACATAGACATCCAGACCGCCGGGGCCGCTGTCCCGGGTCGGATTCGGGGTTTCGAAGATGACCTGCTTGCCGTGCTGTGTCGCGATTTGTGCGAGCTGGCTCAGGCACGACTGGTATTCGGACAGACTTTCCTGCCACTCGTCGTTGATTGCATGATTAATGATCACGAAGGAGGCGGCGGATGCCGCCATCTGCTGCTCCCATGGTGGATGCTGGCCGTCCGTGCCGTGCAGCAGCTCGCAGGCGGTGGAGCCGCTGACGCCCTCGTTGTGCACATCGAAGCCTGCCGCGGCAGGCAATGTCGAAGCGAATGCGGCCGGCGCGGGCTGGGCGACCTGAGCGCCGCTGCCGCTCGCATACCCCCATACCGTCGAATCGCCGTAATAGTCGATGACACGCGGCGCCGCGTCTGTCGGTGCGTTGACTGGCGTTGCGGCACCAATGTTTGTTGCGCCGGTCGGACGTTGGATGACGCCGCCTTGCTGCTGCCCCGATGGACACGCGCCGTAGGTCCGGATGAACGGCACCGTCGGTGCGCAGGGCGCTCCGGAACTGTCCCCGCCATTGCAGGCCGCATAGTGGTCCGGCCCGATGAACGCGGTTGCGGTGCAGGTGGTCGCGGTGCAGGAACTGTCGGCCAGCCATACCCAGTTGTGCGCGGGCGCGCCATCGACGCCGGATGTGCCGGCGGCGCCCAGGTCCGCCACCTGCTGCGGGAAAACGCGCGGCACGGTGAGGTCGGCATCGAAGAAGGCGACCGGATCGCCCGCCTGCGTGATGCGGAAATGCTGTGCGGTGTCGGACCGATCCGGCAGGCACTGCGCATCGAAGCCGGCATTGCCCGCGCCTGCATGCGCGAACCAGTCGCCTGGGCTGCAATTCGCGCCGGATTGTGTCGCGACGGTCAAGGTGCGGGAGCACTGGTAATTGCCTATCCCGGCATAGCGATGACATAGACGCGGTTGCGTCATTGCCGGCGTGGCGACATCCGTCGTGCTGCAGCCGGCGTAGTACGCAGCGAGGCTGCCCAGCGCGAGCGAGGGATTGCGGGCGATATCTTTGGCCGACGCCACGCCCGGATCATAGGCGGTGATGGCTTCCCTTGGCGTGTTCGCGGATTGGATCGCGCCGCGCTGTGCTTCGCACACTGGATCGCCCGGCGATTGCGCGCAGTTGACAAGATGCGCATCGGCTTGGCCGGCGAGATTGGACTGCCCGTAATACGCGCTTTCCGGCGGCGTGCTGGTGTAGCCGGGAACGACGGCCGCCGCATCGGTTTGATCGATGCCGCCGCGGACGACCGGATTGGCCGCATTGCCGGCCGAGATGCCTTCATCATGCGGCGCGGCGAGCGCCAGCGTGGGCGTCCAGATGAAAAAGAACAGGGTGACGATGACAATGATATCGCGCATGACTACCCCCTGAGTTTCTGCAAATAGCCATGCGCCTGCGCGGCGAAGCGAGGCGCGCCGCGCTCGATGAATTCGAGCGCGTAGTCGAGGCTCACGTCGCCCGCTGTCGCGGCAAAGGCATCCGACGGCAGGCACCGGCCGGCGCTGCACGGCTGCGCCTGGCTGCCGTCGCGCACCAGCACGAAGGTGGGTGTGTGCGATACCGAAAAGCGATCGAAGGCCTGCGGGTCGATCTGGAACGCGACCTGGCGCTTGCCGATCAGCGCCTGCACGCGCGCGACGGTGTCGCCCAGCGAGCCGTTCACGAAACCGCGCAGTACCAGCGACGCATGCGTCTTTGCCGCCTGGTCTACCAGCCGCTGTAGCGTGGCGGGCGGCATCGAGAAACTGACGAAGATCAGAAGTTCCGGGCCGGATGACATGGCTGGTACCGCATGCATTGGGTCGGTACTGGCTGCATAGCCCTTGGCCAACGCTTCGAGATCGACCGCAGGCGACGAAGCGGGTCGGGGCAGCGCATCGAGACGGGGCGCAGACGGGACTGGTACGCGGCGCAGTTCCTGCTCGGTTGGCATCCGGTACTTCTGTTGCGCATGCTCGATGTCCTGATCGGTCACGTTCGGCTGGCTGCGCCGGACACGGGCGACGTCGGCATCGGTGACAACAGATGAGCCTTGCGCCATCGCGTTGTACATGCCGACAGGTGCGGCCAGAAGGGCGCCTAGCAGGCCAACGCAGACCAGGCGCGGATGTGGATTAGTAGCCGACACAGCAGTTCCTTTTTCTGAACAGCATGAAAGCAAAGTCTTCGCCCCGGACCGGATATTCCTTGCCGGCGCCCCACAGCACCGTGGTGCGACCGAACGGCTGGCAGCACTTGCCGTCGATCTTGTCGGTGTTCGGGATCGGATAGGTCAGTTGCGTTTTGTACGCGGTCTTGTCCATCACCGGCAGAAAGTACGGTCCGCACAGACCGGCTTGGCCGTGCCAGCCCCGGGCGAGCAGTTCGCGGTGCATCTTGGCGGTGAGCCGTTGCGTCAGCAGCGCGGCGGTGCGCACGCCGCCCATGTGGTAAGGCACCTGGCCATCGAGCGGGTAGATGCTGCCCTGGCAGCCGGCGCACCAGAACAGGTCGCGGATGCCGAAGCCGGCGGATGCCGCGACACAGTCGGCGGCGCAGGCGGCCACAGCGACCGGATTGGCGAACAGCACCGCATCGGGATTGAGGATCAGCGTCAGTTCGTCGTCGTTCCAGAGCGGATCAACTTCGGTCAGGTACGCCAGGTCGAAAGAGCCGCGTTCCAGGCAGGGGAAATCGGTGACTACGCCCAACCAGTACATCACCGGATTCACGTAGAAATGCGCCTGATAGAAGCTGCCGCCGTCGCCATCGCCCTCAGGGCGCGTGAAGCGGGCCGCTTCCGGCGCCGGAATGCCGGGGTCCATGTCGATGCCGCCGAGCGACACCAGGCAGAATGGCTTGCGCACCACCTCCACCTGGCGTGCCGGTTCCCAGAAACCGATCGACAGGCCGATCGTTGGATTCACGCCGCAACTGCAGACCGGATTCGACGGATTGTCGATGTCCTCTTGCCCGCCGACGTTGGCGACGCGTGCGCTGCCGATGGAGATCGGCAGGATGCAGCTCCAGCAGATATCGGTGATCGGGTTGGGGAACTTGCCGGTACACGTCGCAATATCTGCCGCCCGCACGCTGCAAAATGACGTCGCCAGGACCAGCACCAGGAAAATGCGCATCAGCCTGTTCATGGCAGCACCAGTTCATCGATACGAAGCCGCAAGCCTTCCTGCGAGACGACGGCCGGCACGTGGGTGATGCCGAAGCGCCGCGTCAATATCCCTTCCTGGTCGTAGTACACGCGCATCTGCCACGATCGCATCAGATCGAGATAGGAGCCGCCGACCAGGATCGGCTTGGCGCGGTCGTGATACGACGCCATCAGCGCGCGCGCACGGGCCACCTGCCGCTGGTCGCGCGCGTCGAAAAACAGCAGGCGCTTGGAGAGCGAGACGACTTCGAGTGGGTTCTTGCGCGTGCCGGCCGCGAACAGCAGCCGGCCCGTGCCATCGAAGACGTTGTGGTCCAGCGTGAAAGTCGGATCAAAATAGAATGTGCGCGCTGTCTTCGCCGGCGTGATGTTCGCCACCGGCTTCGCATGAAGCATGGCGTCGGTGCCGCGCGTACGCGCCTGCGCTTCGAGTTTCTGCAGCTCGCCGCTGCGTTCCTTGTCGCGCAGTCGCTGCCGGATGAAGTCCAGCAGATGCGGCTCGCTGATCGGGTAGACCGGACCGATCGCGCCGAGGTCCTCTGCATGCGCGAGGCCACAGACGATCAATGCCGTGGCGAGGAGGGCAGACACGAGGCGAGGCGTCATTACTCAATCCCCCCATCGCAAGACACGGAGCCGGACAGGCGGCGCAGTGCCGCCGCGTCGTGCCGGGCGGCGGCTCGCATCATCGCCATCAGCACCGGATCGCCGAAACCGTCGGCAATTGCCCGTCGCAGCGCGACGGTTTCCAGTGCGCGGCCGCAACGCCGCCGGAAAGCGTCCAGATAGGCGTCGGCGCCGGCACGCGCGGCCGGCGCGATTCGTTCCAGCGCGTCGAGGTAGGTGCTCAGCGGGATATCGTCCTTGAAGGGCATGGCGCTGTGGTCCCGGGCCGATACGGCGCCAGCAGAGGCGTATAGCGCGATCAGGAAAAGGATTGTTCGCATGGAGACTCTGTCAGAACAAGGGCAAGACCTTGCCGATCACCTGGTCCGCACGCACCAGGCCGCTTTCGCGATAGCGCGAATCGAAACTGTCCGGATGCGTGCCCTGGACGTAGTAGTAACCGGGCGGAATGATGGTGGCGCCGATCGGCGTAAGCGGACGACGATCGAAGGTGACGGTTTTCGCAAGGCCCATGGGCAGGCCGTTGACGAATACCTGCCGATCGATGGTCGTTACGCGGTCTCCCGGCACGCCGCGAATCTGCTTGAAGAACGGCTGCGCGCGCAGCCCCGGGTACATGCGTTGCGCGGCACCGTCGAATGCATAGACGATGAAATCGCCGCGTTTGAGCGCCTGCCGCCCGTATTGCACCAGTACGAGTTTGTAAGGGAGGCTCGGCGTCCAATTGAACAGCAGCGGCAGATGCGGCGTCGGATTGACGAAAACGCGCGCAAACGCGAGGCTCCAGATGGCGAATACCGGCACCATCGACATCCAATGGCGTCGCACCAGGCGCCACGCACCGGCGATCGAGCGGGTCATGAGGCAGAGCGCCCGGCGCAGTGGCGGATTGTTGTGCACCGGTGGACCGAGCGTGGCCGGATCGACGATCATGGCAGCGCTACCTTGCTCTTCAGCAGTGCGGTCAGGTCGACCGCGTGCGGCGGCACGCCGGCAATCGCGGTGCGGACGATGACCAGGCAGCGGCAGTCGCGCGGCAGCTCTTCCAGCGCCAGCGGCAGCCGTTGCGCGAACTGGCGTGCGACCGTCAACGCTTGCTGGCGCTCGTCGTCGGAAGCGGCCCTGGTAACGAGTCGGGTGAATTCCGCTTCCTTCAGTCGGTAGACTTCGCCGACGTCGACGACGCCGACCAGTTGCGCGGGGTGCGTCACCACGCGGTCGTAGGCGAGTAGCGCCGCAGCGACCACTGCTACTGTCGCAAGGGTATGGACGAGGAAAGCTCTCATAGCGCGTGCCCCCTTTGCCGCAGCAGTTCGGCGATGGCGTCGTCGATGCTGTAGCCTTGCGCACGCAGTTCGTCGAGCGGCGCGTTGTCTTCCAGCTTGTTGGAAAACAGCAGATGCGTGGCCGGGTCGAGGATATTGCGGGCCACGCCTTCGCCGACCGGTGACGAGATATATAGCTCGGAAAACACTCCGGGCTCGGTGCGCAACGAGTTGAGCAGGCGTTTCTTCGATTCGTCCATCGTCAGCCGGCCTTTGCGGTCCAGCATTTCGATCGATTCCTTTTTCTGCCGCAGCAAAAATACCCAGTCTGAACAATTGAATGCAGCTTCCATCTGCGCCGAGCCGTAATAGTCGTCTGCGCTTTGCGTCGCGGTGCCGAGCGCGCCGCCGTACTTACGAGCGCGGCGCGCCGCTTCTTCGACGACGGCCGCCTTAACCGGATCATTTGCGCCGATGTCACCAAGCTGCTGTTTCAGTTCGTCGATGAACAGCAGTTTCTTGCGGTTGCGCGTCAGGTACATCTCGCCGGTGATCTGGTACAGCAGCAGGATGTTGACCACCGCATGCAGGTCCGGCTTGCGCTTCAGTTCCTCGTTTTCGATGACGATGAAGTCGTTGGAAAAATCGATGCTGCTGCTGCCCTCGAAGAAGCGCTCGTACTGGCCGCCCTTCGCATATGGATTCAACATGATTGCCAGGTCGCGGATGCGCGCGTCGTTGACCACGCCGAGTTCGGCGATGGTGCCGGTCTTGAACGCGTCGCGCAGCCCGGTCACGGTCAGGTCGCGCCCGTATTCCCGGAACAGCTTCAGCGTCATCGCCGAGATCGCCTTGTACTGCACCTCGTCCAGCGCGTGCTGCATCGACGCCATCTTGGCGATGGCCGGCACCAGCATGTCGATGTCCTCGTTGATGTCCCGTACAGTCGAAAACGGGTTCAGGCAGATGTCGATATCCGGCCGGAATTCGATGTAAGTGCCTTTTGCCTTGCGGCACAGCTTTTCGAACGAGCGCCCCAGATCGAGCATCCAGACCTTGGCACCGATAGCGCGGTACGACCATGCCATCTCGTTCATCAGCACCGACTTGCCGGAGCCGGGTGCGCCGATGATGGCGAAGTTGTAGTTGCCCAAATCGTTGTCGTACAGGTCCAGCGTCATCAACTGGCCGCGCCGTCCGCCAAACACCAGCGTCGGCGTGCGCGTACCGCGCCATTCGGCGATCAGGGGCGCCAGATGGATCGCGTTCGCCATCGTCTTGCGCGTGACGCGGCGCATCTTTTTCAAGTCGCGATGGAAGCGCTCGGACAAGGTCATCGGCAGGCTGGCGATCAATGCCTGGCGCTGCATGTAGACGTCGGCGTTCAGTTCGAAGCCGCGCGCGCGCCAGATCGCCTTGGCGGTTTCCTCGACGGCGACCGCCTGACCGGATGGCGTGAAGACGGCAAGCTGGTGGTACATGGAAACCAGGGCGCCGCCGACATCGATCGCGTCAGCCGCGGCATTCCAGTCTTTCAGCTTCTTGCCCACGTCAGGCATCACCGCCGCCATCTTGCTCTGCGCATTCTGCGTCGCCCGTACGTGGTTGGCGGTGACCGCTGTTTTCGTGAGGTTGGGGTCGAGCACATGCACGCCCATGGTCAGCAGGAACGGCGCGTTGTATTGCAACGCCGGCTGCATCAGGTCGCCGATCAGCGAACCCATCTGCCACAGCGCGAAGCGCTCCGGGAAGGATTTGATCGAGTAGAACCGGGCTTCCAGCGCCCGGCAGTCTCCTTCCTTCCACAGGTGCAGCCCATTGGCATGGGCATCCTGGATTGTGTCGAAGTCGATGATCTGGTCGCGGATCTCGCGGCCGTCGTCGTAATGCAGGCTGGGTGTATCAGTGCACGAGATGCGGTCCGGGTTGACAAACAGCGCGCACCAGTTGATCAGGTCGGCGGCGACGCAGACACGGTTGGGCAGCGATGCGGCGCGCAGCGTGGTGGCCATCGCCTCGCGCAGCGCGATCAATTCATCGCGCCGGTTCAGGTCGGCGGCGGAACCGGGCAGTGCGACGCTCAGCATCAACCGGAAGTCGCGTATCGTATAGTGGAATCCGGCGGTCATCGACTGCTGCGCGCCCTGCAGAAGGTGACCGACGCGCTGGCGTGCCAGACGGCGGAACAGGTTGTCGTTGCGTGCCGGCCGGCCCCAGTGCTTCGCTTTCTCGATCTGCTCATCATCTTCGGTGCGCAGGTTCGCATAGCGGCGCAGCAGGTTGCGCACATGCGGCGACGCGAACAGATGGAACTGGACGCCCGCGCCCTTCGGGCAGGTCGCGTACAGCGAAATCAGCACTTCGACCATGCGCTCGTCCGCGCCGGACTGCGGCATGACTTCGAGCATGAAACCGACGCTATCCCGGTTGACGAACAGCGCGTCGGTGCCGATATAGGCTGAATACGGCAGCCAGCTCGCGAATTGCTCGGCAGGCGATTCGTCATCGCTGCGCAAGCCGAACAGACCGCTAATACCGGCGCCGTCGCGCAAGCCGCTGTAAAGAGAATCAAACATGCGTGCCTCCTCGTTCGTGCGGTTATTGGCTGTCGCCGGTAGCTGGATTAGCGGAACCCGGGTGCGGGCTTGCCGTGCCGGAAAACGGCGCAGCGCCGTGGAACGCTACGTCGGGCTGGCGCGGCTCAGTCGGGCTGGCCGTCGTATCGGCAGGTTGCGCAGCGGCGTGCGGCGGACGAATCGGCGCATACGCACTGCGAATGCGCTGCTGCACATGGTCAATCAGCCAGCGGCCGTTATCGATCTGTACGTATACGAAACTCTGGTCGACCAGGTCGTGGTCCGTGTCTTCCCACGGTTTGACCCAGAGCCGCAGCACGCGGGCCTGCGAGCGCAACGGCATCGCCGTCAGGGTGTCGACTGTCGACGACGACTGCATGGCGACCGGCTGCCTGGCGGGAGCCGCTGCGCTGTCTGCGGTAGCCGGTTGGTGGTGCAGGCGTTGGCTTGGCAGATTGTTGCGCAGCGCATTGTAGTAATTGCCGGAGACCGAATCGCATTGCACGCCTGGCGGCGCTTTGCAGCCATACTCGGCGCCGCCGCCGAGGCCGCTGAGGCTGGTGCAGGCAGCCATCGATATGCTGGCTGCGACGGCGACGATACCGCGTGCAAGAAGGATGGCGCGTGTCATGGCAAGATCTCCTGCGGCGCGGCTGCGGAGGGCGGCGTGTGCGCAGCCACAGCTGCCGCATGCGAGGCAATCTCGGCGGCATCGACGTAGCCGTCGGTGCGGCTGCCATCCGCATAGAAGATCGTCGGCGTGCCACGCACCTGCAGCCGCTGCGCGAGCGCGAGATTGCGTTCGATCGGGTGGGGGCAAGTTGCCGGTTGCGGCGAGGCGGCGGCTACGCTCTGGTCGCCCTGCACCATGTACCGGTGCCAGGCAGCCTGCCGGTCCGCGTTGCACCAGATCGCAATCGGCAGTGCATCGCCCTGGAACGGCACCAGGAAGGTATAGACCGTCACGTTGTCGAGCTTGCCCAGTTCCGGCTCCAGCCGCTTGCAATACGGACAGGCGGGATCGCTGAAGACGGCGATCGCGCGGCTGCCATCGCCATGCACGGTCTTGATCGCGTCGGCCAGCGGTAATTGGTCAATCGGGATGACTGGCACGGCGCTTTGCTGGCTGTCGTTGCGGTTCTGCTGATCCTGCGCCTGCGCCAGCTTCGGTGCGGTCAGATCCATCATGGTCCGTGTATCGAATACCCGGCCGAAAACCAGGTAGCGCAGATTCTTGCGCGAGACGAGCGCCATGTTGGCACCCATCCAGACCTCATACAGTTCCGGGATCGGCGTGCGCGCGACGCGCGTGAACTGCGTGCCGGGATATGCCTTTTGCAATGCGGACAGCAGTCGGGCTTCTTCCGTCGCGGGCGGCGCTGCTGCCGCCGCATTGAACGCGATGGCCGCGCAGGCGAGCGCGACTGCGGGCAGCGCGCGATCAGTCATCTTCATCGTTCGATCCTTTCATGGTGCGTTCGTCCGGGATGCCGCGCGCGGCGGCAACCGACACGGTTGGGTGGGCATTGACGGGGAGCGGCGTCTCGATCCGCACCCCCTTGGTGATGACGACATCGACTTCGCGGCCGGCGTCGATCTCAACGACAGGAAAGGTTTGCTCGGCGAGCTTGATGTAGTACTGGGCGAGGCGGTCCAGCGCGTGGCCGACGCCGCTGCCGAGGCCGGCGCGGTAGGCGTCGCTGCCGGACATGTTGGCAATGGTGCCGAGCGCCGAGGTGCTGTAGCTGGTGGACGCGGTGGACAGGCCTTGCCCGATGCCGCTGGCAATGCCGGCGAGCAGCGCGTTGGCCAGCATCTGCCCCTGCTTAGTCACCAGGCGCCCGCGCATGCCGACCTTGCCGTCTTCGCCGTAGACGCTGCCCTGGATCTTGATTTCGAGCGTCGATCCGTCGTCGCGCACGCAGGACAGGTTTTCAGTGCGCAGGTAGGCGCGCTCGGAGCCGATGTCGCCGTAGCCGGCGGCGATTACGAAGCAGTCGCGGTATTCGCCGCGGAACCGGTTTGGCAGCACCGAATTGTCGGACAGCCGGATCAATACCGGCTGCGGATTGGACTGTGCCTGGCCACCGGTCGGCGCATCCAGTCCGCCTAGCAACACGCCGCGCGTGAAACTGACTGGCAGATAGGTACTGATCGTATCTGGCCCGCCATGACCGTCATGACCGGTTGCGGCGGGCGAGGGCGGCGCCTTGCCGGTATCGGCCATCGATACATGCACGAGGCCGGGCGCGGGTGCTTCTGTCCGGTTAGACGGCGTGTCGGACGCCGCAGCGGACTGTCCAGGCGGTGGCGGCAGATGGGCGGGCAAGGCATCGGCGGGCGGATATTGCGGCAGTACAGGTGCTGGCGCTGGGGGCGATGGTGGCGGCGCCGGAACGGCAGGCGCTTTCGCCATCAATTGTTGCTCCAGTTCGCCGAAGCGCTGCAGGGTCCAATCCTCGAATTCCTTGCGCTCGCGGTTGATGCGGGATTGCTCGTCGCGCTCGTGTTCGTATTGCGCGAGCTTGCGGCCGGCGGTGCCCACCCATTGATCGAGCGGATCGACCTGCTGGCCCGGCGCCATGACGCCGATGTTGGTGGGCGTACCCGCAACTGTCGTGGCGCGGGAAGCAGGTGTCACCCTGGCGCCGCCGGTGAACGCGAAGACCGCCCATAGTGTGCCCACGCCACATGCCATGATTGCCCCGAATGCGGCATACTGGCGGTGCTTCGGTGACAGGCGTGCCGCCGCGTTCCTGAGTTTCGACGGGTCGAACACGGTCATGATCCGCTCCCCAGCCGGATCACATAGACGCTGGTGCTGTCGCCCGGGCGCAAGTTCAGGTTGTCGATCGCGATGCCGATCACGTCGCCGTCGGCATGGTCGAATTCCTGTTCCGCCAGCACCATTGGCTGCTTGCTGAGGTTGGTCAGCAGGTATTTTTCGCCGATCAGGCTTCGGCCTTCATAGATCCGCATCAGTGAAAACCGGGTCTCGTTCCAGAGCGGAACAGGCCGATTGGTTTCTTCCACGCGGATTTCGGCAGGCACGCGGTCGGACGCCATCGCCACCAGCAAAGCTTTCATCGCGCGGATCGGGTTGGCCGACGGTCCGAGCGGCCCCTGGCGGGAAGAAGACATGCTCGTCCCTGCCGGCCGGGGCGTGCGGTCGCGAATGACAATCGTGTCGGATGGCGTATCGGAACGCCGTAGCAGCAGCGTATAGGTGGCGTTGGCCGAGGACACGAACAGATTGATCGGCTTGGCCGCGTTGCCGACCGGTCGGACATAAATCTCGCCCTTGTCGCGATCGCATTCGAGCGCAATTTCGCCGGCGGGATTGACTACCGGTGCCGCAGGCGTCATGGCGGCAGCCGTACCGGCCGTGGCGGGCGACGGTCCGCAATTGCTGGAATAAATGTTTCCGAACACGTCGGTGATCGGCGCATTCTCGATGCGGATGCGGGTCGGTTCCTTGAGTGCGATGACGGCTTCCACCGCGACGCCGTCGCGCGCATCGACGACTTGCAGCGCATAAGACGGCAGGGCAGCGAGCGCGCATGTCGTCATCAGCAGCGGCGCTAGCCGCGGTTTCCTGATCATTGCGAAATCTCCTTGAAAGTATGCAGATGCATGCGGCCGCCGGCGTAGCGGAATTCGGCGAGGTAGGTTTTGGTGTCCGTTGCCGTGTCCTGTCCGTTGACTTGCGTGCGCAGGCGGCCGCGGATGACCACGGTCTGGTTGGCTTCGCTGGCGACAAGCTGCTGCGGCAGGAAAAAGGTGCTGGCGTTGATGCGCTTCAACCTGTCCGCCTCGATTTCCTGCCGCGACTTCATCGCACCGTACTGATCGGACGCGACGTAGTTGAGCAGGACGTCTTTCTTCCAGTCGACCGACGCTGGTGACACATCGAGAATCAGCCAGGCGATGAAACTGCCCATTTGTTCCAGGTAGGACTTGCTGACCCGGTCCTTGGTGACCCAGAAAGTCTTGTCGATCGACGGCGGCACGACGATGGTGCGCTCGGTGCCGATGACGTTGAGGATGATGGCGAGGCAGAGCAGCAACGCCATGATCAATCCGCCAGCGGCCAGCGCCAGGCGGTGATTACGCCTGCGCATGTCTTTCAGATCGGTGTCTAGCTTGAGAAGGTCCATGGCGAGTTCCCGGATTCAGCCGACCATGCGGCGCAAGTGCGACGGCGGCGTGGCGCGCATCGCGGTCAGCGGATTGGGTGGCAGACACCAGTAGATCCAGTGCATCGCGAACGCTGGATGCTTGTCCGCCTTGATGCGGGACAGCCAGCGGGACAGCAGGAGGCCGATCGCCATGCAGACGGCAAACGACGTCTTGGAACCCGCTAGGTAGCCAACGAAGAAACAGAACAGCACCGGGGCGGCGACGTCGATGTCCCAGAAGCCGAGCTTCCATTGATCGTCGAGGCGCCGGGGGATGTAGGTTTCCGCTTGCATATCGTTCTCCCGCTATGGGCCGAGCCGCTACCTAGAGCACCGCGCCCATGATCGCGCCGGCGATCACGAGGCCGACCGCCGCGAAGATCGCCAGGCCGACGTAGAACAGCACCGGCCCGAAGTTGCGTAATGCGGACAGCGAGATCAGCGCGACCACGAATCCGACGAAGCCAACCAGCGCCTTGATGCCCGGCCCTAACGATGAAATCTGGGTCAGCGCCGACGTCAACGGGCCGGTGATGCCGGTGAAGGCGACCAGGTCCAGCGCATGGGACGGGAATGCGGCGCACAGGCCGATCACGAACAGCGCCAACAGCAATGCGGCGGCGAACGGTTTGCGGCCAGGGTGGACCACGGACGACTTGAGAAGAGCGGTATGCATGGACATCCTCCAAAGAAAAGTTGAGCGTCGAACGGCTTGGTGCGGCACGGGTCGAGCAGGCGAAGGCATCAGCGTCATGGCGCCGCCCGCTCGGGAACGCTGAAGACGATCTCGACACGCCGGTTCTGCTGCCGCCCTTGCGGCGTGTCGTTGGATGCGGCGAAACAGCAGGCGCCCTGCGCATCGAGCGCGAGAACGGGCGCGGGTGACGAAAGCCGGGTTTTCAGGTAATCGCGGACGGTACGTGCCCGTGCCAGTGCGAGCGATTGATTGGCGATGCGGCTGCCTGTTCTGTCGGTGCGGCCGATGATGAGAATCCGGCCGGCATCGCGCATGGCAGGCAGGGCTTGGTCCAGCATTGCTTTGCCGGAAGCCGAGAGCGCGCTACTGGCGGAGGCGAAATGCACGACGACCGGTGCGTGCGGGATAGGGGCGGGTTTGGCGCCCGCGTCGACGGCATGGCGTGCTGCCGGCAGATACTCTTCGCCGGGGCTGAGCGTCGACGCAAGGTCGAGGACCGGTGCAGCGCTCCCGGTGGCCGGCGGCAGTATCAGCGGCAGGGTTTTGCGCGTGACGGCGGGGCAAGCCGGTGCCGTGCAGATTGCAAACGCTGCATTACGCCCAAAACCCAGTTGTGCGATTTTTCGAACCGGCGGAGTAACGTGCGCGCTCGCAGCTTGCCCCTGTCCGTTTCGCTGCAGCGGCAGACTGCATGACATCACCAACAGCGCAGTTCCGCCGGCAACGCTGAGCAGAAACAAAAGCCGGAGCGTGCGCACTATCATGGCGACACCCGCACGGAAGACATCAACGGCATCGGATTCGGGCGCGATGTCCGGGCCGGCGTCGCTTGCCGCTGAGCGGCGTGCCGCGTCGGAAGATGGCGATAGACCAGCCAAGCATACTTGGCGCGCGCAGCCCGGCAGGCCGGCCCCTTGAGCCGGCTGCAGGCCGCGTTATAGGCGCCCACGCCATCCCAGGTAGCGCCATGGCGCGCAAGGCTTTCGGCCAGCAGCCAGGCGCCGACATGGATATTGGTACACGGATGATAGAGATCGCGTTCGTGAATGCCGTACCGTGCAAGTGTGCGCAGATGCGAACTGTTCACCTGCATGAGTCCGATGTCGTATGACCCGGTATGCGAACGGTGTGAAAGGTTGATCGCTTGCGGATTCAGGTTCGATTCGACGCGCGCAATTGCGTAGAGCAGGTCGGCGGACACGCCATAGCGTTGCGCGGCCTGCTCCCAGCATCCTTGCGCATATGCGGGAGCGCATAGCAGAAACAGCAGTCCGGCAGCTTGAAAATGCTGCATGACCCATCCCACGGAAGACGCATGTCCCTGGTCGGTATTGGGCCGGGTCGGCATCGGGTTGTCCGGCGATGTGGCAGGGGGCATGAGCATGTTGCTCCTTCGGTTGCATGCAAAGGAAGTCGTTTGATGGAAGAAGCTTAACGATCCGGAGAGAGGAGGTCGCGGCGGAATTGAGCTTGCGTCAGGGGGATTTCGCCATCAGCACAGACCGCGCTGCCGTCGATCGAGCGGCGCCAGCTCGGTTAAAATTCTCGATCGCCCGCAACGTGTTCAGATCGTGCATACCGACCACGGCAGGCGACCGGCAATGCACTTACAAGAACAAGGGGGGGAATTACGTGAAACGAGCCGTCGTGATAGTCGGTGCGGGCGCGTCGGTCGAGTATGGCGTTCCGACGACCGTCGCGCTGTCGGACCTGATCGAAGAGCGGGTGTGCGCCGATGCATGGGTTCGGCATCAGGGCGGCGACAGTGCCTACGCCACGATAAAAGGCAGACTCGCCGGCTATTTGACGCGCCCCGGGATCGTGCATTTCGAACAGATTTACCACTGCGTCCATGAGCTGATCCATTTCTATGGACCGACTGCGGGGGCGGTGGATGAGTATCGTCCGATTTTGCTTCCTTTCTTGAAGAATCAATCCGGCATTTCCAGGGATGCGTTGCGAAGCCTGCAGCCGAAAATCATCGAGACGATCTATCAGCTGGTGTCCGCCTGCTGTGACACTCCCGGATGCTCACTCGCGCCGCTCGGCGATTTCTTGAACTGGCTTGAGACGGATCACATTACCCGGGTCTACACGACAAATTACGACGATTTTCCATTGCAAGCTTGCGGTGATCTCTACACCGGATATCTGCATTCGACAGATGGACCTGCGGCGTTTGATCATGCCGGTTTCTGGCAGCATTGGGATCACCCGTCGCTGTTCCATCTGCACGGGTCAGTCCACATGGCATATGCAAACCATGGAACCGCGGAGATCGGCGAACTCTTCTGGTTTGACGACCGGAACGAGGCGAAGCAGTTGGCCGGCTTCAGCGGTTCGGGGAAACGGCGCATGGATGGCAGCGAGGTCGCCAGGAGCCCCATCATCACGGGGCTGGACAAGCTTTCGCCCATTCAGCAGCGGCCGTTTTCGTTCTATTACGCCGCGCTCGCTCGCGATGTGATGGAAGCCGATCTGATCTTCGTCATCGGTTCCGGCCTGGCGGATCTGCATATCAATACCTGGCTGCATGAAGCGCGATCACGCCGGCCGTGCCCGCCCTTGCTGTTTGTCGACTACTGGAAGGATGGTTTTTCTGCCGAGCGCTTCGAGCTTGAGCGGAAATCGATTGAAATGTTCCACACGCTGCACATCCATACGGGTCGTCTCCGGGAAAAGGATTACGGCGCGATCGATGGCTGGACACTTTCCCAGGACCGTTCCGCGGCGGTATGGGACCAGGGATTTCAACGCTTCTTGAATAATCCGGGCGCGTTGCAAAGCGTGCTACAGGCGATCGGCTATCGCTGAACCGCTTCGTTTTCCCAAGGAGAAGAATGGACCACGTTCCCGCATTTAACGCACAGCAGCTCGAAGCGGCCTGCAAGGTGCTCGGCGATACGGCTCGCGGACTGACCGGCTCGCAAATCGAGTGGCTGCTTCGGGAGATCGACGTCGAAGACGTGTCGCCTGAAATGACCAAGTGGAAGCGCTTATTCAATGCGCTCGTCGGCGCGCAGAATCGGCATCAGGTGGGGAACCACCTGATCATGTTGATCAACCGGGCCATGAACCCCGTGAACTACGTGAGAGATGCGGAAACGTTCGCGTGGCGCCGCGATGAACTGAACATGGTGCTCGCCTTCTCCGGTTACCAAGTGCGAGAGGACGGCCGGGTGGCACGCTCGACGAAGGAATCCACGCTGGCGGGAGCGCGCGCACGCGCCGGCCGCCTCAAGGCGGCACTGCAGGCGAGGAACGTGCATGACGAGGTGCTGCGTTACTGTCGCGCCGAACTATTGGACGACAATTATTTTCACGCCGTATTCGAAGCGACCAAAGGAGTGGCCGAGCGTATCCGCTCGCTGTCAGGGTTGACCGGGGATGGCGCCGATCTCGTGAACAAGGCATTCTCGACGCAAGCCCCTCTGCTGGCATTGAATCCGTTGCATACCGAGTCTGAGAAGAGCGAGCAGAAGGGCTTTATTCATCTGCTGAATGGCTTGTTCGGTGCGGTGCGCAACCCGTTGGCGCATGCACCGAAGACGCTATGGCCGATGCCGGAAGAAGACGCGCTCGATGTGCTGACGCTGGTTTCCTTTGTTCATCGAAAGCTGGACCGAATTCGCAAGGTGTAGCGATTGAGGTGCCGCATATTGGCGGCACCGACGCGCGCCTCAGCCAAGCCTGATCTCGAGCTCTCTTGCCTGCTTTTCAAAGTCGGCTGGTCGGGATTTGCTGAAGGCTTGAAGATTGGACAGCTTCCAGCGCAGCGCCGGCAGATCGCCCGCATGCGGACAGCGCAGCAGGCTCCAGTCAGGCTGTGCGTTGGCCAGACCGACAAGAAATTGCCGATGCTTGTCGGTTAACATTTTGGGCAGTTCGGCGCGGAGTCGCTGGCGGGTTTCCAGCAGGGTTTCCAGTGCAACTGGTTCCGTGGTCATGCCAACAAAACCGTTGTGATATTCATGGGAGATATCCTTCTCGTTGCCGAAAAGGACTTCATGGATCGGTCGGTTATGGCCGGCGATATAGGTGACAAAGCATTCGATGGTGTCTGCCGACAGTCCGCCGGACAGATACAGGTGCCAGACATCGAACAAGTCGCGCGGATGTTGTCGGTCCATCGCGGCTACCAGCTTGCTGCCGTACAACTCGTCGGGCGCAAGAATCGGCAACGCCAGTTCCGCGCTGAACATTTCGGCGGTTTTGACGCACAGCATCCGGCGCTCGGGCGACAGGACCGTGCCTCTGAAAACGACGTTGACTTCGATCTTCACCTGGTGGTTGTCGTCCTCGACGATCAGTTTGGTATCGCCTTGGTCTTTGCTGGCGATTGCCCTACTTTGCAAACCGAGTTTTTCCAGCCGTTGTGCGATCGCCTTCAGTTCGCCATCAATGGCTTGCAAGGCATCGGCGCGCGGCGTGGCCCACGGCAGGTAGACGACGTCGATGTCGACAGATAGGCGCGGCATGTCCTGCACGAACAGGTTGATGGCCGTACCGCCTTTCATCGCAAAAATCTCGTTCGCGAAAACATCGGGCGCCGCCATCAGCAATAGGCGGACAGTTTGTGCGTAGCTATTGTCCATTAGGGTTTCAAGGTGAGCAGGGTGCCGTCTTTCAGCCGGCTCATCCAGCGCTTGTCGCTGCCGGCATGGATTGGGTATTGATTGCGCAGGCTGTCGACATCGATCACCCTGGTTTCGCGGCTCCATGTGAAGAATAGCCGGACCGTCTTGACGCTGGTGCAACGGGCCAGCAGCTTGCCCATCACGTCCTTGCGCAGGTTGCGCAGGCCGGAGAAGATGTTATGTGCTTCTTCAAGGCCCTGATGAGTGCCGACTTCATATAGCAGTTCCAGGGTAGCGCGTTCTGGAACCGAGACTTGCAGACCCTCGGTGGCGCCTGGCGGTGTCGTCAGGCTTTTTTCGATGGGAAAGCCAGCATCCCACGTGAATAAACGGGCATGAACATACCGTGCCGGAAAACGGGACACAAACCAGTCCGGCAGCGTCGATCTTACGTCTCCCCACAGCACGAGCTGGTCCCGTATGGATAGATTGTGGCGCACGCCTTGCAGGGACAAGGCGGTTTTGCCCGCGACATGGAGGCCAGAAACGCGAGTTTGCAGGAATTTGATTGCGCCGTGCTGATTCAACGTGTCGCCCGGAAAGGCATATATCCCTTGTGCCAACCGAATCAGCCAACCACTTTCCACGTACTTCGCCGCAAGTTGAGCGGATACCCCATGCTGGCCAAGCATCGCAAGGTCGAATGGCATTCCCCGAGGCATGGTTGCCTGAAGGTTCCTGATTAGAGAGTGCCGCGTATTTAGCGTCATGGTTTAAAAATATATCGAAATCTAATCAACTGCAAGAAAGAGATTAAATTCTGTCCCAGATATCCCCTATAGGGAGATAATTCGTGCAGTATCTAATCAGAAGGGTGCTGCGCGCCGCAATTTGGCACTCTGAATATTCGAGTGCTAAATTTTCCTTGTATATCCATACAGTGCCATATATAGTGATTTAAATCACTAATTGCCATGCATATAGGTTTCGCAGGGGATTTGTATTATTGGATTGGCAATAATACCTGCCTTGGCAATCCAGTGAAGAAAAGCGCCTGTACCGATTTCGGGCTTGGAGAGGCGCATTCACGGCAACGCGGACTCTGGAGCCAAACAACTACGCATGAAACGAGAACCTGTTCCTGTGCCGGTGCGCGCACAACTCTCTGATCGTTCATCAGCCTATTTTTTCCAGATCGTCGAAATCATAGGCCGTCACCACGAGCCAACCAAAACGCAACTGGAAGCACTTGAGTCGTCTTACCGTGGCACCGGAGAGTATTTATCGGAGTGCAATGAGTTTGCCGGCGTCCTGCTCCAAGTGCATGCGCATGGCTCACGCCAACTGGGCACGCTGATTCGTCCAATGGATGATGCACGAGAGGGGTTCGACATTGATTTGATTGCACGCCTCGACCGGTCTGCGATGGGAAAATATGGCGGAGACAACGGGCTAGCACTACTCCTGAATCAGTTGCATGCGGCGTTGAACAGGTATGCCGAAACGCATCGCTTGCGCATCCAGCGATGGGAGCGTTGTATTACGTTGGAATACGCAGGCGGCATGTGCGCAGATATCGCACCGGTGATTGACGATCCGTTATGGTCGGTGCCTTACGGGGAAACGCATGGAAGGGTACCCGATCGCCAGCTGCGGAATTACCATGCTACCAATCCTCGCGGATATGCGAAGCACTTCAATATGGCGGCATCGATTTCTCCAGTCTTTACCGTCGACGAACGCGTGGTGTATGCATCAGACTCACTGACCAAGGCGGAAATATCCCCATTGCCGGATGCACAGCAGGTTTTCGAACGGCTGCTCTGTCGTCTGGTGCAGCTCCTTAAACTCCACCGCAATGTCGCTTTTGGCGGCATCAACGGTGGTGCAGATATGGCGCCTACGTCCATATTCATCACGACGCTGGCGGCAGCAGCGTACACAGTCGAGGCGCCCAAGCCGCACGCGAGCCCATTGGACCTCCTGCTGGATATCGTGGAGACAATGCCGCGCTATTTCACGCGCCTTCTTGGGGCAGCCGGCACGGAAGAATGGTATTTACCGAATCCATCGGCGCCACACGACAATTTGGCTAGCGGAATGAATTTCCGCGAACGTCAGGCAGCGTTTACATGGTGGCATCAGCGCCTCTCCACCGATCTGCAAAACATCCTCGATAGTATTGAGCATCGTGCCGGAGCGGACCAGATTGTGAAGCTGGTTGAAGCGGCATTTGGCAAACGTGCTGCACGGGCCATTCAGCAGGACCAGTTACAGCGATATAACACAAGCCGGCAAGCAGGCAAGATCGCCATCGTTACCTCGCTTGCGACCCCCATCACGGTGAATGCCCGTCAGCATACATTTTTTGGCGCTTGAGGATGGAATATAGTCCGGCTTCCCTATCCAACCTCGCGCAGCGCGCGTTGGAACTCAGCGTGTTGAACCTGCCTGGAGCCAGTATTTCGTTTCACTCTGGGCGCGAACTGCAGTACCGGTTCGCGATTGCGCCAAGCGCCTGTTCCCGTTTATACGAATGTCTCTTGCGAATCAAGCCGGATGCGCGCTCACCGGAAATGTTCGTCCTTTCTCCCGACCTCAAGGCAATCGCCGGCGAGCAGCGCATACCGCACATCTATCCGCATGACGGAACAGGGACAAAGCTGTGTTTGTGGTGGCCCAAACAACGCAACTGGAAGCCGCAAATGAAACTGGTGGAGACTTACCTCCCGTGGACTGCGGAATGGCTTTGGTATTTCGAGGATTGGCTCGACACCGGTGTCTGGTCGGGCGGCGGTGAGCATCCCGACATACGGAAACGGTTGCGAAAATCGAAGCCGTTGCCGTCGGCGTGAAGCGTGTCGTCGGCATTGGTTTCTATCCAAGGATTCAGAACAAATCATCCAGTCCATGACAAATCAGCAAACAAAAGTCGACCCGATACGGGAAAAGTATTTCGGACCATTGGAAACCGCGGAGAAATGGTCGGACCGTCTGTTTTATCTGACGGCGATACTGTCTGTTGCCGCACTACTCGTCGAGGAGGGCGCGCATCCGGCCCTGAACCCCGGCATTCAAGTGGCTTTTGTCGTCGCAGTCATCGCATCCTTTGTGCTTGGCCAGGCTATTCGCCTTCACCTGGCTCCACGCGCCCACGACAGACGCGTTCAAGATTTTCTCGCCTCCGCTTACCAGGTACCCTTGAACCATGAACAAACGATCGCCTATTACAACAATGATCAGGCCGATCCGTTGAAACGAATCGGCGCCCAAGTATTGGAAAACAGCCTGTTCAGCAAGGAGATCGCGCGGGAGATGGTCAAGATCAGCCGGATGCAAACGGCGATCTACGCGATCGTATGGATCGTGGCGCTTTTGAACCGCAATTCCAGCTTGGCTTTTGCCGCCGCGATGGCCCAGGCGCTTTTTAGCGAGCAGATACTATCGCGCTGGATTCGGCTGGAGTGGCTGCAAACCCGCTTTGAAAATACATATAACGGCTTGTACCGACTTTTCCAGACAAAACCGAAAGCAGACAAATTCAGTGCGATGGCCTTGGAAAGTTTTACGATATATGAAACAGCAAAGGCGACCGGCGGCGTAACGCTTTCAGCAACGGTTTTCGAGCGCTTGAATCCACGACTTTCCCAGGAATGGGAGCAGATAAAACGCACGTTGGAGATATAAGCGACATGCGGATTCCTTTTGCCTTTGCCCGACTTCTTCAACAACTGGAACCGACCGCAGGCGGCGTCACCAAAGCAAAGCTTCATGCACATTCAATAAAACGGCGATTGGTGAGTTCGTTTGAACTGAAAAATTCATTTTTTATTGGAAGTTCGATGCGGGAAACGGCGATACGCGGGTACAGCGATGTCGACCTGTTTACCGTATTTCCGAGACAGGCTTTGAAATGGGGGAGCGGTTGGATATCTTCCGACACGTTTATCCGCAACATTCGGAACGATCTGAATGAACGATTTCCGGCAACCGACGTCCGGTGGGATGCACAGGCAATCGTCGTGCATTTCGGCGGCGGATCGGAACCGGTTGACGTGGTGCCGGCAGTATTCCACGCATTCAAAACAGAGCACCGCGTACCGGTTTTTCTCATCCCTGACGGTCGTGGCGACTGGCTGGAAACAGCGCCTGCCGCACACAATAATTACATCAAAGCGGCGAATGCAAAAAGCGGCGGCAAACTGCGTAAAACCATTCAGTTGATAAAGCACTGGCGGAACGCACGCTCGCCAGCGATTCCTTTATCGTCAATTCATCTTGAGCTTTTGCTCGCGAGTAGTGGCATATGCATCGGGCCAAAGGGATATGCCACTTGCGTCTTTGAAGTTTTCGATCTTTTGCGCAGCAGGGAATGTCGCGGCCTGCGGGATCCCGTAGGATTGGCCGGTACTCTCCATCTGGTGAAAACAGAGGCACAGGCAACACGATTGATCGATGCGGTGGAACACGCATGGATGCATGCCGCCAAAGCCCTTCTCGCAGAAAGGGAGAAAGATTGGAGCGAGGCATTTCGTCAGTGGAGCCTGGTGTTTAATGGCGAATTCCCCAGCCGCTGAAGTTCGGAATTTTGCATGGCATAAAGAAATCCTGATTCAGGCTACCCGCGCCGATGAAAATTGGCCAACGCCCGACTCGCAAAGACACTCATTGCGATCGGTACCGCCGCGAATGCCAGCGGATGCAGTGTCACCGGCAGGACTAGCGCCAGTACCGCCGAACATGCGGTCATGATGGCGGCACAGGCATGCAACGCAAACGTTTCGGGATCGTGCTGCAAAAACTCCTTGGATTTGATGATGCGTACCAGGGCGCCATCGAACAAGGCCGCCAGCATGAATGCCAGTAACATCGGTAGCCATTCAATCAATACGGATAGGCGATAGGTCGCCAGCGCGAGCAGCGTATCGATCGAGCGGAAATAGGGATTGCTGAACAGCCGGTGGTTGACCTCGGTCATCTGTCTCGCGACCGCCGAGTTGACCGGGTTTGTTGCCGAGGAGAGCAACGGGCCGGTCTGTTTTGCCGTTGCTTGCCAATCGAGCATGCGCGACAGGATTCGCATTGCATGATTGTGTCCCCAGAACCCGGTCGTCGATGCATGCTCAGCACGCAATTGATCGATGAAGCGCTGCGGCGGATACGCCGATGGCAGGTACAGCACGAGGATCAGCAGCGTGGCCAGCGACGCGGTCGAGACGAAGCGGATCATGCCGATGCTCCCGGAGCGGGTTGATCGTCATCCGGATTCAGGATCGGAAAGCGTCCCTTGATGATCCGTCCGCCCGACACCGAAGCGAAATATTGCAGATTCGGCAGTTTGCCAAGGATGTCGGCCGGGATCAGTTCTTCCAAGCTCTCGGTCAGTTGCGACGAATAGGCGGAAGTGAAATCGCCCAGGTGCGCATCCGAGGCATTGTTCAAGCCGACCCGCAGCGTGTGAATTGCCGTCTTGCCGAAGGTCTCGACGATGAAATCCTGGGTGGGCCGATCCTTTGAACGCAGAGCGATCAGGTTGTTGAGGTTGCCCAGCGCCATGCGCGCGGCGTCTTCGCTGCCGAGCCGCTTCGCCAGATCGGCCAGCGTCTGCATCGCGCAGGTGGTGAAGATGCCGCCTTCTGCGCCCTTGTTGAGGATTTCGATCAGCGGCTGGTTGATGACGTTCGACACTTCGTCGACGAACAGCGAAATGCGGCGGTAGCCGCCCAGGTTGTAGCGCATGCCGGCGCGCGCAGCCAGATCCGCCAGCGCCAAGGCGCCGATCGCCGATGCCACCGACGGATCGGGCAGCGAGTCGAGGCACATGTAGAGCACGTGGCCGCCGCGTTCGATCTTCTCGAAATTCATGATCGCGCGCATGTCGCTGGCATCGAACGGATCGGGCGACAGGCTCATGCCCAAGTCGCCGGAAGTCAGCATCGACAGGATCGGCAGCAGGTTGGCGGTGATCTTCTGGTAATGCTCGCGATTGTGTCGGAAGGTGCGCACTTGCGAATCGACGACCTTGTTGCGCTGGCCTTGCGGGATATGGTGTTCATAGAATGCGACGAAGGCAAGCAGCTCGGTGCTTGCGGCTTCTGACGGGCGCTTCAGGTTGCCGCGCTGCGCGTCGTTCAGCAATTTCTTTAAGTCCGGCTGATCGCGCCAGCCCGGGCCGATGAACGCATCGAAGAAACGGCGCAACGACGCTTCCAGCACCGGTTCGATGCCGCCTTCGATGTACTTGGTCAGTTTCATCAGGTTCGGCCGTTCTTCCAGGTCGACCAGACCCTGCACGACGACGTTGACTGCGTCCCAGCCGAACGCGGAAAACGCGCCTGCGGTATCCGGCGGCATGATCGATTGGATGCGCGACGCGATCTCGGTCGGCTTCTGCCAATTGAAGGTAAAATCCAGGCGCACGCCGGTTTCCGGGAATGCCGGATGAAATTCCAGAAAAGTGTCCGGCGCGCAGTAGTCCGCGCACGCGCGGACTACTGCGCGTTTCAGGCGGCGGCTATTCTTCGGATCGATCACCACCACCACGTCACCGCGACGGACCGCCTGCGTGATCAAGTTCGCAAGCGCGACGCCCTTGCCGGACTGGGTGGTGCCGACCAGGAGCGTCCCGCCCTCGAAATTCTGCAGTGGGCGGTAGAGCGCCTGCTCCCTGGGTTCGACCCCATGGATGTAAGGCAGGCCGATCTCGCTATCCGGTTGTGGATTTGCCGTATACCCCAGCCATTGCAGCAGTCGCGGCGATACCGCGTAATCGCGGAAATTCACCTTCGCGAGTTCATACAGCCGCTGCGAGTGAACGGGCTGCCACTCGAAACCAAAACCCAGGAAAACCTGTTCGGGTTGCGTGCATAATTTCCCCAATTCTTTCGCACCGACGACTTGTATCGCCCGACCGGATAACGATGCGCGCAAGACCAGTATTCTCAGCGCCTGCTGCATGCGCAACGCGGCCATCCACAGGCACAGCAGCGCCAGCGGGCCGGCGAACCGCCACGGCACATCCTCCCGGATTGCGATCGCGATGAATGAGCCCCAAGCCAGCAACCACGCAATACCGGCGTAACACTCGTACGCGCGGCGCCACGGCATCTCGTACCTGCGGATCAACATATTATTTCCCGCCGCTATCCGCGATGTCGAAGTTGTCCGGGTCGAGGCCGCTGACAAAGCGGGGATGGAGCACCAGGCCTGTCTTTTGTTCGCCGCCAAAGTCGCGTATCAGCGTTGGCGATCGAGCGCCGGGGCGATGTGTCAGCATCTTGACGTCGGCGAGGGCATGCAGCGCCAGCGAAGGCTCGATGTTGCGCTGCTCGAATGCGGTCAGTGGAATGAACAGGCCAGATGACACCGTGCATGCGGCGGTATCGGACGCCTTCCCATTCAGCGTATCGATAATCTGCGCAAGCGCGTCTCGTACGGACGGATGCAAGCGCATCGGCGCCTGGAGCCGAAATTGCGGTATTGCCAGCACGAGCTGGGGCGAAAGCGCATCGTTGATGACAGAGGTGGATGCCGGGACGTTTCCGGTCCGAGACGGCGCTGGCGCGGCGGTACTCTGGCCGGTCGCATTCGGTTCCACGTCAATTGGCAGCGCCAGTTGCGATGATGTGCCGGGCGTTTGCTTGATCGGGGGCGTGGCCGTGGCAGGCGGCACGGCTGCGTTCGGGACATGGACCAGCGCGACGGCGAGCGGCTTGGGGGCCGGATCGATACCGGCGAACAGGATGGCCGGCGATGTCAGCTTGACCGCCTCGATGGCTGCCTTGCTGTCGGGCGGTGCGATTTGCCATGTCGCCTGCGCGGCATCTTGCGGCTCGAATACGCCGGCCGCGATCAGAATCTCCAGCATCGTTTCCGGCGCCTTCGGAATTCCCGGCAACTGGTCGGATTCGAGCAGGTCGCGGACATCCGCCGCCGCATTCGGCCAGACGACGAATGCACCATCGTTGCCGAACCAGACGCGCGACTTTTCTGCATTCGGACGCCATGCGGAGTGGGAACCGACCAGCCGACGCAAGGCATCGACCAGATAGCGTTCCAGATGTGAACCGAGCTGCGGCTTGCCATAGCGGTCCGCGCTCGCGTGCAGATCACGGTCGATGACGAGGGCGACCGAGCGTCGCACCAGATCGTCCAGGGTATTGCGTTCCCGGTAGACCGGCATGCCGGAAATGCTCGCCATCATATGCGGCACGATGACGGAATTGCCGGCGGCAAGGTGTTGCAATACCTCGGTTGGAATCACATGGGGCAATGCGAAGATGCCCAGCGCACGGCTTTCATGGGCATTCGGCAGCCACTTCAGAAAAAAGCGCGCGGCCTGATGCCGGGCGAGCCAGCTTGACAGCGGCGACAGATAACATCGCCATTCGTCGCCCTGCTCGTTGGTGACCATTACCCGGCACAAGGTGCGATGCATCTCGGAGCACAGCCCCGCAATGAAAGTCGCATGCCGCCAGCGCGGCTCCAGTTGCCGCCGCGTGGTAATTGTGGAGCGCCCGGAAAAAATATGGCCGTCGGTACCCTGCAGGCTGAAGAAGGCGACCTCCAGGCCCATGCGCAGCAGGCCGCCTGGGACATTGAAGTAATTGTCCGGCGTGACGGGCAGCAGATGCACGAATTGCGCATAGCGGCGGATCAGGGATAGCAGATCCCGTTCAAAAGCCGGGCGGTCGACACCGTAGCATATCTTGATCCGGTCGATCAGGTCCTGGTGCATCGCGAGCACGTCTTCGATCGGCAGGGCGGGAATTCCGGGATCGACCGGTGGATAGGCACCGATGTTTCCCCCGATCTTCCGAGATGATGGTGGCTCGGCGCCTCCCGCGGACGCCGCCGCGCGCTGCAACCCGAGACTACCCAGGACGTGGTTGAAACCTCGCATGGCGGCACCTGACGCTGACGTAATGCCGGATTCTTGCGCCACAGGCGCTACGCGTCGAATTGAAATGGGCTGGTCGAGCGGTCGATTTCGCCGTCAGAATACTTTCACGTTCTTCGACAACGCGATCACACTGAGTTGAATGGCGGTGACGTCGGGTAATGCGCTGGCCGGAAAAGAAGTTTGAATACGCGGATCGCGCCGGTAACGAATCACCAGCTTGCAAAACGGGCACTCATGATTCGTGGCCGGAGCCGGGCGGATCGATGTGACGTATTGACTGGTGCAGACCGGGCAGGTAACGAGCGAGAAACTGGGCGTTCTCACGATCCAAAGTCCATCCACATGCGATGCCAGATCGAAGGCGCGGTCGAAGCTGATGCGTGGATCTGTATGGCAAACCGACAGGTAGTGCTTGTAACCCGATACCAGCGCTTCGGCCGGGCCGAAACCCAGTTCCCGAATACGCCGGTAGATCGAAACGAAGATCGATGCTTCTGTTCGGTTGAGCAGATTCGCGCTGTGGTACCAGTCGGGAGAGTCCGGCGGTCGGCCGCGTGGTGCCGGCTGGTGATCGGCGAAGAACAGTTGGGTAAGCTGTCCATGTGCCAAACCGGTCACATAGCCGATGGTACGGACGCGCGCGCCGAGCGCAGCACATTCCTTGGCCAATGTCAGGGCACGGATGTGGCGTTCGACATGGTTAGCGTTCTTCGCCATGCACGTTCGCCTTCAGCGCGAGGACCTGCATAAGGAGGGCGGCTTTTGCGGTGCATAGCATGCCGTCTTGTGCGGCGGATGAACGGAAGTAATCGGCCCGGCCAGAGGCGGCGGCAGTTCCAGAAGCGACATTAAATCCTGTCTTGGTGGAAACAGGCATTCATCGCCCATGTTGGCTACCGATACAAGGATCTGATCGATTGAGAGATTGCTAAAGAATTCGGCTTGATCTGCACGCAATCCGAATTTGCAGCACGCGGACACCATGTCGCGCTTGATGCCGTCTCTCAGAGTGATGAGCATGGAAAAGTTAAGAAGTTGAATATCGGAAAGCTGAATATTGTTCATCATCTTTTCCTTTAGGTAACCCCGATGGAAAATCGCGTCGAAACAGCGCAATCGGAGAAGAGGGATCGGTTGGTGCAAGTAGCGCTAAAGGTGCTAGGCACGGATTGAATTATATTTTTGTTAATAATTCGGTCAAGGGCAAATGCTCCTAACACCGTAACCGCCACAAGCAATTGCTCCAATATGGGAGCATTTATTCCAGGCAAGGAGAAAGAGCGACCAATCGGATTATTTGGACCAAGTCAGGATTCGTTGGGCTTGGCCGGCGGCAGATACACGACGGAGGCTACGAGCCCGACGCGACCACATGGATTGCCGCGCTGATCCTCAAAATCTCAATCGACATGGTGAACTGCACACCGATGACGATGCGCGGTGACGACATGGGGCCGATGATCCATGACGGCGACACAATGTTCGTTGACTACAAGACGCAGCAGATAACGGAAACCCTTAACAAACTGCGACATTCATGATCTGGCACATGCTGTCAGGTCAGATCACAATTTATGCAGCCAATGCTTGCGCAAGCGTGCTCCAGCGCCCCCGAACAGAAGATCGGGCCGTCCATGACGGACAGCCCGAAAACGGAAAACTTTGCGGAAGGCGATCTTTCGCCTTCCGCATACCGCGAGCGGCTTGGCTACGCCACTTCCGCAAGTGCCCGCCATTCGCTGGCAGGTAATTCGATCAGCTTGCCGCCCAGCGCCTCGAACTCGGTCGCACGATCGTAGTCATCAACGTCCTGAGAATAATGCGTGACCGCGTTGACCAAGCCGTAGCCGGACAGGTCGGCTCCAGTAATCAGATGCCGCAACACGCCGGCACGCTCGGTCTCGTTGAGCGTATACCGGTTGGCAAGCACCTCAACTGTTTTCATCGGATCACCGGTCAGCCGGATGCCGACTGTCTTCTGCATCTTCTGCGCGACTTGCCGGAAGTTTGCCTCGGAAACCGCCGCCTCGACGACATCACGCATTTTCAGGAAAAATGCCTTGTCATCGGCTGCGAGCGTGTCGTCACGGAACACGGTGATTGCCTCTTCCTCCGATGTCAGAATGCGCCCGATATGTGTCTTGCGCAAACCGTGATCGCAAGCGATCAAGCCGTTGCTGCATAACAGCCGGTAGATCAGCGGCTGTACCGACAACATGCCGTGGCCGACTTCAGAGTTCATGATGACGATCCCCGCCTGCACCACATCGCCCGGCGTGATTTCGTATCGGATGCGAGGCGTGACCACCTTGATGTACATCTTTGTCTCGGTCAGTTCGACCGATTCGAAACGCGCCTCCGGCAACTGCTGCAGGATCGGCAACACATTCTCGGCCAGATCGATATTGTCGAGCCGGCGATAGCGGTCGGACAGCACCGCCCGTATTTGTCCATCGAGCGTGCGAACCATGCGGCGCTCGTGATCGTTCTGCAGCCAGGTGTTGACATTGCGGTCGAGCAGCCCCGGCTCTTCCGTTCGCATGCGCTCGAAATAGGCGAAGGGAATTTTCAGTTTCTCCGCCAGTTGGCGACGCGCGAGATGGGTGACGCCATACCGCGCAGTGCCATGCGTTTCTTTAATGAACATGCTGCAACGGCCGGTTTCATCGGTAACGCATTGCATCATGGACGAGGGCAGCACCAAATCGCGCTTGGTGGCAAGCTGCCGCTCCAGTTCTTGGGCCAGATTCATGAGAGAACGTCCGGTTTTCATGGGGAATACTCCAAAGAAAAGCGGGGACGGCATGGCCCGCTGCGGGATGCACGTCCCCGCCAGGGTCAATGACGGACTCGGCAATGCCGAGCCAAGCAGGCGCGATCGGTGTCGCGCGGTGATGAAAGGACTGTCTTCGATGCGAGCAGCGCGCGCATCCTGGCATGACAGCGACCAGTGCAAAACCTTTTCGTCGGCGCCTCGACCGAGCCCCGCCGAAAAGACGGGTGCGATATCGCTATCGCACCCAGACGTTATGCCGCCTGTCTCATATGTTCCAGGCGGGCGCGCCAGACGTCGGCCCAATCGGTTCCCGCCTGCCGCGGCATGAAGACCGTGACATTCCGGGAGCCAATTTTGTTCTCTTCCTTTTTCAGGCGCCGTGCCAGCGCGAATGCGCTGGCCTGTCCGTCGTACTCGGCGTCGTTGTCGGCATAGATGCAGATGCGGCGTACCGTGTCCGGCAGCCACAGCTTTTCCATGTTGCCGGCATTGATTGCCGCCCACACCGGCTTGGCCGTTGCCAGATGGACTGCGAGCGCCGTTTCGATGCCTTCCGCGATCGCCAGTTCTTCGGCCACCTCGAACAGCCTGACCGCCGCGCCATTGATCCCGGCCGACAGCACTTTTTTCGCGTCGCGCCGAAGCAGCTTGCGGCCATGCTCCAGATACGTACGGTGCAGTGTGACCGCATGCCCATCGACACCTTGGATGCAAGCCAGCATTGCAGGATATTCCGCGATCTTGCGCGACTTGCCGGCAACATCCTTCTCGTAGTATCCGAGGGCGGGATGAAACCGCAATACCTTGGGGTAATCGGCCAGTGCCAAGCCGCGATGGCGCAGGTAGCGGCCGACCTCATCGCCCGGGCATACAGGACGTGCTTCATTCCATATACGCTTCGCCAAGGCCTTCATCTTGTCCGCAGACGGTTCCTTCGAACGGATAGGCGACGATGCCGGCGCGGCGCTACCGACGCATTCCTCGACCCGCCGCAACAGCGTGCTGAAATCCCAGCCTTGTACGGCTTGCAGCAGCTTGAGACCGCCGCCGGGGCCGCAGCCGCGGCAATGGTAATTGCCTTCGCCGTACTTGTCGGTGTACTGGAAGCGGTCGTGTCCGCCGCATAGCGGGCACGGCTGGTTGCGCTTGCTGAGGATTTTTTCGTCGATGCCGAGCGTGCGCAACAATTCGGTCCAGCGACCATGCGCGCGCCGCTTGATCTCGGCGACGCGCGCTTCGAATGCGAAGCTGTCCATCAGGCCCTCCCGTCTTGCATTAGCTCGGAAATGAGCATGAATTTGTCGGTGAACGCATAGCGCTGGTTGCGCAACGCACTTTCTTCCTTGATAAGGACCTGAACTTGCATGTGAGTCTCCATGGGTACAGGCGGAACACCGTCCCAAGCGGGCAGCGTCCCGCTTGGGGGTGAAAACAAGGCCAGCCTTGATGACGCCGGGGCTGGAACGGTGGCCCTGCGTACAGGTCAGGCAAACAGATCGCCTTGGCCGAACTGTTTCTTGATTTGCTCATTGATCCATTGCGGGTTCCTGGCCAATCGGCTTTCGACCCACTCGGGATTATTGAAAACGGCGTCGCGCACCCAGGCCGGATAGCGGCCGAGGGTTGCGGTGAGCCAGGTCCTGACCTGGCCGCGGATCGCGTCGCGGATCTCTTCCGCATCCACCAGTCCGACATACGGTGCCGGCGATAACGGGCTGCAGCCGACGACTCGCAGGCAATTGACGAACGAGAAAGGACGGCTCTCTTTCTCGCGCTCGGTAAAGATCCAGCGCAAGGTGTCGAGCTTTTCTTCGAGCGGCGTTTCCGGATCGCGCAGGTCGCTGACGTCCTTCAGCAGACGCCAGTGCAGGAACACGATGTCTTCCTCGTTCCATTCGACGTCGGCGTCGTCATCGGGAATCGCCAATAGCGTGAATTGCGCAAGCGCGCTCATGCTTTTCCCGAACGGCGACGCCGGGAATACTGCTACGGATTTCACTGGGGATGCACTCTGGTTCAGCATCGTCGCCTCCATGCAAAATCGGAGGCAGCGCGTCCCATGGTCGGGGGCAATTGCCCCCGTGGGGTGAGAAACAGCCGGCATAAAGGCCGGCGCTAATGGGACTGGCTTGACAGCATGGCGGCATGAGCCGCTTGACCGGTATGCCAGCTACCGATCGGAGAAAACTTTCGGCGCGAGAAGAGACGCCCGCCTCGAAAGCAATCTTCGATGCCGGCACAAGACGGCTCGTGGCGGAGGAGACACCGTAATGCGTGCGAATGTTGGGGCGGACTGAGGCTTGCCGGAGCGTTTGCAGGGCTAGCTGCTGCATGATGTGAAGATAGTTCGCAGACCGGGCCTAGTCAATGCCGTTTCCGTGCCGATTCCACACTGATGCCGAAATGCGTCTGGCCGGTGCGGCTTTTTCAATGGCGGATGTCCACGCCAGTGTCGAAGATAGGCTTGATCCGGCTATCTATCGGGAATTCGACATGGCAGAGGTCCACATCGTGAAAGTCGACCAAGGGGCGGTGAACGAGCGCATCCTGGCCAAGGAAGTCAAGGCAGATTTTCGGCGCGTCGAAGCGGCGAGCGTGAAGATGACGACGCGGTTCACCAGTGCCGAGGCGAAGCGGTTGTTCGTGCGGTTTTTCGGCACATTGCAACTCAACGGCCATTTCATCTCGGTCATTGCCCGCACCAGGCTCAAGCACGAGGATGTCGAACGGGTCGAAGCCGCGCTGCGCGAACGGCTGGAGTCGGTGACGGAAGAACTGAACAGGGCGATCGACGGTGCGGAGGCGCTGTTTAACAGCCATGGCATTACCCGCTTTGCGACCTACGATACCCGGCCGCTTGAGCTCGAAGTGGGTGTCATTTCATCGAGTGGGCGGCGCTATTTCGAACTATTGAACAAACTCGATCAATTGATGCCGCTGCTGCAGACGCTGGAGATCCACGAAATCATCACGCCGCGCGAAGCCGACATCCAGCGCGCCGGCTTCAAGCGCGCGGTACGCGGCGTTGCAGGGACCGCGCGCAGTTTGGCGTCCGGGTTGCGGCGGCGGATGAATGCGTTGGCGGGCAGGGAATCCGATCCCGGTAATGTGAAAGCCGCAGAAAATGACGCCGATGCGGCTGAGGAAGAAGGCCTGCTCGCCACTCCACCAAAGACCTCCAGTGCAGGGAGCGATCATGAGCTGGTATAAGCCATCGCATTGAGATCAAACCGAACGCTCCCCGGACTAAACAGCGGGAACCAGCTTCCGTGCAGCCTTTGTCAATTCCGCTTTTTTCTTCGCTGGCAGTCGATGATAAATCACCATCAGATCGGCCAAGGCGTCATCCTCCGCATAGAAATAGGCTGATGGAACGCCAAGAATCTGCGCAAGTCGCTGGACTATTTTATAGTCCGCCTTATGCACGCCCAATTCGTAACGATTGATTCTTGGACTGGCCACAAAAGGATCAAGGCCAGCCTGTATGCCGAGTTGTTTCTGAGATAGGCCGGCGGCAGTGCGTGCTTCCTTTAGCCGACGTCCCCATATTTCGTTCACATTACTCATGCGTAGTTCTCAATAATCAAGAGAACTACGAGAATCGTAATTTTTTGAATGGCTAGATACTACGTATATCGTAGCTTTGTGCTAGTGTTACGGGGAAGGTGCAGGATCGCAATTCATCATATGAATGCAGCGAAACGTCTTTTACGGTGCGATACAGACAGGTGATTGAAACATATGAATATGTCGTTACCAACCGGCGTGCGCGTCGGGCTGATGCAAAACATAGAGTCGCTGCTGCAACAGCTTGATGGCGTGTGATCCGAAGTCTGTCAGGAACGCGATCGCGAACCTGATTCTCGATCACCTGCAGGCGATGAAAGATTCGCTGGGCTATTGGGAAACGACGCACTTTGCCAATGCCATTGCGGCGTTGGCGATGAACGTCAACTCCATGCGCCAGCCGACAACGGTATGGCTTCGGCTATGCCTGGTCGACCTCGAGAAGGTGCTTGCGCCGCTAAATCAGCGGAATGAAAGCCACCTGCTTCAAGACGAGCAGCTTAAAGCGCTCACCTATGAACAGCTCAAGGCGCTCATTGACGCGATACGTGAAAATGCCTGACAACCGCGTGTTGCGAATACCGATATCGTCGATCGGCGGCGGGAATATATAACGCTGCCATGCCTGTCCCATTACATATTCTCGTTGTCGATGACTTGTCCACCGTGCGGCAGGTCGTCATTGCCCTGCTTAAAAAGCTCGGCCATACGATCGTTACGGAAGCTTCTGACGGCAAGCAGGCGCTCGAACTCCTGCAGTCCGGCGAGACTGCGGACATGCCGGTCAACTTCATTCTCACGGATTGGAACATGCCGGTCATGGACGGCATGGCACTGGTGAAATCGATTCGGGCAAGCACGGGCTTGCGGCATTTGCCTGTCCTGATGATTACCTTCGAGGCGCAGGCCGATAGCATCGCCGCCGCCGCACAGGCTGGCGTTGACGGATTTATCGTGAAGTTGTCGTTGAATGCCGCGCTCCTGCAAGAGACGCTCGATGAAATCCTGACACGGAGAGGGTTGGCAGCATGAGCAGCCTCGCCACGTGGGCAAAGTCCGTTATTAACGCGTTGGCCGTCTTCGACTTGTCACATCGTTGAGCCTGTCAGATTTTTTGTGTGCAAGAGGTCATGAGATGATACCGAAAGGGAA
>CBIHNU010000033.1:0-51282 GCA_966211585.1 uncultured Noviherbaspirillum sp. | reverse complement strand
CGATGATGCTGGACTTCCTGGACCAGGACGGCGATGCCGGACGCCGCGCGCACGACGCGATCCTGGCCGCCATTCAGCAAGTGCTGATCGACGGCCCGTGCACGGCCGACCTCGGCGGCAAGGCCTCGACCACGGACATGGGCAAGGCGATCGCTGCCGCGCTGGAAAGCGCCGCTTGATCACGACTCCCACATCCGTCGCCAGATAAAAACCACTTCCTCTATAACCGGAATTTTTGACTATGACTCTCACGCTTACCCGTCCTGAATTGCTCAGGAAACAGAACTTCATCGATGGCAAATGGCGCGATTGCCATAGCTCGGCCCGGCACCGCGTGACCGATCCGGCGACCGGCGAGGCATTCGCCAGCGTTCCGGACAGCGGCCTCGTGGATGCCCAGATGGCGACCATCGCCGCACAGGCCGCATTCGACGGCTGGCGCGCCCGCAGCGCACGCGAGCGGGCCCTGTTCCTCAAGCGCTGGCATGCGCTGATCGTGGCCAACACCGAAGATCTCGCACGGTTGATGTCGCGCGAACAGGGCAAACCCCTCGCGGAAGCGCGCGGCGAAGTCGCCTATGGCGCATCGTATGTGGAATGGTTTGCCGAAGAAGCCGTCAGAACCTATGGCGACATCCTTCCCGAAGTAGTGCGCGGGAAAAAAATGATGGTGGCGAAGGAACCGGTCGGCGTCGTCGCCGCGATCACGCCGTGGAACTTTCCGCTGGCGATGATCGCCCGCAAGATTGCTCCGGCCCTCGCAGCGGGTTGCACCATCGTCGCCAAGCCGGCCGAAGACACGCCGCTGACGGCGCTGGCGCTGGCCGTGCTCGCGGAGGAAGCGGGCTTGCCACCCGGTGTGCTCAACGTCGTCACCGCGTCGCGTGCGCAGGCCGGGGAGGTGGTCGGTGCATGGCTGGTCGATTCCAGGGTCCGGAAGATCACCTTCACCGGATCGACGGCCGTGGGAAAACATCTCGCGCGCGAGTCCGCGGGGACCCTGAAAAGGCTGTCGCTTGAACTCGGCGGCAACGCGCCGTTCATCGTATTCGAAGACGCCGATCTCGATGCCGCTGTCGACGGGCTGATGGCGGCGAAGTTTCGCAATGGCGGGCAGACCTGCGTCAGCCCAAACCGGGTCTACGTGCAGGATGCCGTCTACGATCAATTCGCCGAAAAGCTCGTCGCCCGCGTCGCAGCACTGCAGGTCGGTCCTGCGACCAATGCGGAATCGCAGATCGGCCCGATGATCAACGGACGCGCGGTGGACAAGATCGAGCACCACGTGCAGGACGCGCTGGCGCATGGCGCCAGGCTGTTGACGGGAGGGAAGCGCTTGCGCAACGAGATCGCTGACGGCCCGAACTATTACGCGCCCACCGTACTGGCCGATGCGAACGGCGACATGGCGCTCACCACGGAGGAAACCTTCGGTCCGGTCGCTCCGCTGTTCCGCTTCCATGACGAAAACGAAGTCGTCAGGCTCGCCAACGATACGCCGTTCGGGCTCGCCGGCTACTTTTACTCGCGCGATATCAACCGCGTCTGGCGCGTGGCAGACCGGCTCCAGACCGGCATCGTCGGCATCAATGAAGGCGCGCTGGCCTGCGAAGCGGCACCTTTCGGCGGCATCAAGGAATCGGGTTACGGGCGCGAAGGTTCCCAGTACGGATTGGACGATTACATGCAAATGAAGTATTTGTGCCAGGGCGGGATTGCGCGATGAACACGATAAAAAAAGCATTTGACGAGTATCCGATCGAAGTCGGCTTCCCGGATATCCGCCCCTATGCCGAAGGCAATACCGGCGTCCCGTACGTGTTCACTTTCGACAGCGGCGTCCCGGGCCCGCACGTGATGATCAACGCGCTCACCCACGGCAACGAAGTCTGCGGCGCGATCGCGGTGAAGGAGCTGCTCGATCTCGGCGTGCGCCCCCGGCAGGGAAAGCTGACGCTGGCTTTCGCCAACGTCGACGCCTATCAACGCTTCGATCCTGCCAATCCGGATGCCTCGCGTTTCGTGGACCAGGATTTCAACCGGGTCTGGACTGCCGCCGTCCTGGATAACGCTTCCCGCGATTCGACGGAATTGCGCCGCGCGCGCCGGATGCGCCCGATCGTCGACACTGTCGACTTTCTGCTCGACCTGCATTCGATGCATGAGCGCAGCGCACCGCTGTCGGTATGCGGCCCGCTGGACAAAGGCATCGCGCTGGCGCGCAAACTCGGAACGCCATCCTGGATCATCAGCGATGAAGGTCACCCGGAAGGCCGCCGCATGCGCGACTACGGCGATTTCGGCGACCCGCGGAGCCCGAAGAATGCCTTGCTGATCGAATGCGGCCAGCATTGGGAAGCGGCGGCGGTGGATGTCGCCAAAGATACCGTCGCGCGTTTTCTGTCGCTGCACGGTGTCATCGAAATGGAAGACCTGCCTTCCGCCTGGTACCAGCGCCTTCCCATCGCCTCGCGGGTGGTGCGTGTGACCGAACCGGTGGTCGCACCCAGCATGGATTTCCGTTTCGCCGGCAACTACACCGGGCTGGAAACCTTCCCGGAGGCCGGCACCGTCATCGGCTGGCGCGACGGCGAAGCCGTGACGACCCCCTATTCGAACTGCGTGCTCGTGATGCCGTCGCTGCGGCAGTTGCGTCCCGGCGTCACCGTGGTTCGCTTCGGACAGTTGCTGCGCTGACGGCCCGCCAGGCAGCGAGCATCCATAGTCGGCGCATACGTTTCGCCATTCATTTGCGACGCATTACTGACGTCTATGCACTTGACGAGCGTGCGCCCGACTATTGCCCGCCCCGCGCCTCCGCAAGCGCGATGGTCAGATGCTGTACCTTTTTCTTCAGTTGATCGCGCTCTTCCGTGAGTTCGGCAACCAGCAACGTCAGGCGGTGAATTTCAAGCTGGTCGGGCGTGGCGTCGCTCGGCGGCGGTGCCGGTTCAGGCTTGGGCGGCAATCGGGCCTCGCGCACCTGTCGCGCTGCCTGACGCAGTTCCTTCTTGCCGCCGGCAACCGCCGCCACCTGCTTCTCACCGGGCAAGGAGGCGACTGCGGCGGCGGCATTGATCGAAATGACACCGGCCTTTACCGCGCTGACCAGCTCGGGCGCGGCGGTCTTTTGAATTTTCTCGATCTGACCCAGTGTCGCGCTGCTCACCCGCGCTGCACGCGCAACGGCTTCGCGCGTCAATGGCGGCTCGCCTGCGGCGGGCATGGCGGCGTCTGCCGCGACGGGTTTTTCAGGTGATTGCTGCGCCTGTGCCATGCGCGCGGAAACGATTTCTTTCTTGCGCAATGCGAGCACGCCTCGCTGAAAATCCGATACGCTGCGCCGCCCGAGGTGATTGTCAATCATCCACAGGTGCACATCGTCCATCGACTGGAAGCTCTGGTTTTGCACGGTATTGAACGGGATGCCGTGCTTCTGGCAAATGCCATGGCGATTGTGCCCGTCCACCAGGATGTCGCCCCACAGTACCAGCGCATCGCGGCAGCCTTCGGATAGCAGGCTGCGTTCCAGCGCCGCGTATTCGTCTTCGGTCAGTGGATCAATATAGGCACGCAGTTCTTCGTTGATGATGATGGTCATGGTCCGGGCAAAATAAATCAGGAGCGCGGTAGTGTACACACGGTCGGCGCTTCATGCTGCCCCGCTATTTGGTGGCGAACGTCGTCACGCCATCCCAGTCCGCACCCGGCGGATGCGCGCGGTAGTGCGCGATGCGTTCCAGGTAGAGCAGGTACAGCAACTCGTCCGGCCATACGGCATGCAGTTCCGCAATCGCCTGCTCCGCCATATCCCATTGCTGCGCGCGCACCAGCGCGAGTGCGGCATGCCATTTCTGCAGTGCGGCGCGGCGCGCGGGATCGAGGCCGACCTCCAGCGCGATCGGTTCAAAAATTGGCACCGGCTCGTGCTTGCCCTTGACGCGCACCCGGTCCAGTTCGCGGTACGCGTATTCCGGCGCATCCTGCCGCGTCGCTTCGCCCACCACGATGCTGGCGCCGTAGACCTTGGTGATGCCTTCCAGCCGCGACGCCAGATTCACAGCATCGCCCATCACGGTATACGCACGGCGGATTTTCGAGCCCATGTCGCCGACGCGCATGTTGCCGGTATTCAGGCCGATGCCGATCTTTAGCGGCGGCCAGCCGCGCGCGATGAATTCCGCATTCAATTTATGCGCGGTGTCCTGCATGCCGAGCGCGGTCGCCACCGCGCGCGACGCATGGTCGGGCAGCGCAACCGGCGCGCCCCAGAACGCCATCACCGCGTCGCCAATGTATTTGTCGAGCGTGCCGCGATTGCCGCGGATGTCTTCCGACATCGCGGTCAGGTAGAGGTTGATGTATTCGCGCAGCGCGTTCGGATCGAGTCCTTCGGAAATCGTGGTGAAGCCGCGCACGTCGCAGAACAGCACGGTGAGCACGCGGCTGTCGCCTTCCATGTTGTAGCTTTCCGGGTTGGCGGCCATCTCCGCCACCAGCTCCGGCGCGACGTATTCGCCGAACAGGTGGACCATCGCGCGGCCCTTGCGATGCTCGAACAGATAGCCCCATGCGAGGTTGAACACGAACAGCACGATGACCAGCAGCAGCACCGTGGCAACCGGCATCACCCAGTTCAGCGACTGGTACATCCAGAAATTGAAGCCGATCACGGCTGCCGCCGATGCGGTTGCAAAGAGCATCGACCAGGTTGGCGCCAGCACCGGCAGCACCAATGCGAGCAGCAGGCCGACGGCGATGATCTGCAGTAGGTCGAAACCGGTCGCAAAATCCGGGCGCTGCTTGAATTTGCCATCGAGCATCGATGCGATCATGTTCGCATGCGCCTCCACGCCCGGATATTCGCTGTTGACCGGCGTCGCGCGCAGGTCGTTCAGGCCGGGCGCGGTGGTGCCGACCAACACGATGCGATCGAACAGGTCTTGTACCGGTACCCTGCCCTTGATCACGTCGACTGCAGAGATGTAGCGAAACGCGCCGCCGTCGGGGCCGCCGCGGCCGCGATATTCGATCAGTGCACGCATGCCGGTTTCGACCGGGATGCGCAGCGGACGCGGCGCGGTGTTGATTTCGATCGCAGCCAGTGCGCCGTACTTGCGCAACTGCTCGTCCGACATCAGCGCCTGGTCGGCGAGGAATACCGGGCTGACCTTGTCGGCATCGAGCGCGACGCGGGCAGTGGCCAGCGACAGCGATTCGTAGTAACCATCGCCGATGCGCGACAACAGCGGTATCGAACGCAGCAGTCCGTCGGGATCGATTTCGGTATTCATGTAGCCGCCGGCGCGCGCCGCATGCGCCAGCGCCGGCAACGCGGCGTCATAGCCAGTCGAGCTGATCGAATCGAGCGCGCGGCCCTGCAGGTCGGCCTCGGTGAATGCCGGCTTCGGCAGCGTGCCCTTCGGCACATGCCGGGACAGGAAGAAGGACAGCACCACCGGCTTGTCCTGCAGCGCCCTGGCGAGGCGGCCGTCGTAATCGAGCATCGGCTTCAGCGCGCGCAGCTTGTCACTAAAACCGGGCACATCGCGGAACTCGCTGTTCGCGAGCGAGACCAGCGTCGCATAACCGGACGTGGTGTCGGCCTCGTTGAACAGCACGTCGAAGCCGACCGAGCGCACATGGTATTTGTCGCCCAGCTGGTTGACCAGATCCGCGATGATGTCGCGGCTCCATGGCCAGCGGCCGATCTCGGACAGGCTTTTCTGGTCGATATCGACCACCACGATGCGCGGATCGAGTTGCGGCTTGTGCATCTGCATGCGCAAGTCGTAGGCGTACAGGTCGAGGCGCTCGATCGTGCGCGTCGGCAGCAGATCGAGCGCCAGCATGCAGGCCATCACCACCATCAGCAGCGCAAATGTCCAGCGCGCGCCGTATTTGGTCAGGAGTTGTCGCACGCTTGCCTCGTCAAAAAAGAAGTTCAGGGCACATAGCCGGGAATTTTGCTTTCGTCGACGTCGTCGATCTGCGCCGGGTCCATGAAGCGTCGTGCATAGTGCAGGTAGACCTTTTGCCGGATGAAGACATCGAACAGATCCGGGTCGATATGATTGCGCTGTCGGAAGCCGCCGAGGATCTGCAGCGATTCGGTCAGCGTCTTGCCTTTCTTGTACGGCCGGTCCTTCGCGGTCAGCGCCTCGAAGATGTCGGCGATCGCCATCATGCGCGCCTGCACCGACATCTGGTCGCCGCGCAGGCCGCGCGGATAGCCATTGCCATCCATCCGTTCGTGGTGGCCGCCCGCGTATTCCGGCACCTGCTGCAGGTGCTTCGGCCACGGCAGCGATTCGAGCATGCGGATGGTCACGGAAATGTGGTTGTTGATGATCTCGCGCTCCTGCGCATTCAGCGTGCCGGCCTTCAGCGTCAGGTTGCCGATTTCCTCTGCGTTCAGCAGATCCTGCTCGTTGCCGTCCGGGCCGATCCAGCGCAGACGCGCGATGTCGCGCACCCGCTGCTGGTCTTCCGGCCGCATGAACTCGCCGCCGATATTGGCGCGGCGCAGGAAAGCACGGTCATCGTCCAGGCGCGCCAGCTCTGCCGACAGCGCGATGTTGATCTCCGCGTGACGCCGCGTATCGTTGCCGGCATCAAGCTTGTGTTTCAGCGCGCGGATTTCGGCGTCGCGCTTGAGTACCTCGAAACGCGTATCGACGATCTGGATGCGATCGAAAATGGTTTCCAGCTTGGTCGCCTTTTCGACCACGTGGACCGGCGTGGTGATCTTGCCGCAGTCATGCAGCAGGCCGGCCAGCCACAGCTGCTTGCGGTCGTTGTCGCTCATGCGGAAAGCCGCCAGCGGTCCGGTATCGATGGCGTGCGCCGCTTCGGCCAGCATCATCGTCAGTTCCGGCACGTGCTCGCAATGACGGCCGGTATGCGGCGACTTTTCGTCGATGCCGAGGTTGATCACCTTGACGAAGGATTCGAACAGGTTTTCCAGCCGCGCGATCAGCTGCTGGTTGGTCACCGCCATCGCAGCCTGCGATGCGAGCGCTTCGATGAAGCGCTGGTCGGTCTCGCTGAACGGACCGATCGCGCCGGTCTCCGGATGCTTGGCATTGATCAGTTGCAGCACGCCGATCACTTCGCCCTCATGATCGAGCATCGGCACCGTCAGGAACGACTGCGAGTGGTAGCCATACTGCGCATCGAACTTGCGCATGCCGGAAAAGTTGAACACGTCGACCTGGTACACGTCGCGGATATTCACCGACACGCCGCTGTTGGCCGCATAGGCGGCAACCGCACTCATGTTCCTGCCGCCGTTCGCGGTGAACAGCGGAATGTCCGGAATCGCGATCGGCTGGCCGCTCGATCCACCCTGGTACATGCCGAGCGTGTCGTTGATCGAGATATGAAAGCACAGGCTCTTGCGGTCGGCGCTGATGCGGTACAGCGTGCCGCCGTCGGCATGCGTCATGCCCTTGGCCGCCTTCAGGATTTTTTCCAGCAGCAGCGGCGTATCGTGGTTGGTGCTGAGCTCGACGCTGAGCTCGGTCAGCCGCTCCAGCCTGAGCGCGATGTCGGTGTGATTGAGGTCGGTCATTGCAATTCGGGCAACATGGTTCTGCGCATGTCGCCGCTATCGGTCAGAAGGCGAATACATCGCCGCATTTGAGCGCCGTGAACCGGCGCCCGCTGCCCGTCGCCGCCAGCTCGCGCATGATCAGGTCTTCATGACCCGGCTTCAGGTGGTAGATCAGGAATTCGACGGCACGGTCGACCGCGCCGATGTCGGCCAGCAGCGTGCTCGGGCAGAAATGCAGCGACAACTCGGCGATCCGGCTGTCGGCATTGACGAAAGAGCAATCGACGATCACCTTGCTCAGCCGTTGTTCGCCTTTCAACGCGGCCCACAATTCAGGTGTGGTGGCCATATCGCCGGTGAACAGGAAACCGTCGCTGTCGTTGCGCACCCAGTACGCGGCCGAGCCGGGCGTGTGGTTGACCGGGAACGAAGCAATGTGCCGACCGCCGAGTTCAAGCGTGCTGCCGGTCTCCAGCGGCTCCCAGTGCAGGATCGCGTTGGCGGTATCCGGAATGCTTGCAAAGTCGGGCCACAGGACCCAGTTGAACAGATGCTTTTTCAACGCCGCGATTACCTTGTCGGTCGCATGGACGGTAACCGGCCCGCTGCGCTTGCCCTGCACCGCATCGAGCAGCAGCGCCAGACCGGCGACATGATCGAGATGCGCGTGGGTGATGAAGACGTGATCGATGCGCAGCAGTCGGCCGAGGCCCAGGCTGGCCAGCCCGGTGCCGGCGTCGAGCAGGATGTCTTCGTCAACCAGCAGGCTGGTGGTCAGCCGCTCGCGGCCGCCGATGCCGCCGGCGCAGCCGAGGATCTGCAGCCTCATTTCGATTCGTGCCGCGTTGCGGCGGAAATGGGCGCGGCCAGGGAGCGCGGCAGATGGAACGGCGTGCGCTGTGATGAAAGTCCAGCCATCTATCCTCCCCCTTGTTTTTTGCTGATTGTAGACTGAAACCGGCGCGATGCGACGGTTTTTGGGAGGAGCCGCGGACGGGAAACAACGCAGGCCGGGAGGACGGCCTGCGGTACTACCGAGGTGCGATCACGGGGTCGTACAGCTACCGGCGCAGTCCCGCAATCGGCACTGCCGTCACTTGTAGACGCCGCAGCCGATCAGCACGTCACCAATTTTTTCGACATAGGTCGACTTTTGCTCGATCCCGCCCTTGCCCGGGCTGGGCCATGCATAGTCGACCCAGCCATTGCCCTTGTTCTTCGCCACGTCGATGAACTCCTTCACCATCATTTTTCCGTTCGCGTCTTTCAGTTCGAGCAGATTCTTCCCGACCAGCTTGGGGTTGTTGCCGTTCACGACTTCAAGTCCGTTCATCTCCATGACAAAGACATACAGGTCGCGATCATTGAATTGGCCCGGCTTCTTGGCGAATTCGGCATAGGCCTTGTCCTTGCCGTTGTCTTTCAGGTAAGCCGCCGCCTTCTTCACCATCGCCACCGCTTCGTCCCGCGTGGCGCGCTCCGCGGCAAACGCGGGAGCCATGAAGGTCAATGCACATAAAAAAGCCAGGGCTGGTTTGATCAGGTAATTCATCATGTTTTCTTTCCGGTATGGATACTTCAGGTTGAAAAATCAACGCCTCTTCGCCAACTGGCTGGTCTTGCGAACATATGCCATGGTCAGCTCGGAAGCGGTGGGTACGACACGGTTGTTTACGGCACGGCTGCGCTTTTCCTTGATGCAGGCGATGCACGAAGACATCAGCGCGCCGTGACGGGATTTGCTGGCCAGGAAAAACTCGCCGTCCGCGGGCCACAATTCCCCGCAAGTCAGGCAGCGCTTTTCCTCGCCGATTTCGCCGGGTGCATGTTTCGGGCCGGCCGCCGCAATTTCCTGTTTCATTCGAATGCATCCGTATCGATCACGGCCGCAATCCGATCGTTGCGGCCGTCCGGCTGTGGGCATCAGCCGGCCGCGGTATACGCGGTCTTCACCGTCGTGTAGAACTCCGCCGCATAACGGCCCTGCTCGCGCGAGCCGTAGCTCGATCCCTTGCGGCCGCCGAACGGCACGTGATAATCGACGCCGGCGGTCGGCGTGTTGACCATCACCATGCCGGCCTGCGCGGCGCGCTTGAAGTGGCTCGCATGCTTCAGCGACGTGGTGCAGATGCCGGCCGACAGGCCGAACTCGGTATCGTTGGCAAGCGCCAATGCATGCTCGTAATCGTCCGCCGCAATCACGCAGGCGACCGGCCCGAAAATTTCCTCGCGGCTGATGCGCATCTGCGGCGTGGCGCCGACGAACAGCGCCGGTTCCAGGTAATGGCCGGGCGCTGCGCGCTCCAGCAGGCGCCCGCCGTGCGCGAGTTCGGCGCCTTCGGCGCGGCCGATGCCGATATAGTCGAGATCGGTTTGCAACTGGCTCTCGTCGACCACCGGACCGATCTGCGTCGCCGCGTCGCGCGCGTCGCCCACCACCAGTTTCGCCAGACGCTGGCGCAAGCCGTCGACGAACGCATCATGAATGCCGCGCTGGACGATCAGCCGGCTCGATGCGGTGCAGCGCTGGCCGGTTGAAAAATACGAACCCTGCAGCGCGCATTCGATCGCGGTCGGCAGATCGGCGTCGTCCAGCACCACCAGCGGATTCTTGCCGCCCATTTCCAGTTGCGCCTTCGCGAAGCGGCGGCTGGTGCCTTCCAGCACGCGGCGGCCGGTCGCGACCGAACCGGTGAAGGTGAGCGCATCGATCCGCGCATCGTCGATCAACGCCTGGCCGACCACGCGGCCCGGTCCCATCACCAGGTTGAACACGCCGGCCGGGATGCCGGAACGATGGATGATCTCCGCCAGCGCCCAGCCGGAGCCCGGCACCAAGTCGGCCGGTTTGAACACCACGCAATTGCCGTAGGCCAGCGCGGGCGCGATCTTCCATGCGGGGATCGCGATCGGAAAATTCCACGGCGTGATGATGCCGACCACGCCGACCGGTTCGCGCGTGATGTCGACGTCGATGCCGGTTCGCACCGAAGCCAGCCGCTCGCCCGGAATGCGCACCGCCTCGCCGGCGAAGAAGCGGAAGATCTGTCCGGCGCGCTTCACTTCGCCGATCGCTTCCGGCAGCGTCTTGCCTTCTTCGCGCGCCAGCAGGTCACCCAGCTCCGCCGCGCGTGCCAGCAATTCGGCACCGACCTTGTCGAGCGCGTCGGCGCGCTCTTGCGGCGAACGCAACGCCCATGACGGAAACGCGGCGCGCGCGGCGGTCACCGCTGCGTCGGTCTGCGCGGCATCGGCTTGCGCGTAGTCGTCGATCACGTCGCGCGTGTTGGATGGGTTGATGTTCGGTCGGCTGCGCGGGCCGTTGGTCCATTCGCCGTTGATGAGGTTGGGTTTCATGGTTTTGTTTCGTTGGTTACTTATCGAAAGGTTGTTCAATAATTGATGCACTCAACCCCCATCCCAACCTTCCCCCTGCCAGGGGGAAGGAGCCAGTTCCCCTCGTCTGGAAAGGGGAAGGTTAGGGAAGTTTCAGGCCATCGTCGATGTCGAGCTGGCCGGTCCCCTCCCCCGGGCAGGGGGAGGGCTAGGGAGGGGGTCGAATGCTTCAGTACGTGAGGAATCATTTAATCCGGTTGCGTCCAAAAAACCATTCACGAATGTCCACACTTCCAACGCGCCCTAGATAACCCCATCACCCCTGAGCCCCTGCAGTTCACTCACCGACATCCCCAGCCAATCGCTCAGCACCTGTTCGGTATGCTGCCCCAGCAGCGGCGGCGCGTACCGGTATTCGACGGGCGACGCGGACAGCCGGATCGGGTTGCCGACCAATGGCACTTCGCCGGCGAGCGGATGCGGCATGGTCACGCGCAGTTGCCGCGCCTTCACCTGCGGATCATCGAACACCTGGTCGATCCGGTTGATCGGGCCGCAAGGCACGCCAGCCTGCTCCAGCGCATCCATCCATTCGCAGGTGGTGCGGAACACGGTGGCCTGGCGCAGCAGCGGCAGCAGCACCGCGCGATTTTCGACGCGGCCGCGGTTGGTCGCGAAGCGTTCGTCGACCGCCCATTCCGGGTGTCCGGCCAGCTCGCAGAAGCGCGCGAACTGCGCGTCGTTGCCGATCGCAAGAATCATGTCGCCGTCGGCGGTCGGAAAGTCCTGGTACGGCACGATGTTCGGATGCGCGTTGCCCATCCGTTCCGGCACCTTGCCGCCGATCAGATAATTCACCGCCTGGTTCGCCAGCGCCGCCACCTGCACGTCGAGCAAGGCCACATCGATATGCTGTCCCTTGCCGGTCTTCGCACGGTCGGCCAGCGCGGCCAGCACGCCGATCGTCGTGTACAGCCCGGTCATCACATCGGTCAGTGCGACGCCGACCTTCTGCGGTCCCGCGCCCTCTTCGCTGTCATGACGGCCGGTCACGCTCATCAGCCCGCCCATGCCCTGGATCAGGAAGTCGTAGCCGGCGCGCGCCGCATACGGACCGTCCTGGCCGAAGCCGGTGATCGACGCATACACGAGGCGTGGATTCAGTTGCAGCAGCGATTCGGCATCGAGCCCGTATTGTTTGAGGCCACCGACCTTGAAATTTTCCAGCAACACGTCGGCCTTGGATGCGAGCTCACGGATCAATGCCTGCCCGCGCTCGCTGCTGATGTCGATCGTCAGCGAACGCTTGTTGCGGTTGGCGCTGAAAAAATAGGCAGCGTCGCTGGTCGGCTTTCCATCCTGATCCTTCAGCCATGGCGGCCCCCAGGTTCGCGTATCGTCACCGGCGCCGGGGCGCTCGACCTTGATCACGTCGGCGCCGAGGTCGCCCAGCAATTGCCCGGCCCAGGGGCCGGCGAGGATGCGCGACAGGTCGAGGACCTTGATGCCTTGCAGCGCCGATTTGGAAGCAGTTGCCATCTCAGAATGCCGCGATGCCCGTTTGCGCCCGACCAAGTATCAGCGCATGCACGTCATGCGTTCCCTCGTAGGTATTCACCACTTCCAGGTTCACCATGTGCCGGATCACGCCGAACTCGTCCGAAATCCCGTTCCCGCCCAGCATGTCGCGCGCCATCCGTGCCACGTCGAGCGCCTTGCCGCAGGAGTTGCGCTTCATGATCGAGGTGATTTCCACTGCTGCGGTGCCTTCATCCTTCATCCGGCCGAGCCGCAGGCAACCCTGCAAGCCCATCGTGATTTCGGTTTGCATGTCGGCGAGCTTTTTCTGAATCAACTGGTTTGCCGCGAGTGGTTTGCCGAACTGCTTGCGATCGAGCACGTATTGCCGCGCGATATGCCAGCACGATTCGGCGGCACCCAATGCGCCCCACGCAATGCCATACCTTGCCGAGTTCAAACAAGTGAACGGGCCTTTCAGACCGCGCACTTCGGGGAACGCATTTTCTTCCGGGCAGAACACCTCATCCATCACGATTTCGCCAGTGATCGACGCGCGCAAGCCGAACTTGCCGTGGATCGCCGGTGCGCTCAAGCCCTTCGCCCCTTTCTCCAGCACGAAGCCGCGGATTGCGCCTTCATCGTCTTTCGCCCATACGACGAACACATCGGCGATCGGCGAATTCGAGATCCACATCTTTGCGCCACTGATGCTGTAGCCGCCCGGCACTTTCTTCGCACGGGTCACCATCGAGCCGGGATCGGAACCGTGGTTTGGTTCGGTCAAACCGAAGCAGCCGATCCATTCGCCAGTGGCCAGTTTCGGCAGGTATTTCTGTTTCGTTTGCTCATTGCCGAATTCATAGATCGGCACCATCACCAGCGACGATTGCACGCTCATCATCGAGCGGTAGCCGGAATCGACGCGTTCGACTTCGCGCGCGATCAGGCCGTACGACACATAGTTCAGACCCGGGCCGCCGTACTGTTCGGGAATGGTTGGGCCGAGCAGGCCGAGCGCGCCCATTTCGCGGAAGATCGCCGGGTCGGTCTTTTCATTGCGGAAGGCTTCGAGCACGCGCGGCTGCAGCTTGTCTTGCGCGTAGGCGGCCGCGGCGTCGCGCACCATGCGTTCTTCGTCAGTCAGTTGTTGATCCAGCAGCAGCGGATCGTCCCAGTGGAAAGCGGCTGATTTATGCTTTGTGCTCATTCCGTACTCACTATCAGGTTAGTCATCAGGCTAATGTACAATCTAAAAACCGGTGCGACAAACGATTTGTTTGCACCGACCTGTGCGAAAAACGCACTTCTTAAATCCCACGCCACACACCATACGGAGCCGGCCATGCGTCGAAAGATTCCCTCTACCGCCGCCCTGTCCGCCTTTGAATCGGCGGCGCGCCACCAAAGCTTCACCAAGGCCGCCGACGAGCTGGCCGTGACGCAAAGCGCGATCTGCCGCCAGATCGGCTCGCTGGAAGACTTTCTCAGTGTGAAGCTGTTCCGCCGCAGCCGACGCGGCGTGGCATTGACGGAAGCCGGCGTGGCATACAGCCGCAAGGTGACCGCGCGCCTGGACGAAGTGGAGCGCGACACGCTGGAACTGATGGCCAAGGGCGGGCAAGGCGGGACGCTCGAACTGGGCGTGGTACCCACCTTTGCCACCAAGTGGCTGCTGCCACGCCTGCCGCGGTTCAACGCCCTGCATCCCGGCGTTACAGTCAACCTCACGTCGCGCACGCGCCCCTTTCTGTTCGACGGCACGCCGTTCGACGCCGCGATCCATGCCGGCGAGTCGGTCTGGCCCGGCACGGAAGGGCAATTCCTGATGCACGAGAATCTGATCGCCGTCTGCAGTCCGGCGTTGCTCGCGCCGCGCAAGAGCTTCGGACGCGCCGACTGGCGCCGCCACACCTTGCTGCAGCAAAGCACGCGCCCGTATGCCTGGCGCGAATGGTTTGCATCCTGCGGCGTCGAAGTCGAAGGCGACATGTCGGGTCCGCGCTTCGAACTGTTTTCCATGCTGGCGGAAGCCGCGGCGCACGGCCTCGGCATTGCGCTGATACCGCGCATGCTCATCGAGGAAGAGCTCAAGCGCGGCGTGCTGGTGCAGGTGAGTCGGCATGAACATCTCGGCAACCGCCGCTATTACCTGATCTATCCGGAACGCAAGTCCGAGAACGCCGCCCTGGCGGTGTTCCGCGACTGGATAGAAGCCGAGGCACGCGCGGCATAGCGCACCTCAGCGATGGTCGCCGCGCAGCCGCGCGACCGTCTGTTCGATGCCATCCCACGACGGCTTGTCCGGCGCATAGCGTTGTCGCATGTAGCGCGCGATGCTGGCGATCTGCGTATCGCTCAGGCTGTGCCGGAACGCAGGCATGTAGCCGATGTCGCGGCCGGCGGGATCGCGCATGCCGTTCAGGATCACCTGCACCAGATTGTCCGGCGTCTTGCTGTGCAGGTTGCTGTTCAGCGCGAGCGGACGGTTGACGCCAAGCAGTGCCGGTCCGGCGCCGTCGTGGTGGCAACTGCCGCAGGCGGTCGTGAACAATCGGCTATCCGCAGTCACGATTTCGGCGCCGCGCGCGGCCGACGCAGTCACCAGGCCGGCGGCCAGCTTGCCCGCTTCATCCGTCGCGACCGCTTTGTTGAACGACGCGAGATAATGCGCCATTGCACGCACATCGGCGTCCGGCAGCGCCGCCAGCTCCTGCACCACCGGCGCCATCGGCCCGGCGGCGACACCGTGCTGCTCGGTGTGGCCGTGTTTCAGGTAGCGATACAGTTCCTGTTCGCTCCACGGCACCGGCGCATGCGTGATCGAGGTCAGCGGCGGCGCTTCCCAGCCTTCGACCATCGCGCCACCCAGATAATGCCTGCCGCTTTTTTCAGCACCGAGCGCATTGCGCGGCGTGTGGCAGGCGGTGCAGTGGCCGAGTCCGTTGACCAGGTAGGCGCCGCGATTCCATTGCGCCGAACGCGCGGGATCGGCAGCGTCCGGGCCGGGCTTCAGGTACAGCGCATTCCAAAGGCCCATCAACGGTCGCACGCTGAACGGGAACGCGAGCGCGGTCTTCGGCACAGCGGCGCGCACCGGTTCCTGCGACATCAGATACGCGTACAACGCCATCAGGTCGTCGTCGCTGGTCTTGGTGAACGATGTGTACGGAAACGCCGGATACAAATGGCTGCCGTCGCGCGAGATGCCTTCGCGCATCGCGCGCTGGAACGCGCTGAACGACCATTTGCCGATGCCGGTTTCCGGGTCGGGCGTCAGGTTGGTGCTGTAGATGGTGCCGAACGGCGATTCGAGCGCGCGGCCGCCGACATTACGCTGGCCGTTGGGTGCCGTGTGGCAGACCGCGCAATCGCCGGCGGCTGCCAGGATGCGGCCGCGCTCGATCACGCTGGCGCTGAAGATCGTCGGGTCGACATGCGTCACTTCGGAAATCGCCGGCTTCCAGCCGAATGCGGCCGCGCCGAGTCCCGCGATGGCGGCCAGCAGCGCGCCGGACATGCTCCACCAGCGGCGCCGCGTGCGCGGCGGTTTGGCCGGCTCGGCCGGCGGCTGCAACGCGGCCTTCACCACATCGGGCGTGAACGGCGGCTGCCGGAAGCGCACGCCGGTCGCGTCGAAGATCGCATTCGCGATCGCGGCCGTGCCCGGCACCGACGACGATTCGCCGGCGCCCTGCGGCGGCTGGTCGGGACGCGGCATCATCATCACGTCGATCACCGGCACTTCGCGGAAATTCAGGATCGGGTAACTGCCCCATTCCTTGCTGACCACGGTGTTTTTCAGCGGATCGACCTGCACCTTTTCCTTCAGCGCGCGGCTGGTGGTCTGCACCACGTTGCCGTGGATCTGGTGCTTGACGCCGGCCGGGTTGATCATCAGCCCCGCGTCATGGCCGACCACCACGCGCCGCACATGCACTTCGCCGGTGTTGCGGTTGACTTCGACGTCGGCCACCCAGGCGGCCCACGCGGCGCCGAAACCGGGAAAGCGGCTGTGCGTGTAACGCGAATACGCGAAACCCTGGCCCTTGAGGAAATCGCCGTCGGGCGCCTGTTGCTGCGGCTGCGTGTGCGATATCCAGCCGGCGCGCTCGGCGGTGGCGCGCACCAGTTCGGCGGCGCGGTCATCCTTCAGGTAGCGCAGCCGGTATTCGACCGGGTCGACGCCGGCCTCGGCCGCCAGTTCGTCGATATAGCTTTCGTGCGCGAACGAGTTGGGCAACGCGGATACGCCGCGCAGCCACGATGCGCGCAGGATCGGTGCCATGTCGTTGATCGCGACGCGCAGGTTTTCATAATCGTAGGGCGGCACCGAGGTGCGGTCACCCATTTCGTAAGCGACCGGTTCCGGGCTGACCTTGCCGGTCAGCAGCAGAGCCAGCGGCACCGCGCCGTTCGACGGATACGAGGTCTCGAAATCGTAGCCGGCGACGCTGCCGTCGGCGTTCAGCCCGCCGCGCACCTGCATCAGTTGCGCCGCGCCCTTCGGCTCCCACTGGTGTTCCTGTTCGCGCGTCAGTTGCACCCGCACCGGATGGCCGACCGCGCGCGACAGCAGTGCCGCATCGGCGGCGACATCGTCGGCGCAGTTGCGGCCGTAGCAGCCGGACGCTTCCATCCGGATCACGTCGATCGCGACATCCGGCAGATCCATCAGCTTCGAAAGATCGGCGCGCAGCACGTGCGGATTCTGGCTGCCGCTCCACACCGTCATCCGTTCGCCCTGCCAGTCGGCAACCGCGCATGACGGGCCGATCGACGCATGCAACTGATACGGCCACACGTAGTTGCGGTCCAGGCGCACCGCTGCGTTCGCGAGCGCCGCATCGACGTCGCCCTGGTTCGCGACCACGCGCCGCGTCGACGGATTCTCGCGCAGCGCGACTTCGAGGTTGGCCAGGTCGGGCAAGGCCGGCCAATCCTTCCATTGCACCGCCAGTTCGCGCATCGCCTGTTCCGCATGCTCCTCGCGCTCGGCGACGATGCCGACGAAGTCGCGGATCACGACCACCGCGATGATGCCGGGTATGTGCTTGATCGAGCTTTCATCGACCGACTGCAGCGTGTTGCCGATGAAATCGCCATGGTCGGCGCCGGCATACGGCGGCCGCACCACGCGGCCGTGCAGCATGCCGGGCACGCGCACGTCATGCACGAAAGTCAGTTCGCCGACCGCCTTGCCGGGAATGTCGACGCGCGGCGTGTCCTGTCCGACCAGCCGGTAATCTTCGGGCCGCTTGAGCGCGACGCTGCTGTCGAGCATCAGCTCGATATGCTGTTGTGCGACCAGCGCCGCATAGGCAACCGAGCGTTCGCGCTGACCGCGCACGGACACGACGCCGGCCTCGACCTGAAGCTGGTCCGCCGGTACGCCGAGCCGTTCGGCGGCCTGCGCCAGCAGCCAGGCGCGCGCCTGCGCGGCGGCGGCGCGCAGCGGCACCGCATGAATCTGGATCGACGCGCTGGCGATCGTCGCGCCCTGGTTCGGCGCGCGCGTGGTGTCGCCGAGCACCATGTGGACCTGCTCCATCGTCACATCGAGTTCGTCGGCAACGATCTGCGCCAGCGAGGTGCGGATGCCGGTGCCAAGGTCGACGTGGCCGTTCAGCGCGGTGACGCTGCCGTCGTCCCATACCGCGACCAGGATCTCGACGCCTTCGGCCGGATTGCCGGGCACGGCGGCGGGCTGGCCCTTGACCGCCGGCGGTGGCGGCGGCGGTTGCCGCGACACCAGCAGCACGCCGGACGCTTGATGGAATTCACGGCGGTTGCGAGGCTGATCGGCGCGACGGCTCATGCCGATGTCTCCTTCTGGCCCGCGAGCAGTTCGACGGCCCTATGCACTGCCCGCAGTATTTCGATATGCGTGCCGCAGCGGCACAGGTTATGCGCGAGTCCGTCGCGGATCTGCGCGTCGGTCGGATGCGGATTGGCCCGCAGCAGCGCCACGGTCGCCATGATCATGCCGTTCAGGCAGTAGCCGCATTGCGCCGCCTGTTCGTCGATGAACGCCTGCTGCACGAAATGCAGCGCGCTCCGGTCGCCCAACCCTTCCAGCGTGGTGACCTCGCGGCCGACGACGCCACGCACCGGAATCACGCAGGAGCGCGCCGCCCTGCCATCGATCAGCACGGTGCAGGCGCCGCACTCGCCGAGGCCGCAGCCGTACTTCGGCCCATTCAGTTGCAGGTCGTTGCGCAAGACAAACAGCAGCGGCGCATCGCCCGGCACCTCGAGGCAATGCGATTCACCGTTGACGCTGATTGTGATGGACGACAAAGCGGGCTGCGACGGCTTGTTCATTGCGCGTGCGGGCTCATACGCTGAGGTAGGCCTGCCGGACGGTTTCGTTGGCGGCGAGTTCTTCCATCGAACCCTCGAAGCGGATCTGGCCTTTTTCCAGCACGTAGGCGCGATCCGACACCAGTTCGGCGAAATGCATGTTCTGCTCGGACAACAGGATGCTGACGCCTTCCGCCTTCAGTTCGAGAATCATGTGCGCCATCTGTTCGACGATCACCGGCGCCACGCCTTCCGACGGCTCGTCGAGCAGCACCAGGTAGGGATTGCCCATCAGCGTGCGCGCGACCGTCAGCATCTGCTGCTCGCCGCCGCTCATGCGGCCGCCCGGCCGGTGCGGCATCTCGCCGAGATTGGGGAACAGCTTGAACAGCCGTTCCGGCGTCCATAGCGGCGCGGTCGAACCGTCCGGCCACAGGCGCTTGGCCTGGCGGCCGACATCGAGGTTTTCCATCACCGACAGGTCGGTGAAGATGCGCCGGTCTTCCGGCACGAAGCCGAGTCCGCGCGCGGCGGTGTCATGCGGCTGCGCCGCTGAAATGTCGCGTCCCATGAACGACAGGTTGCCGCGCCGCTTCGGCACCAGCCCCATGATCGCCTTCAGCGTGGTCGATTTTCCCGCGCCGTTGCGACCCATCAGCGCGACCACTTCGCCGCGCCGCACGTTCAGGTCGACGTTGAACAGGATTTGCGCCGCGCCGTACCAGGCATTGAGCGCCTTGACGTCGAGCAGTGTGTCGCCGGCGACGGTGGCGGACGGCGCCTGCTGTGGCGCGACCGGGATGGTCTCGGCTGCTGTCGCTTGCATCACGCGACCTCCTTCGAATGTTTCGATTTTTCAAACGTCTTGCCGCTGCCGAAATACACTTCCTGCACTTTCGGATGGTCGCGGATTTCCAGCGGCTTGCCTTCGGCGATCAGCCGGCCGCGCGCCAGCACGATCATCCGGTCGGCATAGGCGAACACCACGTCCATGCTGTGCTCGGTAAACAGCACCGCCATGTTGCGCTCGACCACCAGTTTCTTGGTCAGCGCCATCAGTTCGTTGCGTTCCTTCGGCGCCATGCCGGCGGTCGGCTCGTCCATCAGCAGCAGCTTGGGCCGGTTGGCCATCGCGATCGCGAGTTCGACGCGCTTCACGTCGCCATACGCGAGCACGCTGCACGGCCGGTCGGCCTGCGCCGCCATGCCGACTTGTTCCAGCAGGGCGAGCGCTTCGTCGCGCTTGTGCGCGGCGGCCTTGCGCCACATCGAAAACAGCAGGCGGTCGGCCGACAGCAGCGCCATCTGCACGTTTTCCACCACCGTCAGCGAGGCAAAGGTTTCGGCGATCTGGAAGGTGCGCCCGACGCCGAGGCGCCAGATTTCGCGCGGCTTCATGCCGACCAGTTCCTTGCCGTCGAGCCGGATCGAACCGAGGTCGGCCTTGAGCTGGCCGTTCACCATGTTGAAGGTGGTCGACTTGCCGGCGCCGTTGGGGCCGATCAGCGCCAGCAGCTCGCCCGCCGCCAGCTCGAAAGTAATGCCATCGACCGCCTTGATGCCGCCGAAGGACTTGCCGAGGCCGGTTACTGTCATCAGGCTCATCAGTGGGCCTCCTTCTTTTCGGCTTTGCGTTCAAACAGTTGCCGCACGAAGCCGGCGATCCCTTGCGGGAATAGCAGCACCAGCAGCAGGATGATGCCGCCCAGCACGGCGCGCCAGTAATCGGTACTGCGCGAGACCGAATCCTCCAGCCAGCCGAAGGTGATGGCGCCGACGATCGGGCCGATCAGGGTCTGCAAGCCGCCCAGCATCACCATCACGATACCGTCCACCGACTGGCCGATGTTCAGGGTTTCCGGCGAAATGCTGCCCTTGGAAAACGCGAACAGCCCGCCCGCCACGCCGGCTGCGGCGCCGGCGACGACGAACGCCGTCCATTGCAGCCGCTTGACGTCGATCCCGATCGCATCCGAGCGCAGCACCGAGTCGCGGCTGGCGCGCATCGCATAGCCGAACGGCGAAAACAGCACGCGCCGCAGCAGCAACGCGCCGGCAGCCACGACCACCAGCGTCAAGTAGTAGTAGGCACGGCTGTCGGACAGCCATTCGGCCGGCCACACGCCGGTCAGGCCGTTGCTGCCGCCGGTCACCGCGCCCCACTGATAGCAGATGGCCCAGGTGATCTGCGCGAAGGCCAGCGTCAGCATCGCCAGGTAGACGCCCGACAGCCGCACGCAGAACCAGCCGAACAGCAGCGCGCCGGCGGCCGCCACCAGCGGCGCCACCACCAGCGCGGCTTCCATCGGCAGGCCGAGGCTGCGCACCGCGACCGCCGCGCCGTAGGCGCCGAGGCCGAAGTAGGCCGCATGTCCGAACGAATGCATGCCGGCCGGCCCCATGATGAAGTGCAGGCTGGCGGCGAACAGCGCCGCGACCATCAGGTCGATCGCCAGCACCACCAGGTAAGGCGAATCGGTCATCACCAGCGGCGCAACCAGCAACACTGCCAGCAGCGCGACGATGGCACTCCGGTACGGCTTGCCGGCCGGCCGCAGCGGCGCCTCCGCCGGACCGTAATTGCGGCTGACCGCCTGCGGCCGACCGAGCAGCCCGCAGGGCCGGAGCACCAGCACGATGGCCATCACCAGGAACTCAACCACCAGCGTCAGCTTGGAGAATGAAATCGTCATGCCCAGCACGTGGACCACGCCGAGCCAGATACAGATCGCCTTGACTTCGGAAATCAGCAGGGCGGCAATGTAGGCGCCCGGAATCGATCCCATGCCGCCGACCACGACCACCACGAACGCAGTGCTGACGGTGGCAATGTCCAGTTCCAGGTTGGCCGGTTCCACCGGCAACTGCAGCGCGCCGCCCAGCCCGGCGAGCAAGGCGCCCAGTGCGAACACGCTGGTAAACAGCCAGGCCTGGTTGACGCCGAGCGCGCTGACCATTTCGCGGTCCTGGGTAGCGGCGCGCACCAGCGTGCCCCAGCGGGTACGCGTCAGCAGCAGCCACAGCAGGCCGAGCACCACCGGCCCGACCACGATCAGGAATAGCGAATACGACGGGAAATGATGGCCGAGGATATCCACCGCGCCGGAAAGACCGGGCGCGCGCGGGCCGAACAGGTCGTCCGGCCCCCACAGCCACAGCACTGCATCGCGGAACACCAGCACCAGCGCGAAGGTGGCCAGCAACTGGAACAGTTCCGGCGCGCGGTAGATGCGGCGCAGCAGGACGATTTCCACCAGCGCACCGAGGATGCCGGTGGCGAGCGCCGCCAGCATCAGCGCCGGCCAGAAGCCGAGGTGCGCGCCCAGCACCTGGACCAGGCTGTAGGCGACATAAATGCCGACCATGAAAAAGGAGCCGTGCGCGAAATTGACGATTCGCGTCACGCCGAAAATCAGGGACAGTCCGGCCGCCACCAGGAACATCGACGAGGCGCCGGACAGGCCGTTGAGTAACTGAACCGCAAAGCTCGAAAAGCTCATGAAACGTTCTTTCTTTCAGCGGGATGGAGAGGCGGCTGCGGCGGCGGCCGGATGCTTGCGCACCGATCCGCCGCCGGGAATGGCCTGGCCCGGCCCGGAAAATTACTTGGCCGGCCGCAGCTTCGCCACTTCGGCGTCGGAAGGCATGTAGTCGGCGCCGTCCATGTAACGGTAATCGACCATCACGCCCTTGTTGTCCACGTTCTTGGTGCGCCCGACGAACGCGCCCATGGTCGACTGATGATCCTGCGCGCGATACTTGATCTGGCCGAGCGGCGTATCTACCTGCAGGCCCTTGAACGCTTCGACCAGTTTCTCGGTATCGGTCGAGCCGGCTTTCTTCATGCCGGCCGCAAGCGACTTGATCGCGCTGTAGCCGACGATGGAACCGACGCGCGGATAGTCATGGAACTTGGCCTGGTAGGCTTTCAGGAACGCCGCATGTTCCGGCGTCTTGACGCCGTTCCATGGATAGCCGGTGACGATCCAGCCGTCCGGCGCATCGCCCTTGAGCGGGTCGAGATACTCCGGCTCGCCGGTCAGCAGGCTCACCACTTCGCGGCCCTTGAACAGGCCGCGGGTGTTCCCTTCACGCACGAATTTCGCGAGGTCGGCGCCAAACAGCACGTTGAAGATCGCATCCGGCTTGGCATCGGCTAGCGCCTGCACCACGCTGCCCGAATCGACCTTGCCCAGCGGCGTCGCCTGGTCGGCCACGAATTCCACGTCCGGCTGCGCCGCCTTCAGCAGTTTCTTGAAGGTCGCGACCGCCGACTGACCGTATTCATAGTTCGGATACACCAGCGCCCAGCGCTTCTTGTGCAGCTTGACCGCTTCCGGCACCAGCATCGCGACCTGCATGTAGGTCGACGGGCGCAGGCGGTAGGTGTAACGGTTGCCGTCTTCCCAGACGATCTTGTCGGTCAGCGGTTCGGCGGCAAGGAAGAAGATCTTGCGCTGCTTGGCAAAGTCCGTCACCGCCAGGCCCACGTTGGACAGGAAGGTGCCGGTCAGCGCGACCACCCGCTCGCGCGACACCAGCTCCTCCGCCGCGCGCACTGCGTCGCCCGGATTGGCCTTGTCGTCACGCGAGATGACTTCCAGTTTCTTGCCGTTCACGCCGCCGCTGGCGTTGATTTCGTCCACCGCAAGCTGGATGCCGTTGGTGTACGGCACGAGAAAGGCCGGGAACGCCTTGTAGCTGTTCAGCTCGCCGATCTTGATGACGCCCTCCGCATGGGCCGCGGGGCCGGCAGCAGCCAGAAACGCGGCGGCCGTGGCGAGAAACCCGATGCTCTTCTTGATGCTTTTTTTCATTTGTATCTCCTTCCAATTGGACTGGTAAATGCGAGGTTCGTGCGCGGTGCTGCTTGTAAACCGGTTGTCAACGCAGGCCGTCTTCGCCTTTTATTTCGTGGGACTGCAGCCCGCCCACGCGGGGTAATGGCCGGCCGCTGTCGGTGACGACAACGGCAACCACGATCTCGTTGGCGCGCGGCGCATCGGCCACGCGCGCTTCCATTGCATCGAAGTGACTGCGCACGAACGCGGCATCCTTGTGTCCGAGCGGCACGTCGACCGCGGTGCCGAGGCCGCCCTGCTTCTTGCTCGACGGCACCAGCGCCGCACCCTTGCTGACCGCCTGGCGCAGCGGCGCGCCGAGTTTCGGATGCAGGATCGCGGCCGCATGTTCCAGTTCGCCGCCTTCGCCGACGATTGCGGCCTTGCCGTAGCTTTGCGCCTGCTCCGGCGCGATGCCGAGCGCTTCGACGCAGCGCTTGCCGAGCAGGCCGCCGAGTTCCTCGCCGATCGCGATCAGTTCGTCGAGCGATTCGGCGTAACGGCCGGCATACGGATTTTCGATGACCGCCATCGCCAGCGCCTTGCGCGTCGGCGGGTTGATGGCCTTGCCCATTTCGGAACGGGTCTCGTCGATCTGGACGATGAGCTTGCGGATCTTTGCTGGCATGGTAGCTACCTTTTCTGCAGGAATGATGAACGTACGGGGCGGGTCAGCGCAAGCCGTCCCATTGCGCGATGTCGGCCGCCTTCAGGCCGCCGACCCGGGCATGCACGCGCGGGCCGGTGCTCATCGCGAGGATGACCACCAGTTCGTCGCTGCGTGGCGCGCCCGGAACATGCACTTCGATCGCGTCGAAGTGGCTGCGCACATACGCGGCATTGATATGCGTGAGCGGCACGTCGAGGCAGGCGCCGGGGCCCGCCACCTTCTTGGTGGAAGGCACGATAGACAGCGCATTGCCCGGCTGGCCCTTGGTGTCGCTGCCCTTGCCCGCCGCATAGGCGGCCGGATCGCCCTTCCAGCCCAGCAATTCGCGCATCGCATAACCGCCGGGCACATGCCACAACGCACCGTGCTCCAGTTCGCCGGCGGCGCCGATCAGCGCGCCCTTGCCGTAACCCTCGATTTTTTCGGCAGGCACGCGCATGTGTTCCAGCAAGTCGTGCGCGAGCTGGATGCCGAGATCGTTGAGCTGCGCCATCATCGGCAGGATATCCGCTTCGTAGCGTCCGGCGTAGGGATTGGTCAGCACACCCGCGATATAGCCGCGTCGCAGCGGCGTTGCCGCCACCGGCCCGAATTCGTGATGGATGTCTTCGACATGGCGGAAGACGCGGCGTATCTCGATCATTGGGATTTCCTCGCGGAGTTATCGTAAAACTTCAGCATGTCGCGGCCTCGCCCGACATGCGCAAGCGCAAGCTGCGGGCCGGACTCATCGCACTCATCCAGCGATGCCGCCTGGCCCTGGCAAACCAGGACCGCATTCCATATTAGCCCCAGCTCCCGCAATTCGCCGGCGCGCCGGCGGCCGCTGCGCAGCGCGCGCGCGACCAGCGCTGGTTCCAGCGGCGGCACATCGACCGTCACCGGCAGGTCGCCGAGATCGGTATCGTCCTTCAGCGTGCTGGCGGCAGCGCGTGCTATGCGTGCATCCTGCACGTTCACCGCATTGGCGATTACGGTTGCCGCGGCGTCGGCCTGCGCCGCGCTCGCGGCCAGCACCGTGACGCTGTCGGCGATGCCGAGTGAAAAGCTGCGCCCGCGCCAGCCGCTGGTGGCAATGCCGCGCACCGGCATCGCGGCATCGATTTCGATCTCGCCGTCCGGCGTGAGCGTGCCACGCAACGCAGCATCGGTTGCGATATCGACATCGGCGCAGATGCCGATCCTGTACGACTGTCCCGGATCGAGGTGCAGCGCGATATCGCCGCCGTTGTTGACCGCGGCCCGCACGATGCCCGGCCATGCATAGCAGGCAATGATTTCCTGTGCCACCGATCCGGCCACCGCCGCCATCGGCGTGATGTAGCCGGCGTGAAACGGGTAACAGGCTTTCCACATGCGTTTCGCCACCGTGCCCCTGAGCCCGGTCGTGCCGGTGACCGGGCGCCGCAGCTCGTCGAGCTCGGCCACCAGTTCGGTCAGCACCGACTGGAAGCGGCGCCACGCACGCTCATGCGCCAGCACGATCGCCTCCGCGTCGCCGTCGGCCTGGATCACCAGGTCGATCGGGCCATGCGCGAAATGCATGCGGCCGTCGGGGAGCGGATTACGCTGGGGTGCCATGGTGTCGTTCCGCGTCAGCCTAGCATCGGCCCGACCGCGGCGGGCCAGGCGTTGACGGCAGGCTGCTGCAGCCATTGGCGCCGGGTCGGCGCGCCTTCGTTGTGCCACGCGCCGCTTTCCAGCACCGACGACAGCGAGCGCACGTATTCCATGTGGCCGCCGAGCGACTGGTAATCGGCGAGCCGCATCGTGAATTCGATCGGCGCCACGATTGCCGGCGTCGGCACGGTGCCGAAGCTGTTGTCGGGCATGCGCATCACGTCGGTCATGATGGTGATGCCGCCGCCCGGCCAGACGTAAGCGGGTGCGCCGCCGCAGGTCACGTTGACCAGCGCGTTCTTGATCGCGCGCGTCAGCAGCACCGGGTTTTCGGTGACGCCGGCCCGCAGGCTGCCACCAGCGCCACCGAGGAACAGCACTGTGGTCAATGAGGGTTCGCAGTTTTCGCCGATGCGGTCGACCACCTTGCGCACCTCGGCCGGCATCTCCTGCTCGACCGGGCGCAGGTTTTCATCCAGCACGAACCAGGCCGCATGTTCGCCGGTGGTCGAGGTCATCAGCAGCCGCATGCCGGGCCGCGCGATTTCCGGGTCCCAGCTTTCGATGATGGAGAGCGGATCGGCGATATCGGTGCCGCCCCAGCCGGTGCCCGGATTGGCGACCTGGAAATAACGGCCGGGCGTCGATTTGCGGCCGCGGATTTTCACGCCGGACAGGGGAATGTCGAGGCAGCGGCCGGCCTGGTGCTCGGTCAGCACGCCGGTAATGTGATCATCGACCACGATCGCTTCATCGACCTGGCCAAACAGCTGCCGGGCGAAGATGCCGATCGTCGCCGAGCCGCAGCCGACACGCATGCGCTGCTCTTCGACGCCATTGACGATCGGCGCGCGACCGGCCTGGATCACCACTTGCGAACCGCCGTCGATGGTCACGTCCGCCGCCTGCTTGTTGCCGAGCAATTGCATGATCTCGCAGGTCAGCCGGCCTTCCTTCTTGCTGCCGCCGGTCAGGTGGTGCACGCCGCCCAGCGACAGCATCTGCGAACCGTATTCGGCGGTCGTCACATGGCCGACGACCTCGCCCTTGTAGCGCACGTTGGCCTGCTCCGGCCCGAGATAGCGGTCGGTATCGATCTTTATCTTGAAGCTGCAGTAACTGAAGATGCCTTCGGTGACGACCGTCACCATGTCGACGCCTTGCGCCGGCGATGAGACGATGAACGGCGCGGGCTTGTAATCAGGATAGGTGGTGGAAGAGCCGACGCCGGTGACAAACACTTCGCCGGCCTGCAATAGGTCGCCGTTCCATTGCGGATCTGCGGAGGAAGCGGGACTGTTTTCCGGGTTGTTTGCTGCGGCGCCGTCTTCTGCAGCCTGGGTGCGCCCGGCGAACGGCACCAGTGCGCCTTCACCCGAGTCCAGGGTTTTACGCAGCAACAGCACCGGATCGACCCGCACCAGCGTGCCGCCGACGTTCGCATAGCGGTCGCAGGCGCCGGAGCGGCCGGCGGTGATCTGGCACAGCACCGGGCAGGCGTTGCACTCTATCTTGTCGTTCGACATGCGATCGCTGCGCGGCTTGGCGCGCTCCAGGATCGGCGGCTCGATGCCTGGCAGGCCGTCGGTTTTCGTATGCTCGGTCATATTCACCTGTCTCCGTGAGCTGGTCCGATGCCGCGTCATTGCATGTCGGCGCGTGTCATCGAATTTCGATTGAATGTAGTGTACACTACATTTTCGTTTAGTGTACACTACATATTCATGTTGTGACCGCTACATCAAATTACGCCGGAGAACCCGATGACGCACGTAGTGACCGAAGCCTGCATCCGCTGCAAATACACCGATTGCGTCGATGTATGCCCGGTCGATTGCTTCAAGGAAGGGCCGAATTTCCTGGTGATCGACCCGGAGGAATGCATCGATTGCGCGGTCTGCGTGGCCGAGTGCCCGGTCAACGCGATCTACGCGGAAGACGACCTCCCGCCGGACATGAAAGCCTTCATGCAGATCAACGCGGAGCTGGCGCCGCAGTGGCCGACGATCACAAAAACCGGGCATCCGCTGCCGGAAGCGGAGGAATGGAAGGAACAAACGGGTAAACTCCCATACCTGGAGCGCTAGCGGATTCGGCCTGGCCAGGCTGAATCCGCTCTACCCGGCGCCGGATTGATCAATTTGTTACGGAGAGAATTATGAGTGCCCTAAACGAAGAACGCGTCCTGACCGTGCATCACTGGACCGATCGCCTGTTCACGTTCACCACCACGCGCGACCCGGCGCTGCGCTTCAGCAACGGCCATTTCACGATGATCGGGCTGCGCGTGGACGGCAAGCCGCTGCTGCGGGCCTACAGCATCGTCAGCGCCAACTACGAGGATCACCTGGAATTCCTGAGCATCAAGGTGCCGGACGGCCCGCTGACTTCGCGTTTGCAGAATATCAAGGTGGGCGACACCATCATCGTCGGCCGCAAGCCGACCGGCACGCTGGTGACCGACTATCTGCTGCCCGGCAAGCGGTTGTACCTGCTGTCGACCGGCACCGGCCTGGCGCCATTCATGAGCATCATCCGCGATCCGGAAACCTACGAGAAATTCGAGCAGGTGATCCTGGTGCACGGCGTGCGCAATGTCGACGAACTCGCGTATCACGACCTGCTGGTCGAGCATTTGCCGAACCATGAATTCCTCGGCGACCTGGTGACCAGCAAGCTGCGCTACTACCCGACCGTGACCCGCGAGCAGTACAAGAACATGGGCCGCGTGACGGACCTGATCTCCAGCGGCAAGCTGTTCTCGGACTTGGGCGTGCCCACGTTCGATCCGGCCGCCGACCGCATCATGATCTGCGGCAGCCCGGGCATGCTGCGCGACCTGAAGCAGATGCTGGAACACGGCGGTTTCAAGGAAGGCAACACCTCGACGCCGGGCGATTTCGTGATCGAACGCGCATTCGCCGAGCAATGAGCCCCGCGCCGTCGCGCAGCTTGCGTGCGTCGCGCGACGCGACGGCCAACCCTTATCGATAACGGCAAACCATGGCGACACTCTCCCCGAGGCGCAGCAGCACGGCCGGCGCGGCAGCCACCCGGCGCCCGCGGGTGCGCGAACTGGCGGCGCAGGCGACGCAGGAAAACATCCTGCGCGCGGCCACCAAGGTGTTCGCGAAACACGGGTTTGCCGGCGGCCGCATCGAACAGATCTCGAAGGCGGCCAAGTCGCACGACCGCATGATCTATTACTACTTCGGCAGCAAGGAAGAGCTGTTCATCGCGGTGATCGAGGACACCTACCGCCGCTTCAACGAAGCGGAATCGAAACTCGCGCTGGACATGCACAATCCGGTCGAGGACCTGAAGACGCTGGTGCGCTTCATGTGGAACTACTACCAGCAGAATCCGGAATTCATCACGCTACTCAACAGCGAGAACCTGCATCGCGGCAAGCACATCTCCAAGTCGCTGCGCGCGCGCGAGTATTCATCGCCGGCGATCTCGCTGCTCGGCCGCGTGCTGGCCAAAGGCGTCGAAACCGGCGCGTTCCGCAAGGACGTGCTGGCGCGCGACATCTACCTGATGAGCGCCTCCCTCGCCTATTTCTATGTCTCCAACCGGTTCACGCTGTCGGCCTTTCTCGGCGAAGACCTGGAGGCCCCGGCGGCGCTTGCGCACTGGGAAGAATTCATCACGTCCGCGGTGATACGCCAGGTGGCGATCGTCGCCGACCCGCAGGCGGCCAGGCCGCGCTGATCCTTTTTTACCGTTCAGGAGACCCATCATGGCAGACGTAGCGAGCACCCAGAAATCCGGCAAGGTCGTCATCAGGAACATCGGCCTGCTGCTGTCGGGCGACATCGATCAACCGATCCTGCAGGCCGATACCATCGTGGTGCAGGACGGCCTGATCGCGGCGGTGGGCAAGGCCGCCGACTGCGATACCGCGCAGGCCGACACGGTGATCGATGCGCGCCAGACCTGCGTCGCGCCGGGACTGATCGACAGCCACGTGCACCCGGTGTTCGGCGACTGGACGCCGCGCCAGAACCAGCTCGGCTGGATCGAATCGACGATGAACGGCGGCGTCACCACCATGATCTCGGCCGGCGAAGTGCACCTGCCGGGGCGTCCGAAGGACATCGTCGGCCTGAAGGCGCTGGCGATCACCGCGCAGCGCGCGTTCGACAATTTCCGCCCGGGCGGCGTGAAGGTGCTGGCCGGCGCACCGGTCATCGAAAAAGGCATGACGGAGCAGGATTTCAAGGAACTCGCGGAAGCCGGCGTCACGCTGCTCGGCGAAGTCGGCCTCGGCTCGGTGAAGGCCGGCGAAGAGGCGCAGAAGATGGTCGCGTGGGCGCGCAAGTACGGCATCCAGAGCACCATCCATACCGGCGGCCCGTCGATTCCGGGTTCCGGACTGATCGACAAGGACGTGGTGCTGGAAGCCGACGCCGACGTGATCGGCCACATCAACGGCGGCCATACCTCGCTGCCGGAAGCGCATGTCTGCGAACTGTGCGAAAAATCCAGCCGCGCGATCGAGATCGTCCACAACGGCAACGAGCGCGTCGCGATCGCGGCGGCACAGGCCGCGCTCCAGCTGAAGTGTCCGCACCGGGTGATCCTCGGCACCGACGGCCCGGCCGGCTCCGGCGTGCAGCCGCTCGGCATCCTGCGCCTGATTTCGCTGTTGTCGAGCATCGCGCGGATTCCGGCGGAGCTGGTGTTCTGTTTCGCCACCGGCAATACCGCGCGCATCCGCAAGCTCAATTGCGGCCTGATCGAGGTCGGACGCGCAGCCGATTTCGTGTTCATGGACAAGGCGCAGCACTCGCCCGGCCGCAATCTGCTCGACAGCGTCCAGCTCGGCGACATCCCCGGCGTCGGCATGGTGATGATCGACGGCCTGGTGCGCTGCGGCCGCAGCCGCAACACGCCGCCGGCAACCGAAATTCCAGTGGTGGTCACGCCCGCGCACTGAATCTCCGTTCCTTGATGTTCACAGCGCGCCTGCATGAAGGCTCGGGTAGCGCTGCCTACATGGCATTTTGTCCACGCCGTGGCTTCATCCAATTGCCCCGCTTCAACAGGTGCGCCGTATAATTGTTTGCCGCTCCCGGCTTCGGCCAGCGCGGCGACAGGGGCGCACGCCGCACGGTGAATAACAAACGGACAACATGACATGAGCGCGGTTCTCGGCACGCAGCAGAACGGCAACGCGGACGACGTCAGTCGCCGCCTCAATTTCTTCAAGTCGCTCCAGGCAGTTACCAACAAGATCCACGCGACCAGCAATGTCGACGAAATCATGCTCGACCTGTCGCAGGATCTCTGCGAACTGTTCCAGTGCGACCGGCTTACCATCTATGCGGTCACCGAGGACAAGGCCTCGATCGTATCCAAGGTCAAGACCGGCCTGAACGAGATCAACCGGCTGAAGCTGCCGATCTCCGAGCAGAGCATCGCCGGCCATGTCGCACTGACGCGCAAGATGATCAACCTGCGCGACGTGTACGACGACGCCGAACTGAAATCGCATTCACCCGAGCTGCACTTCCTGCGCGAAGTCGACCGCCGCACCGGCTACCGCACGCGGCAGATGCTGGTTGCGCCGATCAGCGACGAACGCAGCAACGAACTGCTCGGCGTGGTCCAGATGATCAACAGCCGCGACGGCGCCGCGTTTTCCGCGATCGCCGAAGAAGGCGTGAAGGAACTCTGCAAGACGCTGGCAATCGCCTATGCGCAGCGGCTGAAGCCGCCTCCGGCGATCCGTACCAAGTACGACCAACTGGTGGCGGAAGCGGTGCTGTCGGCGCCCGAACTGGAACTGGCAACCCGTTCCGCACGCCGCAAGAACGACGACATCGAGCAGGTGCTGGTGCGCGAATTCCAGGTCAAGCCGGCAGCGATCGGCAATGCGCTGAGCAAGTTCTTCGGCGTGCCCTACGAGCCGTTCAAGTCCGACCGCATCAAGCCGGTCGATCTGCTGCGCAACCTGAAACGCGATTTCGTCGAGCAGGCCCAGTGGCTGCCGATCGAAGACGGCAAGGACGGACTGGTGATCCTCGCCACCGATCCCGAGCAGGTGAAAAGCGCGCGCGTGATCAACACGATCTTTCCGAAGCTGACGCTGAATTACCGCGTCACCAGCAACCACGAATTCAGGCAGACCATCGACCAGTTCTACGGTGCCGAAGGCGACACCGGTTCGGTCGACGATCTGCTGTCCGGCATGGACGGCGACGACGACGAATACAGCGAGATTTCGGAAGCCGACATTTCGGCCGCCGCCGAGAACGAGCTGGTCAAGCTGGTCAACAAGATCATCATCGACGCCTACCGGCAGGGCGCATCCGACATCCATATCGAACCGCGCCCGGGCAAGGAAAAGACGATGATCCGTTTCCGCAAGGACGGCTCGCTCGAACCCTACATCGAAATCCCGTCCAGCTACCGCACCGCGCTGGCGGCGCGCATCAAGATCATGTGCGAGCTGGATATTTCCGAACGGCGCAAGCCGCAGGACGGCAAGATCAAGTTCAAGAAATTCGGCCCGCTCGATATCGAGCTGCGGGTCGCAACCATCCCTTCCGCCGGCGGCGTCGAAGACATCGTGATGCGTATCCTTGCCGCCGGCGAACCGATCCCGCTCGACAAGCTCGGCGTGCTGCCGCACAACCTGGAACGGCTGAAAGCGACCATCGGCAAACCCTACGGCCTGTTCTTCGTCTGCGGCCCGACCGGTTCCGGCAAGACCACCACGCTGCATTCTGTTCTGCATCACCTGAACACGCCGGACACCAAGATCTGGACCGCGGAAGACCCGGTCGAGATCACGCAGAAGGGTCTGCGCCAGGTGCAGGTGAACCGCAAGAGCGGGCTCGATTTCGCGACCGCGATGCGGGCCTTTTTGCGCGCCGATCCGGACATCATCATGGTCGGCGAAATGCGCGACAAGGAAACCGTGGCGATGGGCGTCGAAGCCTCGCTCACCGGCCACCTGGTGTTCGCGACGCTGCATACCAACAGCGCGCCGGAATCGATCGTGCGCCTGCTCGACATGGGCATGGACCCGTTCAACTTCGCCGATGCGCTGCTCGGCGTGCTGGCACAGCGTCTCGCCAAGCGGCTGTGCAGTCAGTGCAAGCTGGCGTATGAACCGTCGGCCGACGAACTGCGGCAACTGCTTACCGAATATTGCGAAGAGCTGCGCAACACCGAAGCGTTCCAGAAGGACCAGCAGGCCGGCCAGCAGGCGGTGCTCGACGGCTGGAAAAGAAGCTACAGCGACGGCAGCGGCCGCTTCAAGATCTACAAGGCGGTCGGCTGCGACCAGTGCAGCGGCGGCTACAAGGGCCGCGTCGGCCTGCATGAACTGATGACCGGCACCGACCGGCTGAAGCGGCTGATCCAGGAACACAGCCGCGTCGCGACGATGCTGGCGGCAGCGCTGGAGGACGGCATGCTGACGCTGAAAATGGACGGCATCGAAAAGATCCTGGCGGGGATCACCGACATCAAGCAGGTGCGGGCGGTGTGCATCAAGTGAGAAGGCCGATGTTTGCCGCCGTCAAACATCGGCGCGCCTGCACGCAGTTGCGCTGCATCGATTGTTCCATCGCATCAAAAGAATTCACGAACGAGAACGGTACTGGCGCAAGCGTTCCTTGAGTCCCGGCCGGCTGGCCGACGTCACCAGATCGGCGAGATCGGCGGCGCGCGTATCCGGCGCGGTGACGCGCAGCAGCGATGCGGCTGCCTCTTGCGTCAGTGACATGGCACTCCGAAGAACGGACTCCGTCAATGCCGGCCATTCTTCCTGCTCTGCCACGCGATGGATAAAGTGCATGCCAAGCGCCTCGTCCGCGCCGAAGGTCTGCGACTCGCCCAGGATTTCGCGCGCAAGATCGCTGCCGACACGCTGCATGAAACGGCGCGTGCCCAGCACCAGACCGAATTGCAGGCCCGGCATGCGGAACGTGCTGCCCGCCGCCGCGTAGCGCTGGTTGCATGAACAGATCAGGTCCACCCCCGCGCCGAAATTCCTGCCGTGCGCCAGCGCCAGCGTTTGATACGGTGCGTAATAAACCGCCTGCAGCAGTTGCTCGATCCGGATCAGCCGAAGCACCAGGTCGCCTTCCGACGCCTGCTCGAAATCGCCCAGATCGAAGCCGGCGCTGAAATTGCGCCCGGCTCCCTGCAGCACCAGCATCCTGGTGCCGTCGCCGCCCGCCCGATCGACGAGGTCCAGCAGCGACTCGACCATTTCCGCATTCAGCGCATTGAACTTGTCCGGACGATTCAACGTGATATGCGTCGTATCGCCTTCCCTGCGGCAGCGCACCAGCGAGGACAGGCTCTCCGTCGACGGCATGCTCATGTCAGCCTTTCCTGCGCTGTTTCAGCGTGTCGCCGGATGCCTGCAGTTCGTCCAGCACTTCGGCCCCGTCGGCCCCGAGTGCCGGCGGGTTCCGATAGACCGGCAATCCCTTGCCGGTCAGGCGCACCGGCGAAACGAAGGTCCTGGTGTGTGCGCCGTTCGGCAGGTCGATGTCCTGCACCCAGCCCATGGCGGCAACCTGCGGGTCGGCCAGCACTTGCGAATACGTGTTGATCGGCGTGCACGGCACACCGGCGCCGGAAAAGCGCGCGATCAATTCGGCGCACGGGAAACGGGCGAACTCGGCTTCAAGGATTTCCTTCAGCGCGGCCTGGTTGGCGGCGCGCAAGACGGTACTCTGGAAGCGCGGGTCTTCCAGCAGATCGGTGCGCTGGATTGCATTGCACGCGAGCCGCCACAGATTATCGTTGCCCGCGGCCATCGCGAAATAGCCGTCGCCCGCCTTGAATGCCTGGTATGGCGCGTTTCTCGGATGCGCGGAGCCGAGCTTCACCGGGTCGCTTCCCTTGCCGAAGAACTCGCTGGTCTGCAGTGCCGCGATGCCGAGGCTGGCGCCAAGCATCGAAATGTCGATGTGTTCGCCGGGCTCGCCGCATCGCACCTTGTTCAATACGGACGAAATCGCAAACGCCGCATACAGTCCGGCCGAAAAATCGGACAGCGGCACGCCGCATTTGACCGGCGCGCCGCCCGGCTCGCCGGTAACGCTCATGATGCCGCTCATCGCCTGCATGGTCAGATCAAATCCGCCTTCCTGCGAGCGCGGCCCGGACTGGCCGTAGGCCGAAATCGAGCAATAGATCAGGCTGGGCTTTTCCGCACGCAGCGAATCGTAATCGAGCCCGAGGCGGGCCATCACGCCGGGACGATTGTTTTCGATCAGCACATCGGCCGACAGCACCAGCGCCTTCGCTTTGGCAAGGTCTTCCGCATCTTTCAGATTCAGTGCGATCGAGCGCTTGTTTCGATTCAGCGAGACGAAGTTCTCGCTGAATCCCTGGTTCAGCGGCGGCCAGTGGCGCAGGCTGTCTCCTGTTCCGGGCGGTTCCACCTTGATCACGTCGGCGCCCATGTCGGCCAGCAGCATGCCGCAAAAAGGGCCCGCCGCGACCTGGCAAAACTCGATGACCTTGATATTTTGTAGCGGTAGCATTCAGCCTCTCTCAATTGTTCGACAATAAAAACATCGGCTTGAAAACATCGGCCGATGAAAGTACGGACACGCGGTCACGCGCTGCGCTGCTTGATGCCGAACAGCCATTCGATGCCGACGATGCGGTCGCAGATGAACATCAGGATCGCAGCCACCAGAACCAGCACGGTGGCGACGGCGGCGCCCAGCGGATCGGCGTTTTGCTCGATGTAGCTGAACAATTGCACCGGCAACGGCGTGGTCCGGACATCGGACAGGAACAGCGCAAGATTCACGTCGTCGAGCGACACGATGAAACTGAACAGCGCGCCGGCCAGGATGCCGTGCCGGATCAGCGGAAACGTCACGCGCGTGAACACCCGGTAAGGACTGGCGCCCAGCGACAACGCGGCGCGCTCCACGGTCGGGTCCATGCCCGCGAAGCTGGTCAGTACCAGGCGAATCACGTACGGACAGGCGATCAGGATATGACCAAGCGCCACTGTCAGTACCGAGGCAGATATGTGCATGCTCTGGAAAACCTGCAGCAATGCCAGGCCGATCAGGATGGTGGGCAGCATCAGCGGCGACATGAACAGCGTCTGCAGCGCCGCGGCCAGCAGGCCGCGCATGGCACGCAATCCCAATGCCGCCAGCAAGCCGATCAAGGTGGCAAACACCGCCGTCATCGTTCCGATTTCCAGGCTCAGCTTGAGCGAGGTGCGCCACTGCGAATCGGTCAGCACATGCTTGAACCATTGCAGGCTCAGTTCGTGCGGTGGAAAGGCGATCGATGCTTCCGCGCTCAGCGCGCTGATCAAGACCACGCCGATCGGCGCGACGATCAGGAAGCACATGAAGCAGACGTAGGTTCCAAGCAGCGCACTGCTGCGGTTACGGGCAATCATGATGCGCTCCACTTGGTACGATTTTTCATGCCGAGGTTGTACAGCGCGGTGATCAGCGCGGTCACCACCAGGAGAATGATCGCAACGGCCGAGGCGAACGGCCAGTTCAGCGTCAGCATGCCCTGCGTATAGACCAGATAGGGCATCACCGGGATGGTGGAGCCGCCCACTAGGGCCGGCGTCACGAACCCGCTCGCACTGAGGCAAAACACGATCACCGAGCCGGCGGTGACGCCGGGCATGCTGAGCGGCAGCGTCACACGCAGAAACGTCTGCAGGCCGCTGGCGCCCAGGCTCTGCGAGGCGCGCGCCATCGCCGGATCGATTTGCTGCAGCGTTCCGGTAATCGCCAACACCATGAAGGGCAAGAACACATGCGTGAGCGCAATGATCACGCCGGTCTCGGTGTACAGCAGATGCGTGCTGGAAGACGACAGTCCGACCAGGCTCAGGACGCTGTCAAGCAGGCCGTTCGGTCCGAGGATAATGATCCAGCCGTACGAGCGGACCACCGCGCTGACCAGCATCGGCGCAATCACCAGCAACGTCACCACCGACCGCCCCCGGCGCGACGGCTGCGACAGATACGTGGCGATCGGATAACCGATGATCGCGGTCGCGACGGTCGTGATCAGGCTGATGCGTATCGAACGCCACAGCACCGAGCGGTAGAACGGGCTATGGAAGAATGCGGTGTAGGAATCGAACGAAAACACGCTGTTCGGCGTCAGGCTGCTCCATACGGTATTGAGGAGAGGCCAGACGAACAGGACGACATACAGGATCACGGCAGGCACCAGCAATGCCGCCACCCCGAAACGCAATTCCACGCGCGGCATTTCTCCCACGCGCGCGGCTTTGATGGATGTCATGGTCATGATCGCCTCAGATGCGGGCTGCGGCCAGTGCGCGGCCTGCATTTTGCGCGTTTGCCGCACCTGCCGGCAGCGCCGCATTTTTTGCTTTTGCCGGGCCCGGCGAACTGTCGGTGTTCGCCAGAACCAGCGTGTCGCTCGCTTTCCAGGACAAGGCCAGTTGGTCGCCTGTCGTCGCCGGACAGCACTTCACCGGGACATGCATCACCATCGTGTGCGTGCCGATCGCAACGTCAAGCCGCCGCACTGCGCCGTGGTAGGTGTCGCGTACCACGCGCCCTGCGGCACGGTTATCGCCGCCGTCGGAGCCCAGCGCAATATTTTCCGGCCGCACCGCCAGCGTCACGCTGTCGCCGACCCGGGCGGCGGTGCGCTGCGCCTTCAATACGCCGACGCTGGTTTCGATGGCCGCGCAGTCTCCTTCGATGCCGATGATGGTGCCGTCGAAAAGATTCGGCACATCCATGAAGCGTGCGCAGAATACGGTGCGCGGGCGTTCATATAGTTCCGTCGGCGTCGCAATCTGTTCCACCTGGCCGGCGGACATCAGAATGATGCGGTCCGCCGCCACCAGCGCCTCTTCCTGGTCGTGCGTGACCAGGATGGCGGTGATGCCCTCCGCTTTCAGAAGCTCGCGCATGTCGTCGCGCATCGTCTTGCGCAGCAGTGCATCCAGGTTCGACAGGGGCTCGTCGAGCAGCAGCACGGCAGGCCGCACCACCATCGCCCGGGTCAGCGCCACCCGCTGCTGCTGGCCGCCCGACAGCTGGCGCGGATAGCGTTCGGCCACGCCCTTCAGCTGGACCGCTTCGAGCGCGGCCGCCACCCGCTTCTGGATCTCGGGTTTCGGCACGCCGCGCATCGCCAGCCCGAAGCCGACGTTTTCCGCGATCGTCATATGCGGAAACAGCGCATAGCTCTGAAACACCATGCTCATGTCGCGCTTGTGCGGCGGCATCGACGACAGGTCGCGGTTATTGAGATGAATCGAACCGCCGTCGACCGGCAGGAATCCGGCGATCATGTTGAGCAGGGTCGTCTTGCCGCATCCGGACGGACCGAGCAGAGCGAGAATCTCCCCCTTCTCGGCCGTGAACGACACGTTGTTGACGGTTCGAACGCCGCCATATTCCTTGCAGACATCTCGCATTTCCAGATAAGCCATCTCAGTAACCTCCGATGGTGCGGGTCCAGCGCGAGGTCAACGGCCCCAGGTTGGCGTTGATCGGGTCCATGTTGATATGCACCAGATTCTCGACGACCTTGGGTCCGTAAGGCACCTTGGCGGCGGTCGCCGCATCCAGCTCGACGGTGCGGTTCACCGGTCCGAGCAGCATCGACTTGGCGATCTGCTGCTGCATTTCCGGGCTGAGCGTGAAATCGATGAACTTCTGCGCGAGATCCGGATTCGGCGCACCAGCGACGGCATCGAACTGCTGCGGGTACAGGATCGCGCCTTCCTTCGGCGTCGCCATTGCGACCGGCACGCCTTTCTCCGCCAGGTCGTAGATGCGGGCGCTGCCGTTAAAGCCGATCCACGCGCTGTTGTTCATGTATTGCGCATCGACCTGCGCGGGCGGATTGACGAACGCCAGCGCGTTGGGGACGAGCTGCTTGATTTTTTTCCATCCAGGCTCAAGATTGTCGACCCCGCCGCCGGACAGCTTTGCGATCTCGGCCAGCACCAGGTTGGTGTAGCCGATCGGCATGTTGTAGGCAATGACGTGCCCTTTATATTTCGGATTCCACAAGTCGAGCCAGGAGCTCGGCGGCGCCCAGTTCTTTTCCTTGAACACTTCCTTGTTGTATTCGAGCCCCAGTGCCTGTATGCCCATGACGACGCCGATGTCGTCCGGGTCCCGGGCAAATGAATAAACGTTCTTCAGGTTCGGAACCTTGGCCGGGTCGAGCTTGGCGAACAGCTTTTCGGATTTGCCCTGGAAGTGCGTCGTGTCGTTGGCCCAGATGACGTCGATCTGGGGCGATGATTTCTGCGCGCGCACCTTGGCCAGGATCTGGTTCGAGGTGCCGGTCACATAGATGACCTTGGCGTCGTATTTCTTTTCGAAAGCCGGGATGACGGTTGCCTGCAAGGCCTTCTGCAGCGAGCCGCCGAATCCGGCAAACACCAATTCCTTGTCGGCGGCGTTCGCCTGCCCGGCCAGCAAAAGAGCAGATGCCGTCACCGTCAGCTTGAACACCGATGACCGCAGGATTCGGGTAGTCGTCGTACCGTTTGTAACGCGTTCCATTTTCGTCTCCATCCATTCCATGGTTAAAAGGGAAAAGGGGTCTGCTTCCATGCGGACTCTGGTTATGCTGTCTATGCTGTCATAGAGAAAATTCGGCGCTCCGGACATTCTGCGGATCGATTGCGCGCAGCGTCGATAGTTCGATCGCGGTGGGCGGCGGCGTGACCGGCGCCGTGTACAGGTTGGGAATTTCGAATCCCGTTTTATCGGCGAGTTCCTCGCGGCTGACGCCCGGATGTACGCTATGAAGCACCAGCCTGCCTTCGTCTTTGCAAAAGACGCAGAGCGGCGTCACCACCCGGTGCACATTGCCGCTGGCGGTAACGAAGCCGACTTCCCGAACGAAGATCTTGCGCGAGTGATCGGCGCGCCACAGCACCGCCTGTTTCGCCTTCGGCATGATTGCCGGGCCGCCGCCGCCGCCGGGGAAGCGCACCTTCGGTTTCGCCGAATCGCCGATGAAGCTCGAATTGACGCGCGCCCTCTCGTCGATCTGCGCCATGCCGAGAAAGGTCAGATCGATTTTTCCGCGGCCGTTCAACGCATACAGCTCCTGATTGTCCAGGATCGAGGCGGAGCCGACGGCCAGCTCGGCGCTGCTGGTGTTTGGCACCAGCGCCGGCGGCTCTGCATTGATGCCGCCGCTGATGCTGACGAACGTGCAGTCCGGCGCGTGCAGCTTGCGCGCGAGGCTGACCGCCACGTACGGCAACGGCGAATTGACCCCGACGAAGGCCAGCATGCCGTTGCTGACAAGACGCGCCATGACAACCGCCATCATCTCGGGTGCCCCGTAAGCGGATTCGGCTGTCTGATTCATGCCGGCACCTCCATGCAGTCATGCTCGAGCGTTTCTTCGAGATAGCGCGCCAGGCCGCCGGCGCTGACGGACAGATCCAGGTAGCGCTGCATTGCCTCTTCGTCGATGCCGTAATCGGGAAACACGGCGGTGGGCCAGGCGCCGTTCGGCGCATGAACCACGGCTTCGACAAATATTTCCGGAACCACGGTCATCTCCGGTTGCGCAATGAAGTGCGCGGACGGGAGGATTTTTTCGGTGATGATGATGCAGCGCTTCGCCGCCCTGCTCATCAGGCGATCCCAGACCGGGGTGCCGTAGATTCTTGCATTGCCGTAGATATCCGCTTCATTGACATGCAGGACCGCCCATTCCGGCTGAATCGCCGGCACCACATAGACCTCGGCATCGGAAAACGGATCTTTCACCTTGCGGAAATCGGCCAGTGCGGGAACGTCGCTGTCGTCGTAACCCGCGACGGCCTGGAACGGCAATCCGAATGCGGCGGCCTGCAGGCTCGCCATCACACCGGGGCAGCCCATTTCAATGATCCGCAGCGTGCCTTGTTCCACCGCGCGACGAAAATTGGGCGCCATGCCGAACGGCTGCTCCAGCGTCGCCATCCCGCTGCGCACGCAGGCAACGCAGCCGGCTGCCGCCAGCACATCCACGTCGTAGCCGGGCGAGGATTTGATCAACTCCAGCCCGCGTACCTTGCGGCGCGCAAGCTGCCGTACGAACGCGGCGGGAATGCGCTGCGAAAGCGTGCCGCCCAGCGTGACGATCTGATCGTCTCCGATCAGCAGCGCCGCTTCTTCCAGCGACATCTGTTTACTTTTCTTGCTCATTTATTGCTCCTCGAAGTATTCCGCGACGCGACGGCGAAGGACCTTCCCGGTCGCGTTGCGCGGCAGTTCAGATGTAAAAGCAAAACGGCTGGGAATCTTGAAATCGGCCAGGCTTTCCCGGCAGTGCCGCAGCAGCTCATCGTCGCTGACGTTATGGGCCGGCACGATGCAGGCGACGACGATCTCGCCCCAGATGCGGTCCGGCAATCCGGCGACGGCAACATCGCGGACAGCCGGATGGCGCGCGATCACTTCCTCGATTTCGAGAGGAGAGATGTTCTCGCCGCCGCGGATGATGATTTCTTTTTTCCGCCCGACCAGGTAGACGTATCCTTCTTCATCGAGCCGTCCGAGATCGCCGGTATGCAGCCATCCGCCTTCCATCGCCTTGGCGGTCGCCTCGGGATCGCGGAAGTAACCGTTCATCAGCGTGTTCGAGCGGATCACCAGTTCGCCGACCTGGCCTGTGGGCAGGATCCTGTTCTGATCATCGACCACCAGCACTTCGTGCCCGGGCATGGCCTTGCCCACCGATCCGAGCTTGCGCTTGCCGGAGACAATCGGCGGATTCAGCGTCGAGGTCGCGGTGGCCTCGGTCAGCCCCCAGCCTTCAATCAGGATGTTGGTGCCGAAGCGCCTTTCAAAGCGCTCGGCCAGTTCCATGGTCAGCGGCGCGGAGCCGGTCTTGACGAATTCGAGCTGGATATCGAGGCCGTCCGTGTCGGCTTCGCGTTCCAGCAATATCGCAAGCACCGTCGGCGGCGCGCTGAAGCTTTTCACGCCGTATTTCGCAACCAGGTTCCAGTGTTCGCGCGCGCTGAATTTGCGGCAGAGCACGACCGTCGAATGCGCGATGAACGACGCCATGTGGCTCAGGATCAGTGCATTGCAATGGAACAGCGGCATCATGCACAAGGTCACATGGTCGGGCTTGAGCCGGAATCCCTGCGACAGCGAAAGCGCATCTTCCAGAACGGATTTCTGGGAGAGCAGCACGCCTTTCGGCCGGCCGGTGGTGCCGGAAGTGTAGATCAGCAAAACGACGGTCTGCTTGTTCAAGCCCTTCACCTCGCGCGGTGAAGTCGGCTGCTCGTAGAGCCGCTTGTCGCCGATGAGCGTGACGCCGGGCGCCCTGTCCGGACACTTTCCCAGCGCCAGTATCGTCGGCTTGAGCGCCATTTTTTCAACGGCACTCATTGCCAGCGGCAGATATTCTTCGGTCGTGATCAGCAGCCGGCTCTGCGCGTGTTCGAGCACGTATTCGGCTTCTTCCGCCGATAGCCGGTTGTTGATGGGATTGGCGATCAGGCCGCTCTTGAACATGCCGAAGTACGCACCGACGGTGAGCGGCTCGTTCCCCATCAGCATGCTCACGCGATCGCCGTGATCGCATCCGAGCGCCTCGAACAAGTGCGCAAACTGATTCGACAAATCGTCCAGCTCGCGGTAGGAGATATGGCGCCCTTCGAAAATGATCGCTGTCTTTTCGTCACGCGCCGATGCAAGCAGGTCTCCTAGCAACATGGTGGTTATCCCCTTATTGAGCTGCGGTTGATGACTTTTTTTCGGGCTGCCGTTTCAAGACATCCGCCTTGCGCGGCATGTAACCCAGTTTCTGTGAAATCAGGAGCGCGGCGTGCTGGAGTTCCGGCGCGGCTTCGGCCGCCTTTTCGATCGGGAAGCGATATGCCGGCCCGGACACGCTGACTGCGGCAACCACCTGGCCGGAACGATCCCGGATCGGGGCCGCCACACCGACGATTTCGCCGCGATACTCGCCCGGGTTCAGCGAAATCCCGGACGCGCGGATTTCCTCAAGCTCTTTTCTCAATGCATCGCCATCGACCACGGTCAGCGGCGTATAGGCGATCAGCGGGCCGTTGCAGACGGCTTCGATTTCCTCTTTTGGCTGAAAGGCCAGCAGCGCCTTTCCGGTCGCGATGCAGTACGCAGGCGCGCGCCCTCCGACCCGGATATAGGCCTGGACCGGATTCGGTGACGTGATCCTGTCGAGATAGAGCACCTCGTTGCGCGCGCAGTATTCGGAAAGCTGCGAGCTCTCGCCGGTCACCTCGGTCAGCGCCACCAGATGTTCCCGGGCGACTTTCTGGATTTCTATTTGATTGCCGGCACTGATGCCGAGCTCCCACAGCCGTCGTCCGAGCCGGTAGGCCGACGACTGCGGATCGCGCTCGACAAAGCTGCGCGCGGCCAGGTTGCTCAGAATGCCGTGGGCGGCGGCTTTGCTTATCTCCATCTGCGTAGCGATCTCCGTGACACCGAGAGGCTGGTCTTCTCTTGCGAGCAATTCCAGTACGTCGATCGACAGGTTCAAAGACTGCAAGAGTCGGCGGGGTTGTTCGTTTTTATCTGCCATATTGTTCACCATACGTGAATGCTGTTAACCATAGGAGAATTATCGACCTCGCTTTTGATGACGTCAAGGGTTTCGGCCAATTCTTTTGAGCCGGCGCCAGCGCGTCGCAGCACAGTTTTCCTTTCGCCCGAGGTGCCATGGCAGCCGGGAGAGCAAGGCCGGAGCAAGGCCGGAATGCAGCCGGGATCGTGTGAAAATGGGTTTGATGGCAGGGGGAGCCGGCGCGATGCGCACTCTCGCCACGCAGCCGGAAGGGTGAGGCGCGCGCGGCCTTCACGCGGCAATCGGGTGTGCTGTAATATGCCTGCCCGGCAACTTCAGAAATGCCGATTTATCTACAGTGAAAGGTTAAGCCATGAGCGTGCTGAGTGAATTCAAGGAGTTTGCACTGAAGGGCAATGTGATGGACCTCGCGGTCGGTGTCATCATCGGCGCGGCCTTCGGAAAAATTGTCGACTCGCTGGTGGGCGACATCATCATGCCGCTGCTGGGCAAGGTCGTCGGCGGACTGGATTTCAGCAATTACTTCATTCCGCTGGCCGGACAAACTGCCGACACGCTCGCGGAAGCGAAAAAGGCCGGCGCGGTGCTCGCCTACGGCAACTTCATTACCGTCGCGCTCAATTTCCTCATCCTCGCATTCATTATTTTCATCATGGTGAGGCAGATGAACCGGCTCAAAAGAAAGACGCCGGCAGAACCTGCGGCACCGAAAGCACCGGCGGAAGAAGTTGTTCTTTTGCGGGAAATCCGCGACAGCCTGAAGCGATAAGCACGGGACCGGCAGGCGGCGCACGCATGTGGCCGCCTGCCGGCATCCGTTATTGCCCGTCCCGCTGTCCGAGATACTCGACCAGTTGTCCGCTCGCGCCGCGCAGCCGCTGGCTCATCAGTTTCGCGAGCCGCGCGAGGATGTGCACCGCCAGCACCGGGCGCTCGCGAATGATGCGCGCGTAGTTGTCCTTGGTCAGCAACAGCAGCACGCTGTCCTGTGACGCGATGCAGCTGGCGGAACGCGGCTCGCCGTCGATGATCGACATTTCCCCGACGGTTTTTCCGCGCGTGATGCGCACGATGCAGTGCGGCTTGTCTTCGTGGTCCTTCTTGACGATATCGACCTGGCCGCTGACCAGGATGCACATGTAGCTGCCGGCATCACCTTCGTTGAACACGACGGTGCCGGCCGAGACCTGGTAGCACTGCACATAGGCGGCCAGCGCTTCGATGTCGCGCCAGTCAAAATCCGCGAACAACTGCGTCTCCGCGATCATGTCGCAGATGGTGCCCTTGAACGCCGCGCCGGCGCCCATCAGTTGAAACCCTTCCGAAATCGACGTGGGCTGCATCATTGTCTTCCTTGTCATGCCGGTGCCGCAGGAACCCCAGAGCTCAGCGTACTTCGCAATCGACTTCCTTGCTCTTGCCGCTCGCTCCCGCCCCGCTCTTGCCTACGCTGGAAGAAGATGAAAACACCGGCGGCGGCGTGAAATGGATGCCCGGGTTGGTCGGCACGATTATCGGCGGTTGCCGGAAACTCGGCGTGTAGCCGAACTGGCCGGCGGCAAAGTTTTGCGATCCGCCGCCGTTGCTGACGTTAATCATGCCGTCGAGCACCTGCACATACAATCCCGGCGCCCGCCCGGCGCCGCCGGGCAGGGGAGGCGCATTCTGCGCCAGTTGCAGCGGCTGCAGCGCACCGGGTGCAGGCGCATCGCTGCGGGTCGATGCCGATGTGGTGGAACCCGGTCCGAGCGCGGCGACGCTCGCTGCGCCGAATTGCGCTACGGCGGTATCCGACGACGGGATGTATTCCGCGATGAAGATCGTGCCGCGGATGCCGATCGTCGCGGTCGGCGTATGCATGCCGAAGCGATCGTGGTTGCGCTTGCCGAGCAGCCCGGTCACCGAACGCAGGCCGCCCTTCACCAGGCTGAAGAGCGCGCTGTCTTTTTCCGGCTTGTCGGCTTCGTAGGAAAAATTGTCGATCTTCAGCTGGGTTTCCGGCCGCAGCGTGATTTCGCTGTTGTCGATGAAGCGGATGCGCGCGTAGGTATTCTTTTCGCTGACCAGCGTGTCGCCCTGCTCCACCGCCGATTTCTGCGCGAGGATTTTCACGCTGCCGTCCGCCTTCTTCGCCAGCAACGGGCCGCTCAGGTTCGCGACCGTACCGACGACGTCGGCGGCATGCGCGAGCGCCGCGCTGAACAGCACGGCGATCAGCAGCAGTACGCTAGTTGCAGTACATTTTTTTGACTGGCTCATTTTTCTTTGCTCCGTTGTCTTTCGCACCGGCGGTGTCTTGCTTCTCATCTTTCTTGTCGTCCGATGCACTTTCGTTCGACGTGCTTTCGTTCGTGGCACTTCCGTCCGATGTGCTGGTAGTACCGGTAGTACTGGTAGTACTGGCAACAACCGGAGTGGTCGATGCTGTCGTCGTCAACGGCAAGCTGGTCGAGATGATCGTGTTGATGGCGGAATTGCTGGCCTGGGTCAGCGTCTGCGTCGATGAGCCCGAGCCGAAGCAGCTTGCCAGCGACCCGCCGAACAGGCAGAGATTGACGCCGGTGACATTCATGTTTGCCAGCGGCAGCAGCTGGCCGCTGGCGGAACCGACCATGGTCGAGTCGGTGACCACGATGTTGTCGCCGGCTGCCAGCACCAGCGGGCCTCCGGCCTTGGCACTGCCGGAGGCGCCTATGGTCAGGGTATCGCCGGCGCCGGGAACGCCGGTCGCGCCGGCGAACAGCAGAATCTCGCCGGCGGATGAGACGACGGCGCTGTTCACGCCCAGCGCACCGCGCGAAATGATCCGTATATTGCCGCTGCCGGCATTCACGCCCGGCACCGAATAGCCCGGATTATCGCCGGATCCGCTGCCGCTCAGCATGGCGATGTTCAGCGCGGTGGAATTGGTGAAGCTGAAGTTGCCGCCCGCCGTAACGCCGGCGAGGTTGCTGACCTTGTTGCTGGAATTCGTCAGGTCGACCGCACCGGGACCGCCGGCGATCGCGCCGAGATCCTGCACGTCGATGCCGAGGCCAGTACCTTGGCTCACGCCGGCGCCAGACAGCAGGCCGATCCGGGTAGTGACGGCGTTGCGGTCAGTGGCGGCGCCGACGCCCAGCGTGATGCCCTCGACGTAGATCGGACCGGCAACGGCCGCGCCCGACTGCCCGGGCGGCAGCGGCGATCCCGAATCGGAAATGAAATTATCCCTGCCGATGCCGATGGTGGGCGCGATGATGTTGCTCAGCCGGGTCAGGGACAGGCAGGCGCCGTCACCGGGATCGAGCTCGTGGCAAACGCTCGATCCGACTGTGATCGCGCGACCCGCGCTGTAGGGCCGTATGCTCGCCTCGCCCGTGGTGACGGTACTGTTCAGGACCAGTTTGTCGGCCTGCAGGTCGACCCGGCTGGAGGAACCGGTACCGGTGGAAATCGGTTCGCTGATCGTCAGCGTCCGGTAGGGGCCGGTCATCAGCGTCACCGACAGGCCGTTGTTGGTGGTGATGCCGCTGACCGTGCTGCCATTGACCACCAGGCTGCCGCCGACCGTCAGGTCGGTACTGTCGAACAGCGTCAGATCGCCGCCGCCGCTGCCACCGTAATACAGGTCGGCAACCACCTTGCCGAAACTGTTGCCGGGATTGGTCAGGTTGACGCCGTACTGCGCCCTCAGCCCCAGTCCGCCGCCTATCAGCGGAGCGTTCTGATCGATCTGCATGTCCGACATCAGCTTGATGTTCGCGCCGCCCGGCACGCTGATGCCGTTGGCGCCGTCGACATTACTGATCGCAATGCCGTTGATCGAGCGATACTGGAAATCGCCACTGCTGGTCGAACCGGCGATCACGCCGGTCGGATTGGCTTCCATCAGTGTGACTGCGCTGCCCTGCAGCCGCAGCGACAGGCCGCCGCCCAGCAATGCGCCCGGATTCTGCGTGATGGTGCCGCCCGAGATCAGGCTCAGCGAATTGAAGTTCGTCGACTGCGGCGCGGTGATGCGGATCGCGCCGCTGCTGGCATCGCCTATCGTCACTCTGCCGGCGCTAATGGTGCCCAGTTCGGCCACCGTCAGGCCGAGCTGGTTGGCGGTATCGGTGCCAAGGTCGATCGGCCGTCCCGCGCTGTTCGTCGTCAGCGCCACGCTGCCGGAGCCGGCGTTCAGCGATCCGGCAAGTGACATGTCGTCGGCTATGAGCTTGATCTGGCCGCCGCCACTGGCATCGATCGTTCCGCCCGCCACGGTATTGATGACGCCATTGCTGCCGGTGGCGTTGACCGTGACTGTGCCGCTGCCCGCGAACACCGATCCGGTCGAGGTGAATCCGACCGACGCGCCGCTGAGCGTGACGTTGCCGCTGCCGGAATTGAGCACGCTGTTCACGTTGAGCGTGCCGGTACCGCTGGCCGGGCCGCCCGCGTCGTTGGCTCTCAGCGTGATTGCGCCGCCGCTCGTCGTGATGCCGGCATTCACAAAGATGCTGTTGCCCGCCAGCGCGGTCAGGCCGACGCCCGGCGCGCTGATGCTGACCGGATCGGTGAACGTGATGTCGTGTGTCGCCTGCAGCATCACGTTGGCGGACGCGCCGGAAAGGGCGTCGGCGGAAACCAGCGACGGCCCGCTGGACGGCAGGTCGGCGAACTGGTCGAAATTGGTAAGCGTGGGGCTGCCGCCGCTGTTGATCACTTCGATATCGTAGGGATCGAGCAGCCAGTCGCCGCTGCGGCCGTGCGCAGCGCTCGCATCGATGCGCACGCCGGCGATGTCGAGATGATGGCCGGAGGTCTCGACCAGGCCGCCGTTTCCGGCGCGCGGTCCGCCGCGCACCGAGATCGTGCCATAGGCTTGTGTCGCCTGATCCGACCACAGCACCACCTTGCCACCGTCGCCGGCTTCGGTTGCATCGGCGCGGATCACGGCATCGGCGCCGACATAGGTTTGCTGCGCGTTCGGCAGCGCCGCATTGCGGCCCTGGTAATCGCCGCCGATCAGCACCGTGCCGCCACCGGCCGCGCCGCTGGCGTCGACCTGGGCGTCGCCGCTCAGCGCGACGCGCTGGCCCAGCACATGAATCTCGCCGCCCTGCCCGACACCGGTCGCGCTGGTGCGGCTGCCGGCTTCGAGCAGCGTGTCGCGGCTGGCCTTGAACACGATCTTGCCGTTCTCCCCGACCACCGCGCTGTCGGCGCTGACGATACCGCGCTGGTTGATCAACGCGCCGTAGATGCCGGCCTTGCCGCCCTGCGCGATCACGCTGCCAAGATTCAGCGCGCGGTCGTCCGGCGCGCTCACCACCACATGCAGATCGGGGTCGGCGGAATCGACCAGTTGCACGCTGCGCCCGGCCGCCAGCAGCACCTCGCCCTGCGGCGACGTGATGATGCCGCTGTTCTCGACATTCGGCGCGATCAGGTAGACCCGGCCGCCGCTCGGCGTGGTGATGCTGCCCTGGTTCTTCAGATCGCCGGCGCCGGCGCCCGCATTGAAGTTCATCCTGCCGGCGAGGAAGTCTTCATTGCTGAGGTTCAGCGTCGACGCCACCAGTCCATTGACGTCGATCTGCGCGCCCTGGCCGAACAGGATGCCGTTCGGATTGATCAGGAACACGTGGCCGTTCGACTGCAATGCGCCGAGAATCTGCGACGGGTCCTGGCCGGTGATGCGGTTCAGCACCGCGCTGCCGGAATTCTGCTGGATGAAGCGGGTGATCTCGCCCTGGTTGATCGAAAACGATTGCCAGTTGATGATCGCGCCCGGCGAATTGGTGACCGACAGCGTGTTGCCCTGGTTGGCGAAACTGACCTGACCATTGATCACCTGTGGGCCGACCGGGTTGGCATGGGCCGCGCCGGCGCCGAAGCAACCGGCAACCAGCAGCGGCAGCAGCTTGCGGCGCAGCGCGGCGGGGTTGCCGGCGCTGGTGCGGATAGGGACTTGCGGATGCGTTTTCATATGGTCTCCCTAGTCCTAGTACGACAGCGCCAGCTGGAAGTGCACGCGGCTGTCGCCCGCGCTCCGGGTGAGGCCGGCATCGACGACGCGGGCGGCGTCCAGCTGCAGCGCCCAGTATCTGCCCGCGGCCATGCGGAAACCGAGGCCGACGCTGCTGATCGAGGCCTGTGCCAGTTCACCGGGCAGCGTATTGTTGCGCGCCACGTGCGCAGCGTCGTAGAACGCCAGCATCCGGCATTGCGCGGCGAAGCCTTGCACGCCGCCGCACAGGTTTGGCGTGTACAGCTCGGCGCTGGCCAGCTCGCCGCGGTCATTCGCGATCTCGCGCTCATCGAAGCCGCGCACCGAAGTCGCGCCGCCGGCACCGAACTGCTCGCTCGGCACCAGCATGTCGCGCGTGTACTGGCCGCTCAGGTTCACCCGGAGCTGCCAGTCTTTCGGCAATGCGCGGCTGTAGCCGGCATTCAAGCGCAGGATGTTGTAGCCGGCCGAAGCACCGTTGCGCACGCGGTTGAAGTCGGCGCTGCCGCCGCGATCGCCGCCGGCGATGTTGTGCGATGCCGCCACATTGAAATCGGTGCTGGCGTGCGCCAGGGTCCAGGTACCGCCATACGCGATGCTGAGCGGATGCACGGTCACATCGTTGCCGAGCTGGATGCCCTGCAGCATCACGTTGTTCTGGTAAGCCTTGTAGTCGAGGCCGTAGGCGAGCCGTGATTCGTAGTCGCCGATGCGACGCAGGTTGTGGTTGTAGCGGACGCCGGCAACCGTGCCCTTGCCACTGACCAGCAGGTTGAAGATGCCGGCCGTTACCGAACCGGAATCGACGTCGGAGTAACTGGCGAACAGGTCGACCGAATCGCCGAGTGAGTACAGCGGAATATGGTAGCCGGCACCGTACACGCTGACCTGGTTCGGTTTTTCGAGCGTGGTGGTGTACTGCAGGCTGAGCACCTGGTCGCGGCCGGCCACGTTGGCATTCTGGTATTGCACCGTCAGCCGCGTGTCGCCGGTACTGCTGTTGCCGGTATTGTCGAGGGTGGCGCCGATGCGCCACGGCTTTTCATCGGCGACCTTGAGCAGCGCGTCGATCTCGTCGTCATGCTCGCCGCTTTGCAGTTGCAGGCTGGTTTTTTTCGCCGGGTTCTCGTTGGCCAGTTTCAGGCTGGACGACACCTGCGCGATATTCGGCGTCTGTCCTTCGCGCAAGCCCGGCACGCTGTTGCGGATATTGGCTTCATCGAAAGACCGGTTGCCTTCAATGCGCAGCTTGCCGAGCCGGGTTTCGACCACCTGCAATTTGATCACGCCCTGGTTCAACTCCTGCTCGGGCAGCGCCACCTGCACCACGCTGTAGCCGCGCGCGCGATATGCGCCCTCCAGCGCTTCGAGCGCCCTTTGCACATCGCCGAAATCGCGCTGCCTGCCGGCAAACGGCGCGAGCAATGCGGCCACTTCCTGCGGCGGCAGCAGCGTATTGCCGTCCACTTCGAAACGCGCGATATCGAAACGCGCGATGCCGTCCTGTTGTGCCTGCGCATGCGCCGGCAGCGTGGAAACCAAGGCGATCGCCATAGCGGCCATCAGCTGCGAGAAGTGGTGTCTCATTCTTTTGCGTGTCCGTTTTTTGTTATCGAGTGCGACCGATAACATTTTTAATTTCCCCTTGGAAACTATAGCGCAAATATTTAAGGAATATCGAAACAATTGCCTGATAAACAGCATGAACAACGCTGACTCAAGCCGTTTGCTGTTGTATTCGCGCCCCAATGAAAGACGTTTGCGGAACGCCGCAAAAAAACACCGGTCTCAGCCTCGAAAATCAGGCTCTGTCGCCTCCGGGGGTTTGGGGGGGGCGGGGGGGGCCCAGGGGCGGGGGGGTGGAGGGGGTTGGTGGGGTTGAAATTGGGCGCCGCGAAGCCCGGGG
>CBIHNU010000032.1:0-51502 GCA_966211585.1 uncultured Noviherbaspirillum sp. | reverse complement strand
GGCCTTGGCCGCATAGCTCCTACCTTCAGGCCGCTTTAAAAATGGGGGGATTACCGAACTGCTGAAGTGCCTGCTGCCGGAACAGGCGGCAATACAGCGAACGAACTGTATGGGGCCGATGGCAAGCTGATCGGGATTATTAACCCGGTAACAGGTGCGGTGGAACCTGTTGGACAGATCGGGTATTTGCAGCCGCCTTTACTGACCAGAACTGATGACGCGGCAAATACGGCAGCGAGACAAGTTACTGCTAACGCATACTACAGAACCCTGGGATGGGAAGACGTAAGAATTGCATCCCACACAAGCGGAATCGATTTTTCGAAGCCTGTGGAAGTTGTCACGTTACCAAAGGGTACTCAAGTCGTTCAGTACCAAATTCCGGGCAATCCAGTTGGTGGATACTTCGCGCCTGTTGGGACGACAGCGGAATCACTTGGTATCAGTTTCGTGGGGCGCCAGCCAATCATTTATACAACGACAGAAGGATATATCCGTTCTCCGCTCTACGGCAGCTGACACCTCGAAGAACTTGAGTCTTCCCAAGTCCGCCAGGGGCTCCGGTGGCTGCATTCAGTTCTTTTCAAACAACCGCAACGTTTTTCAGCCTCTTGGAAATAACGATGACTCTTTCTCTCATTTCAGGCGTCTCATATCGCTTAGCGAACGACATAAAAATCGGCAACTGCATGTTCCAAAAGGGAGAAGTTGTAACTTATAGCAGTGGAGGGTATAGCCCCTATGACGATTGCTATATTTACCACTTCATCGATGCTGTCGGGGAGAAACGCATGTGCACATCTCAGACTGAACTAACCGCATTCGAGATGAAAAATTTCGAGAGTACATCGCAGGAATAGCACTCCAGATATGGGGCAAAGGGAGCCACTGCGGTGGTCGACGATGCGGCTACTTTATTCTGCTTGATCGGCATAGGGCAAGAAGACGTCTGCTGCGCCAATAAGCGTAGAACCGCAACCGCAACATCTGGTTCGCCCGCTTGAGGCTGGCTGGATGGTGTGTAGCAAGATGATATGCGTCCCGTCTTCTGTGACCAGTCAGCTCTCAACATCTGCTTCAAGGGGCAAAGAAACGCTCGATAGGCCTTCTGCCAAGGACGCCGGACACAGCGTCGGAAATGAAAAAAGCCGTTAGTGAATTCATCACTAACGGCTTTGGTACATCTGGTGCGGCTGGCAGGAATCGAACCCACGACCCCTTGGTTCGTAGCCAAGTACTCTATCCAGCTGAGCTACAGCCGCGTAAAACGAAATTATAGCACCCATTCAACTTAATTTGGAAGCCCCTCGATGAACGAAAATATATTTATCCGGGGCGTCCGATGGTTCGTTCGGTTGTCGTGCTGTTTGTGGCTGGCATCGGAACCTGCAATCAGAATGTATACGGAAACTTGAGTCCAACCGAAAAGTTCGGCGCATCGGGCGTCAAGCCGACCGACACGGTGCCGACCATCGACATGTTCTTGCTTAATTGATTGGTGAGTCCGGCATTGAAGGTTGCGGAATTGGCTTCGCTGCCGACCTGGCGCACCCAAGGGCCACCTTCGGCGCGCAGACTCGATGCTTTCTGGATCGACTGTGCAAACGAGAAACTGACCGAGGTCTTGTCGTTGAGCGCCAGCGCGAAACCGGCACCCAGGGTCCACGCATTCCCGAGCTGCACTTCGCCGGGCGTTACCGTGTTTTGCGTGCTCGACAAGTCGGAGAAGCTGCGCTTCAGGTTGTAGCTGTAGCCGATGTTCCCGAACAGCACGACCGGGTCGTAGGTCTTCAGGACCGACAGGCCGAGCGATACGTTCCACACGCCGTTGCCGGTCGGCTGGCGGGTCGGAATGACCAGGTTGTCATTGCCTGCCGCGTCGCGCAACTTGATGCCGAACGGATGGCGCCCGGTCGGCGCTCTGAGCCGGACACTGGTGATCCAGTCGAGGTCGGTCGGCGCGGCTTTGGCAAGCTGGTAATAGATACCGGCGTTGATATCACCCAGGTCGGTCGAACTGTTCGATCCGTCGCTGATGGCCGACGCCGAGCCGCCGGCGCCGGGCGAATAATAGGTCGAGTCGCGGTAAACCAGCGGCACATTCAGGTCGACGCTGACCCGGTCCGACAGCGTCCAGCGGCCAGTGAGATCGTACTGGAGCTGATCGGTCTTGATCTGTTGCAGATTGATCTGCCCGAGCAGGATCGCGTCGAGTGCCAGAAAACCGCGCAAGGCCAGGCTGCGCTTGTCGTAATGCGTATAGGTCAGGCCTTGTTCGAACGAGAATTTCTTGTCGAACAAGGGAATGCCCTGCGTGCTGGTAATCGCTTGCGCCTGCGTTGTTCCCGGATAATTGTCGGTACTGCTTGCGGCCATCGTTGCCTGGGATTGCGTCGATTCCGTAGCAGCCTGCGGAGCCAGTCCCTGATTAACCTGTGCGATTGCCTGCGATAGCGACGGATTCTCCGCGACCGCGTCGCGGCCGCGCGTGTTGCTCAGCGTCGATGCCGCGACCGCCTGCTGTTCCAGTTCCCTTACCCGTTGCTGAAGCGCACGGATCGTATGCTCTTGTTCTTCGTAACGCTGTTTCAGAAAACGCACCGTCGTCACTGCTTCGTCGAGCTCGGCGCCGGTCGCTGCCTGGGCGGCTGGGGGAACGGTGCACAGCGAGAACGCCGCGACGCCAACAAGTTTGGGAAGGTTCATGAGATACGCCGATCAATTATCAAAATGCAAATTCTGCAAGGCGTAGTGATTCTAGGAATGAAAAATCACACTCGCATTGATTTTGCACAATGATCTTTAACGGCAGGCATCACTTGCCGCGCAACATGTTCAGCGCCTGCGCGACGCCGTTGCTCGCAAGCAGCGCATTGCTCGGCGGCCGGATCTGCAGCTGCAATTGCAACTGGTTCATGACTTGCTGACGGTCACCGGCAAACTGGATGTTTTGCTGAATGCTGCCCAGCGATGCAGCATTGATCTGCTGCCGCACCGTGCCCGCTCCGGGCATCGTCAATTGCAGCGAAACGCCATTGGCAGCAATCGTGGCCGAGGCCTGCGCGCCATTGGCCGCCCGCCAGGAAGCATTCGTCTGGCCATTACCGTGCAGGGTGCCCATCGGCGTGGTAGTCACATTTACTTGTGCACGATTCGCCGCGCCGTTGCCGTCGCCGGCGACCTGAATGATCTGCGACACGCCTTCGATGCCATGCACACCGGCGCCAGCGGACACTGTCCCTGAAGGCATGGCGGTGCCCGTCGCAAGGTCTTGCGGATCGCTTGCGCTGGCGTGCGTGCCGTACCGGACCTGCGCAGCTCCGGAATCGGGCAGCGCAATCGACAACGTCGCCTTGCCTTCCAGATTTTGGCCATTGGCAGCTTGCCAGGAGGACGCCATCGTCAGATTCATGCCGACCACATCGCCGGCAATCGTGTATTTGCCGGCGACGCGCGCCAGTTGCAGCTCGTTGATCGGTTGCGCCTGGCCGCACAGGCCATTCACTGCGCACACTCTCAAGGCTGGCTCGGCGTGCGCCGGAGCGGAAAGCAGAGCAGTGCTCATCAAGGCAGCGAACGCGGTGCCGGCACGAGGAAGGGAATAGTGACGCATGGTGATCTCCTGACTTGGCTGTATTCAGAAAGTGTCCATGCCGAGCAGGCCGAATTCCTGTTGCGGCGGCAAGGCACGGGTAACGATATCGGCGCGCTGCGATGCGCTCAGCGATCTGGCTGACGCCACCAGCGCGTTTTCCTGCTGCAAGCCTTTACCCACTACGGCAAACACGATGCCGTTCGATGCTGCGACGAATTCGTCGAGCGGCATTTCACGATGGCCGAGTGCGGGGTCGGCGATATACACAATGCCTTCGTAAACGCGCTTGACGACGACGAAATGCGCATATCCCCTGGTGGTCTGAAGGGCGATGACCGGAATCTTCAGCGCCGGCAGGCTGTTGCGATCCACCCGATAACCATGTGCGCGCAAGCCGATGCGCTCCACGTATCGCTTCATGTCCAGCAGCGAGAAGCCGTTTTGCCGGGCCACGTTTGCATCGGTGTTTTTCAGCATGTCTTCGACGATATCGCTCTCGCTCGTCTTGCGGCCGAACACATGCTGAAGAATGGTGGCGAGTGCCGCAGCGCCGCAGGTGAAATCGCTTTCCTGGCGCACCATGTTGCGGTAGCGCAGATCGTGCATTGACCTGATCGGTTTCGACAGCAGCGGCAGACCGGGTACGACATTGCCGAAAACGACCCGCGGCGGATTTTGGCCCGCATCTTCGGCCTGGGCGGCGGTCATCATGAAAGCGAGACCCGTGATGCAGCCGGCGATGAGGCTTCGAATGTCCATGGCTGGTCCGTTCCGGAAAAAGCCGCCACGCGCGCGGATACAGTCGGCGCATGGCGGGGCAAGGAGAGTGCGGTGCACTCTCATGTCGCCGAATTATTTCGCTGCGGCGATCGACAGGCTGTTGTGCTGCAGATTGCCGTAGCCGGCGGCCACGTTGGCGCCGATGTTGCCCGAACCGGACAACGCGTTGGTGATCGCAGCATTGTTGGTCAGGTTGAAGTCCAGGTCGCCATTCAGCGTCAGTGCAACCAGTTGCTGGTTGCTGCCGCTGGCTTTGGCCAGGCTGCCGCTGCCGGAGGTGCCGGTACGTACTGCCGCGGCGAGCTGGTTGTCCTGCATGTTGCCGGAACCGGAAGCGACGTTGACACCGACATTGCCGGTGACGCCGTTGACGGCGTTATGCAGTGTCGCGTCATTGTCCGTCAGTACCGCGATGTTGGCATTGATTGCCGAAACCTGGGTCGAAAAGGTTTGTGCGGAGGCGAATACGGACGATGCATCTTGCAGCGAGGCCAGGGCGGCTTCGTTGCCTTGCGCATTGCCGGTTCCGGAAGCCGCATTGATGCCGACGTTGCCGGTCACGCCGTTGGCGGCGTCCCGGACCGTTGCCTTGTTGGCGCCGCCAACGGTAATGACCAGGTTGCCGACCGACGCCTGGCTGTTGTCGGTTACGGCACCGGTTTCCGCCGCGACCCCGATTACGCCCGTCACTGCCGCGCCACCGCTCACGGTGAGGTCATTGGTAATGCTCAGTGTGTTGTTCAGATCGGCGCTATTCAGCGGCGGATCAGCGAAGGCGGGAGCGGAAAAGACGGCGAGAACGGCGGAGGCCATGGCGATTTTTGCGAATTTCATGATGAACCCTTCCTGGTGGACGTTAGGTTTTAAGAGAAAAAAAACAGGGAACTACGGCTTGCGACTACAGATCACTGCGACGAACTACTGGATCCCCGCGCCGATGCTTAGCGCGAAGACGTTAGCCGTGCTGTTGCCAGACCCGGCCAATTGGTTTACCTGCACGATGCCGCGCGCGCCTGCGAACGCGGAGTCGGCGATGACAGCGTTCTGCCTTGGGGATGCGCCTGCATTGTTCGCCGCCTGCTGTGCCGGCGCGACGCTCACGTGACCGAGCTGTTCGATCGAGACCTCAGGCATTTGTCCGACGGCGATTGCCGCAAGATTGGCCTGCGTATTGGCGTTGCCGCTGGACTGATTGACCGAAATCAGCCCGCTTGCGCCGCGAAATGCGTCGGCGCCGATCTCGCTTCGCGCGCTCGTGGATGCGATCGGATACGACGTCGATATCTGCTGCGCGCTCCTGATTGCGGCAGAGGTTGAGGCTCCGCCGACACTGACGGCTGCGATATTCGCCTGCGTGCTGCCGTTGCCGGCAGCCGCGTTCACGGCGATACGGCCGGTACTGCCGGATAGCGTCGCGGCGGAGATCAGGTTCGTCGATGTCGCGGCATCCTGCGCCTGCGCGGCTGCATTGGTCAGATTCAGCAGCGCCACCATCAGCAGAAGTGCGACAGTGGAAAAGAGAAACGGACGGCGCATCATTTGCGTCCTGCCAGTCCCGAAACCGCGGCGGCGATCGACGCGGTTCCGCCCGCGATCGCGCCGCCAATTGCTTGTGCGGACGGCATGCCGGATAGCGTCGGTTGCTGGCCGAAAGCCGCGGCAGAAATCCCGATTGCCGACGTCGCTGCGGCACTCCCGATTTGCTGCGCTGTCTCGATATGGACACTCGGTTGCCCGGCAACATTGCTCAGCGCTCCATCCGACAAGGATTGCGGAATCCTGCCGATCGTATTGGTGGTCGTGATCATGATGTCCTCGCGCGCGGTCGGGATATCGGTCGGCTGGCCGGCATCGCCGACGCGGAAGGCATCATGGACCGGTATGTCGCGGGCAATCGTGATATGACCAGCCGGTTCGGCGGCAAATGCGCGAGTTGGCGCGAGCAATGCACTGGAGAGCGCGCCGGCAATCGCGATGCCGACATACAACCGGGAACCCAGGCAAGCGTATTGATGGCGCAGTTCGACGGCGGCACAAGAGACAGGCCGTGACCTCATGATTTCCCCTTGATGGAAAAATCCCCTCGCGCCTTGCAATTCGCTGTTCCGCTTCCCGTATGGCATTCCGACAAGGCCGGTTCCATGGGAAAGCTGATTTAAAGCAAGAAGCGTGTGGGAATCGGTTTGTTTTCTATTAAGTTTTCTGTGGAATCGAGTGTAAGTTTTTGTGTTTTTGATTCTCTGATAATTATCAATTGCATAACAAAGAGGGCGAACTTTTTACGGATGATGGCACTGGATATTGCGTGCCGGCAGCAGGTATTTGCGGCTCGCAGAAAGGAGGATTGGTAGCCGGTGTCACGAGGATTTTCACGCCGTCGAGCATGAACTTTCGCGCGCATGGCGACCCCGAAGCAGGTCTTATGGTTTGCGAATCTTATTAAGAACAATTATCATTTGCGTGATAAACTTCAGCTGGGAAGTTGAAGGCAATGCCTGTCGCAAAACCATTCCGACGCGCAATGCATCCGATGTCAGCCACTTTTACCGATCACATCATGCAGACCGAAATATCTCATCTGGCGTTGCTGAAAAAAGGCGAGAGCGCGACCGTGACCGGACTGGTTGCGACCGATTGCGTCGAGCAGCAGGCGCTGCGAACCCGCCTTCTCGAACTGGGCTTTGCACCGGGCGAAACCATCCGTGTGGTAGCCGAATCTTTCCCGCGTCGCGACCCGATGGCGGTGCGGATCGGGAACACCACCTTTGCGCTGCGGCGTCATGAAGCGGCGATGATTCATGTCGTCCGTTCCGACCGCGACGCTGCGTAAACTCTCTTTTTGGATTCTCATCCATGAGCATCGCCAAGCCGCTACGCCTTGCACTGGTCGGCAATCCCAATTGCGGCAAAACCGCGCTGTTCAATCGCCTGACCGGGGCACGACAAAAGGTCGCGAACTATGCGGGCGTGACGGTCGAGCGCAAGGAAGGCGTGTTCACCTCGGGTGCCGGCCGTTCGTTCCAGATCGTCGACCTGCCGGGCGCCTACAGCCTGAATGCAGTCACCCCCGATGAAGCGATCACGCGCGACGTGCTGTTCGGCACGCGCACGGACGAAGCCGCGCCCGATGTGATCGTGCTGGTCGCCGACGCCACCAACCTGCGGCTGAACCTGCGCCTGGTGCTCGAAGTACTGCGCCTGAAGCGTCCGACGGTGCTGGCATTGAACATGATGGACGTCGCGAAAAAGCGCGGCCTGGTGATCGATGTCGCGAAGTTGCAGAGCGAACTCGGCATTCCCGTCATCGAAACCGTCGCTGTCAAGCCGGGTGGCGGTGCTGCGCTGGTTTCGCAGCTCGATGCGCTGGCTGCAGGCGGAAAAGCCATGCCGGACGTCGCCAACGCGGCGCAATTCATTATCGACAATACCGCGACACTGGAAGCGACCCAGCGTGAGGTTCGGCGCATCCTCGATGCGGTGATTACACAGCAAGGCGAAGCGCACACGGCGGGCGTGAAGCTGGACGCGGTGGTGCTGCATCCGGTATTCGGTTACGTGATTCTTGCGGTGCTGTTATTCCTGATTTTCCAGGCGGTGTTCAGCTGGTCGGCGCTACCGATGGAGTGGATCAAGAACGGCGTCGACACGCTTGGCCAGGCGGTGCAGGCAGCGATGCCGGAAGGCGTGCTGCGCAGCCTGCTGGTCGACGGCGTGCTGTCCGGCGTCGGCAGCGTGCTGGTATTCCTGCCGCAGATTCTGATCCTGTTCCTGTTCATTCTTTCGCTCGAAGATTCCGGTTATCTGCCGCGCGCCGCCTTCCTGCTGGATCGACTGATGGGCAGCGTCGGCCTGTCCGGCCGCGCATTCATTCCGCTGCTGTCGAGCTTCGCCTGCGCGATACCGGGCATCATGGCCACACGCACGATCCAGAATCCGCGCGACCGGCTCGCGACCATCATGATTGCGCCGTTGATGACCTGTTCCGCGCGTCTGCCGGTGTATGCGCTGATCATCGGCGCGTTCATCCCCGATCGTTCGATCGGCATTTTCAACCTGCAGGGCATGGTGTTGTTCGCTCTGTATCTCGCCGGCATCGTATCGGCAATGGCGGTTGCCTATGTGTTCAAGCGCACGATAGGCAAGAACCGCTACCAGCCGCTGATGCTGGAGCTGCCGAACTACCATTGGCCGAATCTGCGCAATCTGGCGATCGGCCTGTGGGAGCGGGCGAAGATATTCATTACCCGCGTCGGCACCATCATTCTTGCGTTGATGGTGTTGCTGTGGTTCCTGTCCAGTTTTCCCGGGCCGCCGCCCGGCGCGACCGGACCGGCGATCCAGTACAGCCTGGCCGGCCATCTTGGCCAATGGCTGCAAGTGGTGTTTGCACCGATCGGTTTCAACTGGCAGATCGCGATCGCATTGATTCCCGGCCTGGCCGCGCGCGAAGTCGCGGTCGGCGCGCTCGGCACCGTGTACGCGTTGTCCGCTACCGGCGACCAGCTCGCCACCACGCTGACGCCGATGATCGCGGCCACCTGGACCCTGCCGACCGCGCTGTCGCTGCTTGCCTGGTATGTGTTCGCGCCGCAGTGCATTTCGACGCTGTCGATCGTCAAACGCGAAACCAACTCATGGAAACCGGTGATGGCAATGGCCGGCTACATGTTTGCACTGGCCTATCTCGGTTCGTTCGCGACGTACCAGATCAGCCGCCTGATTCTTGGAGGTGCATGATGCAGGAGTGGATCGTTGGCGCGATTGTCGCGTATGCGTTCTGGGCGGTGCTGAAGCGCTATATGCCGAAGGCCGTGCGGAAAGCCGTTCGCAGTCGCGCGGTGCGCACCGCGAGGCGGCTAGGCTGGAGCGCGCTGGCGAACCGGCTGGAAGCGGAAAAGAAGAGCGTCGCCTCGTGTGGCGATGGCTGCGGCAGTTGCGGCGGTTGCGGCTCGAATGACGAGGCGCCGACTGCGGACAAGAAATTCGTGATTCCACTTAAGCTCGAACGGTACAACGGTTCGAACTGAAAGAGGCGCCTGTCGGCGCCCATTCAATCTACAGCGACCACATGAACCAGACCGCACCGAGCAATGCGCCGGTGCTGGTCAGCACGGCAATTGTGCGCACCGTGTGCAGCTGCGTCCACAACAACAGGCCGGTCAGCGACAGCAGGATCAGGCTGCTTGCGATGGTGTCCGACAACAGCACCCAGAACGCGTTGATGCCTTCCGATTTGTGCAGCCGCATCAAGGTGCCGATTGGCGTCGCATCCATGCGATCGAGCTTGATAAAGCGGTTGCCGACGAAATATTCCGCACTCACGCCGCGTCCCGGCTGCATCAGGCTGATGCTCCAGCGTTCCGGCTGCATCACTTCGTGATCGTTCCAGATCACTTTTTTTGCAGGTTGCGATCGTACCAGCGGTTTTCCTGCGGGTGTGAATTGCAATTCGTTTTGCAGCCACGCCGCCATCTCCTCCGGCGACGCGAATCCGCCTTCCGGCAGCGGTAACTGGGCCGTTGTCTGGATGGCTTTTTCAAGCGGGATTTTCATGATCGCCCGATGGTTCATCAGCAGGCCGGTCGTGCCGAACAACAGGCCCAGCACCGCACCCCACAGGCCGACATACAGATGCGTGTTACGCAGCCAGGTCAGGAAAATCGCGCGCCGGCTACGCTGGCGCTTGCGTGTTCTGGTCTGGAGCAGAGCTTCCCGCGGCGCGGGATCGGTGCGGCGGTAGAGGGTATCGGTCGGCATTGTTTGCATTGTTCGTTGTGAAGCGACAGGATTGAATTAGCGCGCCTGCGGATCGGTGACGAAGCCGATCTTTTCCAGACCGCCGTTCTGCGCCGCCGCCATTACCTGCACCACTTTTTCGTATTGGGTGGTACGTTCCGCCCGCAGGTGCAGTTCCGGCTGCGGGCTGCTTTTCGCCGCTTGCGCGATACGTGCCGTCAGCTGTGCGATATCGATGCTTTCCTTGTTCCAGTACATCTGGCCTTGCGCATCGATCGACAGATCGATGCTTTCCGGTTTTGATGACGCCGGCTGGCTTGCCGCGCGCGGCAAATCGATGTTCACGCTCTGGTTCATCACCGGAATCGTGATGATGAAAATGATCAGCAGCACCAGCATCACATCGACCAGCGGCGTGGTGTTGATCTCCGGGTTGAAATCGTCGTCGTCATCCGACAGGGAGCCCATCGCCATCATGCACCTCCGGCCACGACGAGTTTTGCGTTGTCGCCGTAGGCCGCCGGCTCGGCACGCGCACCGGTGACGAACAGGGCATGCAGGTCGAAGCCGAACTTGTTGAGCTTGGCGATGGTCGCCTTGTTGCCGCGCACCAGCGCGTTGTAGCCGAAGGTCGCGGGAATCGCGACCGCCAGGCCGAGCGCGGTCATGATCAGTGCTTCGCCGACCGGTCCCGCAACCTTGTCGATGCCGGCCTGGCCGCTGGTGCCGATCGACATCAGCGCGTGATAAATGCCCCACACGGTACCGAACAGCCCGACGAACGGCGCGCTGGAACCGACCGAAGCCAACACCGCCATGCCGGTCTGCAGCTTGGCGGATGCTTCGTCGATGGCCTGGCGCAGCGACAGCGTGACCCAGTCGCTGACCGACAGCTGGTCGTGCAGGTGACCCTTGTGCGCAGTGTGATGCCGCATTGCACCCGCGCCGGCTTGCGCGATATCGGCGAACGGATTGCCGCTGCCGAGCGTGCCAAGGCCTTCCTGCAGATTGGTGGTGTCCCAGAACTCATGGCCGGCGGCTCTGGCAGCACGGCGGTAACGCCACAACTGCAGCGCCTTGGTGACAATCACATACCACGATGCAATCGACATCGCGACCAGCAACAGAGCAACGCCTTTGGTGACGACATCGCCCTGTAGCCACAGGCTTTCCAATCCGTACGGGCTTGCTTGCATGATGCTTCCTTCTTAATCCAGTTGAAATTTGATGGGAACGGTCGCGAATACGGGAAGGGCTTTTCCGTCTTCGATATAAGGTTTGAACAGTGCGCGCAAAACAGCCTGTTTTGCGGCTTCGTCCAGTCGTGTCGATCCGCTGCTTTTCTGCAGTTCGACACGTTCCGCGCGACCATGCGCGTTAACCAGCACGCGCAAGAGTGTGGTGCCTTCTTCCCGCATGCGGCGCGACATCGCAGGATATTCGGGGCTCGGCTGCTGCAGGTATTGGACGCCGGAGATTGTTTTCGGCGGTGCTGGTGGCGCGGGCGGAGCGGACGGTGCTGCAGGCACGGCCGATGCCGGGGGCGCCGGCGAAACGGCAGGGGGAGCCGGCATTGCGGCAGGTATCTCAGGCGCGGGTTTGCTATGGGCAATGGGCAGTGTCGGAACTACCTTCTCGGGGGCCGGCTTCGGTTTTGGCACGGGACGCGGCGGTGGCGCTTCCGGTTCGGGCTTCGGTATCGAACGGGGTGCAGGTTGTGGCGCCGGTGTGACGAAGGTCGCGAAAACTTCTTTCGGCTGCACTTGCAACGGTACGTTCTTGCCGGCCAGGCCGCGTTCGAGCGCATAAAAAAAGCCGACGTGCAGAAGCACGATCAGGGCCAGCGGCCCAAGGCGATTCGATAGTGCCTGCGCCTGCTGCTTCATGGCTCCGCCCATTTGCGCAACAGATTGTGATAGCAGCCGGTCAGTTGAATCCGTGCCGCTTCATCCGCGCCGCTGGCGTTCAGGCGCCGGATTGCAGAGTCGAGATCGAACAGCAGTGCGCGGTCGCCATCGTCGCGCACCATGCTCTGCACCCAGAAGAACGAGGCGACCCGTGTTCCCCGCGTGACCGGATTGACGCGGTGCAGGCTGGTTGCCGGGTAGACGATCATGTCGCCGGCCGGCAGCTTGACCGACTGCGTGCCGTAGGTATCCTCGACCAGCAGTTCGCCGCCGTCGTACTCCTCCGGCGCCGAGAGAAACAGCGTCACCGAGACATCGGTGCGGATCTTGCGTCCGCTGCCGGGCAATAGCCGTATCGCGCCGTCGACATGGCTGCCGAAGTGCATCCCTCCCGAATAGCGGTTGAACATCGGCGGATAGACGATGTCCGGCAGGACCGCGCTGATGAACAGCGGATGCCGTTCGAGCGCGCCAAGGATCAGGTCGCCGAGTTCGTGCGCCAGCGGCGACGCTTCATCGATCTGCTGGTTGTGCTTGACGCGTGCGCCCTGATGCCCGGCGGTGGCGCGGCCGTCCACCCAGGCGTCACCTGCGGCATCGAGCTTGCCGCGCATCAGGCGCAGTTGTTGGGCATCCAGGACTTGCGGAATATGAAGCAGCATGGCGGCCTGTCGATGGTTCAGAAGCGGTAAGTCACCGTCAGCAGCGCGGTGCGGCCTGCGGACGGCACCGAGCGCCCGCCGTCGGAAGCGATCGTCGAGACGAAGTCGCGGCGATCGGTCAGGTTCAGCAGGTTCAGGCGCACGTCGTACTTCGGCTGGCGGTAGGCGATGGTGGCGTCCCAGTGCATCAGGTTGCCGGTCGAGACCACGTTCGTGTCGCTGGCATAGCGGTCGGACAGATACGTTACACCACCACCGGCTTCCCATTCGCGAGTGACCTTGTAAGTGCTCCACAGCGTGGCGCTGTGACGCGGCGTATTCGCCGGCACCTTGCCTTCGGTGCCATCGGTTGCCGAGGCCTTGACGATCTTCGCGTCCAGCAGCGCATAACCGCCGATCACCTGCCAGCGCGGCGTGAGGTTGCCGGCTACGCCGATTTCGAAACCGTTGACGCGCACGTCGCCACTCAATGCGTATTCCCCGGGGGCGATTTGCGAGCGGGCGTTTGTTTTCTGAATCTGGAATACGGCTGAGGTCAGCGACAGGTTGCCGTCCATCAGGTCCCACTTGGCGCCGGCTTCGACCGAGCGGTTTTTCTCCGGATCGATGTTTTCCTGGCCGGTGCGTACCGTCAATTGTTCAAGCGATGGATTGAACGATGTGCCGTACGACACGTAATACGATTGTGCATCGGTTGGCTGGTAGAGCACGCCCGCGCGTACGCTGGTGAAATTCACCGTCTGGCTGGCGTTGGGCAACGTGGTGTTGCCTGTGGTGTTTGCGCTGTTGATGCTGTTGCTGGTTTCTGCCTTGAAGCGGTCCCAGCGCAGGCCTCCCACCACTTTCCATTGCTTGCTGAGTTCCAGCGTGTCGTTCGCATACGCCGCCAGCGTATTGGAAGAGCTGTCCGCCAGGTTGCCGGTGCTGGTCACCGATGCCGACGGCGTGGCCTGGTAGACCGGGTTCAGCACAGTGCCGATCGGCAGGTTGTTGCGGCTGTAGGACTGGTTTTCGTAAGTGTCATGCCCGATCTCCGCGCCCGCGATCAAGGTGTGCTTGATCGCGCCGGTATCGAATTTCGCAATCAGGTCGGTCTGGTTGTACAGCGAGCGATCCTTGATCTTGCGGTCGTGGCTGACATAGCGCAGATAGAGCTGGCTGAGCGGCAGGTCGGTGTAGTTGCCGGTCTTCGCCGTGGGCAGCGGCGTGAAGATGCCGCCGGCGAACGTGCCGACGCTGTTGGGCGCGGTCTCGCGCGCATCGGTGTCGTAGCTGCTGTATTGCGTCTGGTTGCGCAACGTCAGCCCCGGATGGACCTTGTGCTCGATGCGCGCGCTCAGGTTGGCAACGTCCTGCACCGTGCGGTCGTCGGTCAATTGATAGTAATTGTCCGCTCGCAGGTCGAGCGGACGGCCGTTGACGGCAAGGAAGCCGTAATCCGGCATGTCGCGATTGTGTTCGAGCAATGCCGATAGGGTGATCTCGGTCGGTGTGCCGATGCCCAGTCGCAGCGAAGGGGCAACGCCGAAATCCTTGTTCTTCATGACGTCGCGCGTCGTGCCGACGTCTTGCGCCATCAGGTTCAGGCGGAAGGCGGACGTGTCGGACAGGCGGCGGTTGAGGTCGGCGGTGGTGCGCAGGTAGTCATCGGTGCCGATAGTGGCCGACACTTCGTTGTGGTCGCGCAGCGACGGTTGCTTGCCGACCTGGTTGATTACGCCGCCGGTGGAGCCGCGCCCGAACAGCATCGACGACGATCCCTTCAGGACCTCGATCGATTCCAGGTAAAACGTGTCGCGGTAGTACTGGCCGCGGTCGCGCATGCCGTCCAGGTACAGGTCGGTGCGCGCGGAAAAACCGCGCAGGTTGATGTTGTTGCCGATTTGCCCGCCTTCCGCACCGCCGAGCGTGATGCCGGCGACGTTGCGTACCGCATCGGCCAGCGAAGCGACCCCTTGCGCATCGAGCACAGCACGATTGATGACCGTGACCGATTGTGGAATATCGCGGATCGCAGTGGGCGTCTTGCCGCCCACCGTGGACAGCGCCGGTGCGTATTCGTCGGAGAGGGATTGGCTTTTTACGTTGACTTCCGGCAAGACAGCGTCTTTTCCGATTGCCTGGGCAAATGCCGGTGCGGCCGGGGCGGCGAAGGCCGCCAGCAACGCGGCGACGATGGGTTTTTGACGTCGATTCATGGAGTCCCTGGTATTTACGGATGTGCACGAAATGCACCGCCGCTGATGAATGCAAAATCCGGCTGGCAACCGGGCTTGTGGCGAAACGGAGAGCTGATTATAAATGAGAATTGTTATTATTCGCAATGCTGACGTTGCGAATAATTCACATGAAGTCGCGGCTGCGCAGCACGAGCTTTCCCAGCAACGGCGACAGATCCACCAGCCTTTTTGCGACAAGATGGCGGACGCCGCTTTCGCATTGCCATACGCCGTACACACCCAGTAAATGTGCGCCGAGCAATTCCCTGCGATAGCGATCGATCAGCGCCGGCCATATGATCACGTTGACCGGCCCGGTTTCATCCTCCAGCGTGACGAACATGGTGCCGCTGGCGGTCTGGGGGCGCTGGCGTACGGTGACGATGCCGCAGCCGCGTGCGATCTGACGATCGGCGAAGGTGTTCAGCACATCCGCCGGCAGAAACCGTCTTTTCGCCAGCAGCGGCCGCAGCAGCGCCACCGGATGGCGCCCAAGTGTCAGGCCGAGAGCGCGGTAATCGGCGACGATGCTGTCGCCTTCGCTTGGCGCATCCAGTCGCAGCGGCGCTTCCGATACCGGCGCATTGCGCAGCAGGCCCTTGTCCGCTTCGCCGGCCACTGCCTGCCATAGCGCCTGACGGCGATGGCCGGCGAGGGCCTTCAATGCATCGGCATGGGCCAGCGCCTGCAACTCATGGCGCGTCAGTTGCGCGCGCAATGCGAGGTCTGCCGTGTCGGTAAAGGGCGCGGCTGCGCGCGCTTCTTCCATCCGCAATCCGGCTTCGCATGACAGGCCGCGCACCATGTTGAACCCGAGCCGCACCGCCGGCTGTCTGCCGGCTGCCGGTTCCAGTTTCGCCTCCCAATCGCTGGCATGGATATCGACCGGCCGTACTTCGACCTGGTGGCGGCGCGCATCCTGTACCAGTTGCGACGGCGCATAGAAACCCATCGGCTGGCTGTTGAGCAGCGCGGCCAGGAAGGCCGCCGGCTCGTGGCATTTCAACCAGGAACTCGTATACGCGAGCAGCGCAAAACTCGCCGCATGGCTTTCGGGGAAGCCGTATTCGGCGAAGCCTTCAATCTGGCGCACGATGGCGTCGATAAAGGTTTCCTGATAGCCGTTCTTTGCCAGACCTTGCCTGAGTTTTTCCTGGAATTTTCCGAGATCGCCCTTGCGCCGCCATGCGGCCATCGAGCGCCGCAGCTGATCCGCTTCGCCGGCACTGAAACCGGCCGCCAGCATCGCAATCTGCATCACCTGTTCCTGAAAGATCGGAACGCCGCAGGTGCGCTCCAGCGCCGGCCGGATTTCATCACGCGGATAGCTGATCGGCTCCAGTTCCTGCCGGCGCCGCAGAAAGGGATGCACCATGCCGCCCTGGATCGGCCTCGGTCGCACGATCGCGACCTGGATCACCAGGTCGTAATAGGTGCGTGGTCGCAGCCGCGGCAGCATGCTCATCTGCGCCCGGCTTTCGATCTGGAATACGCCGATCGTGTCGGCCTTGCAGATCATGTCGTAAGTCGCCGGGTCTTCGGACGGGATGTCCTGCATCGTGAATGGCATGCCGCGCCAGGCACTCACCAACTGCAGTGCGCGGCGGATCATGCTCAGCATGCCGAGCGCGAGAATGTCGACCTTCAGCAAACCAAGCGCATCGAGATCGTCCTTGTCCCATTGCACCACGCTGCGATTTTCCATCGCCGCGTTTTCGATCGGTACCAGCCGCGACAGCTTTCCTCTTGAAATGACGAAGCCGCCCGGGTGCTGCGACAGGTGGCGCGGAAAGCGCATCAGGGTGTCCGCGATGCCGGCCCACTGCTGGACGATCGGCGTCGTGGCATCCATGCCGCATTCGGTAAAGCACGCTGTCAGACCGGCCTTGCCGTCCCACCAGCGATGCGACTTCGCCACCCGGTCAAGCATGCCGGAATCGATTCCGAGCGCCTTGCCGACATCGCGCAGCACGCTGCGCGGCCTGTAGCTGATCACGACCGCCGTCAGCGCGGCGCGCAGCCGGCCATACTTGCAATAGATGTACTGGATGACTTCCTCGCGCCGCTGGTGTTCGAAATCGACGTCGATATCCGGCGGCTCGTTGCGCTCCTTCGAAATGAAGCGCTCGAACAGCATGGTGCCGCGCTCCGGATCGACTTCGGTGATGCCGAGGCAGTAGCAGACCGCCGAGTTTGCCGCCGAGCCGCGGCCCTGGCACAGGATGCCGGCGCTGCGCGCGAAGCGCACGATGTCATATACCGTCAGGAAGTAGGGCTCGTATGCCAGCTCTCCGATCAATGCCAGTTCGTGTTCGAGCTGTTTTCGCACCGCCGGCGGAACGCCGTCCGGAAAGCGCCGCTGCGCGCCGGCACGGGTTTCCTTGCGCAGATGGCTGGCCGGCGTTTCGCCCGGCGGCACCAGTTCTTCCGGATATTCGTAGCGCAGTTCGTTGAGCGAGAACGTACATTTGTGCGCGATACGCAGCGTCTCCGCCAATGCCGCCGGCGGATACAGATTCCCCAGCCGCAGCCGCGAACGCAGATGCTGCTCCGCGTTCGACGCCAGGGCATAGCCGCACTGCGCCACCGTCTTGCCGAGACGGATTGCGGTCAATGTGTCCTGCAGCGGTTTGCGCGAACGCAGATGCATGCAGACGTCGCCGGTCGCCACTACCGGCAGCCCGCAATCGCGTGCAACCTGCTCGATCGTGAGCCGGTGCTCCTCATCGCGTGCACGATGCAGCAGCGTCAGCGCGATCCATCCGCGCCCGGGAAAAACGGCGGCTAGCCACTGCGCCTGCTTTTTCAATTCGTCCACCGTTACGCCATGCAGGGGTATCAGGATCGCCAGACAATCCGGCATGCCGCGCAAATGCGCAGCGGACGTTTGCCGTGCGCTGAAGTCGGTGGGCGTGAGCCGGTAGAAACCCTTGCCGGCCCGCATGCGCGCGAGCGTGATCAGTTCGCACAGGTTGCCGTAGCCGTTGCGGTTTTGCACCAGAAGAACGAGGGAAAATGCCGGACTGCCATCATCGTGCTGCAGGCGGAACTGGCTGCCGATGATCAGATGTAATCCGCATTGCTTCGCCTCCATATGCGCGCGCACCACACCCGCGACCGAGCATTCATCGGTGATCGCCAGCGCCGAGTACCCCAGCTTCTTCGCGCGCGCAACCAGCTCCTCGGCATGCGAGGCGCCGCGCAGGAAGCTGAAGTTGGAAACGCATTGCAGTTCGGCGTAGTCCGGCAATGCCGGCGCAGGGGCAAGGGCAGGGGCAGAGGTGTCGCGCATGATTCACGCGAACAGCCCGTGCAGGTACCAGCGGATTTCATCGCCTGCGCGTTCCCGGTAGATCCAGTAGCACACCGCGTCGGCATCCTGGAAAATGAAATAGTCGCGTATCTCCGGCGCGTCGTCCCACCAGCCGCTTTCGATACGTTCCGGCCCTTTGATCCGCCGCAGCGGTGAGCCGTAGAACGGGCGATGATTGCGTAGCGTCAGCGCAAGCGGCGTCTCCAGCATCCAGAATGGCCGTTCGAGCGAATCTGGCGGCGGCGATGACACAGTCGAGCGTGCTGAGGCCGTCGCCGGCGACCATGCATTGCATGCTTCGGGTCGATGGTCGGCATGCGGCGCGGGGATCAATACGTTGTGGCCACCGAGGCGGGCAGTCAGCAGTTCGAGCAGCCGGTGATACTCGGCAGGCGTCCCACCGGGTTCCGGAAACAGGGAGTCGGTCGGCGGCAGCATGGCTGCCAATCGGCGCGCTTCCAGGCGCAATGCAATCACCGGTGCGGCCAGCACGAGGCGCGCAAGATGCTCCTTCAGCAGACGGACCAGATGTTCCTCATGCCAGACCGGATCGGCCAGTGCGATTTCCAGCGGAGTGGGCGGCATCGCGACGCGGCCGCGCTCGTGTTCGAGCAGCAGCGCGAACTGCGTCACCGCCAACTGCTGCGCGGTGAGCCAGCCGGTCATCTGCAACAGCAGGCGGCGGGCAGCGAACAATACCGCTTCGGCATGTTCGATGCGGTCCGGCAGTTCCAGCCGTACCGAAAAGGTTTTCGGCGGCTGCATCCAGCGAAACAATGCCGGCGCATTGCCATAGGCACGGTCCAGCATGTCCAGCAGATTGCCGTCGCAGCGGCGCTGCAAGCCGGCGCGCGGCAGTTTGCGAAGTTCGCCCAGGCTGCGGCAGCCGATGCCTTGCAGCCAATCCTGATACGGCCTTGCCGCAGGCAGCAGCAGGCAGTGCAAGGTATCGAGCCGCCGCATCATGCTTTCCAGCCGGACCACGCGCCGCAGTCTCGGCCGGGCCTGACTGCCCGGCTGGCGCGCCAGCAACCATGCGCCATACGCGGTCGGCGCCATGCCGATCTGCGGCGTAAAGCCGAGTCCGTACAGACTCGCGCGCACCAGCCGGCACAATGCCAGCCGTCCGCCGAATGCGCGCAGGCTGGCCGTCACGTCGAGCAACAGGCTGGACTCTTCGGTCAATGCGACTTCGGGCGTGTACTTCAGCAGTGCGATCGCAATGCTGTCCAGTGCCGCCTGTTCCCGTGCGGCGTCGCGTTCATGCAGCACCGCATCGGGGCAGAGCGCTTGCACGCCGGCGCGCCGCATGCCGCTGCGCACGCCGCAGCCGGCTGCCTGGCGGCTGGCCGCGAACACCCGCTCCCGGTCGACGACGACGTAGCTGCCCGGCTCACACCAGCGCGGCCGAAACGTTTCGAGCGGCAGCAGCGGCAGATGTATGCCGATCCATGAATGCATGACGAGGGACGGGAAAAGTGAAGGGAGACAGCGGCAGGTAAAGCGGTTCGCAGCGCTGCGGTCCGCGCCGTTTGATGATGTCGATGTGCACGCCGCCGCCGGCCGGGCGCAATGCCAGCCGTAGCGGAGAGGGTGACGCGTCCTGTTGACTGGCGAGCGGGCGGAACGCCCAGAACGCGGTTTCCGTTGCCTGCGCCGCCAGATGCAGGCGCCGCAGCGCTTCGGGGCGGATATGCGTTTGCCACAACAGCAGCGCGCCGCAACTGCCGTTGCGCAGAATCTGTTCCGTGGCCCACAATGCATCGGTGCCGGATTTTGGCCTGATCCACAACAGCTGCTCGGGCGGCAGCTTCCATGCCGTCCAGGCAGCGATCTGCGGCAGGTGCGGCGGCTGTACCAGCGCAATCCGGCGCTGCCGCGCGATCATGCGCAAGGCCGGTCGCAACAGCAGCATTTCGCCGATGCCCGGCTGTTGCAATAACAGTTCGATCAAGACGGAACCCGGCCATCCGCGATTGGGCAATTCATTGTCCAGCATGCGGTGGCCAGTGGAAGTAACGGCAGCCGGATGCGTGCCCATCTGATCGGCACGCCAGACCGGATACGGCAGCGACTGCAGGATCGCATTCGATCTGCCTGAAACTAATGCGGACATCGAACCTCCTATTATTCTTTTGAGAGATGATGCAAATGTGATTTTACTGTATAAATATACAGTAAAATCAAAAGCCGATGAGGCCGCATTGTCGAATTTTTCAGCTTTCCCTCGCGCCGGTTTTGCCGAATGCATTACCGTTCGATGCGTGTGGTGACAGTCGTGTTTTTATAATTTTTCAAGAGTCTTTCGCTTTCCATGCAAGCCCGCATCACTTCCATCGGCCTGGTGCTCCAGCCTGATCCCGCCGACACGTTTGAATACCCGCATCACATCGATCGCACCAGCCTGGATGCGCTGCCGTCAAAGCCGGGGATTTACATTTTTCGCGATGAACAGGACCGTCCGCTTTACATCGGCAAAAGCGTCAACCTGCGCAGCCGCGTACTGTCGCATCTGCGTACGCCCGAAGAGGCGCGCATGCTGCAGCAAAGCCGTTATGTCGAGTTCCGCCGTACCGCCGGCGACATCGGCGCGCTGCTGCTGGAATCGCGCCTGATCAAAGAGTTGCAGCCGCTGCACAACAAGAAGCTGCGGCGCACGCGCGAGATGTGCACGCTGCGCCTGACGGATGACGTGAAATCGGTGCCGGAGATCGTGTATGCGCGTGACCATGATTTCGCGAAAACCGCGGATCTGTTCGGCCTGTTCGCGACACGCAAGGCGGCGCTGGAAAAACTGCGTGCAATCGTCGAGGCGGAAAAACTGTGCCCGGCGATGACTGGCCTGGAAACGGCAACACGCGGCCGTGCCTGTTTCGCGCGGCAGATCGCGCGCTGTATGGGCGCCTGCAACGGTGAGGAATCAGCCGATCATCATTACCGGCGGCTCAGGACAGCGCTGGAAGAAATGCGCGTGATTGTCTGGCCCTATGCGGGACCGATGGGGATCGTGGAAGAATGCGATGGCTGGAAACAGATCCATGTGATCGATCACTGGTTTTACATCTGCTCCATGGATGATGTCGGCAATCCGCCTCTGTTCAAACGGCCGGCCAGGCGGACATTCGATGTCGATACCTACAAGATTCTGGTCAGGCCGATGGTACGGGGGGAATTGCGCATCGAACCGGTGATTTTTGAAACCGGAAAAGCGTAGCGGATAACAAGCGGAGCAACTGGCGCATGCCAGTTGCTCCGCTGACGGATAACCGGTGTTGGATAACCGGTGTTACTTGGAAGTACTGGACGAGCTCGAACCGCTGTCCGGCGTAGTGCTGCTGCCGCTTGTTCCACTGGTGCTGCCCGAGGTGCCGCCGGTGCTATCGGTACTGCCGCCAGTGCCGCTGCTGCCGCTGGATCCCGGCGGCGTGCTGCTACTGCTGCTGCCCGGAGTGGCAGAGCTGCCGCCGGCACCCGGTGTGGGTGTTGCGCTGCTGCTGGGACCACCGGCACCGCCAGCCGCGCTGCTGCTGTCCGTACCGCTCGGACCGCCTGCCGTGCCTGTGCTGCCGGCACTGCTACCGCCGCTTGCGCTTGGCGTTTCTGTGGTGCTGCCGGCACTGCCGGTGGGCGGCGTGCTTGGGGTGCTTGGCGTACTCGGCGTTGTTGCGGTGCTTCCCGCACTGCTGCTGGTGTCGCTAGCCTCTTTTTTCCCGCATGCACTCAAGGCAAGAGTCGCTACCAGCGCTGCAAGCAATACTGAGTATTTCATATTCATTCCTCTCAAGAAGATGTATTTTTAAACAAGAGCTTGGCTAATTGGAGGAGTGAAGCTTGTCTTAAGTGCCTTTTAAATTATTGATGAATATCAGTGAGTCATAGATTTTTCAATACGCTTTTTATACCGTCGCCGGCAAAGCCGGTGGTGCGGAGGTGCGGCGAAGCGCCGCCTTCGAGGAAAGTATGCATCCGAAAACGTTGTTCTCAAGGAATTTGGCGTCTGTAGATATACAATCTGGCGACAAAAACAAAGACCCACAATAAAAATAACAAAGGCCATGCAAATGGCCTTTCCGGGAACGACATGAATAAATCTTCGCTGCAGCGACAGCTCGTCTTGCCGTACGTTCTGCTGGTGGTGTTTGTTTCCGCTGCTATCGGCTGGGTCTCCTACCAGGCGGGAGAAGAGACGATCAGCGGGTTGTCGCAACGCGTGCTCGTGGACATGGTCAATCGTATCGGCAATGCGACCGAGCAGCATCTCGCCGACGCGCTGACCGCATTGCATTCGGTCGATCCCGATCCCAAGACCGTGCCGAAGGTGCCGCCGTTTCCCGAGGATCTGGCGTTGCTCGAACCACGCTTCTGGGTCGCCAGCGGTCTGTTCATGGATGTCAACAACTATGTCTATTTCGGCGGCGAAGACGGTCGCTTCATCGGCGTCAACCGCGTCAACAAGGACTTCGTCGAGCTTTATCTGCGCGAGTCGGGCGCAAAACAGCGTCAGGTCTATGCGGCAGAGGCGCCCGGCGAGCGCGCGCGCCTGTTACGTCACGACGACTACGATCCGCGCACGCGGCCGTGGTACGCGATTGCCGCCAGACAGAAATCCCCGGTCTGGTCGCCGGTATACAACGATTTCACTTCGAAGGAACCGACCATTACGCTGGCCAAGTCGGTATACCGCGCCGATCACACGTTTGCCGGCGTGCTGGCGACCGACGTCACGTTGAAGACGCTGACGGATTTCCTGCGCACGTTGACGGTCAGCGACCACGGTGTCGCCTTCGTGATGGACCGCGACGGCGTCATGGTCGCAACCTCGGGTGGGGAACTGCCGTTCAAGATGGTCGATGGCGTGCCATCAAGGCTGCGCGCCGATGAAATGCGGACGCCGCTGATTCACGATGCGTATGACAAAGTGCTGGAATGGAAAAACGGAGACGCCGATGCAGGCAAGCCATTGTCGCGGCGATTCACCACGGCTTCCGGTTCGATAGAGATCGCCGCCAGTCATCTCGGCCGCAAATACGGCGTCGACTGGATCACGGTAGTCGCGGTTCCGCAGGCGGATTTCATGGGCGGCGTGACACGCAGTTTCGTGCAAGCCGTCGTCATTGCCGCGCTGTGCGTGATCATCGCGCTGGTGCTGGGGCTATCGATCCTGAACCGCGTATTGCGCGATATCCGCAGACTGACTGATGCAGCGAAGCGGATCGGCGATGGTGAGCCGCTGCCGTCGCTGAACATCCATCGACGCGACGAGATCGGCCAGCTCGCGCTGACCTTCAGCGAGATGGAACACAATCTGCGCATCGACAAGCTGACCGCGGTATTCAACCGCGCATCACTGATCGCGCAGATCGGCTTCCTGCGGCGCCAGCTGGCGCAAAAGACGATCGAACGTCCCAGTTTCGCGCTGCTGTTCATCGACCTTGATCATTTCAAGAAAATCAACGACCACTACGGCCACGGCGCCGGCGACAAAGTGCTGGTTACGGTAGCGAGCCGGCTGAAGGCAGCGGTGCGCGTGACCGACGTGGTGGCGCGTTACGGCGGCGATGAATTCGTGGTGCTGCTGAAAGGGGTGACTGCTGCTGCCGACGTGAGTATTACCGAAGACAAGATCCGCCAGGTCGTCGAGGAACCGGTGCGGCTCGACCACGGCATCGCCCGGGTCGGCGTCTCGATTGGCTGGGCGATCTTTCCGCAGGACGGCGAAGATGTCGATGCGCTACTCAAGATCGCCGACCAGCGCATGTTCGACACGAAAAAGATCCGCAAGGCGGCGCGCTGACAGCACCATCGATCATGTCATGCCGACTCTACGTAATTGCGCAGGAAGGTCTTCTTGCTGCTGTCCGGAAAAGCGATTGTGACCTTGTCGCCGGCCGATGACACCACGCGCCCTTCGCCGAACTTCGCGACCTTCACCGGTGTGCCGGCCTGCAGCGGCGGCGCTTTTCTTGCCTGGCTTGCGGCCGGGATCGCGTGCCGTACATGTTCCGGGCTGAGCGTCTGTTCCGGCGGTCGCAGGCAGTTGTCGCAACTGCCGCAATGCGACCATGCGACCTGTTCGCCGAAATATTCGAGCAGCACTTTCCAGCGGCAGAAACCGGTTTGCGCGTAGAACACCATGCGATCGAGCGCCTCGTGATCGCGCGCACTCTTGTCGCGATAGATGTCGACCAATGCCGCCAGCTCGCGCGGCGTCGCCCGTTCCTTGAGCAGCCGGTAATCGAGCCTGTCGTCCTGGGCTATCAGGTTCCCATCCTTCAGCAGCTTGAGCGCCACTTGCAGCCGGCTTTCTGACACGTCTGGCAGTTGTTCACGCAGTCGCTCAAATGAAACCTGCGCCTGTTCTTCCGAGAGGGTTGCGAGAGCCGAATAAATCGCATCGAGATCGTCGGTGCCGGGATAGCGGCGCGCCAGAAAGAACTGCTGCACCTGCCTGTCCTTCGGGTAGTACAGGAGGACGCAATCGGCTGCGTTGCCGTCGCGCCCGGCACGACCCGATTCCTGATAATAGGCTTCCAGGTTGGCCGGAATCTGATGGTGGATCACGAAGCGGATATCGCGTTTGTCGATACCCATGCCGAATGCATTGGTCGCTACCATGACCCGGCTTGTGCCGGCCATGAACATGTCCTGGTTTTGCGTGCGCAGTTTTGCCGCGAGCTGTCCGTGATACCAGGTGACGCTTTCGCCAGCCTGCTGCAATGCCTGGTAAACCTCTTCCACCGCCTTCACCGTGGCCGCGTAGACGATGCCCGGGCCTTCCGTTGCCCGTACCAGCCGGATCGTCTGTTCCAGCTTTTCCTCTTCGCTGGTCGTGGCGATGACCTGGTAATGCAGATTGGGCCGGTAAATGCCGGTGTTGATGATACGCATGTCGCGCAGGCCGAGTTGCCTGCCGATGTCGTCGATCACGTTGTCGGTTGCGGTCGCGGTCAGCGCCAGCACGGTTGGATGGTCGAGTGCCGCGATCGCCGCGCCGAGCTGCAGATACGCGGGCCGGAAATCATGGCCCCATTGCGAGATGCAGTGGGCTTCGTCGATCACGAACAGGCTTACCGGATTTTGACGGAGCGTGGCAATGAATTCCGGATCGGACAGGCGTTCCGGTGTTGCGAATATGAATTCGTTGTCGGCCCGCAGGATGCTTTGCAGCGCCGATGTTTCTTCATGCGTGTTGAGCGTGCTGTTGACTTCGGTAGCGGGAACTCCCGCATTTTCCAGTTTTTCCGCCTGGTCTTTCATCAGCGCGATCAGGGGCGACACGACGACCGTGGCACCCGGCATCTTCAGTGCCGGAAGCTGGTAGCACAACGACTTGCCGGCGCCAGAAGGCATGATCGCCAGCGTATCGTGCCGCTGCAGCACGCTGTCGATCACTTCCTGCTGGCCGGGACGCAAGTGGCTGATCCCGAATGCCTGTTGCAGGGCCTCATCTTCCGTTGCGGGAGCTGCATCCGGGCGATCGAATTTGTCTGCGATTGAAGAATATCTTTTCGGCGATGTAGGTTTTGCCGATGACTGGGACATTGCAGTAGGCATGGGGCTGTTCCATAGGGAGGAACGACTCCTTGATGCAGCAACCATGCCAGTGCCGCCCATGCTCGTCTGCAAATGATTTTTCTGTGAAGAAACGGGGCAAATCTATTTGCACAGGTGGATTCGCTTATGCAGTATAATTCCCCACCGTTTGAAGTTTGAGCTAGTGGTGCAGTATTCGTCTGTCATTCCATTCTTGCTTCAAAGGATCTACCCGGGCAACAGCCCAAATAACTGAAATAGGAAATGTAATGGCAACAGGTATTGTTAAGTGGTTCAACGACGCAAAAGGTTTTGGTTTCATCACTCCGGATGAAGGCGGCGAAGATCTGTTCGCGCACTTCTCCGCGATCGCTTCGAGCGGCTTCAAGTCGCTGAAAGAAAACCAGCGCGTTTCTTTCGAAGTCACCACTGGCCCGAAGGGCAAGCAGGCTTCGAACATTCAGCCGATGTAAGCTGAATCAAGCGCAACAAAAAATCCCCGGCTTGCCGGGGATTTTTTTATGTCCATTCAATACCCATTCAACAGGTCGCGCGATCGCGCGCCGGGTACCAGCACCGCCGCACCGTCGAATTGCCCTGCGCGTAACGCGGCCAGTGCACGGTTCGCGTCTTCCAGCGCAAATGCGACCGGCGCGGTATGAATCTCGATTTGCCGCGCCAATGCGAAAAATGCGTCGCCGTCGGCACGCGTCAGATTCGCGACCGAACAAACCGTCCGCTCGCCCCATAGCAACGAGTACGGAAACGATGGGATGTCGCTCATGTGAATGCCGGCGCATACCACGATTGCTCCCTTGCGCGTCGCGCCGAGCGCCAGCGGAATCAGTGCGCCGAGCGATGCAAAAATGATCGCTGCGTCCAGTGGTACTGGCGCCGCAGCAGTGGAATCGCCGGCCCAGACCGCTCCGAGCGAGCGCGCGAATTCCTGCGAGCGTGTATCGCCCGGCCGCGTGAATGCATAGACTTCCTTGCCCTGTGCGCAGGCGACTTGCACGATGATATGCGCGGCCGCGCCAAAGCCGTACAGGCCGAGCCGCCGGGCATTGCCCGTCATCGCATACGCGCGGTAACCGATCAGCCCGGCACACAGCAATGGCGCCGCATGCAGGTCATCGTAGCGCTCCGGCAACGGGAAGCAATAGCGCGCGTCCGCCACCGTGTATTCTGCATAACCGCCATTGCGGTCATAGCCGGTGAAAAGCGCGTTGTCGCACAGGTTTTCATGGCCGCCGCGACAGAATTCGCAGTGCCGGCAGGTGCTTCCCAGCCATGGCACGCCTAGGCGATCACCCACCGAAAACTGGTGCGCCAGTTCGCCGACATGTACCACTTCGCCGACCACTTCATGCCCCATGACCAGTGGCGTTTTATGTGGCGTCAGTTCGCCGTCGGCGATATGCAGATCGGTGCGGCATACGCCGCATGCGCCCACCCGGAGCAGTACCTCGTGTTCGGACGGAAAGGGAATCGGCATTCGTGCCGCGCGCAGCGGTACATGCGGCCGGTCGAGCAGCATTGCCTGCATCAGCCCGTCGTGCGCGGAGTTCGGTATCGACATGGTACCGGCAATAAAAATGTGCGATGGAGGAAGCGAGGAATCGGCGCATTCATGATAGGTCGTAAAACGCCATGCGATTTGCAGTGGATCGTCTTCGCGGAAGATTTCAATCGATCGGCGCGACAATTCCAGATCCGCCAGGAGGCAAACCGGGCGATCGGAAAATACAATAAAAATCGAGGCCGAAGCCTTGCTTCGCGTCGCTGCCGGCGCGCTCTATCTGAGCGGCAAAGTGAATGAAAAGGATTCAGGCTTCAGATGCAAATTTTGCCGCGATGAATGGATCAGCGCTTGCGCCAATAATCCGGTTGCGCATACGCATGGCGCAGGAAGTCGACAAAGGCGCGAATGCGCAGCGGCAGGTGGCGGCGCTGCGCGAACACGGCATAGATGTCATTGCCGGGTGCGGCGAATTCATCGAGCACCGTTTGCAGTTCGCCCGATTCGATCGCGGCACCCACTTCCCACATCGAGCGCCACGCCAGCCCCTTGCCGGACAATGCCCAGTCGTGCAGCACGGCACCATCGTTGCAGACCATGTTGCCGGTGACTTTCAATGTGACGTTCTTGCCGTTCTGGCGAAAGGTCCAGCCGCGCTGGCTGCCATCGCTGCTGATGGCGAGACAATTGTGCCTGGCAAGATCGTCCAGCGATGCCGGCATGCCATGTCGTTTCAGGTAGGCCGGGGAGGCGACCACGATCCGCTTGTTGTCCGCCAGCTTGACGCCGATCAGGCTGGAATCCGACAGCGCCGCGATGCGGATTGCGACGTCAATACCTTCGCCGATCAGGTCAACCACCCGGTCGTTCAGGTTCAGCGTCACGTTGACATCGCGGTGCTGCGCCAGGAATGACGGAATCAGTGGCGCAACATGCTGGCGTCCGAAGCCGGCCGGCGCCGAGATCAGCAAATGGCCGCTGGCACGGGCGCTGCGTTCGGACACTGCCAATTCTGCGTTTTCGAGGTCGGCCAGGATCTTTTGGCAGTCTTCGAGGAAGGCGATACCTTCATTGGTCAACGCAATCTTGCGCGTGGTTCGCTGCAGCAACTTGACGCCGAGCCGCTCTTCGAGCGCATCGAGGCGGCGACCGATCATTGCCGGAGCAATTCCCTCCGCGCGCGCAGCGGCCGACAGGCTGCCTTTGGCCGCAACATCTACGAAGGTGGAAATCTGTTTGAATTGGTCCATGCAGCCGACAATATTTCACTTGATACTAAAACGCAATAATAATGTGATTTATCGTTTAGTTTATGTGATTTTATATTGAATATACTTCACTTCATATATAACTTTGCGGCAGCAACAACAAACGACAAATGAACATTCAGGCCATTGTCTTCGACGCCTACGGAACGCTGTTCGACGTGTACTCGATCGGTGCGCTGGCGGAAAAACTTTTTCCCGCGCGCGGTGCTGCGCTCGCGGAGCTGTGGCGCGACAAGCAGATCGAATACACGCGGCTGCGCACCATGTGTTCGATGTACAAGCCGTTCTGGGAAGTGACGCAGGATGCGCTGGTATTTGCATGCCGCAAGCTCAAGCTGGATCTCACGCTCGATGCGCAGAATATGCTGATGAGCCAATACGCGAAACTGCGGGCGTTTCCGGAAAACCTGCCGGTACTGCAGCAGTTGAAAGCGATGGGACTGAAGCTTGCGATTCTGTCCAACGGCAATCCGCAGATGCTGGATTCCGCCGTCGAAGCGTCCGGCATGCGCGGTATTTTCAATCACATCCTGTCGGTCGACACGGTGAAGAAATTCAAGACGGCGCCGGAAGCGTATCAGCTCGGGCCTGATGTGTTCGGCCTGTCGGCAAGGAATATTCTGTTCGTCTCCAGCAATTGCTGGGATGCATGCGGTGCGACCTGGTTCGGCTACACCACTTTCTGGGTGAACCGCGCCGGAGCGCCGCTGGAAGAGCTGGGTGTGACGCCCGATGCAACAGGCCCGGACATGAATGCATTGCTGCAATTCATGCAGGCAAAAGAGGAAGCCAAATGAGTATCTGGCATATCGCACTGGTCAGCCTTGCCGCGTTCTGCGCGGGCGCGATGAACGCAGTCGCCGGCGGTGGCACCTTCTTTTCGTTTCCGGCGCTGCTCGCGGTCGGGGTGCCGCCGGTCGTTGCCAATGCCAGCAACTCGGTCGCATTGTGGCCGGCCAGCTTGTCCGGTGCCTGGGCCTATCGCAAGGAACTGGCGCGCTACAAGCGCTATCTGATTCCGATGGGGATCGTGTCGCTGGTCGGCGGCATCGCCGGCGGACTATTATTGCTGATGACCAAGGACGCGATATTTTCCAAGCTGATTCCATGGCTGCTGTTGTTCGCGACCGTGTTGTTCGCGTTCTCCGGAAAATTTTCGAGCTGGCTGCGCGGGCCGAATTCGGGCAAGCCGGACAATAGCGTCGGCGCATTGGCGGGGCAGGCGGTAGTTTCGGTGTACGGTGGTTTCTTCGGCGCCGGCATGGGCATCATGATGCTCGCCAGCCTGGCGATGGCCGGGCACGACGACGTGCACGAAATCAACGCGATCAAGAACCTGCTGTCGGCGATTATCTACAGCGTGACCGTATTGACATTCATGATCGCCGGTGCGGTAAGCTGGCCCTACACCATCATCATGCTCGCCACGGCGACCCTGGGCGGCTATTGGGGTGCAAGCATCGCGCGCAAGATCCCCGCGCTGTGGCTGCGCCGTTTCATCATCGCGGTCGGGTTCATCCTCACTGTGTTCTATTTCTACAAGACTCTGTAAAAGCATTTTCAATTTCACGGGAATTCCTATCATGACAGCACGCACAACCTGCCACGGGCTCCAAGTCGCCACCAATCTGTACCGCTTCATCGAAGACCAGGTATTGCCAGGCACCGGCATCGACAGCGCCAGCTTCTGGAAAGGCTTCGACGCGATCGTGCACGATCTCGCGCCGAAAAACGTCGCGCTGCTGGCCGAGCGCGACCGGCTGCAAACCGAACTGGACAACTGGTACCGCGCCCATCCCGGCCCGATCGCCGACAAGGCGGCCTATCGCGAATTCCTGCAGGGCATCGGCTATCTGGTGCCGCAGCCGCAGGACGTCAAAGTCACCACGACCAACGTCGATGCCGAACTCGCATTGCAGGCTGGTCCGCAACTGGTGGTGCCGGTCCTGAACGCACGCTATGCGCTGAACGCCGCGAATGCGCGTTGGGGTTCGCTGTACGACGCACTGTACGGCACCGATGCGATTCCCGAGACCGATGGCGCGACCCGCGTCGGTCCGGCAGGCGAGGGCTACAATCCAGGACGCGGCGCGAAAGTCATCGCGTTTGCCCGCAATTTCCTCGACCAGGCGGCGCCGCTGGCCAAAGGCTCGCATGCCGACGCCACTGCGTATCGCGTGGCGGACGGCAAGCTGGTCGTGGCACTGAAAGACGGCAGCACGACCAGCCTCGCGCAGGAGGCGAAATTCGTCGGGTACCAGGGACAGGCTGATGCGCCGTCGTCGGTTCTGCTGAAGAACAACGGCTTGCATGTGGATATCCGCATCGACCGCGGCACGGCGATCGGCAAGAGCGATCCGGCCGGCGTGGCCGACCTGGTGATCGAAGCGGCGCTGTCGACCATCCTCGACCTGGAAGATTCGATTGCCGCGGTGGACGCCGACGACAAGGTGCTGGCCTATACGAACTGGCTCGGCATCCTGCAAGGCACGCTGGTCGAAAACGTCACCAAGGGCGGCAAGACCTTCACCCGCAGACTGAACCGCGACCGCCAGTACACCGCAGGCATTGGCGCGACCGATGCGAAGGACGGTGTGGTGACATTGCATGGCCGCTCACTGCTGTTCCTGCGCAATGTCGGCCACCTGATGACCAATCCCGCGATTCTGTACGGCGACGGCAAGGAAATCCCCGAAGGCATACTCGACGCGGTTGTCACGGTGGCGATCGCGTTGCGCGACCTCGACCGCAAGCAGGGCGGCGATGTCCGCAATTCGCGCACCGGTTCAGTCTATATCGTCAAACCCAAGATGCACGGCCCGGCCGAAGTGGCATTTGCCAGCACGCTGTTCGGTCGTGTCGAGGCGCTGCTCGGCCTGCCCGCGAATACGGTCAAACTCGGCATCATGGACGAGGAGCGCCGCACCAGCGTCAACCTCAAGGCCTGCATCAAGGAAGCCGCGGCACGCGTTGCCTTCATCAATACCGGCTTCCTGGACCGCACCGGCGACGAAATCCATACCGACATGCAGGCAGGACCGGTGGTCCGCAAAGGGGAAATGAAGAGCAGCACCTGGCTGACATCGTACGAACGCAGCAACGTGCTGGTCGGTCTGTCATGCGGACTGCGTGGACATGCGCAGATCGGCAAGGGCATGTGGGCGATGCCGGACCTGATGGCGGCGATGCTGGAACAGAAAAGCGCGCACCCAAAAGCCGGCGCGAACACCGCATGGGTGCCGTCGCCGACCGCTGCAACGCTGCACGCGCTGCATTACCACCGGGTCAACGTGGCTGAGGTGCAGAAGGAAATGGAAAAGTCGGCCACCAATGCCGAGATCGAGCGCCTGCTCGACGGCCTTCTGGAAATTCCAGTGGTCGCGCAGCCGAAATGGTCGGCCGCCGAGATCCAGCAGGAACTGGACAACAACGCGCAAGGCATACTCGGTTACGTGGTGCGCTGGGTCGACCAGGGCGTGGGCTGCTCCAAGGTGCCGGACATTCACAACGTGGGCCTGATGGAGGACCGCGCGACGTTGCGCATCTCCAGCCAGCACATCGCCAACTGGTTGCTGCATGGCGTGGCAACCGAAGCGCAGGTGCTGGAAACCCTGCAGCGCATGGCCAGGGTGGTCGACGCGCAGAACGCCGACGATCCGTTCTACAAACCGATGGCGCCGGATTTCGAGGCCTCATTTGCTTTCCGTGCCGCGCGCGATCTGGTGATGAAAGGATTGGTGCAGCCCAGCGGTTATACCGAACCATTGCTGCATGCGTGGCGCCTGCAAGTGAAGGCTGCGGCAAAGTGAGATAGTGCGGCGGGAAGAATGGCCGGGCTTTCCCGTCTCTCTCGGAGAACCGGCTTCGGCCGGTTTTTTTATGGCTTGATGATTTTCATTGCTCTTCGGTAAGATGATGGCCATGTATCAAAACATTTACGTCTGGGCCGGGCATCCGGCGCGTGGTCGGCGATTCACCTATATTCCAGGGATGAGGCGCGTATGAACCTGCGCTCGATCGATCCGAATGCCTTGCTCCTGTTATATCAGGAAAGCTATGCCGAACGCGGCGAAGAGGGCGGGGCCTGTGACGCGCCGAAGCTGGATGCGGCGCTTGCCTATCCGCTGAACCGGGCGGTCGCCGGCGAATCCGACGTGGCTGCAATCGCCGCTGCGTACGCAACCGGCATTCTGCAATACAAACCGTTTTCATTCGGCAATACCCGGGCGGCATTCCTGGCGCTGGAACTGTTCCTGTACCTGAATGGATGGCGCCTGGAGGCGCCCGAAGAGGAAACGGAACGACTCATCCAGCAGTTGAATGCTTCCCTTCTTGACGAGGAAGCGGTTGCGAACTGGATTCGGGGCAAGCTTTGATGCATTTTCAAAAGCACAAACTGGTTTAAGTTTTCATTCCAAGTTGTTGAATAAAAGCGCTATTTTTTATTTTCCCTGTTTGAACAGAACTTCAGTTTTAACTTGAGATTTCTGTCGCAACTTGCTGATTCAAAGAGATTTAATGTAAGCGCGTATGCCGGCAAGCAGCATTTCCACCGCCATCGCCGTCAGGATCAAGCCCATCAGGCGTTCAAACGCGGTCATGACCCGCGGCCCCAGCGCGCGCTGCATCCGTTCGGCGCTGAGCAGGACCAGCAGCCATACGACCGCCACCAGCGACAACACGGCCACGTGAAGCATCGTTTCCGTAACGCTGTTTGAAGAGAACAGCAGCACCGTCACCAGTGCGGATGGTCCCGCCAATGCGGGAACTGCCAGCGGCACAATAAACGGTTCGGCAGTCGACTCTCGATCTCCGAACACTCCGCCCTCTTGAGGGAACACCATTCGCAGCGCGATCAGGAACAGGATCACGCCGCCACCGATACGCAGCGCGATATCGGTCAACTGCAGCGCCGCCAGGAAATGGCGCCCGAAAAACATGAACACCAGCAACAGCAGGAAGGCGATCGCGCACTCGCGTACGATCACTCGCGCCCGCCTGGGCGCCGGCACATGCGACAGCGCGCTGACGAACAGCGGGACGTTGCCGAACGGATCGGTTACCAGCAGCAACAGGATAAAAGCCTGGAAGAAATTCTGTGTCATCTGCGCTTCCGTGTTCTAGAGAGATTCATCGAGGCGGGAGCCGCGCGAATCGCGTAGCATGCCACAAACATTGCAAAACAATATTCGGGAGCAACATGCATCCAGCCGAAGCAAAACGGAAATTCCGGCGCCGCTTCATTCTCGGCGGCCTCGGCGTCACCGGCGCCTTGATCGTCGGCTGGGGTGTGATGCCGCCGCGCCAGCGCCTGAACCTTGCCACGCCGGTTCCAGTGAAGGACGGCGAGATCGCGCTGAATGGCTGGATCAGGATTGCGCGCGACGGTACTGTCACGGTGGCGATGCCGCGCAGCGAAATGGGGCAGGGCGTGCATACCGCGCTGCCGATGCTGGTGGCGGAAGAGCTGGACGTGCCGCTGTCCGTGGTCAGGATCGAGCAGGCGCCGATCGACAAGATTTTCGGCAATGTCGTGATGTTGAAGGACGGCCTGCCGTTCCATCCGGATGACAGCGGCCTGCTGAAGTGGACCGCGCAATGGCTGACCGCGAAGGCGGCACGCGAATTCGGCCTGATGGTGACCGGCGGCTCTTCGTCGGTCAAGGATGCCTGGCAGCCGATGCGTGAAGCCGGTGCCGCGGCACGCGCGATGCTGGTCGCTGCCGCGGCCGGCGAATGGGGTGTGCCCGCGACGGAATGCCGGACCGAAGCGGGCGTGGTGATACATGCCAGCGGCAAGCGCGCGCGCTACACAGATCTGATGGAAAAGGCCGCCGGCAGTACGCCGGCCGAGATCCGGCTGAAAGAGCCTGCGGATTTCACGTTGATCGGCAGTCCGCAGCCGCGGCGCGATTCGGCGGCAAAAGTCGACGGCAGTGCGGGCTTCGGCATCGACGCGCGGCCTGCGGGGCTACTGTACGCGGCAGTCAAGATGTGTCCGACCATTGGCGGTGCGATCAGGCACTTCGATGCGGATGCGGTCCGGGCGATGCCGGGCGTGATGCGCGTGATCGATTTTTCCGGCGCGGCGCCCGGCATGTCGGGCGTCGCGGTGCTGGCGCGTTCGTACTGGCAGGCGCATCAGGCGGTGGCCGCATTGCCGGTAAGCTGGGATGACGGTCCGAACGCCAACCTGTCGACGGAGTCGGTGTTTCGCGAGCTGGCCGCAAAGCTCGACAGCGAGACGGGCTTTTCATACTTCAAGTCAGGAGATCCGGACTCGCCGCAAAACGTCAGCAAGACCTTGCATGTTGAATACCGTGCACCTTTCCTCGCCCATGCGACGATGGAGCCGATCAATTGCACCGCGCAGGTAACAGCCGGCAAGGTGATGCTGTGGGTATCGACGCAGGTGCCGAGCATCGCGGTCGATGCCGCGGCGCGGATTGCCGGCGTCAAGCCGCAGGATGTGACGCTGTACGTAACTTACCTCGGCGGCGGTTTCGGCCGCCGCCTGGAAGTGGACATGGTGGTGCAGGCGGTGACGATCGCGATGAAGGCGGATGGCGCGCCGGTACAGGTGATCTGGAGCCGCGAAGAAGATATCGCGCACGACGTCTACCGTCCGGCGGCGATCGCGCGGTTTGCGGCAGCGCTGGACAAGGACGGCAATGTGGTCTCGTATGTCAATAAATCCGCCTCCGGTTCGATCACGCACCAGGTCCTGCGGCGTACTTTCGGCTTGATGGGGGTGGGGCCGGACAAGACCACTGCGGAAGGCGAGTTCGACATGGCGTACGAGTTTGCGCATCAGCGCATCGCCCATGTCATCGTGCCGACGCCGGTGCCGCTGGGTTACTGGCGTTCGGTCGGCCATTCGCATAACGCGTTTTTCAAGGAAAGCTTCATCGATGAGCTGGCGCACGCCGCCGGCCGGGATCCGGTCGCGTTCCGGTACGGCTTGCTGAAGAAGCAACCGCGCCATCGCGTCGTGCTTGAGGCGGCACTGGCGAAGGCCGGGCGGCCGGTGCCGGGCCGTGCGCACGGTGTCGCGCTGCATCGCTCGTTCGGCTCCATCGTCGCACAGGTGGCGGAGGTGTCGGTGGACGGCGGTGCGATCCGGGTGCATAAGGTCACGTGTGCGATCGATTGCGGGATTGCGGTCAATCCGAACATCATCGCGCAGCAGATGGAGTCGGGCGTGATTTTCGGCTTGAGTGCGGCGCTGTACGGCGAGGTGACGATCAAGGACGGCAAGGTGCAGCAGCAGAATTTTCACAACTATCCGGTGCTGAGGATGAACGAGGCGCCATTGGTGGAAACGGTCGTCATCAGGAGCGCGGAGCCGCCGGAAGGGGTAGGGGAGCCGGGTACGCCGCCGATTGCGCCGGCGGTGGCGAACGCGGTGTTTGCACTGACCGGCAAGCGCTTGCGCAGCCTGCCGCTACGCTTGACTTGAGCGCGTTATTGCGCCGCTTCCGAAAGACGCATGCGAAGATTGCAGATGCGCTGCCAGTCGCGATGCTCGGCGCTGCCGGATGCCTCGGCGTTGAGTTCGGCATCGGTTTTTTCCGTCTGCGCCTGGACCAGCCGCTCGGCCAGCCGCGCGTCGGGCAATACCGTGCCGAAGAAGGCGACGGTGTCGCCGCGCTGAATCAGCAGCGTCGGAAAATTTTCGACGTCGATGTCGCCCACGATATCGGCCTGGTCCTCGATGTCGATCCAGACGAAGCGTTGGTCCGGGTGTCGTGCTGCCAGTTCGTCGAAACCGTTGCGATAACTGCAGCAGGTATCGCACCATGCGGCACACAGGCAGGCAACCACCCACCTGCCCTGATTCAGCCATTCGGCTACTTCGGCGCGGTTATGCTGTTCAAGAGTGAAACCTGCGGTGGACATGGGAAGATACGGTATGTCGACGCGACGCTGCGCCGGACCGTATTGTAAGGGAACGGGCCTGTCGGTGCAGCGGTTCCCGCAGCGCTACGGAATCCCTATGCGGTCGTGTTGATATTCTGGCCTAAATGCGCCGGAAGATTTGCGGCCGGTACCGGCGGTATCGCTTGCAGCAAGGCCAGTGCGCCGCTCGCTTCAATATCCATCGCTTTTTTCAGCACGGCGACGCCGATCGCCTGGTCGGTTGCAGTTGATGCCATTGAAGTTGCCAGGCTGGCGATGCTGCTCGTATCCATCGAATTCTCCGGTTGCGATCTGATTCCTTATCGGTATTCAGGCTGATTTCTTTAGCTTCCCGGCGCCTGCATGCGCGGTAAAATACCGCTCATGCGCACCATTCTTGCCATCGAAACATCATCCGAACTCGCTTCCGTGGCTCTGGCCCATGACGGCCGTATCATCGCGCGCGAAGCCTCCGGCGTGCAAACCCACTCGCAGACTGTGTTGCCGATGGTGCAGCAGTTGCTGAGCGAAGCCGATATCGCACTGGCCCGATGCGACGCGATCGCTTTCGGCGCCGGCCCCGGATCATTTACCGGCGTGCGCACCGCTTGCGGTGTGGCGCAGGGGCTGGCCTTCGGTGCCGGCTTGCCGGTAGTTCCTGTGGTTACGCTTCTGGCGATGGCTCAAGGCTGCCGCGACGCGGGCGGCGCGGATGATGTGCTGGTGCTGCTGGACGCTCGCATGGATGAAGTCTACTGGGCGCAATACCGTTATCAGGACGGCTGGCAAACTGTATTGCCGCCGGCATTGTCCGCGCCTGCCGGCGTGATGCCGGTCGGGCAACCGCTTGTTTGCGGCAATGGCCTGATTGCCTACGCGTCCGTGTTCGATGCATTTCCTTTTGCTGCCGACGCCCGGCGTGACGTGATGCCGCATGCTCACCAGATTGCGCAACTGGCGCAGATCGAGATCGCGGCCGGTCGCACAATCGATGCGCGTGACGCGCAGCCGATCTATCTGCGCAACAAAGTCGCGCTGACCACTATCGAGCGACAGGGGAAGGCGGCGTGAGCGCAGTACATCAATCGCTCTCCGGTGCCGCGCCGTACGAGGCGCCGTTGCGCTTCGCGCCGATGAAGGTCGACGATCTGCATGATGTGCTGACTATCGAAAACGACGTGTATCCGCACCCCTGGACTCGCGGCAATTTCCTGGACTCGCTTTACAGCGGCTACGAGACATGGACGTTGCGCGATGCCGCCGGCATGCTGGCGGGCTACTTTCTGCTGATGCTGGCAGTCGACGAAGCGCATCTATTGAATATCAGCGTACGGCGTGATTTGCACGGAAAGGGTCTTGGCCGCATGCAGCTCGACAAGGTGGCCGCGCTTTCGAAGGAGAAGGGAATGCAGTCGGTACTGCTGGAGGTGCGTCCTTCCAACCAGCGTGCGCTGGCCGTGTATCAACATTACGGTTTCGTGCAGATCGGCGTGCGCAAAGGCTATTACCCGGCTGTCGGCAATCTGCGCGAAGACGCGATCGTGATGAGGTTCCATCTATGACTTCCGCCGACCGCCGCACGCTTTTCCTTGACGAAATTGGTGTCGGGCCGTTGTGGCTGCGACGCGATGCTGCATCATCCGTTGCCGCGCCTGTGCCTGCCGAGAGCGCCGAGGCGCCGGCAGATGCGGACTTCGTCGTCGTCTCCGCACAAGACGCTGCACCGGCTGCGATTTCCGGCGCAGGCAGCGCTCCGTCCGCAGCGGAAATCGCCACCATGGATTGGACGACACTGAAAGCGAATGTCGCCGGCTGCGTGAAGTGCGACTTGTGCCAGGGCCGCACGCAAACCGTGTTCGGCGTCGGCGATGAAAAGGCGAAGTGGCTGTTCGTCGGCGAAGGCCCGGGCCGCAACGAGGATCTGCAGGGCGAGCCTTTCATCGGCCAAGCCGGCAAACTGCTCGACAACATGCTGCTCGCGATGGGCCTCAGACGCGACGACAATGCGTACATCGCCAATATCGTCAAATGCCGTCCGACCGACGGAACCGGCCGCGACCGGCCGCCGACGCCACAGGAAGTTGCCGCCTGCCTGCCTTACCTGGAACGCCAGATCGCATTGATCCAGCCGAAAGTGATTGTGGCGCTCGGCAAGACCGCCGCCTTGTCGCTGCTCGGGCTCGATCCCGAAACGCCGGTCTCCCGGCTGCGCGGCACCGTGCACCGCTACGCCGACCGGCCATTGATCGTTACCTATCATCCCGCCTATCTGCTGCGCAACATGGCCGACAAGAAAAAGGTATGGGCCGACCTGTGCCTGGCGATGAGCACGTATGCCAGCATCGACTGATACCACGGCGGCAAGCTTCCAGTCGCAATTCCATCTTCGCTGGCGTCATCTGAATGATCCCCATGTGCGTACGCTCGCCTGGCTGCTCGATGCGCCGGACCTGCTCGACGGCAATGCCGAGCAATGGCAAGGCCGCGTCGCCACACTCGGGCCGGTCAACCGGCAAACCGGGCAGTGGCTGACGGCGCTGGACCTGGCGCCCGGCGCGTTGCATGCGTATCTCGGCTTGCAGCCGTTCACCCGGCTTGGCCGCTATTCGGAAAAACTGATGGCGTTTTATCTCGCGCATTGCGGCCGGCTGGTCGCGCACGGCGTGCAGATACGTACCGATAGCGGCAGCACCATTGGCGAATTCGACTTCCTTCTGCGGTGCGGCGACGAATTGCTGCATTGGGAATTTGCCACCAAGCTGTATTTGCTGGAAGCGAATGGCCATGGGCATCAGGCGGATTATTTCGTCGGGCCGAATCTGGCCGATACCTTGGGCGCCAAAATTCGCAAGATCATGGATCGGCAATTGTCGCTGTCGCAGCATCCGGCGGCCCAGTCGTATTTGCCGCAGCCGGTCGCCTTGGCGCAGGCATTGGTGAAAGGCTGGCTGTTTTATCACGGGCGAACGCCGCCGCCGTTGCAACCACCCGGCATCGCGCATGCACATTGCCGCGGCTTCTGGTGCACTTTGGGAGAACTGGACGTCGGCGGCGCACATTACCTCGTATTGCCGCGGCTGGGATGGCTGGCGCCGGCGAAAGCGAATGATCAGGAGGCGCTGGACCGAAATGCGCTGCAGCGTGTGGTGACAGAACATTTCGCTGACAACGCGATGCCGTTGCTGGTGGCCGTGCTGGAGCCGAATGGCAACTGCCTGCTGGAAATCGATCGTGGCTTCATCGTGCCGGACGACTGGCGCGAGCGCGCGGAAGTGCGGATCCGGCGAGTGACCTGACGTCTCAGGTTCGCTCGTGCCGGGTCGTCAATGCTTGTGTTCGCCGATCAGCGCAAGTGAATCGTGTTCGCGCTGGTTGGCAGCATGTTTGCGCATCGCCAGTGCCATCGTGCTGGCGACGAACAGGCCGAACAGGATGATGACGAGATTGACATTCAGGTTCAGCTTCACCATCAGCGCGTACAACATCAGCATCGTCAACACGGACAGATTCTCGTTGAAATTCTGTACCGCAATCGAATGACCGGCGCTCATCAATACATAGCCGCGGTGTTGCAGCAACGCATTCATCGGCACGACAAAATAGCCGGACAGCGCGCCGACAAGAATCAGCAGAATATAGGCAAGCCAACTGGTGTGCACCAGTGTCATCGTCATCACGACCAAGCCCATGGCCACGCCGAGCGGCATCACCGTCAGCGATTTTTTCAAGGGCACGAAGCGTGCTGCTGCCCCGGCGCCGACCGCGACGCCGACCGCGAACACGCCTTGCAGCACCGCAGCCTTGTCGAGCGGCAGATGGAGTGATTTTTCAGCCCACTTCAAAACGATGAACTGCAGGGTTGCGCCGGCGCCCCAGAAAAGCGTGGTGACAGCCAATGAAATTTGCCCGAGCTTGTCTTTCCAGAGGGTGATGAAACAATGGGAAAAATCGGCAATCAATTTGATCGGATTGCGTTCCTGATGCGGGTAACGGGCACCGGTGTCAGGGATCTTGAAGTTGAACAGCATCGCAATCAGGTAAGTCACCGTGATGACCGACAATGCCGCGCTGGCCGGCGTCTGGACGCCGAAGTCGATCAGCGGGAAATCAAAGGACAGTAGCAGCGTCGATACATGTTGATTGACCAGCGCGCCCCCCATCACCGTGCCGAGAATGATGGAAACCACGGTCAGGCCTTCGATCCAGCCGTTGGCGGCGACCAGTTTTTCTGGCGGTAGAAGCTCAGTCAGGATGCCGTATTTGGCCGGGGAATAAGCGGCGGCGCCGAAACCCACGACCGCATAGGCAATCAGTGGATGCACATGAAAAAACATCATTGCGCAGCCGATGATCTTGATCAGGTTGGTGAACAGCATTACCCGGCCTTTCGGCAGCGCATCGGAAAATGCGCCGACAAATGCGGCGAGCAAGACGTAGGACAGGACGAAGAACAGTTTCAGCAGCGGCGTCATCCACGCCGGGGATTTCATGACTGCTAATAATTCGATGGCCGCGATCAGGAGTGCATTATCAGCGAGCGACGAAAAAAACTGCGCTGCCATGATGGTATAAAAACCGCGATTCATCCGCATTTTGACGTTTACCAATGTGTCTCGGCTTGCTTTATACCATGAAAAACTGCGCGGTTTCCGCAATTGCACGGAGGCCTCCTCGGTGCGTCCGGTAAAATGAAGCCTGACTTTTCCCACTCTTGCCGAACGCGCAAGTCCGCCCTCATGCCAAGACCGCTTGTCGCAACGATAGACATCCATGCCATGCAGCACAATCTTGCTGTCGCGCGTAAATGCGCACCGCATTCACGAATATGGGCAGTCGTGAAAGCCAACGCCTATGGTCATGGACTTGCGCGCGGTTTGCACGCATTCGCTGACGCGGACGGACTGGCGCTGATCGAAATCGAAGGCGCCATCAAGCTGCGGGAAATGGGATGGCAAAAGCCGATTCTGTTGCTGGAAGGTTTTTTCGAAGCCCGCGATTTGACCGCGGTTGCCGCCCACAGGTTGCAGGTGGCGGTGCATTGCAATGAACAGATCGAGATGCTGGAACGCGCGCATATCATAGCGCCGGTCGATGTGCATTTAAAGATGAACAGCGGCATGAACCGGCTCGGTTTCACTGCAGCGGCATATCGCGCAGCGTATGCGCGGCTGCGTGTAATTCCATCAATACGCAACATCACGCTGATGACGCATTTCGCGAATGCCGACGATCCGTTGAACGCCGGCATGCCGCTGGTCGAGCAGGCACAGTATTTCCATGATGCTGTCGAAGGTTTTTCCGGCGAGCGCAGCCTGTCCAATTCCGCCGCGGTGCTTGCGCATCCGCAATTCGCCGCCGACTGGGTACGGCCAGGCATCATGCTGTACGGTGGCACGCCCGGTGGCAAGTCGGCGCAGGCGTACGGCCTGAAGCCGGCAATGACGCTAGCCAGCGAAATCATCGGCATCCAGCGAATCGGCGCCGGCGACGCAGTCGGCTACGGCAGCCGGTTTGTCGCTGATCGCCCGATGACGATCGGCGTTGTTGCATGCGGCTATGCCGACGGCTACCCGCGGCATGCCCCGACCGGAACCCCGGTACTGGTTGACGGCATCAGGACCAGCCTGGTAGGGCGTGTATCGATGGACATGCTCTCCGTTGATCTGACCGGCATTGCCGACGCGCACGTCGGCAGTGCGGTCACGTTATGGGGCGACGGCTTGCCGATCGATGAAGTGGCAAACGCCGCCGGCACGATCGGTTACGAGTTGATGTGCGCACTGGCGCCGCGCGTGCGTGTGGCCGAGCAATAAACCGGCCCCTCTCTCTTTCCTATTTTTTTATTCTGATGGCAAAACAGAAAACCAATTACACCTGCACCGAATGCGGCGGCGTGACCAGCAAGTGGGCTGGCCAATGCCCGTCCTGCGGCCAGTGGAACACGCTGGTCGAGACGCTGGTCGAGACGGCGGGCAATCGTTTTTCCGGCCAGCACCAGGGCTTGGCGCAGACGTCACCGGTGCTGAGTCTTGCCGATATCGAAGCGATCGACGTACCGCGCTTCGGCACCGGCATCGAGGAATTCGACCGCGTGCTTGGCGGCGGTCTGGTGGCCGGCGGCGTGGTGCTGATCGGCGGCGATCCTGGGATCGGCAAGTCGACGCTGCTGCTGCAGGCGCTGGCGAACATGTCGCGCGTGAAAAAAGCCTTGTATGTCAGCGGCGAGGAATCGGGGGCGCAGATTGCCTTGCGCGCGAAACGGCTGGCGGTCGATGCAAAGGAACTGCAACTGCAGGCTGAAATCCAGCTCGAAAAAATTCTCAACACGTTGGCTGAACACAAGCCGCAGGTCGTGGTCATCGATTCGATCCAGACCATCTATTCCGATGCGTTGACGTCGGCGCCGGGTTCGGTGGCGCAGGTTCGCGAATGCGCGGCGCAACTGACGCGGGTCGCCAAGCAGTCCGGCATCACCATCATCATGGTCGGCCATGTGACGAAGGAGGGCGCGCTGGCAGGGCCGCGCGTGCTGGAACACATCGTCGATACCGTGTTGTACTTTGAAGGCGATACGCATTCGAGCTTCCGCCTGGTGCGCGCATTCAAGAACCGTTTCGGTGCGGTGAACGAGCTGGGCGTGTTCGCGATGACGGAAAAAGGCCTGAAGGGAGTGTCGAATCCGTCGGCGCTATTCCTGTCGCAGCATGACAACCAGGTGCCCGGTTCCTGCGTGATGGTGACGCAGGAAGGAACGCGGCCGTTGCTGGTGGAAATCCAGGCGCTGGTCGATACCTCGCATGTGCCGAATGCGCGTCGGCTGTCGGTGGGTCTGGAGCAGAACCGCCTTGCGATGCTGCTGGCGGTGTTGCATCGTCATGCGGCGATCGCGGCATTTGATCAGGATGTATTCATCAATGCGGTCGGCGGCGTGAAGATCACCGAACCGGCGGCCGATCTCGCGGTGCTGCTGGCGATCCATTCATCAATGCGCAACAAGCCGCTGCCGCGCGGGCTGGTGGTATTCGGCGAAGTCGGCCTTGCCGGCGAGATCCGGCCAGCGCCGCGTGGTCAGGAGCGTCTGCGCGAAGCGGCCAAGCTCGGTTTCTCGATTGCATTGATCCCGAAGGCGAACGCGCCGAAGCAGAAAATCGAGGGGCTGACCGTGATCGGCGTCGAGCGCATCGACGAGGCGCTGAACCGCATGCGCGATCAAGAGTAGCGCGGCGTCCGGTCAGGCGAGACGCTCAAGCCGCGATGCAGTTCGCGGCGCTTATCCCGCTACGTATTGCCGATTCCAGTGTGGCCGGATATTCACCGGCAGTGTAGTCACCCGCCAGCGCCAAGCCCCGATGTCCGGTTGCATTGGCGGGCCGGGCCAGATCGGGTGTGCAGGAAAAGGTTGCGCGTTTCTCGGAAATGACCCTGGTCCATTGCGGCATATCCAGTTCCGGTTTTTGAAACACCGTCGCCAGTTGCTTTGCGACTGACCGCGCCAACGCATCATGGCCGATTCCGATCGCGTCGGCCGACGCGCTGATCACGACGGCAAGCAAGCCATCCTGTGCGGCATCGAGCTGGCCGCGGTCGAATACAAATTGTCCCCATTGTCCGGCTGCTGCATCGTCCATCAGCGCGAAAAACGGCTGGGCAAGCCGAATCGAGGCAGGGTATTTCAGATAACAGGTGCTGATCGGCTCATAGTCGAACGCAGTGAAGGCGCTGGTATCGACGATGCCTTCGAGCAGCGCGGCAGCCTGGCTTGCCTGCGTCGCGACGATGACCGCATCGAAGAATTCGTCCGGCGAATCGTCGGCAATGGCGACCCGCCAGCCGTTCGGTGCCGCCGTGATTCGCTGCACCATCGCACCACGGCGGATTTCACCGCCGTGCCGCTCGATGAACGCGGCCGCTTGCTGTGGGAAAAGCCGCGTCAGATCGACCTTCGGAAGAAGCATGTCGGATGCTGCACGCCGGGCGCCGAGACTGTCGCGCAATACATTCAGGAATATGCGTGCCGAGGCGCGCTCCGGCGGCGTATTCAGCGCCGCAATGCAGAGCGGTCGCCACATCAGGCGGATCAGGCGATCCGTCTGGTCGTAGCGATCCAGCAATTCAGCCACGCTGCAATCAACATGCAATTGCCAATCCATCCAGCGAGCCGTCGTGGAAAAGCGGGCCAGCGACAACTTGTCGTCGAACCCGAGACCGGTTGCGCGCAGCAGTCCGATCAGCATGTGCATCGGCGCCGGTAGACGCGGTGTCACGAAATCCATGCCGCCGCTGCCTTGCGGATAACGCATCTGCAACGGCAGATGCAACATGACGTCTTCGGCAGCGATGCCGATGCTCTGCATCAGGCGCAAGGTTTCCTGATAGGCGCCAAGCATGATGTGCTGGCCGTTGTCGAGCGTGTGTCCGTGCAGCTCGACGCGGCGTGCGCGCCCGCCCAGGGTACGTGCAGCCTCGTAGAGTGTCACGCTTTCACCTTGGCGTGAAAGTTCGACCGCCGCGGCGCAGCCGGCCCATCCGCCGCCCACAACGGCTACTTTGCGCGCAGCGCAAGGCTCGACGCTCCCCTTTCCCTTTAAGGGAGAGGGGCTAGGGGAGGGGGTAAACTGGTCGCGCATCGAATAAGCCGACAACATCTACCCGTGCACGTAAGTCTTCCAGGCAAGCCACAGCTTGCGGATCGGTGTCAGCGAAATCTTTTGTTTCAATACATGGAATCCGTCGCGTTCGATTTCGTTCAGCAGTGCGCGATAGATCGCCGCCATCATCAGCCCCGGTCTTTGCGCGCGACGATCCACAGATGGCAACAGCGCGAATGCCTCGTCGTAGGCCGCCTGCGCGCGCTCGGCCTGGAAGCGCATCAGTTTCTCGAAATTTTCCGAATGCCGTGCGTTGAGAATATCGGCTGCGGTGACATTGAACTGCTGCAGCTCGTTGACCGGAAGATAGATGCGCCCCTTGCGCGCATCTTCGCCGACATCGCGAATGATATTGGTGAGCTGGAACGCGAGGCCGAGCTGCTCCGCATATTGCAGCGTCTCGTCGCGCGTGACGCCGAAAATGCGCGCTGACAGGATACCGACCGCGCTCGCGACATGCCAGCAGTACTTCTTCAGTCCCGCATAGTCGAGATAGCGGGTCTGGTCGAGATCCATTTCCATGCCGTCGATAATTGCCAGCAAGTACTTGCCATCGAGTGCGTAAGGGGCCATGTGGGGTTGCAGTGCCTGCGTTACCGGATGCGAAGGTGTGCCGTTCATCATCGCCGTAATCTCTTTGCGCCACCACATCAGCTTGTTGCGCGCCACCGTGACGTCGGTGCATTCGTCGACCGTGTCGTCGACCTCGCGACAGAACGCGTAGAGCGCGGTGATCGCGCGCCGCCGCTCCGAAGGCAGGAACAGAAAACTGTAGTAGAAACTGGAGCCGCTTTGCACGGCTTTTTGCTGGCAGTATTCGTCAGGCGTCATGAATGGAAGGCGGGTGAAGGCAGATGGAAAGCCGCTATGCTAGCGGAGTTGCGCGGTATGCGACAAACGGATTTTCATTCGGAGGGCGCAGCCGATCATGCATAACCAGTCGGCCAGCCGCAATTGCGGACGGCGCCGGAACATGTCGTAATCGGCTGCTTCGATTCGTTCCAGTATACGCAGGCCGCCCTGGACGACCAGCCGCAGCTCCCAGCCGACCCGGCCCGGCAGCCGGCAGGCAAGGGGCGCTCCGGACAGCATCAGCGCACGGGCGCGTTCCACTTCGAAATGCATCAACGCGCGCCATGCGTCGTCGTTTTTTGCGTTCTCGAAATGGTCGGTGGTCACCCCGAAACGCTTCAGATCTTCCAGCGGCAGATAGATGCGTGATTTTTTCCAGTCCACCGCAATGTCTTGCCAGAAGTTGATCAATTGCAGCGCCGTGCAGATTGCGTCCGCGTCCCGCAGGTTGGCAGGGCTGGCGGCATCATACAGATGGAGCATCAGTCGCCCGACCGGATTGGCGGAGCGGCGGCAGTAATCGAGCAGCGCCTCGAAATCGGCGTAACGCGTGGTGACCACGTCCTGTTTGAACGCCGACAGCAGATCGCGCAGCGGCTGCAAGGGCAAGTTGTAGCGCACTTTCGTTTTTGCCAGATTGGCAAAAATGGATGCTTCGGCCGCTTCGCCCCTGGCAAGACTGTCCAGCGCGTTCTCATACCGGGATAGCGCATCGAGCCGCTCTTGCGGCGACGCGTCTCCCTCGTCGGCAATATCGTCCGCGCTGCGCGCAAACGCATAGATCGCCTCGACCGCCGGCCGCAACCGGGCCGGTAAAAGAATCGACGCGACCGGGAAGTTTTCGTAGTGATTTACTGACATTATTTATTAATGACCAAAAAGTCATATGCAACTAACGTGCGCCTGCTTATAATTACTAACCCTTGAGTCATTAATTAGGCTTGAATCAGACAACCAACTGCGCTGCCATAGGAAAGGCGGCGCTTTTCAGCCCGAATAGTAAAGGATAAAACGTGGCCGCTCTGACAAATGCATATCGAATTGCAGTATCCGGAGTCAGTACCCTGCGCTTCACGACACTTGCCGTTGCTGCTGCCATGACGCTCACCGGATGTTCGAAGCCCGTCGAAAAAACGGAAGAAATCAGGCCGGTTCGCGCTGTTCGGCTGGCGGCCGATAATCTTGATATCGTCGCCGAATTCCCCGGCGACGTGCGCGCCCGTATCGAGTCGCGACTGGGTTTTCGGGTTGGAGGAAAAATCATCGCGCGCAAGGTCGATGTCGGTGCCCTGGTCAAGCGCGGCCAGGTCCTGATGCAGCTCGATCCGCAGGACCTGCAGCTGGCGCAGGCGCAAGCCAGTGCGGGTTTGAAGGCGGCCGAGAGCAATCGCGACCTCGCCAGCGCGGAACTGAAGCGTTACCAGGAATTGCGTGAAAAGAATTTCGTCAGCCAGGCCGTTCTGGACAGTAAACAAACCGCTTACAAAGCTGCGCAAGCAAGTTATGAACAGGCGCGCGCCGCCTATCGCAACCAGGCGAATCAGGCCGGATACAGCAGCCTGATAGCGGATGCCGACGGCGTGGTCACCGGAATCGATGCGGAAGTCGGTCAGGTGGTTGCCGCGGGCAGTCCGGTGGTGCGGGTGGCGCGGACCGGAGAGAAAGATGTCGTGATCGGAATTCCGGAAGACAAGGTCGACGAATTGCGGGAGATGACCGATGTGCGCGTGCGCACCTGGGCGGCGCCGAACCAGATCCTTCCGGGAAAACTGCGTGAATTGTCTCCGGTCGCGGACCCCGCAACACGTACCTATATGGCCAGGATCGCGATTCCGGATTCGGCGCAGGATGTCAGGCTGGGCATGACGGCCTATGTCGCGTTTGCTTCCAAGACTCCTGATGCAAGAATGACGCTGCCGTTGACAGCGCTCTTCAAGAGCAAATCCGGGTCGGCGGTGTGGGTGGTGGAAAACGGCGCTGTGCGGCTGGTGCCGGTGCAGGTTGCCGGCAGTTCGGGCAATGATCTGGTTGTCGCAGGCGGTATTTCGCCTGGCCAGACAGTGGTCACCGCCGGCGTCAATCTGCTGAAACCGGGACAGAAAGTGAAGATTCTCGGCGACGAAGCCGAACTGAAAGCGGCCCCGACAACAGTGAATGGCGCGCCTGCTGCGACGCCCGACTTGCAGGTCGACGCCGGGGCAGCCAAATGAAAGGCGGCTTCAATCTCTCGCGCTGGGCGCTGGAACACATTCCGCTGACGCGCTACCTGATGGTGGCGCTGCTGATTGGCGGCATCATGAGTTATGGCCAGCTCGGCCAGGATGAAGATCCGCCTTTCACATTCCGCGCAATGGTGGTGCGCGCGATCTGGCCCGGCGCGACCGCGCTGCAAATGGCCGATCAGGTAACCGACAAGCTGGAAAAAAAGCTGCAGGAAACGCCGTATATCGACAAGATACGCAGCTACTCGAAACCCGGCGAAACCCTCATCATCCTGCAATTACGCGAATCGACGCCGCCGAAGGAAGTGCCGGCGGCCTGGTATCAGGTGCGCAAGAAAATCGGCGATATCAGAAGCACGCTGCCTGCCGGCGTCGTCGGACCCTTCTTCAATGATGAGTTCGGCGATACCTATGGCTCCATCTTCGCACTGTCCGGCGATGGCTTCAGCTATGCCGAAGTCAAGGATTATGCGGATTTCGTGCGCCAGCAACTGCTGGGCGTGCCGTCGGTCGCCAAGGTCGAGCTGTTCGGCGTGCAGGATGAAAAAATCTACATCGAGTTTTCGCACAAGAAGTTCGCCCAGCTGGGCATTCCGTTCGATGCCATCGTCTCCCAGCTCAACACACAGAATTCGGTGGAATCGACCGGCGTGCTGGTGACGCCGACCGATAATCTGCAAGTACGCGTCACCGGTGCAATGAAGTCGGCCAGGGATCTGGAAAACCTGGAACTGCGCGCCAACGGCACTACCTTCCGCCTCGGCGATTTTGCCACCGTCAAGCGCGAATACAAGGACCCGCCGCAAGACAAGATGCGCTTCAACGGCAAGGAGGTCATCGGTCTCGGCATTTCGATGGAGAAGGGCGGTGACATCATCGAAATGGGGCGCAATCTCGAAAGGACCGTCGCAGAGATCAAGGCCAAGCTGCCAGTCGGCATCGAGCTGCAGCGGGTATCCGACCAGCCTAAGGCGGTTTCTTCGTCGGTCAACGAGTTTCTGCATACCTTGGCCGAGGCGGTGCTGATCGTGCTGGCAGTGAGCTTCGTATCGCTCGGATTGCATACGAAACCGTTCCGGCTGGATATCTGGCCGGGGCTGGTTGTCGGGTTGACGATTCCGTTGGTGCTTTCGATCACCTTCCTGTTCATGCGGATTTTCGATATCAACCTGCACAAGATTTCGCTCGGCGCGCTGATCATCGCGCTTGGGCTGCTGGTCGACGACGCCATCATTGCGGTCGAAATGATGGTGCGCAAACTGGAGGAAGGCTTGTCGCGCTTCGATGCGGCGACCTTCGCCTATACCTCGACGGCGATGCCGATGCTGACCGGTACGCTGATTACCGCCGCCGGATTTTTGCCGATCGGGCTGGCGAAATCGGCGGCGGGCGAGTACACGTTTTCGATGTTTTCGGTGAATGCGCTGGCATTGCTGATTTCATGGGTGGCGGCCGTGCTGTTCACGCCGTACATAGGGTACGTGCTGCTCAAGGTAAAACCGAAGGCGAATGCCGATGGTCATCATGAATTGTTCGATACCCCGTTTTACCGACGTTTCCGTGCGCTGGTGAACTGGTGCGTCGAATGGCGCAAGACCACGATCACATTGACGCTCGCGATATTCGCGCTCGGCGTATTCGGCTTCCGTTTCATCGAACAGCAGTTCTTCCCGGATTCCAGTCGTCCCGAACTGATGGTGGAACTCTGGCTGCCTGAAGGATCATCGTTCTCGGCAACCGAAGCACAGGCGAAAAAATTCGAGGCCTTCATTCGCAAGCAGGATGGGGTCGAAAGCGTGACCAGCTATGTCGGCACCGGCAGTCCGCGTTTCTACCTGCCGCTGGACCAGATTTTCCCGCAGACCAACGTATCGCAGATCGTCGTACTGCCGAAGGATCTGAAGGCGCGCGAGGCATTGCGCCTGAAGATTGTCGACGCGTTCAAGAACGACTTTCCCGAAGTGCGAGGCCGCGTGAAACTGCTGCCGAACGGGCCGCCAGTGCCTTATCCGGTGCAATTCCGCGTGACCGGCACCGAGGTGCCGACGGTGCGCGCGATCGCCGACCAGGTGAAGGACATCATGCGCGGCAATCCGAACACGATCGGCGTCAACGACAACTGGAACGAGTCGGTCAAGGTGCTGCGGCTCGATCTCGACCAGGACAAGCTGCGTGCGCTCGGCATCAGCTCCCAGGCCGTGATGCGCGCGGCGAACACGATTTTGACCGGCACAACCATCGGCCAGTACCGCGAAGACAACAAGCTGATCGACATCGTGGTGCGGCAACCGGTGGAAGAACGTTCCACGGTGGATGCCCTGAATCAGGCCAACTTGCCGACCGCCAGCGGCAAGACCGTGCCGATGTCGCAGGTTGCACGAGCGCAGTTCGTGTGGGAGCCCGGCGTAGTCTGGCGTGAAGGCCGTGAATGGGCGATCACCGTGCAATCGGATGTGGCAGATGGGATACAGGGGCCAACGGTATCGAGCCAGATCAATCCGAAACTGGACAAATTGCGTGCCGAACTGCCGCCGGGGTACAAGATCGAACTGGCCGGCGCCGCGGCTGACAGTGGCAAGGCACAGCAGTCGATTGCCGCCAACGTGCCGCTGGTGATTTTCATCATCTTCACGCTGCTGATGCTGCAATTGCATAGCTTCTCGCGTTCGCTACTGGTCTTCCTTACCGGCCCGCTCGGCGTCGCTGGTGCCGCGATGGCATTGCTGATCCTGCAGCGACCTTTTGGTTTCGTTGCGCAACTTGGCGTAATTGCGTTGTTCGGCATGATCATCCGGAATTCAGTGATCCTGATCGACCAGATCGAGCACGATATCGGTGAGGGCGCCGCGCCATGGAACGCGATCGTCGAATCGGCGGTGCGCCGTTTCCGTCCGATCATCCTGACTGCGGCGGCAGCGGTGCTGGCCATGATTCCATTGTCGCGATCAGTATTCTGGGGACCGATGGCAGTCGCCATCATGGGAGGCCTGATCATTGCCACGGCGCTGACGCTGCTTTTTCTTCCCGCGCTCTACGCGGCCTGGTTCCGTGTGAAAAAGCCGGTGCCGGAGGTGGCAGTGATTCCCTAGCGGCGGACAAAAGAGAGCGTTTACAGAGGATTGCCGTCGAGCCGTTCCCATGAAAAAACGGGGCAGGTAGGTGAAAAATCCAGTAAAATGCCGGGTTGAAGTTGAAGAGCTATCAACAAGAGCTTTGTAGGGCGACCAGTATTTTCACTTCATGGTCGCCCTTTGCTTTTGTGCAAATCAACGCAAATGCGCATCGCATAAATTCCCGCGAGGATGGCGAAATTGGTAGACGCACCAGGTTTAGGTCCTGACGCCAGCAA
>CBIHNU010000031.1:0-53590 GCA_966211585.1 uncultured Noviherbaspirillum sp. | reverse complement strand
CTTCGAGCGTGCTCATGTCGATCCAGCTGTCGGACTTGGCGACGCCGATGCGTTCGCAGAAGAGCTGGATCGATTCCGGCGTGTAGCCGCGGCGGCGGATGCCGACGATGGTGGGCATGCGCGGGTCGTCCCAGCCGGAGACGATGTTTTCATCGACCAGTTGCTTGAGCTTGCGCTTGCTGGTGATCGCGTAGGTGAGGTTCAGGCGCGCGAATTCGGTTTGCTGCGGCAGCGGTTTCTTGAAGAAGCCGCCTTCGGCGAGGCGCTCCAGCAGCCAGTCGTAGAACGGGCGGTGATCCTGGAATTCGAGCGTGCAGAATGAATGCGTGACGTGCTCGATCGCGTCTTCGATCGGGTGCGCGTAGTCGTACATCGGGTAGATGCACCACTTGTCGCCGGTGCGGTGGTGGTGCGCGTGGCGGATGCGGTAGATCGCCGGGTCGCGCATGTTCATGTTGGGCGAGGCCATGTCGATCTTCGCGCGCAGGATGTGTTCGCCACCCTTGAATTCGCCGGCTTTCATGCGGCGGAACAGGTCCAGCGATTCGGCGGTGGGGCGGTCGCGGAACGGCGAGTTCTTGCCGGGCTCGCCGAAGTTGCCGCGGTTCTTCGCCATGTCTTCCGCGCTCTGACTGTCGACATACGCATGGCCGGAAGTGATCAGGTATTCGGCCATGAAGTACATCTGGTCGAAGTAGTCGCTGGCGAAGTACAGGTGCTCGCCGCTGGCGTCCTTCCAGTCGAAGCCTAGCCATTTCACTGCGTCGAGGATGGTGTCGACGTATTCCTGTTCTTCCTTCTCCGGGTTGGTGTCGTCGAAGCGCATCGTGCAGAGGCCGTTGAAGTCGCGCGCGATGCCGAAGTTCAGGCAGATCGATTTGGCGTGGCCGATGTGCAGGTAGCCGTTCGGCTCGGGCGGGAAGCGGGTGACGACTTGCGGCAGTACGTTGCCGTTCGGGTCGGTGCGGTTTGCATACTTGCCGGAAGCGAGGTCGGATTCGATGATGCCGCGCAGGAAATTGGAGGCGGGTGCGTTGGCGGCGTTGCTGTTGGCGTCGTTGCTCATGGAAGGGAATCTGAAAGAAGCTGCGTGAATAGGAGGATGGGGCATTTTACCGTAGAGGGGAGAGCGCCGGGCCGTACGGCGGCGCGGCGGACAGTGCTGTTCGCGCGGTGCCGGGCGCTGCAGGTAGCGCAAGCCGCGACCGTTCGTATTGATGCCGGAAGCTTTGCCGGCGGCCGCTTGTTTGCCGCGCGAAAGACGGACTACCATGCTGGCGGCAATGGGCTAGACAATGAGCCGAAAACGGATAGAGGAGACCGATGATGATCAAACGCGAAGACCTGGAAGCAGCGGCGGCGGCCGGTGCGCTGAACCCCGCCGAAATCGACGGGCTGCTGGCTTTCCTGAGTGCGCGCGTGCTTGTTGCGCCGCGCGCCGGTGCCCGTTTTTCCGGCACGCACGTGTTGTATTACCTGGGCGGCATGCTGGCGATCGGCGCGGCATCGCTGTTTGCGACGCTGGCGGTGGAGGCGCTCGGCATGGGCGCGCTGCTGGGCTTGTCGCTGCTGTATGCGCTGTTTGCGGTGGTGCTTGCGGCGCAGCTGGAGAAGCACGGCTTCGGCGTGCCGGCCGGGATCTTCGCCACGCTGGCGATCGCGCTGGTGCCGCTGGCGGTGTACGCGCTGCAGCATGTGCTCGGCTTCTGGGCCGACGGCGCACACGCGCAGCATTACCGCGACTTTCATCGCTGGATCGACTGGCGCTGGCTGCTGATGGAGCTGGCGACGGTGGCGGCCGGCGCCGCGCTGCTGCAGCGCTTTCGCTATCCATTCCTGGTGATGCCGATCGCGGTCAGCCTCTGGTATATGGGCATGGATATCGTGCCGGCGCTGGTGATGCAGGCAGGCGAGGGCGGCGACTGGTTCGGCGGCGCGGCGTGGGAATTGCGCAAGACGATCTCGCTGGTGTTCGGCCTGGTGATGTTGCTGCTGGCATTCCTGGTCGATCTGCGTTCGCGGCACGACAGGGATTATGCGTACTGGCTCTACCTGTTCGGGCTGCTGACCTTCTGCGGCGCGCTGTCGATGATGGGTTCAGGCCGGCTGTCGGGAAAGCTGGTTTATCTGGCAATCCATTTCGGGCTGGTGTTCGCCGGTGCGGTGCTGGGGCGGCGCATGTTCGCGGTATTCGGCGGAATCGGCATCGCGGCCGGGCTGGGGAACCTGTCTTGGGGGCTGTTCAGCAACAGTTTCACATTCGTGCTGGTGCTGACCCTGCTGGGCTTCGCGCTGATCGGCACGGGCTTGTGGTGGAGCCGTCATGAAGCGGCAATTTCGGCGAGATTACGCGCGGTGTTGCCGGCAAGTCTGAGGGAGTTGCTACAGATGCGTTGTACTTAAACAACAAGATCGGCCTGAAACATGTTTATAAGACAAGCTTTTTTGTGGAAATCCGCACTTTTTTCTGTGATTCCGCAATGAATGATTTGGCGCCCCTTTGCGTGTATGTTTTGCAGCATTTCTCCTATGAAAAGCTGCGTTTTGAAGCTCCGCTGCATATGGAAAATCCTGTCCGGCGGCCGAATCCCGCCGAATCTTGTTTTCTCGGAATGGCCGGTTTCAGTGTTTTGTTTTGAATTTCCGCTGATACATTCGGCTCATCCGGTAACGAGGGCGCTTGTCGTTCCCAAGCCGGATGTGGCTGCGATGGAGCAGGTCGGCCGTCGGTGCCGCAGGTGGAACCAGGTAGGGAGATATACCACTAGTGATCTTTCCTTGGCGGGTTTCACGCACCCTTTTACACAACAACCTCTGGGGATTTACTCAATGAAAAAATCGCTACTCGCTCTCGCAGTTCTGGGCGCTTTCAGTGGTGCAGCTTTTGCACAAACCAACGTCACCGTGTACGGCCTGGTCGACATCGGCTTCACGCACGAAAACAACGGCGTCAACACCCGCAATGGTCTCGATAGCGGCAACCAGTCCGGTTCCCGTCTCGGCTTCAAGGGCACCGAAGACCTCGGCGGCGGCCTGTCTGCCAGCTTCCAGATCGAAAACGGCTTCAACGCCGACACCGGCGCTGCTGCTCAAGGTGGTTTGTTGTTCGGTCGTCAAGCCTGGGTCGGCCTGAACGGTGGCTTCGGCTCCGTCAAGCTCGGTCGTCAATACACCCCGATCTTCCTGGCCCTGGATTCGATCGATCCGTTCGGCACCGGCCTGACCGGCGGCGGCTCGGGCATCACCAGCCTGTTCAACGGCGGTGGCGTTCGCATGAACAACACGGTCAACTACTCGATCTCGGTGGGCGGTTTCTCCGGCCAGGCAGCATACGGTCTGGGTGAAGTTGCAGGCAACAACTCGGCAAGCCGTCATATCGGCCTGTCCGGTGCCTACGGTATGGGCCCGGTCAACGGCGTTCTCGCTTATGACAGTATCAAGGACGCTACCGGCACCGACAGCGCCAAGACCACTTTGCTGGGCGGCACCTACAACTTCGGCGTTGCAACCGCACACGCTGCCTACGCCTGGAACAAGGGTGTCGGCACGCTCGATACTCGCGATGCGATGATCGGTGTTTCCATTCCGGTTGGCGCCGGCGCGATCCTGGTGGATTACCTGCGCAAGACCGACAAGGTCAACAACAATTCCAACTCCGCTCAGGCGGCAATTGGCTACACCTACTCGCTGTCCAAGCGTACCAACCTGTACACGTCGTATTCGCGCAATACGAACGGCAGCCTGGTTGCTCGCAATGCGGGTGGCAACGGCCTGACCGACACGCTGTTCAACGTCGGTATCCGTCACAAGTTCTGATCGTTGCAGGCGCAAGCCTGCGACATCTGAATACCTATAGGAAAGGCACCTTCGGGTGCCTTTCCTTTTGCATGGCAATGTTGGCACTCTGACAGTGTATTCAAAACCATTGCGGTGTAATATTCGCTCGCAATTAAAAAAATCCGACTTCAGGATTTGAAGGAGACACGGACCCGCCCTGCGAAAGCAGGGCGGGTTTTTCTATTGCGGTATCAGATATAAGATTTTCAAATATCTGTTATCACCACAATAAAGAAGACTTCAATGTTGCAGTGCGATATAGTTGCACCTGTCTCCTCCAACTCTCCTTGAATTGGATTTGGCCCGCAACCGCAAGGTCTGCGGGCTTTTTTTTGCCCTGGCTTGGCTTTCCGGCCTTTTGCCTGTCTTTCTCCGCCTTGTTCTCCGCGGATTGCGCATTGCAGCATAGCGAGTCTCCAATACACACTCGCAGCGCCGCCCCTTGGCTCCTTTTCCCGGTTTCATGCTGGTCCCAAGCTGACGATTACGCCCGGCTGTCCATAAGACGCGTTTTTTTCCGTAAGTTATCGCTATTGATCTATTTGGCATGGCCGTGCATGAGATCGAAACCGCAAGTAAGCCCTTGATTTATCTCTACGCTGCACCATCCGAAAATCGATTAAATATCTGCTGTAGTCATTCTGGCAATGTTGATGAAAGAAATCCCGGAGCGGTGCCGCTCAGGAATGTGTACGGAATAATTTCCCGCTGTGGATGCGTCTGACGGCAGGCAATGCAAGGCGCGAGGAGGCGTCATGGCGAGCCATGGCGATGACGAGCAACGCTGCAGTGCGCCCGCCAGACGTGGAACACATCGGGAAATCATTCCGTACACATTCCTTAGCTGAAAACACGGCTTGCCTGCCGTCAGCCAAAGCAGCATGGTTCCGAACGGGAACGGCAATACGGCATTTTGCGATCGCCCCGGCGTCGGCCCTCAATAACAAGAACTGAAGGAGCGATGAATCATGATCAAGCGCGAGGACTTGGTGGCTGCCGCTGCCGTAGGTCTTTTGCAATACCGGCAGATAGATCCGTTGCTGGTCTTCCTGTTGCAGCGGGATGTGCGGACCAAACGCCTGGCCTTGCTGGCGCAGACGCCGGTGCGCGGGGGCGTGAATTCATGGCTGTCCTGTCTGGCCGGTTTGCTGGGAATCGTGACGGTTACCCTGTTCGCCGTGCTGTTCTCGTCACGTGACGCGCAATCATTCGGTATTGGCGGGCTTTTCTTTTTCACCGGACTGTATGGCGTGAGCACGTTTGGCGTTGTCTCCTGGTTCAACAGGCGCGGCTTTTGTCGCCGTATCCGGGTGCTGGCAGCGATAACGATCGCCTCGCTGCCGCTGGCGATGTTTGCGCTGCAGAGGGTAGCGGGCTGACGTCGCTTCGATATTTCCGCACTCTCAAGCTGCATGTCCTGTTTTAGTGTCCTGTAAGTTTTCGGCATCTCGCCTGACCAATGCAGGCCCCGTTCACTAGCGAGAGATGCCATGACCATGTTTCATTTCGTCTTCCTGTTGTCGTTGCTGCTCGCGCCGTGGTCCGGTGCGCTGGCGCAGGCTTGCAGCAAGCACAGTCCGTCGCATACCGTCGCGCTGCTTGAGCTATATACGTCCGAGGGCTGCAGCAGTTGTCCGCCGGCCGACCGCTTCATCAGTGCGCTGCGCGACGCCGGTCTCGATACCGGGCAGGTGGTGCCGCTGGCGCTGCATGTCGATTATTGGGATTACATCGGCTGGAAAGACCGGTTCGCCCGACCGGCTTTCGGCGAGCGCCAGCGCTGGCTGGCGGATCAGGCTTCGACCCGCACGATTTACACGCCGGAATTCTTTGTCGCGGGGCAGGAACTGCGTGACTGGCGCGGCGATGTCGCGGCGACGGTAAAACGCATCAACCGGCGGCCGGCACAGGCGAGCATCGATATCGCTCTGGGCAAACGGCGCGACGGAAATCTGCCGGTCGAGATCAGGGCGCGCGCACCACAAGGCGGCAAGCTGTTTGTGGCGCTCTATCAAAATGGCTTGACGAGTGATATCGGGGCCGGCGAAAACCGCGGCGTTCTGCTCAAGCACGATTACGTGGTGCGCGAATGGATCGGCCCGTTTGCGTTGAAGAGCGACGGCGATACCATGCTGGCGCGCGCTTTTGCCTTGCCCGCGGACGCGGCGCCGAAAAACCTGGGCGTTGCCGCGTTCGTGCAGAACGGGCGCGGCGAGGTGCTGCAGGCGCTGGCCTTGCCGCTTTGCGGCGACTGAAGCTTTCGGCTTCCTGCCGGGCTAATCCGGATGCCGGCTACATCTGCCTGAACAGATGGGCGAACACCCGGCTCACCGCAAGGCTTGCGCTGCGGCCGCGCAGCCGGAGCGACAGCTTGCCGCTTTCGTCACGCACCGCGGATTCGATGCAGTTCACGTTGACCACCGTGCTGCGGTGGATCTGCCAGAACTGATTGCCGTCGAGTTGCGGTATCAATTCCTTCAGGCTGGTACGGATCAGCGATTCGCTGTCGGCCGTCACCACGTTCACGTATTTATCGGTCGCTTCGAAATAGAGGACCTCCGCCACCGGGATCATGCGGATCTGGTTGCCCACCGCGGCGCGAATGATGCTCAGGCGTTCCGACGCAAGCGGCATCGGCGGTACCAGCGTGCGCAATTGGCCGACGATGCGCTGCAGTTCGTTGTCGCGCTCCTGGTGCTGCTGCAGCCGCGCTTTCAACCGCTCGACGGTTTTTGCGAGCCGCGCATCGCTGACCGGCTTGAGCACGTAATCGGCAGCGGCCTGATCGAAGGCTTGCAGTGCATATTCGTCATACGCGGTGACGAACACCGCCAGCGGGAACGGTACGTCGTCCGGCCAGTCTTCGGCCAGTTCCTGCGCCGCTTCCAGTCCGGTCTTGCCCGGCATTTTGATGTCGAGGAACAGCACGTCGGGCCGCTGCGCCAGCGCCTCCTGCACGGCGGCAATGCCGTTTTCGGCGATTCCGCACACTTGCAACTCGGGCCATAGCCGCTGCAGCGTTTGCGTCAGCGTAAACGCGAGGATCGGTTCGTCTTCAGCTATCAGGGCGCGGATCGGTTTGTTCATAGCGGGATCGTGATTTGTGCGATAACGCCGTGCGGCGTGTTCGGGGCGAGAGAAAATGCGGCGCGGTCGCGATACAGCGCTTGCAGGCGCTCGCGGATGTTGGCGACGCCGACCTGCGTGCCGGTGCTGTCGGCGCCGTCGAGCCCGAGGCCGTCGTCAGTCACCGACAGCGCCAACTGGCCGCCGTCGCGCGCGGCGCGCACATCGATATGGCCGCCGTCGACTTTCGGTTCGAGTCCGTGCTTGATTGCGTTTTCCACCAGCGGCTGCAGCAGCATTGGCGGCACCGGCAGCGCGCGCAATTCTTCCGGCAGGTGCAGTGCATATGACAGCCGCGAACCCATGCGCACCGCCATCAGGCCGAGGTAGGCTTCCATCAGCGAGAATTCCTGGCCAAGCATGGTTGTTTCGGCGCGCGATGACGACAATGTCGCACGCAGGTACTGGATCAGCTGGTCGAGCATATGCTGCGCACGTGCGGCGTCGACCGCGATCAAGGCTTGCAGATTGGCCAGCGTATTGAACAGCATGTGCGGTTCAATCTGTGCCTGCAGCATTTGCAGTTGCGCCTGGATCGCCTGCTTTTCGATTGCGGCGGCGCGGGCTTTTTCGGCTTCGATGGCGGCTTTCAAGGTCGCCACTTCGCCGCGTCGCCAGAAGAACCAGGTGATGATGGCGCAGGTAAGCGCCGTGAGAATGAGGTTGGCGGTCGCGTTCTGCGCCTGATGAGCGATGACGGCTTCAGCGTCGAGGCCGAGCATCCGTATTGCGATCGAGTGGCCCACGAATTTCGCGACCGGCATCGCTGCGAAGACCAGCGCGATGAAAGGAAGGCGGGGCGGCATGCCTCGTCCCCAGAGCATCAGGCGGCCGCCGTCGATGAGCAGGAATGCAAGCGTCCCGACGCACATCGAGAACACCAGGTTTTCGTAGAAGCTGCCTCCCATATTCATTGCATAGGTGCCGACAATTGCAGCGACAAAATTGAATGCCGAAGTAATCGCCAGATGTAGCGCCAGGATTATCGCGATCGGTCGCGTGTCCCGCACAGACGGCAAGTCTGCTTTCATTTGGATGGCGGATTTGGTGCTCATGGAAATCACGGATTGGAATTGGTGGACGCTCGTGCAAGATGCTACATGGAATTGCTTAGATAGCGCTAATCACGCTCTCAACCAGATGCCCGAGCCGCCGATCCGGCATGAAGGTGAACGCACCGGCGACGACCAGGCCGATATAGCCGCCAGTCATCCATCTTTTATGAGCGACGACATTCCGCCTGAAAATCGAATACAGCGCCATGCCGACCACAAACAGTATCCATATCGACAGCAGATGTATCCACGAGAAATGGCCGGAGCTGCGGATGCCGAACGATACCAGTGCCGCGACCAACATCAGCATGACCCACACGCGCCCGAACAGGCGATGCAGCGGCGTGCCTTTTTTCATCCGCAGCGTGATGCCGCCGATGACGAGTGCGCCACTGGCGGCAAGCATGTGAACGAGAATGACGGGCGTGAATTCCATGATGCGTCTCCGAAATGGCTGGTTGATGCTGCCATTGTCGGGAAGCCGCGCGGCGCACGGTAGCGCCATGCGACGAAACGCCACCCTGATGGAGTGAACGGCCTTTTTTCAGCGCTGGCCGGCGTTCAGAATCCGACTGCCTGGCCGTCGCGGCGCGGATCGCTGGCGGCAATATAGCCATCCGCTGTTTTCCAGATGAACTGCCCGGCGCCGAAATCCATGTAACTGTCGGCAATCGTTTCGATCCGGTGTCCGCGCTTCGCCAGTTCGGTCACTACCTGCGCGGGCATGGTGCGCTCGATGTCGACCGCCATGCCGGCATTCACTTTCCAGCGCGGCGCGTCGCAGGCGGCCTGCGGCTGCTGCCCGTAGACCAGCATGCGTACCAGCGTCTGCAGATGGCCTTGCGGCTGCATGTTGCCGCCCATGACGCCGAAGCTCATTTGCGGCGCGCCGTCTTTGGTCAGAAAGCCCGGGATGATGGTGTGGAAAGGGCGCTTGCCGGGTGCGACGCAGTTCGGGTGTTTCGGATCGAGCGTGAAACCGTAGCCGCGGTTTTGCAGGCTGATACCGGTTTCCGGCACCACCACGCCGGAACCGAAGCCCATGTAGTTCGACTGGATGAAGCTGACCATCATGCCGCTGTCGTCGGCAGCCGTCAGGTACACCGTGCCGCCCTTGGGCGGCGTGCCATGCAAGAAGTCGCCGGCGCGCTTCATGTCGATCAGCTTCGCGCGTTCGGCCAGATAGGCGTCATCCAGCAGATGTTGCGCGCTCACCTTGTCCATGCAGTGGTGTTCGGCGACCCAGCGGTAGGTGTCGGCGAACGCCAGCTTCATCGCTTCGATCTGCAGATGCTGGCTGTCGGCCGAGTCGACCGGGAAGCGCGCGATATCGAGATGCTCGACGATGCCGAGCGCGATCAGTGCGGCGATGCCTTGGCCGTTCGGCGGCATTTCATGCAGCGTGTAGCCGGCAAAATCCTTTTCGATCGGCGCCACCCATTCCGGCCGGTAGCCGGCCAGATCGCCAAGCGTCAGCGCGCCGCCGTTCTGCTTCGCGAATTGCGTCATCGCGTCGGCCAGTTCGCCGCGGTAAAACGCTTCGCCGTGGGTTTCCGCGATGCGCATCAGCGTATGCCCGGCTTCGGCGAAAACAAACAGCTCGCCAACCTGGGGCGCACGACCATGCGGCATGAATGCCTGCCTGAAACCCGGCTGGTCCTGCAGCAGCGGAATCGCGGCGGCCCATTTGTGTTGCACGATCGGCGCCACCATGTGGCCGCGTTCCGCCAGCTCGATCGCCGGTTCGAACAGGTCGGCGAACGGCAGCGCGCCGAACCGGTCCAACAATTCGACCCATCCGGCCACCATGCCCGGCACGGTAACACTGCCCCAGCCGCGCTGCGGAATCCGGCCTTCGTGATGACGCGTGAAATAGTCGGGCGTCCAGGCGGCCGGCGCCGGACCGGACGCATTCAGGCCGTGCAACTGGCTGCCGTCCCACAGGATCGCGAATGCATCGCTGCCCAGCCCGCACGATACCGGTTCGACCACGATCAGTACCGCAGCGGCGGCGATGGCCGCATCGACGGCATTGCCGCCGTTGTGCAGCATCCGCATACCGGCCTGGGCCGCGAGCGGCTGCGAGGTGGCGACGACGTTGCGCGCGAACAGCGGCATGCGTATCGAAGGGTAGGGATTGTTCCAGTTGAAGTCGGCCATGGCGGATCGTTTCGGTGATGGTCATCGTCCGCCGCTGGTCGCGGCGGGCCTCATGCTGCCGGATGCCTGTACTGGAAAGGATTTTACGTGGCAATGCGAAACCGTGTGGCCATTGTTTTTTGATCAAGCACAAATGGAAATGCCGCTCAGCACCAGGCTGAACGGCATTTCATGACGGTTTTTGTGTGGCGGGGATCAGTCTTGCGCGACCCGCAGCACCAGTTTTCCATTGTTTTCACCGGTGAACAGCTTCTGGAAGGTTTCCGGGAAGGTGTGCAGGCCGTCGACGATATCCTCCCGCGTCTTCAGCTCGCCGGCAGCGATCCAGCCCGCCATATCGCGGATTGCTTCGCCGGCCCGGCCGTAGTAGTCGGACACCATCAGGCCTTTCATGGTGGCGCGGTTGACCAGCAGCGAAAGATAGTTGGCCGGGCCCTTGACCGGGGTGGTGTTGTTGTATTGCGAGATCGCGCCGCAGATCACGATGCGCGCACCGCGCGCGAGCCGGGTCAGTACCGCGTCCAGGATCTCGCCGCCGACGTTATCGAAATAAACGTCGACACCCTGCGGGCAATGCTGCTGCAGCGCCTGCTGCACATCTTCGCTCTTGTAGTCGATCGCGGCGTCGAAACCCAGCTGTTCGACCAGATAGCGGCACTTGTCGGCGCCGCCGGCGATGCCGACCACGCGGCAGCCCTTGATTTTTGCAATCTGGCCGACAACCGTGCCGACCGCACCGGCTGCGCCGGACACGACCACCGTTTCGCCGGCTTTCGGCTGGCCGATGTCGAGCAGGCCGAAATAGCCGGTCAGGCCCGGCATGCCTAGCGTACCGAGATAGACCGGCAACGGCGCCAGCGCGGGATCGACCTTGTTCAGCCCCTGGCCATTCGAGTACGCGTATTCCTGCACGCCGAGCATGCCGTTGACATGGTCGCCGACCGCGAACGCCGGATTGTTCGAAGCCACCACCCGACCCACCGCCAGCGCACGCATCACTTCGCCGATGCCGACCGGCGCGATATACGACGCCTTGCTGTCGTTCATCCAGCCGCGCATCGCCGGATCGAGCGAGATATACAGCAGCTTCACCAGCAGTTCGCCGGCGGCCGGATCGCGCAGGTGCTCTTCCGCGTACTCGAAGTCGCTGCGCTTGACGACGCCGACCGGGCGGGTGATCAGTCGGAATTGGTGGTTGATGGCATTCATTGCTGGATTCTCCGTTGTTCAAGTCGTTGTCTGGAAAAGTGGCAATCGCGCCACCGTCGAATGCAGTATATGGGCGGTAAAGTTGCTTGATAAGTCACTAATCAGGCATTACATTGTTGACTTTATTGCGACAATAAAAGGCAAGCCATGCTGAACCCGCAGCGACTCGCCGTGTTTGCCACCATCGTGCAGGCGGGCAGCATCAGTCGCGCCGCAGTGCAGCTTGGCTGTGGCAAATCGGTGATTTCGCGCCAGTTGGCGCGTCTCGAATCCGACCTGGGAGCGCGCCTGATCCAGCGCTCGACGCGTCGGCTGGCACTGACGGAAATCGGCGAAATGGTGTTGCAGGAAGCGCGGCAGATCGATCGGGCGCTGACCAACATCGAGGAACTGACCGATCAGTACCAGCAGCAGGTGCGCGGGGTGCTGCGGGTATCATGCTCGACCGGCGGTCGCCGCCAGTTGGTGCCGCTGATGACCGAGTTTACCGCACGGTATCCACAGGTGAGAATCGCGCTGCAACTGGAAGACCACCTGGTGGACCTGATCGCTGAACAGGTCGATGTCGCGATTCGCGCATCGAACCTGACCGATTCATCGCTGGTGGCGCGCAAGCTGGCAGAAAATCCGCGCGTCGTGCTGGCATCGCCCGATTATCTGCGGCGCGCGGGCACGCCGCAGTCGCCGGAACAGCTGGCCGAGCATGCGTGCCTGATTTATGCGAACGCTGGCAAGGTGTACGACGAATGGCGCTTCATCGGTTCTGATGGACTATACAAAGTGCGGGTGAGTGGTCCGATCCAGATCAACGACGGCGGCGCGCTGGTGACGGCTGCGGCCGCCGGTGCCGGTATCACATTGATTCCGCGCCAGCTTGCGGCCGACGAAATCGCGCGTGGCGAGCTGGTCGAGATCCTCGCGCAATATCCGCGACCGCCAGCCGCCGCGATCTACGCCGTCTATCCGGCGCGCGACTGGTTGCCATTGAAAACCTCGACCTTCATTGCGTTTTTGCAAGAGCGGATGTCGGACGAGAAAGGCGTGTGAGCAGCGTTCTTCCTGGGCTTCGTCTTGCTGCTGCCCCTCAAATGATGCCTTTGCCCCGCAATGCTTCAATTTCCTCGTCACTTCGGCCGAGTACTTCACGCAGCACCTGTTGCGTATGCTGCCCGAGCAGCGGCGGCGGCATGTCGTAGCGCGGCGGCGTGGCCGACATTTTCATCGGACTGCCGACCAGCTTGACCTTGCCGGCGGCCGGGTGCGGCAAATCGATCTGCAGCCGGCGCGCAATCACTTGCGGATCGTCGAACACTTCATCCAGATTGTTGATCGGGCCGCACGGCACGCCGGCCGCTTCCAGCGTGGCGATCCATTGCTGCTTGGTCCTGGCCTTGACCATTTCGGCCAGTAGCGGCACCAGCGCGTCGCGATGGCGCACCCGCAGCGGATTGGTCGCAAAGCGCTCGTCGCTCGCCAGTTCCGGACGGTTGCCGGCTTCGACGAACTTGCGGTACTGGCCGTCGTTGCCGACCGCAACGATGATGTGGCCGTCGGCAGTGGCAAAGGTCTGGTAGGGCACGATGTTCGGATGCGCATTGCCCCAGCGCTTCGGCGGATTGCCGCTGGCGAGGTAGTTGGTGTTCATGTTGGCCAGCATCGCGACCTGCACGTCGAGCAGCGCCATGTCGATGTACTGGCCTTCGCCGCTGCGGTCGCGGTGCGCGAGGGCCGCCATCACTGCCAGCGTTGCGTACATGCCGGTCATCAGGTCGGAGATCGCGACACCGGCTTTCTGCGGTCCGCCGCCGGGCTGGTCGTCGCGCTCGCCGGTGATCGACATGAAGCCGCCCATGCCCTGCACGATGAAGTCGTAGCCGGCGCGCTGCGCATACGGACCGTCCTGGCCGAAGCCGGTGATCGAGCAGTACACCAGGTCCGGTTTCTCGCGCTTCAGCGACTCGTAATCGAGGCCATACTTCTTCAGTTGACCGACCTTGTAGTTTTCCAGCACAACGTCCGACTGGCGCGCCAGCGCACGCACGATGTCCTGTCCTTCGGCGCTGGCGATGTCGAGCGTCACCGAGCGCTTGCCGCGATTGGCGGCCAGGTAATACGCGGCTTCGCTGGTGTCGTTGCCATCGGCGTCGCGCAGGTAGGGCGGCCCCCAGGAACGCGTGTCGTCGCCGGCGCCCGGACGTTCGATCTTGATCACGTCTGCACCGAGATCGGCCAGGTTCTGTGCGCACCACGGGCCTGCCAGCACGCGGGTGAGGTCGAGGACGCGGATATGTCCCAATGCTTTTTTCAGCGGCGAATCGGCCATGTCGGAAATCGTTGTTCGGTGAACGGTTGAGTAATGGTGACGCTGCCCGTTGCAACGAACAGGCGGTGGCCGATTTTAACCGTGTGCGAAGAATGGTGCCGGACGTTCAGTGTGCATACCTTGTTTCAAGGCCCGCGTTCGACACCGAGCGTTGGCATCCTGTGCGCAAGGTCTCGATGTCGGCGCCATCTTGCGGATAGCGCGCGATGCCGACACGGGCGTCGATCCATTGCTCCTCGCCGTGAAGCGAAAATGGATCCTGCATCGCTTCCAGGATTTGCTGTGCGATGTCGTCCGCGATGCGCGAATCCTCGACTTTGCGCGCCAGCAGCATGAACTCGTCACTGCCCAGTCGCAGCAGGATGTCGTCCTTGCGCACCACACTTGTCAGCCGCGAAGCGGCTGCCTCCAGGATTTCGTCGCCGGCTTGCCCTGCACCGTCGAAACCGATGAAAAACGCAGCCAGCGGCGCTGCGTTCTCCGCCGCCTTCGCGAGGACCTGGTTTGCATCTTCGGGCGGCAGTTGCCGACCCGGCAATCCGGTTCGCCCTTCGTGATGCGCGAGGCTGCGCAATTGCGCCGCAGTGCGCGTACGCTCCACTTCATTGAAGATCAACGTGATCAGTTTGGCGACGTTGCCGGCGAAATCCGCTTCTTCCCTGTCCCAGTTGCGCGATTGCGCGAAATGCGACAGCGTCAACAGGCCGGCCACGCCACCCGCATGCCGTACTGGCACGATCATCATGGCCTTGATGCCCATCGCATGAAAATATTCACAGGACAGCGCGCTGCGCGGATCCTGATCGACGTCCGACACCACCAGCGCACGGTCGCTCGACAGCACATGGCGCAGCAATGGATGGAGCACGGCTGCGAATCTTGCGTCCGGCGTTTCGTCGACGAAGTTCTGCGCCACATCGTCATAGGCAAGAACACAGCGCGTGGCAGACGGGTCCCCATTGGTTTCCCAATAGGCGCAGCAGTGTGTGCCCAGCGCCTTGGCGGATGACTTCAGAATCACTTTCAGCGTCGAGGCGAGATCCGGATGAGGATTCCGCGCAATGTGCAACAGGCGGTTCAGATAATGCAACTGCTTTTTCTTGTTCGCATCGACGTTGCGCTGCTGCACGATGTGGCCGGTTACGTCGCGCCCGCTCAGCAACAGGCCGCCAATGTCGGGATGCGCCAGCAGATTGCTTGCCTGTGCCTCGATATGTCGCCAGGAACCATCTCGATGCCGAACGCGAAATGTGATGACGCAAGGTTCTGCAGTATTTGCCGCGAGTCGGTCGAATGACGCGAGTAGTCGGGAATGGTCGTCCTTGTGCACGACGTCGATCAGCCGCAGGTTTTGCGCCGTGTCGTCATCCACGCCGAGCATGTCGGCAACCGAATGGCTGGCGTAGCGCAATGTCGTATCCGGCGCACAGACCAGCACCAGATCGGGCAGATGGGCGGCAATCGCATCGCGGCGCGGCGCGGCGGCGGCGTTTTCGTGTACCGCTTCGACAGCCGGCTGCTTCGATGGTGGCTGAAGCACCCAAATGGTGTAGCGTGCGTTCGACAGCGTATCGATCCGGTTCCTGATCAAGTGAAACTCGACCGGTTCACCGCTTTTGCTCTTCAGGCGAACTGTTCCCTCATGCACGCATCCGGCGGCGTCGCTCGTCTCGTCAAGATGCGGATCGGATTTTGCATCAGGCAACAGCAATACCTCGACCGGTTGCCCGATGAGTTCCGCATCGTCGAAACCGAGCTGCTCTTCGAGGCTGTTGTTCAGATGGACGATCATGCCGTCGCGCAGGAACAGCAGCCCGGTGGCGGAGCCGCCGAACACGTCGGACAATGCCTGCCACTCCGCCGGAAAGATGAAAGTGGACGTGTCGAACGGCGCGGGGTAGATGCTTTCTGTTGCCATGGCAGTCCGGCAGCGAAAGGCCGATGCCGGGCGCGACCGGGACCGTCCGCTTTCTGGTTGAAGATGGGCGTTAGACTACGTGTCCCCGAATATCATTTCAAGACATAGATCAAATCACGTGGCTTTATCCGAAAATCATTGCACAGCGTGGGCGCCTTCCGCACCGAGCGTGCTGATCTGATCGCAGCCGATTTTTGCCGGGATCTCTGTTACGTTTGCTTACGGTGGTTACAGTTTGCCGGTCGGCGCAAGCAGCTTTCTTTCGTTAAAGGCGGCATGGGCAAGCAGCTCATATCCGCCAATCGAAAGGAATCACAATGAAAACAACCCGACTGATCCCCCTCATCCTGGTCAGCCTGTTTGCCGTGCCGGGGTTCGCGCAAAGCACCACAACCGAAGTCCAGCGCGACGTGCGCCAGCAGCAACGCGTCGAGGCCGGTCTGCAGTCCGGTCAGCTGACGACCCGCGAAGCGGCACGGCTGGAACACGAAGAAGCGCATATCGACCATGCGCAGGCAAAGGCCTTGAAAGACGGCAGCCTGAGCGACGCCGAAAAGGATCGCATCAGCAGCATGCAGAATCGGGCCAGCCGCGATATTGCAACCCAGAAGCATGACGCGCAAACCGGCAATCCGGATTCGGCGTCGAGCAAGCGCATGCAGGCCGACGTGCAGCGCAACGTCAATCAGCAGCAGCGGACGGCAAACGGCATCCGCGCCGGCTCGCTGACCAACCAGGAAGTGGCCGGCGTCGAACGCGGCCAGGCACGCACCGATCGCAAGCAGGCACGCGCCGGAAGCGACGGACATGTCGGCCGGCTTGAACAGAAACGGGTGCAAGGCGCCGAAAACCGCCAGTCGCGCCGTATCCATCACGAGAAGCACGACGGGTAGGTTTGGGGTTGACGCGACGTCAACCTGTCGACCGCTTGTCAGCACAGCCCGCCGCGCTTTTCCGGCGGGCTTTTTACTGCCCGTCGGCGGCCTTAACCGGGAAGGGTAATCACGTATAATCAATGGTTTGCACCACGTTGCCATCCGCATTTCCCTTTCTCCGCCATAGAACATGAAATCGTCTGAAATTCGCGAAAAGTTTCTCAAGTATTTCGAATCCAAGGGGCACACCATTGTCCCGTCCAGCCCGGTCGTGCCGGGGGATGATCCGACGCTGCTGTTTACCAACGCCGGCATGAATCAGTTCAAGGACGTGTTCCTGGGTTTCGACAAGCGCCCGTATACGCGTGCAACCACTTCGCAGAAATGCATTCGCGCCGGCGGCAAGCACAACGACCTGGAAAATGTCGGCTATACCGCGCGCCACCATACGTTCTTCGAGATGCTGGGCAACTTCAGCTTCGGCGATTACTTCAAGCGTGATGCAATTCAATATGCATGGGAGTTGCTGACCGAAGTCTTCAAGCTGCCGAAGGAAAAGCTGTGGGTCACGGTTTACGCCGAAGACGATGAAGCCTACGAGATCTGGAACAAGACGGTCGGTGTGCCGGCCGAGCGCATCGTACGCATCGGCGACAACAAGGGTGCACGCTATGCGTCCGACAATTTCTGGATGATGGGCGACACCGGCCCCTGCGGCCCGTGCACCGAAATCTTCTACGACCACGGCCCCGAAATTCCCGGCGGTCCGCCGGGATCGCCTGATGAAGATGGCGACCGCTACATCGAAATCTGGAACAACGTGTTCATGCAGTTCAACCGCGACGAAGCGGGCGTGATGCACAAATTGCCGAAGCCTTCCGTCGATACCGGCATGGGGCTGGAGCGCGTTACCGCGGTGCTGCAGCATGTGCACAGCAATTACGAGATCGATACCTTCGTCAACCTGCTTGCCGCCGCGAAGAAAGCGGTCGACGCAGCCGGCGCCGGCGATTGCGACAAGGATTCGCCGTCGCTGAAGGTGATCGCCGATCACATCCGCGCCTGCACGTTCACCATCGTGGACGGCGTGATTCCGAGCAATGCCGGCCGAGGCTATGTGCTGCGCCGCATTGCGCGCCGTGCGATCCGTCATGGCTACAAGCTCGGCGCGCGCAAACCGTTCTTCCATACGCTGGTGCCGGCGCTGGTTGCCGAAATGGGTGACGCCTATCCGGAACTGCGGCAGAACGAAAAGCGCGCGACCGAAGTGCTGAAGCAGGAAGAAGACGCATTCTTCCGCACCATCGCCAACGGCATGGAAATCCTTGAGCGCGCATTGGCATCGGGCGAGAATCAGATCGACGGCGACACTGCGTTCAAGCTGCACGACACCTACGGCTTCCCGGTTGACCTGACCGCCGACGTCTGCCGCGAGCGCGGCGTGACGGTCGACGAGGCGCGTTTCAACGTGTTGCTCGACGAGCAGCGGCAGCGCGCGCGCGAAGCCGGCAAGTTCAAGATGGCGCAGGGCCTCGAATACAGCGGCAGCCCGACCACCTTCCACGGTTACGAAAAGCTGATCCACGAAACCGCACGCGTGACCGCGATCTATGTCGACGGCACCCCGGTGCAGGAAGCGAAATCGGGCGACGACGCCGTGGTGGTGCTCGACCACACGCCGTTCTACGCGGAGTCCGGCGGCCAGGTCGGCGATACCGGCGAGCTGCGCAATGCCGCGGCGCTGTTCCTGGTGGATGACACGCTGAAGATCCAGGCCGATGTATTCGGCCATCATGGCCGCGTCGCCGAGGGCGGAATCAAGGTCGGCGACACGATGAATGCCAGGGTCGATGCCGAAACCCGTGCCAGGGTCATGCGCAACCACAGCGCGACCCACCTGATGCACAAGGCGCTGCGTGAAGTGCTCGGTTCGCATGTGCAGCAGAAGGGTTCGCTGGTCAATGCCGAGCGCACCCGCTTCGACTTCGCGCACAACGGTCCGATGACGGCCGAGCAGATCCGCAAGGTGGAAGCGATTGTCAATGCCGAAACCCTTGCCAATGAAGCGACGCAGGCGCAGGTGATGCCGATCGAGGCTGCGCAGAAATCCGGCGCGATGATGTTGTTCGGCGAAAAGTACGGCGACGAAGTACGCGTCCTTTCCATCGGCAGCAGCCGGGAATTGTGCGGCGGCACGCATGTGCAGCGTACCGGCGACATCGGCTTGTTCAAGGTGGTATCCGAGAGCGGCGTCGCTGCCGGCATCCGCCGCATCGAGGCGGTGACGGGCGACAACGCGCTTGCTTATCTGCAGTCGCTGGAATCGACCGTGAACAAGGTCGCCAGTACGCTGAAGGCAACGCCGGCGGAACTCGCTTCCCGCATTGGCAGCGTGCTTGAACAGGTGAAGACGCTGGAGAAGGAGTTGGCGGCGGCCAAGGGCAAGCTGGCATCCGCCCAGGGCGATGAACTGCTGGCGAATGCAATCGATGTCAACGGCCTCAAGGTACTTGCCGTCACATTGAACGGCGCCGACGTGCCGGCGCTGCGCGAAACCATGGACAAGCTGAAGGACAAGCTGAAAACCGCTGCGATCGTGCTGGCTGCCGTCAACGACGGCAAGGTCAGCCTGATCGCCGGCGTGACCGCCGATGCGACGTCGAAGGTGAAGGCAGGTGAACTGGTGAACTTCGTCGCGCAGCAGGTCGGCGGCAAGGGCGGCGGCCGTGCCGACATGGCACAGGCCGGCGGTACCGATCCCAGCGGTCTGGGCAAGGCGCTGGACGGCGTCGTCGACTGGGTACGGCAACGGGCATGATGCGCTTTTGTCCGGTATGCGCCGTGCCGCTGATCGAGCGCGCGGACACAGGCGAGGGCGGCAAGGTCAGGCTCGCCTGCCCTGATGGGCACTGGACGCATTGGGACAATCCGCTGCCGGTGCTGGCAGCGCTGGTCGAGGTCGAAGGACGCATTCTGCTCGCGCGCAATGCCGCATGGCCGGAGAAAGTGTTCGCTCTGATTACCGGTTTCATGGAGCGCGGCGAGACGCCGGAGCAGGGCGTCGCCCGCGAGCTGAAGGAAGAGACCAACCTCGATGCGGAAGAAATCCGGCTGATCGGCGTATACGAATTCATCCGCAAGAACGAAGTCATCATTGCTTACCACGTAAAGGCTTCCGGCGAAATCCGGTTGTCCGAAGAGCTCGTGGATTATCGTCTGGTCGCACCGGAAAAACTGCGCCCGTGGCGTGCCGGAACCGGCTATGCGATGGCGGACTGGATGCGCTCGCACGGCCTGTCCGTGGAGTTCCTTGACTGGCCCGCTTGATGCCCGGTTGTGGCAGCGCGCTTGCTGCAACGCACAAAACATCCCCCGTTTAGGGTAGAATTTCCTGGTCCCAGCCAATCCCGCCCGATATAGAGCATTGATCATGGAATATCACAAAGAGCTCGACGCTCGCGGTTTGAACTGTCCGCTGCCGATTCTGAAAGCCAAGAAAGCGCTGGCCGAAATGACCAGTGGTGAAATTCTGCGCGTGCTTGCGACCGATCCTGGCTCCGTACGAGATTTTCAGGCATTCGCCCGCCAGACTGGCAACACCCTCGTCGCTCACAGCGAAAACGGCGATGAATTCACTTTCTTCATGAAACGAAAATAACCGTGCCGCACTGCAAGTGCAGCCGCATCGTTTCACTATTCTTTTCTTTCGTCGCATCCTTCTTCAGCCGCGTGAATCCCGCGCCGGTGACTTGCGGCAACCCCATGATTTCTTGGATTTTTGATCTGATTTAGGGCATACTCTCTACCAATTAATAGAACGGTCGTGCTAAATTTAAGTGTGACCTTAAGTTCTCTTTATAATCACGGTTTGGTTTACGTTAACGTCAATTGTTTTTTACAAAGGCAGAGCTATGAAAGTCTTGGTTCCAGTCAAACGCGTGGTGGACTACAACGTCAAGGTCCGCGTCAAATCCGACGGCAGCGGCGTCGATATCGCCAATGTCAAGATGTCGATGAACCCGTTCGATGAGATCGCGGTGGAAGAGGCGACGCGCCTGAAGGAGGCCGGCAAGGCGACCGAAGTCATTGCGGTGTCGTGCGGCGTGACGCAATGCCAGGAAACGCTGCGGACCGCAATGGCGATCGGCGCCGACCGCGGCATCCTGGTCGAAACCGATGCAGAACTGCAGCCGCTGGCCGTGGCCAAGCTGCTCAAGGCGTTGGCCGACAAGGAGCAGCCGCAGCTGATCATCCTCGGCAAGCAGGCGATCGACGACGACAGCAATCAGACCGGCCAGATGCTCGCCGCGCTGCTCGGCTGGCCGCAAGCGACGTTTGCCTCGAAGGTGGTGCTGGAAGACGGCAAGGCGATGGTCACGCGCGAAGTCGACGGCGGCCTCGAAACCCTGTCGCTGGCGCTGCCGGCCATCGTCACCACCGACCTGCGCCTGAACGAGCCGCGCTATGTGACGCTGCCGAACATCATGAAGGCCAAGAAGAAGCAGCTCGAGGTGGTCAAGCCTGCCGATCTCGGCGTCGATGTCGCGCCGCGCCTGAAAACGCTGAAGGTCGCCGAGCCACCCAAGCGCTCCGCCGGCATCACCGTTCCCGACGTCGCCACGCTGGTCAACAAGCTCAGGAACGAAGCGAAAGTCATTCAATAACCTGCGAAGAGAAGACGCCGTTCTTTACCCGCTCGCACTCACTCTTTGCCACATCAGGAAACCATCATGACCGCACTTGTCATTGCTGAACACGACAACGCTTCGCTCAAGGGAAGCACATTCAACACCGTTACCGCCGCGGCCCAATGCGGCGGCGATGTTCATATTCTCGTCGCAGGCCATAACTGCGGCGGCGCTGCCGAACAGGCATCGAAAATCGCCGGCGTCACCAAGGTGCTGGTTGCCGACGCGCCGCAATTTGCCGACGGCCTCGCCGAAAACGTCGCCGAGCAGACGCTGGCACTGGCAAGCAATTACTCGCATATCCTGGCGCCGGCCACCGCCTACGGCAAGAACATCCTGCCGCGCGTGGCCGCCCGTCTCGACGTTGGACAGATTTCGGAAATCACCAAGGTCGATGCGCCCGATACCTTCGAGCGTCCGATCTATGCGGGCAACGCGATCGCCACCGTGCAGTCGGCCGATCCGGTGAAAGTGATCACCGTGCGTACCACCGGCTTCGACGCGGCTGCGACCGGCGGTTCGGCTGCAGTGGAAACGCTGACCCCGGTTGCCGACTCCGGCAAATCCGCGTTCGTATCGCGCGAAGTCGCGAAATCCGACCGCCCGGAACTGACGGCAGCGAAAGTCATCGTGTCCGGCGGGCGCGGCATGGGTTCCGGCGACGCCTTCAAGATCCTCGAACCGCTGGCCGACAAGCTGGGCGCCGCAATGGGCGCGTCGCGCGCAGCAGTGGACGCCGGCTTCGTGCCGAACGACTGGCAGGTCGGCCAGACCGGCAAGATCGTCGCGCCGCAGCTGTATATCGCGGTCGGCATTTCCGGCGCGATCCAGCATCTGGCCGGCATGAAGGATTCGAAGACGATCGTCGCGATCAACAAGGATCCGGAAGCGCCGATCTTCTCGGTGGCCGACTACGGCATTGTCGGCGACCTGTTTGAAATCGTGCCGCAACTGGTCGCGGAACTGGGTTGATGCGTCGGGTGGGCGACATCGTAGAGCCTGATTGTTGCCCGCTTTCCGTACGATCTGGATTTGGTAAAAATAATATTTAAAAATACCGGGCGGAACTTGCCGGGTTTGTCGCGAAGCTGACAGGATTTTTTCGTCGGTTCCTTCATGCTCTGCAAGTCCCGCTTTTTTTGGAGCCTCACATGAGCTACGTCGCCCCGCTGAAAGACATGCTGTTCGTGATGAACGAACTGGCCGGTCTGCCCGAAGTGAATGCCTTGCCCGGCTGTGAAGACGCGAGTCCGGAAACCGTCGAAGCGGTGCTCGAAGAAAATGCGAAATTCTGCAGCGAGGTGATTGCACCGCTCAATGTTGTCGGCGACAAGGAACCGAGTTTTTGGCAGGACGGCAAAGTCACGACCACCAGGGGTTTCAAGGAAGCATTCAAGGCGTTCGGGGAGGCGGGCTGGCAAGGTGTGCAGCACCCGGTCGACTTCGGTGGCCAGGGTTTGCCGAAACTGGTCGCCACGCCGTGCATCGAAATGCTCAATTCCGCCAACCTGTCGTTTGCGTTGTGTCCGCTGCTGACCGACGGTGCGATCGAAGCGTTGATGACGGCAGGCAGCGACGAGCAGAAAAAGATTTATCTCGCCAACCTGATTTCGGGCAAGTGGACCGGCACGATGAACCTGACCGAGCCGCAGGCCGGCTCCGATCTGGCAATGGTGCGTACCCGGGCGGTACCGCAGGGCGATGGTACTTACCGGATTTCCGGCACCAAGATATTCATCACCTACGGCGAGCACGACATGGCCGAGAATATTGTTCATCTGGTCCTCGCGCGTACGCCGAACGCGCCGGAAGGGGTGAAGGGCATCTCGCTGTTCATCGTGCCGAAGTTCCTGGTCAACGCCGACGGTTCTCCCGGCGAGCGCAACGACGTGCATTGCGTATCGATCGAACACAAGCTGGGCATCAAGGCCAGCCCGACCGCAGTGCTGCAGTTCGGCGACCATGGCGGCGCGATCGGCACGCTGGTCGGCGAAGAAAATCGCGGCCTTGAATACATGTTCATCATGATGAATGCCGCCCGTTTTGCAGTCGGCATGCAAGGCGTCGGCCTGGCCGAGCGCGCGTACCAGAAAGCCGTGCAGTACGCACGCGATCGCGTGCAGTCACGCGATCTGGCCGGCTCCAGCGGCCCCGTCGCCATCATCCATCATCCCGATGTGCGTCGCATGCTGATGTCGATGCGTGCACAGACCGAAGCCGCGCGTGCACTGGCCTATGTCACGGCTGCCGCCTACGATGCCGCACATCATCATGCGGATGAGCGCGTGCGCAAGACCAACCAGGCGTTCTACGAATACATGGTGCCTATCGTCAAAGGCTGGTCGACGGAAATGTCGATCGACGTCGCTTCGAATGGCGTGCAGGTGCATGGCGGCATGGGCTTCATTGAAGAAACCGGAGCTGCGCAGCATTACCGTGACGCGCGCATCCTGCCGATTTACGAAGGCACCACGGCCATCCAGGCCAACGACCTGGTGGGACGCAAAACGGTACGCGACGGCGGCGCCACCGCCAAGGGCATTTTGGACCAGGTGCGCAAGACCGAAGAAGAGTTGTGCGTCCATGCGACCGGGGACCTGGCGGCGATTCGCAAGCAACTGGCGATTGGCATCAAGGCGCTGGACGAGGTCGTCGACTACATGACCGCCCACGTGAAATCGGACATCAAGGGTGTGTTCGCCGGCAGCGTGCCATACCTGAAACTGGCCGGCGTGGTTCTTGGCGGCTGGCAGATGGCGCGGGCTGCGCTGATCGCCGAGCGCAAGCTGCAGGCCGGCGAAGGTGATGCAAGGTTTTATCAGGCCAAGATCGCCACCGCGCGCTTCTTTGCCGATCATGTGTTATCGCAAGCTGCCAGCTATCGTGCAGCAATCGTTGAAGGCAGTGCCGGTGTGCTGGCGCTGGCGGAAGACCAGTTCTAAGTTGAACGATCCGTTTGGTCAGGCAAAAGGCAGCCGAAAGGCTGCTTTTTTTATTTTCTAAGGCGCCTGAACTCGCCGCATCTTTTTAAATCTTTCATATACTGAATCAAGCGTTTGCCGTTCCTTGCGGAGGCGATCATGAAACGTTTGTTGGCGATGGCGGGCCTGCTGGTCGGACTGGGATTGCCGGGGTGGTCCGGTGCGGCGGCAGTCGGTAACATCACGCCCGCCGATGCAGTTGCCATTCATGACGCCGTGCAATCGCAGCTCGATGCGTTGGCGAACGACGACGCTTCAGGCGCATTCGAGCTCGCCACACGGGAGAAGCGCTTGCTGATCGGTAGTCCGGACAACTTTCTGCGTCTGATAAAGGAACAGTACAACCCGATCTACCGCTATCAGCGGGTGTTTTTTTCTACGCCTCAGCTCGTCGACGGTAATGCGATCCAGGTAGTCCACGTTACGGATGGCGAAAGTCATGTCTGGCTGGCGATTTTCTGGATGCAGCAGGAGCAGGGCAAGGGCTGGAAAATCGATGGCTGCCAGTTACTGCAGACAACCAGTGTCTCGATCTGACGATGGATGCAATTGACCTGTTTCGCGATAAGCCGTTTGGCAATGGCCCTCGTACCTGCAAGCCATTCGATTTAAATCAATATTCCTTAAAGTAGCGTGTACTGGCCCAGGTGTGGTTGAGAGCGCAGCTTGCTCGCGGTCGCACGAGCGCATATATATGAATTGCGGCGCTTCCGCCGCATCTCCATCTGATACGAGCAGATTCATTTGCGCATCCGGCTCGTGATTCGGTTCAGCGATTCCCTGGTTGCGTTGAAGGAGACTGATCATGACCCGTAAATTCATCGATTGTCGCGAATTCCCGAGCGACACCAACTGTTCGGTTGCAATCGCAGCCGATGACGAACAGGAATTGCTCGAAGCCGCCGTCCAGCATGCGGTATCGATTCACCAGCATGAGGATACGCAGGAATTACGGCAGCAGCTGAAGCAATTGTTCAAGGAGGGCACACCACCTGTCGAGCGTCCGACGAGCCAGGTTTTATAGCCGGGACTGTAACTGGGGCGGGCGGCCGATCGACCGGATCAGCCGTAGGCGCCGCCCGTATAGAGCAGATCGAAAGTACGCGCGAGTGTTGCGATGACTGCGGTTGCGCCGAAGCCCATTGTCAGCACGAGCAAGATGATGAGCGGCCAACCGGAATGGGACTGCCTGCCGGAATGCAGATTCTGGCTGGCATCCCATTTTTCGTCGGGAGTCAGCCCGATCATCAGCGCTTCGATAAAGCCGGCATATACGGCAAGCGGGAAAAGGAGCAGGTGCAGCCAGGCCCACCGATCCCTCGTGCCATATAAGTAAAAACGGTGGGCTCCCAGGCCGCCTAGAATGGCGGCCAGCAATGTGGCAAACGTCTTGTTTTTGTGGGGCTGATTCATCGGGAATTGTTGGATGAATTACCTGTCCCGTACATCATTGCCGGTGGCAGGAAATTGGTTAAGGAATAATAATTTCAGAGCTGTTGCCGGACTATCGTCTCGCAATGGCAGCTGCTGCGTAGTGTGCACTGGCTCGGCCCATCAGGCAACGCCGGAAATCCTGTCCGGGAAATGGTCCGCCAGCGGTTCGGCCTGAATTGTCATTCAGGACTGGCAAAGTTGTCGCTGGCGGTGAAATCGGCTACAATTGCAGGCTTTTTCCGTGTCCGAACACTTTTTGGAAATACATTATGGTCGTTATTCGCTTATCTCGTTCTGGCGCCAAGAAGCGCCCGTTTTTCAACATCGTCGCAACCGATTCCCGTAATCGTCGCGATGGCCGTTTCATTGAGCGCCTCGGTTTTTACAATCCGGTTGCCTCCGGCAAGGATGAAGGCTTTCGCATTGCACAGGATCGCCTGACTCATTGGCAAGGCGTTGGCGCACAACTGTCGCCGACCGTTGCTCGCCTGGTGAAAGAAGCCGGCCGGAAAGCTGCTGCTTAATTTAAGGTTGTAACGGGATTTGTCGATCAAAAGCCTATCGGGAATTGCCGTGCCCGACGATCTGGTGCAGGTCGGTCATGTGACTGGTGCTTACGGCATCCAGGGCTGGGTCCGGATCAAGGTGTATTCGGCCGATGCGGATGCGCTGCTGCACGCAAGGACATGGTGGCTGGACAAGCCCGGCCTGCGCGATATCGATATGCTGCAAGCCAGGATGCATGGCGAAGACGTGGTGGCTCAGTTGATGGGCGTGGTTGATCGCAATGCAGCGGAAGCGCTGAAGGGCGCGAGCGTGCAGGTGCGACGTAGTCACTTCCCGCCTTTGGCGGATGACGAGTTTTACTGGGTCGATCTGATCGGTCTGGCGGTCGAGAACCTGCAAGGCGAACCGCTGGGTATCGTCGGTGGCTTGATGGACAACGGCGCGCATCCGATTTTAAGGGTCGCGGCACCCTTGGTTCCAGGTGCGGACAAGCAGAAAGAATGTTTGATTCCGTTCGTCGACAGATTTGTCAAGACGGTCGATCGGGCAGCAAACAGAATCACGGTGGATTGGGAACTGGATTACTGATCCCCCATCGTGCAGACATTCAGGAACAGTCCGAGATGCAATTTGATGTCGTCACGCTCTTTCCGGAAATGTTTGCGGCAATCACGCAGTCGGGCATCACCCGGCGCGCGTTCGAGCAGCAAAAATGCGGTTTGACCTTATGGAATCCGCGCGATTTCACCACTGACAATTACCGTACCATTGACGATCGGCCTTATGGCGGCGGACCCGGGATGGTCATGCTGGCGAAGCCGTTGGAAGCGGCAATCGACGCGGCCAGGGATCGTCAGGCAGGACAGGGATTACTGAAGCCGCGTGTCGTATATTTGTCTCCGCAAGGTCGTCCGCTGACGCACCAGCGCGTGATGCAAATGACGACCGAGCCCGGATTGGTGTTGTTATGCGGTCGGTATGAGGCGATCGATCAGCGCGTGCTGGAACGTTGTGTAGACGAGGAAATCAGTCTCGGAGATTTTGTGTTGTCGGGAGGCGAGTTGCCGGCAATGGCGCTGATGGATGCGGTGATACGGCAGTTGCCTGGCGTGCTCAACGATCAAGGCTCGGCGATCGAAGACAGTTTCGTCAACGGCTTGCTCGATTGTCCGCATTACACGCGTCCCGAAGTGTATGAAGACATGGCCGTGCCCGCCGTACTGCTGAGCGGGCATCATGCCGAGATCGAAAAATGGCGGCGCCAGCAAGCGCTGCTGGCGACTGCGAAGAAGCGGCCGGATTTGATAGTGCAGGCGCGCGAAGCCGGTTTGCTATCGCGTGCCGATGAAAAGTTTTTGAGCAGTTTGTAGTTTGCAGTAACGAGCGGGCGGAATCTGTCGCCCGTGTACACAACCCCATCCTCTACCGGGCAATATGGTATGAAAATACTTCGCGCCGGCAAGATGGTTTATGGAGCATGAAAATGGACTTGATCCAACAACTCGAGCAAGAAGAAATCGCCCGTCTGGGCAAGAACATCCCTGACTTTGCACCGGGTGATACCGTGGTTGTCAGCGTCAACGTGGTTGAAGGCACCCGCAAGCGTGCCCAGGCTTACGAAGGCGTCGTCATTTCGCGTCGCAACCGCGGCCTGAACTCGAACTTCATCGTTCGCAAGATTTCGTCCGGTGAAGGTGTGGAACGTACGTTCCAGCTGTATTCTCCGCTGATCGCCTCGATCGAAGTCAAGCGCCGCGGTGATGTGCGTCGCGCCAAGCTGTACTACCTGCGTGATCGCTCCGGCAAATCGGCGCGTATCAAGGAAAAACTGCCGAGCCGTCGTGCAAGCGCAAAAGCAGCAGACTGATATCTGCTTGTTTGCATAAAAAAGGGCACCGGCGATGGTGCCCTTTTTCGTTTCCGATTACCTGGACGACCAATGCCGGTTTCACGCTAGAATTACTGAAGCTGCACAGCATGAGCTTCTAGGAAAACCTCTTGTCAAAACTGATTTTCGATCCCGAAATACTTCCCGTAGAGTCCTTGGCCGGCGAACCGGCAATTGCACCTCAACGCTTGACTGCAGACTGGTTGCGCGACCGCTTCGCCAGTCCGCCGCAATGGCTTCCCGAAAGCAATGATGAGCAGCACTGGCGCCAGGCAACCACCACGCCGACGCCGGCATCGGTACTGTTGCCGATCATCGCGCATGAAGGCGGATTGACCTTGCTGCTTACGCAACGCACCGCGCATTTGCATGACCATGCCGGCCAAGTCAGCCTGCCGGGCGGGCGTGTTGACCCGGAAGATACTTCTGCCATCGAAACGGCGTTGCGTGAAACCGAAGAAGAAGTCGGCCTGCATCGCCGCCATATCGAAATACTCGGCACGTTGCCCGATTACTTTACCGGCACCGGTTTTCAGGTCACACCCGTCGTATCTCTGGTAAAGCCGCCATTCGACCTGCGCGCCGATCCATTCGAGGTCGCAGAAATCTTTGAAGTGCCGCTGGCATTCCTGATGGATGGGATGAATCATCAGCGCCGCACGATCGAGTTGCCGAACGGTGCCGGCCGCCGTACCTTTTATGCAATGCCGTATCAGCGATTCTTCATCTGGGGCGCGACCGCAGGCATGCTGCGCAATCTGTTTCACTTTTTACGCGCCGAGTAAGGCGCAAGGCTCGCTCTGGCAGCGGTTGATCTGCAACAGCACGCGTTTGATTCCAATCATCCGCTGCGTTATCGTAGTGGGTACATGATTTTTAAGGCGGTCTGATGACGTTTCTCTCCATTCTCTGCGCGCTGTTGATCGAGCAACTCAAACCGCTGCGTGCAGACAATCCGATCTATGGCGCGATCAAGCAGCTGGCGACGCGAATGGAGACCTGGTTCAATGCCGGTCAGGAAAGCCACGGCAGACTGGCCTGGGTCTTGATGATGACGAGTCTGATGCTGCCGACCGCACTGGTGTACTGGTTGTGTATCCGTATCAACCCGATCGCGGCGCTGGCCTGGAACATCCTGATCGTTTATCTGACGCTCGGCTTTCGCCATTACAGCCATTACTTCACCTCCATCCAGCTTGCGCTCAACAGTGGCGATGAGGCTGGTGCGCGCGCCTTGCTGGCCGAATGGACCAAAGAGGACACGGCTGGTCTGGATGCGGCCGACATTGCCCGTATCGCCGTCGAGAAGGCGCTGGTGACCACGCATCGTAATGTGTTCGGCGTCTTTTTCTGGTTCCTGATGCCGGTCGGCCCCGCATGCGCCGTCATGTATCGCGTCGCCGAATATCTTGCGCGCGCATGGAATGCGCCGCGTCATTTGGGGAACGATGCTTTCGGCCGTTTTGCCGCTGCCGCGTTCTACTGGATCGACTGGATACCGGCACGGTTGACGGCGATCGCGTTTGCAGTGGTCGGAAACTTCGAAGACGCAGTCTACGCATGGCGCAACTTTGCCCATCGATGGGACGATGAGGCGATCGGCATCATCCTTTCCGCCGGCGGTGGGGCAATGGGTTTGCGGCTTGGTACGGCAGCGGAAAATGCGTCGGATATCCCACCGGCAGACGTGGCAACCCTGGAGGCGGCGGACGCGGTGGATGCGGATGCGCCACTGGGTGAGGAAGCAACTGCGCGTGCGCTGCAAAGCACGGTAGGGCTGGCCTGGAGAGCTCTGCTGCTGTGGATGCTGCTGCTCCTGCTGTTGTCGTTCGCCGTTTGGCTGGGCTGAACATCTGTTTGTGTCCATTGGGCTGCAGCAGCAGCCTCTGGTTTTCCTTCTTTTCCGCGATTTCCCCGTGCGCGCATCGGGTGATGGCCAGTGCGACGCGGCTTGCGTATTTCATATTGTGAGATATTGTTTCGTGGAATGTCTTCTATAAGATATAATATGCAAGAATTTTGAAAGCTGGACACGCCATAATGACGACTGACAATTCCCGTTCTTGTCATCCGCGTCGCGCATAATTGGCGCGGACAGCAATCGCTTTATAGAAAAGCCGCATAAATGGCCGATCCGATGCAAAAACAGAAACCTGTCGCGCGCGAGTTTTTCATCCAGGGTATTACCAGCGATGGCAGACCTTTTCGTCCCAGCGACTGGGCGGAGCGGTTGTGCGGCGTGATGTCGTGCTTCCGACCGGAAGGAAGCGGTGGGCCCCATGCGCATCTGCAATATTCGCCTTATGTCCGTCCGACCGTGCTTGGTGGCGTGAAGTCGGTAGTGGTCAATGAGGAACTGCGCGAGATCGAGCCGCTTGCCTACCACTTCGTTCTCGATTTCGCGAAAGACAATGGCCTGCAGATTGTCGATGCCTGCCTGCTGCCTGAGCCTGAGGAAAAGCGGAAATAGCAGTGCAACCTGCTCATCGGCCAGACTGCCGCAAAAACGCAATTCCGTGGCTATTCCAGTATTTGCAGAAAGCCGCCAGCGTGACGCCAAAGACCAGGTGTGCCGTTACCGTGATCCAGTCGCGGCTTGCTTCAAACCAGGGGAAGACGGCGGTAAATCCATACATGTTTACACCGTACAGCAACAGGCCGAACAGTGCGCCAGCGGCCAGCGCCGGGCGGAGGTTCAGGCGGACGGCCAGCGGCGCGAGAACCAGGCCGTAGATTATCGATAATGCGATATGCACCACCGATGCTGCGCACAGCACGATCCAGTCGAACGTTTCCGGCGCTGACAATACTCGACGGCCCATCAGGATCGCGGCTGCCAGGCGGGTATCGCGTAACAGCATTTCGCGCAGCGGCAATGATGCAAGTCGCCACAGCGCCATTTGTGCAACAGTGGCAACGGCACCTGCTGCGAGACCAGCTGTGGCCGCAGTCACCCAGGTTACAGATTGCCGTGGATTCACCGCGCAATGCAAATCTTCGTATCTGACGCTTACCAGTCGTGCGCCCAGCAAGTGCGCCAGGCCTTCCGCGCCCTGACGCATCAGCGCATGGTGATTTTCCGAAAACAGGCGGCGGGCGATCGGCGCAAACAGGTTCATCCATGGCCTGGTCGTGTGTACATGCCAGTCGTAACGAATCGACGTTACGCCGTTTTCATGTGAAAACGACCAGCGGCCGCAGCCTTCGAGATCCCCACTGACTACTGCTTCCAGCATCATCGGCGGTTCTATCCGGGTGGTGCGGGCCTCGAAGCTGAGATGATAGGGCAACCAGCTTTTCCAGTGATAGCGCCGCACGGCGCCGACGCCATCGGCCGCGCCGGCGTCACGTTCTTCGACTGCCAGCGCGCCATGCCACCAGTCGGGCCAGCGAAATGAGTCGGAGATTGCGTCGAACACGCGCTGCAAGGGCGCTTCGATATGCCAGAAAGTGACAAACCGGTATTCGGCCATGGGAAAAATCGGTTTCAGGAAACGATGAACTGTATCGAGTCTACTGGTCTATGCTGCATTTTGCTTTGATCCAGCTATCCGGACAGCTTGTTCGTAGAGCTTTGCATGGCGTCCCGGCCCTGTTGGTGAGCGGATATGAATGACCCGATGTTCCGGCAAAAAAGTGGGGGATAGCGGGCATTGCCATTTCTCTATGGAAATAAATCGGCTACCCTATACGGGAATCTGAATAATGCCGATGCCCGCCATGCCGACCGGAACTGGCGGCGCTGTCCATTTCAAAAGTTCAAACCTGGAGCCGGAATGTTTCGCAGTCGCTTGCCTACTCGCCTGTCCGCTGCCGCCATGCTTGCGCTAACTGTGGGACTAATCGTCACTGCTGTGTTGTTTGGCGAAATACGTCGCCTCGAACATGACAAGGCTGAACTCGATTTCCAGCAGCGCGCAAAGGCGCGAATGCTCGCCGTTCAGGAGCAGTTGGATGAAACGGTGCAAGTGTTGAAGATCCTGAATCAGATGTTCGCCACTTTCGAACCGGTCAGCCGGGATCAGTTTCATGTGTTCTCCCAGCCTTTGCTGGAGCGTCATCCGTATGTGCAGGCTTTCAATTTTCATCGATATATTTCGGAAACCGACCGGCCTGCCTATGAACAGGCGATGCAGCTTCGCTTTCCGGGTTTCAGGATGAATCAAATGCAGGGTAGCAAGCTGGTCCCTGCGGAAGTGCGTGCGCGGCATCTGGTGGTCGACTATATCGAACCCCTGGCCGGCAATATGGCTGCACTCGGACTGGACGTTACCCCGAATCGCGATCTTGCCGATGCAGTGCAGCACGCCACCGATACCGGTGATGCGTCGGCTACCGGCTTGCTGACGATCGCGCAGGGCGGCGGCAAATTGAGCGGTTTTCTCGTGGTGATGCCGGTGTATCGGCACGATGCGGTATTGTCGAATGTCGACGCACGCCGGCGTGCAGTGATCGGCGATACCGCGGCGGTGTTCAACGCACGCGAATTGATTGCCAAGATACTGGACACAAACGGTCTTGCGGGCGACCCGGACATCAGCGTCAGCGTCTACGCAAGCGATGTACTGGACGATCGTTATCTCGCATATGGCCAAGGCAGCACTGTGCATGACAGTCCGCCTTCCTCGCTATTGCCATGGCTGCTTTATGATCCGCCCGAAACGATGGTGCACGCTTTCGATGTCGCCGGCAAGCCATGGCGCATGGTGGTCTCGGCGCCACGCCAGATGTTCGCCGCAAGGCATGGCGGTGCCCTGACTGCTTCGGCCGCCGGCGTACTGTGCAGCCTGTTGATTGCAGCCTATTTGCAGGCGCTGTCTTCGCGCTCGCGACGAGTGCACAAACTGGTCGAGCAGCGCACCACGGAACTGCGCCTGGCCAATGCGCTGCTGATCGAAGATATCGCTGCGCGCAAGCGCGCGGAGAAAGGTTTGCAGCTTCGCCAGCGTGCAATCGAGGCGAGCGCTAATGCAATCATCATCACCAGCGCCATCCCGCCCCACTATCCGATCGAATACGTCAACCCCGCGTTCGAGCGCATTACCGGCTATCCGGCGAACGACGTCATCGGACGCAGTTACAGCCTGCTATGGAAAGACGACACCGACCAGGCCGACATACCGGAAATTCTTGCGTCGGCGCGCGAAAAACGCGAAGGGCATGGCGTGCTGCGTAACTACGCAAAGGATGGCCGCTTGTTCTGGAGCGACGTCTACATCGCGCCGGTGCACGACGAATCGGACGAGGTCAATCATTTCGTGGTCGCGCTATACGACATCACGGCGACCAGGTGTTACCAGGCCGAGCTCGAATTCCAGGCCAATCGCGATACGCTGACCGGTCTGGCCAACCGCAATCTGTTGCGCGACCGGATGAGTCAGGCGAGCGCCTACGCGGAGCGCTATGGGCATCCGATATGGGTGCTGTTTCTCAACCTCGACCGCTTCAAGTTCGTCAACGATACGCTCGGTCATCATGCAGGCGACCAGTTGCTGAAAGATGTCGCGCTGCGCCTGCGGAATGTGGTCCGTGAAACGGATACCATCGCCCGGCTTAGCGCCGATGAGTTCGTGCTGGTCCTGTCCGAGCGTGCCGACGAGAAGCTTGCACCGGCGCTGGTACAGCGCATCATGGACGCCGTCGCACAGCCGGTCGCGATCGACGGCTATGAATTCGTGATGGGCTCCAGCGTCGGCATCGCGGTCGGCCCGTCGGATGGGCATGATCCCGAAAGCCTGCTCAAGCATGCCGGTATCGCGATGTACCGCGCAAAGGAAATCGGACGCAATAACTTTCAGTTCTATACGGCCGCCATGAACGAGAAGGCGCTGGAACGCCTGCGCATCGAAGGCGATCTGCGCAATGCGCTGGAACGCGACGAGTTCGTGCTGCACTACCAGCCGCAGGTAGACCTGCATACCGGCCGCATCGTCGGCATGGAAGCGCTGCTGCGCTGGCAACATCCGGTGTTTGGCATGGTGCAGCCGGCGCGTTTTATCCAGCTTGCGGAGGAAATGGGCCTGATCGTACCGATCGGCTTGTGGGTAGTTCGTACCGCGTGCTGCCAGAGCATTGCCTGGCAACAAATCGGGCTCGGGCAGATGCGCATTGCCGTCAATTTGTCGGCGCGCCAGTTCTACCAGCAGGATCTGGTCGATTCGATTGTGCAAATACTCGGCGAGACCGGTCTCGCGCCGCATCTGCTAGAACTGGAACTGACTGAAAGCATGATGATGAACGACGTCGAGCAAGCAGTCGACATCCTGCGCAGCCTGAAGGCGATCGGTGTGCATTTGTCGATCGACGATTTCGGTACCGGCTATTCAAGCCTGTCCTATTTGAAGCGCTTCCCGATCGATCTGCTGAAGATCGACCAGTCGTTCGTACGCGATATCACCGTCGATCCGGATGACGCGGTGATCGTGTTGTCGATCATTTCACTGGCGCACAGCCTGCGCCTGACCGTCATCGCGGAAGGCGTCGAGACCGAAGCACAGCTCGCCTATTTGCGGCGGCATGGCTGCGATTGCATGCAGGGATATTATTTCAGCCATCCGCTTTCCGCGGCTGACTGTGAACAGCTTTTGCGGCAAGGCAAGCGTCTGCTGCTGGAGAATGATACCGGGCGCTTCGTGCCCACTTGACCGAGCATGGACGTTAAATCGAAACCGTGCATGTGCCGAACAACGAAGGGCGTGCGACACAGGACGCTATTCCGCAAGCGGGAGCGCTGTCCTGCGCTGAACCTGTAGATCCGCTTGATGTCAGTTCTTCAATTATCCTTTGCTTGTCGCAGGTTTCCGATCATCAAGGGAGCGAATGATATTTGTGGAGAAAGCATGACAACGATGCGTGTAGAACACGATACCTTCGGCCCCGTCGACGTCCCCGCCGATCGCCTGTGGGGCGCGCAAACGCAGCGCTCGATGCTGCATTTCCATATCTCGACCGAGCAGATGCCGCGTGAGCTGATCGAGGCGCTGGCACGGGTCAAGCGCGCGTGCGCGATCGTCAATCGCGACCTCGGCCGCATGGATGCGGCAAAGGCGAACGCGATTGTGCGGGCGGCCGATGAAGTGATCGCCGGCGAGCATTGGACGGAGTTCCCGTTGTCCGTATGGCAGACCGGGTCCGGCACGCAGACCAACATGAACATGAACGAGGTGCTGGCCAATCGTGCTTCCGAGTTGCTGGGCGGGCCGCGTGGCGAAGGGCGGCTGATTCATCCGAACGACGATGTCAATCTCGGCCAGTCGTCGAACGACATCTTTCCGACGGCGATGCATGTGGCGGCGGCAACGGGTGTCGTAAACGGATTGCTGCCGGCGTTGCTCGCACTGCGTGCAACATTGGAACAAAAGGCGGCGGCGTTTTCCAGCATCGTGAAGATCGGGCGCACTCATCTGCAGGATGCGACGCCGCTCACCCTGGGACAGGAATTTTCCGGTTATGTGGCGCAGCTCGCGCATGCGGCGGCGGTCGTCTCCGCCGCGTTGCCGGGCCTGTGCGAACTGGCGGTCGGCGGCACCGCCGTCGGTACCGGCCTGAATACGCATCCGGAATTCGGCGACCGGGTTGCCGCCGAGCTGGCGCGTGATACCGGCTTGCCGTTCAGGAGCGCCGAGAACAAATTTGCCGCGCTCGCATCGCACGACGCGCTCGTGGCGGCGCATGGCGCGCTGAAGACGCTGGCGGCGGCCTTGACGAAGATCGCCAACGATGTGCGCTGGATGGCGTCGGGGCCGCGCTCGGGGCTGGGCGAAATCACGATTCCGGAAAACGAGCCGGGCAGTTCCATCATGCCGGGCAAAGTCAATCCGACGCAGTGCGAAGCGCTGACCATGTTGTGCTGCCAGGTGTTCGGCAACGATGTGGCAATCAATATCGGCGGTGCGTCGGGCAATTTCGAACTGAACGTGTACAAGCCGATGATCGCGCACAATTTCCTGCAGAGTCTGCGTCTGCTGGCTGACGGCATGGTCAGTTTTGACGAACACTGTGCGCGCGGTATCGAAGCCAATCAGGCGCGCATCGCCGATTTGATGGAACGGTCGCTGATGCTGGTGACGGCGCTGGCGCCGCATATCGGTTACGACCGTGCCGCGCAGATCGCCAAGCGTGCGCATCATGACGGCAGCACGCTGAAGCAGGCGGCGCTGGCGCTGGGTTATGTCAGCGAACAGGATTTCGAACGATGGGTGCAGCCGACGCGAATGACCGGCCCTGCGTAGGCGTTCTTGCAACCTATCTGTTTCCTGGCTGTAAGGATGGCGTAATCCATTTGCGCGACGATCTCCTTTGGGGGAAAGATTCGGCACTGCTGCAGAATATAAAAAAACGCGTTGAGGCGCGTGACAAGAATGACAAGGTCCGAGGGAAGTCGCAGGTCGCACGACGGGCGGCGCCGACTTCCCGTATCGTTGCAATTTCGTGACTCGGGCCGGGTCTTCCAAGGGGGGAATATGCGACGCTTATCATTTCACCGGTGGATGTTTGCCTCGGTTGCGGTTGTGCTGAGTGCCGCAGTCGCCTTTTTACTCGATCTCTTCGCCTCTGCCATGTTCGGCCCGGTGCTGCTGGCCGCTTTCGCAACAGCTTGTAGCGTGCCGCTGGCGATGCTGGTCGCCAGCGACGAAAAACGCGATGACGGTTTCGCCGGACGCGTCGGCGCAGAAATCGATCACATGATGATCGGCGCGGCCGAGACATCCTATTTCGTGGATTCGATCAAGAAAAAGATCGACCAGGATATGCAGACGGCCAACGACATCGTGGAGCGCTCGGAGCAGACTGCGCAGACCACCGAGCAGATCGCGGCGAATGCCGAGCGGGCGTCGAAAATCGCTGCCGAGGTGCGCAGCGAAAGCGTGACGGGCCGGACCGAAGCCGATCAGGGATTGCAGCAGATCGGCAATGCGCGGCAGGACGCGCAAACCGCGTCGGCGCTGATGAGCGCATTGCAGGAAAAGTCGCGCCGGATTCATGTGATTACCGAAGTCATCAGCGAGATCGCGGCGCGTACCAATCTGCTGGCCTTGAATGCAGCGATCGAAGCGGCGCGTGCCGGCGAGCACGGCCGTGGTTTCGCGGTGGTGGCCGGCGAAGTGCGCCAGCTCGCTGGCCGCACCAAATCGGCTACCGATGACATCGGCACGATGGTGCGCGAAATCAACGAAGAAGCCGAGCGTGCGGCTGCCGGCATGTCGGCGCTTACCGTCAAGGTGAACGATGCGGCACAGAACGTGGAAAGAGTGCATGCATTTCTGGGCAATATCGAGCGTTCGGCCGGCGTATCGCAGAGCGAGATCCAGCAGATCGCATCGGCCTCGCGCGACCATGTGGAAAGCGCGCACCTGATCGCGGACGCAATCCTGCATATCCGCGACGGTATGCTGACCACCGAAGCGGAATTGCCGCTGGCATCGAAATCGGCGATGGTGCTTGCCGAACGCGCAGAGGGCTTGTTCGACGCCGCCATTGCGTCCGGCGCACCGACCTCGCACGATGCCATGCGCCTGATTGCGCAGCATGCGGCGGATGAAGTCGGTCGCCTGTTCGAGCAGGCGGTGGCTGGTGGCGCAATCAGCCACGCCGCGCTGTTCGATCGCAGCTACAGGCCGATCCCGAATACCAATCCGCCCAAGCATACGACGGCGTTCGACGGATTCACCGACCGGGTGCTGCCGGCGTTACAGGAAAAAATTCTGGCGGACATGCCGCAACTCGCGTATGCGGGTGCGGTCGACAATAACGGCTATTTCCCGACGCACAACCGGAAGTTTTCCAAGCCGCTGACAGGCGATTATGAAACCGATCTGGTCAACAACCGGACCAAGCGCATCTTCAACGATCGCACCGGCGCGCGCTGTGGCGCCAATACCAAGCCCTTCCTGCTGCAAACCTACAAGCGCGATACCGGTGAAGTGATGCATGACCTGTCGGTGCCGATTTACGTGAGCGGGAAACACTGGGGCGGATTCAGGATCGGCTACCGTTCCAGCGCATCGGTCGCGTAGCCGAAACAGGGAGGAGCGCCTGCACCCAGGCGAGTGGCAATCGGCCCTGCCGAAACGCCCGCGCCGTCAGCTCCGTATCGATTCCATCACCTGCTCGCGGAACCAGCGATTGGCCGGATCGTTGTCAACGTTTGCATGCCAGTACAGGAACACGTCGAACGCCGGCACGTCGAGCGGAAACGGCAGGATCTGATTGCCGAACTGCTTGTTCGCGATGCTTGCATAGCGGCCGGGCATGGTCAGGATCATGTCGGTCTGGCTGACCACGCGGCAGGCGGCGAAATAGTGCTGGCAGCGCAAGCGGATATGCCGTTCCAGCCCGAAGCGGCTCAGTTCGAAATCTTCCAGCCCCGGTCCGCGCCGCCTCGAACTGGCGAGGATGTGATCCTGTTTTAAATAGGTATCGATGTCGAGCCCGCCGTCGATCGCCGGATGTCCCTTGCGCGCCACGACTACCGTCGAATCCTGGTAGATGCGCGTATGCATGATCTCGCTCGGCAGCGGCAGCAGCACGTCGATCGCGCCGTCCAGCGTGCCGGCGGCTAGTTCCCCTTCCAGCTCGCGGCGTTCCACATGGCTGGCGGCAATGTCGACCAGCGGCGCGCGTCGCCGCACGCGTTGCATCAATGGCGGCAGCACGGTCGCTTCCAGCACGTCGCGCAAGGCGATGTTGAAACGTTTGGAAGTCGTGTCCGGATCGAAACTGTCGAGGCCGTTCAAGGTCACTTCCAGTCCGCGCAGCGAACGCCGTATCGGCTCGATGATGTTGCGCGCCAGCGGCGTCGACACCATTGCGTGCCCCTGCCTGACGAACAGCGGGTCGTTGAACATCTGGCGCAGCCGTCCGAGCGCGTGGCTGATCGCCGGCTGCGTCAGATTCAGTTTCTGGCTGGCACGTGTCACGCTGCCTTCGGTATAGATCGCATCGAACACCGTGAACAGGTTCAGGTCGACTCTTGATATATGCATGGATTTTATTGGGACTGATAATAACTATTCATTTGATCGATTCTAACTCCGGCGATATGCTTCTTTCAACCCGCCGCTCACGGCGCTCATTGCAGGATTACGGAAGGCAGGCTCGACATGGGGCAAATCTATCTGGTCCGTCATGGACAGGCGTCGTTCGGCAGTGCGAACTATGACCAGTTGTCGGAGCTGGGCCACGAGCAGGCGAGGCTGCTCGGCGAATGGTTCGCCAATTCGCATCAGAAGTTTCACCGCGTGGTCACCGGCGACCTGAAGCGCCATCGGCAGACGGCAGATGCGTGCATCGCGGCACTGCCGAAATCGCAACGGGTCGATACCGACTGGCACACCGATCCCGGTTTCAACGAGTACGACCATCATGAGGTGTTGGTGAAGCACCGCCCCGACTTCGAAGATCCGGAGCAGGTGAAGCGCTTTCTCGCGTCGCATCCGAAGGCGCGTTATGCGTTCCAGGACATCTTCCAGGCGGCGATGTCGCGCTGGATGAGCGGCCAGTACGATGCCGACTATCGCGAGCCCTGGCCGGTGTTCCGGCAGCGCTGTGTCGATGCGCTGCAACGCCTGGTCGACAGCGCTGAAAAATCGCAGACCATCATCGTATTTACTTCCGGCGGTACCATCGCAACCCTCTGCCAGCAGGTGCTCGGCCTGCAGGACCGGCAGGTCGCGGAACTGAACTGGACGCTGGTCAACTGCGCGGTCACCAAGCTGCTGTACCAGCCGGGCCGCGTCACGCTCAGCTATCTGAACAATTACGCCCACCTCGAATGGCTCGGGCAGCCGCACACCGTCACCTATCGTTAGGAATCTTCATGTCCAATCCAAACCTGTTCGACCTCTCGGGAAAAATCGCGCTGGTGACCGGAGCCAGCCGCGGCATCGGCGAATCGATCGCGAAGACGCTGGCCGCCTATGGCGCGCATGTGATCGTATCCAGCCGCAAGCAGGAAGCCTGTGAAGCGGTGGTTGCCGCGATCCGCGACGCCGGCGGCTCGGCCGAGGCACTGGCCTGCCATATCGGCGAGATGGCGCAGATCGAGGCGCTGTTCGGCGCGATCGACAAGCGCCACGGCCGGCTCGATATCCTGGTCAACAACGCCGCCACCAATCCGTACTTCGGCTCCATCGTCGACACCGACTTGTCGTCATTCCAAAAAACGGTCGACGTGAACATCCGCGGCTATTTCTACAGCTCGGTGCACGGCGCGAAGCTGATGGCGAAGAATGGCGGCGGCAGCATCGTCAATGTCGCGTCGGTCAACGGCATCATCCCCGGCGACATGCAGGGCATCTACTCGATCACCAAGGCTGCGGTGATCTCGATGACGCAGGCATTCGCGAAGGAATGCGCGAAGTCGGGCGTGCGCGTGAATGCATTGCTGCCCGGTGCGACCGATACCAAGTTCGCGTCGGCGCTGGTGCACAACGAAGAGGTGCTGAACCGCCTGATGCCGCATGTGCCGATGCGACGTGTCGCGCAGCCGGACGAAATGGCGGGCGCGGTGTTGTACCTCGCGTCCGGCGCGGCGAGCTACACCACCGGCACCTGCATCAATGTCGACGGCGGCTACCTGATCGGATAGCAACAAATTTTGGTGGAGACGGTGCAGCAAGAAAATGGCCGCGGGGCGGGCGATCCTCGCCCCGCAAAGGCCGCCTCCGGAAGCACGACACACAAGCGAATTCATCCACACCCTCAACCACGCGCCCGGCGCGCACAATGGAGCAACAAATGGACTTCCAGTACACCCCCAAGGTCAAGGAACTGCAGAAACGCCTGATCGCGTTCATGGACGAACACATCTATCCGAACGAAGCGAAGTTCTTCGCCGAGATCGAGGGAAACCGCAAGAAGGGCAACGCCTGGGTGCCGACCAGGATCATGGAGGAGTTGAAGGAAAAGGCGCGCGCCGCCGAGTTGTGGAACCTGTTCCTGCCGGATTCGAAAAATGGCGCCGGCCTGACCAATCTCGAATATGCGCCGCTGTGTGAAATCATGGGCCGCGCAAGCTGGTCTCCGGAAGTGTTCAACTGTTCGGCACCCGATACCGGCAACATGGAAACGCTGGAGCGCTATGCGAGCGAAGCGCTGAAGGAACAATGGCTGAAGCCTTTGCTGGCCGGCGAGATCCGTTCCTGCTTCGCGATGACCGAACCGGCAGTGGCGTCGTCGGATGCGACCAATATCGAAAGCCGCATCGAGCGCGACGGCGACGAGTATGTGATCAACGGCCGCAAATGGTGGTCGTCCGGCGCCAACGATCCGCGCTGCAAGGTGTTCATCTTCATGGGCAAGAGCGATCCGGACAATCCGGACCGCCACAAGCAGCAATCGATGATCGTGGTGCCGCGCGACACGCCCGGCGTCACCGTCCTGCGGCATCTGCCGGTGCTCGGCTTCGACGACGCGCCGCACGGCCACGGTGAAGTGCTGTTCGAAAACGTGCGGGTGCCGGCTTCCAATATCCTGCTCGGTGAAGGCCGCGGTTTCGAAATCGCGCAGGGGCGCCTCGGGCCGGGCCGCATCCACCATTGCATGCGCCTGGTCGGACTGGCCGAGCGCGCGCTGGAAAAAATGTGCCAGCGCACGCTGACCCGCGTCGCGTTCGGCAAGCCGGTCGCCGAGCAGACCGTGACGCTGGAACGGATCGCCGAAGCGCGCATCATGATCGATCAGGCGCGCTTCCTGGTGCTGAATGCCGCGCACATGATGGATACCGTCGGCAACAAGGTCGCGGCGAAGGAAATCGCGATGATCAAGGTGGCGGCGCCGAATATGGCATGCAAGATCATCGACTGGGCGATCCAGGCGCATGGCGGCGGCGGCATGACCGACGAATTCCTCGCGCACGCGTATGCCGGCGCGCGTTCGCTGCGCATCGCCGACGGCCCCGATGAAGTGCATCGCAACCAGATCGGCAAGATGGAGCTGGCAAAGTACAAGGCACCGAAAAAAGCACACTGACACCGCTTGCCGGCCGCAGCCCCTCACGCGTGAAAACGCGTGAGGGGCGTGTCATTCAGGCGGCCGGACGACAACATTCAAAGGAGACAGCATGGCGGATCAATCTTATGCAGGGAAAGCGGTACTGGTCACCGGCGGCGCAGGCGGCATCGGCCGCGCGGCGGCGCTGGCATTCGCGCGGGCTGGCGCCCGTGTGGCGGTGTCCGACGTCAATGCCGCGGGCGGCGAGGAAACCGTCGGCCTGATTACACAGGCGGGCGGGGAAGCGATCTTCGTCAAGGCCGATGTATCGCGCGAAGCCGAGGTCGAAGCGCTGGTCGCGAAAACGGTCGCCGCTTTCGGTCGGCTCGACTGCGCGTTCAACAACGCTGGCATCGAGGAAGAGAGCAAGCCGCTGGCCGATTGTGATGAAGCACTGTTCGACCGCATCATGGCGGTCAACGTCAAGGGCGCATGGCTGTGCATGAAGCATGAAATCCGGCAGATGCTGAAGCAGGGCGGCGGCGCGATCGTCAATACCGCGTCGGTGGCCGGGCTGGTCGGCGCCCTGTTGCAGCCGGTGTATGCGGCCAGCAAGCATGCGGTGGTCGGCATGACCAAGACCGCGGCGGCGGAGTACGGCAAGGCCGGCATCCGCATCAACAGCGTGTGTCCCGGCGTGATCCGCACGCCGATGCTGGAGCGCGCGATCGAGCGCGAGCCGCGGCGAGAAAAAAACATCGTCAAGGTGCATCCGATCGGACGCATCGGCGAAGCGGACGAGATTGCCGGCGCGGTGCTGTGGCTGGGTTCGGAAGCCGCCTCGTTCGTCACCGGGCATCAGTTGGCCGTCGACGGCGGCCTCACCGCAATCTGATCGGAAAGGCGCGCAAGCAATGAAATCCGAGATCATGCAATTTCCCTGGATCAAATCCTATCCGCCCGGCGTGCGCTGGGACGCGGCGCTGCCCGTCATGCCGGTGCAGCAGCTGCTCGACGACGCCGCTGCAAAGTGGCCGCAGCAGCCCGCGCTCGACTTCATGGGCAGGAAGATCAGCTATCGCGAACTGCAGGCGCTGACGAACCGTGCCGCAAAGGGGTTCCAGCGGCTGGGCGTCGGGCCGGGCGTGCATGTCGGACTGTACCTGCCGAATACGCCGCATTATGTGATCGCCTTCTTCGGCGTGCTGAAAGCCGGCGGCACCATCGTCAATTATTCGCCGCTCGATGCGGAAAAAGTGCTGGAGCACAAGGTCGAGGACAGCCAGACCGACATCATCGTCACGCTCGACCTCGCCGCGCTGTATCCGCAGATGGACAAGCTGCTCGGCTGCACGCGCCTGAAAATGCTGGTCATCGGCGACATTGCGGAAATGGTGGCGCAGCCGGATGCGGTGCGCGCCCACTTGCAGCAGGCACAGCAGCTGGCCGAGGTCGCGGCCGACGAGCGGCATCTGCGTTTTGCCGCACTGCTGGACAACGACGGCGCTTACCAGCCGCACCCGATCGACGATCCGCGCGAAGCGATCGCGGTGCTGCAATACACCGGCGGCACCACCGGCCTGCCGAAGGGCGCGATGCTCACGCACGCCAACCTGACCAGCGCCTGCGAGCAGATCCGCATCGTCGTCAGCGGCGAGCCGCGGGTGCTGGAAGAGGGCAGCGAGCGGGTGCTCGCGGTGCTGCCGCTGTTTCACATCTACGCGCTCACGGTCGATATGCTGTTCGGCTTGCAGATGGGCGCGGAGCTGGTGCTGCACATGAAGTTCGAGGTGGAGGCCGTGATCCGGGATCTCGAAACGAAAAAGATCACTGTGTTTCCCGGCGTGCCGACCATGTACACCGCGATCATCAATTATCCGGATATCGGCAGCCATGACCTGAGTTCGCTGAAGTTCTGCAATTCCGGCGGCGCGCCGCTGCCGGTCGAGGTGAACCAGAGTTTCCAGCGCCTGACCGGCTGCTGCCTGGTCGAAGGCTGGGGCATGACCGAGACCTCGCCGACCGGCACCTTCACACCGGTGTACGGCATGCAGAAAATCGGCTCTTGCGGGATGCCGACGATCGGTGTGCTGCTGAAGTTCGTCGACGTCGACGAACCGTCGGAAGAGGTGCCGCGCGGCGAACGCGGCGAGATGTGCATCAAGGGACCGAACGTGATGAAGGGCTACTGGAACAAGCCGGAAGCGACGGCCGCGTCGATGACGGCGGACGGTTTTTTTCGCACCGGCGACGTCGGCTACATGGATGAAGACGGTTTCGTGTACATCGTCGACCGCACCAAGGACATGATTTTGTGCGGCGGTTTCAACGTCTATCCGCGCCTCATCGAGGAAGCGATCTACGAGCATCCGTCAGTGGCCGAGGTCAGCGTGATCGGCATTCCCGACGCGTACCGCGGGCAGTCGCCGAAGGCGTTCGTCACGCTGAAGAAGGATGCGCCGTCGTTCACGCTGGAAGAGCTGAAGACCTTCCTGAAGCGCCGTCTCGGCAAGCACGAGATGGTGCAGGCGCTGGAAGTGCGCGACCAGTTGCCGAAGACGCCGGTCGGCAAGCTGTCGAAGAAGGAACTGTACGAAGAAGAAGCGAAGCGGCACGCGCAGGGCTGAGCGGGTGATGCCTAGGTGATGCACGTACTGCCGCGTAAACGGCGTAGAGCCTGTTTCGACATGAATCGCTTCGGCGATCCGTATCGAGACAGGCTCTACGCTTTGCAGAGCCGAAGCTGGTGAGCTGCTAGCGTGGCGTGCCGCGCCGGAACAGATTGACGATCGCCAGCAATATCACTGCACCGAGGAACGAGACCAGCAGTGACGTAACGCTGAAATCGTTTTGATTGATGGTGCCGGTGCCGAACAGCGGCGCCAGCAGCCAGCCTCCGAGCAACGCGCCGATGATGCCGACCACGATGTTCAGCAGCAGTCCTTGTTGCGCATCGGTTCGCATGACCAGGCTGGCAAGCCAGCCGAGAATACCGCCAACAATAATCCAGATAATAAAATTCATTTTTACCTCCTATAGTTGATAACCCGGCTACGTAAAATAGACATGACGACATGTGAAATGGTTCATCGCTGAAGCTTTTGTCCAGAGCGGAATTGCGACGGGCTGAACATGCCCGCGTGCGGCACAACATCGCAATGCCGCCGGTCGCATCGGTCGCACCGGCGGTTGAACCGTATAAGCGTTTCCGGCACCGGCGCGGCAGGATCAGCCAGCGTCGTTGCGCGGGCGACCGCTTCCGTGCAAGGCCCTGTCGCCTTCGCCCGGCTGCGGAAGAGGAGAAAAGCCTTCCTCGTCCTCGACCAGGACGGTTGCTCCTTCCCTCGATCTGGTCAGCTCAGTAGCATACGCATAGGCATCCTCCTTATCGTCAAACGACGCAAGCGGTTCTTCAAAGCCCTTCTCCGACACATCCCATTTCCCGTTGATGCCGGGTGAAACGCAAATCACGACGGCACCCTTTTGATCGAATCCCATTCCGCTCACTCCTTTTCTCGTTTCTCGTTGTCCGCGCGGGCCGTCGCAAACTCAGGATTTCTTCTTGTACGTCGCCTTTGCATCGCTGATGCATTTGTCCTTCGCATCGCCCGACATTGCGTCGCATTTTTCTTTCGCCGCTTCATACCTGGCATCGGCCTTGTCCTCACGTGCCTCCTTGCGCGCACCGGCGGTTTTTGCGGCCGCCGTGGCATCGGCGCGAGCGGTATCGCGCGCTGCCTTCGCGTCTTTCACGCAGACGTCTTTCGCGTTGCCCGTTTTTGCATTGCATTTCGCCTTCGCGACGTCATAGTCGGCATCGGCTTCCTTCTTGCGCGCGTCGGCCTCGGCTTTCGGCGTTCCCTTGTACTCTGCCTCGGCCTGTGCCTTGGCCTTGTCGCGAGCGGCCTTCGCCTCCGCAGTGCAGACGTCTTTCTCGTTACCCTTCAGGGCGCCGCACTTGTCCCTGGCCGTCTTGTAATCGCTATCGGCCTTGTCCTTGGCGGCTTTGTAGGTTTCCTTCGCGGTGTTGTCGGCTGCCGCTGCGGTTCCGGTGAATCCCAGAGCTGCCGCGCCAAACAGTAAACATGCAAGTGCTGTTTTCATTTCTTCCTCGTCTGATGGTGTGATCGGTGTGAAAGATGAATCCGGACGACTGACCGCAGCGCGCAGCGCGCAGCAGCGATGTTGCGGAGCAGGCATCAGTTCAGCGTGCGGTTTTCGAAGCTTTTGATCTGTTGCTCGGCTTCGTCCTTGCTGATGCCGTAAGCTTCCTGGATCTTGCCGATGAGCTGGTCGCGCTGGCCACCGATCACGTCGATCTGGTCGTCGGTGAGCTTGCCCCATTGCTCCTTGACCTTGCCCTTGTACTGCGTCCAGTTGCCTTTGACGGTATCCCAGTTCATGACAGCCTCCTTGTGAGAAAAGAATGACAGGACGATCGATTGATGGCCTGAAAGCCTCAGTGCAATTCCTGTGCCCGTGCTTTTCATCACTACGGGTAAGAAATGATTTCCCGATCTGCATGTGTCCGACGGGATGCGACGCAAGGCGCGAAGAGGAGTCATGGCGGACCATGGCGACGACGAGCAAGGCTCCGGACGGAACATATCGGGAAATCGTTTCGTACACGCTCCCAGTGAAGGGGGTCACGAAGACTTTGGCAGTTCTTTGTTGTAAATGTTCCAAGCCTGTTTGAAAACAATACAGACCGGCGCTGCGCGTTTCTTCGCGATCAGGAAGCGGATCAGGAAGTGCTGCGATCGGCTGCAGCAGGTATCATCCGGCCCTGTGCCTGCGAGTGATCAGGTGCATTCCCCGAATCCGGCAAACGAGGCACCCTCCATGAGCGACACTGAACGCCGCTTTTCCATTGCAATCGAACCTGCGGGCTGGCAATTCGACGCGCCGGCGTCACTGCCGCTGTTGCGCTCGGCAGCCGTGGCCGGCATCGTATTGCCGAGTTCGTGCCGCAATGGTACCTGCCGTGCATGCATGTGCCGGTTGCGCAGCGGGCAGGTGCGTTACGAGATCGAATGGCCCGGTCTCAGCGTCGATGAAAAGCGCGACGGCCATATCCTGCCCTGTGTCGCCTTTCCGGAGGCGGATCTGGTTGTCGAGGCACGGCACGCGCGGCGCGCCGATATGCCGGACAGTGCCTGAAGATTCCTGAATGGTAACGAAGTGTGTCTGTCGACGGGAAATTGGCTCAATATCAAAAAATTTCGTGGCGCAGGAAGAAACTTAATCGTGGTCAAGGTGTCATTTGTTACAGCCAAGTACGACCTATTGTCCACATCAGGAGCCAACCATGACCGAACATGCACTAGCAGGACAGGAAACCTACGATCCGAACCGTCTGCTTGACACGCTGCTCGAGAAGATGAATCTGAAAAACGATGCCGCACTGTCGCGCATGCTGGAAGTCGCGCCGCCGGTCATCAGCAAGATTCGCCATCGCCGGCTGCCGATCGGCGCATCGCTGCTGATCCGCATGCACGAAACGACCGGCATGAGCATCCGCGATCTGCGCGATTTGATGGGCGATCGCCGCACCAAGTACCGGCTCAGCGATGCGCAAGGGAAACCGAAGCCGGAGGCCGGCGCGCAGCAACCGGGGCAGCAGAGTTCGTTCCACTGAGCGCCGGCGCTCCGACTTGCAGCCGTCCTTCGGGCTGACGGTTGGACCTCAACGCGCTGCGCCGTGCTTTTGCAGGCTTTCGTGCAGCACGCCGAGCCGCACGCGGAAGCAGGCGCCGCTGCCGCCGCTGTTGTCACAGGGCAGCAGTTCCAGCGTGCCGTCGAGGCGCCGCATGATTTGCCAGCTGATCGCCAACCCGAGGCCGGCGCCTTGCGTGCCGGACTGCATTTGCGCCCAGCCGCGCGAAAACTTCGAAAAAATCTTGCTTCGTTCCTGCTCTCCGATGCCTGGCCCGTTGTCTTCGACCAGCACTTCGTACATGCCCTCGCGCACCATGCTGCTGACGCGGACATAGGGCCTGTCATTCGTGTTGTACTTGATTGCGTTGGAGATCAGGTTGATGAACACCTGGTTCAACCGGTCGCTGTCCGCGTTCACGCAAATGCCGGCGGCGCGCGGTCCGTTCAGCAACAGCATGCTGGATGCCGCGGCCAGGCCTTCACAGACGCCGAGCGCGTTTTCCAGCGCAATTTCCGGATCGATCGGCGCCAGCACCAATGGCGACGGCGCACCTTCCAGCAGGCTGAGATCGAGAATGCCGTCGAGCAAGCGCGTCATGCGGATGCTTTCCTCATGGATGATGTGCAGAAAACGTTCCGATTGCGACCGCGGCAGGTCCCGGGTTTCGAGCAGGATTTCCGATAGCGAACGGATCGACGTCATCGGCGTGCGCACTTCGTGGCTGACCTGGCTCAGGAAATCGTCCTTCTGGCTGTCGAGTTGCGTGAGCTGTTCGTTGGCATCGCGCAGCTTGCTCGCGGTGGCTTCCAGCAGTTGCGATTTTTCTTCCAGCTTGCGGTTGTAATCGCGGATGCGCTGGGTTTCGTCGGCGATCTTCACCAGTTCGGACAGGCTGATGGTTTCGCCGATCACTACCTGCGAAATCATCGCGCGTGCCGATGCCGCGCCGACACTGCCGGCCAGCTTGCGTTCCAGTTCCGAGATGAAGGCATCGTCGGCGATCGACTGGTTCGATGCCAGGCCGTGCTTGCGCGCCGCGTCCTGGAACAGCTGGAACGCCTCGTCGGCGCCGAATATGCGTTCCGCCAGCACGTTCAGGTCGTAGGTCATCGCGGAGCGGTGCACGAAGCGCGAGGTGTCGTCGGCCGGGGGGCGGAACACGTCGACGAACAGCATGCTCTGTAGCCGTTCCAGCGGTTTCTGGCTGCGCATCAGCGACACCAGCACGAAGGTTGCCGTATTCAGCGCGATGCTCCAGAAAATCGCGTGCACCAGAGGATCGACGCCCTCCAGCCCGAACAGGGCCTGCGGCCGCAGCAGCGACTGGTTCCACGGCCCCTGCGCGATGTCCTGCACCGACAGGATCAGCTCGCCTTTGAAGCTGGGCAGGAACAGCGTGTACACCCATACGGCAAAGCCCAGCAGCAGGCCGGCGATCGCGCCGCGCGCGGTAGCCTGACGCCAGAACAGGCCGCCGATCAGGCACGGCAGGAATTGCGCGACGCCGGCGAACGAGATCAGGCCGATCGATGCCAGGCCGTCGTTCTGCGTGCTGAGACGGAAATACAGGAAGCCGAGAAACAGGATCACGACGATGCTGATGCGCCGGCTGATCAGCAGCAGTTCGCGCACTTCGCCGCGCGCATCGAGCGATACCCAGGGCAGCCGCAATGCGATCGGCATCACGATATGGTTGGAGATCATGGTCGACATCGCGATCGACGCCACGATCACCATCGAGGTCGCCGAGGAAAATCCGCCAAGGAAAGCCAGCAGCGCAATGCCGTCCTGGCCGGCCCACATCGGCAGGGTCAGCACGAACATGTCGGCATTCGAACCGGCCGGCAGGAAGTTCATGCCGGCAACCGCGATCGGCATGACGAACAGGCTGATCAGGAACATGTACAGCGGGAACAGCCATGACGCCGTGCGCAGATGCTGTTCGTTGACGTTCTCCACCACCGTTACCTGGAACTGGCGCGGCAGGCAGATCACTGCTGCCGCGGCGAGAAAGATCAGCGTCACCCAGCGCGGACCGAACACATCGCGCGAATGAAAAATCGCCGGCGACACATGCTTGAACAATTCGTGCGGGCCGGCTGCGATGTCGACCACCACCAGCAGGCCGACCGCGATCAGCGCCACCAGCTTGACGACGGCTTCCAGCGCGATCGCCGCTACCACGCCCTGGTGCCGCTCGTTGGCATCGATATTGCGCGTGCCGAACAGGATGGTGAACAGCGCCATGCCAACTGCGATCCAGAACGCGATACGGAAATCCGGATAACCGGCCGGCGTTCCCGACAGCGCATCGGGCCCCGCATTGCTGATCACCTGCAGGCTGGTGGTCACCGCCTTCAGCTGCAGCGCGATATACGGCGTGCCGGCGATCACCGCGATCACCGTCACCAGCGCGGCCAGGCTCGCGCTCTTGCCGTAGCGCGAAGAGATCATGTCGGCGATCGAGGTGATGCGGTGCAGCTGGCCGATCCGCACCAGCTTGCGCAGGAACAGCCACCAGCCGACGAACACCAGTGTCGGGCCGAGGTAGATGGTCAGGTATTCGAGGCCGTTGCGTGCGGCCGAACCGACCGCGCCGTAAAAGGTCCAGGAGGTGCAGTACAGTGAAATCGACAGCGTGTAGACGATCGGCGACTGCAGCCAGCCGAGCCGGCCCTTGCGCGCATGCATGTCACCGGTGAACGCGACCGCGAACAGCAGTGCGACGTACGCCAGCGAGCTGAACAGGACCAGGTTGGGATTCAGCATTATGCCGGGCGGTCGGCAGGCGTTTCCGGCTCTGCCGGTTGCGATGAAAGGGGGCTGTCGAGGCGTCGCGCCAGCAATGCCGCACAGCCGATGAGGCCGGCCCAGACGCCGAACACGTACAGCACGATCAGCGGCACGCCCCAGACCGCGACCGGTGCGGCGAACAGCGAGATCGCCGGCGGCAGCAGCAGGATCGCGCCGAATACCGGCAGCACGACGGCCGCATCCGGCGCCTTGCTGGTGCGGAAGCTGCGCTCGGTCATGTCATGCGGCGCGCGCCAGGCGCCCGACCTGTTCGATGATGTCGCGGTTCGAGAACGGCTTGGTGATGAAGGCGCTGGCGCCGATTTCCTCGGCCATCCGGCGGTCGTGCGTCTGGCCTTTCGCGGTCAGGATCATGACCGGCAGCGCCTTGAGCGCCGGGTCCGCCTTCACCAGCTTGAGCACTTCGAAACCGTTCAGCTTCGGCAGCATCACGTCGAGGATCATGATGTCGGGCGGGTCGCTGCGCAGACGCTGCAGCGCCGCTTCGCCGTCGAACACCGTGGATACGTCGTAACCTTCGCGATTGAGGATGAAGGTCAGCGATTCGGCGATGTTGGGTTCATCCTCCGTGATCAGCACGCGGGTGGCCATGTCTCTCCTTGTAGTCTTGTCCGCTCGGCAATCGCCTGTGGCCGCCATCGAGGGCAGCGTGCGTTGCCGATTTTTTGATTTAGTGTAACACCGCTGTCGCAGGTATCACGGCCGTTTCCTGGGCGGACGGTCATGCGTTGATGATCGGATCTTCCTCGCGGTGCGCGCAGTCGCGCCGGACGCACTGGCGGCAAGTCGGGCCGACCGGGGTTGCCTGCGCTGCAGACGCGCGGTCGATGCCGTCGCCGTACACCATCCGGTCCGCGTGAATCGCGTCGCAGATCAGCATCACCGAGATGTAATGGCGCGGTGCGGAAAACGACGGCACCGGTTTTTCCACCGCGCGCGCGAGAAAAAAATAGCGGTCGCCGGTCGGGAATTCCGCGACCTGGCGCACTGTCGCCCCCGGCGCCTGGAACGCCTTGTAGATCGCCCATAGCGGGCAGGCGTTGCCGTAGCGCGGCAGCGGCAGGTGCGGCAGCGGAAAGCGCTTGGTCACATAGCCGGCCGGGTCGGAGCGCATGAAGCCGAAGCGAATGCCGTCGGCGCCGGGCTTGCGCAGCGTGACGAGACGGTGACACACCTGCTCGAAGCTGGCGCCGAATTTCTGGCACAGGTAATCGATGTCGTAACGCGCGGCGATTGCTGCCTGCTGGAACGTGTCATACGGCAGCAACACGGCACTGGCGACATACGAAGCCAGCGCGCGCGTCGCGCGACGCATTGCCGCCGGCGTACTCAGCAGCGCCGCACGATTCACGTGCGTGGCGATCAGCTCGGCGCAGGACAGTTCGGCGGCCTTGCGTGCCAGCTCGAAACGACGGGTCGGCTGCGGCATCGTGTCCAGCATGATGAGGGTACGGCTCTCTTCATCGAACAGCGCGCGCTGCGCCGCATTGCCGGATTCGCGCTCGAACGCCGATCGCATCGATACCCGCACCGCATGATGCCGTTCGAGGTAATCGCACAATGCGCCTTCGACCCGCTCGCCGGCGATGCCGGCCGCGGCGCGCAATGCATCCGCCGCCTGTTCCAGTTGCGGAAACCAGGTTTCGTGCTCCAGCAGAAAGTCGTCGACTTCCTCGATCGGCGTGATCGAGCGAGTCGACGTGTGCGCCTTGTCAAAGAAGGCGGCCAGCGCCTGTGCCACGTCCGCGAGCCGGGCGCTTTCGGCGGATACGATGGCCAGGAAGCGCTTGGTCTGTTCAGGCCGCAGCTCGTCGATGTTTTCCAGGATTTCCGAGGCCGAGCGGATCGCGGCGACGTTGGTCAGCATGTTGTGTACCGCTGCACCGAGAAACGGGTCCTGGTTCAGGCGGTCGGACAGCGCGCTCACGGTCTCGCTGCGGTCGAGATAGGCACGGTGCAGCGTCACCAGCGCCTGTGCCCATTGCCGATGCTGGCCGGCGAAGTCGGCGGCGGCGGCCGGGTCGAGACGGAGCGGCGCAAACAGGTTCTCGCTCGTCAGTTCGCGCAGGTCGCCGACCAGGCGGCGCTCGGCTGCACCGTCGAACTGGTCGAGCGCGACGCCGAGTTCGTCAGCGATCTGCTTCAGCAGGCGGCCGCCGATGCTGCGCTTGTTGCTCTCGATCAGATTCAGGTAAGAGGCGGAGATGCCGAGCCGTGCGGCGAGCATCGCTTGCGACAGGCCGAGCATCTTGCGCTTGTCGCGGATCTTGAACCCGATCAGGGTGCGCGTGCTGGTGGGCGAGGCATTCATGCGGCACTCCGGTTGGTGCGATGCAATGTCAACAATTTACATTCTTCACTTCGATAGTGAATGGATATTTACAAAAAACTCTTTTCTCGTCAAACACTTATTGTTGTATTGACTAAAGCGTGGGAATCTACTCGGGCGAATGGACGCGCATTTCTGGATTCATGGCCGCCGCGGCCGCCGCGATACCAACCAACCTGATTCGGGAGACAAGATGAATGAAATAACACGACGTAAAGTGCTCAAGAGCCTTACCGCAGTCGGTGCCGGCGTTGCCGCGCCGTCCTTTTTCATCAGAAACGCCTGGGCCGCCGATTTCCGCAACGACCCGTCCAAATCGAAGACCGTGAAGTTCGGCTTCACCGTGCCGCTGACCGGTCCGTATGCCGATGAGGGCAACGACGAGTTGCGCGCGTTCAAGCTGGCGGTCAAGCACCTGAACGGCGAAGGCGACGGCGGCATGCTGAAGACCATGAAGCCGTCGTCCCTGAAGGGCAACGGCGTGCTCGGCAAGAAAGTCGAATACGTGACCGGCGACACGCAGACCAAGTCCGACGCGGCGCGCGCGGCTGCCAAGCGCATGATCGAAAAGGATGGCGTGATCATGTACAGCGGCGGCTCTTCGTCGGGCGTCGCGGTCGCGATCCAGTCGCTGGCGCAGGAAATGGGCGTGATCTACATGTGCGGCCTGACGCACTCCAACGACACCACCGGCAAGGATCGCCGCCGTTACGGTTTCCGCCACTTCTTCGACGCTTATATGTCCGGCGCCGCGCTCGGCCCGGTGCTGGCGAAGGAATACGGCAAGGACCGCCGCGCCTATCACCTGACCGCCGACTACACCTGGGGCTGGACCCAGGAAGAGTCGATGAAGAA
>CBIHNU010000030.1:0-58204 GCA_966211585.1 uncultured Noviherbaspirillum sp. | reverse complement strand
CTTTCGCTTCTTTGGCTACTGCCGTCCAGACGGTTCAGGGAAGACGCTTACTTTGATAGCGCGTTTCTCGTTGTCCTCAAGTCTCTTGATTTCCTGTTCGGTTGCCTCCCGCGCGGCCGTTAGAATATTCGATTGCGTCTTCGCCATTGTGGCCAGGCGCCGGACGATTTCATTGGGAATCCGGCCAGGATTTTTGAGGATTTGGACGTGTTTGTTCACCCAGTCTGCCCCGCGGTCGCCCTTACGAAGGGTCAATATTTTCCTTTCGACCTCGTCAAGCTGGAAGCTGAAATTCCAGAGCAGATCCCGATTTTCCGATTCCGTGATGTCGCGGTCGAATTTCCGCGCCTGTAGTTCGAAATCGACGCCGAAGTAAGTTTTCCCGCAGTCCTTGCCAATGTTGGTTTCTCGCCCACTTTTCGTGGAGACAATGTAACCGCGCGTGTGTGGGGTACGGCAATTGGAGAGCCCGCACTGGATCTTCTCCGGGAAGATATATCGGCCGACGATCGAATCCAACTCATGATCTGCGGGGTTTAGATTGGATAAGAAGCCGGGCCGCGTTTGAATGTCCTCCCAGTTTTCAACCTTAGTAAGACCCTTGTTGGTGCTTATCGTGATCATCGTCGGCCCTGTGTTTATATCCAGTATCGAATTTTACTATCTTCCCAATGGAGGAGAATAGCCAAATGGAAGACCTATAACACCGTACTGTGTTTCCTCTTGCTCTGCTCGCATCCCGTCTTATGCGGCTCTAGCTTGGCAGGCGGAAGGCGACTCCCAGCGGTCGTAGCCGCCGCAGTTCTCGGTAGCCGCTTGGCAGCAGAACCTGTTGCTCGGCCGCGATGCCTCTGCTGACCGCTTGCGAGAACACCGGTCACTCAAGAGCCTAGGCGACCGGGGCTTATGCCACCGCGTAGTACCCAGGCCTGCCGGCGAACCACCGGTTGGGCGACGCCACTACCGGCTTTGTCAGTGGGGTCAAGCTCGCAATTTGGTAACGCATGTGCTACTAAAACGCGCTAAAATTCATGTGCTTTCGCTCAGCAGAAGCATCAGCAATGCAAGCTTGCCGATGTGCAGTCCACTACGAGGAAGCCAATGGCCCTGACACGCGATTTCAAGGAAACGATCCTCGCCCGGGTGCAGGCCGACCCGAAGTTTCGTGAAGCCCTCTTGAAGGAAGGCATCGAGACCATGCTTGGGGGCAACGTGAGCGACGGCAAGGCGATCATTCGCGACTACATAAAGGCAACGGTCGGCTTTGAGAAGCTGGGAGCAGAAATCGGCTCATCGCCCAAGAGTTTGATCCGGATGTTTGGCTCAAGCGGCAACCCGCAGGCCAAGAACCTGTTTGCAGTAATCAGCCGGTTGCAACAGCTTGCGGGGCTAACGTTGCATGTGACGGCTCAAAAACACGAGCGGGGGGCATGATCTATGCGCAAGCCCCACTGGCGACTGGCCCGTCAGAAACACGACATTCGTAACTGCGAAGTTGCGGATTCCTAATGGGATCTTGACTCTGGGCGTGGTACCAACGATCCAAGGTCGTCATACAAGGTGATATCGCATGAACGCCGATATTCTTAAAAGGGTGGTGCGAGCCATCGCCGATGGCTCGCAAAGCGACCTTGATCGCCTCGCGGGGAAGATCGTCGAAGCAGAACGCAAGACAGGTCACGTCCGGCTGGCTGAGCAGCTAGAAGCCATTCTCAAGCAACCCAAGCCAAAACGAGCGCCGTCCTCACCGACGCCATCAGCCGACATTGGGCGCACGCTCAAAGAGCTGCCCATGAGCCGGCGGCATGGCGAAACACTTGCGACGCTGATCCCGACGGAGCATCTCGAACACCACATGGTGCTGCCGGAAGCCGTCGAACAGCGTTTCGCGCGCATCGAGTCCGAGTACGCAGCCCGCGACCGTCTTCGAACGTTTGGGCTGCGGCCCAGAAAGACAGTTCTCTTGTACGGGCCGCCGGGCTGCGGGAAATCGCTGGGCGCAAAACGGCTCGCATGGAACACCGGCCTGCCGTTAATGAAGGTGCGGTTCGACGTGCTGGTCTCGTCGTTCTTTGGCGAGTCCGCACAAAATCTGAGGTCTATATTTGCCGCCGCCAAGGAAAAGCCGTGCGTGCTGCTCTTGGACGAGTGCGATTTCATTGCTCGATCGCGCACGAACTCTAAGGACATCGGCGAGGTATCACGCATCGTCAATACATTGCTCCAGCTCATGGAGGAATACGACGCGCCCGGATTGCTGGTCGCGACGACGAATCTCGAGTCTGCTCTGGACCCCGCGCTTTTCCGCCGCTTCGACGATGTGTTCTCGATTCCGCTGCCTAGCCCGACCGAGATCGCAAAGCTTCTGCGCATGACGCTGTCCACAGTGCGCATGGAAAAGAACATCTTGTGGGATCAGCTAGTCGCAAAGTTGACAGGTTCGTCCGCCGCGATGGTTGTCAAAGCGGCCCAGGACGCTGCCAAAGCTGCTGTATTGGCGGGCGGCGTGGCGCTTTCGAACGACAGGCTATTTCAGGCGATCGACGAGTTGCAACGGCATGACGCCGCACAAAAGGCGTAAGCAATGCCGGGTGAGCACAACTTCGAATACCTGCCGCTGATACGTGCCTTCAAGGGTCCGGCCAAGCTGCGCGGAGGCGGGAAGGCGTCGCCGCAAACGATCGCGAACAGAAGCGCCCGCCAAGCACACAGTACGGCGCTCGACATCGCCGCCCAGGTGTTCAGCGCAAACTGGCAGGCACGCAACGCCGCGCGGCAGGCAGCCGGCGCGGCGTTGCCCGAAATTCCGTCGGGTGTCCCGATCCTCTTGCAAGTCGATCCCGGGCTCGACCTAGACGTGCTGCGCGACAAGTTCACCTTTGAAATCGTCGCGGAGCAAGAGGAAGGCTATGTGATCGTGGCATCTGAAGACATTCAAATCGCCTCCTTCCGCGCGATGCTTCAAGGTTTCGCCGTGAAAGTGCACGGCTCGGCGACGATCGCCCAGGTGCACAGGTTGTTCGATGATCCGAACCAAACCGATCGGTTGGGACGCATCCTCTCCGAACACCTCCTGAGCATCTGGGACACCGTCCGCGACGATCAGCTCTACATTGTGGACATAGGCATTGCATGCGCGGGTACGCAAGAAATTCCGACGAAACCCAAGCGCGGCAAGCGGGCAACAGACGCGGAGTGGGCGGCGAAAGAATTAGCTTGGTCGGAGGCGCGGGCCAGTGCCTACAACGAGTGGGACGACATCAAGATCGAGCGCGAGACGGCGATTCAGAAATTCGCCGAGTTCTATGCCGCGGAGATCCTGCACCTTGTCGATGGCTCTGACTTCGATGCCGGCGTTCTGCCAGACAGCTTCACGGTCAGGTTGAAGATATCAGGGAAGGGGCTGAGGGACTTCGTTCTCAACTATCCCTACGTATTCGAAGTCGTTGAACCAGAGGATATCGCGCTGCCGCAAAACGCTGGGCTCCCGAGAGACCAGCCGGTTTTGGCTGTAGCGCCCGTCGCCCCTGATGCCGATGCCCCCACAGTTTGCGTCATCGATAGCGGCGTTCAGGAAGGACATCCCCTGCTTCAGCCAGCGATCGATCAGGCCACGTCGCATTGCTTTCTGCCGGACAAGGCGCCGACCGACGTGGGCGACTTTGTAGCTGGCGGAGGACATGGCACCCGCGTCGCCGGTGCGGTTCTGTACGGCGAGGAAGTGCCCAAGGCCGGGAACCCGAAGCTGCCGTTCTGGATTCAGAACGCGCGCGTGCTCGATGACAACAATCGCATGCCGGACGAAGTCTTTCCGGCTGAAGCCATACGTACCACTGTCGAGCGGTATCACATGGGGCCGCGCGCCACGCGCATCTTTAACCACTCGATCAACGCCTACGGCTATTGTCGTCTGCGGTACATGTCGTCGTGGGCGGCCGAGATCGACGCGCTTTCAAATGAGCACGACGTGTTGGTCATCCAAAGCGCCGGCAATATTCGGCCCGTTGGGCCAATGCCTTACCCAGGGGTCAAAGATCATCTTGATGCTGGTCGCGCATATCCCGACTATTTCTACGAGGCAGCGGCGCGCGTCGCCAACCCGGGACAAAGTCTTCAGGCGCTAACCGTTGGTTCAATCGCGTATGACGCCTTTGAATCGGGCAACTGGCGCAGCTTCGCGACCGAGCCGGGTCTCCCCTCTGCATTCTCGCGTTCTGGTCCTGGCATCTGGAACGTTATCAAGCCGGAAGTCGTCGAGTATGGCGGCGACTTCATTCGTACTAACAACCAGCCGGTTGACGTGCAAGGCGGCGGTGCCATACCGGCGGCTTGTCCGGAGCTGGTTCGATCAACAATGTTCCCACCAGGCCCGGCCGCAGATCGCGACGCAACCGGTACTTCCTTTGCCGCACCAAAGGTTGCGCGCATCGCCGCGCAACTGCAGCGCCTGCTGCCAGCTGAGCCGACACTGCTGTATCGCGCACTCTTGGTTCAGTCGGCGCAATGGCCTGCCTGGGCTGAAGGCGTGTTGTCGAAACTGCGCGTGCCCGACCCGCAACAAACCCAGGCGGAGCGGCAACAGTTGCTTGATCAAGCCTCGCGGATCATCCGCTGCATTGGCTTCGGCGTCCCAGATGAGACGCGGGCCACGATGAACACCGATCACCGGACCACGTTCATCACCAGCTCCGAAACCCCGATCAGCGCCGGGCATTGCCACATCTACCAGGTGCCGATTCCAGCGGCGCTGCGTCAGCAAGCAGACGAATATGACATTCGGATCGACGTGACGCTGTCATACGTCGCGCAGCCCCGGCGTACACGGCGCAAACCTAGTTCAGTGACAAGAGATGATGCATGATATGCAATGCTCCATGTGTCGTCATCAGCGTAGCCATTGAGCGATTGCGTGAGCCGAAGCAGCTATGGCATGTCTCGGTCCTGTATTCGGTGTGCGTAACGTTATGTTTCCCATTCCAGCGGGTAACAGTATGAGGTCGGCGTACAGAGCCACTACCAGTGCAAGCGTAACACGTCACCCTGCCATTACCGCGGCATCCACCGCAGTTAACCTCCCCGGAGCCACCACAAGGATTACAATGCCGGCATACAGAATGTTCACCAAATTCGTATGCGGATTGAGGAGCGTGTGACCAGGTAAGAGAATGAACATCTGCAACGTCAACTCGCTGCAGTAACAGAGTGCGGACCTCCCGATCATTTTGTGCCTTTTCGAATTGCGCCTTTATAGCTGCTTTGAACTGGCTTTGGTCAAAACCAAAATGACGGCCAGGAATGGCTCCATTGCCAGCCACAACCTTTGTTTCAACATCGGCCTTAAAGGACCAGGTAACCGTAGCGTGGACTGAGCATTCGCAAAATGCTCTCCCTAACTCTTCGACTTCACTACCCTTAATGTTGTTTCCGTCGGCAAGATTTTTGATCTCATTCAGCAGTTTGTCGGCTGTTTCCCCGTGGTTCCTCTGCATACATTACCTTTTATTAATTCTTCAGGGAAAGAATAAAAGGAATTGGATAATTAGTCGACAGCCAAATGGTTCAGAGCAGCTGACATATACCGGCCGTGTGGCGAACGAGGGTTTCGCGGAGATCACATGTCTGTAAGGACCTGACCTGTCCCGAGATTTTCAGGCGGGAAGGAATTTGCGAAGATAGCTCACGAAACGAAAGGGAGCCGTAAATAAAAGCCGATTCATCTACCTGTCTGCCGCTACCAGGAAATGGCACGGAAGGTCGTGGCCAGCCGTAAGCCAGAGGTCTTCCATGTCCGCTTAGTGGCGGGCGCAGACTGACCGACTGTCAGCGCCTTGGGTAACGGAAAGAGGCAGACGGCAATCCAGTTCAAAGTTAAGTGAACGTCTCCAGTAGAAATTCAAAGTTAGGTGAACTTGTGGTTCAAACATCGAAGAGAACGAACTTCATAACTTGTTGTTTTAACTGATTATCGTGTTTCAAGTTAATGAAAATTCCACATCTGCTGTATCGGCTGATACAGGTTTGAACAGTGGCAGGCGTGCTGTATTGCCGCGCCTCTTTTTGACGTAAAAGCGTAAATGGTGGACTCGCTTCCTCAGGGAGCGATTGAGCAATCGCAAAGTCCGTCGTTCTAATGGTTTTGTGCTTTACCGGCAGAGTCCGGCAATGGCATATGCCTGCCTCAATACTTGTTACAAATTGGAAGCGCCGGGCAGTCGTCCGAATCCATTCGGCAAACGTTGTCTTCGACATGACCGCCTTACACCGCGCCCCACCGGTAATATCCCGCAGGAGACGAATCATGAAATGGCTTCCGCGATTGTTTCTCTGCGCGATTTCCGTTGCCGTTTTTTCTGCCGCGCAGGCGGCTGACTTGACCAATGAACAACGCGCACTGCATGTGCTGAACCGTCTCGGCTACGGACCGAAGCCCGGAGATATCCGACAGGTACTCGACATGGGCGTCGAGCACTATATCGACAGGCAGTTGCGTCCGGAAACGATACCGCTGTCTCCCGCCTACACGCAGCGTCTGCAGGCGCTTGCATCGCAAACGCTGCCGGCGGGCGAACTGCTGTCGGAGCTGAACGCCGCGCGCATGGCGGTGAAACAGGATGGCGACGAAGGCAAGCAGCAGCGCCGCGAACTGGTGCGGCGAATCACCGAACAGACTGCGCAAGCGCGCCTGGTGCAGGCGATCGACAGTCCGCGCCAGCTTGAAGAGGTGATGGTCGATTTCTGGTTCAACCACTTCAACGTTTTCGCCGACAAGGGACTCGACCGCGCGCTGGTCGGCAGCTATGAGCGCGACGCCATCCGGCCATATGCGCTGGGCCGGTTCCGCGACCTGCTCGGGGCCACCGTGCGTCATCCCGCGATGCTGTTTTACCTCGACAACTGGTTGTCGGTGGCGCCCGGTTACCAAGCTGCCGTGGACCGTAAAAATGGACCTGCCGCGAAGGCAAGCGGCCTGAACGAAAACTACGCGCGCGAGCTGATGGAGCTGCACACGCTCGGTGTGGACGGCGGCTATACGCAGCAAGACGTGACCGAGCTGGCGCGCATGCTGACCGGCTGGACCTTCAATCCGCGCATGATGATGCGTGGCGAAACCGGGTTTCGTTTCGATATGCGACGGCACGACCAAGGCGACAAGGAATGGCTCGGACATCATATCGCCGCCAGCGGCCAGGAGGAGGGCGAACGGGCGCTGGACATACTCGCTGCGCATCCGGCCACCGCCCGCCATATCAGTTATGAACTGGCGCAATATTTCGTTGCCGACCAGCCGCCGCCCGCATTGGTCGATCGGCTGACGCATCGTTTTCTCGACAGCGGCGGCGATATACGCGCAGTGTTGCGCACGCTGTTCGACAGCCCCGAATTCTGGGCGTCGGCGAATGTCGGCACCAAGTTCAAGACGCCTTACCAATATGTTGTTTCGGCGCTGAGGGCGGCGGATGTGAACCTGGTTAATGTGCGCCCGGTGCTCGGCGCACTGTCGCAATTGGGCATGCCTTTATACGGCTGCCAGACACCGGACGGCTACAAGAATACCGAGCAGGCCTGGCTCAACCCGGACGCGCTTGCACGTCGGATCAATATCGCCACCATGCTTGCTTCCGGCCGTATGCCGCTGGACCGGCCGCCGGTAGCCGAAGACGGGGGACAGATGCGTCGGCAGGCAGTGCGCATGGTTCGCGCGGAAGAGGAGCGCCGTGCGCCGCTGAGCGCGGATCAATTGCTTGTGACGCTCGGCAGTTCGATTTCCGAACGCACCCGCACTGCGATCGCAGCCGGCCAGCCGGCGTTGCGTGCCGCGCTGGTGCTGGGCAGCCCCGATTTCATGCGGCACTGATACGGAATTCACAAGGAGCCTGAAATGCATCGTCGCGACTTCATGCAAATAATGGCGGTGGCCGCCGGCGGATTGGTTCCGCTTGGCCGGCAGGCATGGGCGGCACGTTCGCAGCCGGCTTCTTCGACGCAGCGCAAGCTGGTCGTGATACTGCTGCGCGGCGCAGTGGATGGGCTCAGTGTCGTCGCGCCTCACGGCGACGCGAACTATTACCAAGTGCGCCCGACCATCGCGCTGCCGCGTCCCGGAGCAGAAAACGGCCTGCTCGATCTCGACGGTTATTTCGGCCTGCATCCCGCGCTGGCCGCGTTGCAGCCGTGGTGGCAGCAACGCAAGCTCGCATTCGTGCACGCCTCCGGTTCTCCGGATCCGACGCGCTCGCATTTCGACGCGCAGGACTACATGGAATCGGGCACGCCGGGGCGCAAGGGTACGCAAGACGGCTGGATGAACCGGCTGTTGACGGCCTTGCCCGGTCCAGCGGTGCCGACGCGCGCGATCAGCGTCGGTCCGGTGATGCCGCGCGTTCTCGCCGGCCATGCCGCCGCCACCAATATCGCGTCCGGCGCAGCGGCAACCCGCGCCAGCCTGTTGGACCGGCCGCAGATCGGCAGCGCTTTCGACCGCCTTTATCAGGGCGACGGCAAGCTGTCGAATGTCTATCAGCAGGCGCAGGCCGCGCACAAGGAAGTCATGTCGTCGATGGACGCCGAAATGCAGATGGCGAATGGCGGCGCGCCGCTGCCCAATGGTTTTCCGAACGATGCGGCGCGGCTCGCCACCCTGATGCGCAACGATCCCAACGTGCAGATGGCGTTTGTCGCGCTCGGCGGCTGGGATACGCACGCCAACCAGGGCTCGGCCAGCGGCCAGCTGGCGAATCATCTGGCGCCGCTCGGGCAGGGGCTGGCAATGCTGGCGCAGCGGTTGGGGCCGATGTTCGACGATACGACGATCGTGGTGATGTCGGAATTCGGCCGCACCGTGCGCGAGAACGGCAATCGGGGAACCGATCACGGCCACGGCAACGTGATGTGGGTGCTGGGCGGGCCGGTGGCCGGCGGCAAGGTCTATGGCGACTGGCAGGGTCTGGGCGATGCGCAGCTGCATGAAGGGCGCGACCTGCCGGTCACGACCGATTTCCGCGTCGTGCTGGCGCAGCTCGCCGAGCGGCATTTGCGGCTGCCCGACCGGCAGTTGCAGCAATTGTTTCCAGGGATGCCGGAGCAGATGCCGAATCTGAAATTGATCCGGACGCTATAGCAATTGCGACGCGCCAATGCAGCACCGGCGCGCCCGCAACACAGGACATGTGGCTGCCGGCCGGCGCCTCAGAAAAAGCGCACCGCGTAAATCGGCGGCAGCCTGGCGGCTACCGCTTGCCATGTATCGCCGCCGTTTCCGGAAGCCCACAGACCGCCGGTGGTCGAGCCCATCAGCAGGCTCTGCCCGTCGTCCGCTACCGCAAGGCCGTGCCGATAGATCAGGTCGTAGCAGTGCTGCTGCGGCAATCCTGCGCGCAGCACTTCGAATGAGCGGCCGCCGTCGCGGGTGCGCGTGACGCACAGCGCGGTGTCGACCGGAATGCGCTTCTGGTCCGCCACTGCCGGCACGAACCACGCGGTATCCGGATCCTGCGGGTGCACCGCAACCGCAAAGCCGAAATCGGACGGCAAATCCCTGTGCCGCGGTCCGATGCGCTGCCAGAATTGGCCCGCGTCGGTCGAGCGCCAGATGCCGTTGTGATGCTGGCACCACAGCGTATCGGGCTGCGCTGCGCATTGCACGATGCAATGCGGGTCCTGGACGTTCTGTTCATCGGCGCGCTCGGGCGGCATGTAGTCGGCGCGCATGCCGGCCGCGCTGATCGTCCAGCTGGCGCCACCGTCGCGCGTGGTCCATGCGCCGCCGCAGGAAACGCCGACCAGCAGATGGCGGCTGTCGCGCGGATCGACGCAGATCGAATGGATGCCGGGCGCGTCGTAGCCGCCGCCGGCCCATTCAACGCGTTCCGGCACATCCCACAGCGAGCGCACCAGTTCCCACGAGTCGCCGCGGTCGCATGAACGGAACAGTCCGCCAGGCAGTGTGCCGGCCCACAGTACGCCGGGCTCGTCGGCGCCGCCGGCCGCCAGCGACCAGATCAACGACAGCTTCCATGGCAGTTCGGCGCTGCGGTCTTCGGGCTGCGGCGGATAGGCCGGCGCGGCAATCTCGACCCACGCGTCGGCGCCGCTGTCGCGCCGATGCAGCTTGACGCCGAAATGTCCGAGGTTGAGCGCTGCGTACAGGGTGCCGTCGCGCCGGTCGTGCAGCATCATCGTGACCGGTTCGCCGACGAAGCCGGATGGCGCGATTTGCCAGACACCATCGTGACGGTTCAGTTCGAACAAACCCTTGCGGGTCGCAACCAGTGCGCGTTCATGCATGTTCAACCTCCGGACAGGGCTTGCAATATGTGGACGCTGCTGTTCGCATCGAGCCGGTCGGCCAGGCTGGCTCGATCGTGAATGCGGCGGCCGTCGATGAAAATCGCCACGTTGGGACGCAGGTGGCCCTGCTCGTCGAGGATGTAGCCGCGCAGCCGCGGATTGCGCGCGAAGGCTGCTTCGAGCGCGTCGCGCAGCACGACGGCCGGCGTGTCGATTTCCGGCACGTCGGTGAAGCGTGTCAACTGCTGGGTGAAGACGAGTTTTGCCATGACGGCCCATTATAGGACCTGTGCGACGGAAAACAGCGTCGCTCCGGGGGAGCTATTTTGCGAACAATTGGCCCATGTCGGCGAAGGCCTTGATTTCGATCGCGTTGCGGCTCGGGTCGTAGAAAAACATGGTCGCCTGTTCGCCGACCTGTCCCTGGAAACGGATGTACGGTTCGATCACGAACTGCACGCCGCGCTGCTGCAACCGATCGGCCAGCGCCTGCCATTCCGGCATCGACAGCACCACGCCGAAATGCGGCACCGGCACATGCTTGCCGTCCACTTCATTTTCCGCAGCCAGCCGGGCCGGCGCCGGCGCCAGGTGGGCGACGATCTGGTGGCCGTAAAAGTCGAAATCGATCCATTCGTCGGAACTGCGGCCTTCGGCACAACCCATGATGTCGCGCCAGAAGGTACGCGCGGCGGCCAGATCGTGGACCGGGAAGGCGAGGTGAAATGGATGCAGCGCAGACATGGGCGTGTCCTGTCGGAGTGGAGGTAGGTTGATTCTAGTATTCGATGAATCGATTTGAAAATGAATTGTTTTTATGTCCGGCATCGAAAATTTCGATATGCGGATTGCCCGGCGCGCGATGCCGGTGGAAGACTGTCCAATCTCCGCTTCAAATGAAAAAGGCCCCCGGCGCAAACCGGAGGCCTTTCGGAGGAACAGGGCTAGATCAGGCGAGTGCCAGCTTCACGTCGATATTGCCGCGCGTTGCGTTCGAGTACGGGCAGACTTCATGGGCCTTGTTCACCAGCGCCTGCGCCGCTTCTGCATCCATGCCGGGCAGCGATACCGTGAGTTCCGCGGCGAGACCGAAGCCGCCCTTGTCGTTGGGGCCGATGCCGATTGCGGCGGACACGCTGGCGTCGGTCGGCAAGCTGACCTTGGTGTGCATCGCGACGAATTTCATCGCAGACAGGAAACAGGCGGAATAACCGGCTGCGAACATCTGCTCCGGGTTGGTTCCTTCGCCGCCGGCGCCGCCGAGTTCCTTCGGCGTGTTCAGTTTCACATCGAGGTGCTTGTCGCTGCTGGTGGCGCGGCCATCGCGGCCTCCGGTTGCGGTTGCTTGTGCGGTGTACAGAATCTGCATGGTGTGCTCCTTGAGGTTGGGGACGTCGTTTGATCGATTCGAGGCTTAAATATAGCACTCAATTAAATTGTGTGCAATTTAATTTCCGCTTTCGAGGAAACACTCGAAATGCCATTTTATTCAGGGATTGGCGCGTGCGAGGTCGTTACGGATCGTCGCAAGCTGGGTGCGGAGTTGTTCCAGTGCTTTCTGTTCCTGGCCGCTGGCGCACAGGATCTGCCGCGGAACGCCTTGTGCCTTTTTCTTCAGCGCCCGGCCTTCTCGCGTCAGCGTGATCCTGACCTGCCGTTCGTCCGATTCGTCGCGGGTGCGGGCGATCAGCGCGGATGCCTCGAGCCGCTTCAGCAGCGGTGTCAAGGTGCCGGAATCGAGAAACAGCTTTTCGCCGATGCTCTTTACCAATACGTCATCCTGTTGCCACAACACCAGCATCACCAGATATTGTGGATAGGTAAGACCGAGCTTGTCGAGATAGGGCTTGTAGGTTTTGGTCATCGCGAGCGACGCGGAATAGAGCGCGAAGCAGAACTGGTTTTCCAGTGCCAGAGGATCAAGCGACGACGCGGCAGGCGGAGTGGAGGATTTGGACATGGTGCCGACACTTCTGCATGGGATAATTAAATTGTGCGTGACTTATATGGCTTCCATCCTATGCGAATTCCGAAAAGACTCCAAGCGGCCTGTGTTTTATTTTTTCTTGCCGGCGCAGCGCTGGCGCAAACGCTGCCGCCGGTTGTCGCCGATGCATTGAAACAGGCCGATATTCCGGCCTTTGCCATGGGTGCCTACGTGCAGGAAGTTGCCGGCGGCGAGCCGCTGCTCGAATGGAACGACCGGGTTCCGCTGAATCCGGCTTCGACGATGAAGCTGGTCACCAGCGACGCCGCGCTGGAAATGCTCGGCCCGACTTTCTCCTGGCGAACCCGCGCCTATGCCAACGGCACGTTGACCGGCGACGTGCTGCACGGCGACCTGATCATCCGCGGCAGCGGCGATCCGAAGCTGGTGCTGGAAAATTTCTGGCTGTTCCTGCGCCGCATACGCGCGGCGGGTATTCGCGAAATCCAGGGCAACCTGTTGCTCGATCACAGCGCTTTCGAGGAGGCGCCCTACGATCCTGCCGCATTCGACGGCGATCCGATGAAGCCTTACAACGTTGGCCCCGATGCGCTGCTGCTCAATTTCGAGGCACTGAATTTCCGCTTCACACCCGACACGACGAATGGCACGGTAAGGGTAGCGGTAGACCCGCCGCTGGCCGGTTATCCGCTGCTTGCGCCGACACTGGTGGCCGGAGAATGCGGCGACTGGCAGACGAAGCTGCGGCCGGCGATCGATGGCAATGCTGCGCGTTTTGTTGGCACTTACGCAGTGTCCTGCGGCGAGAAAAGCTGGTACGTATATCCGTACCAGATGACGCACACACGCTATTTCGAGCTGGTATTCCGGCAGTTGTGGCGCGAGCTCGGCGGCAGCCTGACCGGCGAGGTCAGGGACGGCGTGCTGCCGACGGACGCGCAACCCGTGGCTGAATGGCAGTCGGCATCCTTGTCCGAGATCATTCGCGACATCAATAAATTCAGCAACAACGTGATGGCGAAACAGTTGCTGCTGACGCTGCCTATCCATGTGCTGCAGCTGCAGGGCAGTACCGAGCGCGGCGGTGCCGTGATCAAGCGCTGGCTGGGAGAGAAGGGCATCGATGCGCCGGAACTGACGATCGAGAACGGTTCCGGCCTGTCGCGCCTTGAACGGATCTCCGCGCTTACCATGGGGCGCCTGCTGCAAACCGCATTCCAGTCGCCGGCCATGCCGGAGTTCATCGCGTCGCTGCCGATCGTCGGCTACGACGGGACGATGCGCCGCAGGCTGACGACGGAGCCGGTCGCCGGCCATGCGCATATCAAGACCGGCACCCTGAAGGAGGTGCGTGCGATCGCCGGCTATCTGCAGGCTGCGTCAGGCAGGCGTTACGCGGTGGTCTGCATCATCAATCACGCCAATGCGGTGAACGGCCAGCAGGCGCAGGATGCGCTGCTGGAGTGGGTGTACCAGCACGGGTAGCGTCCGCGCGGATTACAGAACGAGAGGCTTGTCCGAAAGCTGGTTGCGTGTCGACCCGTCGTCCGGATAATGTTTTTCAAGCAGCGCGTTCAACTGCGTCAGCGCAGCGATCACGCTGTCGTGGAATGCGCCTTGCGCGAATCCCTGCGTCATCGTGCGGCATATCGCGTGCCATTCCTTCGCCGCGACCACCTTGCCGACACCGCGATCGGCGACGATCTCCACCTGGCGGTCGGCCAGGTTGACGTATACCAGCACGCCGCAGTTCTCTTCGGTATCCCACACACGGTAATGCGCGAACAGTTCGCGTGCCCGTTCGCGGGCCTGTACTCCGCTCAGCACCGCCTGCATGTCGAGTGCCGGCTCGACGATCAGCCGCACTTCGGCACGGTGGCGGGTTTCTCCGGCAGCAATGGTTTCCTCGATCGCCTTCAGCGTCGCCGGCGGAAAATGGCGGCGGCCGGTCGCAGACGTGGTGCGCAGGTGGGCGAGCAGGCGGGACAGTGTTTTCATTACCAGTTCCCCGATGCGCCGCCGCCGTCGGCGCTGCCGCCACCGCCGGAAAAGCCCCCGCCGCCACCGCCGAATCCGCCACCGCCGCCGAATCCGCCGCCACCAAAGCCGCCGAATCCGCCACTGCCGATGCCGCTACCGAGAATGATGCCGGCCGAGCGCCCCCAGCCATCACGTCGGTGGCCAAAACGCGAGCGCGCGCGAGAGAACATCACGAACGCAACCATCATGATGAAGAACAGCAGCAGCGGAAAATTCCCTTCATCCTGCGCCGCTTTCTGTTTGTCCGGCGCAGGAATGTTTTCCTTGTCGAGCAGGCTGCTGATCGCCGACACGCCGGCCGACAGTCCCCCGTAAAAATCGTTTTGCCGGAAATGCGGCGCGATCACGTCTTGCAGGACGCGTTTCGACTGTGCATCGGTCAGCGAACCTTGCACGCCGCGTCCCGCCTCGATGCGCAGGCGTCGCAGCGCGGGCGGATTGTCCTTCGCCACCAGCAGCAGCACGCCGTCATCGACGCCCTTGCGGCCCAGCTTCCATTCGTCGTAGACGCGGATGCTGTATTGCTCGATCGCTTCCGGCGCGGTGGACTTGACCAGCAGGATCGCGATCTGGCTGCCGGTACGCTGCTCGTAATCCTGCAGCACGTTTTCCAGCGTCGCGCGCTGGTTGGCATCCAGCATGCCGGCCAGATCGGTGACGCGCTCCTTCAGTGGCGGCACCGGCACGAATTCCTGCGCGCCTGCCGTGTTCATTACGGCGGTCAGCACGACGGTCAGCAACAAACCGAGAAGGGCGCGCAACATGGTCATCGGGCTATGCTCCTATTTGCCGAAATCGACTTTGGGCGCGTTCGAAATCGCCTTTTCATTTTCCACCGTGAACGACGGCTTCACCTCGTAATGGAACATCGACGCGGTCAGGTTGGTCGGGAAACTGCGCACCATCACGTTGTACTCGCGCACCGCCTGGATATAGCGCTGGCGTGCGACGGTGATCCGGTTCTCGGTGCCTTCCAGCTGCGACTGCAGGTCACGGAAGCTGGTATCGGCCTTCAACTGCGGATAGTTTTCCGACACCGCCATCAACCGCGACAGCGCCGACGACAATTCACCCTGAACCTGCTGGAACTTCTGGAACGCGGCCGGATTGTTCAGCACCTCGGGCGTGATCTGGAAGCTGGTTGCGGCGGCGCGCGCACGGGTCACCGCTTCCAGCGTGTCGCGTTCATGCGATGCATAACCCTTGACCGTGTTGACCAAGTTGGGAATCAGATCGGCGCGGCGCTGGTACTGGTTCACGACTTCGCTCCATGCGGCCTTCGTGGCTTCATCCTTCGCCTGGAAGTCGTTGTAGCCGCAGGCGCTCAGCATCGAAACCAGCGCCGCCAGCGTGAACCATCTGATCCATGTCTTCATCGGGATTTTCCTTGTTAAAAGTATTTGGGCGGAAACTTCAGCGTTGCTTTTTAAGTATGGGCGCTTGCCCGCGGTTTCAACAGCACGGTGCTCATTGCCGCCAGGATCAGGCCCATTGCCGCGTAATCCTGCCAGTGCGGCGTCTCATGCAGCAGCCAAGCGCCGGAGAACACGCCGAGCACCGGGATCATCATCACCGACAGGCTGGACGCCACCGGCGGCAGCGTGCGCGCCAGCGAGAACCAGACCACGTGCGCGAAGCCGAAAATGATCGCCGCGTTGTACACGATCGCGCCCAGCGTCACGAGCGACGGCATGTGCCAGGCGCGGCTCTCAAATACCAGTGACGCAAGCGACATCGCGAGCGCGGTCAGCGTCAGCATCCAGAAGGTCAATGCGAGCGTGGGCATGGCGATCGAAGAACGTTTCATGATCACAGTGCCATAGCCCCAGCCGGCGGCCGCGATCAATACCAGGATGCTGCCGGTCGGGTTGCCCGTCAGCGTCGCGAATTCGCTCGACATCAGCAGCAACGCACCGGACAGCGCGCAGCCGATGCCAATCCACGCGGCGCGCGATGGCCGCTCGCCGAAGAACACCAGGCCGCACAATACCGCCCACACCGGCATGGTGTAGCCGAGGATCGCGGCGCGTCCGGACGACAGCATCTTCACGCCGAGGATAATGAACACATGCCAGATCAGCATGTTGGGAATCGCCAGCCGGACCACGTCTTTCAGGTGCCCGGGCGGAATTGCCAGCGGTACGCGTTGCAGTCTTGCCGCCAGCCACATGATCGGCAGCGCACCGAGCATGCTCAATGCGCGAAAGGCGAGTGGCGGGAAGTTGTGCACGCCGAGTTTCATGATCGGCCAGTTGATGCCCCAGCACAGCGTCAGCAGCACGAGGGTGATCCAGTCTTTGCGGGTGAGGGAGGTCATTCCGGGAAGATAGCATGGCACGTTACAATGTGCATTCCCTGACCTATGCCGAGCAATGCCGTGACTTTCATCGATAAATTATCCGCCGCGTGGACCGCCAACAGCTCACTGCTGTGCGTCGGCCTCGACCCTGACATCGCAAAATTTCCCGGTCAGCTTCAGGGCAAGCCGGATGCGATCTTTACCTTCTGCAAGGCGATCATCGACGCTACCGCCGATACCGCCTGCGCGTTCAAGCCGCAGATCGCGTATTTCGCCGCGTTGCGCGCCGAAGACCAGCTGGAAGCGATCTGCGCTTACCTGCGCAATACCTATCCGAAGATTCCGATCGTGCTCGACGCCAAGCGCGGCGACATCGGCGCCACCGCCGAGCAGTATGCGCGCGAAGCGTTCGAACGCTACGGCGCCGACGCAGTGACCGTCAATCCGTACATGGGCTTCGATTCGGTCGCGCCTTACCTCGAATGGAAAGACCGCGGCGTCATCATTCTGTGCCGCACGTCGAACCCCGGCGGCTCCGACCTGCAATTCCTGAACGCCGACGGCAAGCCGGTCTACCAGCATGTCGCGCAACTGGTCGCGGACAAGTGGAACACCAACGGCCAATGCGGGCTGGTGGTCGGCGCGACGTTCCCGAGCGAGCTGGCGCAGGTGCGCAAGATCGTCGGCGACATGCCGCTACTGGTGCCCGGCATCGGCGCGCAGGGCGGTGATGTCGAGGCAACCGTCAATGCCGGCCGGACCGCAAACGGTACCGGCATGATGATCAATTCATCGCGCGCGATCCTGTATGCGAAGGCAAACGCCGGCGAGGATTTTGCGCAGGCGGCGCGCCGCGTGGCGCTGGAGACGCGGGACGCGATTAACAGTTTTCGACGCTGATCCGGATAAAATTCCGTTACAAGGCGACGCCTTCCCCTTATCGTCATCTTCCATTTCATTCGAAGTGATCGGTTCGTTGACTTGACAGGCGGATTACAAGGGGTTCAGCAATCCGCTTTGCGTCAGAACTTCGCGCGTCATCCCGGCGATGACCCCATCCATGAGTCCTTGCTGATCGCGCAAGTAGGAGATGTAGTAGGTGCGTGGATGGATTGCCGGTTTAGCCGGTAGGATACGCAAGCTGCCGCTATCGACCTCGGCGCGAACGGCAGTCAGCGGCAGTACGGCGACGGCATGTCCCGCGGCGACCAGCCGGATTATTAGCGCCATTGAATTGCAGGTGCCGAGATTTTCGAATTCATGATTGCCAACGCGTAACCATTCAGTGACCACGCTGTTCAGCGTCGACGGGTTCGGGGTCACGACGATGGGCAGCGCGGTGGCAGCTTCCGGAGTCAATTCCCGTATCGGCAGCGTCAACGCCATGCGTGGAGACACGACCCATCCCAGCTCGACGGTACCGATGGCTTCATCGACCACATGCGGCGCGGAAATGGGATCGCTGAGAATGGCAATATCGAGTTCCCGGGCATTCAGTTTCCGGCTCAGTGCCGCGCCGACATCCACCGTTAATTCAATTCGCAGTTCGGGATAGGCTCCCTTCAGGCGGCTCAGCAGTTCGGTCAGGCCCGACATCGCGGTCGATTCGTTGGCGCCCAGTCGCAGCAGGCCGCGCAGGGGGTTGCGCCGGCTGGTTATTTTCGTCATTTCATCCGCCAGCCGCAGCATCTTCTCGGCCTGCCCGAATACTTCCCGCCCTGTGGCTGTGATCTCTGCACGGCGTCGCGCCCGCTCGAACAACTTGGTGCCCAGCGCGTCCTCCAGTTCCTGAATGCGTGCGGAAATCGTCGGTTGCGTCAGATGCAAATAACGGGCCGCAGCATGGAAGCCTCCCAGACGTGCAACCCAATAAAAGGCCTCAATTTGTTGAAGGCTGGTACGCATGATCGAAAAAATTTATCAAAAATTTCATTAAATTTTAATTATTACCTATCAACTTCGCAATCCTATACTCATCGGGAAACTTCTTCGGCAGTGGCGCAGGTCGCCAGCCGACAACCATGTCATCCCAGGAGAAAGCATGTCTATCGTCTCGACACAGCTGCAAGCACCGGCGGCACTGCGCGCAGCAATCCGAAACGGCGAATGGAGGGGGCCGACAACCGGCATGGCTCCGCGCCATGTCCAAGTGAATATCGCGATTCTTCCGGCAAGCGAAGCCGGTACTTTTCATCGCTTTTGCCAGAAGAATCCCAAGCCGTGTCCGTTACTGGCGATTTCCGAAGTGGGTGACCCTCGCATTCCTTTACTGGGTGAAGATCTCGATATACGCACCGATATCCCCGGCTACCGCATCTTCCGCAACGGGCAGGTGATTGCGGAGCCGCACAATATCGAGGATTACTGGCGCGATGACCTGGTTACGTTCGCGATCGGCTGCTCGTTCACGTTCGAACACTCGCTGCTCGAAAACGGAATCGGTATTCGTCATATCGAACAGAACCGCAACGTTCCGATGTTCCGTACCAATATCGAGACTCATCGGGTCGGGGCTTTTTATGGATCGATGGTAGTGACGATGCGTCCGATGAAAGCCGCCGACGCGATTCGAGCGATCCAGATTACTTCTCGTTTTCCTGGTGTACACGGCGCGCCGGTTCACATCGGCCACCCTGAACTGATCGGCATTACGGACCTTGCCAGACCGGACTACGGAGACCCGGTGGACATTCGGGATGGTGAGTTGCCCGTGTTTTGGGCCTGTGGCGTCACACCTCAGGTCGCCATCGCACGCGCGAAACCAGGCTTCGCCATCACGCATGCGCCCGGCTGCATGCTGATCACCGATTTGCTCAATAGTGATCTTGCGATTCTCTGATGTCTCCTTCATCCGTAAGAAAACATGAAGAAGGGTATGGAGAATTCTCGTCTTGCATTCGAAGACCTTATCCAAACCTGTTTGCATGCGAAAGACCAGAACAGGCCGCATTTGATTGCAAGCGCTGTCTCGGAATACGTGCGACTGGAAATACAGGTAAAAAGCGCAGCTATCTCGGCTCCATCGGCATCAACCGGTTTGCGATTGATTGCCGATGTGCTGATTGCAGCCGGGATGGCAAGCGTGAAAGGCAGGCCGCAAGACATCAAGCCTTTTCGGCAAGGAATTCCAGCATTTCCTTCAATAACAAATCAGGGGCCTGCTCGGCAATGAAGTGCCCGGTCGATAACGCTTTTCCGCTCACCGTTTGTTCGCATTTCACCTGCCAGTCTTCCATCGGCTGGAACAGTTTGCCGACCACGCCATGTTCGCCCCATAACACGCGTACCGGACACGTGATCCGTTTCGTGTCATGGTCGCGGTCGTGCTCCAGATCGATCGTCGCAGCGGCACGGTAATCCTCGCAGGCGGCGTGAATCGCGTCCGGCCGGCAGAAGCAGCGATGGTATTCGACCATCGCTTCGTCATCGATGAAGCGCTCGCGATTCGAGCCCCAGCCGCCGAGCATGGTATCGAGCAGGAAGGCCGCGCTGTTGCCGATCAGCGTTTCCGGCACCGGCGCCGGCTGGATCATGAAGAACCAGTGGTAATACATGGTCGCGAAAGCCTTGTCGGTTTTCTCGTACATGGTGCGGGTCGGCGATATGTCGAGGATCATCAGCTTTTTCACCGCGTCCGGATGATCAAGCGCAAGCCGGTGCGCGACGCGTGCGCCGCGGTCGTGCGCGCAAACGCAAAACGAAGTGAAGCCGAGCGCCTGCATCGCCTCGACCATGTCCTGCGCCATCGCGCGCTTCGAATAATTGCCGTGGTCGGGCTCGCCTTTCGGCCTCGACGAGTCGCCGTAACCGCGCAGGTCCGGCATCACCAGCGTGAAGTGCTGCGCGAGCCGATCGGCGACCTTGTGCCAGATCACGTGCGTCTGCGGAAAACCGTGCAGCAGCAACAGCGGCGGCCCCTTGCCGCCGTGCCGCAGATTGATCGTGACGCCGTTGACCTGCAACTGGCTGTGCTGGAAATTGTCGAACATCATGGCTGCTCCAGAAAACGCAGCAAGCCCTGCAGCGCATGTGCGATTGTTTGTTGACGCACCGAATGACGGTCGCCGGAAAATACCAGGCGCTCGGTTTGCGTCCGATGGTCGAAGGTCCAGCCGAAGCAGACCGTGCCGACCGGCTTCCCGGGCACTGCGCCGCCGGGGCCGGCGATGCCGGTGGTCGACAGGCTGACATGGGCATTGCTGCTGGCAAGTGCACCTTCCGCCATTGCGCCGGCGACTTCCTCGCTGACGGCACCGAATTGCGCGATCAGCGCTGCGGAAACATTCAGCAGCTCGGTCTTCGATGCATTCGAATACGTGACAAAGCCGCAATCGAACCATTCGGACGAACCGGCGATTTCGGTGATCGCTTGCGCCACGCCGCCGCCGGTGCACGATTCCGCCATGGTCAGCAGCAATCCCCTGGCCTGCAGCGCGCGTCCGACGCGCGCTGCGAGGTCGATGATGTCGTTCATGTCTCCTGTACTCCTTGTGATTTTGGTATTCGATCGCACGACGATCCCCGGCAGGAGCACGGCAAAGCTTGCTTCGGCAAGCGGGAATGGTTCGGAACGGGCAGGCTTACTTTACCATTTCGACCATATTTCTTTCCGGCGCATGAAAAGCCGGGCGCCGGGGAAAAAGACCGGGTGCTTGTCGGGGAAATGCAGGGCTAGGGATTGCCTATTTCGGCTGCATCGACCGTGCCATCCGTTCACGCTCGGGCGGGATGTCGATGTTGTAGTGCTGGAGCAGGCGGTGGTATTCGTCCGATTGCACGAACTTGCGCAATTCGACGTCGAAGCGGTCGCGCAGTGCGGTCAGCTTCTTTTCTTTTGAGAAGGCAATGTAGCTGACCACGCTCTCGACCGGCACCGGAAGTCTGACGATGCGGTCGGCCTGGTCTTTCATCGAAGCGAGCGCCAGCGTGGACGATGCGGTAGTCAGATTGCTCGGCACGAGGTCGACGCGTCCGCGCGCCAGTTTCATGAAATTCTGTTCGATGGTCGGCGCCTCGTCGATGTTCAGACGCGGGCGCGCCTGTTCGAATTTCGGCCCGTAATTGATCCGGTGCGCAGTACCGACGCTGAAACCCTTGATCGAAGCCATGTCGCCATCGAAATCGACAAGCACGCCCTTGCGCGCGTAAAAGTAGATGGTCTGCGGAACCAGGGCTTCGTTGCTGTAATCGAGAAACAGCTCGCGTTCCGGCGCATGGTAGAGCGTGAAGATGCAGTCGGCATTACCCTGGCTCACCATCGCGAGCGCGCGAGCCCAGGGAAAAACCTGAACCCGCATCGTATCGCCCAGCTTGCGGAACACCCAGTCGACGATTTCCACGGCGAGCCCTTGCGGCGGCCCGTTGACGGCCTGGTGAACCAGCGGCGGATATTCGAACGAGACGCAACTATAGGTTTCGCCAAGAGCGGCAAGCGGCAGCCCTGCGAATGCCAGCATGCCAAGTCGATGCCAATGTTTCATGACGCTTCTCTTTGCAAAACCGGACAGCAAGGGCCGTCTCATGCGATACCGATGGCACCGCATGAGACGAAGCCGGCTATTTCGCCGCGGCCGTTTCCGTTTGCGCCGGGAGCTGCGCCGTCGACGGGCTGCCGAACCCGCCGCCGCCCGGTGTTTCGATGACAAACATGTCGCCGGGCTGCATGTCGGTACTCGACACGAAACCCAGTTCTTCCTGTTTGCCGTCGCCGCGGATCACGTAATTGCGGCCGCATTTGCCCGGTTCGCCGCCCGCCATGCCGAACGGCGGAATGATGCGGTTGTTGGACAGGATCGAGGCAGTCATCGGCTGCAGGAAACGGATCTTGCGGATGCTGCCGTTGCCGCCATGCCATTGGCCGTGACCGCCGGAATCCGGGTTGATTTCATAGCTCTCCAGCCGCACCGGGTAACGCCATTCGAGGATTTCCGGATCGGTCAGGCGCGAGTTGGTCATGTGCGTCTGTACCACGTCAGTCCCGTCGAAGCCGCGGCCCGCGCCGGAACCGCCCGAGATGGTTTCGTAGTACTGATACTCGTCGTTGCCGAAGGTGAAGTTGTTCATCGTGCCCGGCGCGGACGCCAGCACGCCGAGCGCACCGTACAACGCATTCGTCACGCAACTCGATGTCTCGACGTTGCCGGAAACCACTGCCGCGGGATAATGCGGATTCAGCATCGAGCCTTCCGGAATGATCACGTTCAGCGGCTTCAGGCAACCGGCGTTCAACGGAATTTCGTCGTCGACCAGCGTGCGGAACACATACAGCACCGCCGCCATGCAGATCGCGCTCGGCGCATTGAAGTTGTTGTTCAGCTGCGGCGAGGTACCGGTGAAATCGATGTCGGCGGTGCGGTTCTTGTGGTCGACGCGAATCGCCACCTTGATCAGCGCGCCGTTGTCGAGCCGGTACTCGTAACGGCTGTCCTTCAAGGCGGTGATCACGCGGCGCACCGCTTCCTCGGCGTTGTCCTGCACATGCTTCATGTACGCCTGCACCACTTCCAGGCCGAAGTGATCGACCATCTTCAGCAGTTCGTCGACGCCTTTCTGGTTGGCCGCGATCTGCGCCTGCAGGTCGGCCAGGTTCTGCTTGATATTGCGGCACGGGTATTTGCCGGAAGACAGCAGGGCAATCGCTTCGGCTTCGAGGAAACGGCCGGCCTTGACCAGCTGGAAGTTATTGATCAGCACGCCTTCTTCCTCGACCACCTTGCTGTCGGCCGGCATCGAGCCCGGCGTAATGCCGCCGATGTCCGCGTGATGGCCGCGCGAGCCGACGTAGAACAGCACCTTCTTGCCGGTCTGGTCGAATGCCGGCGTGATCACGGTCACATCCGGCAGGTGGGTGCCGCCGTGGTAGGGATCGTTCAGCATGAACACGTCGCCGGGCTGCATCTTGCCGGTGTTTTCGCGAATGATGGTCTTGATGCTTTCGCCCATCGAGCCGAGGTGCACCGGAATGTGCGGCGCATTCGCGATCAGGTTGCCTTCCGCATCGAACAGCGCGCATGAGAAGTCGAGCCGCTCCTTGATGTTGACCGAGAACGCGGTGTTCTGAAGCCGCAGGCCCATCTGCTCGGCGATGCTCATGAACAGGTTGTTGAACACTTCCAGCATCACCGGATCGGCGTCGGTGCCGATCGCCTTGCGCTGCCGGCGCGCCTCGACGCGATTCAGCACCAGGTGGTTGAGCGCGGTGACTTCGGCGCGCCAGCCCGGCTCGACGATATTGGTCGCATTTTTTTCCGCGATGATCGCCGGGCCGTGGATGATGTCGCCGGGCCGCATGTCATCGCGCTGGTAGAGCGCGGTGTCGTGCCACTCGCCGCCCGAGAACAGCCGCACGATTTCCGATGCGCGCAGCGGGCCGTCGCGCGGAGGCAGTTCGTCCAGGTTGGCTGAATTTTCATCGGACACGCCGATCGCTTCCACCGAGATCGCTTCGATCACCAGCGCCTTGTCCGGCATCAGGAATGAATAGCGCTTTTTGTATGCGGTCTCGAATTGCTCGATCATCGTGGCGATCGTATCGAAGCCGACCACGATCACCGAGTCGGTGCCGTCATAGCGCAGATGCACGCGCTCGACCACGCGGATGCGGGTCTGCTCGACGCCTTGCGTCAGCAGGTCGGCGCGTCCTTCGTCGGCCAGTGCATGCAGTTTCGCTTCCAGCGTAGTCATCACCGATGGCGACAAGGCGATTTCGAGCGCCTGCTCGCGCATCGCGGTCTGGTCCGCCAGCCCCATGCCATACGCGGACAGCACGCCGGCGAACGGATGCGCGAACACGCGCGTCATGCCGAGCGCGTCCGCTACCAGGCACGCATGCTGGCCGCCGGCGCCGCCAAAGGTGGTGAGCGTGTAGTCGGTCACGTCGTGGCCGCGCTGCACCGAGATGAACTTGATCGCATTCGCCATGTTGCCGACCGCGATTTCAATGAAGCCTTCCGCCACTTCCTCCGGCGTGCGGCGGTTGCCGGTGGCGAGATAGATCTCTTCGGCCATCTCGGTGAATTTCTGCACCACCGCGTCGCGGTCCAGCGGCTGATCGGCGTTCGGGCCGAACACCGCCGGGAAATAGGTCGGCTGGATCTTGCCGAGCATGACGTTGCAGTCGGTCACCGCCAGCTTGCCGCTGCGGCGATAGCTGGCCGGGCCGGGATTGGCGCCGGCGCTGTCGGGGCCGACGCGATAGCGGGTGCCGTCGAAGTGCAGGATGGAACCGCCGCCGGCAGCCACCGTGTGGATGCTCATCATCGGTGCGCGCATGCGCACACCCGCGACCTGGGTCTCGAACTCGCGCTCGAACTCGCCCGCATAATGCGATACGTCGGTCGACGTGCCGCCCATGTCAAAGCCGATGATCTTGTCGAAACCTGCCGTCTCCGCGGTGCGCACCATGCCGACGATGCCGCCGGCCGGGCCGGACAGGATCGAATCCTTGCCCTGGAAGCGATGCGCGTCGGTCAGGCCGCCGTTGCTTTGCATGAACAGCAGCCGCACGCCCTCCATCTGGCTCGCGACCTGGTCGACATAGCGGCGCAGGATCGGCGACAGATAGGCATCGACCACGGTGGTGTCGCCGCGCGACACCAGTTTCATCATCGGGCTGACCTTGTTGGATATCGAAATCTGGGTGAAGCCGATCTCGGCCGCGATGCGGCCGATCGCGTCCTCATGCTGGGTAAAGCGGTAACCGTGCATCAGCACCACGGCAAGCGCGCGATAGCCTTGCGCATACAGCGCAATCAGCTCGCGCCTGACCTGCGCTTCATCGAGCGGCTTGATCACTGCGCCGTGCGCGTCGATGCGTTCGTCGACTTCCACCACTTTCTCATACAGCAGTTCCGGCAGCACGATATGCCGGTCGAACAGCCGCGGACGATTCTGGTACGCGATGCGCAGCGCGTCGCGGAAGCCGCTGGTGATCAGCAGCGCGGTCGGATCGCCCTTGCGTTCCAGCAGCGCGTTGGTGGCCACTGTGGTGCACATCTTCACGGCCTCGACCTGCGCCGGCGAAATCGGCTCCGTCGGCGCAATCCCGAGCAGACGCTTGATGCCGGCCACTGCCGCATCCTTGTACTGCTCCGGATTTTCCGACAGCAGCTTGTGCGTCAGCAGCCGGCCGTCCGGGCGACGCGCGACGATGTCCGTAAACGTGCCGCCGCGGTCGATCCAGAACTGCCAGCGTTTATCCCCGTGTGATGATTGTTGTGTCATGGTGCCTTCACCTTTCTTAAAGAGACGCAGCCGCACGCGCGGCCTGGTCGTAAAGTCCGGACATCCTGCGCAGATGCTGCGCAAGTTCTCCCAATGCGGATTTGTCAAGCCCGAGCGTTTTCAGCGCCTCGATCAGCCGGCATTCGCGGATTTCGCGATAACGCGCCAGATGCGCCTGGCCCGACGCTGTCGTCGAATACGTCACTTCCTTGCCATGCCGGTCGGCATTGACGACGCCGAGACCGACCAGCTTGCGCAATGAATAGCCGACTACATACGCATCCTCGATGTTGAGAATGAAGCAGATGTCGGCCAGGCGTTTGTCATGGCTGCGATGGTTGACGTGATGCAGGACCAGCACATCGACCACCGTCAGATCCTTCAGGCCGGCCACTTCCATGCAGCGCACGATCCAGCGCTGAAACGCATGCATCGCGCTGACCGCGCCGAGCTCGATTTCGCGCAGCGCTTCTTCTTTCAGGCGCGGCATCGCGCCTTGGGGCCCTTCGCCTGACTGAGCATCGATGTTGTGCATTGCGGCCATCTCCTGGTTGGTCCGGCAAACGGGCAGCATTTCCAGATTGCCCTTGAATTGCCGAATTGTTTTGTATATTGTAGTTTTAACGTCGACGAAATGTAAAACAATTTATTGACATTTTATTGATGTAACGTTTAATATTCAAGAAAATTCAAGAAAAAAATATTGGAGACAACAATGAACAGAGATGTGGCGGGCATCGGAAGGGCGTTGTTTGTGGCGTGTGTCTTGCTGTTATGTCGGATGGCGCATGCGCAGCCGGCAGCGGTCGACATCAACGTGGCAACCGCTTATGCGGCGGATAACTTCCAGACGCGGAATCTGCAGCAGTACGCGGATGATGTCGCGGCCGCCACACATGGCAGGGTGCGGATGACAATTCATCCGGCGGGGACGCTGATCAAGCCGGCGGAAATATACGAGGGCGTACGCAAGGGCAGGGCGGAAGGCGGGGAAGTGATCATGTCGAGCCTGGCGAACGAATATCCGCTGTTCGGCATGGATGCGCTGCCGTTCATCGTGTCCGGCTATGACGACGCGCGCCGCATGTGGGAGGCGTCGCGGCCGGCGATCGAAAAAGCGCTCGGCGAGCGCGGCCTGCAGTTGTTGTACGCAGTGCCATGGCCGCCGCAGAATCTGTATTCGCGACATCCAATCAACAGCATTCAGGATTTCAAGGGCCTGCGCATGCGCAGCTACAACCCGGCTACGCAGCGCATTTCGGAACTGGTCGGCGCCAGGCCGGTAACCATCCAGGTGGTCGATCTGACCAAGGCGATCGCCGATGAAAAGCTTGATCTGATGATCACGTCGAGCTGGACCGGCGTCGAAACCAAGGCCTGGTCCAAGCTGCAGTATTACTATAAGGCGAGCGTCTGGATTCCAAAGAATATTGTCTTCATTAACAAGAAGATTTTTGATAAGTTGGATGCGGAGACGCAGAAAAAAATGTTTGATGCTGCCCGCGTGGCGGAACAGCGTGGCTGGAAGCTCAGCCGCGACAGCGATCAGGACTACGAAAATCAGCTTGCAGCGAACAAGATGACGGTGTCGACCATCGATCCGTTCATCCGCCGCTACCTGGACCGCATAGGCGAAACCCTTGCCCGCGAATGGCTGAAGCGGGCGGGCACCGAGGAATTGGAAATCCTGTTGAAGTACACGACGGATCGTTCAATGAAGTAGAACCATCCGCCGGACTCCGGCAGATTGGGGTCGCGTGTCCGGCACCGGTTTTTTTCCGGCAGTAGGCAGTTCAAGCTCTCTATCCGCAAGGCGTGAGGGGATCGTTAGTGGTAGCAATCAGAAAAAAGGAGAGTCTTACCATGTTTGCAAAAGCACTCAAGCGAGTTGTCCAGGTGGGGGTCGCGCTGTCGTTCAGCGTCTCCGCCTACGCACAGCAGGAAATCAAGATCGGCGTGATCTACCCGCTCACCGGCGCTGCGGCGTCTACCGGCGCGGAACTGAAAAACGCGCTGGAACTGGCAGCCGACATCATCAACAACGGCGCCAAAGGCATTCCGAACCTGCCGTTCTCGTCGGGCGGCGGTTTGCCGAACCTGAAAGGCGCGAAGATTAAGCTGGTGTTCGCTGACCACCAGGGCAATCCGCAGGTCGGCGCAACCGAAGCCGAACGCCTGATCACGCAGGAACATGTGGTCGCGCTGGTCGGTTCCTACTTCAGCAACGTTACTGCGACGGCCAGCCAGGTCGCGGAGCGTTACAAGGTGCCGTTCCTGAATCCGGAATCGTCGTCCGCCACGCTCACGCAGCGCAACTTCAAGTGGTTCTTCCGCACCACGCCGCATGACGACCTGTTCGTCAACAACTTCTTCGAGTTCTTCAAGGAGCTGGAAGCGAAGAAGGGCATCAAGGTCAAACAGCTGGGTACCTTCAACGAGAACACGCTGTGGGGCAACGAGACCACCAAGCTGGAAACCAAACTGGCGCAGGAAAAAGGCTACAACCTGGTCAAGACCGTGACCTACCCGGCCAAGAGCACGCAGCTGACGTCGGAAGTGCAATCGCTGAAGGCCGCCAATCCGCAGGTCGTGCTGCAATCGTCCTACCTGGGCGATGCGATCATGTCGATGAAAACCTACAAGGAACTGGGCTTCTCGCCTGACATGATCCTGGCAAACAATGCCGGCTTTACCGATACCGAGTTCATCCGTACGCTCGGCAAGGATGCGGATTACATCATCACGCGCGATGTCTGGTCGCTCGACCTGGCGAAGAAAAATCCGTTGATCAAGCAGGTGAACGACCTGTACTTCAGCCGCTACAAGGCGAACTTCACCGGCAATTCATCGCGTACCTTCACTGGCCTGATGACGCTGGCCGATGCGATCAACCGCGCCGGTTCGACCGATCCGGAAGCGATCCGCAAGGCACTGGTTGAAACCAATATCCCGGGCAACAAGATCATCATGCCGTGGAAGGGCATCAAGTTCGATCAGCATGGCCAGAACATCTACGGTTCCGGCATCCTGGTGCAGATCATCGACGGCCAGTACCACACGGTATGGCCGTTCGACCTGGCGACGCGCGACGTCGTGTGGCCGATGCCGAAGTGGAATGACCGCAAGTAATTCGGTGCTGTAGTAGAGCGGTCTCCTGCATTCGGCAGGAGGCTGCAAGGCGGATGGGGATGGATGGGTATCTTGTCCTGACCTGATCCATCCGCGCAATTTCGTCGCAGTTTTTATTAACACGCTGGTCCGCAACGCCATGTTTCAGAACGCCATCAATATCGCTCGACTAGAAAAGCAGCAATCGATACAAGAAAACAGGTAACAGGAGATTCATATGTCTTTGGAAATTTTATTGCAGACCCTGGCGTCCGGGCTGCTGATCGGGTTGATTTACGCGCTGGTGGCAATCGGACTCACGATCATTTTCGGCGTGATGGACATCGTCAATTTTTCGCATGGCGAATTCCTGATGTTCGGCATGTATTCCAGTTTCTGGCTGTATTCGCTGTACGCGCTCGATCCGATCTTCACGCTGCCGCTCACCGCGCTGTTCCTGTTCGGTCTGGGCGTGATCGTCTACAAACTGGTTATCAGCAAGATCACCAATTCCCCGATGGTGTCGCAATTGTTCACCACCTTCGGCCTGATGCTGCTGTTTCGCGGCATCGCGCAATTCCTCTGGAAGCCGGATTTCAGAACGGTCGACAATTCGGTCGTCAGCGGCAACCTGGTTATTGCCGGCATCCAGATCGGCCTGCCGCAGGTGGTCGCCGGTGTCGGCGCCATCCTGGTCACGATCGGCGTCTATCTGTTCATCACCCGGACCCGCGCCGGTGCGGCGCTGGAAGCGACCGCCGCCGACAAGGACGCGGCCCGTCTGATGGGCATCGATTCGCAGAAAATGTTTGCACTGGCCTGGGGCCTCGGCGCTGCCTGTGCCGGCGTTGCAGGCGGCCTGCTGTCGACCTTCTTTCCGATCTTTCCGGAAGTCGGCGCCAACTTCATCCTGATCGCTTTTGTGGTCGTCGTTCTCGGCGGCTTCGGCAGTATTGTCGGCGCGCTGATCGCCGGCGTGCTGGTCGGTGTGATCGAAGTGATGGGCGGCTTCCTGCTCGGTCCGCAATACAAGATGGCAATCGTGCTGGCACTGTTCCTCGCCGTGCTGATGTTCCGACCAAAAGGTTTGCTGGGCAAGGCCTGAGCAAGTTATCGCGCATATGAAAGGGTTTGTCATGAGCAAGAATCCAACAATTTCCCAATCGATCGATGTCCCGGCGACATCGGCCAGCAGGTTCAGGCCCGGCCATGCCGCGCTGCTGATCGTGCTGGCGGTCGCCATCCTGCTGCCGTGGGTTATCGACAATCCATCGCAACAGAACACCGCGATCCTGATCCTGATGGCGGCGCAACTGGGCGTGGCATGGAACATCGTCGGCGGCTATGCCGGCCAGGTATCGCTGGGCAACGCGGCGTTCTACGGCATCGGTGCCTACACCTCGACGCTGCTGTTCACCCAATGGGGAATCAATCCCTGGTTTGCGATGCTGGGCGGCGGCGTGCTGGCGGCAGCGATCAGCCTGGTGATCGGCTGGTCCTGCTTTCGCCTGAAGGGACACTATTTCGTGATGGCCACGATTGCCGTCGCCGAGATCGTGCAAATCGTGTTCAACAACTGGGAATTCGCCGGCGCGGCTGTCGGCCTCACGCTGCCGATGGACCAGCAGGGCTGGGCTGCGTTCGTGTTCTCTTCCAAGGTGCCGTACTACTACATCGCACTGGGCCTGTTGCTGGTGACGCTGCTGGCCAACTTCCTGATCGAGAAAAGCTATCTCGGCTACTACTTCCGCGCGATCAAGGATGAACCCGATGCGGCACGCAGCCTGGGCGTAAACCTCGGCCGCTACAAGCAGGTGGCGTTCGCGGTCAGTACCTTCTTCACCGCGCTCGGCGGCAGCTTCTATGCGCAAAAGGAACTCTATATCGACCCGGCTTCGGTGCTCGGCACCGGACTGTCGATCAAGATGGCGCTGGTGTCGATTCTCGGCGGCATCGGCACGCTGTTCGGCCCGATCGTCGGCGCCGGCATCCTGACCGGCATCGACGAAGGCACGCGGATCCTGTTCGGTGGCACCGGCCGCGGCACCGATCTGATCATCTATGCGGCGCTCATCATCGTCATCGCGGTTTATTACCCGACCGGCGTGGTTGGCTGGATCACCAATTTTGTCGCGCGGCGCAAAGCCCTGAAGGCGCAGAACGCAAAAGGAGAATGACGATGAGCTTATTGCGCGTCGAAAGCGTTACCAAGAAATTCGGCGGGATCACCGCCAACCAGGATGTGTCGTTTGAAGTCGGCGCCGGCAAGATTGTCGGACTGATCGGTCCGAACGGCGCCGGCAAGACCACGATGTTCAATTCCATCGCCGGCTATTTCCCGCCGACCTCGGGCGACATCTGGCTCAACGACAAAAAGGTTTCCGGAATGACGCCGGAACAGTGCGCACGCGCCGGCATCGGCCGCACCTTCCAGGTGGCGCGCACCTTCACCAGCATGACCGCGCTCGAGAACGTGATGGTCGGCGCGTTCCTGATCGATCGCAATGTGAGCGCTGCGCGGCGCAATGCGATCGACCTGCTCGGCTTCGTCAATCTCGGCCGCTTCCGCGACAAGCCCGCCGGCAGCATGACCATCAGCGAGCAGCGCCGCCTGGCGGTGGCGCGAGCGCTTGCGGTGCGGCCGAAACTGCTGTTGATGGATGAAGTGATGGCCGGCCTGAATCCGACCGAAGTGAAAGAGACGGTCGAGGTCGTGCTGAAGATCCGCGAGCAAGGCATTTCCTGCCTGATCGTCGAGCATGTGCTGGAAGGCATCATGCCGATCGCCGATGCGATCGTCGTGCTCGATTACGGCAAGAAGATCGCGGACGGCACGCCGCAGGAAGTGTCCAACGATCCGAAAGTGATCGCCGCCTATCTGGGAGAAGAATGATGCTGCAGGTTCGCAATTTACGGGTGAGCTACGACGGCGTGCTCGCGGTTTCCAAGGTCAATCTCGACGTCGGCAAGGGCAAGCTGGTCGCGCTGGTCGGCGGCAACGGCAACGGCAAATCGACCACCTTGCGTGCGATCGCCGGCCTGAACGCGGCCGAAGAAGGACAGATCAAGTTCAACGACGCCGAGATCCAGAACGTGCCTGCGCACAAGCGCGTGCCGATGGGCCTGTCGCTGGTGCCGGAAGGACGCCGCCTGTTCGCGCGGCTGACGGTGGAACGCAATCTCGAACTGGGCGCCTATACCCGGGACGACAAGCAGGAAATAGCCGCGTCGATCGATCATATCTATTCGCTGTTCCCGATCCTGAAGGAGCGCCGCAGCCAGCTCGCCGGCACCATGAGCGGCGGCGAACAGCAGATGCTGGCGATCGGACGCGGGATGATGTCGAAGCCGAAGCTGTTGCTGCTGGATGAGCCGTCGTGGGGCATCGCACCGAAATTCGTGACCAAGGTGCTCGACACCATCCGGATGGTCAACGAACAGGGCGTGTCGGTGCTGCTGGTGGAGCAGAGCCTGCATAAGGCGCTGGCGATCGCGGACTACGGCTATGTGATCCAGACCGGCCGCATCGTGATGGAAGGCGCGGGGCAGGAGCTGCTGAACAACGAAGACATCAAGAAAGCCTACCTGGGACTCTGACATGACAGCACGCGACAACACACCGCTTTCCGCGCAGGCGTTGCGCGCATTGTGCCGCAGTGGCGAATTCACCGGCGCGACCTCGGGTTTCGCCGCAGGCCATGTGCAGGCCAACATGATGATCGTGCCGCGCGAGCATGCGTTCGACTTCCTGCTGTTCTGCCAGCGCAATCCGAAGCCGTGCCCGTTGGTCGAGGTGCTGGAGCCGGGCTGCTTCGAACCGCGCTGCGCGCCGCAGGCCGACATCCGCAGCGACTTGCCGGGCTATCGTATTTACGAGAACGGCATGCTGAGCAGCGAAGTGACCGACATCAAAGCGCTGTGGCGCGACGACTTCGTCACCTTCCTGATCGGCTGCAGCTATTCGTTCGAGAGTGCGTTGATGCAGGGCGGCATACCATTGCGGCATGTCGAACAGAAGCGCAACGTCGCGATGTACAAGACCAGTATTCCGTGTCAGCCGGCCGGCCGCTTCCAGGGCAACATGGTGGTCAGCATGCGGCCGATCAAGAGCCGCGACATCGCGCGCGCAGTCGAGATTTCCGGCCGCTTTCCGCAAGTGCATGGCGCGCCGGTGCATATCGGCCATCCGGATGCGATCGGCATCGCCGACCTGTCCCGCCCCGAATTCGGCGAACCGGTACCGGTTCTGGACGACGAGCTGCCGGTGTTCTGGGCTTGCGGCGTGACGCCGCAGTACATCGCCGAACTCAGCCGGATTCCTTTTTGCATTACGCATTCTCCGGGTAAGATGCTGGTTACGGATTTCATGACGGAATGAAATCGCACCATAACCACCCTGGAGTTTGGAATGACAAAGGAAAAGAGCAGCTCGAAGGCGACATTCGCGCAGCCGACGACACCCGATGCGCCGCCGGTCAAGGTGCCGATCGTTTCGTCGTCGCACCTGGCGGCCGGCCGCAGCGCGGAGCTGAGCGAGTTTGAATTCGGCCTGATTATTGCAAGCAACGCGTTCAACCGCTGGGCGGTGCGCTGCATGTCCGCCGCCGGCATGAAGGACATGACCATCACCGACGTGCTGGTGCTGCATCACATCAACCATCGCGCGCGCGAAAAGAAGCTGGCCGATATTGCATTCATCCTCAACATCGAAGACACGCACATCGTTAATTACTCGTTGAAGAAACTGCATTCGCTCGGCCTGGTGAAAACCGAAAGGCGGGGCAAGGAAGTGCTGTACTCGACCAACGATGCGGGCCAGGCGCTGTGCAAGCGCTATTACGAGATTCGCGAACAGGTGCTGGTGTCGGGCCTGACCGGTGACGGTACCGAGAGCTTCGAACTGAGCGAGCTGGCCCGCTTCCTGCGCATCCTGTCCGGCCTGTACGATCAGGCGGCGCGTTCGGCGACGTCGATGTAAACAGCAGAATACACATCGAATCCAACGCGGCCGCATGGCCGCGTTTTTATATGCTGCGCCATAACGCGAACAGCAGCAGCGTATAAAACGCTGCCACGATGTCGTCCCACATCACGCCGAAACCACCCTTGAAATTGCGGTCGAAATAGCGGATCGGCGCCGGCTTCACCATGTCGAACACGCGGAACCAGAAGAACGCCCACAGCTGCGTGCCGAAATCGGCTGGCATCAGCAACAGCAGCACCAGCCAGAACGCGATGATCTCGTCCCAGACCATGCTGCCGTGATCGGCGATGCCGAGGTCGCGGCCGGTCCGGCGGCAAGCCCAGACGCCGATGACGAAGCCGACGACGATGATGACTGCCCAGTGCAACGGCGTGAACAGATTCGGCCAGCGCGCCGACAGCACCGTGAACGCAAGCCATGCGAATAGTGTTCCCGAGGTGCCGGGCATGATCGGCGACAGTCCGCTGCCGAAACCCTGTGCCAGCAGGTGGGATGGATGCGCCAGCATGAAACGGGCGTCGGGTTTGGCGACGAGGGCGGTTTGGCCGGATTCGAGTGTGGTCATGGCGAGGCGAAATGGTCGAACGATGTCAGGGAAAGGTCGAGCGCGCTGCCGTTGCCGTCGAGCAGGCGCAAGCCGGGCGCCGCTTCAATGCGGCCGACGCGGGTTACCGCGATCTCGGCCGCGTTCGCAGCGGCCAGCACCGCATCGCGCCGATCGGCGGGCGCGGTAAAGCACAGTTCGTAATCGTCGCCGCCGGCCAGCGCGAAGCGGCGGCGAATGTCCTGCGGCTGCTGCAGCAATACCGGGCCTGCCGGCAGGGCGTCCACGTCCAGCGTCGCGCCGACGCCCGAGCGCTTCAGCACATGCCCGATATCGCCGATCAAGCCATCCGAAATATCGATTGCCGCATGCGCGATGCCTCGCAGTGCCAGGCCAAGCGTCACGCGCGGCGTCGGCGCATGCATGCGTACCGCCGCCGCATTCAATGTCGCAGCATCAAGCTGCAGTTCGTTGCGATAACCGGCAAGCGCCAGCCGCGCATCGCCCAGCATGCCGGAAATCCAGATGTCGTCGCCGACCTGCGCTGCATTGCGCCGCAGGGCGGCAGCGGCGGGCACTTCGCCGAATACGGTGATGCAGATGTTGCGCGGTCCGCGCGTCGTATCGCCGCCGATCAATTCACAGCCGTGCCGGTCGGCCAATGCATGCAGTCCGTCAGCAAAGGGCGCAAGCCAAGCAGCATTGGCGTCGGGCAGCGCGAGCGCAAGTGTGAACGCGACCGGCTTTGCGCCCATCGCGGCAAGATCGGACAAGTTGACGGCCAAACATTTGTGGCCCAGGGAAAACGCGTCCGCATCCGGAAAAAAGTGCCGGCCCTCGACCAGCATGTCGCAGGAAATCGCGAGTTGCATGCCGGGCGACGGCGTCAGGAGTGCGCAGTCGTCGCCGACACCGAGTGCGACCGGGCCGCCGGGGCGCGGCGGGCGGGTGAAATAGTGCGCGATCAGATCGAATTCGGACAGCATGCCGCGATTGTACCGAATGCGGCGGCATACGCTCTAGCAGGCTGTTGAAAATCGCTGCGTTCCGGCGATCACAGCATGGTTTTCAATAATTTCTGATGCAAATTACTCCCTCATTTCTGAGGGGGAGGCATCGTTCTGATGCAATCTGGCATGGGGCACAGTGCCAATTGCATGGCTGTGCTTCATGGCTGTGCTTCTTCGGGCGCTGCAAACAGTCGTCGTGCCATGCGGGTCAAATTGCTGGCCACCATCGTCAGCTTGAAGTGTTGATCAACCCGGCGTAGTCCACGATAGACCGTTTGCCGAATCCTGCCGACCGTCTTGCCCCAGCCGAAGTGTTCTTCAATGCGTTTGCGATTCACCTGGCTGACGTCGTACCCACTATGGCGAGTCGTACGACCGTCGATGGCACTCCCGCCCCATCGTCTGATGTGCCGCGCCACATGGGGCGTGACGTTGCGTGCGCGGCAATTCGCCACGAAGTCACGGGTGTCATAGGCCTTGTCCGCCCCCACGGTCTTGGGATGCTGGCCCGGTGTTCGATCCAGCAGGTGCAATGCATTGGCCCGCTCGGCCATGCCATCGGCATGACTGGCCACTGCGCCCACCACCAGACCCGTCCGGTTCTCGATCAGGATATGTCCAAGGTATCCCATCACCGCCGGCGTGTTGTCGCTCTTTTTGTACAGGCGCGCATCCGGATCGGTCGTCGACGCGTGCGTGTCGTTGCTGCGCGGCTTGCCCTTCCAGTCAGCTTGCGCGTTGCGCCCGCCCCCCTCGGGGGGCTTGCCATCATCGGCGCCATCCTTCGGCAAAAAGCTCTTGTGGCTGGCCCACGCCTGGATCAGCGTGCCATCGACCGAGAAATGCTCCGTCGAGAGTAGCCCCTGTTTGTCCGCCAGCATCATGACTTCGGTGAAAAACGCTTCCACGACTTCGTGTTCGAGCAGGCGGTCACGATTCTTCGAAAACACCGAGTGGTCCCATACGGCATCGTCCATCGTCAGCCCGACAAACCAGCGGTACAGAAGGTTATAGCGCATTTGCTCCATCAGCATGCGCTCGCTGCGCACCGAGTAAAACACTTGCAGCAGCAACGCGCGCATCAGCTTCTCCGGCGCGATCGAGGCGCGGCCGGTGTGAGCATAAATCAGGTTGAACAGCCCGTTGAGCCGCTTGAGGGCTTGATTGAGTAGGTCGCGGATCGGCCGCAATGGATGATCCGCCGGAATGAAGTCTTCCAGCTTGGCGACAGTGAACAGGCTTTCCTGCATCGTATCGAATCCGCGCATCGCATTCGCCCCACAGTTATGAACACGATATCCATAACGCTTATCCCACAACCCTCGTTTACACGTGGATGAATTTCAACAGCCTGCTAGGCGGCGCAAGGTTTCCGATTGGATCAGGCTGCCTCGATCAGACGGGTGCCCAGTTCAGCCAGCAGTTGTTGGCGCACGCCTGCGTCATGCGGCGCCACACCGAAACCGGCCAGCATGCCGCTGCCGTCATGGAAGCGGCAAATTGTCCGGCCCTCATGTTCGGTCGCGCGCCATGTCCCGCTTGCCGACGGCGCCATCGGCGCGGGCATCAGCGCCAGCGGATAGCTGGGAGTCTTCACGATCACCGGTGCCGCCTTCAGCTCGATCGGTGTCGCTTGTCCGGCCAGGGTGCGCGCAATTGCGCGTGCCGCGGTCATCAGCGGTGCGATGTAGGGCAGCGTGCGTTTGCTGCCGTCTTCATGATGGGTGTATTCGGCGCAATCGCCCAGGGCGTAAACATCGGGCGCGCTGGTCTGTCCGTAGACATCGATTGCGACGCCGCGCCCGGTCGTCAATTGTGCGGCCTGCGCCAAACGCAGGTCAGGACGCAGGCCGACTGCGGACAGAACCACGTCGGTTTCCATCGTGCCGCCGTCCGCGAGGGTCACTCGCAGCGCGTCGCCGCCCTGATCGATGCGTGCCGCCGTGGTTCCGAGCCGCAGCGTGACACCGCGTCCGGTCAGGGCCGCATGCAGGCCTTGAGACAGAGCGGCCGGTGCCAGCGCAGCCAGCGGCAATGGATTCGGATCGACCAGCGTGACCTTGTGACCCGCGCCGGCCAGATCGTCGGCGAACTCGCAGCCGATCAGGCCGGCGCCGAGTATCGTCACGCGTGTCCCGGCGCCCGTTGGAACCTGTGCCAGCCGGTTACGAAACAGCGCGTAATCGCTCACATGATTGACCGACATCACCCGCTCCGCCGCATCGCCCTGAAGCGGCAGCCGGATCGGCTGCGCGCCGACCGCGAGAACCAGCTTTGCATATTCGAATGCGCCGGCGCCGGTTTCGATTTTCCGGTTTGCCGTATCGATGGCAGTCACGCGCGTGCCGGTCATGATGGTCGCGCCGAGCTGGGCCGCCATCTGCGTCGTGCTTTGCGTGACGAGTTGCGCAGCGTCCTTGCCTTGCGCAAATGCATTCGACAGCATCGGCTTCGAGTAGAAGCCGCCGTCATCGGCGGTAATGATGAGCAATGACGCGGTTTTGTCGAGCTTGCGCAGTTCGCGGGCGAGTGTGTAGCCCGCAAGGCCGCTGCCAACGATGATGATCGGTTTCATGTTGATGCTCCCCTGTAGTTGCCGTCGGCGCCATGAAGCGGGCCCGGCAGTTGGCGCAGGCGGGAGAACCGCATGCGCCTTTTCGTTTTTCAGACTTCGACCATCTCGAAATCGGCTTTCGCGACGCCGCAATCCGGGCATTCCCAGTCAGCCGGGATGTCGTCCCATTTCGTGCCCGGCGCAATACCGTCTTCCGGCAGGCCGACGGCCTCGTCATACACAAATCCGCAAACGACACATTGGTAAGTTTTCATGATGATCCTCTCTGTATGGAAGTAATTTTGCCGTTATTGTTGTGTTGCCGCCAGTACTTGCCGGTAGTTGTTCGCGTGACGTTCTTCCACCTTGGCCAGCGCGGCAAACCGCTTTGCCGCCTTTTCCAGCGTTTGCCGGAAGGCGTCCGCGTGTTCCCGGGATTCCGCAATCTGCTCGTCGAACTCGGCGACCGCCGCCTGGTTGCCTTCCTCGACCGCCAGGTGACGGAATTTCGGATACATCTCGGTGTACTCGTAAGTTTCGCCTTCGATCGCGATTTCGAGCGCCTTGGCTGGCGTCAGCTGCGCTTTCGGATAGAGCAGGTCAAGATGGCCGAATGCATGCATGACTTCCTGGTCGGCGGTCTCTTCGAAGATTTTTGCGACGTCGTTCGCGCCGGCTTCCCGGGCAAGCTTCGCGAAATAACGGTACTTGATATGCGCCATCGACTCGCCGGCAAAAGCGGCTTCGAGGTTCTGGATGGTGATGGAATGTTGGTTTGCCATGCTTCGCTCCTGTTTGGGTTGAGTGTCTTTCCGGTTTTTGCAATCAGCGTGGAGTGAATGATAGGTTGAATATATTGATAAATAAAATTGATTGTTTCTATTATTTTGATAGTTGTTGTGTGGCAGAACTTTGCAGCCGACGGCCCAGGTATTTCTTTTCTCGATCGACGCGCATCAGCGATAGACATGAAATAACATTTAATTAGGATAAATACGTATAAATACTGGGGAAGCCGTCTGATAAAATCGAAAGCTTTCCGCAAGATAAAAAGGAAGGCCACATCATGGAATCGCCGAACGATCAAAAAGAAGAGATGCGCCAGCAGTTACGCCAGGCGGCGCTCGAATACCATGAGTTTCCTACCCCTGGAAAAATCAGCGTCACACCCACCAAGCAGCTGACCAATCAGCGCGACCTCGCGCTCGCGTATTCACCCGGCGTCGCCTCGGCTTGCGAAGAGATCGTGGCCGATCCGGCCAACGCATTCAAATACACCGCGCGCGGCAACCTGGTCGCCGTCATCACCAACGGTACCGCCGTCCTCGGCCTGGGCAATATCGGGCCGCTGGCGTCGAAGCCGGTCATGGAAGGCAAGGGCGTACTGTTCAAGAAATTCGCCGGTATCGACGTGTTCGATATCGAGATCAACGAAACCGATCCGGACAAGTTGTGCGACGTGATCGCCGCGCTGGAACCGACCTTCGGCGGCATCAACCTGGAAGACATCAAGGCGCCCGAATGCTTTTACATCGAGCGCAAGCTGCGCGACCGGATGAAGATCCCGGTCTTTCACGACGACCAGCACGGTACCGCGATCATCGTCGGTTCTGCCATCCTGAACGGCCTGAAAGTCGTCGGCAAGAATCTGAATGAATGCAAGCTGGTCGTGTCCGGCGCGGGTGCCGCAGCGCTGGCCTGTCTCGACCTGATCGTCGATCTCGGCTTCCCGATCGAAAACATCTTCGTCACCGACCTGGCCGGCGTGGTCTACAAGGGCCGTACCGAACTGATGGATCCGGACAAGGAGCGCTTTGCCCAGGAAACCAGTGCGCGCACGCTGGCGGAAGTCATGCCGGGCGCCGACATTTTCCTCGGCCTGTCCGCCGGCGGCGTGCTCAAGCCGGAAATGGTCAGCCAGATGAATGCGAAGCCGCTGATTCTCGCGCTCGCCAATCCGACCCCGGAGATCCTGCCGGAAGAAGTGAAGGCGGTGCGCGACGACGCGGTGATCGCGACCGGACGTTCCGACTATCCGAACCAGGTCAACAACGTTCTCTGCTTCCCGTATATTTTCCGCGGCGCGCTCGACTCCGGCGCCACCACCATCACGCGCGAAATGGAAATCGCCGCGGTGCATGCGATCGCCGAACTGGCGCAGGCGGAACAGTCCGATATCGTCGCAACCGCTTACGGCATCAGCAACCTGTCCTTCGGTCCGGAGTATGTGATTCCGAAGCCGTTCGATCCGCGCCTGATGATGAAGATCGCGCCGGCGGTGGCGAAGGCTGCCGAGGATTCCGGCGTTGCCGCACGCCCGATCAAGGACATGCAAGCGTATATCGCCAGCCTGCAGCAATTCGTCTACCGCAGCGGCACCTTCATGAAACCGATCTTCCAGATCGCGAAGAAAGCGCCGGCCGGCAAGAAGCGCATCGTGTTCGCCGAAGCGGAAGAAGAACGCGTGCTGCGCGCGGTGCAGGTGGTGATCGATGAAAAACTCGCGAAGCCCATCCTGGTCGGCCGTCCCGCCGTTCTCGCGCAGCGTATCGAAAAATTCGGCCTGCGCCTGCGCCCCGAAGTCGACTTCGAAATCATCAACCCGGAATACGACGAACGCTATCGCGATTACTGGAGCACCTATCTGTCGATGACGCGCCGCAAGGGCATCACCGAGCAATATGCCAAACTGGAAATGCGTCGCCGCCATACCCTGATCGGCGCGATGATGCTGCATAAAGGGCACGCCGACGGCATGATTTGCGGAACCTACGGGACCACGGACCTGCATCTGAAGTACATCGACCAGGTGATCGGCAAGCGCGAAGGCGTCAATGTGTATGCGGCGATGAACGGGCTGATCCTGCCGGATCGGCAGGTCGTGCTGGTCGACACGCACGTCAACGAAAATCCGAGTGCCGAGCAACTGGCCGAAATCACGATACTCGCCGCCGAGGAAATGCGCCGCTTCGGAGTCTGCCCGCGCGCTGCGCTGCTGTCGCACTCCAATTTCGGTTCCAGCAACAGCGAATCCGCAAAGAAGATGCGTGCGGCGCTCGCCATTGTCCGCGAACGCGCGCCCGATCTGGAAATCGATGGCGAAATGCACGGCGACACCGCGCTCGACCCGGCGTTGCTGAAATCGCTGATGCCGGATTCACCGCTCAAGCGCGATGCGAATCTGCTGGTGCTGCCGAACATCGATGCGGCCAACATTTCATACAACCTGCTGAAGACGACGTCGGGCAACGGTATCGCGATCGGCCCGATCCTGCTCGGCTGCGCCAAGCCGGTTCATATCCTGACGCCATCGGCAACAGTGCGCCGGATCGTGAACATGACAGCCCTGTGCGTAATGGATGCGGTGGCTGATCGCTGATCGCGCCAGTCTTGAAAAAGCCGTTCTGCCCGCAAGGGAGAACGGCTTTTTTTATGGAGGTTTGCGAGGCGGGTATTCAGCTTGCGCCAAGAGGCTTGCCCGCAAAGAGCTTCATGTAGCGCTGTCCGGGCCATCCAGCAGTTTCCTGACCGGTACGCGCCCGGTCTGCACCAGGGGGGCGGCACGATCGCAATGTCCTGGCTGATCGTCGAAAAAAATGTGCGGCTTGAAGGCGGCCAGCACATCCGACTTGGCAACGCCGCCCATGAAGAAGGTTTCGTCGATCGCGACGTTCCATGCCCGCAGTGTCCGGATCACGCGTTCATGTGCCGGCGAAGAACGCGCGGTGACCAGCGCGGTGCGGATCGGCGCCGAGCGGCCATCGGCCGACTTGAAATTGGTCTGGATGTAGGACAGTGCTTTCAGCAGGCGCGCGAATGGGCCTTCGGGCAGCGGCTTCAGTGCATTTTCACGCTCATGATTTTCAAAGGCCTCGATACCCTGGGTCTGGAAGATGCGCTCCGATTCATCGGAGAAAATCACCGCGTCGCCGTCGAATGCGATGCGGATCTGGTCCAGCTCATCAAATGCATTTCCCGGTTTCTGGTACAGCAACGCGGAAGCGACCCCGGAATTCACCGCAGCCTGCACGTCATCCTCGTGCAGGGACAGGAACAGGCTGACGTTGAACGCCTGCAGATAAGGCGCCAGCGATGCACCGCCGGAAAGGACGGCACGCGTGATGTCGAGGCCGTAATGATTGATTGAATTAAAGATGCGCATCGACGTCTCGGACGAATTGCGCGACATGATGACGACTTCGACGAAGCGCTGATTATGGGTCAGCACATTCAGTTTCAGCAACGCCCGCACCAGCGCAAAACCAGCGCCCAGCTTGAGAATTTCGTTTTCATTGTCGAGCTGATGCCGGCGGTATGCTTCCAGGCCCTGCGTACGGAAAATCGCTTCTTCCGCTTCGAGGTCAAACAGCGCGCGGGAAGAAATACCGACGACCAGCAGATTATCAAGTGAGACGGGCATGGATCGACCTATTTCCGGGAGGGCTGTAAATCGGCTGCAAATCGACCGTGATAACCGGCTGCGATTGCAATCAGGCAAAGCCGCCGATGGCAACGATATCATTGAACCATTGCATCGCCTGGCACGGCGTACAGAGACGATAGGATTATAAACACAGTGATCGTTGCGAAGAGGGCGCACAAAATGAATACGCACCTCGATGGGTGCGTATTCATGGTGATCAGAATGCTTTTCACCGACTGTGCCGTTGCCGCCGTCATTTTGGGGCACAGGGCAGTGTTACTCGCTGCTTGTGTGGCGCGCCATACAGCGCGCCTCGCACCTTGCCTTGTACTCCCAATCAAATCCGCTTCAAGCGCATAGCCAGGCAAAAAACGGCTCTAGCGTTCCTGCTTCCAGGGCAGGATCCAGCCCTCGATTTCATTGAGGATCAATGTCAGCACAAAGCCGAGAATCGAAATGACCACCAGGCCGACATACATGGTTTCCACCGACAGCACCTGCCACGCATCCCAGATCATGAAGCCGATGCCGGTTTTCGCGCCGACCATCTCCGAGATCGCGATCAGGATCAATCCCATCCCGATGCCGAGCTTGATGCCTGCCATGATCGAAGGCAGCGCACCGGGCAGCGCAATGGTACGGAAGGTCTGCCAGCGGCTGGCGCGGAAGTTTTTCCCGACGTCGAGATAGATCCGGTCGATCTGCTGCACACCGGTGACGGTATTGATCACCACCGGATAAAACACGCCGAGCGCGACCATCACGATCTTGGAGGTTTCACCGAGACCGAAGATCAGCAGGATCAACGGCAGGATCGCGCTCTTGGGGACCGGGTAGGTAGCCGAGATCAGGGGATCGATCGCGGCGCGCAGCGGGCGGTACAGTCCCATCACGATGCCGATCGCCAGCGCCGGAATCCCGCCCAGCAGTGTTCCCCACAGTAGGCGCTGCAGGCTGGCCGACAGGTTGGACCACAGCTCTCCCGACTCGGCCAGTTCCACGAGCTTGGCAGCGATGCTGGTCGGCGCCGGGAAAAAGCGCGTATCGATCACGCCGGTACGCGCGCACAGCTCCCATACCACCAACAGCAGCAGCGGCGACAGCACGCCGGTCAGGCGCTCCCAGGTTTTCTGGCTCAATTTTCCGCTCATGTGCGTTCCTCTTCCTGGGCCTTGGCCCGTTGCACTTCTTCCCGCAAGTGGCTCCAGATCTGGTAGACCATCTCGCCGTAGGCCGGCTGCGAGCGCAGCTCGAGAACGTTGCGCGGCCGCGCAAACGGGACGTCGATGACCGTTTTCACGCGACCCGGGTGCGCCGACATCACCATGATCTTGTCGCCCAGGGTCACCGCCTCGTCCACGCTGTGGGTGATGAAGACCACGGTCTTCTTGTCCTCCTCCCAGATGCGCAGTACTTCCTGCTGCAGCAGCGTCTTGTTCTGTTCGTCCAGAGCGGAAAACGGTTCATCCATCAGCAGGATTTCCGGATCGTTGGCAAACGCGCGGGCGATCGACACGCGCTGCCGCATGCCGCCGGAAAGCTGATGCGGATAGCGCTGCGCAAATCGGGTCAGGCCGGTCTTGTCGAGATAGTGGCCGACCGTCTCGCGTATCTGTGCCTCGGGCACGCCGCGCAGCTTCAGCCCGTAGGCCGCGTTGTCCCACACCGTCATCCACGGGAAAATGGAGTCGCCCTGGAACACCATCGAATTGCTGGGCTTGCCCGGATGGTCGGCGCGCACCTCGACACTGCCGCTGCTCGGCTGTTCAAGCTCGGCGAGGATGCGCAGCAGCGTGGTCTTGCCGCAGCCGCTCGGGCCGACGATGACGAAGAAGGTGCCCGGCGCGATGTCGAGCGAGATATTGTCGATCGCGGTAAACACGCCATCGCCGGTTGGAAACTGCTTGGTCAGGTTGGCGAGACGTATCTTCGGCTCGACCACTGCCGCCGACGGGATTTCATTGAGATTCATGATCGGCTCTCAAGCAAAAGGGAAGGGGGTGCAGGCGGAGAGATCCATCGCATCATGGCTTCGGCTTGTACGGGCCGAGCTCTTTCAGCGCCATCTCGACAAACGAGGTATCGACCACCTGATCCAGGCTGACATTTCCTTCCAGGTAGCCTTGCTCCTTGTAAAACGCCCAGTCCTTGCGCAGGCTGTCTTCGTTCATGGCGCCGTTCGGATTGATGCCGTTCGGCGTCATCTTCTTGTACAGCGCCGGGTCCCTGACGTTGCTGTTATGGGCAAGGATGTCGATCACTTCGGCCGCGTTCGGACCGGCGAACTTGCCGTCCTTCAACGCATCGTTATAAAAGCGCGCGCCTTTCAGATAGGCGACCATGAATTTCTGCGCGAGCTGCGGCGTCTTCTTGATGAAATCGCCGCCGTACAGCAGCACCGCAATCTGCTGGTTGGGATACGGATCACCGTGCGGCGTAAAACGCACTGCCACGCCGCGCTCTACCGCTTGCGTCGCCGAAGGCTCGGTCGTGATGCTGGCATCGATCGCACCGTTCATCAGCGCGGCTACGTGCTGCGGATAGGAAATGTATTCGTGCTGCGTATCCTTGTAGCTCAGCCCTACGCTCTTCATCGCCTCGTTCAGCTTGGAGCCGGGCGAGCCGCCCTTGGCCGCCTCGCCCACCTTCATGCCCTTCAGGTCCTTGAAGCTCTTGACCTTGCCGCTGTCGACCAGCGCCTTGCGCACCAGGATCGGCATGTAGTCGTAGCCGGCCGGCGTCGAGCCCTTGTCGGCCACCGCCTTGATGATGATGCCGCGTGCCGCCGCATTGAACAGGCCGGCCGACATGGCGCCTGCGGCAACGTCGAGCTGCCCGGTGCCGAGTGGGGCGATCATCTTGGGACCTGCGTCGAAGTTGACGAAGGTGATCTTGATTCCCTGTTCCTTGAAATAGCCTTTCTTTTCGGCGATGAAAAACGGCGCATCGCTGACCACGTTGTTGGTGCCGACCCGCACTTCGACCAGATCGGCCGCCATCACCGGCGCGCATTGCAATCCCAGCGCGACCAGCATCAGTCCCGCCGCTCCGAGCATCTGCCGGCGGCTGGCCTTGCCCGAAGGCGCCGTCATCTGTTTTTGTGAATTTTTCATTGTCTCGTCTCCAAACTTTAAAGAAAAAAATGGTTGATTCTTTCCATGACATGACGCCACATGGGCAGAAAAAATCCCCTTAACTGCCTTTGAATTCAGGTTTGCGCTTGCCGTGGAACGCTTCGACGCCTTCGCGGAAATCGTCGGACGAGCGCAGCCGGCTGTAGCAATGGCCTTCAAGTTCGATCGCGATCGACAGCGGCGAATCCTCGGTATCGTTCAACAGCTTCTTCGCGGTGCGCTGCGCGATCGGCGAGAACGCGCGCAACTCGTCGACCAGCGCATCGGTCGCCTTTTCGAGATCGGTATCCGGCACGCACTCGGTCGCGACGCCCCATTCATATGCCTGCTTGCCGGGAATCCGGCGCGAGCGCATCACGATGTCCTTGGTGCGGGTGATGCCGACCATCTTCTGCAAGCGAGCCGAACCGCCGGAGCCCGGGATCTGGCCCAGCTTTTGTTCCGGCAATGCATAGAACGTGGTATCGGTCGCGATGCGGAAATCGCAGGCCAGCGAAATTTCAAAGCCGACACCGAAGCAGAAGCCGCGATTGGCCGCGATCACCGGCTTGCTGCAGCGTGCCGGCGCGGCGATGTTCCAGGCCAGCTTCGATACGTGTTCGGGCGACGCTTCGAGGAAGCCCTTGATGTCGCCGCCGCTGGAAAAGTGTTCGCCTTCGGCGCGCAGCACGATCACGCGCACCGCATCGTTGGCGTCGAGCGACTCGAACACCAGGCGCAGCTGGTCGCGCTGCGGCATCGAGATGATGTTGAATGGGCCGCGCTTGAGAATGATGTCTGCGCGTTCGCGCTGCGCATCGATTTCGACGCGAAAGCCGTCGAGGTTGTCGAGCAGGGTGTGCGCCGGATGAGTGAGTTGTGTCATGGTTGGTTCCTGTTGGATGATTGATTGTTGAGGTTGAACGCCGTCAGGTTTCGGCTTCATATTCATTGGCGACCAGCTTGCGGCGCAGCAGCTTGCCTACCGGCGAGCGCGGCACTTCCATCACGAAAATGTAGTTGCGCGGGCGCTTGAAATTGGCCAGGCCCGAGGTACGGCAATGGGTATCGAGTTCCTCCGACGTAACCGGTCCCTTGCGCTTAATGAAGGCAGTCACGCACTGGCCCCAGCGCGCGTCAGGGAGACCGGCCACTGCCACTTCATCGACCGCCGCATGCAGCGACAGCAGGCTTTCGATTTCGACCGGCGAAATGTTTTCCCCGCCGCTGATGATCATGTCGTCAGTCCGGCCGGACACGAACAGGTCGCCGTCCTTGTCGACGTAGCCGGTGTCGCCGGTGAAATACCAGCCGTCGCGCAAGGCCTTGGCGTCGGCGTCGGGCCGGTTCCAGTAGCCCTCGAACGATTCGTCGCCCGCCAGATCGGCAATGATTTCGCCTTCTTCGTACGGCGCGGCGATCATCTCCGGATTGCCGCTGTCGAGCCGCACCACGCGAATGCGCTGGTTGATCCCGGCCTTGCCCGCGCTGCCGGGTTTTTTGACCGCGTCGGCGTCGATGGTGAAGGTATAGACCTCCGACGAACCGTAATGATTGACGAACAGCTCCGGCTTGAAGACGGCATCCAGTTTCTTGAGCAGGGCCTCGTTCATCGATGCGCCGGCAAAGCCGAGCTTGCGCACCGAAGACAGGTCGGTGCGCGCGCAATCGGCGTGCGCCACCATGTCGTGGTACAGCGTCGGCACCAGGTACAGATTGGTGATGCGTTCGGCTTCGATCGCTGCCAGCACTGCGGCCGGATCGAACTTCGGCACGCACACGAAGCGGCCGTCGATCAGCACCATCGCCAGCAGCGAGCGCACGCCCATCGTGTGATACAGCGGCATCACGCCGAGCGTGCGTTCATTGCGGCGGTACTGGTTCTGCGCCACGTGGGCCAGTGCGGCGGCACGTTCGTGCCGGTGGCGGCGCGGCACGCCCTTGGGCTTGCCCGTCGTGCCGGACGTATACAGCATCAGCGACCAGTCGTTGGCATCGGCATTGAGCAGCTGCGCGCCCGGCGCTGCTTGCAGCAGCGTATCGAACGAGAGCGTGGCGCCGGCAGCGTCGCCGACCGCAATGCGCGGCAGCTTTTGCGCGACCGCCGATTCGGCCACCGCTTGCGCAGACACATCCTGGAACACGATCGCCTTCGCGTTCGCATCGGCGGCGCAGTAGTCGAGTTCATCGGGTTTGGCGCGCCAGTTGAGCGGCGTGATGATCACGCCGGCGAACTGGCAGGCCCAATGCAGCGTCGCCGTCTCCCAGCGGTTCTGCAGCAGCGCGACCAGATGATCGCCGCGCGCCAAGCCGAGTTCCTGCAGCCCGCCCGCGACGTTGCGCACGCGTTCGAACCATTGCGAATAACTGAGGCGCACATCGCCGTCGACGAGCGCGATTTCATCGGGGCTGCGTTCCACCGACGCCAGGAAGCTGCGTCCTAGATCAAGCATGTTCTGTTCTCCGTTGAATGTTGTTTTGGCGTTCTGCGGCAACGTCGAGCACGGCGTTGACGATATTGGTGTAACCGGTGCAGCGGCACAGGTGGCCGGACAGCATGTCGCGCACCTGCTGTTCGGTCGGCGTCGGCACGCGTTCGAGGAAATGGCTGCACGACATCAGGATGCCGGCGGTGCAGAAGCCGCACTGCAGCGCGTGATGGCGCTGGAACGCCTGCTGCAGGTCGCCGAGTGCATCCGGATCGTCGCGGTTCAGGCCCTCGACGGTATCGACACGGCATCCTTCGGCCTGCACCGCGAGCTGCATGCAGGAGCGCTGTGCGACGCCATCCACCTTCACGGTGCAGGCGCCGCAGATGCCATGCTCGCAGCCGACATGGGTGCCGGTGGCGCCCAATTGGTGCCGCAAAAAATCCGACAGCAGCATGCGCGATTCGGCAAGGGCGGTGCGCGGCACGCCGTTGAGCACGAGCGTGATCGGATACTGGACGTCTTTTTCATACTTTTTCATGCACTGGCCTTTTCGATCAATTTGCGGCCCAGTTGGCGCACCAGGTGGCGCCGGTACTGGGCGCTGGCGTGAGCATCGCTCTGCGCTTCGAGCTCCCACGCGAAATCGTTGATGGCGGTGTCGAGATCGGCGCCGCTCAGTCGCGGCAGGCTCTTGCGCACCGGCCGGTCGGCGACGCCGCCGACGCTCAGTTCGATCGCGCCGGCGCTGACCACGGCGGCCACCGCGACGATGGCGAAGTCGCCATGCCGCATCGACACTTCTTCAAACGCATAGCGCGTGCCGGCCTGCTGCAAGGGGAAACGCACTTCTTCGACGATTTCGCCGGGACGCACGGCGGTCATCAGCATGCCCTGGAAAAAATCATCGGCCTTCAGCACCCGCCGTCCCGTCTGCGAGCGCAGCACCACTTCGCCTTGCAGCGCGGCCAGGCATAGCGGCAGTTCGGCGCTCGGGTCGGCATGTGCGACCGAGCCGCAGACGGTGCCCCGGTTGCGAATCTGGAAATGCGAGATCCACGGAAGCGCCAGATTGAGTAATGGAACCTCGTTCGCCAAGGCAGCGCGCGTCTCGATGCTTGCCTGCGTGGCTGCCGCACCCACTGCCAGCTTGCCGTGTTCGATGCGCGCGTAATCGAGATCCTTGCAGCGCGAAATATCGACCAGCATTTTCGGCTGCGCCAGGCGGATATTGAGCATCGCCATCAGCGATTGCCCGCCGGCCAGGATCTTGGCGTCCTCGCCATACTGCGCGAGCAGGCTGACGGTTTCCTGCGCGCTGTCGGCGCGGATGTAATCGAATGCTGCCGGTTTCATTTGGCGACTCCCAGCAATTGCAGCAGGCGTTTCCACCATGACGGTTGCGGCGCCGCTTTGCCGCCGCCGGCCTGCCGTCCCAACTGTTCAAACAACTGGCGCAGCACGATCTTGGCCGCGCCTTCCAGCATGCGGCCGCCGACCGCCGCGACCTTGCCGCTGACCGCTGCCGTGTAGTCGTAACTGAGGCGCGTGCCGTCGCCGATCGGTTGCAGCGTCAGCCGGCCGGCACCCTGGGCCGAGCCGAGCGAGCTGATGCCGCTGCCGCCGAGCGACAGGCTGCGCGGCGGATTCAGATCGCTCAACCGGACTTCGGCCGCATAGCGCGCCTTCACCAGTCCGATGCCGATGGTGACGTCGGCGCGGTAATGGTTTTCGCCGACGCGAACCAGCTCGTGGCAACCGGGAATCACCTTGACCAGCGCATCCGGATCGAGCAGCACCGCATACACCTGTTCCGGTGTTGCGGGCAGATCGACCGAGCCGGCCATGCTGAGCGCGTGACCACCCTGCGGTGGCTGCAGCGGCGCTGCGGCGCGCGGCTTGCTCGGCGGCGGATCGTCCGGCGCCAGCAGTGCGTGCACGCGGGTAGGCGTGATCGGCAGGCGGATGTCGGCGATGCCGAGTGCGTCGGCCACCGCGTTGGCGATGCACACCGGCGTGCTCATGTTGTTGCCTTCGCCCAGCCCTTTTGCGCCGAGCGGCGTGAACGGCGACAGCGTTTCCATGTGCACGATCACCGGCTCCGGTACTTCGCAAGTGGTCGGCACCAGATAGTCAGCAAAGGTGCCGGACAGGAAACTGCCATCGCTGCCATACGCAAATTCTTCCATCAGCGCCGCACCCAGGCCCTGCGCGAACGAGCCGCGGATCTGGCCGTCGGCCAGCGCCGGGTTGAGGATGCGTCCCGCGTCGTGCGAGGTCACGTAGCGATCGATGCGTACCTTGCCGGTGGCGCGGTCGACCTCGACCGCGCAGATGTCGAACAGGAAGCCGTACACGGCCGAGCTGTTGATGACGTCGTTTTCGTCCGGCGCTTCCAGTTGCGGCGGTGTCCAGAACACCGTCTCGCGCAGGCCGGATGCCATTCCCTGCGGCAGCGTGGCGGGCGACCAGTGCGTGGCGCCGGCAACGCGATGGAACGGCAGCTTCTGCGCGGGGTTGCCGCTGGCGTAAATTTTGCGGCCGGCGAAGACGATCTGGTTCGGCTGCGCGTGCAGCATGTCGGCCGCGATCAGCGCCAGCTTCTCGCGCACCTTGAGCGCGGTCAGATGCACGGTGCCGGCGACGGCGCCGGCGAAGCGGCTCGAATAGTTTCCTGCCGCGATGGACCAGCCGTCTTTCTGCGTATCGAGTTCGGTGTTGACCACGATGTCGCCGGGTTCGAGCCCCAGCACATCGGCCACCACCTGCGCGACGACGGTCCGGTGTCCCTGTCCCTGCGGCGTCGAATCGATCATCACGCTGACGCTGCCGAGCGGATCGACGCTGACCGTGGCGCTGGTGTTGGCGCCGTTTTTCGGGCCGGCCTTGGCGCGCTCCTCGGGCGTCAGTGCGGTCGTGATATAGCCCATGTTGGACACCGACGGCTCGACGATGGCCGCATAACCGATGCCGTACAAGCGGCCTTCGGCGCGCGCCTGGTCGCGCCGTGCCTGCAGCTCGGCCAGGCCGCCGTGTTCGGCGCCGAGCGCGATCGACGCCTGGTAATTGCCCGAGTCGTACAGCGAACCGGCCGGTGCGCGATACGGAAACGCATCGGGCGCGATCAGGTTGCGCTGGATCACGTCGAGCGCATCGAGACCGAGCTCGACGGAAATATGCTGCATCAGCCGTTCCAGTGCGAAATACACTTGCGGCCCGCCGAAGCCGCGCACCAGCCCGGACGGTGTCTTGTTGGTCAGCACGACCTGGTTGTGCACCGCCAGGTGGCGCACCCTGTAAGCGCCGGTCAGCATGCCGTGCATGCGGTAGAACGTGGCCGGTTCGGGCGCGCGCAGGTAGGCGCCGCAATCGTCGATCTGGTGGTAGCGCAGCGCGGTGATCTCGCCGTCAGGCTGCACCGCGGCTTCGATGGTGGTGACGCGATTGGTGGCCGACACGGCGGCCTGCAGATGTTCAAGTCGGTCCTCGATCCATTTCACCGGCGCGCCCGCCTTGCGCGAGGCCAGGCACATCAGCACGACGTAGGTCGAGACCGCCTGCTTGGTGCCGAAGCTGCCGCCCGAATCGCGCGGCGTGCGCAGGCGCAGCCTGGCGCCCGGCACCTTGAGCGCGCGCGCCATGACCGGATGCAACGCAAACGGTCCCTGGAAATTCGACAGCACATCGTAGCCGTCGTCCGCGGCAAGATATTCGGCCACGACCGCGAAGCATTCAATCGGCGTGCATGAGTTGCGCGGGTAGTGCACCTTGAGCGAGACCGTGCGCTTGGCCGCGGCGAACGCGGCTTCCGGGTCGCCGTAGCGGAAGTGGCGATCATTGACGAGGTTGGAACCGACGGCCGCATGCAGCACCGGCGCTTCGGGCGCGAGCGCCGCTTCGGGATCGACCACGGCGGCCAGTTGCCGGTATTCGACCTTGATCAGTTCGAGCGCGTCTTCGGCCAGATAACGGTTTTCCGCCATCACCACCGCGACCGGCTCGCCGACATAGCGTGCGCGGTCGATTGCCATGCACCAATGCTCCATCGGCTGCTTGACGCCGACCGCGAACGGGGTGGCCCAGGCGCCGATGTCGGCACCGGTCAGCACCGCGCGCACGCCGGGCAGCTTGAGCGCGGCGGCGCTGTCGATCGACAGGATTTCCGCATGTCCATGCGGCGAGCGCAGGATCGCGGCGTACAGGGTGCCGGGCTTGACGCCGATGTCGTCGGTGTAGCTGCCGCGCCCTGACAGCAGCGACGCATCCTCGACGCGGCGCAGCGGCTGGCCCAGGTGAGTGCGCATGGTGGTCGCGGCACCCGGGCCCGACCCCTCGGTGAGCACAGGAGAATTCTGTTTCAAGGTAATGCCCTCTTTTTACAGCATGGCTGGTGCAAAAAGAGTAAGCCGCGCAGGACGGTATTGCGTTACCGGAGAGTGTGCCGATTTACCGTGGAGTCTTTTTTTATAGCGCGTCGGCGTAGACGTTGACCACTTTGCGATATTGGCTGGGAGCCGTGCCGAGATGTTGCTGGAAGAAGCGGGTGAAATGGCTTTGCGCATTGAAGCCGAGTTCGCCCGACAGGCTGGCAAGCGATTGCTGGCTCCGGGTCAGGCCTTCGATGGAAGCCTCGATGCGCAAGACATTCAGATACAGGTGAGGGGTGAGGCCGGTGTGCTGCTGAAACAGTTTGAAAAAGTGCGCACGGGACAGGCATGCCTGCGTCGCGAGCAGGTCCACATCGAGGTCGAGGCCGACGTTGGCGCGCATGAAGGAGATTGCACGCCGGATACGGAAATCGGGCGCCTGGAGCAAGGTCGTTCCGCGCAGGTCATTGAAGTTGCGCCATTCGGAAAAAGCGTCGACCACCGCGATCATCAGATTGGATAGATGTCCTTCAAGCTGCTGCGCGCTCAGCTCGTCGCCGTAGAGCATCTGCATGGCCAGCGCGGTCGACAGCTTGCGGATCAGCCGGGAAATTTCCACGCACGATTGCGGGAAAAATCCGGGATGCCCGCTCGAGATCAGGGCCTTTTCGATTTCGCCCAGCCACATCGGCTCGATGTACAGCGCCAGAATGACGGTACGCGGCGCATCCGGGTTGTGATGCGTGTACGCGTGCGGCTCCCACGAGTTGATCAGCACCGCAGTGTGGTCATTGAGCGGATAGACTTTATCGCGCACCGTGAAGAACGTATCTTCGCCGCTGACCTTGATCAGCACGTGGCATTGCGAATGGCCGTGCGTGACCAGTGGACGGTCCATGTCCAGCAGCGCGACGCGCCCGAACTTGCCCTGTAAAACCCGTACTGCAGCAGACATCCATATCTCCTTCAAGGCGGCTATTGCGACCCGGGTACGATCCCCGGAACAACCCCATATCCGCTCTTTTTCTTGTGCAGTTCATCGCTACTATAGCGCCATCCTCGGGACCGTGCGATCCGCCCGCATCTACCCCGGAATCGCAAATCATCGCACGGAAAACCAGAAAATTCATCCACAACATTTTCCGCCGGAGCCGGCGAGCCGCCATTTCATGAATCATTATTAATGATGATTGAGATCATTAATGATTATTTGTTTTGATAATTTCCGCTCTCTATACTTGGTCTCGACAAGCACACGATTGCCGCGTGATGGCGATACAGGGAAATAAAGTAAAAGGAGTGATGTATGAAAACAGGCAATTCCGCCGCCACTGCGATACATGACCTGCGCCAATGGCTGGAACGCCTTGGCGCGACCGGACGTCTCGCGGTGATTCGTGACAACGTGCCGCTCAAGCACAGGCTGGCGGCGATCGCCAAGCGGCTCGACGGCAAGCAGGCCGCGTTCTTTCCGAAGCCCGGCGGGCATGCGATTCCGGTGATCTCCGGCTTCATGTCGCGCCGCGCATGGATCGCGGAAGCGATGGGCATCCAGCAATCGGAATTGCTGGCGACCTTCCGGTGCGCAGCGGAAAACCCGATTCCCTGGCGCGAAGTCGATGCCGGCGAAGCTGCCTGTCAACAAGTCGTTCATCGCGATATCGACCTGCACGCATTGCTGCCGGTACCGACGCACAGCGAACATGACAACGGCCCCTACATCACGGCCGGCATGGTGATCGCGCGCAATCCGGCGACCGGCGTGCAGAACGTGTCGATCAACCGGATCCAGGTGCATGCCAAGGACCGCATGGCGATCCTGATGCTGCCGCGCCACCTGCATGCGTTCTACCAGGAAGCGGAAGCGCGCAACCAGCCGCTCGACGTGGCGGTGGTGATTGGCGCCGATCCGCTCACCTTGCTCGCATCGCAGGCAATCACGCCGATCGACCATGACGAACTGGAAATCGCCGGCGCGCTGCACGGTGCGCCGCTGCCAGTGGTCAAGTGCCTGACCAGCGAAGTGCGGGTGCCCGCCAGTGCGGAGATCATTATCGAAGGCAAGATCCTGCCGAAGGTGCGCGAACCCGAAGGTCCGTTCGGCGAATTTCCCAAGTACTACAGCGCGAAGGAAAACCGCGAAGTGATCGTGGTCGAAGCGGTCACCCATCGCACTGCGCCGATCTACCACACCATCGTGCCGGCCGAGATGGAGCATCTGCTGCTGGGTTCGATTCCGCGCGAAGCGACGCTGCTCGCGCATCTGCAGCGCAGCTTTCCGAGCGTGCTGGACGTGCATCTGTCGATCGGCGGCGTGGGGCGCTACCACCTGCATGTCAAGTTCAAGAAGCGCCGCGAAGGCGAACCGAAAAATGTGATCCTGTGCGCACTGGGCGCGCACTACGACATCAAGCAGGTGATCGTGGTGGACGACGATGTCGACGTGCACGATCCGCAGCAGGTCGAATGGGCGGTCGCCACGCGCTTCCAGGCCGACCGCGACCTGGTGGTGGTTGCCGGCGCGCAGGGCTCGGTGCTCGATCCGTCGACCACGGTCGGGACCGAAACCGCCAATGGCGAGCCGCCGCCCGCGCATCTGCAAGGCATCAGCGCCAAGATGGGACTCGATGCGACCAAGCCGGTGGCGTACCACGAACATGTCTTCACCAAGGTCCGGATTCCCGGTGAAGACGAGATCGACCTGGATGCGGAAATCGTCGCCGGCGCCACGGTCGACTGGGCCAATGCGGGTGTGATGCCGGCATGAACACCGCGACAAGCAGGCCGCGCCTGATCGTTGCCATCACCGGCGCCAGCGGCGCGGTGTACGGCGTGCGTCTGCTCGAACAATTGCGTGCGTCCGGCGCCTGTGAAACCCACCTGGTGATGTCTTCGTCGGGCGCGATGACCGCGGCACAGGAAATGACCATGAAGCGCGGCGACATCGAGGCGCTGGCCGACGTGGTGCATAACGTGAAGGACATCGGCGCCACCATCGCCAGCGGTTCGTTTCAATCGGCCGGCATGGTGATCGCACCGTGTTCGATGAAGACGCTGGCCAGCATTGCGCACGGCCTGGCCGACAACCTGGTCAGCCGCGCGGCCGACGTGATCCTGAAGGAGCGGCGCCGCCTGGTACTGGTTGCGCGCGAAACGCCGCTCAACCTGGCACATCTGCGCAACATGACCAGCGTGACGGAAATGGGCGGCATCATTTTTCCACCGGTGCCGGCGTTCTATACGCAGCCGGAGACGCTGGACGACATCGTGAACCACACTGTCGGCCGCCTGCTCGATCTGTTTTCGATTCCGCACACCAGCCTGGTCAAGCGCTGGGAGGGGATGGGCAAGCAGGCGCAGGGCGATCATTAAATCCCCGGATACGTCATCCGAACATGCGTCGAAGGCATGAATGGCGCGTCGCGGCCGAACTCGAAGGCCATCACCACAGCCGGCAGCACGCATCCGGCGATTTTCGTGAAGGCGTCGAAGCATTCCATCGCAAGCGGCGGCCGACGTTCATCGGCTCCTGAGCGGCACTCAAGACTGAAATCGCTGTTGTCCATTGCGGATCTCGAACGGACGCCCGGCCGTTGCCGAGCCATGTCTTCGGCGGATCGGAAGACAGGGATTCGCAGCGAGGGAAGGGCTCGAGTATTTGGTGGATGAAACCGGCGCGCCATGTGAATCGTGTTCCAAATATGGGAACCTAGGTTTTATTTTGGCTTCTATCCGCGAGAAATGTAGTTGATTAGTATCGATTCACCCCATCAAGAACAGGTTGCTCCGCATGTTCGGCGGCGCATCGCCCGGTTTCGATAACCGGCGGCCTTTCAAAATCTTTACAAGGAGACGAGGATGACTGATTCAAGCAGAAGAAATTTTTTGAAGACTGCTGCGGCGCACGGCGCAGGACTGACGCTTGCCGGCGGCGCGTTCGGCATTCCGCAACTGGCACTTGCGCAGGGCGAAGCGCTGAAATGGGCCAACCTACTGCCCGGCTTCACGGTTCTCATCACCCAGTACATCGTCTCGAAGGGCCTCGACAAGAAGCATGGCGTCAACCTCGGCGCGCTGAATTCCTATACCTCGGTCGGCACCTACTACAACGATTTCGTCGCCGGCCAGTATGACGTCTGCATCGGCACCTGGGACACATTTTCGGCGCGCTATCTGGCCGGCGTGCCGATCCGTTTCCTGTGTTCGATCTCGACCGGCAACATGATCAACATCATCGCCCCTGCATCCGGGCCGAAGACGCTGAAGGAACTGGAAGGCAAGACGCTTGCCTGTCCGCAATCGACCGGAACCTATCGCCTGACGCGGGCGATCATCAAGGACCTGACCGATACCGACATCGAGAAAGCGATGAAAGTGCAGAACGTCGACAACCCGGCGGCGGCGGTGACGCTGGTGATGGCGAACCGGGCCGACGCGGCGCTGTCCTGGGAGCCGAACATCAGCTCGGGCATCAAGCGGGTGCCGGACATGCGCATCCTGTTCAACACCGGGGAAGAGTACCGCCAGAAAAAGGGTCTCGATCTGCCGTACTTCGGCGTCGGCATCCGCGCGGAAGCGCTTGCCAGGGACCCCGGCATCGCCGCCAGGCTCGACAAAGTGTTCGCCGATTGTGTGGCCGGCATCATGGGTAATGTCGATGAAGCGACCAAGCTGGTCGCATCCAAGTCCGGTATTCCGGCGGATGTGATGAAGCTCGCCATCACTTCGGGCCGCATGCAGCTCAAGCATCTGTCGATGGCGGATGAGACAGGGCGCAAGTCGGTGAAAACCGCGGCCGATCTGCTGACCAAGAACGGCCTGCTGCCGCGCGCGCTGGACGACAAGTTCTTCGCTGCCTGAGCAGACTCAATCTTGAATTGAAAACAGCCCCGCATCAAGCCGGCAACGGCGCGATGCGAAGGCGGAGTTGCGCCCGCGTTCGCGGGCAGGAACTATTTTTTGACCGATTTTTGACCGATAACAGTTGGAGAAATCATGAGTTACGAGGATGTAGTCGTCGAGCGCGTCGAGGGCTGGGTGGAAATCACCATCAACCGGCCCGAGAAGATGAACTCGCTGCGCGACCAGACCGCGCAGGAAATTCTGGCGGCGCTGGCCGAAGCCGAGCATGACCGCTCGGTGGGCGCGATCATTCTGAAAGGCAGCGACAAGGCATTTTGCACCGGCATCGACACCAGCGGATTCGAAATCAAGCCGAATGAATACTTCGATTTCTATCGCAAGCGCAAGACCACGCGCCCGGTCAACATGCTGTTCCGCACGCTGCCGAAATATACCAAGCCGGTAATGACGGTGGTCGAAGGTTTCGCGCTCGGCGGCGGACTGGAACTGGCGCTGGTGGGCGACATGATCATTGCTGGCGCCAATGCCAAGTTCGGCCTGCCGGAAGCGAAGCTCGGCATGATGCCCGGTGGCGGCGGCACCGCGACGCTGCCGCGCCTGATCGGCAAGCCGCTGGCGAAGGAAATGATGTGGACCGGACGCCGGCTGTCGGGTCAGGAAGCGAAGGAGTTCCGCCTCGTCAACCATGTCACCGAAGCCGGCCAGGCGCTCGACAAGGCGCGCGAACTGGCGCGCACGATCTGCGCGGCCGCGCCGCTGCCGGTCATGTTCATCAAGTCCGCTGTCGACAGCGGCATGGACATGTCGCTGGCGGATGCGATGGCTGCCGAAGGTGATGCGTCGTTCATGCTGTATTTCAGCAAGGACCGCGACGAAGGTCTCGCCGCATTCAAGGAAAAACGCGCGGCTGTCTTCCGCGGCGAGTGAGGGGAACATGAAGAAGAAAGACATGGTAATAGCCGGGTATGCGGAGACGGCGATCGATTACAAGACCGGCCGCAGCGCGTACGATC